>NZ_LT963430.1:1395604-2595604 GCF_900199405.1 Beduinella massiliensis
GCACCTTGAAAACTGCACAACCAGATGGAAAACATCTTGTGAAGAAAACAACCAGTTGCGAAACAATTTTGCAGTTGGTCTCAGGAAAGATTCTCAACATACGAGAGTATGAAAGACGATCAAGATACTAAGGGCACAGGGTGGATGCCATGGCACTGGAGGCCGAAGAAAGACGTGGCAAGCTGCGAAAAGCCACGGGGAGCCGCAAGCAGGCTTAGATCCGTGGATATCTGAATGGGGAAACCCGGCGGGAGCAATGTCCCGTCACTCCCAGGTGAATAGATAGCCTGGGGAGAGGGCACACGGGGAACTGAAACATCTAAGTACCCGGAGGAAAAGAAAGAAACATCGATTTCCTAAGTAGCGAAGAGCGAACGGGAAAGAGCCCAAACCAGCAGACTACGGTCGGCTGGGGTTGTGGGCCGGCGACATGTACGTGAAAGCTTAGAAGAAGAGCGCTGGAAAGCGCCGCCAGAGAGGGTAAGAGCCCCGTAAGCGAAAGGCGGACACGGCTAGCCGGTACCAGAGTACCGCAGGACACGAGAAATCCGGTGGGAAGCAGGAGGGACCACCCTCCAAGGCTAAATACGATCCAGTGACCGATAGCGCATAGTACCGTGAGGGAAAGGTGAAAAGAACCCCGGGAGGGGAGTGAAAGAGAACCTGAAACCCTGTGTTTACAAGCAGAGAGAGCACGATAAAGGTGCGATCTCGTACTTTTTGTAGAACGGACCGGCGAGTTACGTTATGCAGCGAGGTTAAGGACTGAAGGTCTGAAGCCGAAGCGAAAGCGAGTCTGAAGAGGGCGTCGAGTTGCATGACGTAGACCCGAAACCGGGTGACCTATCCATGGGCAGGTTGAAGTGGAAGTAAAGTTTCATGGAGGACCGAACCAGACGTCTGTTGAAAAAGGCGGGGATGACCTGTGGATAGCGGAGAAATTCCAATCGAACCCGGAGATAGCTGGTTCTCCTCGAAATAGCTTTAGGGCTAGCCTCGGATTAGATTGACGGAGGTAGAGCACTGAATGGGCTAGGGGGCCACAAAGCTTACCGAACCCTATCAAACTGCGAATGCCGCACAATTGATGTCCGGGAGTCAGGCCGCGAGAGATAAGTTCCGCGGTCAAAAGGGGAACACCCCAGATCGTCCGCTAAGGTCCCAAAGTATACGTTAAGTGGAAAAGGATGTTGGATTGCAGAGACAACCAGGATGTTGGCTTAGAAGCAGCCACACATTTAAAGAGTGCGTAATAGCTCACTGGTCGAGTGGTTCAGCGCCGAAGATGTAACGGGGCTAAAACGTAACACCGAAGCGGCGGGATGCGTAAGCATCGGTAGAGGAGCATTGCATGCGGGCGGAAGCTGGAGCGGGAGCACCAGTGGACTGCATGGAAGAGAGAATGCCGGTATGAGTAGCGAGACCCATGCGAGAAACATGGGCGTCGAAAGCCCAAGGATTCCTGGGGAAGGTTCATCCACCCAGGGTAAGTCGGGGCCTAAGCCGAGGACGGAAGTCGTAGGCGATGGACAGCAGGTTGAGATTCCTGCACCACCGACAGGCGATTGAGCGAAGCAGTGACACAGAAGGATAAGACGAGCGCGGTGATGGTCAACCGCGTCCAAGCGTCGAGGTTGGGCTGTAGTGAAGTACGCAGTCCTAAAAGCTGAGGCGTGACGGGGAGCGAAAATAAGTAGCGAAGCGTCTGAGTTCACGCTGGCGAGAAAAGCTGCTAGTGAGCCTGAAGGTGCCCGTACCGGAAACCGACACAGGTGGGCGAGGAGAGAATCCTGAGACGGACGGGAGAACCCCTGTTAAGGAACTCGGCAAAATGACCCCGTAACTTCGGGAGAAGGGGTGCCTCGAAAGAGGTCGCAGAGAATAGTCACAAGCGACTGTTTAGCAAAAACACAGGTATCTGCGAAAGCGAGAGCTGACGTATAGGTGCTGACGCCTGCCCGGTGCTGGAAGGTTAAGGGGAAGTGTTAGGGGAAACCCGAAGCAGAGAACCGAAGCCCCAGTAAACGGCGGCCGTAACTATAACGGTCCTAAGGTAGCGAAATTCCTTGTCGGGTAAGTTCCGACCCGCACGAATGGCGTAACGACTTGTGAGCTGTCTCAACAGGGGGCCCGGTGAAATTGAAGTATGTGTGAAGATGCACATTACCCGCGACTGGACGGAAAGACCCCGTAGAGCTTTACTGTAACCTGACATTGGATTTTGATAACGGATGTACAGGATAGGTGGGACGCTAAGAAGCGAGGACGTCAGTCTTCGTGGAGCGGCCGTTGGGATACCACTCTTCTGTTATTGAAATTCTAACTTCAAGCCGTGAACCGGCGGAAGGACAGTGTCAGGCGGGCAGTTTGACTGGGGCGGTCGCCTCCGAAAGAGTAACGGAGGCGCTCAAAGGTACCCTCAGAATGGATGGAAACCATTCAAAGAGCGTAAAGGCAGAAGGGTGCTTGACTGCGAGACTGACAAGTCGAGCAGGTACGAAAGAAGGACTTAGTGATCCGGCGGTATAGAGTGGAATTGCCGTCGGTCAACGGGTAAAAGCTACCTCGGGGATAACAGGCTGATCTCCCCCAAGAGTCCACATAGACGGGGAGGTTTGGCACCGTGATGTCGGATCGTAGCATACCGGGGCTGAAGGAGGTCCCAAGGGTTTGGCTGTTCGCCAATTAAAGCGGCACGCGAGCTGGGTTCAGAACGTCGTGAGACAGTTCGGTCCCTATCCATCGTGGGCGTAGGACACATGAGAGGAGCTGCTCCTAGTACGAGAGGACCGGAGTGGACGCACCACTGGTGCAACTGTTGTCGTGCCAACGGCACAGCAGGGAAGCGAAGTGCGGACGGGATAAACGCTGAAGGCATCTAAGCGTGAAGCCCCCCTCAAGAAGAAGTGTCCCATTCGAAAGAAGTAAGACCCCTGGAAGACTACCAGGAGATAGGTCATCGGTGGAAGAGCAGTAATGTTTGGAGCTTGATGATACTAATCGGTCGAGGGCTTGATCTAAGAAGCGGCTGAAAAGAGCTGCGAGAGAAACTTAGAAGAGGCCAACGTAAAAGAGCGTACGAGAGTACGGAAAAGCGAGATTGGTTGAAGAGCACGAGATGTTGGAAGGCTGGGTGTGCAGTTTTCAAGGTACGAAGACCTTGAGAGATTTCCGGTGGCAATGGCGAAGGGGATCCACCTGTTCCCATACCGAACACAGAAGTTAAGCCCTTATGCGCCGATGGTACTTGGCTGGTGACGGCCCGGGAGAGTAGGTCGCTGCCGGATTCCATATTCCTCAGTAGCTCAATGGCAGAGCATTCGGCTGTTAACCGAAGGGTTGTAGGTTCGAGCCCTACCTGGGGAGCCAAAACAAACGTCGACATTGATTCAGTGTCGGCGTTTGTTTTTTTAATAGGAAATTGCGCAAATAGCGGAGGTAAAAAGACAGTTTGAAAAGATGCACAGCAAAATGGCGGTACAAATTTTGCTTTTCGGTCTTTTGATATCATAGTAAAATGAGCATAACAAACGCGAATCACCGCGTTACATGGAGGAAGCTTATGCTCAAAACCCAGGCAATCGTCGAGAAAATCTGGCTGTCTACCTATCCAGCGCCGCAAGCGGTGAGTCATCCGATATTTGCGGAAAGTCGTGTGCATCAACGTAGTAGCGGTAATCCCTATCCCAATCAGGTGGTGTGTGATGTAAATAGAGACACGCCCGAGATGAAGGAGTATACGGTCGTTCGTTTGGAGAATGACTATTTACGTCTGCTGCTTCTGCCGGAGATTGGCGGCCGCATCTTTGAAGCGTATGATAAAGTAAACGACTATTACTTCTTCTACCGTCAGCATGTCATCAAGCCAGCTTTGATCGGCCTGCTCGGTTCGTGGATTTCTGGGGGCGTGGAGTTCAACTGGCCTTGTCATCATCGGCCTTCTACGTTCATGCCGACGGACTATTCCATTGAGTATGATGAACGTGGCGCTGCAACCGTCTGGATGAGCGAGCACGAGCCCCTTGATCGCATGAAGGGCATGGTGGGCGTGCGTCTGGCGCCGGATGAAGCAGCGATTGATACGCTGATGCGTGTATACAACCGTACGCCGGAACGGCATTCTTTCCTGTGGTGGGAGAATGCGGCGGTGCCTGTAAACAAGGAATACCGCATCTTTTTTCCGCATGATGTGCGCTATGTGCAGTTCCATTATCGCAAAAATGTAACGACGTATCCGCTGGCATCCGGTTTGTATAACGGTATCAGAATAGGAGATAACAGCGTGGATATCCGTCTGCATCGCAATACGATTCAGCCTACTTCGTATTTCTGTGGTGAAACGAAGCGGGAGTTCTTCGGCGGCTACGATGCAGGCAAGCAGCGCGGCGTCGTTCATGTCGCAAATCGCCACTTGTCCATTGGAAAAAAGATGTTTACCTGGGCGTATAATCAACTTTCACATAGTTGGGAACATGCACTGACAGATACGGATGGCGAATATGCAGAACTGATGGCGGGCAGCTATTCGTCCAATCAGCCGGACTTCGGCTGGCTTGAGCCATACGAAACAAAGACGTTCTCACAGCGCTGGTATCCCATAGGGGCGATGGGGGTGCCGGATGCTGCGCAGCAGGGAGCGGCTGTTCGGTTCGCTGAAAATGGCGTATGGTTGCAGACGACAAGGCCGCTTAAAAACGGTATGCTGCTCTGCGGCGGTAAGACGCATAACGTCAGCGCTCAACCGTGTCAGCCTGTATTTGTTCCCTGCAATCCGGCGGCAGCGGTGATTTTGAAGACAGCGGAAGGCCAAGTGCTGCTTGCGGACAAACTGATGCCAGCGGATGATACGATCATACCCGATCCGTTGCCGTCTTTGCCTCCCCTAAATGAAGGCGGCAGCGCACAGGAGTTGTATATTCAAGGTTTGCACGTGGATCAATATCGAGATCCGGCAGTCAGGCCTGATGCGTATTATCGAGAGGCACTTTGTCGTGACCCCAAGCACATTCCGACTTTATTGGCAATGGCAGAATATGAATGGAAAAATGGCCGATACGAGATGGCGCTTGAGTACGCCCAACGCTGTCGAGCAGAAATGACCGTTTGGAATTTTCATCCTGAAAGTGGACGGCTGGATTATACGCTTGGCCTGATTCTCGAAGGGCTGGGACGCGAGGACGATGCGTACGACGCTTATTACCGTGCTTACTGGAACTTGGATGCGCGAAGCCGCGCGATGACGCGCATTGCTGCGCTGGATGGGCGCAGGCAGAATTACGAAAAAATGTTGGAACATGCACGAGAGGCGTTGCGTACCGATAGTGATAACGCGCTTGCCCGCGCTGCGCTTGTTGTGGCGCTTCGCCATCAGGGTAAGGACGGGGAAGCTGCGGCTGCATTGGAGACATCGCTTGCGATGGATGCGCAGGACATGCTTGCCCTAACGCTCCAGTCTTATTATGAAGGCGACGTGCGCTTTATCAATGGCAGAAAGAGCGATCCTTGCCAACTGGCGTTGGATGTTGCTTTTGATCTCCTCCAGCTTGGAGAAAAAGAGTACGCCGTTGCTTTGCTGGATGCGCTGAATGAACCTGTGGTTATGACAGCCTATACGCGTGCTGCGATTCTTGGCTTGGATACAGATGGAGGAAAAGCGGCGATGCAGCAGGCGGAAACGCTGGACTTTGGTCATACATATCCTACACGAGCTGGGGAAGAAGCAGTTCTTCGTGCCGTGATCAAGCATGCGCCGCAAAGCGGCAAGGCGGCGTTTGGCCTGGGCTGCCTTTGCTATCATCATAGAAACTATCAAGAAGCTTATGAACTGTGGAAATCGCTGTGTCAGCGTGAGCCTGAAAACAGGCAGGCGATGCGGTGCCTGGGCATGGTGTGCTATAGCCATATGGAGAGGAAGCACGAGGGCTATGCGCTGCTGCGCCGCGCTTTAGCGCTCAATCCCAGCGACGCACATCTGACTTGGGAAACGGCCCATGTGATGATTAAGCTTGCTTTACCGCCGCAGGAGGTCATCGATTTTCTGAATGCTTCTCCTGTATGCGATGCCCGTGATGATCTCGCTGTTGAACACGCTCGTGCGCTCAATCTGGCGGGCAAGTGGACAGAGGTTCTTGAACTAATGACGAAGCGCACGTTTATTCCCTGCGAGGGAGGCGAGCATAGCGTCGCTGAGCAGTACATGTTCGCATGCCATGCGCTCGGACGCGCAGCGCTGCACAATGGCAACGTCGAGAAGGCGCTTGCGCACTTCCGTGCCGCGCAGGTTTTGCCGGACAATCTCGGCGCGGGCATGTGGAATGAGGTATTGCTGGTTCCGCATCGCCTCTACGAGGGAATTTGTTTAAAGCAAATGGGGCACGAGGAAGAGGCATTTACCTGCTTGCGTTTCGTGTGCGATTATCCGCAGGATTCCTTTTCAGATATGCATCTGCCGGAACTGCCTTGCTACAAGGCGATGGCACATCGCCAACTGGGACAGGAAGCAGCTGCGATTGAATATGCTGCCAGGCATTATCAGAAGTGGGAAAAAGCCAGAAAGACCCGTGATCCGGGCTTCTTTAAAACGACGCCTTTCTTCATCTCGTTTCTTGAAGACGCACCGACGATGCGCACGTGGGCGTGCAATTACCATTGTGGCTTTGCGTTGAAAAACCTGCAGGGCAAGGAACAGGAGAGCAAGAGGCTGCTGGCAGGAAGCGATCCTGCGAATCTGTATGCCACGCTGATGGCGAAATTCGACCTGTAACCCAGAATTTCTTCAATATTGATAGGCAGCGCTGCATGACGTTGTGCAGCGCTGCCTGCTTTGACAAACCCATAAGGAAATGATATACTGCTTGCAAAAATGGAGCGAAAAGAGTGGTGTTGTGGCAGCTGTCCGCTATTATATGATGGTGGAACCCACCTTTGCCGGAACGCATTGGTGCAACCAGTGCATACAGGGGATTAGGAAGGAAGTCTCCCGCAATAAAGGAACGCTGGTAGAAGTGCCTGTGGGCGATCAAGCTGCGCTTGAGCGCGTGCTTACCCAAGCACGTCCGCTCTTGATTCTGGTGGGTTCTTTGGTGAATTGGATGACGGAAACGGTGCAGCGTTTAAGCCATACAGGCATCCACTGCATCATGATGACGGCACCGCCGCCGGATGGAAGCATAAGCGTAAGCACCATCTCTATGGATTACAACCAGGGTATCTGTGATCTGTTTCGTTATCTGACGCAGATGAATCGAGGACGAGTGGCCCTGTTTGGCATTCATCCCAATTCGATCAATGATTTAACCAAGCAACAGACCTATTGTGAATACGTGTTTCGCCACGGCGGAAATGCGGAAGGAATTTTCCATAATGATGGAGATCTGCGAGAAGCATGCGACCGTTTCTATCGCAGAATACGAGAATTTGATGCGGTAATCTGCTCGAATGATATCATTGCGATCCAGTTACAGGACCATTTGAAAAGACACAATATTCGAATTCCGGAGGAAATGTACCTTGTCAGCATTGGCGAAACGCGGCTTTCTCAGCTTGTGCATCCGCGCATCACGACGGCATCTTTGAATTTTACGGATATCGGGCACAATGCCGTCCGTCTGTACAACATCCTGAGAAAGAATGAAACCATCACAGGGCTTCATGCAAAGGTACGCGGTACAATTGAAGCATGGGAATCGACCGGCAACGTACCGTATGAGAAAGAACCCCCGCGCATGACGCTGCCGGCAATGCCAGGGCAGAGCGGCTTCTACACAGATGAAAATGTGCGTCGGATTTTCATGTTGGAGAATTTGATTTCCCATTGCCTTCCGATTGATTTTGCTATTTTACGGGGGGTGATGGATGGAACGCCATACCACCGAATTGCCGAGGAATGCTATACTTCTGAGAATGCCATTAAGTATCGATTACGGCGCATGGTTGAACTTTCCCAGTGTGAGACGAAGGAAGAGATGATTCAGCTGGTTCAAGAACGGCTGAATATCGATGATCTGCCGAAAGAGTAAACTCAAATCATAAAAGCTTTTGCGGTAAATGTCAACGATAATTTTCGGCGGAAAAGAGAAAGAACCTTGGCTTGAGACACAAGAAGCCCCCTGTTATACTGATTTTAATGAAATCAGTGTAACAGGGGGTTGTTATTTGTGTCTGTTAAATTAACGCATGAACCGATGCATATCCCGACCTATCAACCGCACGCGGCGAACACATTGCCGTTCTTCCTTGAAAAGAAAGCGTATCAAGGCGCTACGGGCCGTATTTATCCCGTTCCCTATACCGACCAACTATCAAACGAGCGGGCGGACAAGGTTTACGACGCCTATACCATTGAAAATGAGCACGTGAAAGTCATTCTACTGCCCGAACTGGGGGGCAAAATTCATGGGGCTGTTAACAAGCATAATCACTATGAATTCATCTATCAGAACACAGTCATCAAGCCTGCGATGGTCGGTATTGCCGGCCCGTGGGTCAGCGGCGGCGTTGAGTTCAACTGGCCACAGCATCATCGGCCGACTACCTTTCTGCCGACAGAGGTAACAACACAAAAAAACCAAGATGGTTCCATCACAGTCTGGATGGGTGAGGCCGAGCCATTTCATCGCATGCGTGGCATGGTGGGCATTACGGTATATCCTGGATGCAGCTATGTGGAAGCCAAGGCTGTGGTGTACAACCGTACCGACAATCCGCTGCCATTCATGTGGTGGAACAATCTGGCGGTGCGCGTCCATTCGCAGTATAAGGCGACCTTTCCGCCGGATGTCGCGTATGGCAATGACCACGACCGCCGTGCAGTGGTGCCATTTCCGGTGATGAAGGGCGTATACAAAACTGCACGTCCCTTTGATTACGGTGAGGGTACCGATGCGACGTGGTTCAGCAATATCAAGCTCCCAACCTCCGTCATGATAATGCGTGGACAGAGCGCCATGAACTTCATCGGCGGCTACGATTTTGCAGCGGATGCCGGCACAGTCACGGTTTCCAACCACCACACCAGCGTTGGAAAGAAAATGTGGACGTGGGGCGACGGGGCTTTTGGCCGTGCGTGGTGCGCGAATCTCACCGATAACGGCGATCGGTATATCGAATTGATGACCGGTGTATACACCGACAATCAACCGGACTTTACGTATATCATGCCAGGGGAGACAAAGGTATTCTCTCAGGTGTGGTTCCCGATTCACACCATTGGGGAAGTGAAAAATGCCTCTAAGGAAGGGGCACTGAGCCTGACGGTAAGGGAAGGAAACATCCAGCTCGGCGCGCTGACAACCCGTGAGCGCGGTGCGGCAAAGATCCGCCTGACCTGTAAAGGAGAGGTCATCCTCGAGAATGGGGTCGATATCTCTCCGGATAAAGCATATGTTGATAGACGCAGGATGCCTGAAGGTGCAAAGGAAACTGACCTGTGTTTGACGATGCTGGACGCCTCCGGAAAGGAGCTGCTCAGCTATCATCCCATAGACATTTCCGGTAAGAAGCCGCCCGAAGCACGTCAGATACCGCCTGACCCCAAGGATGTAAAGAGCATTGAAGAACTGGTTCTGCATGGCGCACATCTGGAGCAGTATAAACATCATACCTACGTACCAGAGGATTACTACCTTGAGGCGCTGCGCCGCGACCCGACCGACCTGCGCAGCAATCTTGCGATGGGCCGATCCTGGATAGAAAAGGGCAATTACGTGAACGCCCGGGTCTGTCTAGAAGCAGCGAATGCGAAGGTCAAGATGCGCAACGACAATCCAGCGGATACCGAGGTTTTCTATCAACTGGCGCGTTTGGAACGCCTGGCGGGCAATATGGACCGTGCATATGACCTATTCTGGCAGGCAGCGTGGCAGTACGCGTGGCGTAGCCCAAGCTACTATGAGATTGCCTGCATTGATCTGATTCGTGGGGATCAGGAGCAGGCCATTGAACACCTAAATCTGTGCCTGGAAACCAATGCACGTCACTATGCCGCCCGGGCGCTTCTCGGCTACATCACCAAGGATGAGCAGGCGTTGCGCGCGATTCTCTCTCAGGCTCCGCAGGATGGCCTAAGCCGTTTCTGTCTGCATCTGCTGACGGGAGAAACCCTGAGCGACTTTATTCTCTCACGCAGCGAGGATATGACGGATATCGCCCTGGATCTGGCTCACGCTGGACTCAGGAAGGAGGCGGTTGCCGCGCTGAACGCTTGCACGAAACCCACACAGATGCTGTACTACCATCTGGCGAACCTCACAGGGGAAGAACCAAAGTATTGCGATCTGGACTATTGTTTTCCGAACCGTCTGGAAGATATCCCGGCGCTCCGCCGTTGGGAGTGGCAGGCGCAGTATTTGCTGGGATGCCTATATTATGACCGCATGAACTATGCTGCGGCAGTGGAGGCATGGGAACGGGCGGTGCGGCTGAATCCGAAGCACGCATATTCCAAGCGCTGTTTGGCTCAGGCGTATTTCGATCACATGGAACAGCCGGATCATGCACTGCGGCTGCTCGAAGAAGCGCTCGCGCTTGCCCCGGACAACGCCAGAATTCTGTACGAGCTTTTACAGATGAAGAAGAACATGAAGGCCAGCGTCGAGGACAGAATTGATTTGCTTGAGGCGCATGGCGATCTGGCGCGCAGCCGTGACGACTGCTTCCTCGATGAGATTATCCTGTACACGCAGGCTGGTCAGTACATGAAGGCCCGTGAGTTGCTGCTCAGCAAGCGATTTAACATCTATGAAGGCGGCGAAGGCAAGCTGACCCGGCATCACGGATGGCTCTATACCCTGCTGGGAGACGAAGCAATGAAGGCTGGCGACCTTGAAAAAGCGCTTGAATGGCTCCAGGCCGGGCTGGTTTACCCGGCAAACTACGGCGAAGGCCGTCATTACAGCGCTCAGGAAGGGAACATCTACTATTATACCGGGCTGGTGTATGATGCGATGCACCATTCGGAAAAAGCGATAGAAGCATATCGGATGGCTGCTGCTCAACCGAGTCAGATCACCGAGATGAGCTTCTTTGCTGCCAAGGCGATGGAGAAGCTCGGCAAGGTGGACGAGGCAAAAGCTGAATTTACCAGAATGCTTGCGCAGGGGAAAGCAGGGCTTGCAAGCTGCCATCGTTTTGGATACTTCGGTGTGGGGATGGCAGCACCGCTGCCGAGTGAGCTGGATATCACACGTATGAACAAGATTGACGCCTATGTGCTTTGCGTGTTGGGCAAGAAGGGGTTAAATCAGGAGGCTACGGCAGAGATGAATGCTCTGCTCGAACTGGATCCCTGCAACACAAAGATCGATTTTTTCCGAAAGTTGGGGTGGCTGTAATCAGCCGATCGAAAAGAATTGCTCCAAGGGAGGAGCCTTCCCCCTTGGGGCAAAGATGAATGCCGGTTTGCTGCCGAGAAGCTGTTGAGCTGAAGCCAACCTGGACTGAAAGGAAGGGGAACGTTATAGAAACGATCAAGTGGAATGAAGAGATTGAACTCTTTGGAGAATACGATGTACTGGTGGCGGGCGGCGGCGTGGCGGGGGTTGCTGCTGCATTGGCGGCAGCCCGCCACGAGAAACGGGTATTGTTGGTTGAAAAGCAATGCTGCCTAGGCGGTTTAGCGACTGGCGGTATCGTGAACTTTTGGGTACCGCTATGCAATGGGCGCGGGCGCATGATAATTCGCGGCATTGCCGAGGAGCTGCTGCGGCTCTCGATACGATACGGATTTGACACGCTGCCGTCGGAGTGGAAACACGGAGAGCCCGAAGGGCCCACAAAGGCCAGATGTGCAGGATGGTTTTCGGGCGGTATGTTTGCATTGCAGCTTTTGGAGCTTCTGCGAGATGCGGGGGTGACTATTCTGTACGACGCAACGGTCCTGGATGCCGTCATGGCGGGATCGGTTTGTCTAGGGGTGATTCTAAGAAGCGGCGCAGAAAAACGGTTTTATCGCGCCAAGATGATCGTGGATGCTACGGGGGACGCAGAGATTCTTTGCCGGGCAGGCGTGCCTACTGTGGAAGGCGCAAATTATCACACCTATTATGGGGAAGGTATTACGCTCCAGGGCTGTGAAAAGGCTCTGGCTACGCAGAATATTTACTGGGCCTATACCCATCCTTATGGCGGAACGTCTGACCTGCATGGCGGGAATCATCCTGAGGAGCTTCCTCTTTATCAAGGAACGGATCCTGATACAGTAAACCGCTATCTGCAAGACAATCAATTGGAAATGCTGGCAAAGGAAAAGTTGAAGCCACGGTTTTCGCGTAATATTCACATGTTGCCGACCATGCCGCAGCTGAGAACGGCACGCTGTATTGATGGAGACGAGACGTTCACCGCAGAAGGATGTTACCGGCATTGCGGCACATCGGTCGGTGTAATTTGCGACTTTGAATACCGCGACCGCCTGTATGAAGTGCCGTACGGTTCTCTGGTGCGAACGGGTTTTGATAACCTGATTACCTGCGGCCGAAGCGCTTGCGCTTCTGGATGGGGATGGGATGCGCTCCGCGTCATCCCGCCAGCGATTTTGACCGGACAGGCGGCGGGGACTGCCGCAGCGATGGCGGTTAAACATAGTGTTTCGCTTCCAAAGTTGTCCATTGAGGTATTGCAAGAGGCGCTTGAAAGAGCCGGGGTGGCGATACACTTTGAGGATGATTGGGTGCCTGAGCAGGATGCGGAGGAAGAGAGGGCGGTGCAGGCAGATCATATTTGAATAAAATGGGGTTCTATCCTCGGGGAACGCGGCTTTTGAGGTCAAGGACTGCTGCGGAAGTCTCACATACGCTGCAGGGATATTGACGTTTTATACGTAAGCGTCTGCCCTGGACAAATGAAGCGGAAGCCCATTGCCTTGCGGTCAAACGGCGCATTCGGACAATTATTCAGCCATGTCTGCGGCTCCACACATAGGAAATCCTTGCTTCCTCCGTTGTAAACCATCCAAAACCGATAGGACTCGTCTGCCTGGTAAACGATCTGCATCTGCTTGGCGGCGTCCTTGAGAATCATCCGGCGCGAGCTGTCCATGTCATAATGGCGGCTGAGCGTATGGTTTGCGGGAACGACGGTGCCTTCCAGCAGTGCGCTGCGCAAAGGAAATTCGGACAGCACTTCACCTGTCGGCAGAAAGGTATCCATATTTCGCACATACTCCCGCTCGACGCCCAGACAAAGGCGCACGTCCTGCACGTCTCCCTCGGAAACAAAGGGGAGCCGGAAGGTGGTGTGAAACCCGAGCGCGACAGGCATATTGCTTGCGGAGCAATTGGTAATAGAGAT
This sequence comes from Beduinella massiliensis, assembly GCF_900199405.1. NCBI lineage: Bacteria > Bacillati > Bacillota > Clostridia > Eubacteriales > Beduinellaceae > Beduinella > Beduinella massiliensis. Next base: position 1,408,892 of record NZ_LT963430.1, read on the forward strand.
ACGCTGCTGGATTCCGTCCGGCGTCAGGCGGTAGAGGACGCGCATTTGAAACGCATGTGGAAACGTCATGTAGGGATGCGTTTCGTCGGCGTCAAAAAGGAATTCGGCTTCGGTGGGTGAGCTTCGGATACATGGGAGGGCGGTTTCGTGCAGCACACCATGGATAAAGTTTCCGATTTCCGGTTCATTCATGGGGAAGCGATATTCGCGCCTTTCAAACTCAAAGCATGCACCGGAGATACGGTTGGGGGGAAACAAAATGGGAATCCCCCATAGGTACGGATTGGTTTGAAAAAAGGTATCCAGCGTCCGCGGCGTACGCAGCACGTCCATACCCAGTTCAGGTTTTCTGAGCGCTACCAAATTGGCGCCGCGCTGCGCACAAATTTCGGCTTCGTAGCCAAAGCCGGTGAGCAGAAGGGTATCTTTCAATGTAAAAACCTCCTGACGAGCACTTCGTGGCTTATGTGCCTTTAGCTTTCATTGTACACAGAACGTGAGGCTGTCTCAATTCCCTACATCTTGTCTTTTTACCCCTATAATTGACAAGGCATGGCTGGGTTCGGCAAAAGTGCCCATGAAGCAATGCGCTGATTGCGAGAATCAGCACAAAAATACGGCCGATTTGACAATACTTGAACCTTGTTACCGAAAAGATGGCTTTGGTATAATGAATCAAACACGTTAAGGTTCCGCCGTAGGCGGACTGCAGCAAGGGGGGAAACACACGATGAACGATGTTTGGTCTAAAGAAAAGGCGTGGAAATGGTATGACGACAGAACGTGGATGCGCGGCTGTAATTTTATGGGAAGCGATTGCGCAAACCGCATCGACCAGTGGCAGGCGCTGGGCTTTGAGAAGCGCCTTGAAACCGCAGATCGAGAGCTGAAGCTTGCCGCAGAAACAGGATTCAACACCATACGTATCATTCCGGAGTTTATCGTTTGGGATCAGGATCACGATGGGTTCATGGAGCGCTTTGACCGTTATCTGGCCACAGCGTGGAAGTATGGAATCTCTTCGATGGTTGTCTTCGGCAATGACTGCATGCCGCCCAAGAACGAATTCTGGAAGCCGCTTCAGCTTGGCGAGCAGCACTACGACTGGGGCTATCATGGTGGACGCAAGTTCTCCCAGCACCAACACTTCGGCGAGATGGGGTATCACATCATGGATGAGCCGGAAATCATGGCACGCCATGAGGTGTGGGTACGAGAGATCATGGAAAAGTATAAAGATGATCCGCGCATTTGTGTGTGGGATCTGTACAACGAGGCTGGCAACAGCAATCGTGAGAGCGTCAGCCTGCCGAACGTGAAGCGTTTCTTTGAGGTCGCGCGTGAGGTCAATCCGTCTCAGCCCATCACCTCTTGCCTGTGGAAGCATTTGGGTCACAAAGGACAGGAAAATTACCTGACGGAAGTTGAACAGTATATCGCTGAAAACAGCGATATTATTACCTATCACTGTTACTCGGATTACAACGAAAATATTAAGCTGATCAGATACCTTCAACAGTTTGAGCGCCCGATTATCAACACGGAATGGCTGGCGCGTATGCTCCACAATACCGTGGAGGAAATGTTCCCGCTGTTCTATCTGATGAAGATTGGCTGCTTGAATTGGGGATTTGTTGCAGGACTGTATCAGACCTATGAACCGTGGAACGGTATGTGGCAGAGCTATGAAGCGGGAAAGGGCGAGCATATCGATTTCAAGGTGTGGTTCCATGACCTCTACCGTCCGAACCTCAAGCCCTATGACCCGCATGAGATTGAGCTGATCCAGCAGTACTGCAAGCTGGCGGATGAAGACTTTGCCCGAGGGCAGATGAAAAAGTAAAGCGTTGGCATGCGCAAGAGAAGCCACTGCGGCTCCGATTCTACGGAGACCGCAGCGGCTTATTGCGCTGATATGTTTTCTGCAATCGCATGGACAGAGGGGCATAAAAGGGGGCGTAAATGTGAAAAAAGGAAATAAGCATGAACACTCGTTGCTCACTGTTCTGCTGATGGAGACGATTGCCGTGACGCTCTGTGTCTGTGTACTGGTATCCTGGGTGGCACGAGAATCATCGGCGAGCTTTGAAGCGTACATCATCAAAAGTCATGTACAGGAGACGAGCGCATTTGCGGATGTGTTCTCGTCGGATATTACGAAACTGAATATACAGCTTTATGACGAGCTGTGCGATACAGCGCTCTCGCGCTTGTGGCTGTATCTGGACAGCGAACTCATCAAATACAACTATTTGCAGCAGGTGCACATCGTTCAGCGCCAAATTGAGACCATTGAGAAATCGACGTATTTTCTGGATGCGGTCAAGATCTACATGCCGGAGCATGAACGGGTGATTTCAAAGGAGAGCGTCATCTGGTACGAGCCGGCCTCCTGGCCGATTCCCGAAGAGCTGTATAATACGCGCGGTATCCGGTTGATCAGCCGCGGCGATATATTGGAAATCTGTGCTGTGCGTCGAGCGGTTCCACGTCAGACCGTGATGATTGCAGCCACTGTGACCCAAAAAACGCTGGCACAGTATCTCAAAAAGTATATATCAGACGAAGACGTTCTGCTTGCGGTGATGTACGAAAACGGAGACGAAGCGGGTTTCTTCACTGCGTCCGCGACAATAGATGACGAACTTGCTCAGAGCGTACAGGCGGCTATGACGCAGGAGGCACAGGGAAGAACACAGGTTATCGTAGACGGGATACGATATCTGCTGATTTGGGAGCATATCGAGCCGATTCCCCTGCGGATATGCCGGCTGATGCCTATGGCGCAGATCGACGCTCAGCTTGACGCATATAACCGTATGGTAGGGGTGATCTGCGTGTTGGTGGCCGTGCTGTTGGTGTTGCTAAATTGTTTTCTGTACGAAATGGTCAAAAGGCCGGTCAGGCGCATGAGCGAGGCGCTCAGAGGCGTGGGCGAAGGGGATCTGTCCGTACGCATTCAGCCGACGTGGAGTTCGGAGTTCGGACAGATTTTTTCCCAGTTCAATCAAATGACGGAGCGCCTCGGGCAGCTGATCGATCAGGAGTATACCCTCAAGATGCTCACTGTCAAGGCAGAGCTCAAGCAGATGCGCTATCAAATCAGCCCACATTTTCTTTACAATACGTATTTCAATATGCGTGCCATGCTCCATGATGAGGATTACGAGGCTGCGGAGGAGATGTGCGGGCTCATGGGGCGTTACCTTCGCTATATCACCACGTCTGTGGAAGATGAAGCGACGCTCGAGGAAGAGCTGGGCCATGCGTTGGCCTACCTTCAAATTCAGAAGCTCCGTTTCGGCGAGCGGCTAGGCGTTCAGGTAGAGCCCTGCCCCAGGGCGGCGCGGGGCATTCATGTGCCACGCATAATCATTCAGCCTCTGATCGAAAATTCATTTGAGCACGGCGTCAAGGACAGGCGCGACCAGGGGATTATCGGCGTGCAGATTCAGCTTGAGGATGAACGATTGTCCGTCTTTGTGGACGATAATGGCCCCAATGCGTCGGATGAGATGATTTCGTCACTGACGGAGCGCCTTCGTCAGGACGACTTTGACCCATCGGTAGATTCAGTAGCGCTGATGAATATTCAAAAGAGGATTCGGCTTTCCTATATGCAGGGAAGCGGCGTGTTTGTGAGTCATTCGCCGCTGGGAGGCTTGCGAGTGGAAATTAGGATGCTGGGGGTGAAGGGCGATGCTTCGTATGCTGATTGTGGACGATGAGGAGCGAATTGTTCATTCGATGTATAACCTGATGGACGAGCACTTCGATTTTGAATTGCACCGATGCTATTCGGCCGTACAGGCGCTGCAAGAGGTCCGTGCTGCGCGGTATGATATCATCCTGTCCGATATCTCGATGCCGCAGATGAGCGGATTGGAGCTGCTGGAAGAAACACGCAAACTCTGGCCTAAGTGCTATTTTATTTTGCTCACCGGCTTCAGCAAGTTCGAGTATGCCTATCAGACGCTGCAATACGAGCGGGTAGATTATGTGCTCAAGCTGGAGAGCTATGAAAAAATTTGCGAGGTTGTGCAAAAGCAGAAGCGGCTGATTGAGCGGGAGAAGCAGGAGGAAGAGACCCTGGCCCGTTACGAACAAGATCTGAACCACCTGAATACATCCGCCCTGCGCCTTTTTCTCAAACGCATTATCGTGCAGGGTACGCCGCTGCCTGAGCAGGACGAGATGAATGCGCTGGGGTTGCCGCTGCAGCTGGACAGACCGATGGTGCCCGTGCTCGCGGCAATCAACGGAGGCGATCTTGTAAACAGGGATCGAATCGCCGAGGAGCTGGATGCTTATTTAAATGCACGGCTAGGGCCGCTCGGAATGCGCTGCCTGACATATGTTTCAATGAGCTGCAACATATTTGTCGTGCAGTTGAATAGACGGGAGAGCGTAGAGGGAAAGATGGTCTTCATCCATACGCTGCTTGAAAACTTGCCGTCTATGGTTGCACAGCAGCTCCAGGCGGAGCTTGCTCTGATCTGTCCGGAGCACTTTATAGCATGGGAAAATGCACACGATCTGTATGAACGGGCTGTGATTGCATTGGAGAGTATCCGCAACGAGAGCGGTATGATGATTCTGGTGGAAGCGGAAAATGACGCGAGACGGCCAGAGGCGGATTTTCCGGGGTTCGAAGAAACACAGCTGCTCTGGAATATGATCAAATGCGGCGATATGGCCGGCTTTGAGACGATGCTCCGCAAAGGTGCGGATAAACGGGCGCTGGGCGGTCCAATTCCGCCGGGCATTGTGTTGCTGCTGCGGGAGGCGGCGAGGCTCTATGCACCTGAGTTCATCCAGGGAACGACGTATAAGCACATCGTATCTATCCGCTATCAAGCAGGCGAGTGGGTGCAGGACGTCTTGGACGCCATCGTGGAGATCAGCCACGCCCATGAACAGTCGCGGGAATCACAGGGGGCGTGGCTGATTACACGCATCAATCAGTACATCGAGCAGCATTACATGGAAGACGTTACCCTCACCGGGCTTGCCGATGTAATGCATTACAGCCCGTCCTATCTTTCCAGAATGTATAAGCTCAAAACGGGCAGAAATTTGATTAGTGCGCTGTACAATGTGCGCATTAGCAAAGCGAAGGAGCTGTTGGCGCACTCCACGCTCAAAACCAATGAGATTGCGGAACGGTCGGGTTTCTGCTCCCTTAAATATTTCAATCGCGTGTTTAAGAAGGAAACGGGTATCTCCGCGGCACAATATCGCAACGAACAGATGATGCTGAAAAAAGCGATCGAAAATTAACGTAAATTTTTGACGCTCAATGACAAAAGCTGGACCTTGTTGCGTGAAATTTGTGTAGTTTATAATGATGTCAGCATCCTTGATTGAGAAAATAGCATCAAGGGAGAAAATCATTATGCAGAACTAAAGGAGGTACCCAAATGAAAAAAGTAGTTACCCTGTTCCTGGCGCTTATGCTGCTACTGGCCGCTGTCCCGGGGCTTGCGGTAGACCAGCACGAACCGGAATTCTACGAACAGCAGATTCAGCTGCTGACGGAGAACTTACAAAAGTGGTATGAAGAGAACTATGGAGAGGGCGCGTTGGTTGCTCCGTATGATGAGCCCGTTGAGGTCAATATCGTCAACTACTACAACACCACGCTTGAAACCAACATGGCGACATGGAACGAATGGTGGGGTGAGACGCTTGAGAAAAACCGCTACACGGAGGCGATTGAGCGCGCACTGAACATCAAGATCAACTACCTGTGGCTTAAGAACGATGCGGATAAGGGCTATATCAACCAGCTGCGTCTATCCACCGCTGCAGGCGAGATTCCGGATATGTTCATCGTTACGGAGCAGACCGACTTGATCCAACTGGCTGAAGCGGGCGTCATCATGCCGGTGGAGGATGTGATCGATCAGTACTTTACTACGAAGGATAAGGAGATCCAAAATTCCGACGGCGGCATGCTCTATGAGATGGCTACCTATGAAGGACAGGTGTACGGCGTTCCTTGCAACGTATCCGATACGGACACCTTCTCCTACATCTGGCTGCGCAAGGATTGGCTTGACGCGTTGAAACTTGAGGCGCCAAAGACGATGGAAGAGCTCAAGACGATTATGACCGCGTTCAAAGAGGCTGATTTTAACGGCAAGAACGACAGCTTTGGCATGTTGATTGACAAGGATCTCTATTACAGCACGCGCGGCCTGTTCGCCGGCTTCGGCGCGTATCCGGAATTCTGGGTTCAGGATGACGCGACCGGCGAGATCGCCTGGGGCGGCACGCAGGAGAACATCAAAGCTGCTTTGACGTATCTGAATGGTCTGTACAATGAAGGCCTGCTGGATCCAGAGTTTATCACCCAGACCAACGCCGATGCGCTCTCTCTGATGCTCAACAGCCAGACCGGCGTGATCTATGCGGGTCATTGGATTGCGCATAATCTGCAGAATCTCCATGACGAGGATGACAACGCCGAATGGATTTGCGTGGATCTGCCGTCTTTGGATGGCTCCCCGGTTGAGCAATATCTGACGCCGGTCAAACGCGGCTGGATCGTTATCAACAAGGACTACGAGCACCCTGAGGTTGCGGCAAAAATCCGTGCCCTGTGTACCTTCGCCAGCCAAGGCGGCGTGGTGGACGGTACCTGGTGGTTCTCCAACGATCAGGCCCAGATTCTCGAACCGTTCCAGGCGAGCGTTTCCTCTTGGGATAACTACGATACTTACCTGAACCTGCTGGAGTGTTTTGCTTCGGGCGATACCTCTGTGCTGAAGGGCAAAGCCGTTACCTACTGGGGCAACATGAGCAGCGATTCTTCCTGGGCGTGGCATCTCATGTTCGGCGATGGAGACTATACGCCGATGCGCGTACTCGGGCGTGCGATTGAAGAAGATCGCATTGAATATGACAAGTTCCTTGGCGCACAGAGCGAGTTTATGCAGGATCGGTGGAGCACCATCAAGGATGAGCAGTTGATTGCCTTCACAAAGATGATCATCGGCGACGTCGGCATTGACGAGGGCTTTGCCGCATGGCAGGCGACTTTTGCTGCGATGGGCGGCGACCGCATCACCGAAGAGGTCAATGATTGGTATCGGCTGTCTCAGGAAAAGAAAGCTGAGTAAACGCAGGTTTGACTTGTGCCGGCCGCAAAACGCGGCCGGTACAAGCTTAAGGAGGGAATGAACGTGTTTGCCAAAAAAGAGATGGCCAGGTACAAACACAGAAAATTCAGAATCAGCGAGATTCCGCTGCATCTGATGCTGATTCCGGGTATGATCTTCACTGTGCTGTTCCACTATGTTCCCCTGGCTGGCCTGGTGATCGCATTTCAGCGGTTTATTCCCGCCAAAGGTTTGTTCGGCGATCAAAAGTGGGTAGGTTTACAGAATTTTGAGTACATTTTCACCATGCCCAACTTCTATAATGTGCTGCGCAATACAGTGGTGATCGCCTTTGGAAAAATTGTATTGAATCTGCTGGTTCCGATCGTTGTAGCGCTCATGCTCAACGAGCTACAGCATCGAAAGATAAAGCGCTCAATCCAGACCATCATTTACTTCCCGCATTTTTTAAGCTGGATAATCTTCGGTTCTATTATCATGGATCTTCTTTCCCCGTCAAACGGCATTGTCAACCAGTTGCTGAACCTGCTGGGCTTTGATTCTATTTACTTCTTAGGAAATAATAAATACTTTCAGCAGACGATCGTCTTGACAGACGTATGGAAAAGTTTCGGATATGGAACGGTCGTCTACATGGCCACCATCACGGGCATCGATCCTACGCTGTATGAGGCTTCTGCCATTGATGGGGCAAACCGCTGGAAGCAGACCTGGCACATCACCCTGCCGGGTATGCGCATGATCATCGTGCTGATGATGGTGCTTAGCCTAGGCAACGTGCTCAATGCCGGCTTTGATCAGGTTTACAACATGTACAGCCCAGTCGTCTATGAGACGGGCGATATCATCGATACGATGGTGTATCGCCTTGGCTTGGAAAATGCCAAGTATGGGCCGGCAGCGGCGGTAAGCATTTTCAAGTCGATCGTTTCGCTGTTGTTTATTTCAGTTTCGTACTTTGTCGCGTATAAGTTTTTTGACTACAGTCTGTTTTGAGGGAGGGAGAAAAATGAGCCAAGAACGCTGTGCGAATGCAATCCCTGCCCGTAATAAGATTCAGGAAAGCAATGGGCGCAGGCTATTTCGATCGGTGAACCTGGTTTTGCTGATTCTGTTGGCGCTTTTATGTCTGCTTCCATTTGTCAATGTTATCGCCGTCTCCTTCAGCAACAGTTTCTATGTGGACAGCAACCAGGTCATGTTCTGGCCGAAGGGATTTACAACCAACGCTTATCAGTATATCGTTACCCGCGGAAGCTTTTGGAATTCATTTGGAACATCGGTGCTGCGTGCAGCGCTTGGCACTGTGATCAATCTGACGCTGATTATCCTGACGGCTTACCCTCTCTCCAAGAGCAATGAAAGACTGCACTTCCGCGGCTTCTACACATGGTTCTTCTTCATTACAATGCTTGTCAGCGGCGGCATGATTCCAAATTATCTTTTAATTGCAAAATTAGGATTGAGAAACACCATCTGGTCACTCGTTCTGCCGGGCGCACTGCCGATATTTAATCTCGTATTGATGCTCAATTTTTTTCGGCAGGTACCCGCTGCGCTGGAAGAGGCGGCGTTGATTGACGGCGCAAGCCATCTGCGCACGCTGGTGCAGATCTATTTGCCGGTATCGATGCCGTCCATTGCAACCATCACGCTGTTTTGCATCGTCAGCCATTGGAATGCATGGTTCGACGGCATGATATATATTACAACGCCGACCAGAATTCCGCTGCAGACGTATTTGCGCAGCATACTCATCGACATGAATGTGGCTGATATGACGGCAGACGATTACGAACTCTATGCGCTTTTGGCGAACCGTACAGTCAAGTGTGCACAGATTGTCGTTGCAACGCTCCCGATTCTATGCGTATATCCATTCCTTCAGCGCTACTTTGTCAGTGGCATAGTGCTGGGGAGCGTGAAAGGGTAAACGGCTTTTTAATCGGTTCACTATTGCACATAAAGAAACCCCGTTGAGAAAGCCAACTTTCTCAACGGGGTTCTTGTGGTGTACCTGACAGGAGTCGAACCTGCGGCCTTCAGAGTCGGAGTCTGACGCTCTATCCAGCTGAGCTACAGGTACAGATGAACGCCGATATAGTATACCACGTTTAGGTGAATTTGGCTAGCCCTATTTCATATTTCAGCATCAAAGCACGCGGAGGTTTCCCAAATGAGCTGAATTGTGATATACTAAATACATTATTGCGCAAATTGTGGGTCTATGGATTCATTGGGCCTGCGCAGCCTGTGGGGAAGAGGTGCGACATGACCAAAAAGCTCTGGAGGGTGGGAATTGCGGCCCTTCTGTCTATTGCGTTTGGGCTCTTGTTTTTGACTTCAAACAGTCCGCTGTATCGGACCTATGGCGGAGACAGCGCCATTTTTGTGACGCTGGGGCGCGCGTTGCTCAGCGGGAAAGTGCCTTACGTCGATATCTTCGACCACAAGGGGCCGATGATATTCTTCATCAACGCATTTCCGCAGCTCTTTTCTCGCACGGTAACCGCTGTTTGGGCGCAGGAAGTGGTGCTGCTTTTTCTCTCGCTGCTGCTGATCGCCCGGATGACGGGCAAGATGGGGATACGATTCGCGTTGCCCGCTCAGCTTGTTTATCTCGCTTTTTTCGGCCTGCTGATTGATGGCGGCAATTACACAGAAGAATACTGCAATTTCTTCACGCTGCTGGGCCTTTCTACCTGCGTGGACTACACATTTACAGAACGTGAGAGCGCTTCCTGGGTACATGGACTCGTGCTGGGAATATCCTTTTCGCTGTGCTTTATGACGCGCATGAACAATGCGCTGGGCGTGGCGGCGCTAACCATCGTCTTTGCGCTCGCCCTCGGCTGGAAGGGGGATGGCAAGGGGCTTGCGCGCAATGCACTGTCGTTTCTCGCGGGCTGCGTGCTCGTCTGTGGGCCCATTTTAGTTTATCTGGGGCTGCATGACGCGCTGGGGGCGTTCTATTACGCGGCGTTTGAGCACAATCTGCTTTACGCGGGGGTGGAGGACTATAGCCGCAAGCGCATGCTGCTTTCCGATCCCTACGGAGATCATGCGATGATCTGCGCGGGCTTTTGTACCTTGGGCGCGGTCTGCGCGGCTGTAACGGATCCCAAGAACCGGTCATTGCGCGTGCTTTGCATCGCAGTCGTCGGCTTTGCTGCCGCCTCTGCGGGCAGTGCCTTTATATCGCACAAGGGCTACTTGCATTATCTGCTGCCCGGCGCGCTTTCTGCCATGATGGGCGCGATGCTGCTGGAGCGCGCGTTTGAGAAGGGGCCGCGGCAGACGGGAAACCTCGCGGCGGCAGCGCTGTGCGCCTATGCGCTGTCGATTGGTCTGCCCGCGCAAAAGACTGCCGCTCGTGCGGCTGAGGAGGCGGAATGGACCAGCGAAGGCTTTGAGGAACAGAGCCTAGAGCTGGTATCGCACGTACCGGAGGATGAACGCGGCGATATTCTCGGTTACCGCGTGGAGCACAAGTGGTACGTCGTCACGGATGTGGTGCCGGCCAGGCGCATTTTCTTCATGCAGGAAATTTTGGGGCAGGCGAATCCCGCCATTATGGATGAAGTCGTGGAGATGATGCGGACGGATCCACCCAAATGGCTGGTGATGTTTTATAACAGACCCTTTTCACCGCCATACGACGCGCGCGTGGTGGAAATCGTCGAAGCCCGGTATGAGCAGGTGGCCACGAACGACTATAACCAGCTTCTGCGACTGAAAGACGAATAATACATTTTCTGGTTCAGGTTAAAAGAGCCGGGCAGCAAAGCGCTTAGAGCTTGGAAGCGACAATCAAGCGTCGTGGCGGAGCGCATTTTCGCAGAAGAAATAGGATGGCTCTCGGCAATCCAGGAAGAAAAGGTGTATTTATGAATAAACTGTCCGGATATACGCTGCGTGCATTCGCGGTCATGCTGCTTATGGCGGTGATGTTGGCTGCGATGCCCTGTGAGGCGGAGACAGAGGGAGCCGTCCTTCGCGTGGCGTTTCCGCACGTGGAAGGTTTCAGCGCCGTGGGGACGGACGGTCAGCCGTTTGGGCTGATCGTCGACTTCCTCAACGAGATCGCCAAATATACGGGCTGGAAATACGATTACGTCGAAACAGACGGCGAATCGATAATCGATCAGTTCCTTGCGGGCGAGTTCGACCTGATGGGCGGAACCTATTACGCCGAAGGCTATGAAGTATACTTCGCGTATCCGGATTACAACTGCGGCTACAGCAAGGGGGTTCTGCTGGCACGCCAGGACGACGACAGCATCAAGAGCCACGAGATAAATTCTTTGAACGGCAAGACGATCGGCGTATACGACCGCGCAGTAGAGAACGTACGCCGCATGAAGGAATACCTGGCAATTAACGGCCTCGACTGTCCTATCCGTTATTATACGATAGACGATCTGTCGGGGGAGGGGAATCTCTACCGCTTCCTGGAGAATGGCGACGTGGATTTACTGCTGGGGAGCGGCGTAGACGCAGGGGTCCAGTTAAATGTCGCCGCTACGTTTGATTCGCAGGCTCATTACATCGTGACGACGCCGGGGAATACCGAGATTCTGGATGGCCTCAACGCGGCGCTCGAAAGGATTTATGAAGCGGAGCCCAACTTTGCCAGGAGAATCTACGACAAAAATTTTCCGGACGTCAGCACGGGTCATATCCGTATGAATGAGCGGGAGCGTGAGTACGTTTCGCAAAAGGGGAGCGTTTCGGTCGCCGTACCGCTGGAATGGCATCCGCTGTTCTGCCGCAACAGCAAGGACTCCCATGAGGGAATCGTGCCTGACATGCTGAAAGAGGTCTCGGATTATTCGGGGCTGACCTTTACCTATGTTTATTGCGATAGCTATGCCGAGGCTCTGCATACTGTCGAGCAGGGTGAGGCGGACATCTTGGGCTTTTTTATCGGGACGGACGAGAATGCCTTGGAGAAGGGACTGGCTCGGACGGCGTCTTACGTGGATATGGACTCCATTCTGGTGAGAAATAAAGAGTCCAGTTACCCGGCGAGCGGTCTCACTGGCGGCGTGCTGGAGGGGCGGGTTATGCCCGGCAGCATTGCGGCGGAAACGGTTCGGTATTATGCGGACGACGTAGCCGCCCTGTCGGACGTGAACCGGGGAAAGGCGGACTTCTATTACGGGATTTCATCGCGCCTGGAGCACACCATTCAGGCGCAAAACTTCACGAACCTGGTGCATGTCAGCCTGGTGAATGACAGCCTTGGCATTAGCTTTGCGATGCCCAGCCCAGTGCAGCCGGAGCTCTTTTCAATCCTCAACAAGGCTGTAAACAACCTGTCGGAGGAGCAGAAGACAACCATCAGCAATCGAAACATCGTCTCGATCGGCAACCCGCAGATGAGCCTGACGAGCATCGTTTACGCAAACCCCGCACTGGTCATTTCCGTCGTGACGGCGTTTCTCGTGTTGATCCTTTTAGCGGTCCTGCTCATTTCGCGTTCGCGCCTTCGTAGCGCGCAGATGCGCGTAGAACTGGAAAAGGCGGAGGCGGACAGCCACGCAAAGAGCGACTTCCTTTCCAGAATGAGCCATGAAATCAGGACGCCTATGAACGCTATCGTCGGCCTGACGGACCTCACGGAGGCGATAGAGGGGCTGCCGCCGAAGGCACGGGAAAATCTGCAAAAGATCAAGTCGTCCTCGCAGTATATGCTGAACCTGATCAGCGACATTTTAGATATGAGCCGCATTGAAAACGGCAGGATGGAGATGAACGACGAACCTTTTTCGATGAGCGCGACGCTCGACAACATCCAAAGCATGATGACGGCAGAGGCGGAGCGCAAGCGCCTGCACTTTATTCTGAAGACGGAAATCCGAGATGACGCGCTGGTCGGAGACGCCCTTCGCCTGCGCCAGGTCATCCTCAATCTGCTTTCCAACGCCTTTAAATTTACACCGAACGGCGGCGAGGTGACGCTGCGCGTTCAAGAGGAGTCTTCTACTGTTCAGACGGCTACGTATTCGTTCCTCGTGGCGGACAACGGGGTAGGCATCGCACCGGAGGATCAGAAGCGCATTTTTCAAAGCTTTGAGCAGGTAGGCGCCAATATCACCAAGAGCCAGGGAACCGGTTTGGGGCTGGCCATCAGCCGCAGTATCGTGAGCGCGATGGGCGGCGATCTTACGATCAGCAGCGAGCCGGGAAAGGGAAGCGTGTTTACCTTTACGTTAACGATGAGCAAGGGAAAGTCAGAAAATACGGAGGGAAATTACGGGGGCAATGGGCTGAATCAACTTTCCGGCGCGCACATTCTGATGGCGGAGGACAACGACCTTAATGCGGCGATTACCACGGAACTGCTGGAAATTCGAGGGGCCCAAATCACCCGCGCGGAGAACGGACGGATCGCGTTGGAACTGTATAAGCAGCACGAGCCAGGGACGTTTCAGGCCATTTTAATGGACGTGCTGATGCCGGAAATGAACGGGCTGGAGGCGACGCGCGCCATCCGCGCCCTGTCCCGCGCAGACGCGCAATCCATCCCGATTATCGCGATGACGGCGAACGCCTTCAAAGAAGACGAAGAGCAGGCGATGGAGGCGGGCATGAACGCATTTGTCCCCAAACCCATCGACCTGGCGCGATTGGACCGCACGCTTGCCAGCCTCATTGGCGCTGGACATAGCGATTAAAGGGAGAAAGAGGCGGATCGCTTCAAGGACGCGGATGCATCTTCAAAGAAGAGGCATCCGCGCTTTTGGAATACATCCGTCCCCATGGCATGCAGTTTATAAGGGATACAAAAAAGGGACGTACAAACGTACGTCCCTATCATGGCTCCCCAGGTAGGGCTCGAACCTACAACCCTTCGGTTAACAGCCGAATGCTCTGCCATTGAGCTACTGAGGAATATGGAATCCGGCAGCGACCTACTCTCCCGGGCCGTCACCAGCCAAGTACCATCGGCGCATAAGGGCTTAACTTCTGTGTTCGGTATGGGAACAGGTGGATCCCCTTCGCCATTGCCACCGGAAAATGTTGTTCTTTCGAACGGATATTATGATACACCCGACGCGCGGCGCTGTCAAGCACATTTTGTAAAAAAGCTCCCCTTCCCGCAGCGTAGGATGGCGGGAAGGGGAGAAAATTATGCGCTCCAGAGCGGATTCGGGTAAACGCCGGAAGCGGTGAGGTCGCGCAGGGCATTCACGACGACAGGCTTATCCTCCTGATACGTGACGCCGTACCAACGGTCGGCAGAATGCAGCACCTTGACCGTGGCCTTGCCTGCCTGCAAAAGCGAATCCACGACAAAGGGAAGGAAGTACTCGCCCTTGAGCGGGTTCGTGTGCGCGGTTTCACGCAGGAAAGCGGGGAAACCGCGCTCGAGCTCCTGCACGAAGCTGGGCGTAAAGCCCCACATGTTCATGGAAACAGGGCTGGCGGCCGGAATACGGTGGTAGATTTCGCCATCCTCCGTGTAGAGCGCGCCTTCGAGGGTCTTGATGATGTGCGTACGCTCGTGAATCGTCTTGAGGTTGCCGTCCGCATCCGCCGTGCAGACGCCGCGGGAGACGTACCCATTGTCGGTCAGGGTGTTTTCCACCGGGTAGCCGACCATCGCGTAGCGATACTGCGCGTCGTCCCTGGCGCTTTTCAGGTAGTCGTAGATCGTCTTGAAGGCGGACACGCCGTAGTAATCGTCCGCGTTGATGGCCGCGAAGGGAGCGTCGATGTATTCTTTGCAGCAGAGCACCGCGTGCCCGGTTCCCCAAGGCTTGGTGCGGCCCTGAGGAACGGAAAAGCCCTCGGGCAATACGTCGATCTGCTGAAAGGCATAGGAAACCTCCATCTCCCTTGCGATGCGGTTGCCGATGATCTGCTTGAAGTCCTCCTCGATTTCGCGTTTGATGAGAAAGACGACGCGCTTAAAGCCCGCGCGTTTGGCGTCAAAGAGAGAGTAGTCGATAATCAATTCGCCGCCGGGGCCAACAGGGTCCATCTGTTTCAGCCCGCCGTAGCGGCTGCCCATACCGGCCGCCATGATGACGAGGATCGGTTCGTTCAAGGTCAAGGCCTCCTCACATAACTAGAGTATGAAATCATTATATCAAAGAACCGCGGCGATTGCGAGTCCCAAGCGGGATGAAAATGGCGCGGGCGAGAAAGAATTGGCAGAAGGATGGAAAAACAGCGGCCAATACGCTATACTTACAGGTAGAAAATTGGGAATACAGGAGGCGAAGCGCATGGAAAAGCAAAAGGGACGCGTGACGATTCCGACGGATGTGGACGTAGTGGAGGACACCCTGCGCCTGATGGACGTGTGGGGCGCGGATGCAATCCGCGACTGCGATGGGACCGAATTTCCGGCCGCGCTTAGAAACACCGGCGCCAAGGTATACGCGACGTATTATACCACGCGCAAAGACAACGCCTGGGCCAAGGCCAATCCGGACGAAGTTCAGCAGATGTACGTGGTGACCCGGCCGCGCTGCGCGACGGAGGGGAAGCTTCGCATTCGCTTGATGGAGGGCATCTGCGAGGAACTCCTCAAGGTCAACGACCAGGACGACATTCGCCGCTGGTGGGAGGTCGTGGACAGGACGACGGGTGAGCCGCTCAGCGCAGAGGCGTGGCGCTACGACGCCGGAACAGGCGAGGTAGAAATCGTGAATCCCGCGCCGTACCACAGCTACACGGTGAGTTTCCTTTGCTACATCATCTGGGACCCGGTGCACATGTACAACGCGGTGGTCAACGATTGGAAGGACGTGGAGCACCAGATGACGTTCGACGTGCGCCAGCCCAAGACGCACGCCTACAGCCTTGAACGCCTGCGCAGGTTTTGCGAGGACAACCCGCACGTGAACGTCATTCGCTTTACGACGTTTTTCCATCAGTTCACGCTTTTGTTCGACGAGCTGCACCGGGAAAAGTATGTGGACTGGTACGGATATTCCGCGAGCGTCAGCCCTTACATCCTCAAGCGCTTTGAAGAGGAGGCGGGGTATCCCTTCAGACCGGAGTACATCGTCGACCAGGGGTATTTCAACAATGCCTACCGGGTGCCCTCCAGGGAATACAGGGATTTCATGCGTTTTCAGATGAAGGAGGTCGCAGCGCTGGCAAAGGAAATGGTGGATGTCTGCCACGCCTGCGGCAAGGAAGCGATGATGTTTCTGGGCGATCACTGGATCGGGACGGAACCCTTCGGTCCTTACTTCGAATCCATCGGACTGGACGCGGTCGTCGGCAGCGTGGGCAACGGCGCGACGCTTCGCCTGATCTCGGACATCCGCGGGGTAAAGTATACCGAAGGGCGTCTGCTGCCGTACTTCTTCCCAGACACATTCCACGAGGGCGGTGATCCGGTGCGCGAGGCCAAGGTCAACTGGGTGACCGCGCGCCGGGCAATTCTGCGCAGCCCGATCGACCGCATCGGCTACGGCGGATACCTCAAGCTCGCGCTGCAATTTCCGGACTTCGTGCGCTACGTCGGCGACGTCTGCGACGAGTTCCGCAAGCTGTACGAGAACGCGAAGGGGACGACGGCTTACTGCGTGCGCACGGTGGCGGTGCTCAACTGCTGGGGACGCCTGCGCAGCTGGGGCAACCACATGGTGCACCACGGTCTGTACTACAAGCAGAACTACTCCTACTTCGGCGTCATCGAGGCGCTGAGCGGCCATCCCTTCGACGTGCGCTTTATCAGCTTTGACGATCTGCGCGAGGATCCTCAGGCGCTTTCGGGCGTGGACGTGGTCATCAACGTGGGCGATGCGGATACGGCGCAGGGCGGCGGGGACAACTGGAAGGATCCGGCTGTGGTGGAGGCGGTGCGCCGTTTCGTTTACCAGGGCGGGGGCTTCATCGGCGTTGGCCAGCCGACGGCCTGCGTGCATCAGGGGCGCGTCTTCCAGCTCGCGGACGTGCTGGGCGCGGAGCTGGAGAACGGCTACACGCTGGGCTACGACAAGTACAACTGGGCGGAGCAGGAGCATTTCATTACCGAGGACTGCGCGGGCGAGATCGACTTTGGCGAAGGGCAGAAGAACGTATATGCGCTTGACGGCGCGCAGGTGTTGCGCGTGAAGGACAAGGGCGTTCAGCTCTGCGCGAACGAATGCGGCGCCGGGCGCGGCGTGTACGTCAGCGGCCTGCCCTATAGCTTTGAAAACAGCCGGCTGCTGCTGCGTGCGGTGCTCTGGGCTTCGCATGCGGAGGAGGCCATGCGCCGGTGGGCCAGCAGCAACTACAACGTGGACGTGCACGCTTACGTGAAGAACGGCAAGTACTGCGTGGTCAACAACACCTACGAGCCGCAGCAGACGACGATTTACCGCGGAGACGGTGAAAGCTTTGAACTGGCCCTCGCGGCCAACGAAATCCGCTGGTTCGAAATTTGATCTAAGTCAGACCGGCCTTTCCGTTTCCGCGGAAAGGCCGGTTCGGTTTAAGGGCGAGGCTTGTTGGTTTTCTTTTGGACGTCGATCGTGTATAATGGGGAAAACCAAAGAAGCAGGGGAGGGGTTTGCTGTGATTCGGGAAAGAATCGAGGCGCTGCGCGCGCGGATGCGCGAAGCAGGACTTTTTGCCTACGTCGTGCCGACGGCGGATTACCACGAAAGCGAGTACGTCGGCGAGCACTTTAAGGTGCGTGCCTACCTTTCGGGGTTCACGGGTTCTGCTGGAACGCTTGCCGTCACCCAGGAGGAAGCATGCCTGTGGACGGACGGGCGCTATTTTATCCAGGCCGCCGCACAGCTGGAGGGTTCAGGCATACGGCTGATGCGCATGGGGCAGGAGGGCGTCCCGTCGCTGGAGGCATATCTCGTGCAGGCGATTCCCAGGGACAGCCGTCTGGGGTTCGACGGGCGCGTGGTCAGCGCGGCCATGGGAGATGAGCTGCGCAGGCGCCTCGCGCCGGGCGGCGTCGGGGTAGAGGACGCGGGCGACCTTGCGGACGCGCTCTGGCCGGACCGTCCGGCAATTCCAACGGAAAAGGCTTTTTTGCTGGACGTGTGGTACGCGGGTGTCCCGGCGGACGCCAAGCTCGCCTGGCTGCGCGGCGAGATGAAGCGCCTGGGCAGCACGGTGCACATCCTGACGACGCTTGCGGATATCGCCTGGCTCTTCAATGTGCGCGGCAACGACATCCCCTTTAACCCGTTCGTGCTCTCTTATGCGGTGATCGAGGAACAGGCAGCGTATCTGTTCGTAGACGCGGTGAAGGTCGAGGGCGACGTGCGCCGCGAGCTGGAGGGCATCGGCGTGACGATCCTGCCCTACGACAGCGTGTATGAATTTGTCCGCCGCTACGGCGAGGGGACGAACGTACTGCTGTGCAAGAGCAAGGTAAACTTCGCGATTACGAGCCGGCTGAGCGAACGCGTGCGGGTAATCGACGCGATGAATCCGACGCTGTACAAGAAGGCAATCAAGAATGAAACGGAGATCGAGAATCTGCGCCGTTCGCATGTGAAGGACGGCGTGGCGTTCACGAAGTTCATGTATTGGCTCAAGCAGAACGTCGGCAAGATGCCGATGAGCGAGCGAAGCGCCGCGGAATACCTGGAGGAGCGCCGCCGGGAGCAGGAAGGCTACATCGAACCGAGCTTTGCGACGATCAGCGCCTACCGGGAGCACGCGGCGATGATGCACTACAGCGCGACCGAGGCGAGCGATGCGCAGCTCCTGCCGGAGGGCATGCTGCTCGTCGATTCCGGCGGACAGTACTTCGAGGGCACGACGGACATTACGCGCACCATGGCCCTGGGGCCGATCACGGAGGAGGAGAAGAAGCACTTTTGCGCCGTGCTGCGCGCCGTGCTTCGCCTGCAAAGCGCGCGCTTCCTCCACGGATGCAACGGCCAAAATCTCGACATCCTCGCGCGCGGCATCCTGTGGGATCTCGACATCGACTATCAGTGCGGCACGGGGCACGGCGTCGGCTACCTGTCCGGCGTGCATGAAGCGCCCAACGGCATCCGCTGGAAGCGCGTACAGGAACGCTACGACAGCGGCGTGCTCGAGGCGGGCATGGTGACGACCGACGAGCCCGGCGTCTACCTGGAGGGACGCTACGGCATCCGCACGGAGAACGAGCTCGTCTGCCGGCAGGGCGTAAAGAACGAGTACGGGCAGTTCTTGTACTTCGAGACGATCACCGCAGCGCCCATCGATCTGGACGCGGTAGATACAAAGTATTTGCAGCCGGAGGATGTGGAGCGCCTGAACGCCTACCACGCATGGGTGTACGAGACGCTTTCTCCCTTCATGACGGCGTCCGAAGACGCATGGCTGCGCCGCTACACGCGCGCGATTTGACGAAGGAGGAGAGCGCATGGCGGTCTACGAACGCATTATCGACCTGATCGGGCATACGCCCCTCTTGCGCCTTCACGGGCTGGAAGCAGCGCGCGGCCTTCAGGCTGCGCTGTATGGGAAGCTGGAATGCATGAATCCGGCGGGAAGCGCCAAGGATCGCGCGGCGCTCTTCATGATTGCGGATGCTGAAGCACGGGGGCTGCTTCGTGCTGGCGGCGTGATCGTGGAGCCCACGAGCGGCAACACGGGCATTGGGCTCGCTTTTTGCGCGCTGCAGCGCGGCTACCGCGTGATTTTGACGATGCCGGAAACCATGAGCGTGGAGCGGCGGAAATTGCTTTCAGCTTATGGAGCCGAGCTGATATTGACGCCGGGCAGCCTCGGCATGCAGGGGGCGATCGAGCGGGCGCATGAGATCGCGGCATCGCTCCCGGGTGCGTTCGTAGCGGGGCAGTTTGAAAATCCCGCCAACCCACGCGCGCACTACGAAACCACCGGACCGGAAATTTACGAAGACCTGTCCGGGCGGGTCGACGCGTTTGTCGCCTGCGTAGGAACGGGCGGCACGATCTCCGGCGTGGGGCGCTATCTCAAGGAGAAGGGGACGCATGCGCATATTGCGGCGGTGGAGCCTGCGGGATCGCCCGTACTTTCGGGCGGCTGCGCGGGCGCGCACGGCATTCAGGGCATCGGCGCAGGCTTTGTGCCGAAGGCGCTTTGCAAAAGCGTGCTCGACGAGGTGATTCGGGTGGCGGACGAGGAGGCCTTTGCGTTCGCGCGCCTCGCGGTGAGGACGGATGGCGTGCTCTGCGGCATCTCCTCCGGCGCGGCGCTTGCGGCGGCGGCAAAGCTGGCCGCGCGCGGCGAATTTAAGGGAAGAAACGTCGCTGTGCTGCTCCCGGACGGCGGGGAAAAGTACCTGTCCACGCCCGGCTTTGTGCGGGAGGGCACAAATGCGCTTCCTTTGTCAGGAAAGAATTGATTTTTGTGCGGATTCCCTGTATAATATAGATAGGGAACGTGAAGTCCCTACAGACTCTGAACAGGAGGGCTGCTATATGAAATTAATTATTGCGATCGTCCAGGATGAGGACGCTTCCCGTCTCGTCAGTGCGCTTATGAACGACGGTTACGGTGTGACCAAGCTGGCGACGACCGGCGGCTTCCTGCGCGCGGGCAATACGACCCTGCTCGTCGGCGTGGATGACGACCGTTTCCAGGGCGCGATGGCCATTATCGAAAAGATCTGCAAGAGCCGCAAGCAGATCGCGACGTCCCCGTCCCCCGTGGCGGGCACGGCCAGCGTGTACGTACCCTACCCCATCGAGGTCATGGTCGGCGGCGCGACCGTGTTCGTGCTGGAGGTTGAGCAGTTCGTCAAGCTGTAAGGCGGACGAGGGCTGCTGCTTGTCATGAAGGAAGCAACATTGCGAGATTTTTACGGGCAGTCTGCCCTGATCGAACGTCTCGAAGGGGACTTTCGGTCGGGGCAGTTTGTTCATGCCTATCTGTTCGTCGGGCCGCGGGGCGTGGGCAAGCGCTCTGTCGCGCGGCTTCTTGCGCGCACGGCGCTTTGTACGGGGGCGGACAAGCCCTGCGGCATCTGCGGCCCCTGCGTGCGTTTTTTGACGGACAACCACCCCGACGTAAAGACGCTTCGCCCTGAAAAATCGCTGGGCGTGGACGAGGTGCGCGAGCTTATCGCGTCGGTGCAGCTGCGCGCGTTTGAGGGCGGCGCCAAAATCGCCCTGATCGAACGGGCGGACCGCATGACAGCGCAGGCGCAAAACTGCCTGCTCAAGACATTGGAGGAGCCGCCGGGCGGGACGATCTTCTTTCTGATGACGGATACGCCCAGCGCGCTGCTGCCCACCATCGTCTCTCGCTGCCGCACGGTGCACTTCCACCCCTTGACGCAGGCGGAGGAGGAGGCACGGCTGCTGGAGCTCGGCATCGCGTCCGAGCGGGCAGCGCTGCTTTCTCAGCTGTCCGAGGGAAGTGTGGGCGAGGCGCTGTCGATCGAGGCGGACGACAGCTATTTGCAGCTCCGCTCCCGCGTGATGCAGGCGGTCTTCGACCTGCGCGGTCCGCAGGACGTGCTGCTCATGAGCGCGCGCTTTAAGGATGACAAGGAAAATGCCGAACGCATTTTGGACATATTGGAAAGGCTGTTGCGCGATGCGATGCGCGCTCAGGCGGGCGGTATGCGCCTTGCAGAGGCGTCGGCGGGCTACGCCGCGTTCGCGGAGCGCGCGGACCTTTCCGTGACGCTAAGGCTTCTTTCGCAGGTAGCGCTCGCGCGCAGGATGCGCGCGAGTAACGTGCCGTTTGCGACGGTGTGGGAACATATCTTGCTGGAGGCTTCAAAGGAGTTATTATAGATGGCAACGGTAATCGGCGTCCGCTTCAAGCGGGCGGGTAAGGTTTATTTTTTTGATCCCGGCCCTTACGAGATCGTGGCGGGCGGGAACGTCGTGGTCGAGACGGCGCGCGGCGTGGAGTTCGGCGAGGTGGTGACACCGCCCAGGGACGTTCCGGACGAGCAGATCGTGCAGCCGCTCAAACAGGTGGTGCGCGTTGCGACGGAACAGGACGTGCGCACCGCGCGGCGAAACGAGGAGAACGAAAAAAGCGCCTTCGTGATCTGCCAGGAAAAGATCGCGGTGCACAAGCTGGAAATGAAGCTCGTCGACGTGGAGTACACGTTTGACAACTCCAAAATCATCTTTTACTTCACGGCCAACGGCCGGGTGGACTTCCGCGCGCTCGTCAAGGATCTGGCCTCCGTGTTCAAGACGCGCATCGAGCTGCGGCAAATCGGCGTGCGCGACGAGGCGAAGATGCTGGGCGGCCTGGGGCCGTGCGGACGGCAGATCTGCTGCCGCGCGTTTTTGGGTGACTTTCAGCCTGTTTCGATCAAAATGGCCAAAGAACAGAGCCTGTCGCTCAATCCGACAAAGATTTCGGGGCTTTGCGGCCGTCTGATGTGCTGCCTCAAGTACGAGCAGGAGACCTATGAGCAGAGCCGTAAGCGCATGCCGCGCGTGGGCAAGGAGATCATCACGCCCGACGGGCCGGGCACGGTGCAGGACATCAACGTGCTGGGCGAAGTGGTGCGTGTGCGCATCGCGCAGGGAGACGCTTACGAGGTACGCGAATACCCATTTGACGATTGCTCGCGCCCGCCGCAGGGGGAAGCGCCCAAGCCCAGGCCTGAAAAGGTGGAAGGAGCCGTGGAACGCCCGGAGGATAAGCGCCCGCGGCCCGCGCGCGAACGCGCGGAGCGGAGCGAACGGCCGCCGCAGGACGCGCGCGGCAAGGGGCGCAGGGAGCGCAGCGGCGTCGAGACGGAGCGCCGCGCAGACAGACCGGAGCGGCCGGATCGCGGGATGGACACGGGCAAGCGCCACGGCGAAGAACCGGCGCGGCGCCCGGCGCCAATAAAAGAAGCGCCCACGGCTCAGGAAAAAACCGAGGCGGAAAAAGAACCCGTGAAGCCGGACATGCCGGCGCAAGAGCCTGAAAACGCGGTGGAGGCCGCTGCCGTTCCCGGTGCGGAGGCAGGGGCCTTGGAGGCGCAGGAAGACGCGGCAAGGGAAAGCGGCGAAGCGTTCTTTGCAGAAGAAGAGATCGAACTGCACGAAGCGGAGGAGCTGATCGATCTGCCGCTGGAAGATGAAGGCGACGAGCTGCAAAGCGATTGACAAGCCACAAAAAAGGTTGCATTTAGAGCGCCTGCGTGATAGAATACAAACGGTATCCTTCTACTGATGATCGGGAGGTGAAATACGATGGCTTATAAAATTTCCGACGCATGCATCAGCTGCGGCGCCTGTGCCGCGGAGTGCCCGGTGAGCGCAATCAGCGAGGGTGAAGGCAAGTACGTGATCGATGCGGATACCTGTATCGAGTGTGGCGCTTGCGCAGGCGTTTGCCCGGTTTCTGCCCCTACGCAGGACTGATCCAGCATAAAATAGGCGTGCCGATTCGGCGCGCTTATTTTTTTGCGGCTGATTAAAGGAAGCTGCGCTGCGCAGGATGAAGGCGGATTGACATTTGACAGCCTGCCTGACGGATGGTATGATACTCGTATCGATTTTTCGCAAAGGCGGAGGGAAACCGTGAGCAGTCAGGAAAAACCTACGATGAAGACCATCGCGGACAAGCTGGGCATCTCGATCGGCACGGTCGACCGCGCGCTGAAGAACCGCGGACGCATCAACGAAAATACGCGCCAGCAGGTTTTGGAAATGGCGGATAAGCTGGGATACCGGCCAAACGTCCTGGCCAGCACGCTTTCGCGCAGCCAGAAGGTGCACGTGATCGCCCTGTATCCGGCGAAAAACGAGGTTTTCTTTAACGAGATTTCCACGGGTATGAGCGCCGCCCTGCGGGAACTGTCGAATTATGGGGTGACGCTGGAGCGAATGCACACCATCCGTCACAGCCTGCTCAGCCAGAAGCAGATTTTGACGCAGCTTGCGGAACGGATGGAGAGCTGGGATGCGCTGATCCTCGCGGCCGCACATCCGACGGCGCTGAACGAACAGATCAACGCCTTTGTGGAAGCGGGGAAGACGGTCATCACGATCAATTCCGACGCGGTCGCGAGCAAGCGCCTTTTTTTCGTAGGGCAGGATCAGTTCAGTTCCGGGCGCGTCGCCGCCAACATCATGGGCGAGTTCCTGCATGGCGAGGGCAAGGTGGCGCTCTTCACCGGCTTCCGCGACGTGTGGGGGCATGAGGAGCGGCTGAACGGATTTATCCGCGTGACGCGCGAGCGCTATCCCGGCCTGCTGCTCGTGGGGCCCTATGAGTATCAGGACGAGGAGTTTACGATGCGCGATCTGTTGGGCGAGGTGTTCAGCGCGCATCCTGACCTCGCGGGCATTTATGGGACGACGTCCGTGGCGCTTTCGGCGGCGGCCGGCTACCTGGTGGAGCACGGCCTTCAGGAGCGCGTGCGTCTCGTGGGCTTCGATACGGACGATGAAATCGCCCAGTTTATTCGCGAGGGCGTTATCGACGCGAGCATCCTGCAAGACCCTTTTTCGCAGGGATATTATTCCCTCAAGCTGCTTGCGCGCCATCTGATGCAGGCGTGGGAGCCTTCGCAGTCGAGCTACTTTACGCGCATGGAGATTTTGCTGCGCGAAAACGCGCACGGGAACGAACAGCCGAACTTTTTTTGAAGAATATTGCGGAGCGCGCCGTTGAATGGGTAAAGGCAGCGCGTCAAGCTGCTGGCGGAAGGAGGAAGCGTCATGGCGAAAAGGCGAAAGAGAAGGCGGCATGTCTCCTTCGGCACGTTTTTGATGATCGCGTTGACCGCCGGAACGCTGTGCCTCGCGGGCGTGATCATCGTACGGCTCGCGGGCGACGACCTGCGCGTCCAGACGGCCCAGATTTTCAGCGAGATCACCGGTTCGATTCGGATGCCGGGTACGCCGGAGCGACCGGCCGACGAGCCGCCCCAACCGCCTGACGCAACGCGGGCGGCGGATACGACCCCGACGCCCGAGCCGGCCAGGACCCCGAGCCCGCAGCCGACGAGCCGCACGGTCACCATCAGCGCGCTGGGCTCGCTTTACGCACCCAAGAACATACGCCAGAGCGGGTACGACCAGGAAAGCGAGACGTACGATTTTTCGGACGTGTTTTCGCGGATTAAGCCTTACATTTCACAGGCGGATCTGACGCTTGCCACGGTGGAGACGTACTTCGCGGGCAAGGAAGCGGGCTATGGCAATTACAACGCACCGGACGAGCTGTTGAGCGCCATTCGGGACGGCGGGGTGGATCTGCTCTCCCTCGCCACCGAATACGCCTTTGAAAAGGGGCCGGAAGGGCTTTACCAGACGCTTTCTCTGATTGAGAGCCGCGGCATGATCGCCGTCGGCGCGTATTTGAACGAGGAAGAGGGTGGAAGCGCCCAGATTTTCCAGATCAACGACGTACAGATCGCTGTGCTGGCTTACACGTACGGGCTCAGCGAGAACTCTACGAAGAAGACGCGCGCCTCCGAGCGCTATGCTGTGCCGGTGATCGACCAGAGCAGGATGGTTCGAGACATCGCGAATGCGCGCAAGGAAGGCGCGGACATCGTCATCGTCATGCCGCATTGGGGCACCAAGAACAAGGAGAGCGTCGCTTCGTCCACGCGGAGCCTTGCACGGGCATTGGCGGAGGCGGGGGCGGATCTCATCGTCGGCGCGCATCCCAACGTCGTGCAAAGGGTGGAAAAGATGACCGTTACGCGCTCGGACGGCGCGCGGCACGACGCCTATGTGGCCTATTCGCTGGGCAGTTTCCTGACGGATTCGCGCGACGCGAAAAACACGGCGGGGGTGATCCTGCAAATGCAGATCGTCTACGACCCCGCGACGCGCACCGCAAGCTTTGAGGATGTGGGCTACATGCCCACGTACATCCAGCGCGTCCGCGCGGGGGACGCTTACACTTACCGTATCGTGGCATGCGGGGATGAAAGCTACGTGTCAGAACAGGACGCTTCAGCACAAAAGGCGATCGAGGGCGCGCGGGAGAGCATTGCGGAGGCCGTCGCCAATGAAGAAATCAAAAACCTGGCGCAGCAGAGCGAATGACCGCGCCGGGAAAGATGAGGGAGATGCCATATGTCCGCGGATATCATTCTGAAGCGGGCGAAGAAGATGGGAAAGGCGGGCGTGCGCCGCGCGGGGATGCTGCTTTGTTATGCGGCATGTCTGTGCGCGCTGCTCGCCTTTACCCGTCTGCCGGCGCTGAACGAAACCCGGCATGAGACGGAAAGTGCCGCGCCCGTATACTTGCCGACGGTTGCCCCGAGTCCTGCGCCGCGGGAAACACAGCGTGCCCGCCTCGACCTGAACCTCGCGGACGCCTGGATGCTGACTGCGATTCCCGGCGTAGGCGAGCAGACGGCCCAGCGCATCGTCGCCTACAGGACGGAACACGGCGGATTTTGCAGCGTCGAGGAGCTAGTGAACGTGGAGGGAATCGGTCAGAAGAAGGCGGAGTCCATCTGGCCTTACGTCTGCATAGGAGAAGAAATGCGATGAAAAACAGAACGCTTGAGCAGTACGGCATCCGCATTGGGGAAATGGAGCGCGGCGCGCGAAACCAGATTACCGACGTGCCGGGCGTGCGCGTGGGGCACGCGACGATCGACGAGGCGAACAGCAGGACGGGCGTCACGGTGGTGATGCCCTGCGAGGACAACCCCTTTGCGCAGAAGCTGACGGCGGCGAGCTTTGTGCTCAACGGCTTTGGCAAGACCGCCGGGCTCATGCAGATCGACGAACTGGGCACGCTGGAGACGCCCATCGCCCTGACCAATACGCTCAACGTCGGCCTCGTGCACGACGCGATGGTTTCCTATATGATAGAGCGCTGCGCGATGGACGGGCTTCACCTGACCTCCGTGAACCCTCTGGTCTGTGAGTGCAACGATTCGACGCTGAGCGACATTCAGCGCCGGGCTGTAAGCGAGGGACACGTCCGCCGGGCGATCGCACAGGCAGCGGAGGACTTCGAGGAGGGTGACGTCGGCGCGGGCAAGGGAACCGTCTGCCATGGACTTAAGGGAGGCATCGGCAGCGCCTCGCGCATCGTGCCGGTGGACGGCAGGCGTTATACGCTGGGCGTTCTCGTGCAGTCCAACTACGGCAGGCTTGCGGACCTTACGATCTGCGGACGCCGCTTCGGGGCAGAAATCGCTTCTGAAGCGGCGAGAGCGGAATGCGACCGGGGGTCGATCATCATGATCCTTGGGACGGACCTGCCTGTTTGTCATCGCCAGCTTCAAAGAATCATCAAGCGCATGAGCGTGGGCCTGGCTCGGCTTGGTTCGTATATCGGCCACGGCAGCGGCGAGGTAATGGTCGGCTTTACGACGCAAAACCGCATGCCTATGGCGGGGGCAGCGGTTCTGGAGCACAGGGTTCTGCGGGAAGATTGCCTGGGTTCGGCGTTTCGCGCGGCGGCAGAGGCCTGCGAGGAGGCCGTGCTCAGCTCCATGCTTTGCGCGCAGCGGGTCGTGGGGTGGGATGGAGCGGTGAAGGAGTCCCTCGCGCCCTATCTGGACGCGCTTTGGCGCAGTCCGGGCGTCTAAAGGGGAAACGGGTGGGGGAGAATCCCAATGAACGCGCGCACCGAAAACCGCATAGCCTGTTAGTGCCGGGATGTCAGCGGCAAAAACTGCGCCGCCGGATGACGGCGTAAAGCAAGGGGGAGGCGCCATGCGGTTTATCGAGCAGCCGGAAGAGGAACATAGGCCGTCGCAGACGGTCGGGGCGGCAGCGCTGCACGCAGCTCTGCGCGTGTGGCCGCGCGAGGAAGGTACGGGTTATGCGCTTTCGCCGTCCGCAGAAAAGGCCGATTATGCGCGCCGTATGGCGGGGCGAAGCATCACGATGCAGCGGGCGGCGCTCCACGGCGTGCTACATAAGACGCGATAAAAAAAGCGCCCGGAGCGAATGCCCCGGGTGCCTGTGCGTTATGGCTGCTGCTGCGCCGCTTCTCCTCCTGTTTGCAGGAAACTGCCGGCTTGGCCTCACGCGGAGAAGCGCTGGGCGATGGCCATAAGCTTTTTTAGGCCAGCCTTTGCCGGTGGGTCAGCGGACGAACAGCTGCGTCATATAGACGTACCCGTTCTTGTCGGTGGCGATGCCGATGCCGACCTTCGTCCAGGAGGTGCCCATCATGTTGCGACGATGGCCTTCGCTGCTCATGAGCGCGGCATGCGACTTGACGACCGAAGCGTGATGCGCGATGTTTTCGCCCACGGCGCTGAATGCATAGCCGTAATTTTTCAGCATCTCGGAGGCGCTGCCGAGCGTCGGCGAGGTATGCGCAAAATATCCATTGGACAGCATATCCTGTGATTTCATGCGGGCAAGATAACAGAGCGTCGGATCGAGGGTCAGCGTGGAAAGTCCGTTTTTGTTTCTGTCCTCGGTCAGATAATTAAATGCTTCTTGCTCTTGCGTTGAAGGCGAACCTATAGTATAATGACCGTCAGTTACGGAAGGTGTTGCCAGTGCAGTCGGCGTTGCGGTGACGGCGGCGGTTGCCGTAGGACGCGGCGCCAAGGTGACGGCGGTGGTCGCCGTGGGGCGCGGCGTCAAAGTGACGGCGGTGGTCGCGGTCGGACGCGGCGTCGCCGGCGGAATCTGCGTGGGCTTCACGGTATAATGGGGTTCTGCAGTCGGCTGGGGCGTCGTAACCGCCTCGGGCGGAATGGCCGTTGCGAACCAAAGGGGGTCATAGCCGCCGTGCCTACGGGAAGCATGGTCTCCAAGGGCGGAGGCCGGAACGGCGAGCAACGCGCCAAGCAGCGCGCACGATACGATTTTGCTGGGTTTCATGAGGGTACCTCCTTCTGCATTCCAGCGCTCATGACGGCGCTGTAATAAAACTGTAATACATTTGAAACAAGAATTCAAACTAAATGGAAGCGCGCTTCCAAGGAAATGATTTCCCATGGAAGACGGCGACACCACAGGGAGGATTTGCAATGGGATTTATCAAGTGCCCGCGATGCGAACTGAATTACATTCAGGAGGGGGAGCAGTATTGCTCCGTGTGCAAGCGGGAAATGAAGGGCGAACTGAAGGATGACCCGTACGAGCTGTGCTCCGTATGCAACGAGAACCCGGCGCTGCCGGGCAAGGACATGTGCCTCTTCTGCCTGAAGGAGATGGGCAAGGTGTCCGACGAGACGCCCGACGCGGAGGAAGGCGAAGAGGTCGCCGCAGGCGCCGAGCTGGAGCTCGAGGACGTGAGCATGATGGACGAGATCACGCCAGACATCGCGACGGACATCCCGGATCGCGAGCTGGGCGAGATCGACCGCGAACTCTCCCTGGAGGAGACGGCGGAGGAAGAAGAAGAGAGCGCGCGCCGTGAGGAAGACGAAGAAGAACCGGTGTAAGGCTTAAAAGGAGGGCGTGGGGAGGCATGAAAATTTTCGCAATCGCCGACCTGCACCTTCCTGGCGGGGACTCCAAGCCGATGGACGTCTTCGGCTCCCAGTGGGAGAACCACTTCGAGCGCATTTGCGAGGACTGGCACGCGCGCGTGCAGGCGGAGGACGTGGTATTGATCCCGGGGGATACCTCCTGGGCGATGCAGCTGGACGCGGCGTTGCCCGATCTTTTACAGATTGGCGCTCTGCCGGGGCGGAAGATTCTTCTGCGCGGCAACCACGACTTCTGGTGGAGCTCGCTGTCGCGCTTGCGTGCGGCGCTTCCAGAACAATTTTATGCCCTGCAAAACGATGCGATGTTGCTGTCGGGTGTGCTCTTTGCCGGCACGCGGGGCTGGGTATGCCCCGGCGGACCAGGGGAGACCGCGCAGGATCGAAAAATCTACGAGCGCGAAGTGCAGCGGTTAAGCCTATCGCTGAAGGACGCCAGAAGGTTGTCGAAGGAAGCGCCGATTGTGGCGATGCTCCACTTTCCTCCCTTTTTGGAGCCTGGGGCGCCGACGGCGTTAACGCGACTGTTGAGCGAATACGGCGTGCGCTACGCGGTATACGGGCACCTGCATGGGGCGAGCACTGCCCGGGCCTTTTGCGGAATGCTCGAAAATGTGCGCTATCAACTGGTTTCCTGCGATGCGCTTGACTTTACACTGCACGAAATTGCATACTAGATGAGAAATGGGCCGCGTGAGCGGCTCTTTTTTGATAAAAAATATGTTATGATATATAAATAATAATTACGCAACATATACCTCAGGTATGTTCATAAAAATGACGCAAATACTACATGTAGGGCGTAGAGCCTGTCAAGTTGTAAAATATGACAAATGACGCAAAAACCGTTGTGCAGCAACGGTTTTTTACAAATAGAGAACGCTTTGTCGCATCCTGACGAAGAGGGGAGATGCGGCAAGGCGTTTTTCGTAATTGTGAAGAAAGTATTACGGCGCCGCACAGTATCGTCATACTCTTTTTTTCTCAAAATACTTGAAAAGTGGTGGAGAGTGGTGTATAAAAGAGAATAGTTCCACAAAGTAGAGGGCAAGGGGCCGGGAAGGAGGATGCGTGATGGCGATGGCGGACTTTGCGGGTTCCTTCGAGCACAGCCTGGACAGCAAAGGGCGCGTCATCATCCCGGTATCCTTCCGTGAACAGCTCGGTGAAAACTTTACCATTGCCCTCAACAGCGAAAATACGGCGCTCGCGCTGTATCCGCAGACGAAGTGGGAAGAGATCAAGGCGCGTCTGTCACAGGTGCGCAGCACGGATGTCAAGGGCATGATGTACGTCAGGTACATAATGGGCAACGCCTTTACCGGCAATATCATGGACGCGCAGGGACGCATCCTGCTGCCGCAGAAGCTGCGCAGCAAGGTTGGCCTTACGCGTGAACTCGTATTTGTCGGTATGAACGAACACGTCGAAATC
This sequence comes from Beduinella massiliensis, assembly GCF_900199405.1. NCBI lineage: Bacteria > Bacillati > Bacillota > Clostridia > Eubacteriales > Beduinellaceae > Beduinella > Beduinella massiliensis. The sequence goes on from NZ_LT963430.1 coordinate 1,439,744, forward strand.
TGGGATGCGGCGCGTTATCAGGCGCAGGAGGCGGAGGCGGAGCTCGACTTCGCGGACCTGCTGGCCCATATGGAGGAGAAGTACTGAGGCGGGAAGGAAAGTAACGGTTGATCGCAGCGCCTGGCGCTGCGGTTCTCGATCGGGGGAAAGGGGAATACACTGATGGCAGAGCAAGTGGGGCGCGTGCGCCGGAATGCGTACGCGTATGCGATGCCCGTCGTGGACGGCAGCAGCGCGCTTGCGCCGGAGCGTACCCCGGAAGAAACGCCTCATGAAAGCAGGCGGGAGATTCACACACCGCAAAAACACGGCGATAAGGACAGACGGCGCCAGCAGATTCCGCTGTCGGCCGTTTTGATCGTCGCGATGGCGGGCGTGCTCTGCGCGGTATGCTTCATGTCCCTTTCGCAGATGGCCCATGCATCCAAGCTGCAAAAGGACATCGTCGCCATGCAAAAGAGCATCGAGCAGGAAAAGGAAAACAACATGCTGCTGCGCCAGCAGCTCACCGAGGCGACGGACGGCGAAATGATCCGAAATTACGCCGTCAACAAGCTGGGCATGGTGAAGCCCTCGAGCAAGCAAGTTTTCGAGATCAGCATTACGCAGAAAATACAAGTGAATAATCCATCAAGCACACAAGAGGACGCTAAAAAGGATAGGATCGATTGGCTCGGCGTGCTCTTGGGACTGCTGAAGTAGCAGCCCCTGCGGAGGGGGAATGCGGCTTGTTATCGCCGGGGATGACTGTACGAAAGCGTCTGATCTGGTTGCTGGTCGGGTTCTGCCTCCTTTTTCTTGCGCTGTGCGGCAGGCTCTTTCAGCTTCAGGTCGTGCGGGCGGCGGAATTGACGCAGCGGGGCGTAAACCAGTGGACGCGCAGCGGCATCGTGTCCGCAAAGCGCGGGGACATCACGGATCGAAACGGAAAGCTGCTGGTTCAGAGCACGACGGCCTACATCGTGTGCGCGAACCCGCGGCAGGTTACAAACCCTGAGGGCATGGCGCGCGTGCTGAACGAAGTGCTGGGCTTGGATGAGGAAACCGTTGTGAAGAAGGTTTCGGACAAGACAAAGTCTTCCGTCATCCTCAAGCGGCAGGTGTCGCGCGAGGACGTCAACACGCTGCGCGACTTCAAGGAGCGCGAGGAATATCAGCGTTCCGGGGCGCTCAAGGGGCTAACCTTTGACGAGGATACGAAAAGATGGTATCCTATGGGAGCGTACCTTTCGCAGACGCTGGGCATTACCAACGTGGACAGCGTAGGCCAGTCGGGCCTGGAGCAATACTATGAGGACTATCTGGCCGGTCAGCCCGGCAAGATTGTTTCCGAAGTGGACGCCAAGGCGCGGACGCTGGCGGACGGCGAACAGCAGTACATCCCGGCAGTCGCCGGGAACACGCTTCGGCTGACGATCGATAAGGAAATTCAAAGCTTTGTTGAAAAGGCGCTTCGGCAGTGCATCGAGGTGAACGAGGCGGTCCGGGTGCAGGCAATCGTGATGGACGTAAACACCGGCGAGGTGCTGGCCATGGCGATGAAGCCGGATTACGACCCGAACGATCCGCCGCGAAACGACGCCCAGACGCTGCAAAGCCTGATGCGCATCAGCACGATCAGCGACGTATACGAGCCGGGATCGACGTTCAAGATGCTGACCGCATCCGCCGCGCTGGACAGCGGTGTGACCAACCCGGACGATTCCTTTTACTGCTCGGGACGCATCAAGGTGGACGGCGACACCATCCGCTGCTGGGGCAATCCCCACGGGGCGGAGACGATGAAGAAGGCCATCCAGAATTCCTGTAATCCGGTGTTCGTGGAATTGGCGCTGCGGCTGGGTACGGACCGGCTGTATCGCTACCTGCGCGCGTTCGGGCTGGGAACACCCACCGGCATCGACCTGCCGGGCGAAGGAAGCGGCATTCTGATCGGCGCGCCGTACGTCAAGAACGTGGACCTCGCGCGCATCGGCTTTGGCCAGAGCGTGGCGGTGACACCGCTTCAGATGATCACCGCGGCCTGCGCGGTGGTCAACGGCGGGCGGCTGATGCGTCCTTATATCGTCAAGGAAGTGCTGGACGAGGACGGAAACGTCGTGGAGCGCACGCAGCCGCACGTCGTTTCCACGCCGATTACCGCGGAGACCTCCGCGACCATGCGCGAACTGCTCGAAAGCGTGGTGGCGGAGGGCGGCGGCAAGAACGCGCAGGTGGAGGGCTACCGCATCGGCGGCAAGACCGGCACGGCGCAGGTGTACAAGGAAGGCAAGATCGTGCGCGACGTGCACATCGGTTCCTTCGTCGGCTTTGCGCCCGCGGACGATCCGAAGTTCGCGGTGATCGTGATCGTAAACGAGGCTTCCGTGTACGTCGATTACGGCGGTACGACGGCGGCGCCGTTTGCGGCGCAGATCATGCAGGAGACGCTGGAGTACATGGGAATCCTGCCGTACGACACCAAACAGCGCGAACCGGTGAAGGTGCCGGAGACGCGCGGAATGACGGTCAAAGAGGCGAAGGCGCTGCTTAAGGATGCGGGTCTGGATGCGCTGGTGGACGGCGATGCGGAGACGGTGATCTCGCAGATGCCTCTGCCGGGCGCGACGATGAACGAAGGCTCCATCGTGATGCTCTACGTGACGGAGGGCACGCCGATGGACGCGCAGGACCTCGTGCTGGTGCCGGACGTGCTCGGAAAGCCCATCGTGGAGGCGAGCCGCCTGCTGCGGGCGCGCGAACTGGAAATGCTGATAGAGGGAAGCGGTCTGGCGAAGAGCCAGAAGCCCGCGTCCGGTACCTATGTGGAGCCGGGGACGCAGGTGACCGTCACCTTTGAAATACCGTAAAAACCGCCGCAGGCAGCGGCAGGCCGGAGGAATGACGATGTACCTGAAGGATTTGCTCCTAGACGTACCCGAGGTACTGGACGTGCGCGGGGATGACGGCATCGAAATCAAGGCGCTGAGCGCGGATTCGCGCAAACAGCTGGAGCAGGGGATGTTCTTCTGCTTCAGCGGCGCGAACTTCGATGCGCACGATTTTGCGGGCCAGGCGGTTGAAAACGGCAGCGTGGCCCTGGTCGTGGAGCGCTACTTGCCGGACGTTCAGGCGGTACAGGTGCGCGTGAGCGATGGGCGCGCGGCGATGGCACGCATCGCCAGCGCCTTTCACGGGCACCCTGATAAGCGCATGCGCATGGTAGGCGTCACGGGCACCAAGGGAAAGACGACCACGACCTACCTGCTCAAGTCCATCTGCGAGGCGGCGGGCATGAAGTGCGGATTGATCGGCACGACGGGCAACATGATCGGCGCGCGCATGCTGGAAAGCAGGCTGACCACCCCGGACCCCATCGAATTGTACGATACCCTGCACACCATGGCCGACGAAGGGGTGCAGGTGGTCTGCATGGAGGTTTCGGCGCACGCGCTGGCCCTGCACAAGCTCGTAGGCATGACGTTTGAGGCGGCGGCCTACACGAACCTGTCGCTGGATCACTTGGACTTCTTCGGCACGATGGAGCACTACAGGGACGCGAAGCGGATGCTGTTTGCGGACGGGCTGTGCCGGAACGCTGCGTTCAACGCGGATGAGGAGACGACCCCGGTCGTAATGGGGGGACTTGCGCTGCCCTGCATGACGTTCGGCATCAGCGAAAACGCGGATCTGTACGCAAGGGACATCGAGATCACCGAAAACGGCGTTTCCTTCATGCTGAACCTGCGCGGGCTGCACAGCGCGGAGATCCACCTGAAGATGACGGGCATGTTCAACGTGTACAACGCCCTGGCAGCGACCGCGCTTGCGATGATCTTGGGCATCGACCTGGAGACGATCAAGCGCGGGCTGGAGGCGGTTCGCAGCGCGCCGGGCCGCATCGAGATGCTGGAGACGAACACGCCTTACCGCATGATTCTGGACTACTCGCACTCGCCGGACGCGCTGGACAACATCCTGCGCACGGTGCGCACGTTCACGCGGGGACGCCTGATCGCCCTGTTCGGCTGCGGCGGTGACCGAGACCGCCAGAAGCGTCCGGTCATGGGCCGCATCAGCGGCCAGCTGGCCGACCTTTCGGTGCTGACCAGCGACAACCCGCGCCGTGAGGATCCGATGCAGATTCTGGACGCGATCGAGGATGGCATTCGCGAGACGAACGGGGAGTACGTCGTCATCGAAAACCGCCGCGAGGCCATCCGCTACGCGATGAGCGTGGCGCGGGAGGGAGACGTCATCGTGCTGTGCGGCAAGGGGCACGAGACGTATCAGGACATCGGCGGCGTCAAGCACCCGTTCGACGAGAAGATCGTCGTCGCGGAGCTGCTAACGGAGATGGAATAAACGTTTAGGAGGAATCGGGCATGCAAAGGATGATCTGGGCGGTGCTCGCGGCCTTCCTGCTGTCGCTTGCGGTGGGGCCGGTTCTGCTGCCTGCGCTGAAAAAGCTGAAATTTGGACAAAACGTCTACGAGCTCGCCCCGGAAAGCCATCAGAAAAAGCAGGGTGTGCCGACGATGGGCGGTCTGATGATCGCGCTGGTCACGATCGTGGTGGCGCTCCTTATGCACGTGGGCAGCTTCGACGTGAAGACCGATATGATGATCGCCGTGCTGCTGCTTTCGCTCGGCAACCTTTGTATCGGCTTTGCGGACGACATGACGAAGATTCGCCGGGGCAAGAACGGCGGCCTTACGCCCGCGCAGAAGATGATCTGCCAGACGCTCCTTGCCGTGGCCTTTTCGGTGTACTGCTACTACCACCCGCTGGTGGGATCGCGGCTCATCGTCCCCTTCTTTGGAATCGAATGGGATCTGGGGCTCTTTTACATCCCGGTGGCGGTCTTCGTCATCGTCGGAACGACCAATAGCGCGAACCTGCTCGACGGCCTTGACGGTCTGCTGGGTTCCGTAGCGCTCGTGGACATGGCGACGCTGGGCCTGCTTTCGCTCTTCGCGGCGGCAGCCGTGTCCGGGCTGGATGCGACGAACCTGACCAACCTCGCGGTGCTCTGCTGCGCGCTGGCGGGTGCGTGCATGGGGTTTCTGCGCTTTAATATCTACCCCGCGCGCCTCTTCATGGGCGATACCGGCTCCATGTTCATCGGCGGTGCGGTCGTCGGCGCGGCGCTGCTGCTGCGGCTCCCGCTGCTGCTCGTCATCATCGCTTTCTGCATGCTGATCTCCAGCCTGTCCGATATCATCCAGATCACCTATTTCAAGCTGACCCACGGCAAGCGCATCTTCAAAATGGCGCCGATCCATCATCACTTTGAATTGTGCGGCATTCCGGAAACGAAGATCGTGACGATGTACACCATCGTGACGGTGGTGCTTTGCCTGATCGGCATTCTCAGCGTCGCGTAAGGCGGACGCTGCCAAGACCATTGCAGCGCGGGCATTGCCCGCCTTTTTTAGGAGGTGCTGTGTTTGGAATTTAAGGATCGGCGGGTGCTGGTCGTGGGCCTCGCGCGAAGCGGCGTCGCCGCGGCGGCGCTGCTGTGCAGGCTAGGCGCGAAGGTCACGGCGAACGATTCCAAGACGCAGGCGGAATTGGGCGGCGCGTTGGACGCGCTTTCCGGTCTTTCGATCGACCTGCGCCTGGGCGAGGCGGCGGAGGGGCTGCTCGCTGGGCAGGACGTGCTGGTCATCAGCCCCGGCATTCCGTATGCGGCGCCCTTCGTGCAGCGTGCGCTTTCGCTCGGCATCGAGGTCATCGGCGAGGTAGAGCTGGCCGCCCGCGTGAGCAGGAGCCCGCTGATCGCTATTACGGGCACAAACGGCAAGACGACGACGACGACGCTGACCGGTGAGATCTTCAAAAATGCCGGACGCCGAACCTTCGTGGTCGGGAACATCGGCGATCCTTTCGCCGCCATCGCGGACGAGGCAGGGCCGGAGGATCGCGTAGTCTGCGAGATTTCCTCGTTTCAGTGCGAAAGCATGAGGGACTATCATCCGCATATCGGGGCGGTGCTTAACATCACGGAGGACCACCTGAACCGTCACGGAGACATGCGGACGTACGTGTCGATGAAGCGCCGCATCTTTCAAAATCAGACGGAGCAGGATTTCGCGGTCTTCAACCAGGATGACGCGACGTGCCGCGAGATGTCAAAGGGGCTTAGGGCGCGCACAGCCTTCTTCTCGCGCAGCGGAGAGGTTCCGTTTGGCGCGTACGCAAAAGAGGGCGCGGTTTATCTGAGGCTGGGCGAAGCGCCGCAGCGCGTGTGCGGCATAGATGAAATCCGCATCCCGGGGCCGCACAACCTGGAAAACGCGCTGGCTGCGGCGCTGATGACAGGCCTGATGGGCGTGGATGCGGAGACGATCGCAAACACGCTCCGCACGTTCAAGGGCGTGGAGCACCGCATCGAGTTCGTCCGCGAGTTCGAGGGCGTGCGCTACATCGACGACACGAAGGGAACGAACGTGGACGCTACGCAGAAGGCGGTGCTCGCCATGCGCGCGCCGACCCTCCTGATCGCGGGCGGAAGCGATAAGAACGTGGACTTCATTCCTCTGGCTAAGACGATTCTTGAAAGCGGCGTAATCGAAAAGGTCGTGCTCATCGGGCAGACGGCGGAGAAGATTGCGGCGGCTCTGGACGCGGTAGGCTACAAAAGCTACGTGCACGAAGGCTACTCGATGGAAAGAGCGGTCGCCCGCTGCCGCAGCGAAGCGAAAAAGGGATTCAACGTGCTGCTCTCTCCAGCGTGCGCAAGCTTTGACATGTTCAAGAACTGCGAACAGCGGGGGGACGTCTTCAAAAGGCTGGTCATGGAGCTCGAATGACCGCCCCCGCTGCAAAAGAAGTGGGGGATAGCATTGATCTCTTTGGCGAAAAAAGTCTCTGGTCCGCGCAGGAGCGTGGACGTATCCGTGGTCGTCTGCATGGTGCTGCTGCTCCTGTTCGGGCTGGTCGTGCTGTTCAGCGCGACGTATTACAGCGCGCAGGACAGCGGAGACGCGCTGGCGGCCGTCAAAAAGCAGCTGATCGGCATCGGTCTGGGCGCGGCGGCCTGCTTTCTTCTTTCGAGGATCGATTATCACATCTTCGCCCGGCCGCAGATCATCCTGACGATGCTGGTGGCGAGCGCGGTGCTGCTCGTGCTGGTGCTCGTGCCGGGCATCGGCGTGTACGTAAACGGTTCGCGCCGCTGGCTGAATCTCGGGGGGTTGAGCTTTCAGCCCTCCGAATTTGCGAAGTTTACGATGGTCGCCTTTATGGCCAGCGCACTCACCAAGCGAGGGGATAAGGTTCAAAACCTCGTCACAGGCATCGCGCCCCTGCTCGTCGTACCGGGCATCATGTTCCTGCTCATCCTCGAGCAGCCCAACCTGTCCACCGGCGGCAGCATCCTCATCGTGGCGGTGCTGATGCTGCTTATCGCCGGGGCGAGGTGGCGTCATCTCGCACTGCTGGGCGCAGGCGGCGCCTGCGTCGGCGCGGCCTATGCCTGGAGCGCGGAATACCGCCGCGAGCGCCTGCTCTCCTTTCGCGACCCGTTCGCGAAGATGAGCGACGAGGGATACCAGCTGTCGCAGTCGCTCATCGCCTTCGGCTCGGGCGGCCTGTTTGGACAGGGGCTCGGCGCAGGCAGGCAGAAGTTCGCCTACCTGCCCTACCCGGAATCGGACTTCATCTTCGCCATCGTCGGCGAGGACTTCGGGCTCGTCGGCTGCGCGGCGGTGATCGCGCTGTTCGCGGCCTTCGTGTTCGCGGGCGTCCGCGTGGCGCTCACCTGCCCCGACCGCTTCGGCTGCCTGCTGGCGGCGGGCGTCACGACGATGATCGGCATGCAGGCGTTTATCAACATCGGCGTGGTCATCGGCATCTTGCCGACGACGGGCCTGCCGCTTCCCTTCTTCAGCGCGGGCGGCACTTCGATCAGCATCATCATGGCAGCCGTTGGCGTGCTGCTGTCTGTGTCGCGCAGCTGTGAGCGCCCCTACTGACGCGCTTTCACACCCCGGCCTCAGTCGCATAGAGTATTAGCGACGAAGGTCTTGGAGGTGTGCGGATGGAAAAGTTTCGGGTAGAGGGCGGGATACGGCTTACAGGCAGGACGCGCGTACACTGCGCGAAGAACGCGGTGCTTCCGATCTTGGCGGGGGCTATTCTGGCGGACGATCCGGTGACGCTGCTGGACTGCCCCGACATCGCGGACGTGAACAACATGGTGCGCATCTTACATACGCTGGGCTGCACGGTCCGCGGCGAGGGCTCGGAGACGCTGGTGGACGCCGCGACGATTCAAAGCGACGCGATGCCGGAGGGATTATCCAAGCGCCTGCGTTCGTCTGTATTCATGATGGGCGCGTTGCTGGGGCGGATGCGCCGCGCGGTGATCCCCTATCCGGGCGGATGCGAGATCGGCCAGCGGCCGATCGACCTGCACCTTGCCGGGCTTTCGGCATTGGGCGTGCGCATCCGCGAGGAAGGCGGGCTGGTGCTCTGCGACGGCGAGCACATGCGCGGGGGAGAGGTGCACCTGGACTACCCGAGCGTGGGCGCGACGGAAAACGTGATGATGGCGGCGGCGCGCATTCCCGGGCGCACGGTGATCCACAACGCCGCCCGCGAGCCGGAAATTGCGGACCTGCAGCGCTTCCTTAACGCCTGCGGCGCGCGCATCGAGGGCGCGGGAAGCCCCACCATCTTGATCGACGGCGTCAGCCGCATGCACGGCACGATCTACCGTCCGATGCCGGACCGCATCGAGGCGGGGACCCTGCTTGCCGCCGCGGCCATCACGGGCGGCGAGATCGAACTGATGGGCGCGCCCGTGCAGGAGCTGGGCGCGGTCACGGCGAAACTGCGGGACATGGGCTGCCGTGTGGATTCACAGCCGGGCCGCATGAGGCTTTCGGCGCCCGTGCGCCTGAGCGCGCCGGGGCAGCTCCTCACGCAGCCGTATCCGGGTTTTCCGACCGACATGCAGGCACAAATGCTGGCGCTCTCCTGCGTGGCGCGCGGAACCTCCATCATCACGGAGACGGTGTTTGAAAACAGGTTTACGCACGTGGGCGACCTTAGACGCATGGGCGCGGACATCGTGGTAAAGGACCGCACGGCGGTCGTCCGCGGCGTCGGCACGCTGCACGGCGCGACGGTGGCGGCGCGCGACCTGCGCGGCGGCGCGGCGCTGATGATCGCCGGGCTCTGCGCGCAGGGAGAGACAGTCGTGGAAAACGCGGAGATCATCGACCGCGGGTACGAGCGGCTGGAAGAGACGCTTACGGACTTGGGCGCCGACGTTCGGCGCGAGCGGCAGACGGACGAATGAAAGCGGGAGGTCAACATGGCTGGCAGGTACGACGACGACATTCAAATGCAGGAAGAGGCGAGCGCCCGTCACCCCGGAAGGACGGCGGCGCTCGTACTCTTCGTGCTCCTCCTGATCGGCTTCTTCGTGACGCAAAGCACGATCTTCGTGCTGCACAGCGTACAGGTGGACGGGGGAGGCGGCCGCTTCACGGCCCAGCAGATCGCGGACATCGCGGGCCTGCGGATGGGGCAGCCGATCTTTTCGCTCAATGAGGAAAAGATCAAAAAGAACGTCGAGAGCAACCGATACCTGCGCTTTGAGGGCATGGATATCCTCTATCCCGACAGCCTGGTGCTGCGCGTGGAGGAACGCCAGGCCTGCGCGACGGTGACGTACCTGGGGGTCATGTTCGTGCTGGATGACGAGGGGCGCGTATTGGAGCAGTACGGCAGCGAGAGCAAGACGGTGGACGTTCCCGTCGTCACGGGGCTCAAGGTCAAGAGCCTCACGATCGGGGAGACGCTGCAGACCGAGATGTCGGGGCAGATGGAGGAAGTGCGCACGGTGCTGGCCGCGCTGTCTGAAAGCGAGATGGCGGACCGCGCGGTCGAATTGAACGTGTCGGATTCGGACAACCTGTACCTGATGACTTTGGAGGGGCTGAAGATCGAACTGGGCGACGCCTCGAAGATGGACCTGAAGCTGTCGATCGCGCAGGAGGTGCTGCGCAAAATGACCGACACGGCGTTCCTGGAGCAGGTGCGCTTAAAGCAGGAACAGGTCGATGCGGATGCCGCGGAAAAGCGCAAGCGCGCGGTGCAGGCCGGAACCATGACGCCTGAGGAAGCGGAGGCGCAGGCCAAGGAAACCGCAAAAGAGCCGCGGCTCACCTTTGAGCTGGCGGGCGCCAAGCTCGACGTGTCCTCCGCGGAGGTGGCGGATTTCGTGCCCGCTCAGTAAAAATGCATGAAAACAGACCGTCGGTTCACCTTTTAAGCATCTTTTTATCCACGAAACGGCGGTCTGATCTAAAAAAATGAACGAAAACAGACTGTTTTTAGCAATGGTTCTTGCATATGTCGCGTAAAAAGGTTAAAATATAGTATCTTACATTATATACGTCAGAAGTTACCATTCGGCGCGCAGGCTGCGCGCAACGGGGAGTAGAAACGAAGATGAAAAAGACAGCGGCTGTGGTCGACTTCGGAACGTCGAAAATCGTGACCCTGGTGGCGGAAAGCGGCAGCTATCACCGCTGCGACATCATTGGCGCGGGGACGGTTTCCTACGACGGCTTTATGGACGGCGAGTGGAACGCGCCGGGACTTGTCAGCCAGGCGATCCACGATTCGGTCGCGGAAGCCGAAGCGCAGTCCCACCGGCGGATCAAGGAAGTCTACGTCGGCGTACCGGGTGAGTTTTCCCGCGTATACGTCATCGAGACGCAGGTGCAGCTTCAGGGCGCCGACCCTCGCGTGACCCCTGCGGACGTGGAGCGGGTGTTCATTCAGGCGACGGAGGAAGTGCAGCCCCTGCGCGGCGCGATTATCCACCGCTCGCCGGCATGGTTCATGGTCGACGAGGGCAAAAAAACGATGGAACCGGTCGACATGAAGGGCAGCACGCTTCGGGCGATGGTTTCCTTTATCGTCGCGGACCAGTTCTTCCTGAACGATGTTTCCAACCGCATGGCGCAGATGGGCCTCACGGTCAAGGGGTTCTATTCGACCCCGATGGGCGAGGCGCTGCTCTTCCTGACGCCGGAGGATCGCGACCGCACCGCGGTGCTGGTGGACGTCGGATACCTTTCTACGGAGGTCATGGCCGTCGAAGGCGACGCGCTGATCTTCCACAAGGTGCTGCCGGTCGGCGGCGCGCACATCACGCTGGACCTGGTGACGGGGCTGGAAGCGCCGATGGCGCAGTGCGAGCAGATCAAGCGCAGCTATGTGTTCAATATAAATGCGGACGAAAAACAGGAAGCGATCGCCGAAAACGGCCAGAGCGAGACGTTCAGCCACGAACAGGTGGCGCGCGTGCTCGAGCCGCGGGTGGACGAGATCGCGGAAATGATTCAGGAATGCATCGACCACAGCGGCGTACGCTTGGGCAGCTGGTCGAACATCTACCTCACGGGAGGCGGCATCGCGCCGATGAACGGCGGGCGCGTGTACCTATCCAACCAACTGGGACGAGCCGTGCGCCAACCGGCGGCCAAGACGGCCAAGCTGAACAGCCCGATCTATTCCAGCGCCCTGGGCCTGGTGGATTTGGTCTTCGAGACCATTGAAACCAGCGAGGAAGAGGGCTCTGTCGTTGGGAAAATATCTTCTTTCTTCCAGAACCTGCTGGGGAAATAAAGGATTTCTTTTGAATTAAAAGGGGGATGACTTGTGCTCGAGTTTGAAGTCGAACAGAACTCCTATGCGTCCATCAAAGTAGTCGGATGCGGCGGCGGCGGCAACAACGCCGTCAACCGCATGGTGGATTCGGGGCTGCGGGGCGTGGAGTTCGTGTCCATCAATACGGACAAGCAGGCGCTGAATCTATCGCAGGCGCAGCATAAAATCCAGATCGGCGAAAAGCTGACGAAGGGCCTGGGCGCGGGTGCCGTGCCGGACATCGGCCGGCGCGCGGCGGAGGAAAGCCGCGAGGAGATCGCCCAGGCGCTCAAGGGCTCCGACCTCGTGTTCGTCACGGCGGGCATGGGCGGCGGAACCGGCACGGGCGCCGCGCCTATCGTGGCCGAGGTCGCGCGCGAGCTGGGATGCTTGACGATCGCCGTCGTCACCAAGCCCTTCCTGTTCGAGGGAAAGCAGCGCATGAAGAACGCGGAGACGGGCATCAGCGAGCTCAAGCAGCGCGTGGATACCCTCGTGGTCATCCCCAACGACCGGCTGCTGCAGGTCGTCAGCAAGGGCACCACGATGTTGGAAGCCTTCCGCATCGCGGACGACGTGCTTCGTCAGGGCATTCAGGGCATTTCCGACCTGATTGCCGTTCCTGCGCTCATCAACCTGGACTTTGCGGACGTAAAGACCGTCATGGAGTCCGGCGGCATGGCGCACATGGGCATCGGCGTGGGCAAGGGCGAAAACCGCATGGTCGAGGCGGCGAAGAACGCCATCCAATCCCCGATGCTGGAAACCTCGATCGACGGCGCGCGCGCAGTGCTGATGAACATCACCGGCGGCCCGGACATCAGCATCATCGATATCAACGAGGCGGCGCAGCTGGTCATGCAGGCGGCGGACAGCGAGGCCAACATCATCTTCGGCGCGGGCATCGACGAGACGCTGGAGGACGAGGTGCGCATCACGGTCATCGCTACCGGCTTTGAAAAGACGCCCTTCCCGCCCAAGGAGCCGGTCAAGCGCCAGCGTCAGGCCTATGCGCCCTCGCAGGCGCCCTACGTGCCGGTGACGCAGACGAGCTACAGCGCGCCGGAAGAGCCGCGCGCGTATTCGCGTTACGACGCGAGCTATACGCCGGCCGAGGGCGGTTACGCGCCCCGCGCGGAGGGTGCTTACGCCCCGCGCCAGGACGACGGCGAGCCGGAGATTCCCTCCTTCGTCAACAGCGGCATGAACCGCGGGCCCGCGCCGCAGCGCGTATCCCCCTTCCAGGGCATGCCCGTGCAGCAGAACCCGGTGCGCGAACAGCCGCCGGAGGAAGCGCCGCAGGAGACGAGCCGCTCCTATCTGTCCGATGTGCCAGCGTACCTGCGCCGTCAGCCGAAAAAATAAGCTTCGATTCAGCTTGTCCGTCCGGTCGATTGACCGGACGGATTTTCCATGTTATAATCCGGTTATTCTTGATGGAGAGGCAGGAGGCGATGCGCGATGGAAATGAACCGCGCCGTCATGGCGATGCAGCCCAGCGGCATCCGGCGCATCACGGCGGAGGCACGGCGAATACCGGGATGTATTTCCCTGACGCTGGGCGAGCCGGACTTTGACACGCCGGAGCCCATCCGCGCGCGTACGAAGCGGGCGCTCGACGAAAACTATACCCATTACCCGCCCAACGCGGGCTATGCGGCGCTGCGAAAACAGATCGCGGCCTATGAAAACGGCCGCCATGGTACAGACTATACGGAGGACGAGGTCATCGTGACGGCGGGCTCCACCGAGGCAATCGCCTGCGCGCTGATCGCCATCCTGAACCCGGGCGACGAGGTGATCGTGCCCGTGCCTGCCTTCGGGCTTTACGAGCAGCTGATCGCGATCGCAGGCAGCGTATACGTTCCTCTGCACACGGAGGAGGACGGATTTCAGATTACGGAAAAGCGCCTGAACGCCTGCCTGACGGAAAGGACCAAGGCGATCATCGTCACCACGCCCAACAACCCCACCGGCTGCGTGCTGGAAGAGCCGTCGCTATCGCTGCTCTCCCGCGCAGCGAAGGCGCGCGGCTTGTTCGTGCTGCTGGACGGCGTATACGACCGCCTGATCTACCGGGAGAGCATCCCCCATCTGATGGACGATACCAGCCTGAAGGACCGCCTGATCGCCCTGCAGAGCTTTTCCAAGCCCTTCGCCATGACGGGCTGGCGCGTGGGCTACAGCCTGGCGGACGCGCCCGTGACGGCGCAGATGCTCAAGGTACACGCGTCGCTCGTGGTGGGCGTGTCGGCATTCTCGCAGCGGGGCTGCGAGGGCATCTTCGGCACGGACATCGAGCCCATGCGGGCGCGCTACAGGGAACGGCGCGATTACGTGCTTTCCAGGCTTGCGGCGATGGGCCTGGAGACGGTGCGGCCGGACGGCGCGTTTTACGTGTTTCCCTCCATCGCGCGCTTTCAAATGCCGTCGGAGGAGTTTGCGCTTCGCCTGATGCGCGAGGCGAAGGTCGCCGTGGTGCCGGGGAGCTGTTTTGGCGTGGAGGGCTTTGTGCGCATCACGTATTGTTACAGCGACGGGGAGCTTCAGGAGGGGATGGACCGACTGGAGCGCTTTGTCAGGACGCTATAGGGCTTTAGATCAGGAAAATTTCTGCGAAAAACGCTGGACGACAAGGAGGAACAGACGATGAAATTGAGAGGCAGCTACGTCGCGCTGGTAACGCCGTTTCATCAGGACGGAAGCGTCAACTTTGAAAAGCTGAAGGAACTGTGCGAGTGGCACATCCAAAGCGGGACGGACGGCATCGTGGCGCTGGGCACCACGGGCGAATCGAGCACCATGACGCACGAGGAGGACGACGCGGTCGCCCAGTGCGTGCTGGATACGGTGGCCGGGCGCATCCCCGTCATCGTGGGCAGCGGCTCAAACGCCACGGAGACGGCCGTCATGAAGAGCAGGCGCTACGCGGCGATGGGCGCGGACGGCGTGTTGGTGATTACCCCGTATTACAACAAGGCCAACGACGAGGGCATGATTCGCCATTTCGAGGCGGTCGCCGGCGCCGTCGACGTGCCGGTAATCCTTTACAACGTGCCGGGACGCACGGGATGCAGCCTTTCCGTACCGGTGGTGGAGCGCCTCTCGCGTCACCCGCGCATCGCGGGCATCAAGGAGGCGAGCGGAAGCATCTCCTACGTGGCCAAGATCGCGCGCTTCGTGTCCGAGGACTTCAGCCTCGTGTCCGGCAACGACGACATGATCGTGCCGGTGCTCTCCCTGGGTGGAACGGGCGTCATCTCGGTCTTCGCCAACATCTGCCCGCGCCAGACGCACGACATGGTGGCGGCCTATCTCGCGGGCGATACGGGCCGCGCGCGCGCGATGCAGCTCGAATACCTGGATCTCATCAACAAGCTGTTCATCGAGGTGAACCCCATCCCTGTCAAGGAAGCGATGAACATGCTGGGGATGGACGTCGGCGGGTTCCGCCTGCCGCTGTGTGAGATGGAAAAGGCGCACCGCGAGGTGCTGGCAGACGCGCTGCGGGTGCTCGAATGAACGTCGCGCTGATCGGCTATGGAAAAATGGGACGCATGGTGGAGGACGTCTGCCGCGCGCAGACGGATATCAGGATCGCGGGCATCGTGGACGAGGGGCATTTGCCTTCTCTCTCACGCGTGGCCTCACCGGACGTTGCCATCGACTTTTCACATCCGGACAACCTGCTGGCGCTGCTTGCGGCTGCGCTGGAGATGCAGGTGCCGCTGGTGCTGGGCACCACGGGGCTTTCTGCGGCGCAGGAGGAGTCCATCCGCGAGGCGTCGCGGCAAATCCCGATCGTGCGCACGCAGAACTTCTCCGTGGGCGTGACGGTGATGCGCCGCATCGCCGCGGAGATGGCGGCGGCGCTCGGCGAAGAATTTGACATCGAGATCACGGAAACGCACCACCGCCAGAAGGTGGACGCCCCCAGCGGCACGGCGAAGATGCTGCTGAGGGCGGTGGATCCTCAGGGCGGGCACGCGCCGCGCTACGGCCGCGAGGGCATGGTAGGCGCGCGCGGCCGCGAGATCGGCGTGCACAGCCTGCGGGGCGGCACGGTCGCGGGCGAACACAGCGTGCGCTTTTTTGGGGAGCAGGAGGAGTTGGAGCTTCGCCACCGGGCGGACAGCCGGCGCATCTTCGCGGCGGGCGCGGTAAAGGCGGCGCGCTTTGTGCGCCAGCAGCCCGCGGGGCTTTACGACATGGACGACGTATTGTTTGGAGGTCGCTAAATGGACGCATACGAGATCATTCGCATCATCAAGGAATCGAAAAAGCAGACGCCGGTGAGGGCGTTTGTGAAGGCGAAGCAGCCGCTTTGCTTCGAGGGCTGCAAGGTGTTCGGCGCGGGCGACCAGATCGTCTTTGGCGATTGGAAGGACGTGGAGCCGGTGCTCACGGCGCATGCCGGGGAGATCGAAGAGCTGGTCGTCGAAAGCGACCGGCGCAACAGCGCGATTCCGATGGTGGACATGAAGAAGTTCAACGCCCGCATCGAGCCGGGCGCAATCATCCGCGACCAGGTGGAAATCGGCGATAACGCGGTGATCATGATGGGGGCGATCGTCAACATCGGCGCGGTCATCGGCGAGGGAACGATGATCGACATGGGCGCGGTGCTCGGCGGGCGCGCGATCGTCGGCAGGCGCTGCCACATCGGCGCGGGCACGGTGCTGGCAGGCGTCGTGGAGCCGCCGAGCGCGCAGCCGGTGGTGATCGAGGACGACGTAGTCATCGGCGCGAACGCGGTGGTGATCGAGGGCGTGCGCGTCGGCGCGGGCGCGGTCGTCGCGGCGGGCGCGGTCGTCGTGTCGGACGTGGAGCCGGGCGTGGTCGTCGCGGGCGTGCCCGCGCGCGTCATCAAGCGCAAGGATGGGCGTACGGCATCGAAGACCGAGCTCATCGACGCGCTGCGTGAACTGTAAACGAGAAAATTGGAGCGCCGCCGGGAAACCGGCGGCGCTCTTGAGCCTTGGAGGAGCAAATGAAGCGATCAAACTTACGTCCCATCTGGTCGATGTTCACGGTCTTCCTGTCGCTGTTCATCCTGAACTTCGCGGTGAGCATACCTTTAGGGGTAACGCAGCGCATGTGGCTGCTTTTGGAGCTCTGGTCGCTCCTCCTCTCCGGTGCATTGCTTACAAGGTACGGAATGCCCGATAGGAAGAAGCGCGTGCTTTCGGCGAGTCTTGCGCTGCTCGCCTGCCTGGGACACGCACTCGTTTACAAGGCTCCCCTGTCCGCAATCTGGAGTTTCCTGCTGACCCTGACGGCCGCGCTGGCGGTTTTTTCGACCTTTTCTCACTTCGCTGGGCAGAAAATTCCCCTTCTGCGCGTCGGAAAAGGGAGCGAGTGTGCGCTGAGCGTCGGCGTTGGGGTGGCGGTCGGCGCGCTGCTGGGGGCGGTGAACCTCTTTCTGGGGGGCGGTCGGTCTGCGCAGGGCTTCCACCCCGTCGTTCCTGCCCTGCTCGTCGCACTGAACCCCGCCATTATGGAAGAAGTCGCCCTGCGAACCGTATTTTTCGCATTTTGTCTTCACCTGATGCAGGGACAATGTGCAACGAAAAGTCAACGTTTCACAGGTCTGTTTATGATGGTCATGCCGCACGTGCTCATTCACACGCCGGAAGCCTTTATGCAGGGAGGAATGATCGGCGGGCTCGTTTCAACCTTGATCTATGTCGTGCTTTTTGGGCTTCCATTTGCGCTTTTGCAGCGCAGGCGCGACCTCGCGTCCGCCATGATTGCGCACGGAACGGTGGATCTGATCCGCTTTTGCCTGCTCGGGCTGCCGCTGTAGAGACGTGACGCGCGTTTCCTTAAAACGATATTTCTTTCCAGCACTCGTCCAATACCTGGCACGACCGGCGGAAGCGCTCTTCCTCCTCCGGGGTGATCGGCAGGGCGAGCGTTTCGCGCACGCCCGCGCGTCCCACGACGGAAGGGATGCCCGCGAAGACGTCCCGCACGCCGTAGGAGCCGCGCAGCATCGTCGAGACCGTGAGTACGCTGTTTTCGTCGCCCAACAGCGCCTTGGTGATGCGTGCCATGGCCATGCCGATGCCGTAATAGGTAGCCTTTTTGGCTTTTATGATCTCCTGAGCCGCATCGCGTACCTGGACGGCGATCCCCTCCATATCCTCGTACTTGTAACGCCCGCCGGATTCGGCACAGACGGTGGAGACGGGCTTGGTCGCCAGCATCGCCTGCGACCAGGGGACGAACTCGCTGTCGCCGTGCTCGCCCATCACGTAGGCGTGCACGTTGCGGGGATCGACCGAGAAATATTGTCCCAGCAGGTAGCGCAATCGAGCGGTATCCAGCGCCGTGCCCGTGCCGATCACGCGGCCGGGCGCAAAGCCCGAAAGCGCGAGCGTCAGGCGGGTCATGACGTCCACGGGGTTCGTCGCCACCAGGAAGAGCCCGGAAAAACCTGAACGGAGTACGGGCTCCACGATGGAACCGAAGACCGCCGCATTCCGCGAAAGCAGCGCCGGGCGCGATTCGCCGGGCTTTTGCGCGACGCCGGCGGAGATGACCACGACGTCCGCGTCCGCGCAGTCCTCATAATGCCCGGCGGCGATGCGCATGTGGGATGGAGAAAAGGCGAGTCCATGGTTGAGGTCCATCGCTTCGCCTTTGGCGCGCGCCTCGTCGATGTCGATGAGCAGCAGCTCGTCGCAGGCGCTCTGGTTGAGAAGCGCGTAGGCGTAACTCATGCCGACCATGCCGGTGCCGATGAGCACGACCTTGCGGGATTGTGGATTCATGGCGTTCCCTCCGCTATTTAAAGTGCTCCCTTAGTATGCGCAAGAAAATAAAATGCATGATCGTTTATTGGACAAACAGTGCTCGGAGGATGCAGGATGCGAAATATACTTGGCGCGGCCGCCCTTGCGCTTGCGCTGGCATGGACTGGCGCGGCAGCCGCGGAACAGACGATAGCGATCGGGGCGCAGCAGAGCGGCGCACCGATCGGGGTGGAGAGCCTCGTCGCGTACGACGTGGCGCTCACGGGTTTCCCCGACTATGAACACGACGTGGACGTGGTATTCATGGAGGACGGAAAGGAGCTTGAGCCGCCGCAGGACGTCTCGATGGCGGGCATCGACGGTGCGCCGACGGACAAGACGCTGACGCTGCGCGTAGGGCCCAACGCCAAGGCGGGAGAATATGCCTTCGCGCTGCGCGTAAACGGCGTGCTGTCCGCTCCGGAGGGACGGCTTGCCGTAGGTGAGGCCATCGCGGAGGAGGCGCTTTGGGCGAGAGACGAAGCCGCGGATGTAGAGGCGGAGGTGCGCTATGCGTTCGGGGGGCGCTTCCGGACGGGAGACAAATTGACGCTGGAAGCGTTGACGAACAAAGACGGATCGCTTGCGCTCACGCTTTCGGTGCTAAACGAAGAGGGCGTACCTTCCGCCCTGCTGGATCGGCTGAGCGTTCAGGTCACGCTGCCGGAGGGCTGGGAGACCGCGACCGCGGCGCTCCTGCTGCCGGATGGGCAGCAAAAAAGCCTGCACACGGCAGGCGGGGAAGGACGTATTTCATTTGCGCTTCAGGAAAACGGGACGGTTCGGCTGCGGCGTCAGCAGGGACGCGACAACTGAAGAATGATCTCCGCGACGGCGCGCCTCTTTTTCGGCGTGAGGCGCGAAAAGGCGAGGATGGCCTCCATGTCTGCGCGCGTCAGCGCATCGCCGGACGGTTCGGTCAAGCGGGACGTCTGGCACGAGAGCGCCCCGCACAGGCGGCTCAGCAGGGATTCGCTGATCTCGCTGTCCTGACTTTCCAGGTGCTCGATGTCCGCCTTGTGCAGCCCCAAATAAAAGGCGAGCTCCTTTTGCGTGATGCCCAGCGCGTGACGTCGCTTGCACAGGGCGCTGGCGCAGAGCACTGGCATGCGCTTATCCCTCCTTTTTTCGGGCAAAAAAGGTCATGAACTCACATTCTAGGCGGCCGTTGTAAAAACGCCGCTTTTTGTCCGCCCTGCGGCCGTAGCATCGCTCAAATCCCGGATGCGAGGTGATACAGGCGAGGTGGAAGCCTGGATAGCGGCGGCTGAGCAGGCCCAGATCGCGGTACAGCGCCTCGCAGGCCTTTCGGTCGGAAAGGCGCTCGCCGTATGGCGGGTTGAGCAGGAATGTGCCCCGCGGCGCGTCAGGCTGAATGTCCCGCATGTCGCAAACCTCGAGCGGCACGCGTCCCGCAAGCCCGGCCTGTGCAAGATGGCGGCGTGCGAGCTCGACGGCCTCCGGATCGATGTCGCTGCCATAGATGCCTTCGACCTTCTCCGGGCCAAAGCGGGCATTCGCCTCCTCGCGAAGGCGCGCCATTTCCGCTTTCGGCATGAAGCGCCACTGCTCGCAGTCGAACGGACGGGTGAGGCCGGGGGCGCGATCCGCCATGCGCATGGCCGCTTCGATCAGCAGGGTTCCGGTTCCGCACATGGGATCCACGAGCGTCTGGCCGGGACGCCAAGGGGCGAGCTGCACCAGCGCGGCGGCCAGCGTCTCGCGCAGCGGCGCTTCTCCGTTCCACGTGCGATAACCGCGTCGGTTCAGGGCGGTGCCGCTGGCGTCGAGCGTGACCTGCGCTACGTCGCCGTGCAGCGCGACATCCACCGCGTAGGTTTCGCCGCTTTCGTCGAACCACGTGCGCCGGTAAGACGTTTTCAGCTTCTCGACGATCGCCTTTTTGGTGATCGCCTGGCAGTCGCTGACGCTCATGAGCGTCGAGCGCGCACAGCGCCCGCGCACGGGGAAGCGCCCGTCTTCGGGAATGTAGTCGGCCCAGGGAAGGGCGCGCACGCCCTCAAAGAGCTGGTCGAACGTCGTAGCCGGAAAGCGGCCGACCACCAGCAGCACACGATCCGCGCAGCGCAGCCAGAGGTTCGCCATAAACGCCTGCTCCGGCGCGGCGGTAAAGCGCGCGCCGCCGTTTTCCGCGCGCGCGTCGATGCCCATGTGCTTCAGTTCATTGGCGACGATTCCTTCGAGCCCGAAAGCGGCGGTCGCCAGCCATTCATAGGGTTTACTGTTCGTCATAAGGTCTCCTTTATCACCGGGTAGGGATGATTCCAGTATAAACCGCCGGGGCGTGTGCGTCAACATTTTATGGGCGGCGTGCGGGAATCATTGACCAACCTCGGTAAAATGGCACAAAAAGGTGCGCGGGACTGTTCAAACCCCGGGAAAATTGATATAATAAGACGAAACACGAGAAACTTTCTCGCGAGAGATAAGGAGTGATTGAAGTGGCTCTGGTGAATACCACCGAAATGTTCAAGAAGGCGTACGCGGGCGGCTACGCAATCGGCGCGTTCAACGTGAACAACATGGAAATCGTACAGGGCATTACCGAGGCGGCGATTCTGGAGAAGGCGCCGGTCATCCTGCAGGTTTCCAAGGGAGCGCGCGCTTATGCCAAGCACGTATACCTCGTCAAGCTCGTCGAGGCCGCGCTTCAGGACGCAAAGGATTCCGGCGTGGATCTGCCCATCGCGCTGCACTTGGACCATGGTCCCGACTTTGAAACCTGCAAGAGCTGCATTGACGGCGGATTCACCTCTGTCATGATCGACGGCTCGCACCTGCCGCTCGAAGAAAACATCGAGCAGACCCGCCGCGTGGTCGAGTACGCCCACAAGTACGGCGTCACCGTCGAGGCGGAGCTGGGCCGTCTGGCCGGCGTCGAGGACGACGTGAAGGTTCAGGCGGACGATGCGCTCTACACCGACCCTAACGAGGTCGAGGAGTTTGTCAACTCCACGGGCGTCGACTCCCTCGCGATCGCCATCGGCACCAGCCACGGCGCTTACAAGTTCAAGGGCGAGCCGCACCTGCGCTTTGATATCCTGGAGGAAGTCTCACGCCGTCTGCCGGGCTTCCCGATCGTGCTGCACGGCGCGTCCTCCGTCATGCCGGAGTACGTGGAGATGATCAACAAGTTCGGCGGAAATATGCCGGGCGCGCAGGGTGTGCCGGAAGAGATGCTGCGCAAGGCGGCTTCCATGGCGGTCTGCAAGATCAACGTGGATTCCGACCTGCGTCTGGCCATGACCGGCGTAATCCGCAAGCAGTTCGCGGAGCATCCGGATCAGTTTGACCCGCGCCAGTATCTGTCGCCCGCCCGTACGGCGCTTCGCGACATGGTGCGCCACAAAATCGTCAATGTGATGGGCTGCAACGGCAAGGCCTGATCCCCCTTAAAACCAATACGGCACGGAAGCGTCAAGGCGCACCGTGCCGTATCTTTTTTTAAACGCGCGAAGGGATATCCCGCGCGTTTTTATTTTATAGAGACGCATGGGTTATCCGCCGCACGGGGCGAGTCGTTGGCTGGCGTTTCTGCGAAGGTTCAGGGCGTCTCGATGTCGCGTTTTTTCTCTGCAATCCGAAAGTTCAGGGAGGTTTTGTCCTTATGGGTCGAACGATAGGCGCGGGGGGTCGTCCCCGTTTCCTCGCTGAAGGCGCGGTTGAACGTGCGCAGGCTTTCAAAGCCGCATTGTTCCGCGATTTCGGCCATGGAGAATTCCGTAAAGGCGAGGCGGCGCTTAGCTGCGGCCACGCGCATGGACTTCAGGTAGGAATTGAAGCCGATGCCGATCTGCTGATTGCAGATGCGGGACAACTTGAACTGCGAGATGTTGAGATCTTCGGCGGCCTGGCTGAGCGTGATGGGCTTGTAGAGGTACTCGTGCAGGTAGAGGAGCACCCGATCCTCGATGGTGGGTTCCTTCTGCTCGATCGGATGGGGCGGGTTGGCGTCGAAAAGATACCCCAGCATGGTGTTGAGCAGGCCAATATGGGTGATCATGTTGGATTGGCGCGTCTGTTCGTCCAGCAGCAGACCGAGCACCCTGTCGACGCTGTCGGAATACTGCCCCTTGCGGAAGATCGGGTTGGGCAGGTTGTATCTGCCGGAGAAAAAAGGGTTCTGCACGAGCACGTCGTCGGAGAGCAGCGCAAACGCGAAGATGTCGGAGGAATTTCGCGTCATATAGCTGTGGCGGTGATAGGGCATGACGATGCTGATATCCCCGGCGCGCAGGTTGTAGCTCTTTTTGTCGATGGTGACCTGCACGTTGCCCGAAAGTACATAAACGCCCTCCACCCCCATGTGGACATGCTGAATGTAGGATAGATTTTCGATACGGCTGTAGGTGTAGCCGTGCGTATATACATTCGGGTAGAAAAGCTCTTTATTAAGCATTCAGCCACCTCCCCTGCAGTCGGAACACTCAATGTGTAACAGTATAATAGCATTCGACAAGAATTGTCAAGTTGAGATGCAGAAGTTGGCGAATTAACGCGCTAAAATCTCTCGTTCACATAGACAAAACTACGAGCCTTTTTTTATTGGATAGGCGAAGAATCTGCTGTATTTCCGGGTCAGGTATTCGGAAAGGGCCAATTTAAGGGCAGATGCAAGAATTGGCCGGTTTGGGGCTCGCAAAAAGCATGAATAAACACATCGCAAACGGGATTTTTGCAAAAACGAAGTTGACAAAAATGAATTAATGAAATATAATCCATGCAAATTAAACCGATTGTGTGCGGAATGTTGGCAAGGAAAACCCGGTAATGTAAATATTAACAGAACTTGCATTTCGTTTTTCGAAATGTCGGAAAGGGGAAAAGCATATGAATTTTTATGAAAAGCTGGAGAAGGATCCCGCGAACCCCAATTTGTACCGCGAAACGGGTCTGGCGCTGCTGAAGGACAACCGCGTAGAGGAGGCCGTGGAGGTTTTTTCCAAGGGGCTCGTTTACAATCCCTTTGATGCGGTGATGCGCTTCTGGCGCGGGCGCAAGTTCATCGGCCGCGAGGAATACGCGCTCTCCGCGAGCGACCTGAAGCTGGCCGCGTCGATCAATCCAGAGGACTGGGAGTGCTGGTATTACCTGGGCGTCGCCTGTTATCTGGGCGGGATGTACGAGGAGGCGAAAGCCGCGCACGGAAAGGCCAGGGAGCTGATGCTCAAGTACGGCGTGAAGGCCATTCCGGCGACCTGCGACTGGTACTGGATGATCTGCATGAAGCTGGGGCAGCCCGAAGAGGCGCAGGCGGTGCTCGAAAACGTCTATCCGGGCATGGAGACGGAGGACGGCGATTATCTGGCGCGCACGCTGCTCTACAAGGGATATTACAAGCCGGAAAACTTCGTCGAAGACCGCATGAAGGAAATCGCCAATCCGGAACGTCCGCGCATCTACGAGTTGATGCTCACCTATGGCCTGGCGAACTACCTGCACTATCAGGGGCGGGGAGACGAGGCGGTTGCCCTCCTGAAAAAGCTGGCGGAGACGCCGGACAACCGCAGCTTGTTTGCGGTAAAGCAGGCGATGCAGGATTTGGATGCGCTGGGGGTAAGCTACGAGGTTCCTGCCAAGGCGTGATGATATGCCGTCCGATCTGCCGGGCTGTGCATAGATGGGAGTCCACAACAAAAGGAGGAAGTCTTTCATGAAAAAGCTCGTTACGTTGTTGCTGGCACTGGTTCTGACGCTTTCCATGACGCTTGCCTGCGTTCCTGCAGGGGCGGAAGGGGCGTACAAGGACACCATTATCTGGGTGATCGGCAACGACCAGGATTATCTCGATCCTCAGATGAACGTCTCTAACTCCAAGGTGATTCCCCAGTTCTACGACGGCCTGATGGGGTTTGACGTGAACAACCAGGTCGTGTGCAAGATCGCGGAGAGCTACGAATCCAGCGAGGACAAGATGGTCTGGACCTTCCATCTGCGCGACGACGTCTACTTCCATTCGGGACGCCACTGCACGGCGTACGACTTTGAGGCGACCTTTAAGCGCCTGCTGGACAAGGAGAACCCGGTTCGTTACACCACCAACTACAACTACATCGAGTCCGCGGTCGCGACGGACGACTACACGTTCGTCATCACGCTGGCGGAACCGAAGTCCTTCTTCCTGTACTCCATCGCTTCCCAGGCGACGGCGGTTCTGAACCCGGACTATATCGAAAAGTACGGCAATTCCCTGGGCGACAACGCGGAGAGCGTCGACGGCTGCGGCCCGTTCCGCTGCACCGGTTGGGCAAAGGGCGAGGAAATGCGCTTTGAGCGCTTTGACGCGTACTACGGCGACGTGGCGCTGACCCCGAACATCGTCATGAAGATCGTGCCCGAACAGACCTCGCGCGCCATTGCCATCGAGACCAATCAGGCGGACATCGCCGACGGCATTTCCCCTGACGACGCGGTTCGGCTCGACGGGCTGGACGGCATCAACGTCAGCAAGACGGACGGAAACGGCTGCCACCTGTTCCAGTTCAACTGCGCGTCCGACAAGGCACCCATGGCCGATCCGAAGGTACGCCTGGCAATCTGCTATGCGATCGACCGTGAGGCCATCTGCGAATACCTGTACAGCGGCTTGGGCGAGGTTCCGATGCCCTCGATCATGGGACCGTCTGTGGCGGGCTATTACGAGGCGGGCGTGCTGCCCTACGACGTGGAAAAGGCCAAGGCCCTGCTGGCAGAGGCCGGATACCCCGACGGATTCGAGATGACCGTCATGACCACCTCCGTTTACAACCGCGGCGTGGAAATGGGCGAGATTCTGGTCGAGATGCTCGGCGAGGTCGGCATCAAAGTGAAACTGGATGTCGTGGAAAAGGCGGTGTTCAGCTCTGCCTGGGGCAGCTTCACGGCGGAGGAGTTCAACGAAAAGTTCGGCTGGGACATGTTCATCATGGGATCCGGCGGAAACGCGGACTCCGACACCCTGCTTTACCGCATCATGCACACGGCTGATACGAACGTCAACAACTATGGCTTCTATTCCAACGCCGAGGTGGATGAGCTGCTTGAGAAGGGCGCCATCACCATGGACGAAGCCGAGCGCGACGCCTGCTACAAGCGCATCGCCGAAATCACCATCTTTGAAGATCCCTTCGGATGCTACATGAACCTGCGCAAGAACGTCTACGCGCTGTCCGACGGCATCGAAGGCTTCGCGGTGAGCCCCTCCAACACCATGGATCTGACACACCTCGTCTGCAAAGCCGAATAACGATGTATTAAGCTGACGCGAGGATGGCATGAATGGGCGGCGGGAATCTCCATAAGGATTTCCGCCGCCGCACTTTATCCCCGCAAGCGCGATTTTTTCCAGAAGCCTGATAAAGGGGGAATTCCCGGTGTTTAAATATGCTGTGAAGCGGATTTTGCAGATGATCCCCATGCTGCTGATCCTTTCACTGATCGTATTCCTGATGGTGCGCATGATTCCAGGCGACCCGGTGGACATCATGCTGGGCTTCGACGTGCCCAAGGACACCAAGGAATTTGAGCGAGAGCGCCTTGGTCTGAACGATCCGCTCTATGAACAGTACTTTCGCTTCGTCGGGAATGCGCTGAAGGGCGATCTGGGAACCTCTATTTTTTCGGGCGAACCGGTCATCAAGGAGCTCGCCAAGCGCTTTCCCAAGACGCTGGTGCTGGCCGTGGGCGGAACGCTCTTCGGCTCCGTCATCGGCATCATCCTGGGCATTATCGCCGCGGTCAAGCGCAACAAGGCGGCGGACAACATCATCATGGTCGCCTCACTTCTGACGGTTTCCACGCCCTCTTTCTTCCTGGCGCTGATTTTGATGCTGATCTTCTGCCTCCAGTTCCGCTGGCTTCCGAGCATCGGCATGGACACGTGGAAGGCGGCGATTCTTCCGATTGCGACGCTGGGCGCGCAGGCCATCGGTTCGATTGCCCGCACGACGCGCAGCGCCATGCTGGACGTCATCCATCAGGATTACATCCGCACATCCCGCTCCCGCGGCGTCCCGGAGCGGGTGGTCATCTACGTGCACGCGTTTAAGAATGCGCTGATCCCGATTCTGACGGCAGTGGGCCTTCGCTTCGGCGGCCTCCTGGCGGGCGCTACCCTGGTGGAGACGGTCTTCTCCATCCCGGGCGTCGGACGGTTCGTGGTGGACTCCGTGAGCAACCGCGACTACCCGGCGGTGCAGGGCGCGGTGCTGATACTCGCGGTCACCTTCGTCGTGGTTAACACGGCGGTGGACCTGCTGTATGCGGCGGTCGATCCCCGCATCAAGTACGATTAAGGGAGGCGCCATACCATGCAGGCAAAGAAAAAGCGCAAGATCAAAAATCCCATTCTCAGACGCTTCATGCGGCGCAAGGTTTCCGTCGTCGCGGCGGTGGTGCTGCTCCTGTTCGTGCTGATCGCGATCTTCGGCCCGCTGGTCTACCGCGTAGACCCGCTCAAGCAGAGCGTCATGAAGAAGTACGGTCCCATCTGCTGGGAGCATCCGCTGGGTACGGACAACCTGGGCCGCGATACGCTGGCGCGCATGATCTACGGCGCGCGCACGTCGCTTGCGATCAGCTTCGCGGGCGTGCTGTCCGGCGCGCTGATCGGGGTGATCCTGGGTGTGTTCGCGGGTTATTTCGGCGGCTGGGTCGATACCCTGATCAGCCGGCTGGTCGATATCCTGCTCGCCTTCCCGGGACTGCTGCTGGCGATCACGATCGTAGCCATCCTCGGCGCAGGCTCGATCAATACGGTCATCGCGATCACGATCTTCACCGTTCCGGGCCTGACGCGCATGGTGCGCGGCTGCGTCATCAGCCTGAAGAGCTCCGAATACGTGCAGGCCTGCTATACGATGGGGGAGGGCGACATGCGCATCATCTTTACGCACATCATCCCCAACGCCATGTCGCAGATCATCGTCAACGTCACGCTGAGCCTCGGCACAGCGATTCTGACGGCCTCCTCGCTGTCGTTCCTGGGGCTGGGCGTAACCCCGCCTGAGGCGGAGTGGGGCGCGATGCTCTCCGGCATGCGCGAGGTGGTTCGCACGTATCCCCTGGGTGTGCTGGTGCCGGGCATTACGATCACGCTCGTAGTGATGAGCTTCAGCCTCGTGGGCGACGGCCTTCGCGACGCGCTGGACCCGAAGCTGAAGAATAACTGAGGAGGCGGACGCAATGGCAAACTGCATGCTTCAGGTAAAAGGGCTTAAGACCTATTACTATACGGAGGAAGGCGTCGTGCCCGCCGTGGATGGGCTGGATTTTGAGGTGGAGCAGGGCGAGACGTTCGCCATCGTCGGAGAATCCGGCTGCGGCAAGTCCGTCACGTCCCTCTCGATCCTCGGCTTGATTCCGAGCCCGCCGGGCAGGATCGTAGGCGGCGAAATCCTCTACAACGGCGAGGACCTGCTGAAAAAAAGCGAAAAGCAGATGCGCGCGATCCGCGGCAACGAGATTTCCATGATCTTTCAGGAGCCCATGACCAGCCTGAACCCTGTGTTCACCGTTGGACGACAGATCGGCGAATCCTTCAAGTACCACCAGCAGATGGGCAAGAACGAAATGCACGAGCGCGCGGTCGACATGCTGCGCGTGGTAGGCATTCCCTCGCCGGAAAAGGTCGTGAACGACTACCCGCATCAGCTTTCCGGCGGCATGCGCCAGCGCGTCATGATCGCCATGGCCCTGGCCTGCAACCCCAAGGTGCTGATCGCCGACGAACCCACGACAGCGCTGGATGTGACGATTCAGGCGCAGATCATGAAACTGCTCAAGGATCTCAAGGAAAAGATGGGCACGTCCATCATCCTGATCACCCATGACCTGGGCGTCGTGGCGCAGATCGCCCAGCGGGTGATGGTCATGTACTGCGGGGAGGCGGTGGAGTGCTGTGACGCGCGCTCGGTCTATAAAAATCCGCTGCACCCCTACACCGTGGGCCTGCTGGCCTCGGTGCCCAAGCTGACCGACGACGCCACCGGCGCGCTGCCGAGCATTCCGGGCATGGTGCCTTCGCCGAGCGAACTGCCCGCGGGCTGCCGGTTTGCGCCGCGCTGCGAAAAGTGCGGCCCGCGCTGTCGCAAGCAGAAGCCGGAGCTGGTCACGATGGAAGGCGGCCACAAGGTGCGCTGCTTCCTGTACGACGGAGGTGTGGACGCATGACGCAGACGCGCAAGAAGCTGCTCGAGGTCAAAAACCTCAAGGTGTATTACCCCATCCGAAAGAAGACGCCGTTTTCGGGCGCCGCGAGCTGCGTCAAGGCTGTGGACGACATCAGCTTCGACGTCTACGAGGGCGAGACGTTCGGCCTCGTGGGCGAGTCCGGCTGCGGCAAGTCCACGACCGGCAAGACGCTTGTGCGCCTGAACAAGCCCACGGAGGGAACGGTGCTGTTCGACGGGCGCGACCTGAGCCTGCACGCGGGCAGGCGGGACGTGATGGAGCTGACGCAGAAGATTCAGATCATCTTTCAGGACCCTTATTCCTCGCTCGACCCGCGCTTTACCATCGGACACTGCATCGAGGAACCGCTGATCGTCCATAAGATGGGCAACGCGGCGGAGCGGAGGGCGCGCGTGCTTCAGCTGATGCACGACGTGGGCTTGCGGGAGGAGCAGTATACAAGGTATCCGCATGAGTTCTCCGGCGGCCAACGCCAGCGCATCGGCGTGGCCCGCGCGCTTGCCCTCAACCCTTCGCTGATCGTCTGCGACGAGCCGGTAAGCGCGCTGGACGTATCGATTCAGGCGCAGATCCTCAACCTCATGCAGGAGCTTCAGCACAAGTACAACCTCACCTATATCTTCATTTCGCACAATCTCTCCGTGGTCAGGCACGTCTGCGACCGGATCGCGGTGATGTACCTGGGCAATATCATGGAGATCGCCGACAAGAAGGAGCTGTTTGCGAACCCGCGCCATCCCTACACGCAGGCGCTGCTGGACGCGATCCCCATTCCCGATCCCGACGTATCCAGCATGAACGGCATGCTGGAGGGGGACGTGCCCAGCCCGATGAACCCGCCGCAGGGCTGCTGCTTTCACACGCGCTGCAAGTATGCGTGCGATAAGTGCCGGAAGGAGCGCCCGAAGCTTGCGGATTGCGGAAACGGCCATCAGGTCGCCTGCTGGAGAAGCGGCGACGCAGAATAAATTCGTTCAGGAGGAGCGCAAAGATGGGAAATCAGTATCTGGATGTGAAGCCCGGCGGGGCGGCGCGCGTGGTCTTCAGCCGCAACCTGGCCTTCTTTACGGGGCATGCCGCGCCGCAGTATTCCACGCTGCGCGAGCAGGCTGCGGCCGTGCTGCGCCGCTACGACGAGCTGTTTGAGCAGTTCGGCCTCAAGAAGAAGAACATCGTCTATTCCGCCTGCTTTCTCAAGAACGCCGACGACGAGAAGGATTACACGGACGCGTACTTTCAATGGATCGATCCGGAAAATCCGCCCGCGGGTTACACCGTGACGGGCATTCCGATTCAGCACAGCCCCGTGGGCGACAACATCCTGATCGAGCTGCAGCTCATCGTCGCTACCGATCCGGACGCCAAGATCGAGCGCCACGACGTCACGCAGGGCAGCCGCATGGTGGTCTACGACGGCATGGCGTATTTTACGGGGCACGTCTATCCCAAGGCGGACACGTTAGGCGAACAGACAGCGGGCGTGCTGCGCCGCTACGACGAGCTGTTTGAGAAGTTCGGCCTGAAGAAGGAAAATGTGGTCGCACAGTATGGATTTATCAAGAACATCGACAGCTACGCGGAGATCGCAAAGCCGATGGCGGAGTATTTTGGCGAAAATCCGCCTGCGGGCGTGGTCGTTCAGGCGTGCCCGAACCAGAATACCGCGCTGGGCCCGAAGCTCGAAATTGAGCTGGCGATGTTCGTGGCGACAGGCGATTCTCCGAAGATCGTGCGCAGGGACGTGGCGCCCGGCATGAGCCGCGTGGTGGAATACAACGGTCTCGCTTGGTTTACCGGCCACAGCGCGCGCCCCGGCTTCGCGACGCTAAGGGAGCAGACGCAGGCCGTGCTATCGCGCTACGACGAGCTGCTTGAGAAGTTCGGCTATAAAAAGGAAAACCTCGTCATGGCCTACGGCTTCGTGCGTGACATTGAGCAGTACGAGCAGTTTGAGGAGCCGATGAAGGCATGGCGCGACACGGAGCATCCGCCTGCGGGCGTTTTGGTGCAGGCGATTCCCTCCGGGGAAAACAACCAGTTGGAGCTGCAGCTGATCGTATCGCTCGACGACTGAGGAGGAATGGAGCATGAGCAAGATCGCGTCCAAGGCAAACGAAATCTTTGAAAGCAGAGAACCGCTGACCCCGAGCGAGGAGACGCAAAGGGCGCTCGAGGCGGTGAAGGCCGACCCGGAAAACCCGGAGAAGTACATGGAGCTGGGCCTCTGCCTGCGCCGGCAGATGTTCTTCCGCGAGGCCGTGGAGGCTTATTCCATCGGCCTTTCCTACGATCCGTTCAGGAGCCTGCTGTACCGCCACCGCGGCCATGCTTACGTGAACCTCGGGCTTTATCATCAAGCGGCGGCGGACTTTGAAACGGGGCTGCGCATCGATCCGAAGAACTGGGATTGCTGGTATCACCTGGGGCTTTCCTATCACCTGATGGGCGCCTACGAGCGCGCGGTCGCGGCCTATGAGCGCTGCTATGCCCTTGCGGCCTCGGACGAATTCCGCATCTGCACCGCCGACTGGCTGTGCATGACGTACATGAAGATGGGCCGCATGGATGAAATGCGCGAGGTGGCGTCGCGCATCCGTCCGGACATGGTGCCCGGCGGCTCCGAGGGGTACTTTGACCGCGTGCTGGTTTACAATGGCACACGAAACGCCGACGAGGTGCTCAAGGAGGCGGAGGCGAAGGACGACCACATGTTTGCGACAGGCGCTTACGGGCTGGCCGTGTACTACGAAACCGTCACGAGCGAAAAGGACAAGGCGAAGAGCATCCTGACCCGCATCGCGCAGCGCGACGCGACGTGGGGCGGCTTTGCCGAGCACGCCGCCGCAGACCGACTGAAGAGCTGGAACGACTGAAGAAGGGGAGGCAATGAACATGGCCGAAAAGAAGACGGGCCTTGACATCGCGCGCGCGAGCACGCTGGTGCAGGCGTATCAGGTGATGAGCTGGGAGCGCAACGCGCCGCCGAAGGATCAGAACCTCGAAGCAATCGAAGCAAAGATTCAAAAGGACCCCGAAAACGCCGAGCTGTACAAGGAAAAGGGGCTGTGCCTGGCGGGGCTTGGCTACTACCGCGAGGCGGCGGAGTGCTACTCGAAGGCCATCTCGATCGATCCGTTTAACTGGGAGTATTACCGCCACCGCGCGCACCGTTTCCTCTCCTGCGGCCTGTTTGCCGACGGCGCGGCCGATTTCACCATCGCCAGCCGCCTGAACCCGAAGGACTGGAACGTGTTTTACCACCTGGGACTCTCCTACTTCCTGCTGGGCATGTACGAGAAGGCGGACTGGGCCTACACCTGCTGCGAGGCGCTGAGCCGGACGGCGGACGACGTGGTGGCGGTCTCGGACTGGCATTACCTGACGCTCAGGCGCCTTGGCCGCGACGCGGACGCGGCGAAGCTGCTGGAGAAGATCACGCCGGACATGGACGTGACCGACGAGGTGAGCGGCTCCTACTTCCAACGGCTGCTCCTCTACAAGGGCCTCGTGAAGCCGGAGGCGCTCTTTGAAAACGTCGATCCCAAGGCGGGCGCCGATCTGGCCGTGGTCACCCAGGGCTTCGGGCTTGCTAATTACTACAAGCTGAACGGCGACACCGCCAAGTACGAAGAGCTGCTGGATCGCGTGATCGAGACCGCGGCGAACAGCCGCTGGTACAGCGCGTTTGCCTGCCTGGCGGCGCACGTGGACAAGAGCAACAATGCCAAGTAAGGAGGAGAAGCAAGATGAGCATCGAGCAAAAGTATGAGGTCGCGAGCTGGGAACGCTGCGTCATCCCGCAGGACGACACGATCGCAGCCGCGACGGAGGCCGTGCGGCAGAACCCCGACGACGGCGACGCATGGATGCGCAAGGGACACGCGCTGGCGCGCCTTTCGATGATGCGCGAGGCGGAGGAGTGCTACGCCATGGCCGTCACCTGCGATCCGTTTAACTGGGCGTATTACCGCCACCGCGCGCATCGCTTCCTCTCCTGCTGGCGCTTTCAGGACGCGGCGGCGGATTTCGTCATCGCGTCGCGCCTGAACCCGAAGGACTGGAACGTATTTTACCACCTGGGACTCTCCTACTTCCTGCTGCGCGATTACGAGAAGGCCGCCGCGGCCTACCGGCGCTGCTACGAGCTGACCGAAGCGGAGCAGGAGCTCATCGCGATCAGCGACTGGTACTACATGACGCTCATGCGCCTGGGGCTAAAGGATGAGGCGCAAAAGGTTCTGGACAGGATTACCGATTCCATGGACCCGGGCGAGAACACCGCGTATTACGCCCGCCTTTTGATGTACAAGGGCCTGAAGAAGCCGGAAGAGCTGCTCAGCGCCAACCCTGACGAGGTGACCGATTTGGAAATCGTCACGATGGGCTTTGGCATCGGCAATTACTACCTGATGAACGGCGAGACCGACAAGGGCTACGCCGTCATGGAGCGCGTCATCAAGGCGGGGGACGAGAGCGACTGTTACTTCGCTTTCGCCTATCTGGCCTCCAAGGTGGAATTGTCCGCCCGCTGAGCACCACGGCAAACAGCCGATGAGAGAAGGATAGCAATGGAGCGATTGAATCTCGAAGACTTTCAAATGTACAATTTCCTCTCCGGCGTCAAGCTGCAAATGGACGGCGAGGGCATGGCGTACCTCGTATCCTCCGCGGATATGGAGGAAAACGGGTACAGCACGGACGTCTACTTTGTCGATCATCAGGACAGCCGTGGCAGCATCCGCCTGACCGAATCAGGCAAGGTGAAGAGCTTCGCCTGGATTTCGCGCGAACTGCTTGCGTTTACCGAATACGAAAAGCCCACAGACGACGCGCCGGACGGCCGTACGCGCGTCTACACGGCCAACATCTTCGGAAATCTTCGGGAGGAGCGCTGCGCCTTTACGGGGCTGATGACCCTGGAGGGCGTGCTCGCAGGCGAAAAGCTGGTGCTCAGCCGCGTGGACAACATCGTCCATGAAAAGGAGCTGGAGGGGCTTTCGGGCGAGGCGTACGCTGCCCGGCGCGCGATGCTGAAGGAAAAAGAAGAGATCGCGACGGTGTTCGACGAATATCCCTTCTGGTTTAACGGACGCGGCGTCATCAACAAGACGCGTAAAGCCGTGTATACCTGCGGGCTGAACGGGGAGGACCTGACGCGCGTTACGCCCTTCGGCTTTCGCACGGAATACCTCTTCGCCGAGGGGAATCGGATCGTCTACAACGGCTGCCAGGTGGAGCCGGTGGAGAACTATCTCACGGGCGCCTACGTCTACGACGCCGCGAACAGCACCACCACCTGCGTGCAGGAGGAGGGCGTCTGCCATATCTACGGCGTAACGCTGTGGAACGGGGACGCGGTGATCGTCTCCTCGAAGATGGACCATTACAGCGTGTCACAGTGCCCTGACCTGACGGTGATCGATCCCGCGAGCGGCGCGCGCACCGTGCTTTGCGACTATGCGCGCGAGATCAACGTGGGCAATCCCGTGGGCAGCGATTGCCGCCTGGGCGGCGGCTACGACCTGCGGGCGTCGGGCGACTGGCTCTATTTTATCATGGGGGTCGCGGACGCCTCACACCTGTACCGCATCGACCGTGCGGGCCATCTGGAGCCTGTGCTGGAGAAGGACGGCTCGGTAGACTGCTTCGACGTGGCGCAGGAGCGCATCTGTCTGGTCGCCATGCACGACATGCGGCTGCAGGAGCTGTACTGCATGAAGGCGGGCGAGGGCAAGGCCGCGCGCTGCACCAGCTGGAACGACGACTTTTACCTCAGCAGGCCGCCCGTCGTGCCTGAAAAGCTGAACTTCGTCAATGCGGACGGCGTTGAAATCCATGGCTTCGTTCTGAAGCCCGTGGGCTACCGCTCCGACCGCAAGTATCCGGCCATACTGGACATCCACGGCGGCCCGCACCTCAGCTACGGCGCGGTCTACTACCACGAGATGCAGTATTGGGCCTATCGCGGCTATTTCGTGATCTACTGCAACCCCAGGGGCGGCGAGGGGCGCGGCAACGAGTTCGGCATGCTCAGCGGCCGCTTCGGCACCATCGACTACGACGACCTGATAGCCTTCTGCGACCAGGCGCTGGCGGCTTACCCGGCCATGGATGCGGCGCGGATGGGCGTCACGGGCGGCAGCTACGGCGGATTCATGACGAACTGGATCATCGGCCACACAGGGCGCTTTGCGGCGGCGGTCTCCCAGCGCAGCATCTCCAACTTCGTCAGCATGGAGGGCACGAGCGACATCGGCACGCTGTTCGCGCAGGGCCAGGTGATGGCGACCACGCACACGAATGTGGAGAAGATGTGGATGCATTCACCGCTCAAATACGCGGACAAGTGCACCACGCCCACGCTCTTCATTCACGCGGAGCAGGACTACCGCTGCTGGATGGTCGAGGCGCTGCAAATGTACACCACGCTCATCAACAACGGCGTGCGCACGCGGCTGTGCCTGTTTCACAACGAGAACCACGAGCTGAGCCGCGGAGGCCGTCCCAAGGGACGGATTCGCAGGCTGAGCGAGATCACCGACTGGATGGACACGTTTTTGAAGCCCGCCGACAGGTGATGGAAGGAGGATATATGCTGCTGATCAAGGGAGGCTACGTGAAGCCCATCACCGGGGAGGATATGGAAGACGGCGAGGTGCTGGTGGACGGCGGCAAGATCGTCGCGGTCGGAAGAGGGCTGGATGTCCCGGCGGGCACGGAGGTTTTCGACGCCTCCGGCTGCCTCGTCACCCCCGGCCTCATCGACGCGCACTGCCACATCGGCATGCACGAGGAGGGGATTCGCTGGGAGGGCAACGACACCAACGAATACTCAAGCCCCGTGACGCCGGAGCTCCGCGCAATCGACGGCATCAACCCGCGCGACGAAGCGTTCGCGCTCGCGCTCGCGGGCGGCGTGACCACGGCCGTCACGGGCCCCGGATCGGCCAACGTGCTGGGCGGCACGTTCTGCGCGCTCAAGCTGTACGGCGACTGCGTGGACGACATGGTGATCCGGGATCCCGTCGCGATGAAGATCGCCTTTGGCGAAAACCCGAAGGGCTGCTACGGAAACGACGGCAAGAAGCGCCCCGTGACGCGCATGGCCGTGGCCGCAATCCTGCGGGAAACGCTGACGAAGGCCAAGCGCTACGAAGAAGAAATCGCCGCGGCGGAGATGGATCCGTCCAAGCGCAGGCCGTTTGACATGCAGATGGAGGCGCTGCTGCCGGTGCTCCGCAGGGAAATTCCGCTCAAAGCGCACGCGCACCGCGCGGACGACATTCTGACCGCGCTGCGCATTGCGCGGGAGTTTGACATCGACATCACGCTGGATCACGTGACGGAGGGACACCTCATCGCGGGCAGGCTCGCGAAGGAGAACCGTCCCGTGCTCGTCGGCCCCTCCTTTGGATCCAAGAGCAAGTTTGAGCTGCGGGAAAAGACGTTTGAGACGCCCGGCATCCTGCACAGGGCGGGCCTTGAAATCTGCATCATCACGGACGCGCCCGTAATTCCGCTCTACTACCTGCCGCTGTGCGCGGGCCTTGCGGTACGGGAGGGGCTGGATGAGGCGGAGGCCTGGCGCGCGATCACGATCAATCCTGCGCGCGTGGCGGGCATCGAGGCGCGTGTGGGCTCTTTGGAGCCCGGCAAGGACGCGGACATCGCCGTGTTCCGGGGCGATCCGCTGCGCGAAATCTGCGCGCGGGCCAGGCAGGTTTTCGTGGGCGGGCAGCCGGTTCTGACCGTCGGGTGAACACAAGAGGGCCTTCCCCTCAAACATACTGCAAAGGGAATTGTATGTCCACGGGCCCTGTGGTATACTGGGGACGTCGGCAATCTCGGGCGGCGCTGAATGCGCCGTCTTTTGCGTAGGGGGAACATATATGAAGACGGATCGCCTGCTCGGCATTACGGTATACCTCTTGCGCCATGGCCTGACGAGCGCCAACGCGCTGGCGGAGCGGTTCGAGGTATCGCTCCGCACGATTCAGCGGGACGCGGAATCGCTTTCGCGCGCGGGCATTCCCATCTATTCGCGCCCCGGCGCAGGCGGCGGCTACGGCATCATGGAGGAATACCGCCTTGAGCACATCGCTGCCAGCGCTGCGGACGTCGCGCTCATCCAAACGGCGCTGGAGGGATTGCACAGCGCGCACCCAAACGCGCGGGTGCGCACGGCGCTGGAAAAGGTGTCCCTGCTTTCGCGGGAGCCGGATCAGACGCTAATGCTGGACTTTGGCGTGCTGCACGAGAACGGCGAGCTGTGCGAGCGGATGTCGCTGCTCGAAGAGGCGATCGCGGGGAAACGCACTGTTTCGTTTGACTATACCGACGCGCGGGGCGTGGAGAGCGCGCGCAGGGCGGAACCCGTATCGCTCGTGTATCGCTGGTACGCGTGGTATCTGCTGGCTTACGCCCCGGAGCGCGCGGATTACCGCACGTTCAAGCTGGCGCGCATGCGCGGCCTGAGGGCGCTGACGGAGCGTTCGGCGCATGTACATCCGCCGGTGCGCGAGCTGCTGGCGCGCGGGGAGGCAGGGCGAACGTACATCGACGCGGAAATTCGCTGTGAAGGGCGCGTGCGTGCAAAGGCGATGGAATACCTGCGCGGCCGGATCGTCGCGGAGGAGGAGGACGGCGCGTGCCGCATGCGCCTGCACCTGCCGGAGGACGAGCTGGTATGGTTTGGCGTGCTGCTCGCACTGGGGGATGGCGTGCGCGTGATCGCGCCCAAAGCGCTGCGGGAACGGGTGGCGCAAAAGGGAAGGGAAATCTTGAAGGCCTGCGGGGAATGACGACAGCAGGCTGTCGGGAATGCGGCGGTATAATGGGGAAAAACGGGAGGCGAATGCCCATGAAAAATCCCTATGCGAGCTGCCGAGATTACGAGACGCCCCGGCTGCGGCTGCGCCGGGTGTGCATTGAGGATGCGCCCGCGCTGCTCGCCTGCTATGGCGACAGGCGGGCGGTTGCGCTGATGAACGCGGACGACTGCACGAGCGATTTTTTGTATCGGACACAGGCAGAGATGGAAGCGTGCATCGCGTTTTGGATGGCGGAGTGCGAACAGGGCGCCTATGTGCGGCTGACTGTGCTGGATCGGGAGACGTCCGAAGCCGTCGGCACGGTCGAGGTTTTCGGCGGGGAGAGCGGCGTGCTGCGCATCGACCTTCGGCGGGATTACGAGCGGCGGGACGTCGTCGCGGAGATCTTGGAGCTGGCAAAGTCGCGCTTCCTGGACGACTTTGACGCATGCAGGCTGCTGACAAAGGCCGTGCCCGCGGCGAAGGAGCGCCGCGCTGCGCTCCGCGCCAGCGGTTTTCGGGAGATTGAGTCGTTTAAGGGCTACGGCGATTACTTTGCCTTCGGAACGGACGTTCAAAAGGGCATGGCCTTTTGCGGCCTCTGCTGCTTTCTGTGCGACGAAAATGCCGCTTGCGGGGGCTGCAAGACCGAGGGGTGCAAGGACGGGGCGTCTTGCGCGATTCGCGCGTGCTGCCTTGCGCGCGGGCTGGACGGCTGCTGGGCGTGCGCAGAATTCCCCTGCGGCGAGCCGATGCTTGGGAAGATGCGGGTGCGCGCCTTTTGCCGGTTTGCACGGGAACGGGGCGAGCGGGCGCTGATCGGCTGCCTTGCGCGGGGCGCGCGCCATGGCGTTCGCTATCACGAGATGGGAAAGCTGACCGGCGATTACGACGCATGCGCGGACGAGCAGGCGGTCTTCCGCCTTCTGGAAGAGCCGGACGAGGCCCGGAGGGATCGATAAAGCGCTGCGGCGCATAGGAAGGCCGGCGGAGAAGCATAAAAGGAAGGCGGTGCCGCAGATTTTTTTAATCTGCAACACCGCCTTTTTACTTTTTTCCAAAGGGTATATTTTCTTTGCTGGCGACGGACTTTATTCCTTGGCGGCGTCCTTGGGCGCGTCGTGCAGCACGGTATCGTGCAGGATTTCGTCGTCGTGCTGGATGTGGCGGATTTCCCAGTGGATCAGGAAGTTCAGCGCGCTGCGAAGGGCGATAATGGCGCCGACGATGAGGATTTCGTTCCAGTCGCGCGCGATGACGGTGCGCAGGATTTCGCCGCCCAGCTTGAATTCCAGGCCGAGCGCCATGGACTGTGCGAGATCCAGACGGATGTTGGAGCCGCGGCCGGCAAAAAAGCAGAAAAAGTCGCGCACTGCGCCGATGATGATGATGATGACGCCCATCAGCTCGAGCAGGTGAATCGTAAGCGTTATGCCGGCGTTAAAGTAAAATTCCAGTTGTTCCATCCACTCCATGAGAAGTCCCCCTACCTTACGTAATTCATCGCCTTAGAGTATAGCGTATTTCCTGTTTTTTTGCAAACTGAAACATAAAGAGACGCGGGGACGCATATATCAACTGGAGCGGAAGATTGCAAAATCATGCGCTTGGGTGTAAAATGGGGAAGGTTATCTATTTTTTATTTATTTGGACTTATTCGAACCTGGGACAACCTGAACGGAAGAAAGGATGATTACATGCCCAAGATCGCAGTTTTGACTGATTCAGCCTGCGACCTGCCGGAGGAGATGCGAAAAGAAAACGACATCGATATCATGAACTTTAAGATTGCGCTCGACGGCAACGCCTACACGGAGCGTGTGGATTTTACCCCGCTTGAATACTGCGAAATGCTGCGCGGCGCTCAGGGGATGCCGACGACCTCGCAGGTTACGGCCTACGAGTTCCTCGAAAAGTTCAAGGCGTACGACGACGCGGGCGTAGAGCAGGTGCTGTACGTCAGCATCAACGGCACGGGCTCTGCGACGAACGCGTCCGCGCATCAGGCGGCGGAGCAGTTCCGGGAGGAGCGTTCGCAGAGCGGGATGGAGATCTTCATCGTGGACAGCCATTGCTACTCCATGGCCTACGGTTATCCCGTCGCCGAGGCGGCCAGGGCGCTGCGTGCGGGCACACCCATGCAGACGGTGGTGGACAAGCTGGACGACGCGTTTTCCCGCATGGAAATTCTGCTGACCGCGTATACGCTGAAGGTAATTCGCAAGTCCGGGCGCATCTCGGCGGCGGCGGCCATTGCGGGCGAGCTGCTGGGGCTGCACCCGATCTTCACGCTTATCGACGGCGTATCCGAGGTCGTCAAGAAGGTGCGCGGGGAAAAGGCGGTCGTCGTGAACATGGCGTCGCAAATGAAAGCGCGCATCGCAGAGGGCAGCCCGTACGGCATCGCCGTGACGGACGAGCGCTACAGCGAAGCCTACGCGGCGGCGTGTGAAAAGGCCATCGGCTATCCGCCGGTCGGCGTGTTCCAGCTCGGCGCGGCGATTTGCTCCAACACGGGCCCCGAGGCGGTCGGCCTCATCTACATGGGACAAAAGAGAGACAGATAAGCAAAAAGGCCTGCGAAGCACGACGCTTTCGCAGGCCTTTCTTTTGTCTCCGAGCCCGGGCTGCAGGCCCTTCAGCCGCTATAGGATGCGATCACCTTTTCCGCGATGCGGATGCCGTCCGCGCCTGCGGAGGTGATGCCCCCGGCGTAGCCCGCGCCTTCTCCGGCGGGGAAGAGCCCGCGCAGGCCAACGGACTGACCGTCCTCGCCGCGCAGGATGCGAACGGGCGAGGAAGAACGCGTTTCGGGGCCCGTCAGGACCGCGTCCGGCAGGGCAAAGCCGCGCAGACGGCGGTCGAGCAGGGGAATGGCCTCGCGCATTGCCTGCGTGACGAAGGCTGGGAGGCATTCGCAGAGCGTGCCGGGCGTGACGCCGGGGCGGTAGGTCGCCCGGACGCTGCCGAGCACGCGGCTTTCGCGCCCCGCGAGGAAGTCGCCCACCAGCTGGGCGGGCGCGTGGTAGTCTCCGCCGCCCGCGACGAACGCGCGGCGCTCCCATTCTCTTTGCAGATGCATGCCCGCAAGCGGGTGTTCGGAGGGAAAGTCCGCGGGCGACACGCCCACCAGCAGCGCGCTGTTTGCGTTTTCGCCGTCGCGCGCAAAGGCGCTCATGCCGTTGGTGACGACGCTGCCCTCCTCGCTCGCGGCGGCGACGACCACGCCGCCGGGGCACATGCAGAACGTGTACACGTCGCGGCCGGAGGGCAGGTGTACAGCCAGCTTGTAGTCCGCGGCCCCGAGCGCGGGGTGCCCGGCAAAGGCGCCGTACTGCGAACGGTCGATGAGCGATTGCGGGTGCTCGATGCGCGCGCCGAGGGAAAAGGGCTTTTGCTGCATCGGGACGCCCAGGTCGTAGAGCATCTCGAACGTGTCGCGCGCGCTATGGCCGATGGCGAGCACGACGCTGTCCGTCTCGACTTCGTGCAGGCCGTCCTCCGACGCGTAGGCGGCGCCGGTCACGCGTCCGCTCTCCGTGTGCAGCGCGCACAGGCGTGCGGAAAACCGAACCTCGCCGCCAAGACGGACGATGTGTTCCCGCATGCGACGCACGACCACCGCCAGATGGTCGGTTCCGATGTGCGGCTTTTGCTGATAAAGGATTTCCTCCGGCGCGCCGTGGGCCGCGAAGGTTTCCAGCACCGCGCGGCAGCGCGGGTCCTTGACGCCGGTCGTGAGCTTCCCGTCCGAGAACGTGCCCGCGCCGCCCTCGCCGAACTGCACGTTGCAGCGCGGGGAAAATGCGCCGCCGTCAAAGAACGCCTGGACGCGCCGCGTGCGCGCCTGCACGTCTTCGCCCCGCTCGAGCACGAGCGGGCGCGCGCCCGCCTGCGCGAGCGTCAGGGCAGCGAAGAGCCCTGCGGGGCCCGTGCCCACGACGACGGGCCGAAGCCGGGGAACGCTTTGGAGGCGCGGGGACTGAGGCGCCGCCTCGCGCTGCAAAAGGCTGGCCTGCGTGCCGGAAGGCAGGCGGGAGAAAACCTTCTGTTCGTCGTCGCGCAGCGAGACGTCGAGCGAGAGGACGAAGTGTACGTCGCGCTTATC
Organism: Beduinella massiliensis; assembly: GCF_900199405.1. Classification (NCBI taxonomy): domain Bacteria; kingdom Bacillati; phylum Bacillota; class Clostridia; order Eubacteriales; family Beduinellaceae; genus Beduinella; species Beduinella massiliensis. The sequence continues at coordinate 1,481,302 of NZ_LT963430.1, forward strand.
CCGCGCGTCCACGCTCTTTTTGCTGACGCGGACGGAGACGACGGCGCTCTGCGCTATGGACAGCTTTTTCGCCGCGCTCTTGAGCAGCGCTTCTTCGGTGTAGTCCAGCGGAACCTTGACGTTGGCGATTCGGATCATGCGGATTTCCTTTCGGCGGTGATATTTAGGATTCCCTCGCGGCGCAGCGCCCGGCGATCAGCCCGGTCGCCCACGCGAAATGCAGATTGTAGCCGCCGCAGCGGCCGTCCACGTCGAGCGTCTCCCCGATGATGTAGAGGCCGTCTGCGAGGCGGGATTCGAGCGAATGGGGATAAATCTCGTCGGCCGGGATGCCGCCCGCGGTGACCTGCGCTTGTTCAAAGCCCTGCAGACCGCTGACGGGAAATTCCATCGCAAACAGAGCGCGCAGCAGGTCGAGGCGCTGCGTTTCAGAGAGGGAGGCACAGGGGATGTCCGGCGGGATAGAGGCGTCCGAAAGAACGGCCTCGCCCAGACGGCGGTGCAGCACGCCGGTGAAGAGCGTTGCGGCGGTGTCCTCTCCCCAGGACGAGAGTCGGCTGCCGAGAAAGAGCGCGCGGGCCTCTGCAGGCAGTTCAGGCAGAAGGTTGAGGTGAACGCGCACGTCCCGTCCGTCTCCCATCAGACGCGCCGCAAAGCCGGAAAGCTGAAAGATGGGGTAGCCGGAGAGGCCGTAGTCCGTGAAGAGGCATTCTCCGCCTTCCTGTGCGACGGGCACGCCGTCCGAAAGCAGGGTCGCCTCCGCCTGAGCGCGGATGCCTTTGAGGCTGCGCAGCGCCCGGTGGCGGCAGCGAAGCTGCGTGAGTGCGGGGAACAGCGGGGTCACGCTGTGGCCAAGTCTCGTGAGCAGCGCGTAGGCGCTGCCGTCCGTGCCGAGGTTCGGCGCGGCCTTTCCGCCGCAGGCGCAGATCACGCGATCGGCGCGGAAGTGCTGGCCGTCTGTCGAGGTGACGGTGAAACCGCCCTTGCGGGAAGGCGTGACCGCGTCTGCCTGTACGCCGGTGCGCACGTCCACGCCGAGGCGTGAGACGGCGCGGCGCAGCACGTCGAGCACGGCGGCGGCCTGCCCGCTGCGGGGATAGACCCGGCCCTCGTCCTCCGTGCGGGTCATGAGGCCGAGGGAGGAAAAGAAAGCGAGCACTTCCCGAAGGGGAACGGCCTCCAGCACGGCGTGCAGCAGCTCGCCGTCGCCGTTGTAGTCCTCAGGCGAGAGCCGCGTGTTCGTCAGGTTGCAGCGCCCGTTGCCGGTGGAAAGGAGCTTTCGCCCCACGCGGTCGCCGCGCTCCAGCAGCGTCACCCGCGCGCCCGCGCGCGCTGCCGCGACGGCGGCGGTGAGGCCACTGGCCCCACCGCCTAAAATCAGGATATTCTGCATCGCTTAAGACTCCAAAATGGCGTTTTCGCCGCCGAGCTGGCGGTTGTACGGCTGCACCAGCAGCGTGAAGGAGAGCGGCTCGGAGAGGTACAGGCGATCCGCCTCCAACGGCTCCGGCCCGCAGGAGTTGGAGCCGAGCGCGCCCATGCGCGCGTCCAGCGAGAGGACGGTGAGATCTTCCTCCACGAGCTCGAAATCGTGTTCAGACGCGGTCAGCGCCTCGTCGGTGTAGTGATGGGCGGTGAAGGAGAAGCCGTCTCCGCTGACCAACAGGCCCTGGCCCACGTCGTCCGTTAGGGATACCCAGCGGGTATCCTGATGCGCGCCGTTTTCCTGCGGGCGCACGTACGGCTCGTGCAGATCCGTAACCCGGCTGCGCCAGATGCCAAAGCGCGCGCTTTCCTTCTTGTCAGGGTAGCTCTCGTGCGGGCCGCGGCCATACCAGCCCGCATGGCTCAGATCGTGGGTAAGCGCCATCTGCAGACCCAGGCGCGGCAGATAGGGCAGCTCGCGCAGCGGCTCGAACGTGGTTTCCACGATCATCTTGCCGTCGGGCAGGATGGTGTAGTTCACCAGCGCCCGAACGACCGGGCGGAGCGACTTGCCCGCGAGCACGAGCGAGGTCTCCACGAACACGGCGCTGCCGGGGTCGCTGACTTCAAAGCGCTCTACGCGGGTGAGCAGGCGGTCGAGTCCCTCCCTGCGCCAGGCGTCCGCGGCGTTTTTAAAGCCCAGGTCGTTGTCCGTCGGGGCGCGCCACAGGTTCACGCGGAGCGGGGACAGCAGCATCTCCGTGCCGTCCGATACAAAGGAGCAAAGGGCGCCTGCGTGCGCGTCGAAGGAATAGCTGAAATCTTCGCCGGAAACGGTGGTGATGAGGCCGTCCTTTGTGACGCAGAGGGGGCGGTCGTAGGCGAGGGTCACCTCTGCGGTCACCTCCATGGGCTCGGGCAGAAGCTGAGAAACCGCGATCTCGTAACCGGCGGGCGCCCACAGCTCGTCCTGCGACTGCATAAAGGCGATCTCGAGGATCGATTCGCGTCCTTCACGGCGCTCCGGCAGGTCGAGACGCACGCGGCGGCTGGTGCCCGGACGAATACCTTTCAGAGAGAGCGATCCCTGATAGACCGGCACGCCGTCTTCGAGGAGGCGGTAATGCGCGCTCAGATGGTCGAGGGTTCTGAAGGCATAGCGGTTTTCCACGCGCACGACGCCTTCTTTTTCGTCCGCCCACAACGCGCGCACGGGCGCGTAGACCTGCTTCATCTCCAGAGCGCCGGTATGGGGTGTGCGGTCAGGGTAGAGCAGCGCGTCCACGCAGAAGCACCCGTCGTGGGGCTGCTCGCCGAAGTCGCCGCCGTAGGCGTAGCAGGGCTTGCCGTCCTTTACGTCCACGAGCATGCCGTGATCGACCCATTCCCAGATACAGCCGCCGATGAGGCGCGGGTAGCGGTCGATGACGTCCCAGTAATCCTTCAGATTTCCGGGGCCGTTTCCCATGGCGTGCGCGTATTCGCACAGGTAGAAGGGCTTTTTCACATGCGCCCGGTTCTGCCCCTTTTCGATCAGACGGGGGATGGCGGTGTACATCTCGCTCTCGATGTCCGTGGTCAAGAGGCCGTGGTCGCCCTCGTAGTGGATGGGGCGCGACGTATCCAGCGCGAGAATCGCTTCCTTCATCGCGGCGTGGTTCTCGCCGTAGCCGGACTCATTGCCCAGCGACCAGAAGAGGATGGAGGGATGGTTGCGGTCGCGCCGCACCATGCGCACCGCGCGGTCGACGAACGCCTCGCGCCATGCCGGATCCTCCGCGATGGCGTTGAAGTTGCCCGTCGCGGGCTGAACGCCGTGGCACTCCAGATCCGCCTCGTCCACGACGTACAGGCCGTAGCGGTCGCACAGGTCGAGCCAGCGCGGGTCGTTGGGGTAGTGGCTCGTGCGCACGCAGTTGACGTTGAGCCGCTTCATCGTCTCCACGTCGCGGATCATGTCGTCGATGGGGGAGACGTGCCCCAGTTCGGCGTGCGTGTCATGGCGATTGACGCCGCGCAGCTTGACGGAACGGCCGTTGACGAAGAGGCCCTTTTCGCTGACCTCGACGTGCTTAAAGCCCGTATCTACGCGCTGCACCTGCACGGGTTCCCCTTCCAGACTGAGCGTGACGAGCAGGGTATAGAGCACCGGCGTTTCCGCCGTCCACCCCGCCGCGCCGGGCACGGAGACGTCGAACGACGGGGACGCATTGCCGGAGGCGACGGCCTTTCCGTCCAGCAGAAGTTCGTAACTCAACGTGTACGCGCCGCCGCCTTCCACGTCTACCTCGACGTGCAGCGCGCCGTCCTTGAAGCCGTTTACCAGATCGCCGGTCGCGCGCACGTCCGATATGCGCAGGTGGGGCGCGTTTTCCAGGTACACGTCGCGGAAGATGCCGGAAAGCCGCCAGCAGTCCTGATCTTCCAGATAGGTGCCGTCCGACCACTGATAGACCTTGACCGCGAGCAGGTTTTCGCCAGGCGATACGAGCGATGTGAGGTCGAACGTCGCGGGCATGTGGGGCACCTTGGACATGCCGGCCTCTTTGCCGTTGATGTAGACGACGTAGCAGCTGTCCACCCCGTCGAATGTGATCAGCGTACGGCCTTCACACCACTCTTCGCTGAGGGTGAAGGCGCGCCGGTAACAGCCGGTCGGATTGTCGTCCGGCACGAAGGGCGGTTCGTACGGGATCGGATAGCGGACGTTGGTGTACTGCGGCGCGCCGCAGCCGTACATCTGCCAGTTCGAGGGCACGGGCAGCGCGGCCCATTCCTCAGAGAGGTCGGCCTCCGCAAGCATGAAGTCCGCGTCTACCGCGTCGGGCGAAGGGTAGAGGCAGAAGTCCCACGTGCCGTTCAGCAGCTTATAGGTCTTCTGCAGCCTGCCGGAGCCGCGCAGCGCCTGCGCCCGGTCGGGATAGGGGAAGAGCGTCGCGCCGGTCACGAGTCTGCCGCGCGAGAGCTGACTGGGGTCTTCGTATTCCCGCATAAAAGTACCTCCTTCATATGCGTAGATGCGTTACCTGTATTGTATCAGCAGGGGGACGAATATGCAACGGAATTTGGGCCTGCGAGGGAAATTGCGCCAGTCAAATCGCCCGCACGTTTGGGCTCTACCCGCGCGGCCTGAAATATGGTATAATGAACTGATTATACGGGGCGTCATGCCTGCGGGGGAAGGGGGGACGCGCGTGCCGAGCGTGAGCGTCATCGTGCCGGTGTACGGCGTGGAAGCGTATCTGGAGGCATGTCTTTCCTCCATTGCGGCGCAGACCTGCGGCGATTTTGAGGTCATCATGGTCAACGACGGAACGCGGGACGGAAGCCCCGCGATTATGGCGCGTTGGGCGAAGGCGGACCCGCGCTTTCGGGTGCTCTGCAAGGAGAACGGGGGGCTGTCCTCCGCGCGGAACGCGGGCATGGACGAGGCGGCGGGGGATTACCTGCTCTTCGTGGACGCGGATGACTGGATCGCGCCCAACCTCGTCGAGGATACGCTGCGGGCAGCCCGGGAGAGCGGGGCGGAACAGGTGCATTTCAACTATCGCCGCGCCTTTGAGGAGCGCGTGGAGGACGCCTACCTGCCCCTCAAGGATGAGGTCGTCGACCTGAGGAGCCTGGGTCTTCCAACGTACTTTTACCGCTACTGGATGCCTTACGTGCACGGACAGGAGGCCTGGGCGCGGCTGTACCGGCGCAGCGTGGTCGAGGAAAACCACCTGCGCTTTGCGCCCAACGACGAGGTGTTCGCGGAGGACACGCTGATGAGCGCGATGCTGCTCTTCCATACGGAGCGTCTGGCCGTGCTCAAGGAGCCTTATCTTTACTACCGCCAACGGCCCGGCAGCATCATGGACCGTCCCAAGCCGAGGCTCGCGCAAAGGCTGATCGCGCTTTCCTCGCGCCTGAACGCCTATGCCCGCGCTTGCGGCCTGGAAAGGACGCTTAAAGACGTTCTGCCGGTGCTCTGCTACGACAAGCTCATCACCAAGGGGATTTCGCAGGATCCCTCCCTCACGGACGTGCACGGTGCGATGCGGGAAGCGCTGTATGACCCGGAGATCGTGCAGTTGTTGCGCGCCCTTCGGGGCGTGGAGCCGCTTTTGCAGTACACGCTGCACACGGGCAAGGGCCTGCGCACGCAGGTGCGCGCCCGGCTGTTCGCGGTGCGCTGGCTGCGAGGCGACGTGGAAGGGGCCGCGGCGCTCGTCGCGCGCAGGGAGGAAAAGGCATGATTAGCGTGATCGTGCCCTGCTACAACAGCGCGCGCTATCTGCGCGCATGCGTCGAATCCATCCTCGCCCAGCGCACAGAGCTGGAAATTCTGCTCGTGGACGACGGTTCGCAGGACGAAACCCCCGAAGTCATCGGCCAGTTCAGAGAAGACCCGCGCGTTCGGGCTTACGCCCTTTCAAAGAACGGCGGCGTATCGCACGCGCGCAATTTCGCGCTCGAGCGCGCGGAGGGGGAGTGGATCGCCTTTGTGGATGCGGACGACCTGCTGCCCGAGGGGGCCTTTAACACGCTGCTGGCGGCGGCGAGGCCAGGCGTCGAGCTAATCGTAGGCGCGCACGAGGAATTTAGCGAGGACGGCGCGCGCATGCGCTTTCGCCCGGAGGCGGACATTCGCGGACTGGACACCTGCCGCGCCCGCGAGACGGTCGCGCGCCGCCTGATCGAGGGCGACAGCGTGTACAACATCATGTGCAACAAGCTGCATAGGCGCGAGATGCTGCGTCGCGCGAACATTCGGCTGAACGAGGGCGTGCGCATCGGCGAGGACGCGCTGTTCAACCTGCAGGCGTTCGCGGCGGCGACGGGGTTCGTATACGTGGACGAGGTGACGTATTTATACCGCGTGCACGGGAAGTCCGCCATGCGCAGCGTAGAGGCGGGCGAATTTGAACGGCAAAAGCCCTTCTTTGAGGCGCTGCAGCGTTTGCTCGAAGAGAACGGCAGGCTGGAAAAGTATTTCGTGCCGGTCGTAAACAGCATGGTGCTCAGGCTGTACAAGGAAAGCGGGTTCGCGGGCGTGCTGCGCCGGTTCAACAGCGACCTTCGCCCGCTGCTTCATCTGGAAGCGATGAAGATCGGGGACCGCGCGGGCACGGAATGCGTATACACCCTCGTACGGACGGGCGCGTACCCGGCCGCCTATGTGCTGATCTTTCCCTGCCAGGTTTTACGAAGGAAGAGCCTCGCGATATGGAGGTGGCTGCATGGACGGTAAAATCGACGTCAGCGTCGTCGTGCCCTGCTACAACGCGGCGGGCGCGCGGTTGGACCGTGCGGTGAAGAGCGCGCTATCGCAGGAAGCGGCGCTCGAGCTGCTGCTCGTGGACGACGGCTCGACCGACGCGACGCTTTCGCAGATGCGCGCCTGGGAGCGACGGGACGCTCGCGTGCGCGCGCTGCACCAGGAAAACGGCGGCGTTTCGCGCGCGCGAAACGCGGGCGTCGAGGCGGCGCAAGGGGAGTGGGTTTCCTTTCTGGACTGCGACGACAAGCTGGAGGAGGATGCGCTGGCGGACCTGCTGGCGAGGACGGACGACGCCGTGGACATGGTGCTGGGCAGCTACACGGTGGTCTACGAGGACGGCCGCATGCAGCGGTTTGACCCCGCGCCGGGCGGGAAAAAAGAGGCGATCGACAGCCTGCTCCGCGGCGACAGCGCGCTGCCCTCGATGTGCGCGCGGCTGTACCGGCGTTCCTTCCTGGTGGACGCGGACGTTAAGGCGCCGCCGGACGTGCGCATCGGCGAGGACGTGCTGTTCAATTTGGAGGCCTTTTACGCAGCCCGGGCCTGGAACGTCGTTCCGCGCAGCGTATATACCTATCTGCTTCGCGGCGACGGGGCGATGGGTTCCATCCGGGGCAGCCACTATGCCGCGCAGGCCGACATGCTTGCGGGGATCGCCTGTTTCCTGGCCCGCCATGGGCTGGAAACGGAGCACTTTCGCGCGCATCTGGACGCCTATCTGCGTCAGCTTCGCCGCGACCGCGGCCGGGCACAGGCCGCGCGGTCGTTCGGGCGCGAGGCATCGCGCGCCGTCTGCGCGGGCGTTTCGCCGGGCAGCCTTGCCGGCAAGGAAAAGATCTATTATTTCGCAGCGCGCTATTTGCCGGCGCTGACGTTTTTCATCCCGTAGAGCAAAGGAGCGCAAAAGGAGTCAGCATGTACGATTTAAGCGTCATCATTCCCTGTTTCAACGCGGGCCGCTATTTGCCCGCCTGTCTGAGCAGCCTGCAGGGGCAGGCGCTTTCGCGCGCGGAGTTTATCTTCGTGGACGACGGTTCCACGGACGGGAGCGACGCGATGCTCGACGAGTTCGCGGAGGAGGACCGCCGCACCCGCGTACTGCACCTGGAAAACGGCGGCGTCTCCCGTGCGCGCAACATCGCCATCGACATGGCGCGCGGCCGCTACATCGCCTTTCTGGATGCGGACGACATGCTGGAAAAGGGGGCGCTGTCCCGGCTGCTTAAGGCGGCCGCGGAGCAGGATGCGGACATCGTCTCCGCCGATCACCGCGTGCTCTGGGACGACGGCTCGCAGCGCGAGGTCCGGCTTGGCGCCGCGGCCGCAACGCCGGAGGAGGTGGTGGGCAAAATCGTCTCGATGCACCCCATCTACAACAACCTGTGGAACAAGCTGTACCGGCGCGCGCTCTTCGAGGACGCCGGGTGCAGACTCGATCCGGGCATCCGCATCGGCGAGGACGCGGTGCTGAACGTCCGGCTGTACGCGCGCGCAAGGCGCATCGCCCACGTGGGGGAACTGCTGTATACCTACCGCGTGCACGAGCGCTCCGCCATGTCCGAGGCGGCGAGGGATTACTGCCGCCAGCACCAGCCGATGCTGGCAGGGATCAGCAAGGCGCTGCTGGACGTGGGGCTCAAGGAGCGCTTCTTTCAGGCGTTCGTCATGAGTGCGATGTGGACACACGAGAAGGAGCATGGCGTGCGCAGCGCGGCGCTGGCCTTCGGTTCCGGCGTGCGGGATCTCGCGCTGCAGGGGATTGACCCTGACAGGCTGAAGGGCGAGAACCGGCGAACCTACCGGCGAATCCGGCTGCACGTGTTTCCCGCGTGGTACGTCCTGCGCCATATGATGCAAAAGACGATGAAAAAGGAGCGTCTGTGATGGAAAAGCGCGTCATCTTTTACAATCACGGCGGCTGTCTCAATCACGGCTGCGAGGCCATCGTGCGCTCGACGTCGGCGCTTGTGAAGGCGCGCGAGCCGCAGGCGCGGATTACCCTGTGCTCCCTGGAGGCGCAGAGCGACCGCGCGCTCTGCTTACCTTGCGTCGAGCGCATCATCGCGCACGGCGTAAGGCCCATAAGCTGGGACAGGGCGGTCAACGCGGTGCGCTCGCGCATGGGCGCGCCGCGCGAGGAGCAGATCGCCCGCAACAACATGCCCTTCCTGCGCGCGGCAAAGCGGGCGGATCTTTGCGTCTCCATCGGCGGCGACACCTATTGCTATGGACGGCCGGAGCTGCTGCTCGCGGTGAACAAACGGCTGCGGGCGCAGGGCACGCCCACGGCGCTGTGGGGCTGCTCGGTGGAGCCGGAGCTGCTAAGGGGGGAACTGCTGGACGATCTGTGCGGCTACAGCGTGATCGTCTGCCGCGAGACCATCACCTACGAGGCGATGCGGGGCGCGGGCCTTGACGCGGTGCTGGGCGTGGACCCGGCTTTCTTCCTGCAAAAAGAGGAGCTGCCCCTGCCGCAGGCCTGGAAGGCGGGCGATACGGTGGGCGTAAACGTGAGCCCGCTGATTTTGAAATGCGCTGAGGACGCGGACGCGGTTTTTGAGTCCTTCCGCGCGTTGGTGCGGCGAATACTGGACACCACGGAAAGCGCCGTTTGCCTCGTGCCGCACGTCCTCTGGGCGCACGACGACGACCGGCAGGCGCTTTCAAGGCTCAAGGAGAGTTTCCCGCAGGAACCACGCGTCTTCATGCTGCCGGACGGGCTGAACGCCTGCCAGATCAAGGGATACATCGCGCGCATGCGGCTGTTCATCGGCGCGCGCACGCACGCGACCATCGCGGCCTATTCAAGCGCCGTGCCGACGCTGACGATCGGCTACTCGATCAAGGCGCGGGGCATCGCGCGCGACCTGTACGGCGGGGAAACGGGCCACCTTTTGCCGGTGCAGGAGCTGAAAAGCGCGGCGCAGCTGATCGGCGCTTACGATGAACTGGAAAAGCGGGCGGATGAGGAGCGAAGGGCCCTTCAAAGACGCCTGCCTTCGTACACTGCCTGCAAGGAAGATATGATATCCGCGCTCTTTGGCGCCGCAGCGGGCGGCAGAGCGCACGGCGGGAGATAACGAATGAACGAAAACAAGCAATACCGGTTGGGCGCGGTGCTTTCCTACGTCCTTATCGCGCTCAACATCGTCATCAGCCTCTTTTTTACCCCGTATATCATGACGGTGCTGGGGCGCGATCAGGCGGGGCTCTATCAGGTGATCGGCAACTTTGTCTCCTACATCAGCGTCATGGACTTCGGCCTGGGCAACGCCATCATCCGGTACGTGGCAAAGTACCGCGCCGAGGGCAAAAAGCGCAAGATGGAGGGATTCCTGGGGATGGCGATGTCGCTGTACCTGGCGATCGGCGCGGTGGTGCTGCTCGCCGGCGGCGTGTGCTACGCGTTCCTGCCCAGCATCTTCCCCAATTTCACCCCGGAGAACATGGCGCTCGCCAAGCCCATGTTCCTGCTGCTCGTGTTCAACATGACGCTCTCGCTGGTGATGAACGTCTTCCCAGGCGTGCTGGCCGGTTTTGAGCGCTTTGTGCTGATGCGCACGCTTTCCATCGTGCGCGTCGTGCTGCGCGCGATCATTCTGGTCGTCATGCTGCCGCTGGGGGCCAACGTGCTGCACATGGTGATCCTGGACACGGCGCTCAATCTTCTCTTCACGCTCATCCAGTTCGGATATGCCCTGATAAAGCTCAGGGTGCGCATCCGCTTCTTCGACTTCGACAAGCCCCTTCTCCGGGAAATCACCACTTATTCCGCGTTCATCTTTCTCAACATGCTGATGGAGCAGATGTACTGGAAGGTGGATTCTACGATCATCGGCATCCTCTATACGACCACGACGGTGACGGTCACCACCATCGGCACGATGATCGCCGAGTACTTCATGCAGTTTTCAAGCTCGCTCTCAGGCCTGTTCCTGCCCAAGGCGACGCAGATGGTGGTGCGTGGGGCTTCGATGGAGGAATTGACCGACATGATGATCCGCATCGGCCGCATTCAGCTGATGATCATCGGCCTACTGGTGGTCGGCTTCGTCTCCGTGGGGCATCAGTTTCTCGCCTGCTGGGTGGGGGATTCCATGGGCGCGGACGTCGACCAGTCCTACGCGATCGCGACGATGCTGATCCTTGCGCTCACGATACCGCTGTTTCAAAACACCGGCATTTCCATCGTGCAGGCGATGAACAGGCACGCGTTCCGCTCGGTGGTGCTGGTCTGTGTGGCGGCGCTGAACGTCGCGGTCTCCATCGTGCTCGCGAAGCTTTACGGGCCGGTCGGCGCGGCTGCGGGTACGGTGCTCTCGCTTTTGATCGGCAACGTGGGCATCATCAACTGGTACTACTACAAGATGATCGGGCTGAACATTCCGCGCTTTTTTAGGGAGACGCTGCGCGGTATCCTGCCTGCGCTGGCGCTGCTGGGCGGCGTGGGCGCGCTGACGTTCCTCATGCCCATCGGCGGCTGGGGTACGCTGCTCGTGCGGATTCTGCTCATCTGCGCGTGCTACGTGCCGCTGATGTACTGCGTCGGCATGAACGCGGAGGAAAAAAAGACGGTGCAAAAGCTGCTGAGGAGGGTGCGCGCATGAGAAGCACTGTGCTGAAGGACATGGAGCGGTGCTGCGGCTGCGGCGCGTGCGCGGCCCTCTGCCCGCGCGGCGCGATCGCGATGCAGCCCAACGCGGAGGGCTTTTTGTACCCGGCGATCGATCCGGAAGCGTGTGTGGACTGCGGGCTCTGCGAGCGCAGATGCCCCGCCACGAGGGCGCAGGCACGCGGCGCGCATCCCGCGTACGCGGCGCGCACGGACGACGAGGCCGTGCGCGAGGCGAGCTCCAGCGGCGGCATCTTTACCCAGCTCGCACGGGGAGTGCTCCGCCGCGGCGGTGTGGTATTCGGCGCGGCGATGGACGAAGAGCTGCGCGTCAGCCACGTCGGCGTGATGGACGAGACGGCGCTCGGCGCCCTGCGCGGCTCCAAATACGTGCAAAGCGACGTGGACGGCGCCTATCATCAGGCCGCGCGGCTGCTCGACGCGGGCGTGCCGGTGCTTTTTTCGGGGACGCCCTGCGAGATCGCCGGATTATATGCGGTGCTAGATGGCGACCGGGAGAACCTGCTGACGGTGGACATCGTGTGTCACGGGACGCCCTCGCCTGCGGTGTTTGCCGCTTACGTCAAAATGCTTGAGGCGGAACGCGGCGCGAAGGTGACGCGCTACGTCTTTCGGGACAAGCGCAGAGGCTGGAAGGACTTTTCGGTCGTCGCGGCATTCGCGGATGGGACGGAGTACGCGGCCGGGCAGACGGAGGACATTTTCATGAGGGGATTCCTTAGCGACCTGTACCTGCGCCGTTCGTGTCACGACTGTCCGTACGTAGGCGAGCGCCGCCCGGGGGACATCACCTTGGGCGACATGTGGGGCGCCCAGGTGATCGTGCCCGACCTGGACGACGATCGCGGACTTTCGCTGGTATTCACGAATACTGGGAAGGGCGAGCGGGCTTTTGCGGCGCTCGAGAAGGAAGTGATCTGTCGGGCGACCGACCCGGCGCGCAACGTGCCGTTCTGTCCGCCTCTGGTTCGTTCCTATAAGCCGCACCCGAAGCGGGACAAGTTCTTTAAATTATTTGATAGAGAAGGGTTCAGCCGCGCGCGGGTCGAGGCGTTGCTCGCGCCGCCGGGCAGGGCGGAGCGGGCGCTTCGGCGCGCGCTGCATTTGCCGGCGGGCGCCGTGCGCCGGCTGAAGGAAGCAGTAAAGAAGTCATGATTCGCATACTCCTCGCAATCGTCAGCGCGGCGGTATCCGTGGCGCTGTTCTTACGGTTTAACTGGCTGCTCCCCTGCGTCGTCGCGGCGCTGCTCGTGGGTGCGCTGATCCTGACCTGGCCCCGGCGCGAGCGCATCACGGCGCGCGACGACGTGAACGTGCTGCTGCGCCGGTACGGCAGGCGGCCTACGGACTTTGAGCGCTACGTCGCGGAGGTCTACCGCCGCAGGGGATACCGCGTGCATGTGACGCAGCGCACAGGCGACTGCGGAAGGGACATCGAAATGAAGCGCGGCGGCAAGCTCTACGTGGTGGAGGTCAAGCTGTACAGCCCGGGCCTTCACGTGGGACGGGAGAAGATTCAAAAGCTCCAAGGCGCGATGATCGACGCCGAGGCGCACGGTGCGATCTTCGTGACGACCAGCAGCTTTACGCGCACGGCGATTGACTATGCGCAGCGCAACGGCATCGAATTGGTGGACGGTGAGGCGCTGGACGCGATGATTCAGGAGGTTATAGGAGGATGAGCGTATGGACGAAGCAACAATTCGCGATCTGATTCAAACAGGGCGTAATTTCATGAAGATGCCGCCGGACGATGATTTTGTATCCGACCAGCAACAGCGTCTGCCGCAGCCGCCGCTTGCCAAGGCGGCGATGGGCGGGAAAAAGACGGCGCTTCCGCGCACGTTTGGGGATCTGGAGCACGAGGACGACCTGCTCCGTGTCATTGCTGAGCGCACGAGTCACCGCGTCTATACGGGGGAAGAGCTGACGCTGCTGCAGCTGTCCTTCCTGCTGTGGGCGCAGCAGGGCGTGAAGGGCATTCGCGGCAACCGTTACGCGACGCTGCGCACGGTGGCCTGCGGCGGCGCGCGCCACGAATTCGAGTGTTACATGGCTGTGCGCCTCGTGGACGGCCTTGCGCCGGGGCTTTATCATTACCTGCCGCTGGAGCACGCGGTGGAGTATCTGGGCCCCATCCCCGGGGAGGAGGAAGAGACGCTGACACAGTCTCTCTGCGGCCAGCGCTGGGGCGCGAAGGCCGCCGTGGTCTTCTACTACAGCATGGTGGCCTACCGCGCGGAGTGGCGCTACGGCATCCACGCCCATCGCGTAGCGCTGATCGACGCGGGGCACATCACGCAGAACCTGTACATCGCGGCGACCGCGCTTGGACTGGGCGCGTGCGCGATCGCTGCGGTGGAGACGCCCTTTGTGGACGAGATGCTTTCGCTGGACGGCGAGGAGGAGTTCGTCTTCTATGCCGCTACGGTGGGCGGCATATCGGATGCGGACAAGCGGGCGGAGCTGGACTTTTATGCGTTCTTACGAGAAGAGATGTAAAAGCGCATAGGATGTAAAAGCGGTTTTCTTGCGAAGAACGGGCTTTGCCGGGAGTGTATATGGAGTATCAAATTCGTCGGATGCGTCCGGATGAAACACCGCTGCTGGAAAGCTTCCTGTACGAGGCGATCTTTCAGCGGGCGGGAGAGCCGCGCCTGCCGCGCGAGGTCGTGCTGGAACCCGCGCTGCGCGTATACATCGAAGATTTTGGCGGGGAAAAGGATGATTACTGCCTCGTGGCACAGGAAGGCGACGCGGTGATGGGCGCGGTCTGGGTTCGGAATATCGAGGGCTATGGCAGTGTGGACGGGGATACGCCGGAATTTGCGATTTCCGTGCTGCCCGCTTATCGGGGAAGGGGCATCGGCACGGCGCTGATGCGCGCGATGCTCGCGCATCTCAAGGAGTCAGGCACCGCGCGCGCATCGCTCGCGGTGCAAAAGGACAACTACGCCCTGCGGATGTACAGGAGCGTGGGATTTCGCGTCGTCTCTGAAAACGAGCAGGAATACATCATGGTACACGACTTAAAGGAACTGTAAGGGCAGACGAAACGCCCCGGCATGCAATTTGCCGGGGCGTTTCGCTGCCTTGGCGTCACACGATGCCCATCGTGCGGAGGATGAAGATACCCGCCGTCATCGTGAGCAGGGAGAGCAGCACCGAGACGACGATGATGCCGGAGGCCAGTTCCGCGTCGCCGCCCATCTTGCGGGTGACGATGTACACGTTGGCCGCGGCGGGCACGCCGAACAGGATGAAGAGCACGAGCAGCTGCTCATTGGAAAGCCCCAGCAGCAGGCCGATGGCGACCATGACCACGGGCTGGAGCACCAGCTTGTTCGCGCAGGCGCCGAGGATGGGCCCGATGTCGTGCGCGATTTCGGAAAACTGGATGCTCGCGCCGATGACCAGAAGCGCGAGCGGCGTGCACAGGTTGCCCATGTAGGCCAGCGACTTGGTGATTGCAAAGGGGAGCTCCACGTGCAGCAGCGCGAAGGGGAAGCCGCAGACGATGCCCAGAATCATGGGGTTCTTCACAATTTGCAGCAGGATGTTCTTTACGTCGATTTTTTTCCCCGTGCGGCCCGTCACAGTCAGCAGGATGACGGCGTACACGTTGTAGAGCGGCAGCACGAACGCGCTGGCGAGCGTCGCCGAGAGGGGGATGACGCTGGTGCCCAGGATGTTTTGCATCAGGGCAAAACCGATGTACACGTAGTTGCCGCGGAAGGCGCCGTGCGCGAACGCCCCCACCTTTTCGGGATGTTTTTTGAGCAGAAGCGCGCCCATGGCCCATGAAAACAGGAAGAAGGCCGTAGTGCCCAGCATGCACACGAGGATGAACGTCGGGCTGAACTGGGAAAAATCGCTGGTCGCCGTGTCGTAAAACAGCTTGGCGGGCAGCGCTACGTTGAAGACGAGCGTGCTCGCGCTGGAAAAGAAGGAGTCGTCCAGCATGTTGGAGCGCTTGATGACCCAGCCCAGGGCCAGCAGGAGAAAGATCGGCAGGGAGACGTTCAGGCTGAAGAGAAAGTTTTGAAGCACGGGGCGGCCTTCTTTCTGAATGTATTCGTATCGCTTGCGCCTTAGCGCCCGCTCAGGCGCGCGTAGAGCCGTAGGAAGAGACGGCGGCTGAACAGGAGCAGCATGCCCTGGCGGCGCACCTGCTTGTCGCCGCTCTTGAGCGCGTATTCGCCAAGCGTCGCGTAGTGCAGGTTTAAAAAGGAGATCGCTTTAGCCTTTACTTCGCCCGTAAGGCCGTAGGCCGGGATGTTCTTTGCGACGGAAAGCGCGATCTGGCCGATGCGCCGCCGAAGCATGCGCTGCCCGTCGCTTGGGGGCAGACCCTCCGCGAGCGCGTCGAGCCGCTCGCAGATCGTGAAGTACGAATCGCACCAGGCGGCGCTCTTTGTAAAGGACTTCATGATGCTGCCGGGCCGCTGGCGATAGCGCACCAGCGTAAGAACGCTCATCGCCGCGCGGGCGCATTGCAGCAGCGCGGGGGTCTGGAACAGCTCGTCCTCGAAGAGCAGGCCGTCGGCCATGCGCAGGCCTCGCTCTATCAGGTAAGCGCGCCGGTAGAGGCACTGCCACACCATGGGCTCGTAGACGTCTGCACGGCACTGGGCGGCGAACAGCGCGTCGCCCGTGAGCACATCCGTTTCGGGCGGCGTAGGTCCGGGAACGACCGCGCCCGTTTCGTCGTCGAAGGCCTCAAAGCGCGCCTTGAGCACGTCGAGCCGTTCCCTTTGCATGCGCTCGCAGAGCGGCAGCAGGTTTTGTGCGACCGGCACGTCGTCGCTGTCCAGAAAAAAGACGAAGTCGCCCCTTGCGGCGTCCAGCCCCGTGTTGCGAGCGGCGGAAAGGCCGCCGTTTTCGCTGCGCGCGAGCACGCGCATGAAGGGATAGCGCGCGGCAAATTCGTCCGCGATGGCGCGGCTGCGGTCGGGGCCGCAGTCGTCCACGAGCAGGATCTCTACGCCGTCCCCGGGCAGGGAAGCGAGCGCCTCGAGGCACGATTTCATGTAGCGCTCCACGCCGTAAAAAGGGACGATGACGGAAAGCAGCATGGTTTTTCCTCCCTCATCCTAAGAAGCTGAGCTGTTTACCCTCCGAGGGACGGCTCACCGTGCGCGCCCGCTCGCAGCGCAGGGATACCCCCGGCAGGTCCTTGAGGAAAGGCGACGGCGTCCCGTAGGTGAGCAGCAGCAGTTCTTCCCTTGCGCGCGTCATGCCGACGTAGAGCAGACGGCGTTCCTCCGCCTCATCGCTCTCGCGGCCCGGCATGGAGAGCGGCAGCACGCCGTCGTTTATGCCTGGCAAAAAGACGACGGGAAATTCGAGGCCCTTTGCGCCGTGCAGCGTCATCAGGTGCACGGCGTCCGGCGTATAGGCCTTCGAGCCGCTCCGCGAAACGTCGGCCTCGCCGCCGAGGACGATCGCATCGAGCAGGGCGTCCATGTCCCCGTTCAGCGAGGCGATGCCGAGCAGACGTTCCAGCGCGGGGGAGGCGGCGATGCCCTCTTCCAGCATCCAGAATTCGATCAGCCTCCGCGCCTTTTCCTTCTTGAGGCGCGGCGCGAAGGCCTTTACGCGCGGCAGAAGGGATGCTTCCTCTTCGGTACAAAGCTGCGGGTTTCGCACAAGGCGGAAAAAGTGGATGCAAGCGAGCACCTGTTCGTCTTCGAGCGTGGCGTCGCGTCCCGTGACCACATAGGGAATGCTCTCCTTTTTGAGGCACATCTCCAGCATCTCGGCCTGACGGTGCGTGCGGTAGAGCACGGCGAAGTCCGAAAAGCTGCGTCCGGAGCCCGCGCGCGCCTGCTCCTGCGCATCCAGCATGTCGATGCCGCCGACCATGCGGCCGATTTCTTTTACGATGAACAGCGCCTGTGAAAACTCGTCCGCCGCCGTCAGAAGCCGCACGCGCTCGCCGGAGGGGCGCATAGCCACGAGCGTACGCGTCTCGCCGCCGCGCTCCACGACGGGCAGCGCGGTTTTGAGGATCTCCGGGGTAGAGCGGTAGTTTTCCAGGAGGCGGACGACGCGCGCTTCCGGCCGGTCCGCGAGAAAGCGATCAAAGCAACCCGCGTCCGCGCCGCGGAAGCCATAGATCGACTGGTCGGGGTCGCCGATGACGAAGAGCGATTCGCTCTTCCGGCTCCACGCATCCACCAGCTTTCGCTGAACGGGGTTGATGTCCTGGAACTCGTCGACCAGCAGATGCGTAAAGGACTTGTGCGCGGACGGCACATCCTGCGAAAGCGCACGCAACAGCAGGTCGTCGAAGTCGAGAAGCCCGCGCGCCTCCAGACGCTTCGCATAAAGCGCGTATGCGTCGTCCGAAAGCTCGGAGGAGAGGCCGTTTTTGCGGCGGGAGATTTCCGAAAGCAGCCTGCGGGGCGTCGTCCTGAGGGCGAGGGCGCTCACGACTTCCTGCGCGGCCGAAAGCGCTTGTGTGTCGTCCGCGAGCGCGGTCGCGTCCTCCTTTGAGAGCAGATGCAGGCAGATCGCGTGGAACGTGCCGATCGTCATGGCGCGGGCTGCGCGCTTGCCCAGCCGCTTTTCGAGGCGTTCGCGCATCTCGCCCGCGGCCTTGTTCGTGAAGGTAACCGCCGTGATATGATCGGGTCTTACGCCCAGGTTCTCCACGAGGTGCGCGATGCGGGACACGAGCGTCTTCGTCTTGCCCGTGCCTGGACCAGCGATGACCACCACCGCGCGTTCCGGCGCCTCGATCGCTTCCTGCTGGCGCGAATTGGGCGCTTCCGGCGCGGGGGATGCTGCTGCGGACGCGGCCTCCGGCGAGGACGCGATTTTCGGCGAGGGTGCGAGCGGCGCGGAAACCTCCGTCTTTGCATTCTGCCGCCTTGTCTCCTCCGAGGGCAGAAAGCAGAGCTGGCCGGATAGCGCCTCGATTTCATCGGGTCGGAGCACCTGCACGCGACCGAAGACGCCATCGTAGCCGGGCGCGGCTTCAATCTGACCGCAGCGCACGCGGCGGATGCCTTCCGCGACGCAAGGCCCGGCAGCGCGCTCGATGTCCTCCAGCGGCGCGCTGCGCAGGATGAAGAACTCGTCGCCCAGCGCTTCCGTGAGCGCCTGATAACGGGCAACCGCCTTTTTGCTGGCGGCGGATACGCCGATGGAGGCGGCCACTACCTCCGGCAGGGGCACGAGGCTTTCAAAGGGCGGCGCGCCCTGCGGGGTATAGCCCTCCGCGCGGTCGGCAAGCTGCGCCACGCGGTGCGCAACGCCGAACGTCAGGCGTTTTCCGCAGACCGGACAGATGCCGTCCGCGCGCTCGGCCTCTTCCGGCGAGAGGCACTGATTACAGGCGCGGTGGCCGTCGAAGTGGTATTTGCCCTCCTCCGGAAAGAATTCGAGCGTTCCCGCAAAGCCGCCCGAGCGCCCGCGCTCGATGGCGGTGCGCAGCGCGCCGTAGGAAGGGGCGATGTTGAGCAGGTTCGCTTCACGGCCGAGCTTAGCGGGCGAGTGTGCGTCGGAGTTGGAGACGAGCGTGAATCGGTCGAGCGCCGACAGACGCCAGTTCATCGGCGGGTCAGAGGACAGACCCGTTTCCACCGCGTGAATGTATCTTGTGAGGTCGTCAAAACAGGCCTCGATGGTGTCGAAGCCCGAAAAGGCGCCGAAGAGCGAAAAATGCGGCGTCCAGATGTGTGCGGGGATGAAGACGGCGTCCGGACAGGTGTCCAGCGTGATTTCGAGCAGATCGTGGCTGGAAAGCCCCAGAATCGGCCTGCCGTCGGAATGCACGTTGCCGATGGCTTCCAGCTTTCGCGAAAGCGCTTCGGCCTGCTCAAGCCCGGGCAGCAGGATGACGTTGTGCACCTTGCGCGTCCGTCCGTCCTGCTTGTAGATGTTGCTGATTTCCGCGGAGAGCACGAAGCGCGGCCGCGTGTCCGGCGCGCCCGCCTGCACGCGAAGATCTTCTTTCAAGCGGTAGAGGCCGTCCTCGGCGGGAACCAGCTTCTCCTTCAGTTCCTGACGCCAGGCGGGGTGCGTGAAGTCGCCCGTCCCGAGCAGGCCGATGCCCTTGCGCCGCGCCCAAAGGTCGAGCTGCTCGGGGACGCAGTCGGAGCTGGTGGCGCGCGAGTATTTGGAATGTATGTGTAGGTCGGCGATGAGCATGTTTTTTCCCTCTATCCTTCATCGGTACGCGATTAGAGACCCATATAGCTTCATGATACCCTCTTTTGGACGAGGATGCAAGGGGGGATCGGCGCGAAAGGAAAAGAGGCTTGCACGGCATGGCCGGATGTGCGATAATAAAGAACATGTTATGAAGCGACGGGAGAGGAGGATGCGCGTGGTCAGCGTGGTCGTGATCGGCAAAGACGAGGGCGCGGGCATTAGCCGCTGCCTTGAAAGCGTGCGCGCCGCCCTCGAAGGATCGCTTCCCTATGAACTGATCTATGTGGATTCCCATTCAGGCGACGACTCGCTCGCCCGAGCCCATGCGCTCGGGGCGCGCTGCTTTTTCCCCCTTGAGCGGCGGACGACGCCCGCCCTGGGGCGCTACATCGGCGCGCTTAAGGCTGCCGGCGGGCAGGTGCTCTTTCTGGACGGCGACATGGTACTGGCGCCGGGCTTCGTGGAGGCCGGGCTTCGGGCGATGTCGGAGGGATACGCGGGCGCCTGCGGCATTCGGCGCGACGTATACCTGCGGGAGGGCGCAGTCGTGGGAACCTGTGAGAATTACTTTGGCTGCACGGAAAAGCGCACGGCGCCGGAGTTCGGCGGGGCGGTCATGCTTTCCCGCGAAGCGCTGCTGGAGGCCGGCAACTGGAATCCTGACGTCGAAACGTGCGAGGAGGCGGAGCTGCACGCGCGGCTTCGCGCGCGAGGGATAGCGGTCGCCGAACTCCCGGTGCCGATGATTACGCACGAAGACCGCGTGCGGGACGCGCGCGGCCTTTGGAGAACGATATTCACGCGCCGCCGCCTCGGACAGGGACAGGCGCTGCGCTGCGCGCTGGGGGCGGGAAGCGCCCGCTGCCTCGTCCTCGGCGATCTGCCGACGCGCATGTGGCTGCTGGAATCTCTCTTGTTGGTCTGCGCCGTTTGCGTGGGGCTGCTCGTGGGGGGCGCGGCGGGTTTTTTTACGTTTTTGATCTTTTCGGTGCTCTGTCAGGCGGCGCTTCTGGGTTTTCTTCGCCGTCAGGGGCATGCGCGCACGCTGGTGTCTGCGCTGCTGCTCCTCTTTTACATGCCTGCGGGAATGCTTTCCCTGCGCAGGCGAGATAAACGCTATGCGGAGTGGGAGGAAACGGCATGAACAGGCCTTACGTCAGCTTTGCCGTGGTCGCCTACAACGCGCAGGCGTGCCTTTCGAGCCTGCTAAGCGACCTGGCGGAGCAGGACTATCCTGCGGATCGTCTGGAGGCGTTGTTGATAGACAGCGCTTCGACCGACGGAACCCGCGCGGTCATGGAATCGTTCGCGGCGCGCACGCCCATGCGCGTTCGCGTGCTGGACAACCCAAAGCGATGGCTCGCGCCGGGCATCAACATCGCGCTGGACGCTGCGGGCGGCGAGCTCTTCGTCCGGCTGGACGCGCACGCCCGTATCCCCAAGGACTTTATCTCGAAGAATGTCGCCGCGATCGAACGCGGCGAGGACATCGTCGGCGGTCACGTGGACGGCAGCGCGCCGAAAACCCCCTGGCAGGCGGTGCTGACCGCGCTGGACATCTCCCGCTTTGCAGGCGGGGCAGCGCCCTTTCGCAATGCGGGAGAGGCGCGCGACGTGGATACGCTGGCCTATGCAATGTACCGCCGGTCGGTTTATGACCGGGTAGGGCGCTACGACGAGCGGCTCTGCCGAACGGAAGACAACGAGATGCATTACCGCATGCGTCAGGCGGGATACCGCTTTCGCTACTGCCCGGAAATCTGTTCCTATCACACCGCGCGCCCCTCGCTCAAAGGTCAGCTTCGCCAAAAGTGGGGAAACGGACTTTGGGTCGGACGGACGATCCGCGTTTCGCCGCGCTGTTTTGCGCCGCGCCACTTCGTGCCTGTACTGTTCGTGCTGGCGTTGCTGACGGGCGCTGTGCTGGCGCTGTGCGGCGCATGGATGCCGCTGGGCTTGCTTCTGCTCGTATACGGGTTGGCGGACATCTTTTTCAGCATCCGGGCCGCGGCAGCCATGCCTGCAGATCGGACGCTATGCCTCGCGGCGCTTCCGATGCTCTTTCCGCTGGTACACATCGCCTATGGGCTGGGCAC
The DNA here is from genome assembly GCF_900199405.1 of Beduinella massiliensis. Taxonomy (NCBI): domain Bacteria; kingdom Bacillati; phylum Bacillota; class Clostridia; order Eubacteriales; family Beduinellaceae; genus Beduinella; species Beduinella massiliensis. The sequence goes on from NZ_LT963430.1 coordinate 1,502,879, forward strand.
GCTATGGGGGCTTTTGACGATGCGGTGCGTCGGAGAAGGGATAAATCATGAAAGAAGGAAATAAAACATGGCAATCGAACGGGTTCGTGCGTATTTAAAGGCATTCGGTGCGGAGGATCGTATCCTCGAATTCCCGGTTTCCAGCGCGACCGTCGCGCTGGCTGCGGAGGCGCTCGGGTGTGAGCCCGCCCGCATCGCCAAGACGCTGTCGTTCCTAAGCGGCGAGAGCTGCATTCTGGTCGTAGCGGCGGGCGACGCCAAGGTAGACAACGCGAAGTTCAAGGCGTGCTTTTCCATGAAGGCCAAGATGCTGTCGCCCGAGGACGCGGAACGGCTCGTCGGCCATGCGGTGGGCGGGGTCTGCCCCTTTGCGGTCAACGAGGGAATTCCGGTTTATCTGGACGAATCGCTGCGCCGGTTTCAGACGGTCTATCCTGCCTGCGGCAGCTCAAACAGCGCGATTGAACTTACGCTGGACGAGTTGGAACGTTTTTCCGGCGCTCAGGCTTGGGTGGATGTGTGCAAGGGCTGGCAGGAGTCGTAAGCCGCCCACAGGGAGAGACAACAGAAAGCGAAAGAACCGCTGGAGGAAGATTCACTCCAACGGTTCTTTGCTTATCGATAAGCCCCTTACGCCTGCGGCACCTGCTCCTTCACGATCTTCAGCACTTCGTCGAGCGTGCCCTCCTCGTACAGACGGTAGAGCAGCTCCCCGAAGAGCGAGTTCGCCCATGCGAACCACGAGCGGGTGAAGGACTCCGGCTTTGCGGGATCAAAGCTTTCGTGCATAAAGTGAGTCCCTCCGTGCGTTTTTAAAAGCTGCACGAGCAGGCCGGCAATCTCGGGAATAGAGGTGGAGGTCAGCGCTTGCATGCAAAGGGCGATGGGCCAAATGTAGCCCGCAGGCGTGTGCGGAGAGCCGACGCCCTTGGCGTAAGGACCTTCGTAGTAAAAGCGGTTGTCCGGGCTCAGCACAAAGCTGCGCGTGCGCAGGTAAAGCGGGTCATCCTTCTTGCAGACGCCGAGATACGGAAGCGACAGCAGGCTGGGGACATTCGCGTCGTCCATCAGCGTGTAGTGCCCCAGACCATCGGTCTCATAGGCGAAGATCTGACCGTGATTGGGATGCTCGACCAGCGCGTACTTCGCGATGCCGGTAAGAATGTCTTCGCGCAGGGCGGAGGCGTCCTTGGAAAGCGCCTCGTCTTCGAGCAGGGCGGCGAAATAGGCGGCGTCGTCCATCACGCCCGCGGCGAACAGGTTGGCGGGCACGAGGTAACCGTAGACGCACGCGTCGTCGCTGGGGCGGAAACCCGACCACGTCATGCCTGTGCGCGAAACCGGCGTGCCGCGGCCGCCATGCGTGAGCGTATCGGAGGGCGGGCAGTCGGTGCGGATAAAATAATAGGGGCTCTCCGCGTGGCACTGCTCCCGGCGGAATGTTTCCACGATGGCGCGCATGCCTTTGTGGAACGTCTCGGTCAAAAAGGCGGTGGAACCCGTCGCCTGACGGTACACGTGGGCAAGGTGCAGCGGCGCGCAGAGCGAGTCGATTTCGTACTTGCGTTCCCAAATCCAAGGCCCCTGCGGGGGCTCGTCCTCGGCCCACTTCGCGCCGTTGGGCTCCCCGTTAAAGGCATTGGCGTATGGGTCGATCAGCACACAGCGCATCTGGCGCTCGATGACGCCCTCGATGAAGCGCGCAACCTCGGGCTCGTCCGCGAAGCGCACGTAGTGCATCACCTGGGCCATGGAATCGCGCAGCCACATCGCGGGGATATCGCCCGTGATGATGAAGGGCAGACCGTCTTCCTTCTCCTGATAGGTGGTCTCCAGCGTGTTGAGAAAGCACTGATGAAACATGGCGTCGAGCCCTGGCACGGCGGACAGCGCCGTCTCCACGGGTTTAAGACGTTTTGATACGATCTGGTGAATGCCCATAAAAAGACCTCCGTTCGCATCTGCGGCGTTTTTTGCTACGCCCAGTATAGCGGAAGGAGGCCTAAATTGCAAGCGTTCTATAGGCCGGCGTTTCTGCGCCGCAGGAGCAGCGCACACACCGCCAGAAGTCCAACTCCGCAGCCGGTCAGCACGAGCGCGTGACCGGCTGCAGGCATGACGAAGTCCCCGTAGCGGTACGCGCAGCCCAACTCCAGATTGAACAGGTCCTTCACGGCCTGCGGCCAGCCGTCGAGTTGCGGGGTGAGCAGCAGCTTGCGCAGCAGCACCGCGCCGTGGGAGAGCGGGAAAAAGCGGATAAACGCCTGTACGCCCGACGGGAGCACGCCGATGGGGACGTACATGCCCATCAAAAACCCGATCAGCGTGCCAAGCAGCGTCTGCAGCGCCCCATAGGAAGAGGTGGTACGCAGGAACAGCGCGAAGCACAGAGCAGCTGCGGCGCTGCATAGGACGCTGGCCGCCGCAGCCGGTAAAGCCGCCAACCAGGTGGAAGGACTGAGCAGCAGTCCATCCGCGGCGTACAGATAGACCGCTCCAAAGACCGCGCACAGCGCCGTCATGAGCAGCCCCGCACCGAAGGCGCCGCCCGCGTACCCCGCCGCCAGGCGCAGTCGCGTGAGCGGGGAGGCCGCGAAGTCCGAAAGGATACGGCGCTTGCGGTCATCTACGAGCTGCGAGAGCGCGCCGAAGGTGGAAGTGACGCTGGTAACGCTCAGCAGACCGGCGATCATCCATACGTCCATCAGGGCCTTTGCACCGGGAAGCGGCGGCAGGCTGTCCACCAGCGAGCGGGAGAGGAACAGCGCGTACAGCAGCAGCACGATCAGCGGCGAGAGCATGGAGAAGAAGAGTCCCACGCGGTCGCGCAGGTAGAGCAGGATGTTACGCTTTAGCAGGAGCAGCATCGTACTTCGCCTCCTCTCCCTCGATCAGATGCACAAAGGCGTCGTCCAGCGTGCCGGAGCTGACCTCAAACGCGGACAGCAGCGGCCGTAGCGCTTGAAGCAGCGGAATAGCGCAGAGCGTGCTGGAAAGCTCCAGCCGGAGCGCCCGGCCGCACGTCTCAAAGCGCAGATTCCTTTCGCGAAGGACGCTTTGAAGCGCTTCTCCGTCGTTCGGGTAAAGCACAAGCGCATCCTTGGCATAGCGCGAACGAAGTGCTTGGGGCGTACCCTCGGCTATGATACGGCCGCGGCAGATGACGCTGACCGCGTCTGCCTGCGCGGCCTCCTCCATGTAGTGCGTGGTGAGCAGCACGGTCATGCCGCGCTCTCGCTGCAGCGCACGCACCGCTTCCCAGACCGCTCCGCGGGATTGGGGATCGAGACCGGTGGTCGGCTCGTCGAGGATGAGCAGGGAGGGCGCGGCGACCAGCGCACGGGCGATGTCCGCGCGCCGCCGCTGCCCGCCGGAGAGGCGCTCGTAGCGGCGGGACAGGAGATCTGTGATGCCGACGGCCGCCGCCGCGTCCCGTACGGCGAGCGCGAGCGCCCGGCCGTGCAGACCGTAGAGCCCGCCGCGGCACCGAAGATTTTCCTCGACGGTCAGCAGGTCGTCGAGCACGCTCTGCTGAAAGACGATGCCGATTGCGCGGCGGATAGCGTCGTCCTCCCGGCCGAGCGCATGCCCCGCCACGAAGACGCTACCTGCGCTCGGGGCGAGCAATGTAGACAGGACGGAAAGCGTCGTGGACTTTCCCGCGCCGTTGGGCCCTAAGAATGCGAAGAGCGCTCCTTGTGGTACGTGCAGGTCGATACCGCGTACAGCCTCCAGTGCGCCGTAGCGCACGCGCAGGCCGCTTATGTCAATCGCGTTCATGGCTTTCCCCCCGCTTTTTCTGAATTTCGTCGTTGATAGCCTTTGCGTCCCGGCTCGCATGCCAGAAAAAGAAGCCGTAAACGCTCAGGGTCACGATCAAAACGACCGGTAAAACCATCAAAAGCGTAAACAGGTTCAGCTCGAACAGCCCGAAGAGCCTGCCCAGCAGGAAAACGCAGAGGAGCACGTCCGCCAATCCGACCAGGATTTGACCCGCCATGCTCTTAACCGGCAGGCGGTCGGTAAAGAACATGACGCACTGAATGGCTGTGTTCATGCCCAGCAGGTACAAAAGCGCGGCGGGAGAAAAATGCAGGTAAGGCACGGGCAGTGGCAGTAGGCAGGCAATCGAAAGCACGAGGACGAGCACCGTGTAGGACACACAGACACGGATAAAATAGTCTTTAAACATAACGACCTATCCTTTCAGCCCGAAGCGTTGCTTGACGGCGGGCACGTAGTGGCGCGTGACGACGATGCGCTCGCCGTTTTGCAGCGTCGCCTCCAGACGCCCGTTGTACAGCGCGCGCACGCTTTGTATGCGCTGCGTATTCAGAATGCAATTCTTTGCACAGCGCACGAACGCCGTGTGTTTGAGTTGGTTTTCAAGCTCGTACAGCCGCAGGTCACATTCCCAGACATCGCTTTCGACGTAAAGAAATGTGCGGTCATCCACCGATTCGACGTAAAAGATGTCCTCCAGGGCGATTTGCATCAGATTGCCTTCCCTGCGCGCGGTGATGGAAAAGCCGTAAAGGCGGATTTGCTCGAGCAGGGCCTTCAGCCTGTCGTCTATCAGCGCGCAGCGTATGATGATTTCCGTCTCCCGTATATCCAAGTTTTGCTCAACCGTCAGCTTCATGCGCTCACCTCACGAAAAAGGATAGCATATGCGGCCTGCGAGCGCAAGGTGGTCGCGGGCAAGCTGCACGAAACCTACGGCAAGCTGCAATGCGCTGCCTTGAACGAATCGAAAAGAAATAAAAGAGTGGAGCAAGAAATTTTAAAATATGGGTTAGAAACGAGAAATATGGAGAACAAAAAGAAAAAGAACGGGCGTAAACCCGTTCTGGTGGAGAAGATTGAATTAAAAGGCGGCGATGACCGATCCCTTGTAGTTTTCGTCGATGAAGGTCTTGATCGCGTCGCTTTGCAGAACTTCCTTCAGCGCGAGGACAAAGCCAGCGTTTTCGTTGCCTTCCTTGACGACCACGACGTTCAGGTAGGGGGAGGAGCCGTCCTCGATGGCGACGGAGTCGCTTACCGGGTTCAGGCCGGCGGCCAGCGCGTAGTTGCCGTTGATGACCGCAAACTCCACGTCCGGCAGCATGAGCGGAAGCTGCGCGGCCTCGACCTCGAGGATGTTCACGTTATGTGGGTTCTCCACGATGTCCAGCTTGGTGGCGGTGATGCCGGCCTCTTCCTTCAAGGTGAGGACGCCCTGCTTTTCGAGCAGCAGCAGCGCGCGGGCTTCATTGGTCGGGTCGTTGGGCACGGCGATGGTCGCGCCGTCCTTCAGGGCTTCAAGGGTGTCGCCCTTGCCAGCGAAGACGGCCATCGGCTCCACGTGCACGCCGAAGGCGCTCACCAGGTGCGTGCCGTTCTGCGCGTTGAAATCGTCCAGATAGGGCTGGTGCTGGAAGTAGTTCGCGTCGAGTTCTCCGGATTCGGTGGTGGTGTTAGGCAGAATGTAGTCGGTGAACTCCACGACCTCCAGGTCGTATCCCTTTTCGAGCAGCGCGGCCTTCGCGGCGGTGAGGATTTCGGCATGCGGAGAGGGGGAAGCGCCGACGCGAATCTTTTCGGCGGCGAAGGCGAAACTGGAAAGGCTGAACGTGAGCGCAAGGGCGAGGACGAGCGAAAGCAGCTTTTTCATAGGGGTACACTCCTTCTTTTCTATCGATTTTGCCGTATTGAGACGCCGATGGCTCACTTTAACCGGTGATCCACCAGGCGGGAACCCCGCGTGCCGATCAGCTGGACGATCTGCACCAGCAGCACCAGCACGACCACGACGATGAGCAGAATGTCGGTCTTGTAGCGATAGTAGCCGTAATTGATCGCCAGCGCGCCCAGGCCGCCGCCGCCGATCGCACCGGCCATGGCGGAATAGCCCAAAATGTTGGTGGTCGCGGTGGCGGCCCCGCTGATGAGGGAGGGCATGGCCTCCGGGATCATCACCTTGAGCACGATGTGCAGCCGGGTTGCGCCCATGGACTGCGCCGCTTCGATGACGCCGCGGTCGATCTCCTTAAGCGAAGTTTCAACCGTTCGGGCGACATAGGGAAAGGCAGCGATGGTCAGCGGCATGATGGTCGCCTTGGAACCGATGGCCGAACCCATGATCGCGCGGGTGATGGGGATGACCGCGATCATCAGGATCAGGAAAGGAACCGAACGCAGCACGTTGATGATCGTGCCCAGAACGTGGTTTAAGGGCGCGTTCGGCAGGATGTGATCCTTTTCGGTCGCCACCAGCAGAACGCCGAGCGGAAGACCGATGAGGTAGGAGAGCAGCGTGGAAAAGAGCACCATATAAAACGTTTCCCAAAGCCCGTTACCGATCATGGACAATAGTTGCTGCCAAGTCATCCGCGCTCACCTCCTCGAGGGTAATTTGCTGGCCCTTCAGGTATTCGACCGCGCGCTTTGCGCCGTCCTCGTCCGTGGGCAGTTCCACGAGCATCTGCCCGCGCTGCTGGCCTGCGACCGACTGAATGTTTGCCGAGAGAATGTTGACCGGCACGCCGCAGGCGAGGATCATGCCCGCAATAACCGGCTCGTACGTGCGGTTGTCGTCAAAGATCAGGCGCAGGCAGCGCTTTCCGGGCGGCAGCTCTTCTTCGCTCGTCGTGCGGAACAGGCGCTTGGCCGCCGCGGTACGGGGATTGGCGAACACCTCGCGGACGTTGCCCTTTTCCGCGATCCGGCCGCCGTCGATGATCGCGACGCGCGTGCAGACCTGGCGGATGACCGCCATTTCGTGCGTGATAATGACGATCGTGATGCCCAGGCGCTTGTTGATGTCCTGCAAAAGCGAGAGGATGGCCTGCGTGGTCATCGGATCCAGGGCGCTGGTGGCTTCGTCGCACAGCAGCACCTTCGGGTCGGTAGCGAGCGCGCGGGCGATGGCGACGCGTTGGCGCTGACCGCCGGAGAGCTGCGCGGGGTAGGCATCCGCCTTTTCCGCAAGCCCGACGATTTCGAGCAGCTCCTTTGCGCGTTTTTGGGCCTGCGCCTTAGGCACGCCGCTGATCTCCATCGGGAAACAGACGTTGCGAAGGACCGTCCGCTGCATCAGCAGGTTGAACTGCTGAAAGATCATGGCCACCGTCCGGCGCATCTTGCGCAGCTCTTTTTCGTTCATGGTGAGGATGTTCTCGCCGTCGATGAGGATGCGGCCCTCCGTCGGAGCGTCCAGACGGTTGATGCATCGGATCAGCGTGGACTTGCCCGCGCCGCTCATGCCGATGATGCCGTAAATATCTCCCTTGTGGATCGAAAGGTCGATGCCGTCCAGCGCGATGACATCGCCGGCCTGCGAAGGATAGACCTTTCTGACGCCCTGAATCTCGATCATGATGGGACTCAAAGACGCCTCCTGCTTGCTTGCCATGTGCTCAACTCCCTGTGCTTTTGCTCGGCTGCGGTGGATGGGCATTATGCTACACCACGTCTTTGCGGGTTGTCAACCCCTGAAATTGCAAAAAAGTGGTTCGTGAGGCGTTGATTTAGTCGCTCCGCAAACCCTGCTTCTATTTAAGGCGCAGAGAAAGAAACGCATAAAAATTTTAGAAAAATTTTAAAATCGCTCGTTCCCGGTTGACAGGCGCGCCGGTGGATGCTAAACTAAAGCAAAGCAAGCCGAAGGGAGGACGAATCCATGCGCTTTAACGTTCACTCGATGCGAATGTTCCTGATGTGCGCGGAGATGTCCGACGCACTTTTTGGCTTGCACAGGAACGCATAATAGGCTTTGATGCATTATTCAAGCCCGTTTCGCCACTGTGCGAAGCGGGCTTTTCTTTATCCCGAACCGATTGAAAGGATGAGTCGAATGTCGAATCCGCTGATTACGCTGCTCCTGGCGCTAACGGGGCTTTTGTTCTGCCGGTGCGATGATGTCCGGGCTTTTGCGGATCGCCGCCTCTTCGACGGGCGCTTCGTCCCGCAGGCCGCCGCCTCCGTTGAGGGGAACGTGATCCTGAATGCGCGAATGCGCCGCATGGGCCGAATGTGACGGGGAGAGGAGAATTGCGCTTGCGTTATGTTCAGGAGATCACGGACTTTATCTTCGTGCGCCATGCGCCGCGACCGGTAGACATCGCTTTTCTGCCCGGCAGTCCCTATGCGGAAACCGCCCTTCAGGGCGCGCGCATGTATCGGGAGGGCTACGCGCCGCTGCTGCTTCCCTCGGGGCGGTTCAGCGTGACGCTGGGGCGCTTTCCGGGGCCGCAGTCGCGGGCGGCGGAATATCCGGGCCCTTATGAGAGCGAATGGGTGTTTTACCGCGACGTGCTGATGCGCGGCGGCGTTCCAGAGCACGCCATTCTGCGGGAGGATCAGGCGACCTACACGTATGAAAACGCGATCTATTCGCGCCGGGTGACCGATGCGTTGGGCATTGAGGTGCGCAGCGCGATGATCTGCTGCAAGGAGCAGCATGCCCGCCGCGCGCTCATGTACTACGAGACGCTGTATCCGGACGCGGAATTCATCGTCTGCCCGGTCAGCGCACAGGGGATTACGCGCGACAACTGGACCAAGACGGAAGCGGGCATCGACGCGGTGCTGGACGAGCTCGCGCGATGCGGTGGGCAGTTTCACGCCATTTTAAAGGAAAAGCTTCTATAATATAGGGTAAGCCGCCTCTGCATTTTGCAAAGACGGCTTTTTGTCCGCGATCTGAATGTCAGGCCTTTCGGATGGCGATAAAGAGCGCTCCGTCCTTCGCGCTGGCGTCGATGTGGATGGGAAAGGCATAGTCGTTCTGAAAGATCAGGTCGAGCTTTTCGTTGCCGACCGCCGCGTCCACGCCGTGAGGCACATAGCTCGCCCCGCCGGGACCGTGCGGACGGCGGTGGATGATGGTAATCCCGTCCCAGAGCTGAAGCAGCACGTTGTAAAGGGTGGTGGAAACCTGGCAGGTGCCGCCGCCATAGCCGGGCATCGTGGTGCCGTCGATCAATACAGGGGCGGCCTGATAGCCGCGGGCTTTTTTGTAGGGGCCGGCAATGCCGTTGAAGGAAAAGGACTGTCCAGGTTCCATGTCGATGGAGATGTAGTCGCAGGCTACGTCGATATTGACCATGCGCCCTTTGTTCAGCTCGGTCTGCTTGACCTTATAGAAGCTGGTGAAGGCGGCGAGAATGTCGCCGCTTTCGGCATATTCGGCGCTGGGTGCGATGGGTTCCAGGTTTTCGATGGCCGAGGCGGGCAGATAGCCGATCTTGCGCTGATAGGGGATGACGATCCAGCCGTCCTCGATGTACCAAAAGGAGATGCGGCTGCCGGGGGTCACGGTGCACAGGGCCTCTGCGGTGGAATCCATCGCCGCATAAACGGGCGATTCCGTCTTCACTGTCGCCACCTGGGTGTGCAGCACGGCGCCATAGGGCGGCGTGTTTTCCGGATCCAACGGTTTAATGTCCGTGACGTTTTGGCGTTTGACGTAGCCCTCGCCTTTGTCTTCGCTATAAATATGGAGCCATTCAGGCGAGTAATCGATGATGCCGACGCGCTCTTTTTCCTTCAGGACGCCGACCGCGGCGCTTTCCGCGCTTTCCGCCTCGCGCAGCGTGAGGCTTTTGAGGGTTACGCCGGTGTAGAGAATCTCCGGCGCGGCAAGGGCCGAAGGGGTTAGGCAACCAAGCAGGAGCGACAGCGCGAGTAAAAGAATGAAAAATCGTTTCACGAAAAGCCTCCTATATAATACGAAGAGACGGCATCCTGCCGGAGAATACGGAATGTCATTTTATTATATCATTTCATGCGGGAGAAGATCAAGCGCTAAAATGTGAACGTTTGGCATAAGCATGGCGGGAAAAGGAATTGACCGCTTTGCGGCGGAGGGAGGACGACATGACGTATTGCAGACAGATTGTGACGATCAGACGGCCTGACGGAACTGCATGCGGGGCCGCCGTCTGGCAGGAAAGGGACAGTAAGATTGCGCTGGATATTCGGTGTACGCAGGACTTGGGCGGACAGACGCTCGACGTCGTGCTCATAGAGCGGGAACGCACAAGGCGAGTCGGCGTTTGGAGCGCAAAAAAGGGGACGCTGACAGAGAAAGTTACCTCTTCGCACGCACAGGGGCTTGCGCTTTGCACGACGGACGGACAAATCGCCGCTTTGGGGTTTTTAAGGGGCTGCACACAAAGCGCGCTGGCGATTCGCGCGCGGTTGAGCGCGGCATATGCTCCGCATGCCGACGAGCCGGTACGGGAGGCACGCGAACAGGAAAAAATCACGAAGGAGACGGCGGACTCCGCAGAGCACTATATAATAGAAGAGAAAACCGCGCCCGAGCGTTCGGATGAAGGCGTTGTGCGCGTTCCGGCTCCGCCGGATGCGCGCAGAGAACTGATCTATCAGGACGGCATTTTGACGGGACAGACCTTTCGCGCGGCAGCGTGGCCGCCCCTGCCGCTGGCGCCTGGGGCTGCGCACAGGGACGGCGTCTTTCTGCTTCCGGATATGTTCAGGGCTTTGTGACGGGTATGAAGACGGTTTGATTGGCTGCGAGTGTATGTTTTTGAATGATACTGTCATAATAATTCCTGTGAGGCTTCGGCGCCGGGGCGGGACGCTGCCCCCTTTGCTCCGGCTCCGTCTCGGAGGTTTCGGCCTTTGCTTCGGGTTCTGGCGCCGGGACAGGACGTTCGTCTGCCGCGGGCGCGGGAGCTTCCTGCCTAGACGCAGGCACGTCGGCATCGCGCGAAACGGGCTGCTGACGCGGTGAAATACTTTGAATCTCACGCCAGCGGTCAAAGCGCTGGGTATCGGTAAGCTGGGAAAAGGGGACTGCTGCGCCCTGCAAAAGATCGAACGGAGATGGGTTTTCCATAGCTTAATCCCTCCATGGTATTCTGTTTTCGATGGTCCATTTCAATGTATGCGCGCATCTGGGAGAATGTGAAGCGGCGAAGCCGTGCGCTTTAAATGGCGAAATAAGTCAAAATGGCCGTGAAATATGAAAAAAACGTTGAGTATTTCCGTTTCCTTCTGTATAATAAATGAAGTATGATCCGCTTGTTTTGCTATACGCGCCGCCGGGGCGCATACAGCACCGGACGGAGCGTTTTCGCTCCCTGCGCGGGGGCAAAATCAGAAAAGGGGTGTAACGATTTTGAACGATCAGTTTGGCGAAGGCTATGACATCGACCGCGCCGGGCAGGAAGAGCAGGAAAGTGGCGAGCCGCGCCGTCGTCGCCGCCGCCGTCCAAATCTGGACGAGCCGGACGCAGAGATAAATCCGCCGAAGGAGACTGCATCCGCAGAGCCTCCTGCGAGGGACGAGGAGCCGGCGCCGATGCGCCGTACGCCGCCGCCCGGCATTCGGGCGACAAAACGTTTGGATCCGGACGACGAAGGATATGCCATGGACGGCATGGATTATGACTTCGACGAGACGGACGGTTTTGAGGACGAGCCGGATTTGGACGAGCAGCCTCCCCGCCGCGGCAAGGGCAGGGGCTGCCTGATCGCAGTGCTGATTGCGCTGCTCGTGCTGCTGGCGCTGTGCGTTTGCGGCTGGTTCTTCATGCCCGAACTGCGCGATTCGTTGCTCGAACGGGTGGGCTTTGCCACCACGCAGGACGACATGTCCGCGTATTCGGCGTTTGAATTGACGGCCGAGCCGCAGACTGTGGACGCCGGCGGACAGGTCGTCTTCACGGTAAAAACCTCTAGAAATGCTTCCCGGGTGCAGCTCGTCAACAATGAGGGCGAGCAGATTGCGCTCGTGCCGCAGGATGGCGTGACATTCCAGGTGAGAGATGCCTGGGCAGATGATTATTATGTATGGGAGATTCCGGTAACGTTCGACGAAGCGTACGAGGGCGCCGTGCTTGCCTATGCGGGTTCGGATGCCGCCTGGGCTATGGAGGATACGCAGAGCGCGGCGACGGCCGTAATGGTTCTGCCGCCCCAGATGGTGGAGCCGGCGGCTGCGCTGCCGACAGCGGAACCTGAACCCGAGTCGACGCCGGAACCGACTGCGACCCCTGAGCCGACGCCAGAGCCCACGGCGACCGCCGAGCCGACGGCGGCTCCGACGCCGACGCCGGAACCGACTGCGACCCCTGAGCCGACGCCGGAACCCACGCCGACGCCGAGCCCGACACCCACGCCAACCCCGACGCCCACGCCGACTCCGACCCCCGTGCCGACCCCGACGCTTCCTCCTCCCCCTCACAACACCCACCACCACACATAATTCACAGGCAGCGACACACCCGTCTAAGCGCTCGCCATGACGACGTCGGTGATCGCAAACGGCGCGGAGCAGGAGAGCGCGTCGCAGAAGATTTCCATGGGCAATCCTGAGGAATACGGACGCCAGGACGGGGTGCTGACGTTCCGCAATGGCCCGATGCGCCAGAACGCTTCCTTTGGCGCGGCCGATATCAGCGACGAGACGCTGGAACTCGCATGGTCGAGCAAGACCGGTATGGTTGCGGGCGAGGGCAAGACGATCTATCAGGGTTCGGATTGGACGGGTCAGCCGCTGATCGTCAAGTGGCACAAGGAAATCCGCGAACTGATGAACCTAAAGGATTCCAAGAAGTCGATCACCGGGCTCAAGGAAGTCATCCTGCCTGCGATGGACGGCAAAATCTACTTCCTCGACCTGGACGACGGCAAGCCTACCCGCGACCCGATCGAGCTGGGCTATCCCTTCCGCGCGACCGCGGCGGTAGACACGAGCGGCTATCCGATGCTGTTTGCGGGCCAGGGCATTTCCCAGCTTCGGAGCAATACCGGCACGATCGGCATGCGCGTGTACAACCTGATCGATCAGACGCAGATTTATTTTGAGAGCGGGCGCAACGCGCTGGCGAATGTGTCCAGCGGAGCGGTGGACAGCTCCGCCTTGCTGGAGCGTGATTCGAACACCCTCGTTTATACCGGGGAAAACGGCCTGCTCTACACGATCGGTCTCAACACGGAGTTTGACCTCGCGGAGGGTACGCTGAAGATCGATCCCGAGACGGTCGCTTACCGCTATAAGAGCAATCTCAAGGGCACGCAGGGCATCGTGAGCAGCGTGGCGATGTACGGCAATTACGCCTACTTTGCGGACAATCTGGGCGTGCTGCAGTGTGTGGACCTGAACACCATGGAGTGCCTGTGGGCGGTAGACGTGACCGACGCTACCTGTTCGACGGTCGCGCTGGAAGACGAGGGCGATGGAACCATCGCGCTGTATACGGCTAACACCATTCAAAAGCGCGAGCGCAGCGGGGATGTTTCGATCCGCCGCTATGACGCGCTGACGGGCGTGCTGGAATGGGAGTACACGATCAAGTGCAAATACTCCAGCGACAACACGGCAGGCGCGATGTCCTCGCCGGTCGTCGGTCAGGGCGACATCAGCGACATGGTGGTCTATACGATTAACCAGACCGGAGAAGAGGAAATGGCCTCTGTCATCGCGCTGGACAAGCTGACGGGCGAGGAACTGTGGAATCAGCCGCTGGACGCCTACTCGTACTCGTCCCCGACCGCGGTTTACACCACCGACGGCAAGGGCTACATCGTCCAGGGCGATACGAACGGTACGCTGCGCCTGATGGACGGCTTCACGGGTTCGACCCTGTCGACGGTAGCGTTGGGATCGCCGATCGTCGGATCGCCCGCCGCCTACAACGATATGGTCGTGGTGGGCACATCGACCGGCAGAATCTGCGGCATCAAGCTCAAATAAAAAGCGCTCTGTCAAAAGGGGTGCAAACATTTTCGGCGCAGCCAAAGCTGCGCCGTTTTTTCATGGTATCAAAAAGCCGCCCTGCAATGAACTGGCCTTTGCACTTGGCACAGTTCACGATAAGGCGGCTTTCTTTTATTTGGAACCGGATTCGTTCCAAACGTCCAGATAGTGAACGATCTGATTGAGCGCGACGCGCTGACGGTCGCTTAGCGCGTCAGGCATCGGCGTCTTGTCCGTGATGGTGAGCGATTCCTCGAGCAGATAAGCCGGAGAAATGTCGAGCACATTGCAGATGGAAACCAGCGTTTCCAGACTGGCCTTGCGGCTCCCTCGTTCGATATGGCCCAGAAAGGAAACGGACAGCCCTACGGCCTGCGCCAGCTGTGCCTGTGTCCAGTGGAGAATTTGACGCTTCTTTCTAATGCGCTGCCCCAACGATACATAGTTCATACGATAGCTCCTTCTTCGTTCGGCGGACAGATACGAACCGACGCGAACGTGGACGATTTTTTGTTTACATTCGACCTCATTTTGCCGAATCCTGCCGAATTTGATCGATTTTTGGCGTTTGGCTGAAATTGGCACATTCTTTAAAAAAAAAGACTGGCTATTTCCGGAGAAACGTGTTATAATGTCAGCGTTGGACCTCAACCAAGGTATTACCCGGTTCGTATTTCAAGGCCTCCTTCGTCTATCGCTTCGTTCGATGACCGGAAGTCCGTCTGGAGCACATCAGGGTTGGCATCGGGTGAGGCACAAGAAATTTAGGAGGTTTTTTATTATGTATCAGGACAAGACGCTGACCTGCCGCGAGTGCGGTGCCGAATTCGTTTTCTCTGCTTCCGAGCAGGCTTTCTACGCGGAAAAGGGCTTCCAGAATGAGCCCAGCCGCTGCCCGAACTGCCGTGCTGCGCGCCGCGCTCAGAACGGCGGCAACCGCCCGGAGCGCCAGATGTACGAAGTCGTTTGCGACGGCTGCGGCTGCACCACGCAGGTGCCCTTCCAGCCCCGTGGCGACAAGCCCGTCTACTGCCGCGATTGCTTTGAGCGCAACCGTCAGAGCCGCTACTAAGATGAAAAAAGAAGACTGCCGCAAGGCAGTCTTTTTTCGTCGTTTTTAAAGAAGCGCCTGTAGCCGTAAGCGCGCTGTGCGCGGCCCGCGTTTTTACCTGTGCGCCCATTGTGCTGCGGACGCTTTTCTGATACAATAAACGCGTGTTCAAACGGCAGGCTGAGCCTGCCTTCAATACGAAGATGAGGATGAAACGCACATGCCAAAGCTCGAGACATACGACCGTTCGCTTTCCTATTCCTATGCGCCAGGCATCTTTCCCTCTATGGAGTGCCTGCATGCCTGTCCGGAGCGCTGCCTGCGCCTGCTGGTCAGCAGCGCGGGCGAAAGCAGCGAAGGGATGCGGCGGCTCGTGCAGGAGAGCGAGGCGGCGGGCATTCGCGTGGAGACGGCGGATCGTGCGCTTGCCCGGATTGCCCATAAGGACAACTGCTACGCGGCGATGGTCTTTGAAAAGCGGGAGAGTCCCCTTGCGCGGGAGCGGCCGCACATCGTGCTGCACCATCCGTCCGACAGCGGAAACCTCGGCACGATCCTGCGCACCTGCCTGGGCTTTGGCTTCCAGCAGCTTGCGATCGTCCGCCCGGCGGTGGATCTGTTCGATCCGCGCGTGGTGCGCGCGTCGATGGGGGCGCTCTTTTCCATGAGCGTTCAGCATTACGACGACTTTGAAGCGTACCGCGCCGAGTTCCCGGAGCATGCGCTCTATCCCTTCATGCTCACGGGCGCCGTGCCGCTGGGGGAGGCGGCTCCTGAGGCGAAGTATCCTTATACGCTGGTCTTCGGCAACGAAGCGTCCGGCTTGCCGGACGCGTTTGCGCGGATGGGCACGAGCGTATTGATCCCTCACAGCGCTGCGATCGACTCGCTGAACCTGGCCATCGCCGTGGGCATTGGCACGTACACGTTCGCACGGGCGGAAAAGAAGCCGGAAGCGTAAGGCGCGTGTGCGCCTGCTTTGGGAAAACGAGAAAGGAAGCGTCTTGGATGGAAACAGAGGAACTGCGCGCGCAGGTCGCCCGGGAAGTGGGAGAGGCCGTCGCATATCTGGCGGAGCAGGGGCGTCTGGCTGCGGGAAGCCTCGTCGTGCTCGGCTGCTCGACGAGCGAGGTTTGCGGCGGACGCATTGGGAAGAACTCGGACCCGGAGATGGGCAAGGTGCTCGCCGAGGCGTTTTTGCGCGCCTGTGAGGCGCATGGGCTTGCCGGGTGCGTACAGTGCTGCGAGCACCTGAACCGCGCGCTCGTCATCGAGCGGAGGCAGGCAGAGATTCGCGGTCTGGAAGAGGTGATGGCCGTTCCCTATCCGAAAGCGGGCGGATCCTGCGGCGCAGCCTATTACCGCATGCTGCGCGACCCCATCTTGGTGGAAGCCGTCTCTGCGGATGCGGGGATGGATATTGGGGACACGCTGATCGGCATGCACCTGCGCCGCGTCGCCGTACCGCTGCGTGCGCCCTTTCACACGGTGGGGCACGCGAACCTCGTCATGGCCTATGCGCGCCCGAAGCTGATCGGCGGCGCGCGCGCCCGGTATACGCTTGAAGAATGAGGTAAAATTTGATACAATAAAGCGATACCTTGAAAATGGGGGACGAAAAATGAAAATTGTTGTGGATGCGATGGGCGGCGACCTCGCACCGGCGGTCAACGTGCAGGGCGCGATCGACGCGCTGCGCGCCTTCCCGGACGTGGAAATCGCTCTCGTCGGGCGCAGGGACGACATTCGCGCCTGCCTGGGCGAGTACGCCGACGTGGCGGACAGGCTGGAGATCGTCGATGCGCCGGACGTCATCACCACGCACGAGCACCCCGTGATGGCGCTGCGCAAAAAGCCGCAGTCCTCGCTGGTGGTGGGTATGAACCTTGTGCGCGCGAAGGAGGCGGAGGCGTTCGTCTCCGCAGGCTCGACCGGCGCGATCATGGCGGGCGCGATGTTCAAGATCGGCCGTATTGACGGCATCGAGCGCCCGGCGCTCGCGCCCGTGCTGCCCGCGCCTAAGAAGCCGCTGATGCTCATCGACGCGGGCGCGAACGTGGACTGCCACCCGGAGTGGCTGGTGCAGTTCGGCCTGATGGGCAGCGTGTACATGGAAAAGGTCATGGGCGTGAAGGCACCGCAGGTCGGCATCATCAACATCGGCGAAGAAGCGGAAAAGGGCGACGACCTGACAAAGAAGACGTACGAGCTCATGTCTCAGGGGCAGCCGTACCAATTCGCGGGCAACGTGGAGGCAAGAGAGATCCTATCGGGTCAGGTGGACGTGCTTGCCTGCGACGGCTTCGTGGGCAATGTCGTGCTCAAGTACACCGAGGGTATGGCGGGCACCATGTTCGGCATGATCAAGACAGGCCTGATGGGCTCGCTGCGCGGAAAGATCGGCGCACTGCTCTGCAAGCCGGTATTTCGGGAGATCAAGCATTCCATGGACTCCACGGAGGTCGGCGGCGCGCCGCTGCTGGGTGTGGAGGGCGCGGTCGTCAAGGCGCACGGCAATTCCAACGCGCGCGCGATCTTCTGCGCAATCCGTCAGGCGCGCAAGATGGTCGAGGGCCGGGTAGTCGAGATCATCGGGCGTGAAGTCACCAACCTCGTGCTCGCGCAGGACGCGCAGCAGGAACAGAAATAAGGAAAATTAAGAAAGGGGTCATTCACATGGTCTTTGAAGAACTCAAAAAGATGATCGTCCGTCAGCTTAAGGTGCCCGAAAGCGCGGTGACGCTGGAGGCGCGCCTTCAAGAGGACCTAAAGGCGGACAGCGCGAACGTGATGATGCTCATCATGGACATCGAGCAGGACTTTGACATCACCGTGGACGACGACGCGATCGCGACCGTCAAGACGGTCGGCGACCTGGTCAAGTACATCGAAGCCAAAAAGTGACGCGCTGCCGTGGGCGCGGGCAGATTATGCCCGCGCCCGCAGGCTGCCTGGAAAGATGGAAGCATGAGCAGTGCAACCCGCAGAGCGGGCGGCAGTGCTGATGCTTTCCCCTGTGAATGGGAGGAAGCTATGGATACGGAGACGATCAGCCGGGCGCTTTGCTATGCGTTCCGGAACGACAAGCTGCTGGCGCAGGCGCTGACCCACCCGTCGTATGCCCTGCAGCACCACGTGCCGGACAACCAGCGCTTGGAGTTTTTGGGAGATGCGGTACTCGAAATCTGCGTCAGCCGCGTGCTGTATGCGCGCTATCCGCAGATGCAGGAGGGACAGCTTACGCGCAGGCGGGCGCTGCTCGTGCGCGAGGCGACGCTGGCCGCTGCGGCACGGCGGCTGGGCTTGGGCCCGGCGCTGCTGCTCGATCACGGCGAGGAGCTGGACGGCGGGCGGGAGAAGCCTTCGATTCTCGCGGACGCGATGGAGGCGGTGCTGGCGGCCGTATATCTGGATGGCGGCATGGAAGCCGCCGCTGCGCTGGTGGATCGGATGATGGGCGATTACGAGCCGGAGGAAGAGGAGGACCGCGACGCAAAATCGCGCCTTCAGGAGTTTTTGCAGGCGGCGGGTGAAACCGTGCCGCGCTATCAGATCGTGGCGGAGGAAGGGCCTCCCCATGCGCGCGTGTTCACGGCGGAGGTGCTGCGCGCGGACGGAGAGCTGCTTGGGCGCGGCGAGGGCGTGAGCAAGAAGCGCGCGGAGCAGCAGGCGGCGCAGCAGGCGCTGGAACGCCTGACGCAGGAAAAGCGATAAGGAGTTGGAACGCGGTTGCGGCTGAAAAAACTGGAGATCTACGGCTTTAAGTCGTTCGCCGATCGCACCGAGATCGTCTTTGACCAGGGGATCACGGGGATCGTCGGGCCGAACGGCAGCGGCAAATCGAATATATCCGACGCGGTGCGCTGGGTACTGGGCGAGCAGAACGCGCGCAGCCTGCGCGGCGGCCGCATGGAGGACATCATCTTCGGCGGCACGGAGAAGCGAAAGAAGCTGGGTTACTGTGAGGTATCGCTGACGTTTGAAAACGAAGACCGCGCCCTGCCGGTGGATTTTTCCGAGGTGTGCGTGACGCGGCGCGTCTATCGAAACGGCGAGAGCGAGTATCAGCTCAACAAGACGGCCTGCCGCCTGCGCGACATCATCGACCTCTTTCGCGATACCGGCATCGGCAAGGAGGGCTATTCGCTGATCGGCCAGGGCCGTATCGACGAGATCCTTTCCGCCAAGTCGGAGGATCGCCGTCAGGTTTTTGAGGAAGCGGCGGGCATCGTCAAGTACAAGGTGCGCAAGGACGAAGCGGAACGGCGCATGGAGAACACGCGCCAGAACCTGCTGCGCGTCGAGGACATCCTGGAGGAATTGCAGGCACAGTTGGAACCCCTGCAGAAGCAGAGCGAGACGGCGCGGCGTTACATTGCCCTGCGCGAAGAGCTGCGCGGGCTGGAGCTGAACGCGTTCGTCGTTCGATCCGACCGGGCGAAGGAGCGCATCGACGCCCTGCAAAAGACGATCGACGGCCTGCAGGAGGCGATCACCGAGGGGGAACGCCGCACACAGGAAAACACGCAGGAGCGCGCCCAGCAGGAAGAGGCTGTTTCAGAGCTGGATCGTCAGGTTTCCGCTGCGCACGCGCAGGTGCTCGACCTGACGCGGGAATTGGAGGCGCGCGAAGGCGAGAACAACGTCCTGCGCGCGGAAATCGCCCACGCGCAGCAGGACGAAGAGCGATTAGGCGCGCAGGTCGACGAGGCGGACAAGCGCCTGGAGGCTCTGCGTACCCTGGCCGAGAGCAGCACCGGCGACGAGGGCAGCCGCAGCGGCCTTCTGGACGAGGGCCGGGCAGCGCTCGCGGCGCTGGAGGAAGAGCTGCTCGGGGCGCAGGCGCACGCGGAGGAGGCGGAGGAGACGCTCAACGCGCACAAGGCGGCGATCATCGACGCGATGAACCGCCTTTCCGATGTGCGCACGACGCAGACGCGGCTGACGACCATGCGCCAGTCGCTGGAAAAGCGGCTGGAGGAATCGCTGTCGCAAAAGGGCGACATGGAGGCGGAACAGGCGCGCCTGCAGGAAGCATTGTCGGCCGCCAAGGACGCGCTTTCGGCGGTGGATGGCGGGCTGCGCGACTTACAGGACGAGGCGGAACGTCTCGATGTCAAGGTGCGCGCGCACGGCGAGCGCGGCGAGGCGCTGAAGAACCAGCTTCAGGAGCTATCGGGCAGGCAGCAGGGGCTGTCCTCGCGTCTGCGTGTGCTGCGCGAGATGGAGCGCGATTACGAGGGTTATCAGCACGCCGTCAAGCAGGTGCTGCTGCATGGCGAGAAAAAGGGCGGCGTGCACGGCGTCGTGGCGACGCTGATTCATGCGCCCAGGGAATACGAACGCGCCATCGAGGCGGTGCTCGGCGGGGCGCTGCAAAACGTCGTCACCGAGGATGAATACGTCGCCAAGGACATGATCGCCTACCTGCGCCAGAACCGCTATGGAAGGGCGACGTTTTTACCGCTGACGAGCGTACGCGGCCGCGTGCTTTCGCCCGCCGAGCGTCAGGTGCTGTCGATGCCCGGCTGTCTGGGCGTGGCGTCGGAGCTGGTTACCTACGACGAGAAGTACCGCGGGGTCGTGGAGAGCCTGTTGGGGCGCACGATCATCGCGAAGGATCTGGACGCGGGCATTCAGATCATGCGCCGGGGCAGGCAGGCGTTCCGCCTGGTGACGCTGGAGGGCGACGTCATGCACTCCGGCGGATCGATGACTGGCGGCAGCTCGCAGTCGCGCATGACGAGCCTGCTCTCGCGCGAGCGCGAGATTTCCGAGCACGAGGCACTCATCGCCCAGAACGCGAAGCAGATCGAGGAGATCAGGCAGGAGCTGGAGCAGATCGAGCAGTCCCGCAGCGAAGAAAAGCGCCTGCGCTCGGAGCTCTTTTCGCGCCTGCATCAGGAAGAGATCGCGGTCGCCCGCGAGCAGGAGCGCGTAGCTTCCGCGCAGACGGAGCTTTCGCAGCACGAGGCGCGCATGCGCCAGGCGCAGGCGATGCGCGAGCAGATCAGCGACAACCTCGCGGACATCGGCGAACAGCTTGCGGGCATGACCGAGCGTCAGGATGGCGCGCAGCAGGACACGGCCCGCATGCAGCAGGAGACGGCGCAGCTCGCGCTCGTGCAGAGCGAGGCGCGCGCGCAGGTGGATGGCCTGCGCGAACAGGTGACCGCGCAGCGCGTGGAGCTGGCCTCGCTTGAGCGCGAGATCGAAGCTTTGCGGCGCGACAGCGCGCGCCTGCAAAACGAGCAGCAGACGCTGCGCGCGCGCAGAGAGGAAAACGCGCGCGCCCGCGAAGAGAGCCTGCGTACGCGAAAGGAAGCTGCGGAGCAGCTTTCGCAGGGCGAGGCGGATCAGCAGGACTGCCAGCAGCGCCTGAACGGGGCGCAGGACGCGCTTGCGCGGGCACAGCGGCGGCGCGAGGAGCGTCAGCAGGCGGTTCGCGAGATCACGGAGCGGCTGGACGCGCTGCGCGAATCCGTCGCGCAGGACGTGGACAAGCACCACCGCGCGGAGCTGCAGCTTTCCCGCGCGCAAAGCGATCTTTCTCAAATGCAGGAGCGCATCTGGGAGGATTACGAGCTGACCTACGCGGGCGCGCTGGAATTCAGGACGGAGGGCTTTGAACTGGCGGACAGCGAAAAGCGCATCGGCGTCATCCGCACCGAGATTCGTCAGATGGGTTCGGTCAACGTCAACGCGGTGGAGGACTACCGCGCGTGCCGGGAACGCTTTGACGACCTGAGCGCGCAGCGGGACGATTTGACCCGCGCGCAGGAGGACTTGCAGGGCATCATCGAGGGGCTGCTCGTGAAGATGGAAAGGCAGTTCAAGCAGAACTTCGACCAGCTGAACGTCTTCTTCGGCGAGACGTTTACGCGCCTGTTCGGCGGCGGACGGGCGGAGCTCAAGCTGCAGGATCCCTCGGACGTGCTGAACTGCGGCATCGAGATCGTGGCGCAGCCCCCGGGAAAGAAGCTGCAGATGCTGAGCCTCCTTTCGGGCGGCGAGCGGGCGCTGACCGCAATCGCGATTTTGTTTGCGATGCTTCGCCTCAAACCGACGCCGTTCTGCATTCTGGACGAGATCGAGGCGGCGTTGGACGACGCAAACATTTCTTACTATGCGGACTACTTAAAGGAATTTGCGCAGAACACCCAGTTTGTCGTCGTCACCCACCGCAAGGGGACGATGGAACGCTGCGACGCGCTTTACGGCGTGACGATGGAAGAAAAGGGCGTTTCGCGCATGATTAGCGTACAACTGAGCGACCATATGGAATAAGGAGGGAAAATCATGGCGGAAGAAAAGAAAAAAGGCTTTTTCGCGCGCCTGAAAGAGGGACTGACCAAGACGCGCGATTCGCTGGCGGGCAGGGTGGATCAGCTCGTGGTTTCGACCCGCGAGATCGACGACGACTTTTACGAGGAGCTCACCGACATTCTCATCATGGCGGACATCGGCATGAAGACGACGGACGAGATGATCGAGGAGCTCAAGCGCCGCGTCGCCGCTGAAAAGACGAAGAGCGCCGACCGTGCGCACGACATCCTCAAGGACATCCTCAAGGAAAAGATGAACATGCCGCGTCCACCGCTCAAGTGGCCGATGGTCATGCTGATCGTGGGCGTCAACGGCGTAGGCAAGACGACGACGATCGGCAAGCTCGCCCTGCGCTTTAAGGATGCGCAGCACACCGTCATGCTGGCGGCGGCGGATACGTTCCGCGCGGCGGCGGCCGATCAGCTCGAAATCTGGGCGAACCGCGCACAGGTGCCGCTCGTCCGCCGCGAGGAAGGCGCGGATCCCGCGGCGGTCGTGTACGATGCGGTGCAGTCCGCGAAGGGCCGCGGGGCGGACCTGCTGATCGTGGATACGGCGGGACGGCTGCACAACAAGAAGAACCTCATGGAGGAACTGCGCAAGATGACGCGCATCATCGAGCGCGAGTACCCGGAGGCTGAGGTGCGCACGATGCTCGTCATCGACGCGACCACGGGCCAAAACGGCCTTTCGCAGGCCAGGGAGTTCAACGACGTCGCGGACATCACCGGCATCGTGCTTACGAAGCTGGACGGCACCGCAAAGGGCGGCATTGCCGTAGCGATTCGGGATGCCCTGAACGTGCCGGTTCTCTATGTGGGCGTGGGCGAGGGGATTGACGACCTGCAGGCCTTCGACGCTTCCGAGTTTGTAGACGCGATCTTCTAAGGCGTTCGCCATAAAAAAAGAGCGCCTTTGGCGCTCCTTTACTTTATTTACAGGTTGCCGGCGCCCAGCGCGATCTGGGAGATGGCGTTGTCCTCCGGATTGACGGTGTAGCGGCACCAGACGTTCGGGTATTTCACGTAGCAGGCGCCCACGTTGTCCGGGTAGGTGGTGAGCGGCGCGACGAGTGTGATTTCGATCATGTCCGAAGCGACGGTCAGCATGCCGTAAGGCGGAAGAATCACGTCCGAATCGCCCTCCGTGCCGCTGCCCGCGGAGTAGAGCACCGCCATGTCGTCGTTCATGTCCTCACTGTAATGAATGGGCAGGCGCGCGAGCAGCGTGTCCAGCGAATCGCCGATGGATATGCCACGAGGACCGGCCTCGCCTGCGGCGAGTTTGTAGGAACCCTCCTGTACTGCACGCTGCATCTGCTCCTGCGTGAGGTCCGAAGGCCCAAAGGGCGCGGTGACGTCGTAGGCAAGGGGCGCCTGCGTGCTCTCCGCCGGCGGCTGCACGGTCTGCGGATTTCCGCGCCGGGCGAGGAGCAGCGCGCACAGAACGATCGTCAGGATCACGATGCAGACGAAGAGCCCGATGATGAGCAGGCGCATTTTCCGCTGCGCGGCGTTTTGCGCGGCTTCCCGGCGTTCGTCCTTCTCCTCTTCGCTTGTGTTGTTTT
Organism: Beduinella massiliensis; assembly: GCF_900199405.1. Classification (NCBI taxonomy): domain Bacteria; kingdom Bacillati; phylum Bacillota; class Clostridia; order Eubacteriales; family Beduinellaceae; genus Beduinella; species Beduinella massiliensis. The sequence continues at coordinate 1,526,537 of NZ_LT963430.1, forward strand.
CAGGCGCTTTTTCGGGGCGCCGCGTACGTCTTTCCATGATCTTACCTCCCATACATGTGTAGGCCGAAAAGGGCGTCTGCCTGGGGTGCATGCCCACGGGCCGGATGCGCCGAGCGGTTTCTCTATCTATTATACTCTATTTTATGCCTGATTGCCACCGCTCAGAATCGGTGGCGCCAAGAGAGGGGTTGCTGAACGTGAACGCTGTGCTGTCATTCCTCGCGGGGCATCAAGCTGTACTGGGGATTGGGGCCTTTGCGGCGCTATGTCTGCTGCTCGCGCTGTGGCTGCTTTCGCGCAGACAGACGCGCCGGATGGAGGAGCGCCTTGCGGCGCTGTCGCAGGAACTGCGGGAGCAGTCGCAGAAGGAAGCGCAGGGGGCTGCGGAGCGCGAGGAGAAGCAGCGCGCGGAGATACGGGACGACGTGCGCGGCGTGAACGATTCGCTCGTGCGCATGATGGGCGAAATGGCGCGTACGCAGCAGGGACAGCTCGATTCCTTCGGGGGACAGCTTCGCGCCGCCAGCCGCACGGACGAGGAGCGCATGGAGCGCATGCAGCGAGCGGTGGGCGAAAAGCTGGAAGCCTATGAAGGGCAGATGGAGCGCATCACGCAGGTGCTCGACGACAAGCTGAGCAGCAACGAAGAGCGCATCGAGCGCGTGCGCGCGGCGCTGGAGGGCGGGCTTACCCTCATTCGCCAGGAAAATGAGCAGAAGCTGGAGCAGATGCGGCAGGCGGTGGACGAAAAGCTTTCCGGCTCGCTGGACAGGCGGCTGGGGGAGTCCTTCCGGCTGGTGAGCGACCGGCTGGAGCAGGTGACACAGGAGCTTTCGCAGATGCAGACGTTGGCCAGCGGGGTCGGCGACCTCAAACGGGTGCTGACACACGTGAACGTGAGCGGCTCCTGGAGCGAGGTGCGCCTGGGTACGCTGCTGGAGCAGATGCTCGCGCCGGAGCAGTACAAGGCAGCCGTTCAGGTAAAACCTGAAGGCGGGGCGGCTGTGGACTACGCCCTGGTGCTGCCGGGAACCGGCGGCGGATTGCCTGTATACCTGCCCATCGACGCCAGCTTCCCCCAGGAGGACTATACGCGCTTCATCGACGCGAGCGACAGCGGGGACGGCGGCGTGATCGAGGCGGCGCAGCGCGCGTTGGAGGCGTCCGTCCGCCTGCACGCGCGCCGGATTCACGACCGCTTCATCGCCCCGCCCTATACGACGGATTATGCGGTCATGTTCTTGCCGACGGAGGGACTCTATGCGCAGGTGCTTCGCATGGGCGCGCTGTGCGATCAGCTGCAAAACCAATACCGCGTGGTGACAGCGGGCCCTACGACGCTGGCCGCGCTGCTCAACAGCCTGCAAATGGGCTTTCGCACGCTGCAGATCGAACGCCAATCCGCCGAGGTATGGAAGCTGCTCGGCGCGGTCAAGACGGAGTTTTCGCACTTCAGCGAGCTGCTCGTGCGCACGCAGCAAAAGCTGCGCCAGGCCTCCGATTCCATCGAGGATGCGGCGCGCAAGACGCGCACGATTCAGGAGCGGCTGGAGGACGTGCAGGAGCTGCCGGGCGGAAAGGCGCGCGAGTTATTGCCCTTTGAGCGGGAAGAGGACGCAGAGGACGAATGGAACTGAGGCGCCCCAAAGCGCCCGATAAAAGGAGGAAACGGTATGGCAGTGACGCTTCGCACGCTGCGGATGGAGGAACTGGATGCCTGGTATGCGCTTTGCGGCCAGCTCTTTGAGGTGGGCCCGCTGTACTTTCGACGGCACTTTGAAACAGATCCCTGGGCGGACGTCGGGGGAATCTTCGTGGCGGAGGACGCGGGCAGGCTCGTTTCGAGCGTGCGCGTCTTTACGCGTTATCTGATGCTGGAGGGGTGTCCCCAGCTCACGGGCGGCATCGGCGAGGTCTGCACGCTGCCCGAATATCGCGGGCAGGGCATCTCGGGACGGTTGCTCACCATGGCGGAGGCGTACATGAGCGAACGCGGCATGCACCTGCGCGCCCTTTACGGCGTGCTCACCAGCCATTACGGCAGGCACGGCTTTGCGCCGGTTCAGACATTTTACCGCCGCGTGCCGCTGGAAAGCCTGCCGGAGCTATCGGGTGCGCAGCGAGTGCGCGCCTTTGAGGGAGCGGATCTGCCCGCGGCGCAGGGGCTTTACGACCTGTACATGGGTCAGTTCCCGCTCTCGTTCTGGCGCGGGGAAAGCGCCTACTGGGAGCGGTGGGTGCTTTCCGAGTGGAAGGAAACGCTGGTGTTAGAGGAGAACGGTCGGGTTGCCGCCTATGCGGACGTGCATGTGGAAGACGGCGTCCTCAAGGTTCAGGACGCGGCCTGTGTGCCGGGCGAGGAGGCTTCGCTTTACGCGCTGCTGGGCGAGGCCGCCCGGCGCCTTAGCGCTTCACAGGTCGAGGGGCCGGAGCCGGTGCTTTCGGGCGCTTGCGGCGAGCGGGTGAAGGAGCACACCGGGCATCTGATGCTGGCAGTATCCGGAACCGTCTGCGGCCTTACGGACGTGCGGGGCGTCGAAGGGCTCGCCGCTGAACGAATCGTGCAGTGGCAGGTGGATGGATTTTAAGCTATCGCATATACATTTGGCAAAAAGGAAATAAGGACGGGAAACGATGGAAATTTTAAAGGCGATTTTCCTGGGGCTGGTGGAGGGTATCACCGAGTGGCTGCCCATTTCGAGCACCGGCCACATGCTTCTCGTGGATGAGTTCGTGAAGCTCAACGCGAGCGACGCGTTCAAGGAGATGTTCTTTGTCGTCATCCAGCTTGGCGCGATCCTGGCCGTGGTGCTGCTCTTTTTTAACAAGCTCTGGCCCTTTACGACGCGGGCCAAGGGGCTGGTGAAGCGGGACGTCATGAACCTGTGGGGCAAGGTGCTGGTGGCGAGTGTGCCCGCGGCGGTCATCGGCATCCCCTTCGACGACGCGATCGACGCGCTGTTTTACAACAGTCCGTTCGTCATCGCTGCGGCGCTGATCGGCTACGGTATCCTCTTCATCGTGCTGGAAAACAGAAATGGGCACGGAAAACATCGCCGCAGACTGGAAGACCTGGAGGATCTTTCCTATAAACAGGCGATCCTGATCGGCGCCTTTCAGGTGCTGGCGCTGGTGCCCGGCACCTCGCGTTCGGGCTCGACAATTTTGGGCGCGATGATCCTGGGGCTTGCACGACCGGCGGCGGCGGAGTTCAGCTTTTACATGTCCATTCCCGCGATGTTTGGCGCGAGCCTCATTAAGATGCTCAAGTTCGGCCTGGCCTTCACCGCGGCGGAGGCGCAGATATTGCTCGCGGGCACGCTGATGGCCTTTATCGTCTCGGTATTTGCGATCAAGTTCCTGATGTCCTTCGTCAAGAAGCACGATTTCAAGGTGTTTGGATGGTATCGAATCGTGCTGGGCGTACTGGTGATCCTGTACTTCACGCTGGTTCGATAAGCGGTAAACAGATGGGCCCTTCCGGAATCGAAAGATGCCGGGAGGGCCCATTTTACGGCTTGCCCTCCTTTGTCGACAGCTTAGCGCGGCGGACGGCAAAAGGGACAAAAAAGATGGAAGGCCGCGCGGATTGACGCGCGCACTGCATCCAACCCGCCCTGCGCGCATAGGCTGTACGGGGGTGAGAGCTGTGAAGGGCGCAAAGGAAGGAATCAGAAAGACCATGCGCAGCGTCGGTCTGCCCGAGGAGGTCGTCCTGGGGACGCCGAAGCTGACGCTTTCGGGGATGAACCATATGGCGCTGGAAAACCATCAGGGAATTCTCGAATGCGGAGATGATACCGTGCGCGTGCGTACCAGCGAGGGCATCCTGTGCGTCAAGGGAAAGGGGCTCACGCTGGCACATCTGCGCGCGAGCGTCCTGACCGTCGAAGGCGACATCGAGCAGCTCTTTTACCAAAGGTAGGAGGGACAGACGTGAAAGATGGAATCGGCTTTCTGCGCGTTCGCGTGCAGGGGCTATCGCTTGAAAAGATGCTTGCGCGCGCGCTCGATCAGGAAATCGAGCTGAAGGACGTCTCGCGTGAATCGCCCAAGGTGATGACGCTGACCGTCGCGGCGCGCGATTATGATAGATTGCAGGAGCTTTGCAGCCACGTCGGCTGGAAGACCGAGGTGATCCATGTCAGCGCGGGCGGGCGCGCCTATCGCATGCTCAGGCGGCGCGCGATGTTGACGGTCGCCGCGGCCGTGTTCTTGCTGGGCGTATGGGCCGTAAACCTTTGTATCTGGCGCGTGGACGTACGCGCGGACGCCGTGATTGCGACGGAGGTATACGAACTGCTTTCGGCGCGCGACGTAGGGGTGGGCAGCTTCAAGGCGCGCCTGGATCCGCAGGCGCTTCGCGCGCAGCTTGCGCGCGAACTGAACGACGCTTCTTGGGTGGACGTGCGCATCCAGGGTGTTTCGCTGGTCGTGGAATGCGTGTCGGCGCGCATCGCGGTGCCGGAGGAATACGGCGGGGGTGTGCGCGACATCATCGCCTCGCGCGACGGGGTCATCACGCAGCTGCTCGTCTCGGCAGGTACCGCGAGAGCGCGCATCGGGGATGCGGTACGGCGCGGCCAGGTGATCGTCGCGGGCGAGGAGCGCACCGCGGGCGGCGAGACGAAGCCGGTCGCCGCGCATGCGCAGGTTTTGGCGAGGGTTTGGTACGAAGGCCGGGCGGCCATCCCCGCTTACGAGGTGACGAGCACGCCTACGGGGCGGGAAGCCGTCGTCAATACCCTGACGACGCCTGTGGGAAGCCTTTCGTGGCCCGAGGCGCCGGATTATGCCGCCTTCGACCGCGGCGTCGTGCTCCAGCCGGTCGTCGGTGCGTTTTTGCCCGTTACGCTCAGGCGCGAGCAATACATCGAGGTAAGCCTTTCAAAGACGCCGCGCGAGGAGGCGCAGGCACAGGCGGAGGCAGCCGCGGCGGCGGAGCAAATTGCGATGGAAAACGTGCCATTTGACGCGCAGATTGTTGACAAATGGGTAGATTATAGTATGATAGAAGACGAGATGCTGTGTGCTACGGTGGTTATCGAAGCGGTCGAATCCATCGGCATGGCGTCTGAGGAGGCGGCACAATCGCCTTCGGAGAATGGAGGATCCCTTGATTGACCGATAAGAACCTGACGCTGTCCGTGCAGGGATCGGAGAACTGCATGGCGCTGCTGGGCACGAACGACAGCAATGTGCGCGTGCTGGGGCAGCAGACGAACACGTCCGTCATCCTCCGGGGGACGGATCTGATGATCTCCGGCGAAGAGAAGGATGTGGACTGCGCGGAGGCTGTCGTCCGTCAGATGCTGACGCTGATGCGCCGCGGCGAGACGGTGGATACGTCCACCATTCGCTATGCGGTGTCGCTATACCGCGCGGGCGAGCTGGACCGCATGGACGAACTGATGAGCGACATCGTCGCGGTGAACTTCCGGGGCCGCCCGGTGAAGTGCAAGACGCTGGGGCAGCGCGAATACGTGGGGGCGATCAAGAAGAACGCGCTCACGTTCGGCGTGGGCCCGGCGGGAACGGGCAAGACATACCTCGCGATGGCCGCGGCGGTCGTCGCCCTCAAGAACAAGGAAGTGGAGCGCATCGTGCTCACGCGCCCGGCGGTGGAGGCGGGGGAAAAGCTGGGTTTTCTGCCCGGCGACCTGACGCAGAAGGTGGACCCGTACCTGCGCCCGCTGTACGACGCGCTGTTCGACCTGATGGGACCGGAAAGCTACCAGCGCCTTTCGGATCGCGGCGTGATCGAGGTTGCGCCGCTGGCCTACATGCGCGGGCGCACCCTTTCCGATTCGTTCATCATTTTGGACGAGGCGCAGAATACGACGTCCGAGCAAATGAAGATGTTTTTGACGCGCATGGGCTTTCGCTCGCGGATGGTCATCACCGGCGATCTGACGCAGGTGGACCTGCCGCGCGGCCGGGTTTCTGGCCTCAGCGAAGCGCTTGCGGTGCTTGAAGGCGTACCGGACATCGCGATGGTGCGCCTCACGCACCGCGACGTCGTGCGCCACGAGCTGGTGCAGTCCATCGTGCTCGCTTACGAGCGCTATGCCCAGCGCGAAAAGGAGGGTATGCATGACACAGAAGGAAAAGAAGCCCAGGAAGGGGCTTCGGGAGTTCGTCCGTAACCGGAAAGCGGCCTCCGCGTTGCTCTTTGCCCTCGCCTATGTCGCGGTCATCACGCTTTGCGTGACGAGCATCACGCCGGAGCGCTATGCGCTCAGCGTGGGCGACATCGCCAAGAAGACGATTACGGCCAGCAAGGACGTGGTGGACGAGGTCACGACACAGCAGCGGCGCGACGCAGCCGCTGCGCAGGCGGCCCCCGTCTATTACAAGGACGAGGGCGTGAAGGAGATTGTCCTTGCGGACTTTGAAAAGGCGTTCGAGGAAATCGGAGACGTGCAGTCCTTGGGAGCCTCCATCCTTTCCCAGCGCGGGGAGGCGGTGGGCGATGCGGAATTTACCCAGGAGGACTACGACGCGGCGCGTGCGCTGCTGACGATGGTGGAATTGAGCAATTATCAGCTCAACACCCTGATGAGCGCGAGCGCGGAAGACCTCAAAAACCTCTATCAGAGCCTGAGCTCCGCCACGCGCACGACGCTGATCGGCACCATTCCGGAGGGCTCCGAGTCGGACGCGATCAACAACATTCAGCAGCTGATTGCCTACAACACCAGCTCCGCCTTGTGGTGGAACGTCGCCAAGCCGCTGCTGAGCACGGTGCTTCAGCCCAACATGAAGATCGATCAGGAGGCCACCGAGCAGAACCGCCAGAAGGCCATCGAGGCGGTGGAACCGGTCGTCTATAAGCAGGGTGAAAACATCGTGCGCCAGGGCGAACGCGTGACCAGCGCACAGCTCGCGCTGCTTTCGTCCCTGGGCCTGCTGGAGGGCAAGAGCTTCGACGCGCAGCTGTATATCGGCACAGGCGCGCTGCTGCTCATGCTGATGCTCGTCATGTCGGCGGCGCTTCGGATGTTTGCGCCCGCCGTGATCGGGGACACCAAGCAGGAGCTGCTGCTGCTCATCATCGGGCTGCTGGCGCTGGGGCTTTCGGTGCTGGTAATGCGCTTTAACCTCTACGCCATCCCGATCGTGCTGGGCGCGCTGATGGCGGCGAGCCTGATCGGGACTGCGCCGGCATACATCCTGAACCTGACGCTCGCGGGCATCGTTTCCATGCTGACGCTCAGGCTCAGCGGCGCGGTGCCCACGCAGGTGCTTTCCACGGCGCTGACGGGCATCGTCGGCGGCACGGTCGGCATTTACACCCTGCGCCGCCGCGCCACGCGCGTAGGTCTGCTGCTATCGGGCCTTGCGGTCGGCGCGGTAAACCTGGGGGTGGTGCTCTGCGTCGGGGGACTCACGAACACCGACATCCAGCTCGTGCTCAACGGCGCGCTTTATTCGATGCTGGGCGGCTTTATCGCCTCGGTGCTGTGCGTGGGCATTCAGCCGCTTTTGGAGACGGCCTTCAACCTGGTCACGCCATCCAAACTGCTGGAGCTCTCCAATCCCAACCAGCCGCTCCTGCGCCGTCTGATGATCGAAACGCCGGGCACGTATCATCACTCGGTGGTCGTCGCCAACATCGCGGAGGCTGCGGCAGAGGCGATCGGCGCGAACGCGCTGCTCGTGCGCGTGGGCGCCTATTATCACGACATCGGCAAGCTCAAACGGCCGAATTACTTTAAGGAAAACCAAATGGGCGAGAACCCGCACGACTACACGGATCCGCGGGTGTCGGCGGAAATCCTGATCGCACACGTCCGGGACGGCGTGGCGCTGGGCCAGAAAAACCGGCTGCCGCTCGCGATCATCGACCTCATCCGCCAGCACCACGGCGACACGCCGGTGCTCTACTTCTACCATAAAGCGCTCAAGCAGGGGGGCGAGGAGCCCAACGTGGCGGACTTCCGCTACGACGGCCCCAAGCCGCAGACCCGTGAGGCGGCGGTGCTGATGCTCGCGGACACGGTCGAGGCGGCCGTTCGCTCCATGCCCGACCCGACGCCCGACAGCATCCAGCAGATGATTCAAAAGCTCGTTCGCGGCAAGATCGACGACGGGCAGATGGACGAATCGCCGCTCACATTCCGCGACATCGAGCGCGTGTGCCAGGCGTTTGCGCAGGTGCTCAACGGCGTGTTCCACGAGCGCATCGAGTACCCGGACGTCAACCTGCATCCGGAAAAGGACGAGCAGGTGCCCGACGAGATCGCCGCCTACGTGCCCACGCAGGCGGACGAGCAGAACCTGCACGCGGCGGCAAAGGAGACGGAAGCCGATCCGGTGCAGGAAAGCACGCCCGACGACGCAAAGGACGAGGCTGGAAAGGCGGGAAAGCGGGATGAGGCTTGAAATAGACGGCGCCTGCCGGGACGTGGACGAAGCGCTGCTGCGCCGTGTGGCGGACGCCTGCGAGCAGGAGGAAGGGCTGACGGGACGTTATCAGGCGCTGGCGATGTTCGTGACGGACGAACGCATTCGCGAGATCAACTGTGAGATGCGCAAGAAGGACGCCGCGACGGACGTGCTCTCCTTTCCCACCTGCACTTATCCCCGGGGGACGGCCCGGGACAACGAATCCCTTCTGCGGCGTGAAATCGACCCGGATACGGGCTGTGTGCACCTGGGCGATATCGTCATCTCTCTGGAGCACGCGCGTGCGCAGGCGGAAGAATATGGACACAGCGCTGCACGGGAGATCGGGTATCTGCTCGCGCATGGGCTGATGCATGTAATGGGGTATGACCATATGAACGAAGCGGACAAGCGCGCGATGCGCGAAAAGGAAGAGGCGGCGCTGGCGCGCGCGGGCCTTTCCCGTGATGGAGACGGCGAGCTGCTCGCCGCCGCGCGAGAGATGACGACGCGCGCCTACGCGCCGTATTCCCGGTATACGGTCGGCGCTGCGCTGCGCTCAAAGGATGGGCGCGTCTTCACCGGCTGCAACGTGGAGTGCGCAGCCTATGGCATGGCGATGTGCGCGGAACGCACGGCGCTGTGCAAGGCCGTCAGCGAGGGCGCGCGTGAATTCGAGGCGATCGCCATCGCGTCCAATGGTTCCGCGCCTTATCCCTGCGGCGCCTGCAGGCAGATGCTCTACGAGTTCGCGCCGGACCTGCGCGTGCTGGTCACCTGGGGCGATCAGGTGCGCGAAACGACGCTTAACGCCCTGCTGCCGGAGGGTTTCGGCCCCAGTTCGCTGCCGGGCATGGAAGAAAAGTAAGGAGATACGTATGCCGGAAAAGAAAACGCCCTTTCACTCGGGCTTCGTGGCCATCCTGGGCCGCCCGAACGTGGGCAAATCGACGCTGATGAACAAGATGATCGGCGAGAAGGTCGCCATCGTCTCCAACCGCCCCCAGACGACGCGCAACCGCATCATGGGCGTCGTGTCGCATGACGACTGGCAGATCGTCTTTTTGGACACGCCCGGCCTGCACAAGCCGCGTACGCGCCTGGGGGAGTACATGGTGAAGGCCGCGAAGGACGCGACCGACGGGATCGATGCGCTGATCGTGATGGTGGATGCCTCCGAGGTCGGGCCCAATGACCGAGAGATCGTGGAGACGATGAAGAAGGAACGGGTGCCTAAGGTGCTCGTCGTCAACAAGACGGACATGGTGGCGGAGGAGAAGCTCATGAGCGTGCTCGCCTCCTTCAACGACTGCGGCTACGACGCGGTGGTACCGTTAAGCGCGCAGACGGGCAAGGGGCTGGAGGAGCTTACGCGCGTGCTGCGCGGTTTTCTGCCCGAGGGCCCGCGCTATTTTCCCGGCGACATGGTGACCGACCAGCCGGAACGCGTGCTGTGCGCGGAGATCATCCGCGAAAAGGCGCTTCGGAACCTGCGCGAGGAGGTTCCGCACGGCATCGGCGTGGAGATGATGGCGATGACCCGCCTGTCGGACACTCTGACGGAGATTCAGGCGACGATCTACTGCGAAAAGGCGTCGCATAAGGGCATTATTATCGGCAAGCAGGGCGCGATGCTGAAGACCATCGGAACGCAGGCGCGCTTGGACATCGAGCGGCTGCTGGATACGAAGGTTTCGCTCAAGCTGTGGGTCAAGGTGCGGGAGGATTGGCGCAACCGCAAGGATGACCTGCGTACCCTGGGCTACGAATAAGAAATGGGTAACTTTACCATCCATGCGGTCGTCGTGCGCCATGCGGATTACCGTGAAAACGATCGCATGCTCACGTTGTTTTCGCCGGTGCTGGGGCGCGTGGAAGCGCTCTGCCGCGGATGCCGCAGGCAAAAGAGCCCGCTGCTCGCGGCATCAGAGCTGCTCTGCGCGGGCGAGTACGTGCTCTATCAGAAAAACGACCGCTGCACCGTGGTCTCCTGTGCGGTGCAGGACAGCTTTTATCCCCTGCGCGGCGATTACGAGCGGCTTACGCACGGGCTTTACATCACAGAGCTGTGCGATGCGGCGATCCAGCCGGGTCAGGAGGCCGAGCGGCTCTTTCTGTTGCTGCTGCGCTCTTTAGCGCATCTGGCGTACGGCAAGGCGCCTGCGGATCGTTTGACGTCGATCTTCCTGTGCGGATATGCGTCGCTGCTCGGCTACAGGCCGAGGCTTGGAAGCTGCCTTCGGTGCGGCGTCCCCCTGCCGGAGCCGGGCAAAGAGGCTTATTTCGATCACGGCGCGGGCGGCGTGCTGTGCGTTTCCTGCGCTCAGGGAAGACCTGTGATGGAAACGGGCGCCGCGCAGCGCATCTCGCGCGAGACGCTGATCTTCTTGCAGGGGACGATGAAACTGGGCCTTGCCATGCTGGACAGCGAAATTGCAATGCCCGAAAAGACGCTCCCGCTCCTTCGCCGCTATGTAGAAACGCGGGTGGAAAAGACGATTCGTTCCGCAAAGCTCATCACATGAAAAACGTGCATCCCGGTTTTTCGGGATGCACGCTTTTATATGCAAGCGATTACTTGCCGCTCATCTGGCGCTCCTGCTGCTCGATCATTTTCTTGACCATGTAGCCGCCGATGTAGCCGGCCTGACGGGAAGGCAGATCGCCGTTGTAGCCCTGCTTGAGGTTGATGCCCAGCTCGTTGGCGATCTCATACTTCATCGTGTTCAGCGCCTGCTTGGCTTCCGGCACGACGGTACGGTTGGAGTTGGAAGAGCCGCTGTTGTTCGTGCCGGCGCCCGCGCCGACGTTGGGCATATTCTGGGTGTTCTGGTTGTTATACATCGTTTTCTTCCTCCACTTTTTTGTCGATACTACGCTTTAGCGGCCCGCCATCTGACGTTCCGCCTGCTCGATCAGGCGCTTCACCATGTAACCGCCGACGTAGCCATTCTCACGCGAGGTCAGATCGCCGTTGTAGCCCTGCTTGAGGTTGACGCCCAGTTCGCGAGCGATCTCAAACTTCATGTTGTTGAGCGCCTCGCGCGCCTCCGGAACGTTGACCTTGTTCGAAGATCCGTTGTTGCTTGCCATGCTGTTTTCACCTCCCGTTCGTTTTCAAAGCTATTGTGATCTCAAAGCGCCTTTTGCAAACTGACAATTCACGACAGGCGAGCGCTTCAAATTCTTCAAAAAAATGAGAATCTGATTTCCTGGCGCAATGTGCCGTTTTCCCCTTGCATGGGGGCCGCAGCAAGCCGTATAATGAAGAAAAGCTTGACAAGCAATGATGCAGTGCTATAATGTACAGCATCATCACTTTAATTTGGTGAAGTATATTGTCGGAGGCAGCATGAACCGATTGAGCAAGCAGATCCCCGAGGGCATGCAGGACACCCTGCCCGGCGAGTGCAGACAAAAACGAAAGGTGGAGGGCGCGCTTCGCGCGCTCTTTGAAAGAAGCGGCTTTGCCGAGGTGCAGACCCCGGCGCTCGAATACTGCGACGTGTTCGCGGGCGGCGTCAGCGGCATCGCGCCGGAACAGATGTACAAGACGTTTGATAAAAACGGACGCATCCTGGCTGTCAGGCCGGACAACACCACACCCGTGATGCGCATGGCCGTAACGCGCATGCAGGGTGCGCCGCTCCCGCTCAGGCTCTGTTATGTGCAGGACGCGCTCAAGTACCCCGCGCGCGCCAACCCGCGCTTTTCGCAGGCGACGCAGGCGGGTGTGGAGCTGATGGGGGAGTCCTCCGCCGAGGCGGACGCGGAGGTCATCGCCCTGGCGGTGCGTTCGCTGCTGAGCGCGGGGCTGCGGTCGTTTCAAATCGACATCGGCCAGGTGGGCTTTTTCAAGGGACTGATGGAGGAGGCGGGGCTGCACGAGGACGAGATCGAGCAGCTGCGCGGCTATGTCGAGGAAAAGAACATGCTCGCCATCGAGCTGACGCTCGGCTCTAAACCGGTGAGCGACGAGGTTAAGCGGCGCATCATGCGTTTGCCGCAGCTGTACGGCGGGCCGGAGGTGCTGGATGCGGCGCAGGCCATGTCCGCGGCGCCGCTGTGCCAGCGTGCACTGCAGAATCTGCGCGACGTGCTCAGCGTGCTTTCCGACTACGGTCTTTTGCAATACGTCTCCATCGACCTTGGCATGGTGCACGCCATCGATTACTACACGGGCATGATCCTGCGCGGCATCACCTCGCAGCTCGGTCAGCCGCTGCTCTCCGGCGGCAGGTACGACCTGCTCGCGGCGGGTTTTGAGCGCCCGATGCCTGCGGTGGGGTTTGCGCTGGACATCAAGCAACTGCTGATCGCTTTGGAGCGTCAGGGGGAGCCGTTTGATCCCCCCGTGAGCGACGTGTTGCTGGCCTTTGCGCCGGGGGCGCGTGCACAGGCGCTGCTGCTTGCGACGCAGCTTCGCGGCGAGGGGCGTTCGGTGGAGCTGTGCTATCAGCGTGGCGCGGAGGAGCTCTCGGCGCTGGCTGCTCAAAAGAGGGCGCGGCGTGCCGTCTATGTGGATGGGCGCGGGGCGCACGATGTTTGGAAGGAGGGGGCACAGGCATGGAACCCGTAACCATAGCGCTCGCCAAGGGACGATTGGCGGAACAGACGATGGAGCTCCTGGAAGCGGTCGGTATAGACTGCGCGCAGGTACGAAGCCCCGGGCGAAAGCTGGTCTTTTCCGAGCCCACGGGCCGCTTTCGCTTCATCCTGGTCAAGCCCAGCGACGTGCCGACGTACGTCGATCACGGCGTGGCGGACATCGGCGTGGCGGGCAAGGATACCCTGATGGAGGAAAACCGGCCGCTGTACGAGCTCCTCGACCTGGGCTTTGGCAGGTGCAGGCTGTGCATCGCGGGCTTTCCGGAGGGCAAGCGGCGCGCGGTGACGGACGCGAACTTCCGCGTGGCGACGAAGTATCCCAACATCGCGCGCGAGTATTACGGCGCGAAGGGGCAGACCATCGAAATCATCAAGCTGAACGGCTCGGTCGAGCTGGGGCCGCTGGTGGGCCTCTCGGACGTCATTTTGGACGTCGTCGAAAGCGGCGGCACGCTGCGCGCGAACGGCCTGGAAATTCAGGAGACGGTCGTTCAGGACGTCAGCGCCCGCATGGTCGTCAACTGCGTCTCGCTCAAGACGAAGGGCGAACGCATCCGCTGGCTGATCGATTCCGTGGCGCAGGAGCTCATAAGACGCAGGGAGGCTGAAAGAGCATGATTCCGATTTTGCAGTACGGCGATAAAGAGGCACTGAAGGAACGCCTGCTTTCGCGTTCACAGCTCACGGACGAGGAGATTACAGGGCGCGTCAAGCAAATCGTGCGCGACGTGCAGGAACGGGGAGACGCGGCGCTCTTCGAGTACACCGAGCGCTTTGACAAGGCGAAGCTGAGCGAAAAGACCGTTCGCGTGACGGAGGATGAAATTCGCGCCGCCTACCGCGCGGCCGGCGAGGAATGGATCGGCTCCATGCGCGAAGCGGCGAAGCGCATCACGGCCTTTCACGAAAAGCAGCGCCAGCGCACGTGGATCGACTTCGAGGACGGCATCGCTCTGGGGCAGATGGTACGGCCGCTGGAGCGCGTGGGCGTCTACGTACCGGGAGGCACGGCGGCCTATCCCTCCAGCGTGCTGATGAACGTGCTGCCCGCACGCGTGGCGGGGGTGAAGGAGATTGTCATGGTGACGCCCCCCGGCGCGGACGGCAACGTCTCCTACCCGCTGACGCTGGTCGCGGCGGACATCGCGGGCGTGGATAAGATTTACAAGGTTGGCGGCGCGCAGGCCGTCGCCGCGCTGGCGTTCGGCACGGAGACGATTCCAAGGGTAGACAAGATCGTGGGCCCCGGCAACATCTACGTCGCCAATGCCAAGCGCGAGGTGTTCGGCCACTGCGGCATCGACATGGTCGCCGGTCCCTCCGAGGTGCTGGTGATTGCGGATGAGAGCGCTAACCCGGTGTACGTCGCGGCGGACATGCTTTCGCAGGCGGAGCACGATCCGCTCGCGGCGGCGGTCGTCGTGACCGATTCGCGGGAAATGGCCGCGCGCGTGGCGGCGGAGATCGAGCGCCAGACCGCGTTGCTTCCCCGCCGGGAGATCGTGGATCAGTCGCTCGCGCACTACGGTACCATCGTCGCCTGCGAGAACCTGCATCAAGCGGCGGAGGTTGCGAACCTCGTCGCCCCGGAGCATCTGGAGCTTTCCGTCGCGCAGCCCTTCGAGCTGCTGGGTGAAATTCACAACGCGGGTGCGGTCTTCCTGGGTCACTATGCGCCGGAGCCGCTGGGCGATTACTTTGCAGGCCCGAACCACGTGCTGCCCACGTCGGGCACGGCGCGGTTCTTTTCTCCGCTCAACGTCGAGGACTTCACCAAGAAATCCTCGCTGGTTTACTACAGCCGCGAGGCGCTTTCGGCGGTGTCGGACGACGTCGTCCGTCTGGCGCGCGCGGAGGGGCTGGACGCGCACGCAAACGCCGTGGCCGTCCGCTTCGGAAAGTGAGGCGGGTCATGCGCAAAGCAGAAATCGAAAGAAAGACGAACGAGACGGACATTCGCCTCTCTTTTTCGCTGGACGGCGAGGGACGGGCGGACGTGCGCTGTGGAATCGGTTTTTTTGAGCACATGCTCTCGGCGTTTTGCCGCTTTGGCCTCTTCGACATGGAGTTGACCTGCGCGGGCGATCTGGACGTGGACGCGCACCATACGGTGGAGGACGTCGGCATCTGTCTGGGCCAGGCGATCGCGCAGTCGCTCGGCGATAAGCGCGGCATCACGCGCCTGGGGCACGCCTGTGTGCCCATGGACGAGGCGTTGGCGTTCGTCGCGCTGGACGTTTCAGGCAGGCCGTTCCTCGTGTTTGACGCGCAGTTTTCGGCCCCCATGGTGGGGGCGATGGACACGCAGCTCGCGCAGGAGTTCTTCCGCGCGGTCGCGGTCGGCGCGGGGCTGACGCTGCACATGCGGGTGCCTTACGGGCAGAACGATCACCACAAGATCGAGGCGCTGTTTAAGGCGTTTGGACGGGCGCTGATGGACGCGTCGTCGCTCGACCCGCGCGTGAGGGGTGTGCCGTCTACAAAAGGCGTACTGTGAGGGAGATTCGATGATTATCTATCCAGCTATAGACATGAAGGACGGACGGTGCGTGCGTCTCTTGCAGGGGCGCGCGGAGGACGTCACGGATTACGGCGATCCGTGCGAGGTGGCGCGGCGCTGGGCGCAGGCAGGGGCGAGATGGATTCACCTCGTCGACCTGGACGGGGCCTTTAGCGGACAAGGCAAGAACCGGGAAGTCATCGCGCGCATCGCGCAGGAGCAGAGTGTTCCCGTGCAGCTGGGCGGCGGCATCCGCACGATGGCGGACGTGGAGGACAGGCTCGAGCGCGTGGGCGTGTCGCGCGTGATTCTGGGCACGGCGGCGGTTGAAAACCCGCGGCTCGTCAAAGAGGCCTGCCGGGCGTATCCAGGGCGCGTCGCCGTCGGCATCGACGCCAGGGACGGCTTTGTGGCGGTGCGCGGGTGGACGGAGCGCTCGGACGTTCCGGCGCTGGAGCTCGCGCGCCGCGTGCGCGATGCGGGCGTCGAAACGGTCGTCTATACCGATATCTCTAAGGACGGTATGATGCAGGGCCCCAGTATCGAACAGACGGCGCGGATGGTGCGCGAGAGCGGCCTTCGGGTGATCGGTTCGGGCGGCGTGAGCAGCCTGGCGGACATCGGGGCGCTGAAAGAGGCGGGGTGCGCGGGCGTCATCACGGGCAAGGCGCTCTACAGCGGCGCGTTTACGCTCGCGCAGGCACTTGGCTATGAGGAGGATTGAAGGATGGAACTTAGCGCAATCAAGTTTGACGAACACGGCCTCGTGCCCGCGGTGGCGCAGGACGCGAAGACGGGCGCGGTGCTGATGCTCGCGTACATGAACGAGGAGTCGCTTCGCCGCACGATCGATACGGGATACGCGACATACTACAGCCGCAGCAGGAAAACCCTCTGGAAGAAGGGCGAGACGAGCGGCCACGTGCAGCGCGTGCGCGAGATCCTCTACGACTGCGACGGGGACACGCTGCTGCTCAAGGTCGTACAGACGGGTGCGGCCTGCCACACGGGCGCGTATTCCTGTTTTCAAAATGCGCTGCTCGCACCGCAGGAAACGGAAGCCAACCCCGGCGCAAAGGTCCTTCAGGAGGTTTACAACGTCGTGCTCGACCGCATGGCGAATCCCAAGGAGGGCAGCTATACCAATTATCTGCTAGACAAGGGCGTCGAAAAGATTGCTAAAAAGGTTGGAGAAGAGGCGACGGAGACGGTGATCGCCGCGATCAAGAACGACAAGGACGAGACATGCTACGAGGCGTCTGACCTGCTCTATCACCTGCTCGTGCTGCTCGCGCAAAGAGGGATTACGTTGGACGAAATCTGGACGGAGCTCGCTTCGCGCCGTTGAATGCATGCCCTGCCGAAGCCAAAGCTTCGGCAGGGTATAAAGGTAAAAAGGTTGGAAGAAAATTCGCAAAATTGATTGACAAGCGGCGGAAAATGGTGTATTATATAACACGTCGCCGCGAGCGATGCAAACGAAGCGCTCGATACGCGGTATCTCACTTCGGGAGCATAGCTCAGCTGGGAGAGCATCTGCCTTACAAGCAGAGGGTCACAGGTTCGAGCCCTGTTGTTCCCACCATTTCATGGCGCGGTAGTTCAGTTGGTTAGAATGCCAGCCTGTCACGCTGGAGGTCGAGGGTTCGAGCCCCTTCCGCGTCGCCATTTGCCTTGGTAGCTCAGTCGGTAGAGCAGTAGACTGAAAATCTACGTGTCGGTGGTTCGATTCCGCCCCAAGGCACCACTTCGTGCGGTAGTAGCTCAGTGGTAGAGTGCCACCTTGCCAAGGTGGATGTCGCGAGTTCGAATCTCGTCTACCGCTCCAATCCGGCGCCATAGCCAAGTGGTAAGGCAAAGCTCTGCAAAAGCTTTATTCTCCAGTTCGAGTCTGGATGGCGCCTCCAGCAAGGGACTCAGATGTTGATGCAATGTCTGAGTTTTTTATTTTGCAGAGCGAATCCGAACAAAAAGCAAGGCGGATCCTTCCGATCCGGCCTTGCTTTTTGAATCGCCCGATGTTCTTAGTCGTTTCAGTAAACAAGCGTTTTGCGGCCCGCCGCTGCGAGCGCCGCGTTGACCTCGCGAAGCGCGGGAAGGCTGGGCTGCGCACCCATGCGAGATACGGAGATGGAAGCCGCTTGGTTGGCGAAGGTCATCGCGTCTGCCGTGTCCATGCCCGCGCAGGTCGCCGTAGAAAAGGCGCCGATGAAGCTGTCACCGGCCGCGGTCGGGTCGGCCGGTCTGGGGCAGGAAATCGCCGGGCACAAAAAAGAGCGCTTCCCGTCGCAGTAAAATGCCCCCGCTTCGCCCAGGGTAATGATTACGTTCTTTACGCCGCGCTGGAGAAGCGCGTCGGCGGCGGCTCGCGCCGATCGTTCGTCCCGCGGGCGAATGCCCGTGAGGTCCTCTGCCTCGTGTTCGTTGGGGATGATGTAGTCCAGCCGGGCTAAAAGATCGTCGCTGAGACCGTCCGAGGGCGCGGGGTTCAGCAGAATCGGAACCCCTTTTGCGCTGGCGTAACGAGCCACGAGCTCATTGATTACCATAGGGATTTCGAGCTGCAAAACCACCATGTCGAATCCGACGATCTCCTCTTCGAGAAAGGCGACGTCCCTTGGAAGAAAACTGTGATTGGCGCCGGGAACGACGAGGATGCGGTTTTGCGTGCCGTGCTCATCCGTCTGAATCTGAATGTTGCTCACGCCGGAGGCGCAAGTGTCCGTGACGATAACCTTCTTGGCATGTACGCCTGCCTCGCGCAGGGAGGCGGTCATGGTTTGTCCATTGGCGTCGCTGCCTATCTTGCCCACCAGGGTCACGTCCGCACCGAGGCGCGCCGCCTGCACGGCCTGGTTTGCGCCCTTGCCGCCGGAGGCGGTGGTAAAGTCGTAGCCCAGGATCGTTTCACCCGGCGCGACAAAGCGCTTTGCGCGGAAGATCATATCCATGACGAGGCTGCCGACGACGAGAATACGGGGTTTTTTCATACCGGTTTCCTCCCGATCCCTTTGATGTAGGTTTGTCAAACATCTTGGACAGTGAAAGCAAGAAGGAACTCTCTAGGCGAAACCCAAAGGAGAGGGCGCATCGGTCTGTTGTTGGTGCGAGCTTGGTGGGCAGCTAGCTGCCCACCAAAGTCATCGAGCGAGAAGAAAGAATGGGTATTGTAGAATAGCTTTTGGTCTTCTCTGTGACTGCGTTCAACCTTACCGTTGTGGCGAGGTGTGTATGGTTTTATGAGCTTATGCCGGATTCCCAGATCAGCAGCCGTTTTCTCAAACAGAGTCACCTGATTGCGTTTGCTGTTGGAAAAGCGGTTGGTGAATTCAAAGCCGTTGTCGGTCTGGACACACTCTACCCGGATACCCCGGCGGGCATACCACTTGAACAGCCTTTTGAGAAAGTCAGCGGAAGAATAGGTGGACTGCTCAGGGTAGGCGGCCAGGAAGCGCAGTCGGGTAAACTCATCCATGGCAGTGTACTGAAACAGGCGCAGCTCCGGGTCCGCGATACAGCGGCGGGGCACCACCTTCACATCCACCTGAACGCGCTGTCCAGGATAGGTCATCTGCTCATAAGGCTTGGGCCTATAAGCCGGCTTCTTCTCTACTTGTGGGAATAACCCTAGTTTCCGCATCACGCGGAAGAGGCTCTCCGGGCGGCGGGTATACCCCCGCCGACGTAAGCGGTGCCACAGTTCCACCATACCTAGTTTGGGATCTCTGCGGCGCATATCCCGGATTAGCTTCAGCTCTGCTTCGGTATGCTGGTTGGGATGACTGTGGGGACGCCGGGACTGGCAGGCTAGGGAGGCCATGCTCCCATCCCAGCGAGCTTTCCAGAAGTAGATATACGACCGGCTCTTGTTGTATTTCCGGCTGGCCCGGCTCACGCCGTATTTCTCCGCATACTTCATCAGGGATTGCCGATATGCCATGACCTGTGTTATACTCTTGCTCATGAAGGATGTGGTCCCCTCTCGTATAGTTGTTGTCCGCAACTCCAACTATAACCGATGAGGCCATATCCTTCATCCTTTTTTTCTTCTACTGTCCAATATGTATTGTACTCCTACAACCAGTTTCCTCCCGATCCCTTTAAATTATTTACACAGGGCCGTGCATGCCTCGCTCACCAGCGCTGCGACCTGCCGGGTTTCTTCCATGAAGTGGGGGGATAAAAGACGGTCGTCCTGTGTACGGCAGCGAATCGTAATGGGGAGCTTCGCGATCTCCCTGAGGAAGTACTTGGCGTTCGTGGGGTAGAGCTCGTGCTCCAGCAAGGAAGCGGCGGTAAGAACATGCTGCACCTTCTCGGCATTGGGATGTTGAACGTTGCGGGTGAGCCAGACGTAGACTTCCGGGTGGAAGTTCGCCATGATGCCGGAGAAGCCATAAGCCCCATCCCGCAGCGATTCCAGAAGCGTGGCGATGTGAGCGTTGTACAGCTTGAGCGGCGTGTTTTGGATGACCGCGAGCTTTTCGCGAATTTGAGGCGCGTTCAGGCTGGTGTCCTTAAGAAAGTGGAACCGTCCGGTAGCGGCAATTTCACGGATGACGCGCGGCGACAGCAGGCGCTTGTAGGGAAACGGGCATTCGTACAGTCCCAGCGGAATGTCGTCGTCCACTTGTTCGAGCAGGCTGTAAAGACGCCGCAGCAGCATATCGTCGTCTTCCCCCTCGCTCGCCAGGCGATTCGTCAGCAGGATCACCGCTTCCACGCCGGTATCCCGCATGGCGTAGATATCGCGCACTTGTTCCGCTTCGCGGTAATCTGTAAAGCCCGAACCGATCACCGGCACACGGCCATGTGCAGCGTTCACCGTGATTTTCGCAATGCGCATGCGTTCCTCAAAGGTCATATGAAAAATCTCGCTGGATTGACAGGACGCGAACAGGCCGTCCACGCCCTTTTGAATGTACCAGTCGACCAGCGCGTAAAGCCCATCTTCGTCGATTTCCCCTTTATCGGTAAAGGGGGTCAGCATTACGGGCCATACGCCATACGGATAAGACTTCATGTTCTTGCTCCTTCCTGTCGTCAATATAAACGGGACAGTTCTTTCAGCAGGGAAACGATGGGTAAGTGCTGCGGACAGGCCGTTTCGCATTGGCCGCAGGTGAAGCATCGGCTCGGCAGGGCACCATTTTGGGTGTTGTTTTCCCAATAATCCCGGATTCCGGGCGAATCGCGGAAGAGACGGCAGTTGTTGAGCACGCCGATCAGGGCGGGAATTTCCAGTCCGGCGGGGCAGCCCGCTGTACAATATCGGCAGCCGGTGCACGGTTCCGTGGGCGCGCTGAGAAGGGCCGTGGCTGCCCCGGCGAGCGCCGCCTGTTCGCGTTCGTTGAGCGGCCGGAGTGCGCGAAAGGTGGCGATGTTGTCCTCGAGCTGATCGATGGAGTTCATGCCGGAGAGCACGACGCCTATATCCGGAAGACAGGCAGCGTAGCGCAGGGCCCAAGAGGCCTGCGATGCCCGGGGCGATGCGGTACTCAGAATGTTTGCCGCTCCACGGGGGAGATTGGCGAGCATGCCGCCTTTGATGGGCTCCATGACGAGGATGGGCAGATGGTGACTGCGGACGATGTCATAACAGGCGTGCGCGCAAATGCGGGGGCTTTCCCAATCGGCGTAGTTGATTTGAAGCTGTACGAACTCCGCCTCCGGATGCTCGCACAATACGCGTTCCAGAAGCTCGGGCGTGCCGTGAAAGGAGAAGCCCAGATAACGGATAAGCCCTTGACGCTTCATGCGCAGCGCATGCTCCCAGCAGCCAAAACGTTCGTAGCGCTCCCAGTTGCGGTTATTGATGCCGTGCATGAGGTAAAAATCAAAGTAACCCGCGCCTGTGCGCTCAAGCTGCTCTTCAAAGGTGGCATCCACGTCTTCTTTACAGGTCAGAAAGTTATGGGGCATCTTGGTGGCCAGCGTGAATGCATCGCGGGGGTGTCGATCCACGAGGGCGGCCTTTACCGCACGTTCAGAGGCTCCGTCGTGATAGACGTAGGCGGTATCAAAGTAGGTAAAGCCCGCATCCAAAAAACGATCTGCCATTTGACACAAGAGGCCCATGTCAATGGAACCGTTTGATTGAAGCGGTAGGCGCATAAGGCCAAAGCCAAGCTTTTTGGGAAATAAGTCCGCCATGAGATAAGCCCTCCTTCCTCATACGATGATTTCATTGATTGGACGTTTATACACGTGGTGTACGTCGTTGCCGTCGCGGTAAAAGCAGTGATCCCGATCCACGAAACCAGGGGGCGCGTCTTCGAGCTCGATGATCTCCGCCGGCGTGCCGAGCGCCACCACCAGCATGGGCTGCCATTTGGACGGCAACGCGAGCGCCTCCGATAGCTTGGCGGCGGAAAAAGCGCCAATCATACAGCCGCCGAAGCCCAGCTCCACCGCCCCAAGCAGTAGGGTATGCGCGGCGATCCCCACGTCCTTCTGAAAAGCGGCTGAATTAGGGGCGATGGATAGGTCGTGCAAGAGGACGATATAGGCTGTCGGGGCCATGCCATCGCGAGGAAGGCGGGGTTCACGCATCCGGCCGCCCCAGCGCGTCAGAGGAAGAACGCGGTTGCACGTGTCGGGATCGTGAACCAGCCGATATTTCAGCGGCTGTACGTTGCCGCTGGAGGGGCATAGACGCGTCAGCGCGACCAACTGGAAAAGCTGTTCTCTGCTGGGACGGGGCGTTTGAAGATAGCCGCGATAGCTGCGATCCTCTTTGAGTAGCTGCAAAAAACTCATGTGACCGCCTCCTTCACACTTCCTGGGTGCCAGGCATCTGCAGGATGACTTTAAAGGCTTTTCGGTCCGCAACGAGGTCAAATCCTCTTTGCACGTCTTCTATAGGAATTACATGGCTATAATAATCGGACGGCACCAGGATATCGCGCCGTACCAGGTCGACGACCTCCTCGTGCACGCGATGCTCTCCATAGGGCCAATTCAGAATGTGGAGACGAACGTCGTTTGGCAGGTCGAAGAGGTTCAGGTCTGCACGCCCTTTGCTCAAAACGCCGTACAGGCCGATCAGACCGCCGTGCTTCAGAAGGGGAGCCAGTTCTCTTACGGCGTTTAGATCGCCTACCGCGTCTACGATCATATCCAGCTTGTGACCTTCGAGCGCTTTAAGTGCGGACGGATTGTACGCATTGACGGCGATGATATCAGGTACGCAGGCTGCAATATGTTCGAGGCGGTCGTCGTGATGTCCTACGCAGGCGATGTCCGCCGCCCCCATCGCGCGCGCGATACGCGCAATGCCCATGGCCACAGGGCCGTCTCCGCAAACGAGCACGTTCATGCAAGGCTTGAAGCCGAAGTTTTGAAGCGCGCTGTAGTTTTCCTTGAAGGTAAGCAGCATCACAGCATCACGCAGGCGCATCCCGTCCGGAATGCGTTTCCCGCGGTAGTCGGGAAGAGGAGGCTGTGCGCCGAGCGCCACGCCGTCTTCCATCATCGCTTGGATGTCATGCGTAATGCCGTATTCGGCCATCTGACCGTAAGTGCAGGAAAAGCCGCTTGAAGGGTCGATGGTACCGACAGGGGAGACGACAGGATCACCGACCCGCCAGTACCGTACGCGCTTTCCCACGGACACGATACGTCCCACGCTTTCGTGTCCAAGGATGGCAGGATAGGCGATTTGCTTATCGGTGACCCGATCGTTTAGCAGTTTGAGGTCGGTGCCGTTGCAGATGCCGCAATAGGCGATTTGGGTCAGACATTCGTAGTCGCCGGGGATGGGCCGGGGCACCTCGACGACGCCCAGACGGCCGCGTTCCAATGCGGCAACGGCTTTCATGGTTGCGCTCACGAAAAAAACCTCCAAATACAAAAAATCTGTCTTTGCTGACATGATGCATGCAACAAAAACAGACGATACTCACCTATCGTAAGCGCTTTATTCGATTGTCCGGAAAACTATTGCACCGTTATTATACCATGGGCGCTTTGAATGTCAAGCGTCTGCTCTCACGGTTTTCGTGGTTAGGACGCGCATTGACAAAAACTCCTCTGACAGCTAGAATAAAAAAGAGGCAAACGAATTCCTACGGAAGGAGTCGGAACAGCTCTTATGGAAAAAATAGAGAAGGTTTCTACGACGGAATCAGCGACCCGTGCGATTCGCAAATCCATATTGAGCGGGGAATATAAGGTGGGAGATAAGCTTTCCACGGAAAGCCAGCTCTGTCAGGCACTCGATGTGAGCCGTACGGTGGTGCGTGAAGCGCTGCGTGTTCTGGCGACGGAAGGTTATGTTCGGATGATTCCAGGACGCGGCGCTTTCGTTGCACGCGTGACGGAGGCGGAGGACTACTGGTCTGCCCTCTCCGCAGGCAGCTTTAAGGATGTCATGGAGGTTCGCATGCCCGTGGAAGAGCTGGCTGTGCGGATGGCGGTGCGGCGGTCTGGACCTGAGCTGGTGGATCAGCTGGAAACCAATTATGATGCGCTTGTCCGTGCGAATGAGGCCCTCGATAAGCAAGAGATGATCCGCCTGGACGAACAGTTTCATATGCTGATCTTCAAGGCGACGGAGAACGCGTTGCTGGTAAACTTCGGGCGTCAGATCATCAAAGCGTTCAACCGCTTCCGCTACGCTTCGTTTTTTGACGACAAGAATTATTCAAACGCGCTGGGGCCGCACAGACGCATAATAGAAGCGTTTCGCCATCAAAGCGAGGACGAGGCCGTGGAAGCGATGCATTATCATATGGTTCGAGCGATTGAGGATATCAGCGCGCATATCGGTGCAGAGGGGTAACCCTGTTTGGGGAAATCCTTTTAATGCATAGACGGATCGATAGGATCCGTCTATGGCCATCGACCAAGTCGATGGCATCGTGCAAAACGAATAAACATTTTGCACGAATGTCACGGGAGATGTTTTCCTCCGCAAATGCTGCGCATTTGACTACGGAAAACGCCCCGCCCGACCGGCAAAGCCGGTCGACACGATTTCAAATGAAGGGGAAGCTTCCCCCTCATACATCCTCTTTTATAATAAGATGAGACTTTGTTGATGGGTTGAGGCGGATCGAGAGGATCCGCCTATTTTATATTAGCGAAAGTCTAAAACAAGGCGGAAACGTCACTTTTGTCCGAAAACGTCAAAAAAACTTGAAAAACTATTGACAAGAAAAGAAGGAGTGTATATTATTATTGTATGATGTCGTACAATGATGACGAGATGAATGCATTACCTGTCTGCGCGGGCGTCCCGGAAAACTATTGCAATTTTGTTTGGTGGGAGTGAGGCTTGTGGCAAGCAGAGAAAGAACGGCCGGTATTCGCAGGCTCAGAGGGGAGCGCGTGCTTCCCTATGCGCTGATCCTGCCGTCGTTTTTGTTCCTGACGATCTTCCTGCTGTACCCAATGGGCAGGACGCTGGCCAACAGCTTTATGAATTATCAGCGCACCAAGCCCAAGCAATACGGTTTTGTGGGTCTGGAAAACTACGTGCGCATTTTTACCAACGACGCTAAATTTACGAGCTCGCTGCTGATCTCGCTCAAGTGGGTCGTGGTCGAAGTCGGCCTGCAGGTGATTATCGGCCTCACGGCGGCCCTGCTTTTAAACCAGAAGTTTCGCGGACAGGGTTTCGCACGCACTCTTTGCTTCGCGCCGTGGGCCATTTCGGGTGTGCTGACCGGCATTCTGTGGATGTTGATCTATGACGACAATTTCGGGCTGCTCAACAATCTTCTCAGTTCCGGTGGCTTTGTCACCCACTCGTACTTGGGCGACAAACATCTCGCGTTCGGCGCCGTGGTTATCGCGGAGCTGTGGCGGGGGATTCCCTTTCTAGCGATTACCTGCCTGGCGGCGCTGCAAAGCATTCCGGAGGATATTTACGAAGCTGCAAAGGTGGATGGGGCGAGCCGGGCCGTCACCCTGTTTCGCATAACGCTTCCCTTCATCCGCGAGTCCGTTGTCTATGCCGCATTGATGCGCTGTATTTGGGCATTCCAGTCGGTGGACCTCATCATGACGATGACCAACGGCGGACCGTTGGGGCGCACGACGACGCTTGCGCTGTACATATACAACAAATCCGTGGTGGAAGGAAACTATGGCTACGGCAGTGCGCTTGCGATGCTCTCCTTCCTGATGCTGAGCGTATTTACGGTGATCTACTTGCGGGCAAACGCCTTTGGAAAGGAGGAAGCGTGATGTCTCCTAAGGCAAAGCATGTGGTGGAGCGCCTGATCCTGCGCTGGATTCCGCTTTTTCTTCTCTTGGCTTTTGTAATGGTTCCGCTGCTGTGGACGCTGTCGCTGTCGTTTAAGTATTCGAGCGATGTCGTCAGCGAAAGCTTCTCCCTTCTACCGCATCCTTTTACCTTTAGCAATTATGCGAATACATGGGCTAGCGGACGTATTTCACAATACTTTGCCAACAGCCTGGTAATGAGCCTCAGCGCGGTAGCCGTCGTCTCGCTGCTGGTGCTCTTCAATGGGTACGCGCTCAGCCGGTTTAAGTTTCGGGGGAAGCAGGCGTTTATGGTGGTCATGCTGATGACGCAGATGCTGCCTCGCATTATCATCATCTCCCCGCTTTATCTGCTCATGCGGGATATGGGGCTGGTGGACAGCTTCCTTTCCGTCATTCTGGTGGAAATCGCTTCGGCCATCCCCTTTCAGACGCTCCTGATGAAAGGATTTATCGGCGGCGTTCCCAAGGAAATTGATGAAGCGGCCATGATCGACGGCTGCACCCGCATGCAGACGCTGTTTCACGTCATCATGCCGGTCATCGTTCCGGGGATCGTAACGGTTATCTCCTTCGCATTCATCAACTGCTGGAATGAGTATTTGCTTCCCTATACCTTTCTTAACAGCGGCAGCAAGTTTCCCCTTTCGGTAGGCTTGCGCTACATGATTACGCAGACCACCATCAACTATTCAGGTCTGGCTGCGGGCGCTGTCATCGCGCTGCTGCCGCCGCTGTGTCTGTTCGGCTATGTGCAGCGCTATCTTGTGTCCGGCATGAGCGCGGGCGCGCTTAAAGGATGAGCGCCTCTCAAGACGTCATGATTTCCCGTGTGAAAGGGAAATCGATAAATGAAAGGAGAATCCCTATGAAAAAACTGTCGGCCCTTTTGGTAATGCTTGCCCTGACGCTAAGCTGTTTTTCGCCTTTTGCATTGGCGGAGGACGCCGCGACCGTCACGTTCTGGTTGGATGATATGACCGACGCCCGCATGGCGATGGTGGAAAAGATTATCGCGTCCTTTGAAGCCAGCCATCCGAACATCAAGGTTGACTTTACCGGTCTGCCGGAGGATGCCTCCGACAAGCTGATGCTGGCCTTCGAGGCTGGCACTGCGCCGGATATCCTGAACATTACCTCGAAGAACATCGCCACCTATATTGAAAACGGCTATGTGTCTGACCTGACCGAGCTGTACGCGCAGAAGGGAAACGATGCGATTCTGAGCAGCGCGATCGAGTCGGCCTGCGCCTATGACCGGGAAAACAGCCGCCTGTATTATTTGCCGTCGGGCTGTAACTTCTTTTGCCTGTGGGCGCGCAGCGACTGGTTTGAAGAAATGGGCCTGAGCATGCCCGTCACGTGGGATGAATTCTTTGCAGATGTAGAAGCGCTCACGGAGAAGGATGCCGGACGGTACGGCATCGCTCTCCGTGGAGGGAAGGGCGCGGCGACCAATTTGGAGATGCTCATGTACTCCTATTCCGGCATCACCCATTACTTCACGGAGGAGGGAGTGTGCACTGTCAACGACCCGAAGCATGTGGATTTTGTCGATCGCTACCTTTCCCTGTACAATGTGTGCAGCGGCGAGGGAGATATCAACTTTGGCTGGAGTCAGTTGGCCGGCGCCTTCCAAACGGGCGTAGCTGCGATCATTCAGCACAACACGGGCTCGGCTGACGCGCACTATGACGCCTTTAATGGCGATCTGTCCAAGTTCGCAGCTTTGCCCTTCCCCAAGTCTGTCGAAGGCACCCGCGTAATGCAGAGCCTGAGCTGGGATGGTTTTGCTATCAACGAGACGGCGAAGGACAAGGAGGCTGCGTGGGAGTTCCTTTACTTCCTGTGCGCAGGCGAGGGCGCCGCTATCTATACGGAGAATATCGGCCTCGTTCCCTGCGTCAATGAACTCCTGACCAGCGAGGACAGCTACGTTCAGAGTCCGGATAAACCCTGGATGCAGACCGCTGCGGAGGTCATCACATCGCCGGATACTCTGTTCTACGATTGCCCTACCTATATGCCCTCATATAGCGGCGTGTTGAGCAACGAGATCGATCCCATGGTGCAGCAGGCGATGGCGGGCGAGATCAGCGCGCAGGAGCTGCTGGACTACTGGGCCGAGACCATGACGGCCATGTACGCCGAGGAAGGCAAGTAATTTCAAAGTAAACGGGATGCTCTCGCCCATCCGTCGTTTTTCGGCGGATGGGCAGAGCTAAATTCGGATCAGGGGAGGATGAACAAATGAGCTACCGGGAAAAAATCCTGCAGGAGAGCGACGTTCGCTGTCACGTAACCCGTAAAGCGGACATTCGTTTCACCGACGGGGCGTTGCCCCATGCCATGGGCGTCACAAATGTGCAGATCATGCGTTCCTGTCAGGACGCGTCGCTGGCGCCTGAAGGAAGGGGATGGACCTACGCGCATGCCGCCATGCTTGGATTTTGGCAGGGGGAGTTTATGGTGCAGTATTTGGCCGGCGCGCGCAGCGAGCACGAAGGAGACTCCCGTGCTTTCCTGATCCGTTCGCGGGACGGATTGCATTTCTCCAAACCTATAGAAATTTTCCCGGCGATCAACGTTCCTGCTGCACCCTACAACGGGGAAGGGAAGGAGGTGCTGGAAGGAAAGGATACCATAAACTGTATCATCCATCATCGTATGGCGTTCTTTTGCGCTTCAAACGACCGCATGCTGGCCATGACCTATTACGGCGTCGTGCCCATCGATCCGCGCCTGAAGGAGTTCCCGGCTCACGGAACGGTGAAGAGTTACGACATGACGGATATCATGCTCGTGATGCCGGGCAGCGGCTACGGCGTGGGGCGCGCGATTCGCGAAATTCGACCGGACTTCAGCTTCGGCCCCATATATTTTTTGCGTTATGGATCAAGCGGCGGCTATACTCGGGAAAACACAAAGATATTTCCTTTTTACGAGGAAAGTCGAGACGAGGAATTTGTAGAAGCCTGCCGTGAACTGCTTGGGAATCGTGTCGTTACCCAGCAATGGTGGGAGGAAGAACGCTGCGATGAGACCGGTTTTTTTACCCTCACAGGAGGAGAAGCACCTTCCATCTATACGCTTCCTGGCAATGGAAAAGATATGCTTGCAATCATGAAGAATGCATTGACCTCTGTTTCCCATGACGGCGGCGAGACGTGGAGCCCATGTAAGCGCTCCTATTCGCTGGAGACATCAACCGGCAAGGTATGGGGCCAACGGACGCCGGATGGGAGCTATGCGCTGGCCTATAACCCCACTACAGATACGGCGCACCGTTGGCCGTTGGCGGTTTCGCGAGGGGAGAACGGGCAGGACTTTGGCGATATGTACGCCGTGCTGCCGGAGGTGCCGCCTTGCCGCTACGCGGGACGGCTTAAGAACCTGGGCCCACAGTACATTCGCGGGATCGCTGAATATAACCCGCAGCCGGAGGACGACGCCTTTTATCTGACCTATAGCAACAACAAGGAGGATATTTGGATCAGCCGCGTCGCTGTACCTCTGCGAGCCGTCGAGGCGCAGGATGTAAATGTCGATATGTGTTCCGTTCGCTGGAAGGACATCGCGGATACCTGGAATTTGACTCTGCCCGGTTGGGGCGGAATTGAGCTTAAGGAAGGGGCGTTGGTGCTGAGCGATTCCGATCCTTACCATCGTGCCATTGCAGAGCGGGCTTTTGCACCCGGAGCAGTGGTGGAACTGGAGACGGAGGTAGCGCTCGATCACGGGCCGAAGGCTCAGGCGTTTACCCTCGCGTTTCAGGATGACAGCGGGCGCGAGCCTGCAAAGGTGCTCCTGCGATCGGACGGTTGGATCAATTCCCGGGTGTTTGGCTCTGAACTGCATTTGATTCGTTTTCAGCCTGGGGAGAGAATTCGCTTTGCCTTTCACATCGATTGCGTTTGCAACCAGTGCAGCCTAAAGGTGACCGTCGGCGGAGAGTCAGTATTAAAACGCTGGCGGTTCGATGCGAGCGTATGGCAGCTTTGCCGTGTGCAGTTCCGCACCAAGTATGCGCTGCTTCATCAAGATGAAGAGGTTTATCCCAAATGGGCGGATATTGGGAATCTTCCCGGAGCGGACACGCCGACTGAAGAGCTGAGAGCGCGGATTTTCAATTTGCGTTCGCGAGCGGTGGAGCCAAACTGACAGCCTATTGCCTATTCTTTGCTGTTTAATAACCGGTTTCTCCGTATTCGCGACATTGATTCGGAGTAGAGCCATACGTTTTGCCCGTAAGATAGGCAAACGTATGACTTTTTTTATATGCAGGAGAGGAAACCACAAGCGATCGGAATGCTCTTTATATAAGGAAGCTGCAGACACAAGAGTTGTATATCCGTAGCTCTCCTATTGGAGGAAATGGATTGAAAGATTACCGCGGGTAATGAAGTAAAAGGGTCTGCCATATATCGCCATCGTAATTGACAGGCAAATAAAAATAGTGTAGAATCATGAAGAATAGAAGGCAAAAGTTGCCTTAGGGCGAAAGGTACAATACTCTATTTCTGAGTTTTGTATCCGAGCATATGAGATGGAAGAACGGCTGCAAAGATCCGCGTCTTCATGGCAAATGAGTACAAGTCATGAACGACCGGGGATAATTTGAATGGCTGCGGATGGAAGGGGAATGTTAACGTGAAGCACTGTTCTGTTATCATTCCCACGCTCAATGCAGGCGATTGTATTAAAAAACTGCTCAAATCGCTTCAAAGTCAAACCATACTGCCGGATGAGATCATCGTCGTGGATTCACAGTCTGAGGACGATACCGTTGTTGCCGCTGCCAGTGTTCCTGGGGTGCGGGTTATCTCCATCGAGCGAGCGTCCTTTGACCATGGCGGTACGCGGGATATGGCCCTGCGCCAAAGTCAAGGGGAATTCGTGGTCTTTATGACCCAGGATGCCCAGCCTACGGACGAGTACTGCCTTGAACGGTTGCTGGATCCGTTCAAGCAAGAACGCGTCGCGGCTGTTGGCGGAAGGCAGATTGCCTGGCCGGATGCAAGGCCATTTGAACGGCTGGTAAGGGAGAACAACTATCCGGCGCAGGATCGCATGTGGGACGCGAGCGATATTGGACGCTTGGGCGTACGCGCTTACACGATATCGGATGTCTGCGCGGCTTACCGGAGATCTGCGTATTTGCAGTCAGGTGGCTTCGATTATCCTATCTTGACGAACGAGGACATGCTGATGGCCGAACGCTTGCTGCATGCGGGCTACGCGCTTGCGTATAGCGCGGGGGCGGCGGTTTATCATTCGCATCATTTTTCTTTGCGGCAGGAGTATGCGCGAAATTATATTATTGGCCGCACGATGAAGCGCTATGAGGAGCGCTTTGAGCATGTTGACGAAACGGGCGAAGGAATCGCGTTGGTTGAAAAGACGATGCGGGAACTGCTTAGAAATGGGCACGTGCTCGAGTGCTTTTTCTTTGCGGCAAACTGTGCGGCGCGGTTGCTTGGCAACCGTATGGGAAGAAGAAGGGAAACCAAGGAACGGTCGATGAAAGGAAACGCGAATGGCGAAGAACGAGGCGATAGTTGAGATCCTATTAGCCGCGTATAACGGAGAATCATTTATTCGCGAGCAACTGGATTCCATTGTCAACCAGTCGGATACGCGGTGGCATTTAACGGTTTCGGATGACGGCTCGACTGACGGCACGCCGCGGCTACTGGATGAATATGTGCAGCGATATCCGGAAAAAATCACACGCTATTTTTCAGGCCAGCGTTTCGGGAATGCACGCGATCACTTCTTTTGTTTAATGCGGCAATGTGACGCGGCATACATGATGTTCTGTGATCAGGATGATGTGTGGTATCCGGATAAAGTGCAGGAGATTATGGCAGCGATGCTTGCCGCTGAGAATCAGTATGGCATACAAACGCCACTCCTCGTGTTCACAGATCAGCGGCCTACCGATGCACAGTTAAGGCCTTTGGCGCCATCGTTGATGCGCTATCAAAAGCAATATTTTAAGGCCTTTGAATATCGCAGCATCCTGATGCAAAACGTCGTCACAGGCGGCGCTATGGCGATCAATCGGGCGTTGGCGCTGTTAGGCGCTCGATGCGTAGACACGCAGAATGTTATCATGCACGACTGGTGGCTGGCGGCTGTGGCGGCAAGGTTCGGCCGGATCATCTATCTGGATGAGCCTATGAGCGATTACAGGCAGCATGCTGGAAACAGCGTCGGGGCGAAGAATGTGGGCGGATTATCCTATATGTTATTCAAACTTCGTCATTTGCAGTCGTTAAAAGAAACGATTTCGGAAAAAAAGCGGCAGGCGGATGTTTTTAAAAGAACCTATGCTCAGAGGCTTTTTGATGAAGATCAACTCTTTTTATGTCAAATGGCGAAAAAA
This sequence comes from Beduinella massiliensis, assembly GCF_900199405.1. Lineage (NCBI taxonomy): Bacteria > Bacillati > Bacillota > Clostridia > Eubacteriales > Beduinellaceae > Beduinella > Beduinella massiliensis. The sequence goes on from NZ_LT963430.1 coordinate 1,558,651, forward strand.
AGGAGCGGGATCGGATTTTATTGTCAGAATCGAGCCTATGTCCACGGTTTTTTTCGCTTTGTCGGCATGATGATGCTCGGCTAACAATACAAAGAAGAAGAGGTTGAACGTCCCTATGGATTTGAAAAAATCAAAGCGATTCTTGATAACGCTCGCGGCATTGTACTGGGTGTTGGTTGCAATGATCTATCTGGTGGCGGGTGACCAGTTTCATCATACGGCAGTGACGAGCGATGCGCTCTCACCGATCGCAGTGATCGGTGAAATTAACGATGATATTGTCATTACGCAGCAGCTCATAGCTCCTGCGGATCAACTTACAGGTCTGGATATTATGGCTGCCACCTATGGCAGAGCCAACTCCGGCACGCTTAATCTAAACGTAAAAAATGCTGCGGGAGATGAGGTGGCGCTGCAAAGTGTGGACGTTTCTGTATTTACGGATGGAAAGTATACGACCATTCCGCTCGAGCAGACGTCTGCGGTAGCACCAGGCGAACCGTTAACGCTGACGATGAGCACACAGGGATGCGCTGAAGGAAACGCTGTTACGATTTACTACGGCAATATGATAACGGCAGGGCGCTTTGACATCGTGCAGTCTATTTCACAGGAAGATCTGTATACGGTAAATGGTACGCAGGGTACGGGCAAATTGTGCATTCGACTAAACGGCATAAAAACACTGGATTTTTATAAAACGTACTGGCTGATCACTGCTGGTATTTTTGTGGTTTTGGGTTTCTACGCGTTGCAAGGCTACAAAAAAGCGAAGATGGGAAAAAACAATGGCATCGTTGCAATCTGCACCTTGTATTGCCGGTATCGCTTTCTTTTGAAACAGCTTGTATCGCGCGATTTTAAGGCAAAGTATAAACGATCGGTTCTGGGAATGGCGTGGAGCTTTCTCAATCCGTTACTGACTATGGCGGTTCAGTACGTTGTTTTCTCCACGCTGTTTAAGTCGGATACGCCTAACTATCCGGTTTACCTGCTGTCGGGCATCGTCTTTTTTAACTTCTTCAGCGAAGCGGTTTCCGTGGGAATGACCTCTATTACAGGGAACGCCTCGTTGATCAAAAAGGTGTACATGCCGAAGTATATTTACCCTTTTTCTAAATTATTTTCGTCGCTTATCAACTTTGGCCTAGCACTCATTCCCTTATTTCTCGTCATGCTGGTTACTGGTACGGCGATCAGGTCATCTGTTCTGCTACTCATATACGATATTTTCTGTTTGCTTTGCTTTGTAATGGGAATGATCCTTCTGCTTTCAACTGCAATGACGTTTTTTCAAGACACACAGTTTTTGTGGGGCGTTATAAGCATGCTATGGATGTATTTGACGCCGTTGTTTTATCCGGAATCCATCATTCCGCAAAGCTTGCTTACGCTCTATCATATGAATCCTATGTATCAGTACATCACGTTTGCGCGTATTTGTATCATCGATGGGGTATCGCCGGAGCCGATGGCGTACCTTTGGTGCCTGTTATCGTCGGTTTTAGTACTCTTGCTGGGCATCTGGACATTCAAGAAACAGCAGGACAAGTTCGTCCTGTATCTATGAGGTGAAGGCCATGGAAAAGATGATCGAGGTAAAGGACGTATCCATGCGCTTTCGCATGTCGAACGACCGCATCAGCAGCATCAAGGAATACATGGTGCAGATGTTGCGGGGGAAGCTGCAATACAATGAATTTGAGGCGCTTAAGCACGTTAGTTTTGACGTAAACAAGGGTGAAGTGGTAGGGCTGATCGGTCACAATGGCGCGGGAAAAAGCACAATGCTCAAGGTCATCTCCGGTATCCTCAAGCCAACGGAGGGCAGCGTGGTTGTACGCGGAAACATTGCTCCGATGCTGGAGCTGGGCAGCGGATTTGACATGGACATGACCGGGCGGGAAAACATTTTCCTTAACGGAGCTATTTTGGGCTACTCTGAAGAGTTTTTGTCAAGCAAGTACGATGAGGTTGTGGCGTTTTCGGAGATCGGTCCGTTCATCGATGTGCCGCTGAGAAACTACTCGTCCGGTATGATCGCAAGGCTGGCATTTTCCATTGCGACGGTGGTGGAACCGGAGATCCTGATCGTGGACGAGGTGCTTTCCGTCGGTGATGCGGACTTTCAGGAAAAGAGCCGCAGGCGCATGATGGAATTGATGAGCGGGGGCACGACAGTGCTGTTCGTCAGTCATAGCTTGCCGCAGGTTCGGGAGATGTGCAGCCGGGTGCTTTGGGTTGAACACGGAGAGGTACAGATGTTTGGCGATGTAAACGACGTGTGTGACATATACGAAAAAGCATGAAGACGATATTGTATATTGCACCGGTTGACTGGCTCTGGATTAAACAGAGGCCGCAGTTTCTGGCAGAAGAGCTGAGCCAATATGATCGAATCCATGTTGTTTATCCGTATGCCAATAATCGCATGGGGCTGCAAAAGAAGACGAAGACGCCTCTGCCGCTGACTCCTTATTTCACGTTTCCTTCGCTGGGAGGCAGGCTGTCCGTTGCTCAGTTAAACAAGATATGGTCAGCCCTCCAGATTCGCCAAGTGATTCGGCGGGTGAAGCCGGATATTCTTTGGCTGTCTATGCCTTGGCAGATGGATATGGTGCCGACGTCTTACAAAGGGCGCATTGTGTATGACTGCATGGATGACTATGTGGCTATTCAGAGGGGCAGCGAAAGCGACAAGCTGCTAAAGCAGGAAGCCGCACTTGTAAAACGTGCAGATACGGTATTTGCTTCCAGCGAGAGCCTTCGCCGGGTGCTAGCTGCACGTCATGGCCGCAGGGATACGGTGCTTTTGCGCAACGGCTATCATGCCAGTTGGCCTATATTACAGACTGCCCATGTGCGCGATTGTGACAAGTTGCTGCGCGTAGGCTATTTCGGAACCATTGGACGCTGGTTTGACTTTGATTTACTACTTAACAGCCTCAATCAGCATATGGATGTAGAGTATCATCTCTACGGCCCGACGGAGGCTGGTATTCGAATTCCGGCTCATCCACGTCTTATTGTGCATGGCGTTGTAGAGCACGAACGCATTCCCGAGGTCGCGCAAACGCTGGATGTGCTGATGATGCCCTTTGTGATCAATGATATCGTCATCAGCGTTGATCCAGTTAAGCTCTACGAGTATATCTGCCTGCGTAGGCCGATTCTTTGTGTACGGTATCCCGAAGTGGAGCGTTTTGCCCCGTTTGTACTTTTCTACGAGGATGCCCAAACATTTGCAGCACAGTTGGATGCAGCGAAAACTATGCCGCTTTGTAGCATGGAGCAAACGGAAGAATTCCTACACGAAAACAGCTGGGCACAGCGCGCAGCGACTGCGCATGAGGTGCTCAATCGTTAAGCCCGGCTGCAGTTGCTCCGTTTACTTTACAGATACAATGCTCAGGAGGTTCAAATATGAAGAAGGTTATGCTTGTCTTTGGCACCCGTCCGGAAGCGATCAAGATGTGTCCTTTGGTTCTAGAATTGAAGAAGCGCCCGGAGCTGGAGATTGTTGTCTGCGTGACGGGCCAGCATCGTCAGATGCTCGATCAGGTGCTGGATGCGTTTGGCGTTGTGCCGGATTATGATTTGTTCATTATGAAGGACAGACAGACGCTCTTTGATGTGACGGTCAACATTCTGGAGCGCATTCGCGATGTGCTGGAACAGGTAAAGCCCGATGTCGTGCTGGTGCATGGCGACACGAGCACTACGTTCGTTACTGCCTTGGCGTGCTTCTACATGCAGATTGCAGTGGGCCATGTTGAGGCCGGCCTGCGCACGTATGACATTTATTCTCCTTACCCTGAGGAGTTCAACCGTCAGGCTGTTAGCATTGTGGCCAAGTATAACTTTGCCCCTACAGAGCTGTCCAAGAAGAACTTGCTTAACGAAGGTAAAAAGGCTGAGTCCATCTATGTGACCGGCAATACGGCCATCGATGCGCTGAAGACCACTGTTCGTCCCGATTATACGCATTCCGAACTGGAGTGGGCAGAAGACAGCCGTCTGATCATGCTCACCGCGCATCGCCGTGAGAATCTCGGCGAGCCGATGCATCACATGTTCCGCGCTATTCGCCGCATTGTGGATGAGCATCCGGACGTAAAGGTAATTTACCCCATTCACATGAATCCGGTTGTGCGTAAGGCAGCGGATGAAGAACTGGGCGATAACGATCGTATCCACATCATTGAGCCACTTGATGTGCTGGATTTCCACAACTTTCTTTCCCGTTCGTACCTGATACTTACCGACAGCGGCGGAATTCAGGAAGAAGCGCCCAGCCTTGGCAAACCAGTGCTAGTCATGCGCAACACCACCGAGCGCCCCGAAGGCATCGCCGCCGGTACTCTCAAGCTGGTTGGTGTCAATGAGGACACCATCTATACGGAGTTCAAGCGTCTGTTGGAAGACAAGACGGCTTATGAAGCCATGAGCAAGGCAAGCAATCCCTATGGCGATGGTCTAGCTTGCGTTCGAATTGCCGATGCGCTGGTGAACGAGTAAGAAGTTAAAAGGGAAGTGGATCTATCTATGAAGATCTTGCTGGAAGCTTATCTTGCCAGAAACTTTGGAGACGATCTGTTTGTTGTGCTGCTGGCTCAGCATTATCATGAACATGAATTCTATCTGATTGATGATGAGCATCGATGCGCGGCGATTATTCACTCCAATCATTTATGCAATCTGCATTCCATAGCAAAGCAGGAAATCGACCAATTTATTCATGAATTCGGTGCATACATCTTTGTGGGCGGTGACTTCTATCCGCCCTATATCGATTATGATGGTCGCTGTAACCGAATCAAGAAGGTAAAAGAGAATGGAGGAAAGACGTTTGTTCTCGGCGGCAGCCTTTACAAGCATTACCCGGAGGATAGTCTTTCCGATGTTTATCGCTTTTTCCATATGATCGATATCGTCTCTTTCCGTGACAAGGTGTCTTACGAACAATGTAGGCATCTTTTTCCTGATGTCCTGGCTTACTATGCTTGTGATATGGCCTTTACGCTCTCGGATCATTTCGCGCAGCAAACCTTTGACATTACCCGAACAGCAAACTTAGGTATGTCTGTTCGCAGAAAGCTGAATGGAACACAGAAGCAGTATGATGTATATATCCAGGAAATGGCAGATTTGGCCGAGATTCATCTGAAACGCTCCCCCGAGAATCAAGTAACATTTTTTGCATTTTCAACTAATGAATTTGATGATCGCGATACCGTTGATGACATTATTGCATTGATGGATGAGCATGTACAGGACCGCATCCGAGTTGTTGAATATTCCAGAGATGTTATGGCATTTATTGCGCAAATTAGTACATGTGATGCTATGATATGCACCCGATTCCATTCTTTGTGCATGGCACTCATAATGAGCAAACCGTTTGCAGTGATCAATTATGAAGCGAAAATTGAGAATCTGCTATCAGATTTGAAATACGAGGGGCTGATGGTTTCCTATGGAGAACCCACAACCGGCGAAAAGATCCTTGATTCGATCAAATCTAATCGAGTGGATGCGCAAACACTAAAAGTCTATCGTTCCAAAGGAAATTACTTTTTTAGTCTTAGTGACATGGTGTTGGGAAAGGGCGCGGATACATTGGAAAACGAAAATATCGAAGCGCGGCTCAATCTTGCAAAAGAAATTGTTGAAAAGCAACTGGAGTTGCTCAGCATACAAAATGAGAAAATTAATCAGCAATCTGAATTGCTAAACACCCAAAATGAAAAAATCAATCAGCAATCTGAATTGCTAAACGCCCAAAATGAAAAAATCAATCAGCAATCTAAATTGTTGAGTACGCAAAACGAACGGATCGAGAAGCAATCGGTAGAAATTGTAAACCAAGAAAACCGTTTCCAAAAAACGGGATCGCAATATGTGACTATACTGCGCGAAATTGCCCTATATAGCAGACAGAGCGCCAATCACGGCCGCGAAGTCACCAGTATCCGTTCGACAAAGATAGCACATCTGCTCAGTCGTCTCCATAATCAATTCCTACGCGGTAGTATGCAGGAGAAGAAGGCGTTCCTTTCTTGGCTGTTTAAACGTACGGGCAAGAATGATCACAGCTACAATCCCCTATATTCAATGATTGAGTCATTGGACGCGATCTACGAAAAAGCGTCAACAGGTTTGTCTCGTTCTGTTGCGTTGGTTTCGGATGCTCCCATCCAGATTGGGGCTGATCTCGGAGAAAAGCTTGCTCCTTTAGCTGAAGCACTCGGTGAGTACAGCGGTCGTTATGTGTGCGTTCTGCCTCCAATTGTCGATTTTGACATCGAGCTGTTTCAGCGTCCGCAGCAGATTGGTATCGCCCTGGCAGAACTGGGCATCATGTTGATCTATGTGACCCCCAATTACAACGACCATGTGTTGGGGGTGCGCAAACTGTATGATGACAAGCTGATCCTCATCCCCGATGATGTTCCTCTGGATGCCATTCTGCAAACCGTGCGGAAATATAAAAAAGAATCCGTGCTGGAAGTGTATTCCACAGATATTCGCCTTACGCTGGCTGAGGTCAAGCGTCTGCAAGCCTATGCAGACCGCATCGTATACGAATATATCGATGAAATTTCTCCCGAGATTACCGGCAAAGTGCCCGATTTTGTAATCGAGCGTCACAAAGGTGTGCTTGCTGATCCTTCCTTCAGCGTGCTGAGTACTGCAGACAAGCTGCACGGCGAGGTTGTCAACATCCGCGGCGGCGAGGTGAACTGTGTCCTCTCCTCCAATGGTGTGGACATCCAGCATTTCACGGTACCAAAGGCGGACGTGGCTAATCTGCCAAAAGATTTTGCCGTCGTTGTCAAGCGCAACAAGCCCATCATCGGCTATTACGGCGCCATTGCAACATGGTTTGATTTTGAACTGCTCAAGGAAGCGGCTACTCTCCGCCCCGATTACGAGTTCGTAGTCATTGGCCCCACGATCAATGACAAGGTCAATCAGGAGATTGCCGCCTTGAATAGCGTTTCCAACATCACCGTATGCAACGCCGTCAATTACAAGGAACTGCCCGGTGTAGCCCAGTATTTCACGGTAGCAACTATTTCATTTGTCTGCAATGATATTACGGAATCCACTTCGCCTATTAAAATTTTTGAGTACATGGCGATGGGTAAGCCCATTGTTACCTCCTATATCCGTGAATGTCTCAAATATCCTGTCTATGTAACCTCTACCGTGCAGGAATATGTTGCAAAGCTGGATCAGGCCATTGCAGATGCGCAGAATCCTGAAAAGATTGACGAGATCAAGGCTTGTGCCGATCAGTATTCCTGGACCGCCTGCGCCATGCAGTTGATGCGTGCCGCGTATCCTACTGTTGAGGCCAGAATGGAATGGGTGGTTCTGTCGGCCATTGACTGGGATTTCCGCATTCAGCGCCCGCAGCATCTGGCTCGCCTGCTGGCAGAAAAAGGCGACCGTGTAACCTACGTCAATACGGACATGAGCACCGAGCTGTGCGAAGAAAAGCGCGGCAATGTTGATCTGCTAAAATTGGCCACCACTAAACTGGGAACCTATAGCGTCTTCTTGCTTGAGTCCGAACAGGACAGCGAGGAGCTGTTTCATCAGCTGGATGACTATTTGTCGCACCATCACATCCGTACGGCGAATATTCTAGTGGAGTACCCGACTTGGTTTGGTATTGCAAAGCGTTTGCATGAGAAGTACGGCTTCCATGTATTCTTCGACTACATTGATGAGTATGAAGGATTTAACGGAACCAACACCAACAAGTTCATTCAGCAGGGCGTGAACTGGCTGAATGCTAATAGCAGCGCAGTATTTGCCTCTTCGCAGTATCTGTATGATCATACAAGCCAGGCAAAGGCTCCACGCTTTATCGTGCGCAACGGTACGGAAAGCGCCGCTTTCGCTTCGGCTAGAAGTGAGGCACACAGCGGCAAAAAGATCATTGGTTATTACGGCGCGGTTGCTGACTGGTTTGATGCGGATCTTGTGCTCTACGCTGCCAAACAGCTGCCGGATTGCCGTTTTGTGATTGTTGGCAACTGTGATTCAAAGGTCGCAGCCAAACTGGGTGCACAGTCCAATATGGAATTTGTGGGCGAGGTTCCTTATAACCAGCTTACGGGCTGGTTGAAGACCTTTGATGTTTGTCTGATTCCGTTCAAAGCCTCTTTGAGTTTGATCAAGGCAACGAATCCCGTCAAGTTCTACGAGTATCTCAGCGCAGGCAAAAAGGTTGTAACAACGGAAATTGCGGAATTAATGTCTTTCCGTGATCAATATGTGCTGATGTCCAATGATCCGGACGGTTTTACGAATGCAATCAAGCGCTGTCTGGACGGTACCGATGGACTGGCAAGCGAGGGAAATCGCATCTCCTTTGGCAAGGCCAACGACTGGAGCGAACGTGCTACGGTCATCCGTACCGAAGCAGCGAAAGTTTATCCCAAGGTCAGCGTCGTGATTCTTACTTGGAACAACGCCAAATACAACATTGAATGTTTGCGCAGCATCTACGACTACTCGGGTTATCCCAATCTGGAAGTCATAGTGGTTGACAATGCTTCTACTGACGGAACTCCCAACAGGCTCAAAAAGTTTGCTGCCGGTCATAATGGCATCAAGTTGGTGCTCAATAACGAAAATCTGGGCTTTGCCGCAGGTATGAACACCGGCATCCGAGAAGCTACAGGCGATTATTACGTCATTCTCAACAACGACACGGTGGTTACGCCAGGCTGGATCTCTGGCATGATAGCGTCGCTGCAACAGAAAGACATTGGTGCTGTTGGCTGCATGACCAATGCCATTGCCAATGATGCAAAGGTGGAAGGCAAGTACGATGTGATCGCCCAAATGAATGATTTTGCCCTAATGCGTTCTCAGCAGCACGCAGGCGAAATCTTTGACATCAAAGTGCTGGCACTGTTCTGTACCATGATCAGTCGCACGGTGGTAGACGAGGTTGGCCTGTTGGATGAACAGTTCAAGGTGGGTATGTTTGAAGATGATGACTACTCGCTCAGACTGCATAAGCAGGGCTATCGCACCGTGTGTGCGGAGGATGTTTTCATCCACCACTACGGACGGAGCGGCTTCAAACAGCTTACCGACAACGAATACATGCGAATTTTCAATGCTAACAAAGAGCGCTATGAGAAGAAGCATGGTATTTCGTGGACGCAACATGTTAATGGCTAACGCAGAACAATTGATTGCGCATAACTGAACGTTCCACAAATGTGATGATCGGAAAACACAATCGATAAAAGAGAGGAAAATATGCAATCAAAGACGAACCACAGCAAGCGTATTGCTTGGCTTGATATCGCCAAAGGAATCCTGATTCTGTGCATTATCATGGGACACTGTTCGTCGCCCTTTGGAAACCTTGTTTATACTTTTCATATCCCAGCGTTCTTTTTCTTTGCAGGATATACAGCTCACTTTGACAGAAAGCACTACATTGGCAGGCGCTTTTTGACAAGGGTTGTCCCCTTCTATGCGCTCAACACCCTGTTCATCATCGCATTGGCTGCGCTGGGAAAGCTGCTTCCCTCCGTATATCATCTGTTTTATGCAGAAAAGATCGACTGGGTGGAAAAGATCGGAACGTTGGCTGTCTATTCGGGCGGCATCGATCTGACAGGCGCCCTGTGGTTTGTTCTTGCACTGTTTTGGTGCGAAGTGATCGCAAAGCTGCTTTATGAGCTTTGCAGATGGCTCCACACACAGAAATGGCATCTGCCGCTGTGTATCGCCGTAGGCTTCGGTGGTTACTTTGTTACACAAATGGAATTGCTATATCGGCCGTATACATTCAATTTTGATTTGGGACTATTCGCGTTGTTTTTCTATGCACTTGGTACGTTGTGCGGAGGAAAGAAGGTCTTTGAGAACACTGATCCTGACATCATGACACCCCTGTGTGCAGTGCTGGTATGGTTTGTTGCTTACTTAACTTCCAACAAAAACAATTGGCCTACGCGTGAGTTCGGCAGTATTGTGTTTATGATTGTAGGAGCGCTCAGCGGCGTTTACTTGGTCTATGTCCTCGCCAAGGAGATGGAAGGCTTAGACCACCGCGTGATGATTTCAATTGGTCAAAGTAGCTTTGCATTGATGAGCTTGCATTTTCTGGCTTTTCGACTTGTTTCGACTGTCCTGTTTTTGCTCAAAGTGGTTGATATTTCTGCACTTAGCACGTTCCCGGCTGCCAGCGGAAGGGACTGTGGATTGGCTATTTAATAGGTACCGTTGTACTGATTACACCACTTTCCATGCTAGCGCGCAAAAACGTTGTGACGAATCTGCTGATAAATGGTGAATGGAGGAGAAAAGCGAAATGAGCATCAAAAGAAAAAGATTGATTCTCTGCTGTATTTTTCTGGCTTCGCTTATTTCCGTATGGTGGGGACTGTCTGTCAATAATGCCTTTGTTTATGACGATACAACCATCATTGCAGAAAATAGTCTGAAAAGTTACGGGGAATTGTTCAGCTTTTACCCGACCAGCATTTATCTGGATCGCCCCATCCGAAATATCATTACTAAAGCCATGTACGACTTGTTTGGTACGGATTATGTGCAGTATCACGCGGCAGAGATTCTGGTGCATCTGCTGAATACGGCTCTGCTCTATCTGATTACCAAGGATATATTTGCTGTAAAATTTGGTGAAAAAGATGATCGGGTTTTCATTGGCGCGGCAACGGCAGTAGCTTTTTTTGGCATATGGTTCAAAAGCCATATGGCGGTCATCTGGATTTCGGGCATTAATGATCTGTTCGGAACAACATTTGTGTTTCTTTCCACGATCTTTTTTCTGCGAAGCAGGCAAAACCCGCAATACGTTGCCCAAAATATGCTTCTTTCGGTTTTCTTTTTCTATTTAGCCATCCGAACTAAGGAAATGTTCTATACGCTTCCTTTCCTCTTTGTTCTTTATGATCTCTGGAGAGCGTTGGAGGAAAAGAAAAAGTTCCGTCTCAGCAAGGGAACCCTAGTCAATCTGCTGGTGATGGCGATTTTCTTTGCAGGTATTTTGCTTTGTAAACTGCAAGACAAATTCCTTACGACAGATCCTTCCAATCCCTATTATCAGTCATTTTACCCCGTTGATCTGGTAACTTCTCTGCTGCGTTACTGCATGATGCTCTTTGATTTGAAGCACGGCGGATTCTCATATTATCAAATATCTTTGAGCGGCTTGATTGGCGTAAGCGTTGTTGTTCTGGGATTGATTGCTGCCATAGTGTTGGCCATTCGCAAAAAAGTTTTTTCCCTGCTATTTTGCTACTTTGCCATTGGTTTTTCCATCATAACCGTATTACCCCTCGTCAATCAGCTCCATGTGCTGTATCTGTATTTCCCGTCCGCAATTATGGGCTTGTTGCTTGCCTGTGTGCTGGTCAAACTGCCCGCAAAGAGAACAACTGCATTGTGTCTTGCCATTCTGGTCTGCTTTGCCGCAGGTAATTCGCAGGCCAATACTTCGTTCATCAACGATTGGTTTAAGACATGCAAAATGGAAAACAATACATGGAAGGATCTGGGACGGATTGATAAGCCTATCGAAAACTCCACTATCTATGTGCGTTTGGAAAATGCTGATTCCTATTCACCGTTCTTCTACGGCCCCGGTTCGGTGAGCCGACTGTACTGGCGGGACATGTCGCTGAAAACGGTGCTGTTGCGCGCGGATGAAGAAGTCAGCTATACCGAACCATACGCTGTATGGTACTGCTATGAGAACGGCCATGTGGATGAACTTGAAAGAAACATGCAGCGCAAGGCCCCAGTTATCCTGTCGGTTTATCCCCAAGTTTTGACCGTGACAAAGCAGATGACGGCCGAAAAAAGTGGCATTAATATTGGAATTGTAGTCGACAATATCAATCATATTCAGGCTGCTATGGTCAATGGAGAGGAAAAAAGAATTTTCTACGGTGATGACTTCGTTTCTACCAGCATTCCATATGAAATGCTGGTAGGGAAGGACAGTGTATCTATTCAGCTTATTGACAAGTTTGGTCTCATCAGTGAAGTATGGAATATGCAAGTTCTTCATCAGGAATGATGACAGCTGCCGGTCATTTTCTGTGAAAAGTTTGAACATAAGTCGGAAGATAGATTTCTCTTAGAAAAGTATTTGCTTGCGATTCATTTGGATTATGAAGGAAAGAAGGGACTCCATGAAGGGTATCGTTCTCGCCGGCGGCGCAGGCACACGCCTGTACCCATTGACTATGGTCACGTCCAAGCAGCTGTTGCCCGTGTATGACAAGCCTATGATCTACTACCCGCTTTCCACGCTGATGCTTGCGGGGATCAAGGAAATCCTGATCATCTCCACGCCGGAAGACACGCCGCGCTTTGAACACCTGCTGGGAGATGGCGGCCAGTTCGGCGTAAAACTTACCTATTGCGTGCAGCCGTCCCCGGATGGACTGGCACAGGCATTCCTGCTGGGCGAGGACTTCGTCGGAGACGATGCGTGCGCGATGGTGCTGGGCGATAACATCTTTTACGGAAACGGCTTTGGCAAGATTTTGCGCGCTTCAGTGGAAAATGCGGAGCAAAACGATCGAGCCACCGTGTTTGGCTACTACGTCAACGACCCGGAGCGCTTTGGTATCGTAGAATTCGACGAGGACGGACGTGTGATTTCCGTGGAAGAGAAGCCGGAAAAACCCAAGAGCAATTACGCCATCACCGGATTGTACTTCTACCCGAAGGGCGTATCTGCCATGGCACACGACGTGAAACCCTCCGCGCGCGGTGAACTGGAAATCACCACGCTGAACGACATGTACCTCAGGCAGGCTCGGCTGGATGTGCAGCTCTTGGGCCGCGGTTTTGCTTGGTTGGACACCGGCACGATGGACAGTCTGGTGGATGCTGCGGACTTCGTGCGGATGATTGAGAAGCGCCAGGGGATCAAGATCAGCGCGCCGGAGGAAATTGCATATAAAAATGGCTGGATCACAAAGGAAAAGCTGCTCGATTCGGCGAATCGGTATGGTAAGAGCCCCTATGGACAGCATCTTAAGTCCGTGGCGGAGGGAAGGGTGCGGTATTAACAGATGAAGCGAATCGACACGAAGCTGCCCGGCGTGTGCATCGTCGAACCGGATGTACATGGCGACCAGCGCGGGTATTTTATGGAGACGTATTCCACACAGGCGTTTGCCGACATTGAAATTAACTGCGTTTTTGTACAGGACAATCAGTCCTTCACCGCGGCGAAAGGAACGCTGCGCGGTATCCACTTCCAGAATGCACCGATGGCACAGGCCAAGCTCGTACGCGTGACAAAGGGGGCGGTGCTGGATGTAGCCGTCGATTTGCGCAAAGGAAGTCCGAACTATGGTCAATGGGTCGGCGTGGAGCTTTCCGCGCAGAACAAGCGCATGCTGTTCATCCCGCGCGGCTTCGGCCACGGATTCAAGACCCTGACCGACGATGTGGAGTTTTGCTACAAGGTGGACAACCTCTACAGCAAGGAATGCGACCGTGGCATCCGTTTTAACGATCCGGCTATCGGCGTGGAGTGGGGAGAGGTGACGGAAGGGTTACTTTCCGCAAAGGATACGTCTTCGCCGCTGCTTGCGGACAGCGACTGCAACTTTGTATACGGCGAAATCTGAGGAGGATGCACATGACGATCATCGTGACTGGCGGGGCAGGATTCATTGGCTCCAACTTCATCTTTCATATGCTAAACAAGTACCCGGACGACCGCATCGTCTGCTTGGATAAACTGACGTATGCGGGGAACCTGTCGACCCTTGCTCCTGCGATGGATAACCCGAACTTCCGCTTCGTGAAGGCGGATATTTGCGACCGTGAGGCCGTGTATAGGCTCTTTGAGGAGGAGCAGCCGGATGTCGTCGTCAACTTTGCGGCGGAGTCCCATGTGGACCGTTCGATTGAAGACCCGGGTATCTTCCTGCAAACCAATATTCTTGGTACGGCCACGCTGATGGATGCCTGCCGCAAGTACGGTATCAAGCGTTACCATCAGGTGTCTACCGACGAGGTCTACGGCGACTTGCCGCTCGACCGCCCGGATCTGTTCTTTACCGAGGAGACCCCTATTCATACGTCCAGTCCCTATTCTGCGTCGAAGGCCAGCGCCGATCTGCTGGTGCTGGCGTATCATCGCACCTTCGGCCTGCCCGTCACCCTCAGCCGCTGCTCCAACAACTACGGCCCCTACCACTTCCCGGAGAAGCTGATTCCCCTGATGATCGCAAACGCATTGGATGATAAGCCTCTGCCCGTGTACGGCGAGGGGCTGAATGTACGCGACTGGCTGTATGTGGAGGATCACTGCAAGGCGATTGACCTCATCATCCACAAGGGACGCGTAGGCGAGGTGTACAACGTCGGCGGTCACAACGAGATGAAGAACATCGACATCGTAAAGATCATCTGCAAGGAGCTTAACAAGCCCGAGAGCCTGATTACCTATGTTACCGACCGCAAGGGCCATGATATGCGCTACGCCATTGATCCCACGAAGATTCATACAGAGCTTGGCTGGCTGCCGGAGACGAAATTTGAGGATGGCATCAGGAAGACGATTCAATGGTATCTGGACAATCGTTCCTGGTGGGAGGCGATTATCTCGGGAGAATATCAGGATTACTATCGAAGAATGTACGGCAATCGATAAAATGCGGACGGTGAATTTTAACTTTATTTCTGAAGATAATCTGATGGGGCTCGGAGGATGCGTATGACGGTATTGGTGACAGGCGTAGCCGGGCAGCTTGGCCACGATGTGATGAATGAGCTGGCACTGCGAGGGATTGAGGGCATCGGCAGCGATATCGCACCCATATACAGCGGGGCTGCGGACGGTACAGCTGTGATGGAGATGCCCTATGTGCCGATGGATATCACGGACGCAGAGGCCGTGGAGCGGGTACTGAATGCGGCACAGCCCGACGTGGTCGTGCACTGCGCGGCTTGGACGGCGGTGGATGCCGCCGAGGACGAGGCAAATGCGCAGAGGGTACGCGCCATTAACGCGTACGGCACGGAGAATATTGCGAAGGTTTGCAAGGCACTCGACTGCAAGATGGTTTACATTAGCACAGACTACGTGTTCGACGGACAAGGAAAGGAACCATGGCAGCCGGACTGCCGAAGTTATAAACCGCTCAACGTCTACGGCGAAACGAAGCTGGCGGGTGAGCTTGCGGTCAGCAGGCTGCTGAGCAAGTATTTCATCGTGCGCATCGCTTGGGTCTTCGGCCTAAACGGGAAGAACTTTATCAGAACCATGCTGAATTTGGGGAATACGCACCGCACGATCCGCGTGGTAGACGATCAAATCGGCACGCCTACCTACACATTTGACTTGGCGCGGCTGCTGGTGGACATGCTGCTGACGGAAAAATACGGTTACTACCATGCGACAAACGAGGGTGGATACATCAGCTGGTACGACTTTGCCTGCGAGATTTTCCGTCAGGCGGGTATGAATGTAACAGTGGTTCCTGTTACGACGGCGGAATATGGCGTATCAAAGGCGGCGAGACCGTTTAACAGCAGGCTCGACAAACGGAAGCTGACCGAAAACGGATTTACACCGCTGCCGGATTGGCGGGATGCGCTGCAACGGTATTTGAAGGCATATCTCACCTTGGATGAGGGATGAGGGTTGCCTCTCACCGGTTTCCGTTGAGCGCGCACATTCCTGGCGGAGAATGATGAAAGTTATTGTGCCATGAAAAACGGATAATGGACAAATGGCCTCCAGATGTAGGAAGACCGCTTGGGTGAAAGTCTTGGAATTTGGTTAAAATGGCCTCTGTCATGCAACGAATACCCTGCGAGGAGCGTTTAACGATGTGAAGGCGGCGATTGCCGTTTTCACATCGTTTTCATTTTTGGGCCTGCGTAGTGCCATAAGTTTTACATAGAATTTACTCGCAAAGGAGCGTGAGAACCGGATGGAATCGTTTCAAAGCGTATTCAAGCGGTATGAGAAAAAATATCTGGTGAGCGCCGAGCAGGCGTCTTCGTTGATGAAATGTCTGTTAAAACACATGCGCGCGGACGATTACGGCCGCACGACGATTTGCAGCGTGTACATGGATACGCCGGACTTCCAATTGATTCGCACGTCGCTCGAAAAGCCGGTTTACAAGGAGAAACTTCGCCTGCGCACATACGGCGTGCCGGCCGCCGAGAGCCCGGCCTACGTGGAGATCAAGAAAAAGTACAAGGGCGTGGTGTATAAGCGGCGCATAAGTACGGCTTATGCTTTGGCGGAGGCGTGGCTTTTCCATGGGCTTTGCGTGCCCACGCAGGGACAGATCGAATCGGAGATCGCGTGGTTTCTAAAGAGCTATGAAAATATCGCGCCCGCTGCATCGATATGTTATGACCGCGTCGCGTTATATGGACTGGAAGACCCGCAACTGCGCGTGACGCTGGACGAAAATATCCGTTATCGTACGCGCGACCTCTCGCTTTTCTGCGGGTCGGGCGGAGAACTGCTCATCGCGCCGGGCGAACGCCTGATGGAAATCAAGGTCGCGGGCGGCATGCCGCTGTGGCTTGCGGAGGCGCTCAGCGAACTTCAAATCTATCCTACCTCGTTTTCCAAGTACGGAAACGCCTACAAGGCCATGATGGAGAAAAAGGAGGCTGTACAAATTGCCTGATATCTTTCAAAGCGTCGTCGGATCTTCTCTGACGCCGGGCGCGTTTCTGCTGTGCATCGCTGTCTCTCTCCTGCTGGGCGGTGTGATCGCCGCAGCCTACATGAAGTGTTCGCACTATACACAGAGCTTCGTCGTGACGCTCATCCTGCTTCCAGCGATCGTGCAGACCGTCATCATGCTGGTCAACGGAAACGTCGGCACCGGCGTAGCGGTAGCGGGCACGTTCAGCCTCGTGAGGTTCCGCTCTGTGCCGGGCAACGCGCGCGACATCGGCGCGATATTTTTAGCGATGGCCGTAGGACTTGCGACCGGCGTTGGGTATCTGGCGATGGCGGCGCTTCTGGGCGTGCTGCTATCCGCTGTAATGGTCCTGCTGTGCAGGCTAAACGTGGGCGCGCGGGGGACGGGAGAAAAGCATCTTACCGTTACAATTCCCGAGAATCTGGACTACACGACGCTCTTTGACGATCTCATGCAGCGTTACACCTCCTCAAGCGAGCTGGTAAACGTCAAAACGACGAACATGGGCAGTCTCTACAAGCTGGAGTACGAGATCGTGCTGCGCGACGCAAAGAAGGAAAAAGAGATGATCGACGAGATACGCTGCCGCAACGGCAACCTGGAAATCAGCTGTGGACGACAGAGGATGCACGACCAGTTATAAGCGGTATGGATTACGCACATAGAAAGAAAGGTGGAAGGCTGCATGAAAGCGATTGTCGCCGCTTATGTGGTGCTTTGTCTGCTTATCAACACTCCCTCCGCGCTCGGCGAGCAGGCGGCGGGGCCGGTGGATGTAAACGCGATCGAATGGAAAGCAAAGGATGAATACACGGAATACGGGGCGGAAGCCATACATATCGCGCTTGCCGACGGCGCGACGGAAGCGGGTGAAGGGTACGGCGTGGAGGGAGATGTCGTTACGATCACGCGGGAGGGCACGTATGTGCTGACCGGTTCTCTTTCAGATGGACAGATCGTCGTCTGCGCGGATAAGGACGAGGACGTGCGCCTCGTGCTGGAAAATGTGGCGGTCACGAGCACAAGCGCCGCGCCGCTCTATGTCATACAGGCGGACAAGGTGATCGTGAGCCTGCCGGAGGGCACGCAAAGCACGCTTACGGACAAACAGACGGCCCAGGACGAAGAAGGTCGGGAGATAACCGCGACGATCTTCGCTCGCTCCGATCTCACGATCAACGGCAGCGGAAGCCTCGTCATCCGGGCCGGGGCACGCGACGGCATCGCGACGAAGGATACGCTGAAGCTGACGGGGGGTACGCTTGACATCGAGGCGTCGGATGACGGCATCGTAGCCAAGGATCGGGCGCTCATTCGCGGGGGCGATATATCGATCGTGAGCGCGGGTGATGGCGTCAAGGTGACCGGAACCGAGGCAGACCAGGGCTACTTTTATATGGAAGGCGGCGCGCTTCACATCACAGCGGCAGGAGACGGCATTCAGGCGGCGTCGAGCGTGCTGATCGCGGGCGGCGAGATCGAGATGACGACCGGCGGCGGCAGCGCAAGCGCCGAACAGAAGGTGGAAGCGTTCGGCGGACGCGGCTGGGGCGTCGGCGCGCAGCAGCAGACGCAGGAGGAATCGATCTCCACCAAAGGCATCAAAGCGGAGGTATACGTCGACATGACCGGCGGAACGGTCGCGATTGACAGCTGCGACGACAGCATCCACAGCAACGACACGGTGCGCATCAGCGGTGGTGTGATTCAGGCCAGCTCGGGCGACGATGGCGTACATGCGGACGCCGTGCTTGAAATCAGCGGCGGAAAGGTTACGATTGCGGAGAGCTATGAAGGGCTGGAAGCGGCAAGCGTGGAGATTACCGGCGGCGAAATCGAAGTGCGTGCGTCGGACGACGGCATCAATGCGGCGGGAGGCAGCGACGGATCGCAGCAGAGCGGCCCCTTTGGGCGCGACAGCTTTGCATCGCAGGAGGGCGTCAGCCTCGTCATCAGCGGCGGCCTGCTGTACGTAGACGCTTCCGGAGACGGACTGGATTCCAACGGGGACCTCACGATCACCGGCGGGCAGGTTTACGTCAGCGGACCGACGGGTTCCGGCGACGGGACATTCGATTCAAACGGCACGTTTAGCATCGACGGCGGCCTCGTGCTGGGCATTGGGAGCACGGGCATGATGGAGACGCCCGCGCAGACGTCGAAGCAGAACACCCTCGTCGTCACAGGAACGGACTATGCGGCAGGCAGCGTAGTCGAGGTGCGGGACGCAGAGGGAAGCGCGCTTGCCTCCTGGATCGCGCCGAAGCAATTTGCCTCCGTAATTTTCAGCAGCCCGGAAATTGAACGGAACGCGACGTACGAGGTGTACGTCGATGGAGAATTGATGGAAGAGATTGATGCGACGGAGGTCACCAGCGGCGCAGGAAGCGATTTGGGTAACGGCCGGGGCGGCAGAGGGGGAGGGCGCGGCGATTGGGAAGAAAACCGCAGCCCGCGGAGCGGCCTGTAGAAGGCCTGAAACTTCGGGAATGGAGAAAGCCGGTCTCCTGTGCCGCATGAACGGCATATGTTCGGACGCGTACTGCAGACGCGTCAGCCATGCGCTGAAGCGCGGCTACGCGACGCGGTGCGTCATTGCCGGTGAAAACGGGTTCCCGCACGGCGCGCCTCATCGCCCTAGCGCGCCTGCACCGGACGGCGGAGGCGATTCAGAGACTATTTTGGCAGCAGCAGGATGCAAGGATTGAATCTTTTCTCAAAACATGCTATAATTCTTCTGCCCGGTTAAGCCGAAGTGGTGGAATGGCAGACACCAGGGACTTAAAATCCCTTGCCCGCAAGGGCGTGTGCGTTCGAGTCGCATCTTCGGCACCAGTAAATCCGTCGGCTTTAGGAGCCGGCGGATATTTTTATCTTGAAAACGGGCAAATTCAAGCTTGAGGAGGGGAACGGCGATGGAGACAGGGAGAATCGAGCGGGCTTATGTCATACAGGGGATCAAGGTGGCGCTGGGGGCTACGGCGGCCATCGTGCTCGCCAACCTCCTGCGCCTGTCGTACAGCTCGACGGCGGGCATCATCACGGTGCTGGGCATTCTCGGCACCAAGAAGGAGACCCTCGTCATCGCGGGCTTCAAGCTCATTTCATTTCTGGCGGCGCTTCTGATCGCCTTTGTATGCTATGGCGTGCTGGGATACACGATCGCGGGATTTTCTCTGTATCTGTTCGTCTTCTCCGTCGTGTGCTATACGTTTGGCTGGAACTATTCCATCGCCATGATCTCCGTGCTGGTTTCGCACTTCCTGGCGGAGCATTCGATGGCCCTGCCAGTAATCCTGAACGAGGCGCTGCTCTTTGGCATTGGAACCGTGTGCAGCATACTCGTGAATCTGCACCTGCGACCGGATGACCGCAGGATGTCGCTGCTGCTTGAACGCATCGATGGGAAGATGAAGCGGCTTGTGCTGCTGACAGGACGCGCGCTGGACGATCAGGAACGGTCGGATACCGTCGCGCGGGGGCTTGATGAGCTGGAAGAGGACATTCAGCGTGCGGGCGCCGCCGCGATGCATGACGCCAACAACCGGCTCTTCAAGCGGTCATACTACGAAATTCGCTATTTGCAGATGCGTTCGCACCAGCGGCGGATTCTTGCCCAGATTTACGCGGCGATGGAGAAAATCCGTTACGTGCCACCGCAGCACGGGGAGGTGCGCGCTTTCTTTGAAAGGGTGGCGCAGGAATATAGCATGGATAACGACGTGGGGGAGTTGCTGCGGGAGCTGGACGAATTGCTGGCGCGGATGCGGGAGCAGCAGCTTCCGGTATCCCGTGAAGAGTTTGAGGGCCGGGCGCTACTGTACTACATCCTTCGCAGGATGGAGGATTTCCTGCGGCTCAAGCGGGAGTTTTATGACCAGAACCACCGTGTGAGGCGATGAAGGACCGGTTCGAAAGGGATGCGCGATCCCAAGCCGCTTCCTATGGGGAAGCGACCGTGTACGCTGGCAGCAACTCGAACTTGATGTGAACGGCATGCTTGTGCTATAATTGACCCAATGCCAAACGGAGGAAAAAACAGATGAAATGTATTGAAACGACACAGGCAGCCGGACACGTCCTCTGCCACGACATAACGGTCATCGTCAAGGACGTCAAAAAGGGCGTCGCCTTTAAAAAGGGCCACGTCGTGACGGAAGCGGACATTCCCGAGCTTCTGAAGCTGGGCAAGGATCACCTGTACGTCTGGGAGAAGGACGACACCATGCTGCACGAAAACGAAGCGGCGGAAATTCTCTACACGATCTGCAAGGGCGAGAACATGCACGGAACCGAGCCGAAGGAGGGCAAGATCGAGCTGGTCGCGGACTGCGACGGGCTGCTGACCATCGACTCTGAGCGCCTGTACGCGGTCAACGACATCGAAGAGCTGATGATCGCTACCCGCCACGGCAATACGCCGGTGAAAAAGGGCGACAAGCTGGCAGGTACGCGCGTGATCCCCCTGGTCATCCAAAAGGAAAAGATGGAATCCGCGCGCAAGGCTGCGGGGGACGAGCCCCTTATGAACGTGCTTCCCTATAAGCGGATGCGCTGCGGCATCGTGACCACGGGCAACGAGGTCTTCTACGGCCGCATCAAGGATACGTTTACGCCCGTCATCGAGCAGAAGGTGGCGGAATACGGCATAGAGGTTATGGGACACGAAACCTGCCCCGACGACCAGGAGAAGATCACCGCCGCGATCAACCGCCTGCTTCAGCAGGGGGCGGAATTGATCCTCACCACCGGCGGCATGAGCGTAGACCCCGACGACCGCACGCCCAGCGCGATTCGCGCCACCGGCGCCACGGTCGTCACCTACGGCGCGCCGGTGCTGCCCGGGGCGATGATGCTGCTGGCCTACACGAAGGACGGCGTGCCGATTCTGGGGCTTCCGGGCTGCGTGATGTACGCGAAGCGCACGGTGTTCGACCTGGTGCTGCCGCGCATCGCCGCAGGGCAGAAGCTGGAGCGTCGGGACATCGTGGCGTTCGGCGAGGGCGGCCTTTGCCTCTCCTGCCCGACCTGCACCTATCCCAACTGCGGATTTGGAAAGTGAGGACGCGATGGAAACACTGGAAAGCGCGCTGTCGCTCCTCTTATCCCATACGAAACCGATCGGACGCGTAGAGGAAGTGACGCTCCTCGACGCCCTTGGCCGCGTTGCGGCAAAGGATATTCTCTCGCCCATGAACGTGCCGCCCTTCGACCGTTCGCCTCTGGACGGCTACGCGCAAAGAAGCGCGGACATCGCAGGAGCTTCGCGCGAAAACCCCCGCACGCTGCGCGTGGTCGGGGAGGTCTGCGCGGGCAGCGGGGAGGTATTCTTCCCTGGCGCAGGTGAAGCGGTACGCGTGATGACGGGCGCGCAGATTCCCGACGGATGCGACTGCGTAATCCGCCAGGAGGACACCGACGAGGGCATGGAGCAAGTGCAGATTTACGCGGAGCTTTCGCATCGGCAGAACATCTGCTTCTGCGGAGAGGACGTGCAGGCGGGCAGCCTGATCGTCCGCGCGGGCGAGCGGCTGACCAGCGCGCACATCGGCGTGCTGGCGAGCCTGGGCGTGACGCGCGTGTCCGTCTACGGCCGCGTGCGCGCGGCGCTCCTGTGCACGGGCGACGAGCTGGTGCAGCCGGGCAGCCCCTTGACGCGGGGGAAAATTTACGACTCCAACCACGCGGCGCTCTGCGCGCGCCTTGCGGAGATGGGGGTCGAGGTGCGGGCGCTTGAAAGCGAGCGCGACGAGCCGGAACATGTGGCGGGTGCGCTGTGTCAGGCAGCGAAGGACGCGGATATTCTCCTGACCACCGGCGGCGTGTCGGTGGGCAAAAAGGATATCTTCCATCAGGTGCTTCCGCTGATGGGCGCAAAGCGGCTCTTTTGGAAGGTGGCGCTCAAGCCCGGCAGCCCGCTGCTTTGCGCGCTGTACGGGGACAAGCTCGTGATCTGCCTTTCCGGCAATCCGTTTGCCGCGCTGTGCTGTTTCGAGCTGTTCGCGAAGCCTGTGATTGCCTGCCTGGCGGGCGACAGGGGCGTGGTAAACCCGCGCGTCCACGCGAAGCTTTCGGGCGGGTTTCCGAAGAAGAGCCCGGGCAGAAGGCTGATTCGCGCGTTCTTCGACGGAGAGCGCGTGCGCCTGACAGGGGAAAACCATTCCAGCGGCTCTCTTTTCACGATGATCGGCTGCAACTGCCTGATCGACATCCCGGCGGGCAGCGGCGCGCTCTCCGACGGGGACGACGTGGAGATTTTGCTGCTATGACCGATAGGAAGGCTCGATATGATCGAAAAGTTAACGCATTTTGACGCCAAGGGGCAGGCGGTCATGGTCGACGTGACGGAAAAGAAGGAGACCGCCCGCACTGCCGTGGCGAAAGGGCGCATCCGCATGAGCCGGGCGACGCTTACGGCGATTTTGGAAGGGACGGCCTCCAAGGGCGACGTGCTGGGCGTAGCGCGGGTTGCCGGCATTATGGGCACGAAGCGTGCGAGCGAGCTGATTCCCATGTGCCATCCGCTGATGCTGGGCAAGTGCGCGGTGGACTTCCGCGTGCTCGAAGACGAGTGCGCCGTAGAGGCGGTTTGCACGGCCTCGCTGGTGGGGAAGACGGGCGTAGAGATGGAGGCGCTGACCGGCGTTTCGGTAGCGCTGCTCACCATTTACGACATGTGCAAGGCGATCGACAAGCGCATGGAGATTACCGGCATTCACCTGGCGAAGAAGACGGGCGGAAAGAGCGGGACGTTCGTAAACGACCCGGAATTTGCAGGTGAAGGCGATGATTGACGCATGCGGGCGCACGATCGACTACGTGCGCATATCCATTACCGATCGATGCAACCTGCGCTGTGTATACTGCATGCCGGCGGGCGGCATCGAACCCTTCCCGCATGCGGACGTGCTCACGTTTGAAGAGATCGTCCGCGTGACGCGCGCGCTCGCCCGGCTGGGCGTGCGCTACGTGCGGCTGACGGGCGGGGAGCCCATGGCGAGAAAGGGCTGTCTGGAGCTGATGCGTCTCATCCGCGACATCGAGGGCATCGAAGAAATTTCGATGACGACCAACGGCCTGCTGCTCGATGGCAGGGTGGAGGAAGCGCGAAAGGCGGGCCTTACGGCGCTCAACATCAGCCTGGACACGCTGGACCCGGAGGCGTACCGGCGCATCACGCGCAGGGGCGAGCTTTCGCCCGTGCTGCGGGTAATCGACGAGGCGCTCGCCAGCGGGATTCGGGTCAAGGTCAACGCCGTACCCGTTCGCGGCCTGAACGATGCGGGCCTGGTCGACCTGGCGCGCCTTGCGAAGGACCGGCCGATCGACGTGCGCTTTATCGAGCTCATGCCCGTCGGGTGCGGGGCGGACCTCGTACCCATTCCGCCGGACGAGGTGTACGCGCTGCTGAACTGCGAGCTGGGGGCGCTTCGGGACGACCCCGAGCGCCATGGGTTCGGTCCGGCGCGCTATGCGAAGCCTGCGGGCTTTCGGGGCAGCATCGGGTTCATCAGCGCGATGAGTCACGAGTTTTGCGAGTCCTGCAACCGCGTGCGGCTGACGGCGGACGGTTACCTTAAGCTTTGCCTCAACCATAAGGCCGGCATGGACGTGCGCGCATTGCTGCGGAACGGCGTGGAGGATGAGGCGCTCCGATCCGCGCTGCAGGAAGCCATAGAAAAGAAACCGCGCCGCCATGGCTTTTTAGAGGATATCTCAGACCGCGAGGTGCGCCGGATGAACGAAATCGGCGGCTGAACGGATGGGCGAAGGATTAAAGAGCGCTGCGTATGGGCATATTTACCTGAAAGCGGCGGCGAACGAGAGAGGGCGGCCAGGCCGCCATGGAGGGATGCAGATGTATAAAGCTGCGATTATCACCCTGTCCGACAAGGGCGCGCGCGGCGAGCGCGAGGACGTGAGCGGGCAGGTTATCCGCGAGCTATTGACCGAGGGCGGCTATGAAATCGCCGAGCAGCTGTTGCTCAGCGACGACCGGGAGGGGCTGACGCGTGAGCTCGTTCGCATCGCCGATACCGGTGCGGCGGACCTCGTCGTGACGACGGGCGGCACGGGCTTTTCCGTGCGCGACAACGCGCCGGAGGCGACGATGGACGCCATCGAGCGCAACGCGCCCGGCATCGCCGAGGCCATGCGCATGCAGAGCCTTTCGATTACGCCGCGCGGGATGCTCTCGCGCGGGGTCAGCGGCATTCGCAAGCGCACGCTGATCGTGAACCTGCCGGGAAGCCCTAAGGCGGTTCGGGAAAACCTTTCGTTTATCCTGAGCTCGCTGGATCACGGTATCGCTATCCTGAAGGGCGACGCGGGCGAATGCGCACAGGTGCCGAACGCGTAATGCAATTTTGAAAATTCCAAATCGAATATAGAAACCTGTTTCTCCGAGCGGCTGTGGCTAAGGTGAAAGCTATGTCCTGCCGCCGAGGAGCGCGCGAAGCGCTCCACAGGGCTGCGCTGGAAACGGCGCCGCCTTCCGCGTTTGAAAAGGAGAAGGGTGCGCGCAGCGAAGGCTGTGCTTTGGCCGTGCGCGCCGGCCTCCTCTTCAATAAATATTTTGAAAAGGAGAACCCCCTATGAAGAAGATTCTGACTCTCTGCCTGGCGCTCTGTCTGTTTGCGCTTCCGTTTACCTCCCTCGCGGAGACGGAAATCGTGGTGCTCGCTGCGGCGAGCCTCACCGACGCGATGGACGAAATCATCGAAAACTACAAGGCCGTCGCGCCCGGCGTGAAGGTGACCGCCAGCTACGATTCCTCAGGAAAGCTGCTGACTCAGATCGAGCAGGGCGCGCCCGCAGACGTATTTATCTCCGCCGCGCAAAAGCAGATGAATACCCTGGAAGAAGAGGGCATGGTGCTGGAGGGAACGCGCATCGACCTGCTGGAAAACAAGGTCGTGCTCGTCGTGCCTGCGGACAAGACAGAGCCCGATTCGTTTGAGAATATCGCTAAGGCGCCTGTCATCGCGGTGGGCGATCCCGAGGTCGTGCCGGCTGGCAGCTATGCCAAGGCGATCCTGGAGAGCCTCGGCCTGTGGGAGAGCCTGAGCGCCGAGACGGGCAAGCTGGTGCTTGCGGGCAACGTGCGCGAAGTGCTGACCTATGTGGCCACGGGCAATGCGGATGCGGGCGTGGTTTACGCGACCGACGCGATGATCGAGCCGGGCGTCACCGTCGTGGCTGAAGCGCCGGAGGGAAGCTGCGAGAAGATCGTCTATCCGGCCTGCCTGGTGAAGGATACGAAGGCGCCGGAGGCGGCGCAGGCGTTCCTCGACTACGTTTCCGGCGAGGACGGGCTCAAGGTGCTTGAAAGGTACGGCTTTTCCCGCGCAGCGGAGAAGGCCGAATAATCCATGAAGTTCGACTTTTCGACGTTTGATTTTGGCAGTGTGGATTGGAGCCCGCTGCTCATCTCCTGCAAGACGGCGGTGCTCTCGACGCTCATTACCTTTTTGTTGGGGGTATGGGCGGCGTGGTGGCTGTGCGGGGCGTCCAGACGGGTGAACGGCATCATGGACAGCGTATTTACGCTGCCCATGGTGCTGCCCCCGACGGTCGTAGGCCTGGTGCTGCTGCTCATCTTTGGAAAGAACAGCGCCTTTGGGCGCTTTCTTGCGGCCATCGGCACCCAGGTGGTCTTTTCCTGGTCGGCGACGGTCATCGCGGCGGTGGTGGTGACGTTCCCGCTGATGTACCGCACCGCGCGCGGCGCGTTTGAACAGGTGGATCCAGACGTCGTGAATGCCGCGCGCACCCTCGGCATGCCGGAGGCGAAGGTCTTCTGGCGCGTGGCCATGCCGCAGGCCTGGCCGGGCGTGGCGGCGGGCGCGGTGCTCTCCTTTGCGCGCGCGCTGGGCGAGTTTGGGGCGACGCTGATGCTGGCAGGCAATATCGCCGGACGGACGCAGACGATTCCCATCGCCATCTACTTTGCGGTGCAGGGCGGCAAAAATGAGCTTGCGCTGCTGTGGATGGGGGTAATCATGGCGCTCTCCTTTGCGGTCATCATGGTGATGAACGCGCTGACGGGCGGCAAGGGGGGCGGCAGGGCATGAGCAAACTGCATGTGGACATCACACGCCGCCTGCCTGGCTTTGAACTGGGCGTTTGCTTCGATGCGGACGAAAACTGCCTGGCGCTGCTGGGGGCTTCCGGCAGCGGCAAGAGCATGACTTTGCGCTGCATCGCAGGTATCGAGCGGCCGGACGAGGGCGTCATCACGCTGAACGGAAAGACGCTTTTTGACTCAAGCCGCCGCATAAGCCTGCCGCCGCAAAAGCGCAACGTCGGATACCTGTTTCAGCATTATGCGCTCTTTTCGCACATGACGGTGGAGGAAAACGTCGCCGCGGGCCTGGGGCATATGGAGAAGGCGAGAAAGGGACGCATCGTAGAGGAACAGCTGCACGTCTTTCAGCTCGAGGAGCTTCGCGGGCGCTATCCGCGCGAGCTTTCCGGCGGACAGCAGCAGCGTGTCGCGCTTGCGCGCGTGCTGGCGTACATGCCGGACGTGCTGATGCTGGACGAGCCGTTTTCGGCGCTCGACAGCTACCTGCGCTGGCAGCTCGAACCGCAGATGCTCGACATCCTGTCGCGCTATCACGGCGTGCCGCTTTACGTCTCGCACAATCGGGATGAGGCCTACCGCCTGTGCCAGCGCATTGCGGTGGTGGACAGGGGCCATATCGTGGCCCTCGCGGGCAAGAAGGAACTCTTTGAAAACCCGGGGACGCAGGCGGCTGCCGTGCTGACGGGCTGCAAGAACGTTTCGCCCGCGAAGAAGACGGGCGAACATACGCTGTACGCCGCGCAGTGGGGGATGACCCTGACCTGCGCGCAGCGCGTGCCGGAGGGAACCTGCGCCGTGGGCGTGCGCGCGCACGACCTGTACCCGGCGGAGGCTGACGGCGTGAACGTGCTTGCCACAGCGGATGCGAGGATCAGCGAAGCGCCGTTTTCCGTAGCGGTGATGCTGAGGACGCAGGGTAAACCCTTCCGCTGGGAAATCGACCGTTCTGTCTGGGCGGGATTTTCAAGGGCGGGACTGCCTGAGCATGTCTCCATCGATCCGGAAAAGATCCTCTGTCTCAAAGCGTGAGGGGCGGTGAAGCCTTAGACGGAGCGATACTTCTGAATAGCAAACAAGGTGCTGCTGCAGACTTTGACAATCTGCAACAGCACCTTGCTGATTTCGTATTGGGTTAAGATCAGGCTTCCTCGAACTGATCCTTGCCTACGCCGCAGAGAGGGCAGGTGAAGTCCTCGGGAACGTCCTCCCACTTCGTGCCGGGGGCGATGCCGTTGTCCGGATCTCCCGCTTCCTCGTCGTACTCGTAACCGCAGACCGCGCAGACGTATTTCGCCATTTTGAGAATCCTCCTTTTATCTTCATTGGACAGGAAATGTCTCCACCAGTATACGCGCTTGTGTAGGAAAATATGAGTCTTTTTTTTTAGCGGCGGATGGTGTATAATGAAACGTATGCTATGAACAAAAGGAGGATATTTCCAATGGCGAAGGGCGGATTTCCCGGAATTCCCGGTGGCAATATGCAGCAGCTCATGCGGCAGGCGCAGAAAATGCAGCAGCAGATGATGCAGCTGCAGGAGGAACTGGACGCGCGCGAGTACGAGGCGAGCGCGGGCGGCGGCATGGTTCAGGTAAAGATAAACGGCAAGCGCGAGCTGCTGGAACTGACGATCAAGCCGGAGGCCGTGGACCCGGACGACGTGGAGATGCTGCAGGACATGGTCATGGCGGCGGTCAACGAAGCGCTGCGCGCGGGCGAAGACACCCGCGAAAAGGAAATGGCCAAGGTGGGCGGAGCGTCCGGACTGGGCGGCATGTTCTGATATGGCGGGGCAGATTGAACCGATCGCCCGCATGGTGAGCCAGCTGTCGCGCCTTCCCGGCATCGGCCAGAAGAGCGCCCAGCGCCTGGCTTATTACATCGTAGGCTTGCCGGAGGATCAGGTGCACGAGCTCGCCGCCGCCATCTGGCAGGGGCGCAAGGCCGTCAAATACTGCTCCATCTGCGGCAACTATACGGCGTCGGATCCCTGCGACATCTGCGCAGACGAGGCGCGGCATAACGGCATCCTTTGCGTCGTGCGCGACCCGCGCGACGTGGCGGCGATGGAACGCATGCGGGATTATCGCGGCGGCTACCACGTGCTGCACGGCACGATTTCCCCGATGGAGGGCATCGGGCCGGAGGACATTCGCATCCGCGAGCTGCTGGAGCGCGTGGGGCGCGAGGACGTTCAGGAGGTCATCCTGGCGACCAATCCGGATATCGAGGGAGAGGCGACCGCCGCGTACATCGCGCGGCTGCTCAAACCTATGGGGATTCGCGTGACGCGCATCGCCCATGGGTTGCCTGTCGGCGGCGATCTGGAGTACACAGACGAGGTGACGCTCTCCAAGGCCATCGAGGGGCGCCGGGAAATGTAAGCGTAACCGCCGGAATTTTTCACGTGAAAGATTCCGGTGGTTTTTCTATTTTTCGGCCTGTCCGCATAGGGTGTATCGTCCGGCGAAAGCAAGCGCGCCCGCCGATGGGGTGCGGCAAGGAAAGAGGATGGGACGATGAAAGGAAAAAAGAACGCATGCGTTTTGGCAGCCTGCGCGGCGCTGGCCCTCTGGCTCGGAGGATGCGCGGCGGGCGAGCCGGAGACGACCGCGCCGCCCACGGAGCAGCCGGCTGCCGCCGCGAGCACCCAGGCGACGCAGCAGGCCGTGGTGCTGCCGACTGGGGAAAAGACGCCCGCGCCTACGCAGGAGCCGCGTGCGAATCTCAGCGTTACGGTGGACGGCACGGCGCTCAAGGGCAAGGCCATGATCGAATCGGACGAGACGTTCCTGCCGCTCGTGCAGACGGCGGAAGCTTTAGGCTACAAGGCGTCCGTCTCGGAGCTGGAGGAGGACGCCCAGCGCCGGCGCGTGCACACGTTTTCCGTGGGGGAGGACAAGTCGCAGGAGGTCGGCGTGTCCTATCTGCTCAAGGACAATACCGTATCGGACATCAGCTTTGCGCGGGACAAGATGATCGTGCCCGTGGACCGCGTGCTGCAGTTCGAGGGCGACGTCGTCTACGCTCCGGCCGATTTCTTTGAAGAGGCGATGGAGGCGGAAATCGAGACGGACGCGGAACAGAAAAAGGTGACCGTCCGCTCGGCCAAAGCGAAGCATGCTACGCCCGCGCCCGAGGAGACGGCCGCCGCCGCGCCGTGATTACAGGATGAGCACAAACGTGCCCGCCGTAATCAGCAGACCGCCGATCACGGTTTTGACGGTGACAGCTTCCTTTAGAATGAGGAAGGCGAGCACCATGGAGATGACGACGCTGAATTTATCGATGGGGACGACCTTGGAAGCCTCCCCGAGCTGCAGCGCCTTGTAATAAAACAGCCAGGACAGGCCGGTCGCGAGGCCGGAGAGGATCAGGAAGACCCAGGAACGGGCGCTGATGTCGGCGATGCCGTGCTGAACGCCCGTCACGAAGACGATGCCCCAGGCCATGACGAGCACGACCACCGTGCGGATGGCCGTCGCGAGGTTGGAATTGATCCCCTCGATGCCGAGCTTGGCGAGGATGGACGTGGCCGCCGCGAAAAACGCGGAGAGCAGCGCGTAAAGAACCCAGATCGAGCTTCCGTCCTGTGTGCGCATAATCAGATTCCTCCTGAAAACGGGCGGCTCGCCGGCCGCCTTTTTGGGTGACTTCGCCCCGGAGCTTTCCTGCGGGGATAAAATACCAGCACGAATAGGATACCCCTAAACGAGGTGGGTTGTAAAGGCCTTCCGTTGACAATTTCCCCGTAAAACACTACAATGGACGAGGATTCTTTGCGATAGAACATACGAAGGAAGGCTGCGCATGCAAAA
Source organism: Beduinella massiliensis (assembly GCF_900199405.1). NCBI lineage: Bacteria > Bacillati > Bacillota > Clostridia > Eubacteriales > Beduinellaceae > Beduinella > Beduinella massiliensis. Next base: position 1,589,265 of record NZ_LT963430.1, read on the forward strand.
AAGCCCTCTTATGAAGGATACGAGAGCGAACGGTGCGTTCTGCGCGTTTGCGCTGTCGGCGCTCTGCGCTTTTTTATCGCTCCTGCCCGCGATCTTGCCCTACGGCGGCAGGTTCGTGACCCGCGGCGATTACCTGGAGCAGCAGATCCCGTTCATCCTGGAAACGAGGCGCGTGCTGCTCTCCGGCACGCCCTATTGGAGCTGGAACACGTTCCTCGGCGCGAACTTCATCGGTTCCTACTCCTTTTATACGCTGGGCAGTCCGTTCGTCTGGCCGCTCATTCTCTTGCCGGAGGCGGCGGTGCCCTACGGCATCAGCGTGATGGCGGTGCTCAAGCACGCGGTATGCGGACTGACGAGTTACCTGTACCTGAAAAAGATGGTGAAGGAGGAGCGCGCCGCCCTTATCGGTTCCCTGCTCTATACTTTTTCTTCTTTTACGGTCATCAATACGCAATTTTATCATTTTACGGAGGTCATCGCCTTTTTCCCGCTGATCCTGTTGGGGCTGGAAAACGCCTACTCAAAGGAACGGCGCCACGGTGCGCTGGCGCTCGCCTGCGGGCTCAATGCGCTGTGCAACTACTACTTCATGGCGGGCACGGCGATCTTCACAGGGTTATACTTTGCGTGCCGCTTCTTTTCTGCGGACTGGCGCGTAAAAAGGCGGTTCAGAAAGAGCCTGAGCGTCCTGTTTGAGTGTGCGCTGGGCTGCCTGATGGCTTCCGTGCTGCTGATTCCGTCAGCATGGGCGCTGCTCAGCTTCACGCGCGCAAACGGCGTGCAGATGAAAATTTTCAGCATGTACGGCCTTTCCGACCTGCTGGAAAGGCTGCGCGTATTTCTCATGCCCATCGAGAGCAACACGCTCAACGCCTTTTACGGAGACGCGGCGAACTGGTCGAGCGTAGCGGCTTACCTGCCCATGGCGGGCTGCGTGCTGGTCCTGCTTTACTTCCTGCGCCGGGGATGGAGCTGGCTCAAGACGCTGATCGTCCTTTGCCTGATCGTCTCGTTTGTGCCGGCGCTCAACGGGTTGTTTACCCTCGGATCAAACGTGGAATACACGCGCTGGTGGTATGCGCTGGAACTGATGCTGGCGCTCGCCTCCGCTTACGTGCTGGCGCGTCCCGACGCGCGGGATCGTTATCTTCGCCCGGCCGCCGCCGCGTCGCTCGCGCTGGCGGCGCTGCTGACGCTGCCGTGCCTGATTCCGCACTGGCTGCTGGCCGACTGGTACGACAGCGACAACGGCGTGCTCGTACAGGTCGCAATTTTTCTGTATCGCCAGCAGTACCACGCGGCGTATGCTCCCTGCATCTTCCGCGTGATGGCGCTTGCGCTGACAGCGCTGAACTATGGAGCGCTGTGGGTGTTCGGCGGGAGGCTGCGGGAAGGCCGGGCGTTTATGCTGGCGCTGTGCGCGATCCTCGTGGTCAACTACGCGGCGTTCATCGCGGTCAACGACCGCTACGTGCTTTCCGGCGGAGATACCGCGAACGACGGAACGGTCAGCATGGAGCGGATCGCCAAGGCGGAGCTGCTGGATGACCATCCCCGCCGGGAGGGAACGGCCTATTCCTACCGCATCGATCACAGCGGTCTTGCACGCAATTACAGCATGATCGTGAATGAGCCGTCGCTCACTTCCTTTCACAGCCTGCGGAGCGGCTATCTGCGTGATTTCGTCTATCAGGCGGGCTTCGGGTTCGACGAATCGACGACCGTACGCCCGCAGGACGGGAGCGGTGCGCTGCGCAGCTTCCTTTCGGTCCAATACTATTATAACTTCGACGAGGAAAACGAACCGGGCGCGCCCGAGGGCTTCACGTTTCTGCGCAGGGAAGGGGACGTGAACGTCTACGAAAACCAGAACTACGTGCCCATGGGCTTCGTGTACGATACGTTTACCGACGTATTCGACCAGGCACTCACGCCGGAAACGACCGCGGAGGTGATGCTGAAGGCCGTTGTGCTGCGCGGATCTCAGGTCGGAGGCGTTTCAGGCATGACTCCGAAACGCCTCCTTGAGCAGCCGGAACGTACCTGGCAGGAAGCTGCGGCGGAGCTGCGGGAGAACGCCTGCGACAGCTTTGAGGGGACGCCCGCAGGCTTTACGGCGCACATCGACGCGAAGCGCGACGGCATCCTTTGCTTCACGGTGCCGTTTGACAAGGGGTGGAGTGCGACGGTCGACGGAAAACCTGTGGACGTGCTCAGCGTGAACCTCGCCTTCATGGGCGTCACCCTTCGCGCGGGAGAGCACGTGATCGAATTTACCTACCGGGTACGCGGGCTGGCGCTGGGCGCGCTCATGAGTGCCTGCGCGGCGCTGGTCTGGGCCGTTTACGCCGGGGTATACGCCGGGCGGCGCAGAAGACGTGCGAAGCGGGGAAGAATATAAAAATACGGACGGCGGCGCCTGGGAAACCCCCGGGCGCCGCCGTTTTGACTGGATGTGACAAAAAATGTATGTCTTTGTAAGGACCACGAGGATTTAAAGGGAATTTTACACATGAAAGATGTTTTCTTAAGGCTGGCATGTTAGAATAAACGAGACGGCCGGGATGAGCCTTTGCCCAAATACGCCTTTGTGCAAAGACGGATTTCGTATTTGTGCATGACTTTTTGCTTAATTGTAATGATTGCCTTAAAAATAGACAAATAATGATACAGTATGACAAACGCGAAGACTGTTTTCACGCCGGTCGCTATGATAAAATAACGTCAGGATAAGGAGGAACGCCCATGAAACTTACATTTTTAGGGACAGGCGCTGGAGAAGGATATCCCGGACTCTGGTGTGAATGTCCGCACTGCGATTACGCGCGCAAGCACGGAGGAAAGAACGTCCGTACAAACAGCTGCGCGGTGCTCGACGAGAGCCTGCTGATCGATATCGGCCCCGGATGCTTCGACAATGCCGCGCGCTTTGGCGTGAACCTCTGCCACGTCACCTCGCTGCTGATTACCCATCCGCACGAGGATCACCTCTACCCGCAGCACCTGACCTGGAGGCGGACGGACGAGGGGAACCTGGGGCTTCCGTATGCGGAGCAGATGCGCAGGGGCGGTCCGCGTTTTACCCCTATCCCCGAACTCACGGTGTACGGCGGAGCGTTTACCGAAAAGCTGCTCTCGTCGCAGCGTGAACAGCTGGAAGGCGCGCGGATGCGCTTTGAGCGGATCGAGGAAGGGGTAACCTTTCAGGCGGGCGCATACCGCGTGACGCCCGTGCGCGGAAACCACGTGGAGCGCGGTTTCTCGCACAGCTACATCATCGAGAAGGATGGGCGCACGATGCTCTACGCGCTCGATACGGGCAGCTACGATCCGGACATGGAGGCGCTGCTTAAAAAATACGTCTTCAACCTCATCGTCATGGAGGGAACCACGGGGTTGACCGAACAGTACGGCGGCCATATGTGCCTCGTCAACAACGTGCGCATGCTGCATTTCTTTCAGGATAACGGCTGCTATGCGGCGGACGGCCGTTTCGTGCTGACGCACATGTCGCCTCACTGGTGCCCGCCGCACGACTGGTACGAATCCATCGCCGGAGCGGAAGGGGTGACGCTTTCTTATGACGGCATGCAGATTGAAGTCTAGAAAACCCATCCGTCAAAGATTGAAGCAGTACTGGCCCGCTTACCTGCTGCTGCTTCCGGTTGTTATCTGGTATCTGATCTTCTGCTACGCGCCGATGGGCGGGCTGGTGATCGCCTTCAAGAAGTACAGCGTGATCCGCGGCATCGCCGACAGCCCCTGGGTCGGCTGGCAGAACTTTGAAAAGCTGTTTTCCTCCGCCGCTTTCGTTCGCTCGATCAAGAATACGCTCATCATCAGCGGGCTGAATTTGCTGGTCGGCTTCCCGATTCCGATCGTCTTTGCGATTCTGCTCAATGAAATGCGCTATATGCGCTTTAAAAAGCTCGTTCAAACGGTCAGCTACCTGCCGCACTTCATCTCCTGGTCCGTCGCGGGCGGCATGGTCTACATGCTGCTTTCGCCCAGCACCGGCGCGATCAGCGCGGTGGTGAGGGCGCTGGGCGGCCAGCCGCAGAACTACCTGGGATTGAGCAAGTACTTCCGCACGATCGTGGTCGCCTCGCACGTGTGGAAATCCATCGGCTGGTCCGCCATCATCTACATGGCCGCCATCTCCTCCGTGGACGAGCAGTTGTACGAGGCGGCGCTGATCGACGGCGCGGGGCGTTTCGCCCGCATCTGGCACGTGACGCTGCCCGGCATCCGCAGCATCATTTCCATCCAGCTCATTTTAGCCGTAGGCAACATCCTGACCGTCAGCTTTGACCAGATCTTTATCCTGATCAACGACCTGACGCTGGAGGTGGGCGAAACCATCGATTACTTCATTTACCGTGTCGGCCTGGGTTCCTCCAACAACTTCAGCCTTGCGACGGCGTCCGGCATGCTCAAGTCCGTGATCGGCCTTGCGCTGGTTCTGGTCACCAATGCGGTTTGCCGCAAGCTGACCGACGGGGAGGGAATCTGGTAATGAAGATCAAGAAGAAGCCCGTGGATTACGCGTTTGAGAGCGTCAACGTGCTGCTGATGCTGCTGGTGCTCGTCTGCACGCTGTATCCGTTCTGGTACGTTCTGGTTGGCTCCGTTTCCAGCGTAGGCCATCTGATCAAAAACGGCTTCGTGCTCTGGCCGGATGGGCTGAACCTGGACGCCTATCAGCAGGTATTCCGCAACAGCCTTATTCCCACCGCTTACCGCAACACGATATGCATCACCCTCGCAGGCACCGCGATCAGCATGGTGCTGACCATTCTGGGCGCGTACGTCCTCACGATCAAAAAGCTGCCCGGGCGCACAGCAATCACGTTTTTCTTCGTCTTCACCATGCTGTTCAGCGGCGGACTGGTGCCCACCTATCTGGTGGTGAGCGAGCTGGAGCTGCTCGATACGCTTTGGGCGCTGATCCTTCCCAGTGCTGTGAGCACCTATAACCTGGTGCTGATGCGAAATTTCTTTCAGAGCGTGCCAGACAGCCTGTACGAGGCGGCATCTATCGAGGGAGAGACGCTGGTGGGGTATCTGCTCCACATCCTGCTGCCGCTTTCCGGCGCGGCGATCGCTACCATCGCGCTCTTTTACGCCGTGGGCTATTGGAATGATTACTTCAAGAGTTTGATCTACATTCGGGACAACACCCTCTGGCCCATGCAGACCGTACTGCGCCAGGCGCTGCAGACGGCGCAGTTCAACACCATGATGTACGACGACTCCGCGCAGACCCTGGCATCCGAAACCCTGAAGGACGCCATGATCGTGGTGACGGTCGTGCCCATCCTGTGCGTGTATCCCTTCGTGCAGAAGTACTTCGTGAAGGGCGTCATGGTCGGATCTCTCAAGGGCTGACGTATCGGGACCTTGCATAGCGGGCGCTATGTGAATAAAAGGAGGTATCATCGTGAAAAAATCTCTATCTCTCGTGATGGTTCTCATGCTGCTGCTGTCGGCGCTGCCGGCGTTCGGCGTGGCTGAAGGAGAACCAGTGAAGCTGGACGTGTTCTACGCCACCTCACGCCCCATGAACGACGCGACGGAGCTCACGCACCAGTACATCAAGGACACGCTCGGCGTGGACGTGAACCTGATTCAGGGCGACAGCAGCAACTTCGTGCAGCAGCTGGCGCTGTACATCTCCAGCGGCGACATGCCGGACGTCATCTGGTGCGACTACAACGTATGGATGGAATACGCCAAGGAAGGCGCGTGGGCTGACCTGAGCGCTTACCTGACCGACGCGAACGCGGATCTCATGAGCTACGTGGGCGACAACTGGGTCTACATGACGATGGACGACCAGGTGCTGGGCGTGCCGAGCATGCTGGACGTGCCCTCCAGCCACGTGACCTTCCTGCGTCAGGACTGGCTTACCAAGCTGGGCCTCGAATCCCCCAAGACGCTGGACGAGTTCACCGAAGTGATGCGCGCCTTTAAGACGCAGGATCCCGACGGAAACGGCAAGGACGACACCTACGGCCTGAGCGGCGCGGGCGCGGACTATCTCTCCTTCCTCATGGGCGCTTTCGGCGCGTCGAGCGAGGAGGACTACTTCCTGAACGACGACGGCACCATCACCACCAACGCCATCAGCGAAGAGTACCGGGCGGCGCTGCGCTACCTGCGGGACATCTACGCTGAAGGTCTGATCGACCCGGAAATGTTTACCTGTACCTATGAGCAGGCCCAGGCAAAGTGGGGCCGCGGCGAAATGGGCATCTGGTCCGCGTGGTGGAGCCACGGCGGCAACGCTTATTCGCGGTTTGACTTTGGCGCCCTGCAGCCCGATGCAAACGTGCAGGCGGTTCTGCCCCCTGTCGGCGCGGACGGCAAGAGCGGAAACCTCTACTCGGCGCCCTTTACCTCCGTGGTCGGCATCAGCTACCTGTGCACGCCCGAAGAAGTGGAAGCGGCGGTGAAGCTGCTCAACTTCCAAGCGGGCGGCTACGGCTACCGCGTGTGCCAGTACGGCGTCGAGAACGAGTTCTTCGATTGGGACGAGGCGACCAACACCACCACCTGGTACTGGGGCGTGAACGACAACAAGTCCAAGTCCGGCAAGTACGAAATTACGGACATGGAGGTCTACAAGATGCTCTTCCACGAGGACTGGCAGGCGCAGGCCAACGCCCTGGTCGATACGCCGGCGAGCAAGCTGCACACCGCAGGCTCCGACATGCGTTACGTGGAACCCGCGCGCGAGGACGTCTTCTGCATGTTCCTTACGGACGAGTACATCGAGAACAACGCCGAGCTGAAGACCTTCTTCAAGACGAATATGCTGGCCTTCATCATGGGCGAGAAGGACATCGAAACCGATTGGGATGCCTACGTCAAGGAATACCTGAGCATGGGCGGCGAAGCGACGCGTCAGTCTCAGCTTGCGGCCTACAACGCAGCGTACGGCACCGCCTGCACGTTCGCGGAATAAGCGCAAATTCCTGTGAAAGAATAATCTGCGCCGGGGTCTTCGGACTCCGGCGCGGATGAAGACAGCCCGGTGCGTCACCGCCGGGCTGTCTTCATCCGCGCGGCGTGCCGCCGCAAGGGGGCGGCCGGGAGCGTCCGCCCGGCCCGCCCCACCTTAAGTCAGGAGATGGATGAAATGCCCGGATTTCCCAGGGACTCCCTGGCCCGCAAGATGATGCTGTGGTTCACGCTCGTCATCCTGGTGCCGTCCGTGGTGCTGTCCATCTTTTTGTACGGGACGGCGGCCGGACGGTATTACGACACGCTGGTAGAGGACGACTATGCCATCCTCGGCATGGCGTGCGAGAACATCAGGAACAGCTCGGCCATGGTGGAAAACATCGTGGAAGTGCTGTCGTTTAACCGGGACGTGCTCAAGCTTCTGACGGACGAGCGAATGAGCCAATACAGCCGGGTCATCATGCAGCAAAATGAGGTGCAGGAGGCGCTGGCGCAGTCCCGCGCCTTTTTGTCGCCGCTGGAGGCGAACATCGTGCTCTTCGCCCGGGACGAGCGCGTGCCTGTCAGCTACTGGTATCTGCTGAACCTGAACAGCGCGCTGGACACACCGGACTATCAGGCGTTCGCGCAGAGCGGCCGAAGCGACGCATGGGTGGGCATGGGCATGATCTACCCGCCCAGCACCGTCATCTTCCCGGACAGCAACCGCGAAATGTTTTGCTATTACCGCAGCGTGATTTCGGGGCTCGGGCAGAGCGCGGGCGTACTCAAGTGCGGGGTCGCGAAGGAAAAGCTCTTTTCTGCCGTCGATATTCCCAACTTTGACGGGGACGTCTACGTGCTGGGGGACGGCGGTGCCATTTATCAAAGCGCCGGAGCGCCGGCGCTGCCCGACGGACTGGACGCGGGAGCGAGACGCCAGATGGCGGACGGGAAGCTTTATCTTACCCGATCCATCGACGCGCTGGGCGTGCGGCTCATGATGGGCATAGACAGCGGGAAGATCATGCGGCAGGCGCTTCAAAGCGGCATTCCGCAGCTGCTGGCAGGGCTTGCAAGCAGCCTGTTTATCCTGCTGGCTACCTGGACGTTTCTGCGCTCAATCCAAAAGCGGCTGGACCAGGCCGTGGCGTTCACCAAGCAGGTGCGAGAGGGGAACCTCGACATCGCCTTTCCGGATCCGGGGGAAAACGAAATCGGGCAGCTGATCGTGTCGTTCAATTCCCTGATGGGCCAGCTTCAGGCGGAGGCGCGGGAGCGAATCAAGCACGAAAAGGCGGAAAAGCGAGCCCTTCGCCTCGCGCTTCAGTACCAGGTGAACCCGCACTTTCTGTTCAACACCCTGAACTGGATTCAGATGACGGCGGAGCTCGGCGTGGAGAGGGAGCTGCTTTCGCAGGCCATCACCCTGCTGGGCAAGCTGCTGCGCTATAACCTGAACGAGCAGGCCACAGCCACGCTCGAGGAGGAGCGAGACAACACCCGCAGCTACGTGCAGCTCATGAACATGCGCAAGCACGACATCGTTTCCCTGGAATTCAGGACGGACAACCTGCCGGACGACATGCTGTTGATCCGCTTTCTCTTTCAGCCGATCTGCGAAAACGCCATTCAGCACGGTATCGTTGGGGACAGGCAGCTGCACATCGTCGTCAGCGGCTCCATCGAGGGCGCGTGGGCGCACTTTGACATCGAAAACGACGGCGCGATGATTTCCGAAGAGAAGCTGGCAAATCTCGACATTCACAGTAAAGAGGCGCAGAGCCGAGGCGGCGTTGGCCTCGCAAACGTCTTCGCGCGGATACGGCTGCTGTACGGACCGGATTCGGAGCTGACGATCACCTCCCGGCCTGGCTTGACCCGGGTAAGCGTCTCCTTCAAGTACGCGCAGGACGTGGGGGCTGCGAATGAAAAGAAAGGGGAGGATGCGCATGCGGCTGCTGATCGTGGATGACGACGAGCTGACCTGCCGCGGGATGCAGGCGCGGATACGGGACATGCGCTTTGAGGCGCTTCAGGAGGTAGAGATCGCCTTTTCGGCGGAGGAAGCGCTGAGCTATGCACAGGCCTTCAAGGTGGACGTCCTCCTGACGGACGTCCGGATGGTGGACATGAACGGGCTTGAGCTGATCGCGGAAATACAGCGGACCAATCCGAAGATCCTGAGCGTCATCATGACCGCTTACGCGAATTTTGAATACGCCCACCAGGCCATCAAGCTGGGCGTGGTGGACTTTCTGCTGAAGCCCTTCAGCAAGGAGGAAATGCAGCAGACCCTGCAAAAGGTCATCGAACAGGCCGCCGCCCGGCGCGATTCCCCACCCACGCAGCCGGAGGACGACCTCGCAAGCGAGCCCATCGCCTGGGCGAAGAATTACGTGCGCCAACACCTGGATCAGGAGATCAACATGTCGCTGGTGGCGAACAAGCTGAACCTGAGCTACAGCTATTTCAGCAAGCTCTTCAAGCAGCAGACGGGGCAGAGCTTTTCCGCCTACATTACCGACGAGAAGATGAAAGCGGCGGGGAACCTGCTGCGCTCGGGCAGGAAGACGAACGAGGTGGCGCTGGGGCTTGGCTATCACACGCCCCAGAATTTCAACCGCGCGTTCCTGCGCTACTGGAACTGTACGCCCGGAGAATACCGGCGGAGGAGCGGAAAGCGGCAGAAGGATGCGCCGCAGTAACGCCATAGGAAAAGGGTTCCCGCGATGAGACGGGAACCCTTTCCTTATGACCTTCTTAGATCAGGGGAGCTGTGCGAACACCTCGCCGATGGGCTCGCGCAGGACGAGGTCTGCGGCGCCGTCCTTGGGCGTCTGTCCTTTGTTGACGAGGACGAGACGGCTTCCCCGATACAGATCGATGAAGCTGGCCGCAGGATAGACCGTCAGAGAGGTGCCGCCGACGATGAGCATGTCCGCCCCCGCGATCGCAGCAACCGACCGGTCGATGACGTCCGCGTCGAGCGATTCCTCGTAGAGCACCACGTCGGGCTTCACGACGCCGCCGCAGGGGCAGCGGGGAATGCCCCTGCTTTCCTGGACAAAGGAGAGCGGAAAGGCGCGGCCGCATTTCACGCAGTGGTTGCGGTGAATGCTGCCGTGCAGCTCCAGCACATTTTGGCTGCCTGCCATCTGATGCAAACCGTCGATATTCTGCGTGACGACGGCCTTAAGCTTTCCTTCACGCTCCCACAGCGCGAGCTTTTTGTGCGCCGCGTTGGGCTGCTTGTCTGTGAAGAGCATCTTTTCACGGTAAAAGCGAAAGAATTCCTCCGTATGGCGCAGAAAGAACGCATGGCTGAGGATCGTTTCGGGTGGATACGCGTAATGCTGGCTGTACAGCCCGTCGACGCTGCGAAAGTCCGGGATACCGCTTTCGGTGGAGACGCCCGCCCCGCCGAAGAAGACGATGGAGCGGCTTTCCCTGACCCAACCGGAGAGCGTTTGAAGTGCATCAGGCATTATAGGCCTCCTTCGGCGGCAAAAGCCGCCCGCATAGAGGGCGGACGAAAGCTTCAGTCGTCCGCGCGCTCTTTCTTATGAACGCTGTGGCAGCTGCCCGCATAGGGGCAGCCTCCGCACGAGCCGCCGCAGCGTCCCTTGCCGCGGCGATACGCGCGCAGAGCGAAGAAAAATGCGACGGCGACGGCCAGGAGAATGAGAAGGTCGAGTAGATTCATACGTTCCTTTCAGGCTGCGCTCAGAAAATCAGAAGCGCGGCATGGTAGAGCAGGAAAGCGACGAGCCAGGCAATGCCGCACTGCATCAGCGCGACGTAGACGGCGGCGCGGCGCGAGCCCATCTCGCGCCGGACGGCGGCGATGGCGGCGACGCAGGGCGTGTACAGCAGGGTGAAGGTGAGGAAGCTGAAGGCCGTCAGCGGCGTAAAGAGGGATGCGAGCGCCGTGGCCAGGCCCGCGATGTTGGTGCCCGTCAGGACGGCCAACGTGCTGACGACGGCTTCCTTGGCCGTAAAGCCGGTGATCAGCGCGGTGGAAACGCGCCAGTCGCTGAAGCCCAGCGGCGCGAAGATGGGCGAGATCCACTGGCCGAGCGCGGCGAGCAGGCTGTCCCGGCTGTCCGCGACGACGTTGAGGCGCATGTCGAACGTCTGCAGGAACCAGATGATGATCGTGGCCGCGAAGATGATGGTGAAGGCGCGCTCGATGAAGTCTTGGGCCTTATCCCACATCAGCAGCGCGACGGAGCGCAGCGAGGGGAAGCGGTAGTTGGGCAGCTCCATGACGAAGGGCACGGGATTGCCGCGGAAGGCGGTATTTTTGAACAGCAGACCCACCAGCACGCCCACGACCATGCCCAGTGCGTACAGGCCGATCATCACCAGCGGCTCCTTCCCCGGGAAGAAGGCTGCGGAGAAGACCGCGTAGATCGGAAGCTTCGCGCTGCAGCTCATGAAGGGGGTGAGCAGGATCGTCATCTTGCGGTCGCGCTCGCTGGAAAGCGTGCGGGTCGCCATGATGGCGGGCACCGAGCAGCCGAAGCCGATCAACATCGGCACGAAGCTGCGGCCCGACAGGCCGATCTTGCGCAGCAGCTTATCCATGACGAAGGCGACGCGCGCCATGTAGCCGCTGTCCTCCAGGATGGAGAGGAAGAAAAAGAGGGTCACGATGATGGGCAGGAAGGAAAGCACGCTGCCTACGCCCGCGAAGATGCCGTCGATGACGAGGCTATGCACCACGGGGTTGAGCCCGTAGGCGGTGAGCGCAGCGTCCGTCAGATTCGTCAGGCTGTCGATGCCCAGGCTGAGCAGATCGCTCAGCGCCGCGCCGATGACGCCGAACGTGAGGTAAAAGACGAGCAGCATGATGCACAGGAAGATCGGAATCGCGAAGACCTTATGCGTGAGCACGTTGTCGATCGCGACGCTGCGCCGGTGCTCGCGGCTCTCGTGGCACTTTTCGACCGCCTTGTCGCAGAGCTGCTCGATGAACGTATAGCGCATGTCGGCCATGGCGGCGTTGCGGTCGAGCCCGACCTCCGACTCCATTTCGGAGATGCTGTGCTCGAGCATGTCCAGTTCGTTCTGGTTGAGCTCAAGCGCCTTGAGCATGGGCTCGTCGCTCTCAACGACCTTGGTGGCGGCAAAGCGGGGGTTCACGCCGATGCGCTGGGCATGATCCTCGATCAGGTGGGTGATGGCGTGAATGCAGCGATGCACCGCGCCGGAGCAGAAGTCCACGCGCTTGGGGACGACGCGCTCGCGCACCGTGCGCTCCGCCTCGCTGATGAGCTCCTCGATACCCTCGTTTTTCGCGGCGCTGATGGGGACGACAGGGATGCCCAGCTCGGCGCTCAGCGCCTTGACGTCGATGGAGCCGCCATTGGAGCGCACCTCGTCCATCATGTTGAGCGCGAGCACCATGGGGATGCCCGTCTCGATCAGCTGAAGCGTGAGGTAGAGGTTTCGCTCGATATTCGTCGCGTCGATGATGTTGATGATGCCGTCCGGGTGCCCGCTCAGCAAAAAGTCGCGGGTCACGATTTCCTCGGACGTGTAAGGACGAATGGAGTAGATGCCGGGCAGGTCCACCACGGTCATGTCCTTGTGGCCGCGGATGATGCCGCTCTTTTGCTCGACGGTGACGCCGGGGAAATTGCCGACATGCTGGTTGGAGCCCGTCAGCTGGTTGAACAGCGTCGTCTTGCCGCAGTTCTGATTGCCTGCCAATGCAAAGATCATGCGCGCATCTCCTCAATCTCAATCTTTTGTGCGTCCTCCAGGCGGATGGTGAGCTCATAGCCGCGCAGCATCAGCTCGATGGGGTCGCCCATGGGCGCGACCTTTCTGACGGTTACCCGGGTGCGCGGGGTGAGCCCCATATCCAACAGACGGCAGCGCAGCGCGCCCTCGCCGCCGACCTGGATAATGCGGGAGGATTTGCCGATGGGAAGCTGGTCGAGCGTCATGATGAATCCCCCTTCTCTTTCCTAACGTTTCTCCTCAAATCTATGCGCCTATGCCGGATACTATCATAGACATCTGCAGAATGTTTGTCAAGGGTAACTCGTAAGAAAATACGGCCTGTTTTCTGTGCAGGAACGCGATCAGGCGAAAACGCTTGACGCATGGGTCTTTTACGTGTATAAATAAAGTTGCTAAACGCTGAAAAAAGGAAGAAAAATGGGCGGGGTTTCACATCCGGGGTGTGCTTTGACGATTCGCGCGCCGCGCGGCGAGAAGATCCGGACGTGAACGCCGCGGCACGGCAAAGCAGATGTGCGGAGGAGAAGGCCTTCGCACGGAGAGAAGGAGCGGCTTATGAACATTTGGCATGACGTATCCCCCGATAAGATCACGCCGGAGCGCTTTGTGGCGGTGATCGAGATCAAGAAGGGCTGCAAGAACAAGTACGAGCTGGACAAGGAGACGGGCTTTTTAAAGCTCGACCGCGTGCTGTACACCTCCACGCATTATCCGGCCAATTACGGCTTCATTCCCCGTACCTACGCGCAGGACGACGACCCGCTGGACGTGCTGGTGCTGTGCAGCGAGGCGATCGAGCCGCTGACGCTCGTCTCCTGCCGCCCGATCGGCATGATCGAGATGGTGGACGGCGAGGAGCGCGACGAGAAGATCATCGCCGTGCCGCTGGGCGACCCGAACTACAACTACATGTTCGACATCAGCCAGCTGCCCGCCCACGTGCTGGAGGAGATGGGACACTTTTTCACGGTCTACAAGAGCCTGGAGGGCAAGGAGACGGTGGTGCGCCAGGCAACCGACCGCGACCACGCGGTGCGCGCCATCTCGCAGGCGATCGAGCGCTATAACGAAAAGTACGTCAAGGGAGAGGAAAAGGCATGAGAATCGCGGTGCTGGGCGCGGGCGCGATGGGCTCGCTCTACGGCGGCTATCTCTCGCGCCAAAACGAGGTTTATCTGGTGGATCGCAGCCCGGAAAAGGCGGCGCTCATCAGCGAACGCGGCGTCACCATTCATGAGAAGGAGGGGAAGGCCGTCTATTATCCCGGATGCGTGACGGATTCCTCTAACCTTGGAAGGATGGATCTGGTGATCCTCTTCACCAAGGCGATGTTCAGCCGCGACGCGCTTGAAAAGAACAAGGGACTGATCGGCCCGGACACGTACCTGCTGACGCTGCAAAACGGCGCGGGCCACGAGGAGGTTCTCGCGCCCTACGCGGCGCGCGACCACATCGCTATCGGCACCACGGAACACAACTGTTCCGTGCTCTCGCCCTGCGAAATCAGCCACGGCGGCGGGGGAAGGACCAACCTCGGCCTCGCCTACGGCGACAGCCAGGCGCTTGCGGGCGTAAAGGATGCGTTCGAGGCCTGCGGCTTTGCGACCATGCTGCACGACAACATCCGCCGCCTCATCTGGGACAAGCTGTTCATCAACGCATCCTCCAGCGTCGTCAGCGGCGTTTTGCAGGTTCATCAGGGCTTCCTGCTGTCGAGTGCATGGGGCTGGGGGATGGTCGAAAGCCTCGTGCGCGAGGCGGTTGCCGTCGCCTGCGCGCAGGGACAGGATTTTCGCTGCGAGGAGGTTCTCTCGCACGTGCGTGCGGTCGTAAGCAGCGCGCCAGCCGGATTCACGTCGATCTATGCGGACCTCAAAAACGGCCGCCGCACCGAGGTGGATACGATTTCCGGCGCGGTTTTGCGCGCCGCAGAGCAGGCGGGCGTCGCCGCGCCTTCGCACGCGCTGATGGTGTGCCTCGTGCACGCGATGGAAGAAAAATCCGCACAGCGGAATTGACGGGGGAAGTGCGCATGAAAAGACCCCTGATTGCCATCACGCCGGACTACGATGAGCAAACCGGCTACTATAAGATCAACGCGCGCTACATGGAGGCCGTATACGCGTCGGGCGGCACCGGCTTGCTGCTCGGTATGGACATGGCGGAAGCGGACGTGGAGCTGCTGGCGGAGCGCTTTGACGGCTTCCTCTTTTCCGGCGGCGGGGACATCGCTCCTTCCTATTTCCGGGAAGCGCCGCATCCGTGCTGCGGTAAGGTTTCTCCCCGGCGCGACGCGTTCGAGCTGCCGCTGCTGCGCGCGGCGGTGCGAAGGGGCAGGCCGGTGCTCGCCGTCTGCCGCGGCGTCCAGGTGCTGAACGTCGCTCTGGGCGGCACGATCTATCAGGATATCCCCTCGCAGCTTGGCATCGAGGAAGGGCGGCACCGTCAGCAGGAGCCCTATGACCGGACGCATCACGAGGTGGAGCTGACGCCGGGCGGGCTCTTGGCCCGCGTCACCGGCAAGGCGCGGCTTTCGGTCAATTCGGTGCATCATCAGGCGGTTCGCGATGTGGCGCCCGGCATGGTCGTGGAGGCCAGGAGCGGGGACGGGGTGATCGAGGCGCTATCCCTCGCAGACAGGAAGGACGTGCTGGGCGTGCAGTGGCACCCGGAGCAGCTTTTTGCGCAGGATGCGGCGCAGCGCGCGCTGTTTGCGCACCTCATCGCCCGTGCAGGGGAACGAGGCTGACAGAAAAAAGATTCAACAAAATGCTTTTTTGATTCGTCAGTAGGAGTGAAACCCTTGCGCATGCGTAAGGCGAAAAGGAGAGACGAAAGATTTGAGAATGAAAAAGTCCCGAATCCTGCGCGCAGCGCTGTGCGCCCTCGTCACGCTGCAATGCGCGCTTTCGTTCCTGCTGCCGGCAGGCGTCGCGCCGGCCGCGCGTGCGGCGGAAGCCGAAAGCCGCGTGCGCGTGCTGCTCAGCCGTTTGAAGATATCGGATCGGATGGACATCCGGTTCGACGGCGTGTACGCTGCGGGCGAGAACGACATGCTGACGTTTGAGCGGGGCACGGGCGTGTCGGTGGTCCTGAAAAACGGTCAGTTGATCCTGCACTACCAGGGCATGACGGTCAACATGGGCGGGCAGATCGCCTTCATCCGTCACGCGGCAGGCGAGGGCGAGGAAAACGGCCTGCGCTTCGGCGGCGGTGCGAACCTGTACGAGGGAGACCTGCTGCTGACCGCGTCGGACGGCGTCATTCGTCCGGTGCTCACCATCGACGTGGAGGATTATCTGATGGGCGTCGTGCCCTACGAGATGAGCGACAGCTTCCCGCTGGAAGCGCTCAAGGCCCAGGCGGTCACCGCCCGCACGTATGTGCTCAGAAAGATGGGCGCAAAGCGCGATTACGACGTGGTAGACACGACGAACGACCAGGTATATAAGGGCAGGAACAGCGCCTATCAGAACGCGATCGCCGCGGTGGAACAGACGCGCGGCGTGTGCGGCTACTACAAGGGCAAGCTGGCGGAGTGTTACTATTCCGCGAGCAACGGCGGGCAGACAGAGCTGGTGGAGCACGTCTGGTCGGGCGAAGGCGATTACGGTTACATCGCCATGAACGAGGATCCGTATGATCTGGAAAACCCGCAAAGCGTCGTGCGCCGCTACGCGATCGCCAAGAAACCGGGAAGCCGGGGCGTCGGCGAGGCGCTGCACGCCCTGATTGCCGCGGAATTGAGCGAGCAGCTCGAGGCGAAGGGGCTGGACACGGCGGCAGAGAACGTGCGAATCGACGAGGTGCTGGCGACGAGCCTCCATACGCCGATGTTTGACGCGCCCTCGCGCCTGATGACCAAGCTTACGCTTACGCTTAAAATTTCGGCCCGCGAGGTGCTCGCGGGGACGAAGGGAACCCCTGCGCCGGAAGCGGGGAGCAGTGCGCAGGAAGACGACGACCTGTTTGCCACCGCCGCGCCTGCGGAAACCCTGGCGCCATCCGGTACGCCCAACCCGTCGCCTACGCCCGCGCTGGGCGACCTCAAGGCGCTGGACGAGGCGATCGAGGTCGAGCTCTCCGTCTTCCCGGACGCGGAAAAGGCGATGCGGCTTTCAATCAACAAGGATCAAAACGAGCTTTGGACCATCCAGGAGACGGATAGCGCCTTTGAAATCGAGGCGCGGCGGTACGGACACGGCGTCGGCATGAGCCAGCGGGGCGCGGAGTGGATGGCCAAGCAGTACGGCAAGAGCTACGAAGAGATCCTCAAATTCTACTATCCCGGCATGGAGCTGAGCGTGCGTACGGCCGCGCCGGCTCCCCTGCCGACGCTGAACGTGGAGCTGATCTCGACCCCAGCCCCCAAACCGACGAATACGCCCAGGCCGACGATGATGCCCGTGACCCAGGAATTGCCGGAGGGTGCCTGGTACGCGGTCGTCAGCAACATCGAGGATAACTCGACCCTGAACCTGCGCGTGGAGCCGAACATGGACAGCGACGTGCGCATGCGCATGGTGAAGGGGCAGCGGCTGATCGTGCTCAGAAGCGTAGCGGATGCGGACGGATGGGTTGAGGTCAAGACGGATACGGCCGACGGATATGTATTGGAAGCATATCTGGGGCGAGAGGAAGACAGTGGGAAGTAAGCTGCGACAGAATGCGGGGGCAGGCGCCGAGCCTGACCCCGTTTTTTATACGAAGGAGGTAAATTCAGGATGGAGCAGAGAGTCTACGGGTACATCCGCGTGTCGACGCGCGAACAAAATGAGGATCGCCAGCTGATTGCCATGGAGGCTTTTCCGGTGCCGCAGCAGCATATCTGGCTGGACAAGCAGAGCGGCAAGGACTTCAACCGGCCGGCGTACAAGCGGCTGCTGCGCAAGCTACGCCGGGGCGATCTGCTCGTGATCAAGAGCATCGACCGTCTCGGCAGGAACTATCACGAGATCATCGACCAATGGCGCATCCTGACCAAGGACAAAGGCGTGGACATCGTGGTGCTGGACATGCCGCTGCTCGACACGCGACGCGGCAAGGATCTGCTGGGCACGTTCATCGCGGACGTGGTTCTGCAGCTGCTCAGCTTCGTCGCGGAAAACGAACGCGCGAACATTCGCCAGCGCCAGGCGGAGGGAATCGCCGCCGCCAAGCTGCGCGGCGTGAGATTTGGCCGCCCGCCGATTCCCATACCCTCGGCGTTTTACGAGTGGTACGACCGCTTCCGCGAGGGCAAGGCGTCCATCCGTGTGGCGGCGAGGGCGCTGGGGGTCTCGCACGAGACGTTCAGACGCTGGGCTAAGCGCCAAAACGAAAAAACCCTTGCCGCTGCGCCAGAGCAGCTTGCGGCAGGGGAACGGGTTACAGGATGACTTCGATCAGCCCTTCGCGCATCTCAAAACAGGTGCCGTAGCGCTCGCTGACGCGGCGAAGATAGCAGAGGATCCCCTCCGCCTCGCCGGGCCCGGCGGGACGGGGCCAGGAAGAGAGGTGGCGGGGCAGGTTCTCACCCAGCGACACGGGCAGCAGCGCAAGCTGCGCAAGGCGCTCGTCTTCGAAAGCGAAGAACGGGAGCACGCTGCGGTAGGCCCAGACGTTCTTTTGCAGACTGCCCGTCGCTTTTTCGCGGCGCGCAGCCAGCCCCTCGGCCGCGCTGGCGGAAGCGGGCAGGCCGTACATTTCCATGAAGTCCGGCGGAACGAGCCGGACGGATTGATTTTGAAACGTAAAGTTCCCCAGAGAATAGAAGATAGGTCGGCCCTTGTACAGTTCGATCCCCTTGAGCTGGTGCGTGCCCCCGCCTACGACGGCGCAGGCGCCCGCGTCGACGCAGCTGTGCGCGAAGGATTCGACAAAGTCGTCCGTTTCCTCGTCCGACGCGCCGCGCACTTCGTGGGAGTGGACCATCACGACCGCGTAGTCGGCGTCCGTCAGCGCCTCGCGAATGGACTTTACCGTGCGCGCCACGTCGCCCGCATGCGGCAGCGTGCGCTTGCCCTCGGCGTCGCCCTCCTCGAAGAGCAGGTCGCCGAAGGCGTACAAGCCATGCGGCGCGGGCAGGCGAAAGCCCTGACGCACCATCGCCTCATCGTAGGCGTTGATGCGCGTGCCGCCGGCGATTTCCCGCAGCGCGCGCATGTGCTCCGGCGTCACGGTGTAGACCGTCTGGTGGCGCAGGGGATTCAGGCCGGGCCTGCCGGGCTGCGCAAAGCTCTGCTCTCCCGCGCGAGCGCTGGAATCAAAGGTGGAGCAGATGGACAGAAAAGCGACGCGGCCATGCGGCGTATCGAGCAGAGCGGGACGGGACGCTTCGTACAGGTTTTCCCCTGCGCCCGCATGCAGGACGCCCGCTTCGCAGAGATGTCGCCGGGTCTCGAGCAGACCGGGCACGGCATAGTCGAGCGTATGGTTGTTCGCCCAGCCGACGAGGTTGAATCCATAGGAAAGCAGGTCGCCGAGCACGGCAGGATCGGACGTCAGCCACGTGCCGCCGGAGAAGGCGGAGGGATAACAGCCCCCGCGCGTGAGCGTGGTCTCCAGGTTGGTCATGCGCGCAGCGCCGCGCCGGAGAAAGCGGGAGATTTCGAGGAACCCCGGGTAGTTTTCCGGCATGCGCCGGGCGATCAGCGCGTCGCCGGACGCGGTAAACGTCATTTGCTTTTGCATGAGCGGCCTCCTGGTCAAGCCGTACCGGACGGCGCTATTTTTTTGACGAAATAGACGGTGTCGATCCCCTTGCCGCGGTCGTCCGCAATGCGTTCGCAAATCGCATAGCCGCGCTTGAGAAAGGAATGCATCTGCGAGGCGTTGGTAGACCAGGTGCGCGTAGTTACGTAGGCCGTGCGCAGAGAGAGCGGAAGCTCCTCCTCCACCAAGGTATACATGCGGTTGACGATGCCCTGTCCGCGGTAGGGCGGCAGCACGCAGGCCGTCGTCATGTAGAGGTTTTCGCCATAACGAGAGAGCGCGGGGCAGGTATAACGGGGCTTGAACGTCAAAAAAGCGACCATCAGTCCGTCTTCATTTCGCCCGACGATAAAGTGCTGACGGCGCATTTCCTCAAAATAAGCGGTAGGCCGCCCGGCGATGGGACGGCCGTCCGCAAGGGCCTGCTGCGTCGAGCTTTGGCGGGTGCACAGAGGCGGAACGAACTCGTGCTGGCACGCGCAGAGGATGTCAAAGAGATCCGACAGATCCCGCCCGTCCGTCGGGACGCCGATGTAAGAGAGCGCAGTCATGCACAGACCTTCCTTATATGAAAGAATGGGTTTGCGTGCATTATAGCGCAAAGGATAGACGGCGTCAATGAATGTGCGCGCCGCCGATGCCCGCCTTTTCCAGCGCGGCGATGACGTCGCCCTGGGTGAGCCGATCCCCCTGGTGCATGCGAATGCTGCGTCCGTCCGCGAGCAGGTCTGCGGCGAGCACGCCGGAGAGCCCCTCGAGCGCGGCCCGTGCGCGCGCCGCATCCTGTGAAGCGCCGACCGTAACGATTCTGGTCAACATACCGATTCCTCCTTAAATAAAATAGAAAAGCCTGCAGATTGCTCTGCGGGCTTAGTTTTTGCGATCGGGGCGCGCTTATGCAGGAATCAGAAGCGGCGACCGTCCGTCCAGGGCATGAAGCTGCCTCCGGCCTCGAAAAAGCGCTGCTCATCCTCGTCCTGCGCGAGAAAGGAAAAGTCGTCCTCCCGGACGCGAAGGCTCAAAATCGTCTGTGTCTGCGGCTTGATTTCCTTCGCGTAGTTGACGAGCAGGGAACGCAGCGCGTGCGTGCGCAGCGTTTCCACGGGCAGACTGTCGCAGATCCAGTCGATGTAGCGCGCGTTGTTGACGTGACCGTTGACGTCCAGATCGGAATAAGCGGCCACATGCGCGCGCGTAACGGCCGCACAGGGAAGATGCTCCACGCGCTCCGGCGTGGAAAGCGGCGGGGTGAGGGCGCTGGTATCCGGCATGGCGATGCCGCTGGTAAGCGGGGAGCGCACGGCGCGCGATTCCATATCGACGACCGCCCATAGCGTGCTGACCGCGCCGAGCGGCGAGCCATCCGGCCGGACAAAGGTATGATAGCGCGGGCAAAAGAAACGGTTGCTCTTGCCGGGCCAGGTGCGATGCACCACGGTTTCGCCCATCACCGGGTAATCGTCCATCTGAAGCTGCGCACGCACGAGCACGAAGATGAGCCCGCGCGCAAGCAGCGCCTCGCGGCCAAAGCCGAGCGCGTGTGCGTGAATTTCGCCGTCCTCCTGCATGCGGGTGAAGATCGCGCCGGGGCGGAAGCGGCCCATAAAATCTACGTCGCGCGCGGTTAGAGAAAAGCTGGTTTCGTAAAAGGGCTGCATAAGCCGGTCATGCCTCCTTGCTGATCGTTCCGCTTTTTTGGAAAGAAGACGGAACATCCTATAAACGATACCACAATGTCCTTTCCTTGACAAGTCCACCGCTTTGCGATACTATTATTCTTACGGTAATAGGCCCTTTGGGCAATCCGGCGCCGGAGAAGGGAAAAACCCTGGCGCGTCTACGATACAGAGCTTTGCACAGGCCGTTTGCTCCTCTGCGGCGGCTGAATATGGAGGTATTCGCGTGAACATACGTAGGCTTATGGCGAGCTTTCTGGCAGCAACGCTGCTGGCGTCGCCGCTTCCCACGGCGGCTGTAGAGGAGGTGTCGCTCGGCACGTACGCGTACGTGCCCGCGCGCACCGCGGAGGCTTCGCAGGCTGTGCTGCTTTCCGTTCGCGGCCTTGCGCTGACGCAGGAGTCGGACGAGCCCGTGACCATCGACGCGCTCGCGGGCGCGTCGTTCGGCGTATACGTGCAGGACGCGCAGGGGCAGATGCGCCCCTGGGCGAACCCGCTGTACCCGCAGGAGCCTATGCGCGTGCTCAGCGGCGAGGAAGCGGTGAGCTTTGCGCTGCCTGCGGGCCAGCAATTCTACATCCACCAGGAGTCGGCGCCGTCGGGTTATCGTCCCATGGACGAGGAATACCTGCCGGTCGAGGCGGGCGCGGCGCTTGAAATCGTCAACGCCATGCCGGGCGAGATATGCGTTCAGGTGACCGATACGGCGGGCACGGCGCTCGCGGGCGCGAAGATTCGCCTGACCGCGCCGGACGGGGCGGTGCTGGAGAAGGAGACCGACGGCAAGGGCCTGCTGACATTTGAGGGCCTGACGGACGGTCTGTACGCGGTGGAAGAGGCGGAAGCGCCGCAGGGCGCGGTGGCGCTTGCCCAGACGGTGCAGATGGCTTCCGCAGCGGACGCCTCGCGCGCCCGGGTTTCCTTTGTGCATCCCCAGAAGGGACGGCTTTCGCTGCGCGCGGTCACGCGCGAGGCGCTCGAGGATGGGACGGTGCAGGAGGTGCCGCTTACCGGCCTTGCGCTCACGCTCACCGGCCCGGAAGGAACGGTGCAGGTCGAGACGGACGACGAAGGGCGCGCGGTTTGCGCGCTGTCCGCGGGGGTCTACCGTGTGACGGTGGAAGACGAGCTGGCAGGCTATGTGCTCGAAGAGCGGACGTTTGAGGCTGCCGTCGCGGACGAGCAGGAGACGCGCGTGGAGCTGACGGCGTTGGCGTTGGGCGGCCGCGCGGTGATCGAGCTTGAGGCTGACGGCGGGGCAGGCGCTTCGGTGACGCTCGTCGGCCAAGAACAGACCTATGGTCCATACGATGTCGAGGCGGGACGCAACGTCACGGAACCGGTTCCGGCGGGCGCCTACTCGATCGCGGTATCCGAGGCGGAGGAGGGCTGGCTGCCCGCGGACGAGGTGTCGGTGAACGGCGAACACATGCCTCTGTCGCAGGCGAAAGTGACGATCTTTGACGCATCGGCAGCGGAAATCCTGCTTCGTCTGCTGCCGGTGTATACACAAACCTTTACCCTGGTGGGCACGCAGGTGCAGCCGGATGGGCAGGAGACGCGCACCCAGCTGCCCGGCATCCAGCTTTCCGTGCTGGATGCGGAGGGAACCCCCGTCGTAGATGCCGCGACCGGCGCACCGATGACGCTGACGACGGACGAGCGCGCGCGGCTCACACTGACGCTGCCGCAGGGCGACTACATCCTTTATCCGGACGACGGGCAGGAGGCCATCGCGGTCTATGCGACCGGCGGTCTGGCGGTCTCGCTGCCTACGGAGGCGGACACGCTGTCTTTGCCAGCCGCGCGCACGCGCATCGTCGTTCGGGCGCTGAGCGAGCAGGACGCGCGGCTCGGCGGCGCGGTCTACGCGCTGTACGATGCGGCGGGAAACCGTACTGAGCTTGCGGTGGACGAAAACGGACGCGCGGTGTCGGAGCCGCTCGCGCAGGGCGATTACGTGCTCTCCTGCGTAAAAGCGCCGGGCGGGTACGCGGCCTGCGAGGACGTAAGGGTCAGCGTGCAGCCGGGGCCCGCGGTACAGGCGCAGATGGTGCACAGGGAGCTGGGCGGCCTGTCCGTGCAGGTGCTACGCACCGAACTGGACGCGGCGGGCGAAGAGGTCAGCGCGCCCGTGCCGGGCGTAAGCTTGTCGCTTTACGCGCTGAAGGCGGACGGTGACGCCGGAAAAACGGAGGATTTCCTGCCCTATCCGACGGAAGCGCCGGTGACGTACAAGGCGGATGCGCAGGGAGCTATTTCTCTGCGCCTGCCCGCAGGCACCTACCGCCTTGCGCTCAGGGACGGGACGCTGATTTCGTGTGCCGAAGCGTCGGGCTGCGGGCTCACGTTCACGGTGGTGGATGGAGAACGGAGCGAGCAGGAACTTAAAATCGGCGTTGGAAACGGCGGCGTGGAGGCTGCGCTCGAGGGGACGTGGACGGCGGAGCAGATCGCGCAGACCGCTTATGTGCTCATCCTGGACGCAGACGGCGATGGGATTCCGGACGAGGACGCGCCGGAGATCGAGCTGCCGGCGTCGGGCGCGGGGCTGTATCGCGCAAGGGACGTTGCGCCCGGCGCGTACGTGCTTCGCCAGACGCTCGCACCCGAAGGCTATGGCCGCGCGGACGAGCGCGCCGTTACCGTGCCTGCGGGACGAATTCTGCGCCTTGACCTTCGCATGGAGGAAAACGCGCGGCTCACCGTGAGCAAGACGGGCATCACCTTCAACAGCGCCCTGCAGATGTTCAGCGTGCCGCTGGGCGCGGCATATGCCGTCTACACCCGTACGGCACAGGGCGATTATCTGCCTTATCCGGATGCGGATGCGCAGGCGGTGATCTACGCGAACGCGACGGCGGCGCAGATCGAGGCGGGCGCGCGCGCCGCGCTTTCCCTGCCGGCACGCGCAGAGGGATCCTCTTATTACCTGCGCGAGGTCGAGGGGAGCTCCTCCGAGGGATATCTGGCGGATGACGGCTACCACGAGGTCGTCGTATACCCGGGCCAGGCGCAGACGGCCACGATCACCAGCACGGCGGATCGCGGGTTCTTCCGCGTGGATTTGGCCGACATAGCGACGGACGCGCCCCTCACGGGCGGCGAATTCGAGCTGTACGCGCTCGCGGGAAGCGGCTCCGGCGTGCAGCCGGGACAGCAGCCCGTGCTGAGTTTTTCCTGCGCGCAGGGGACGTATACGAGCGCTATGGCGCTGCCTGTGGGCGCCTATCTTCTGGTGCAGAAGGCAGCCCCTGACGGCTATATGCTGGATTCGCGCGTAAGCGACACGAGGATTCCGCTTGAAATTACCTCCTACGTCGCGACGGGCGACAGCGTTGCATCGGTTCGCGTGAAGAACGCGGCCGCTATCGGCGAGACGCTCGGCGGGGAACTGAAGGCTCAGCTCCAAAGCAGCGACGGGCGGGCGCATTTTGTGCTGCAAAACGTCGCGCAGGGCGATAACCCCGTGCCCGTCGAGGGCATAGGCGCGCTGATTTACGGCACGGAAACGCTGGACATCGAGGCGGTGCGGATTCTTCAGCCTACGAGCGCGGACGGCCGCGCGCTGGGCGCGCGGCTCGTCTACCAGCTGTCGGACGGCGGCTGGCAGTGGACGGACGTGCGCACGGCGGATCTTTCGCAGGGGGACGCGACGGTTTCCCTCGCGGACGTCGCGGGCAGCGTGACCGCGGTACGCGTCGTCTACATCGACCTGAAGACGGGCGCAGAGGAAGTGCCTGCGGGCTTTACCGCCCCCGAAATCGAGGTAGAGGCGGCGCTCGTCTGCGCGCAGGACGCGCAGATACAGATGAACGCGCAGCGCACGGGCATCTATACCTACGCGGACGCGCGCGGCGAAAACGTGCGGGAGGGGAGCCTGGAAGCGCAGGTCTACAGCGATATGGTGACGGGCTGTGCCACCGGCGATTCAGCCGTGCGGGCGCAGAGCGCCTCGAAGGAGGCCGCGGGAACCGTCGCGGGCGTTCTTTTTGACGACGCGGACGGCGACGGCTGGATGCGGCCGCAGGGACAGCACGGACTTCAGGGCGTGCAGATAACCCTGCTGTCGGAGGATGGACAGGCGCTCCTTGAAACGCGGACGGATGCGCAGGGCGCGTACAGATTTGACGGCGTTGCACCGGGAACCTACCGCGTGCAGGTGCTGCTGCCGGAAGGCTGGCGCTTTACACAGGAAAAGGGCGGACTGGGCGGAGGCGCGAAGCTCGACGAACAGGGACGCTCGGATGCCTTCGCGCTCGACGCGCGGCAGGCTTTTGCCTGCGTGAACGCCGGCGCGCTGCTGGGCGCGGCGGTGCGCGGCGTGGCCTTTGCCGACGAGAACGCCGACGGTGCGCGGGATGCGTCTGAGGCGGCGCTCGCGGGCGTGCGGGTTTCGCTCACCGGCGAAACGGGCCTGGAGCTCGCGCACACCACGACCGACGAGTCGGGCGCGTTCTACCTGGACGACCTGTTCCCGGGGCGCTATAGCCTGCGCTTTGACGCGCCGGACGGCTACGCGGCGGTGAGCGGGGCGGACGTGACCGCTTCTGGCGACGCGTCGCTTGCGAGGACGGGGGAGATGACGCTCGAGGCGGGCGAGGTTTCCCGGGAATTTACGGCGGGCTTCCTGCGCGTGGGCGAGATTTCAGGCCGCGTCTTTATCGATGAGAATGCGGACGGTCTGCGGGATGCGTCGGATCGCGGCCTTGTGAATGCTTCCGTAAAGCTGATTCGCGACGTAGACGGGCAGTCGGTGGAGGCCGCGGCCGCCCGGACGGACGAGGCAGGCGCCTATCGGTTTGAGCGCGTGCGCGCCGGAAAGTACCGCGTGCTCTTCGAGCTGCCGGACGGCTATGTGTTCTCGCAGTACGCGCCGGACGCGGAGGAAGGAAGCGACGTATACGGCGCCGTGACCTCCAGCGGCACGACGCAGCCCTTCCTGCTCACCGCGGGCGAAAAGCACGAGCACCTGGACGCGGGCGCGACGCTGCCGGCGTCGATGACGGTCGTGTGCTGGCAGGATACACAGTACGACGGCATCATGAGCTCTGCGGAGAGCGGGCTTTCGGGCGTACGCCTCTCCCTCTCGCGCCTCGAGTCGGGCGCGCTCACCCAAACCCTGGCGCTGGAGACGGATGAAAACGGCCGCGCCGTGTTCGAGGCGGTGAGCCCGGGCACGTACGTGCTGACCTATACGCTGCCGGACGCCTGGCGTACGACGAAGAATGTGCAGCGCGAGGGAGCAGTGGTGAGCGGCGTGCCGATGTCCGCCCTGCCCACGGGAGAAACGGAGCCCTTTACGCTCGCCATGGGTCAGCAGGACGCGGCGGTCTACATCGGCGCGATGATCTCGAGCTCCATTCGGGGCGCTGTCTTCGCAGACGCGGACGACAACGGCCTGTGGGACGCCGGGGAACCGGCGCTGGCGGGCGTTGGGGTCGAACTCCTTGACGCCGACGGCCTGTCTGTGGCGGCGGCATTCTCCGACGCGGAGGGCGCCTATGCCTTTGAAGGGCTGGCGCCGGGGCGTTATCGCGTGCGCTTCACGGCGGACGGATGCGCGTTTTCCGGTACGAGCCGCACGCAGGCGCGCGGTTGCGCGCCGCGAACGGAGGAAGACTCCTCTACCACCGACCTGTTGAACGTGACCATGGGCGGAAGCCTTGCGGAAATTAACGCGGGCGTGGTGGCGCTTTCGACCGTCAGCGGACGCATCTTCGAGGACGGTGACGGCGACGGCGCGCAGGGCGCGTTTGAGCGGATGTTGCCGGACGTGCAGGTCGAGCTGCTTTACGCGGACACGAACCGCGTGGCGCGCGAGACCGTGACGGTATCGGACGGCGCCTTCGTGTTCGGCGGCGTGCGCCCGGGAAGCTATCGCCTGCGCCTGACGCTGCCGGACGGATACGTGTATGCGGCGACGGGCGGGCTTGAAAGCGTCGAGATGGAAAAGGGCATGACGGGCGAGATACAGGTCCGCTACGGCGAGGACGTCGAGGGATTGACCTGGGGTGCGCTCATCATGGGCGGCGTAACGGGCCTCGTCTGGGACGACGAGGACTTCGACGGCGTGCTGACCGAAGGGGAAGGCGCGGTACGCGGGGCGGTCGTGGAGCTGCTGAACGAGGCGGGGAGTGCGGTGCAGACCGTGACGACCCTGCGCAAGGGAGAATTCTCCTTTGAAGACCTCATGCCGGGCGTCTACTCCCTGCGCCTGACGCTGCCGGACGGATACGTCCTTACGCGTGCCGGGGACAGTGCGGTCGCCGCGGAAGGCGAGCGCGCGGTGCAAACCGTGAGCTTTGACCTTGCGATGGGCGAGCGGCGGACGGACGTGCGCTTCGGCGCGCTGAGGCCCGCAGCGGTCGAGGGAACCGCCTGGATAGACGCGGACGACGACGGAAGGCCGGCGGGCGTCGAGAGCGCCATGCCGGGCGTCGAGGTTTCCCTGTGGAGCGAAGAAAGCGGCGCATGCGTCGCGCAAAGCCGAACGGACGAATCGGGTGTGTGGCGGTTTGACGACGTCATGCCGGGCGATTACAGCCTGCGCGCGGCGCTGCCGGAGGGTTACGCCTTCGCCCGCAGAGCCGAGAACGGACGAAATACGAGCGCGATCCTGACGACGGACGCGCTGGAGGGACAAAGCGAAGTCTTTACGCTCAAGAGCGGACGCACCGCGCAGATGCAGATCGGCGCGGTCGGCGTCGGTTCGATTGGCGGGGCCGTCTGGCTGGATAGCCAGTATGACGGGCGCCTGAACCGCGAAGAGGCGGGCATCGCGGACGCACAGGCAGAGCTGCTGGACGAGACGGGCGCGCTCGTGATGCAGACCCGAACGGACGAGCATGGGCGCTATGTCTTTGAACGGGTGCGCATGGGAAATTACAGTGTGCGCATCCGCCTGCCGGGCGGCGAGATTTTCACGAAGACGCAGGAAGACGGCGACAGTCTCGTCCCACAGCAGGATACGGACGTGGGAGAGACGGCGATGATGAAGCTGGAAATGGGCGCTTCCATGACCGGCGTGAACGCGGGCGCGATCGAGCCCGGATCGATCGAGGGCATGGCCTTCATCGACAGAAACGAGGATGGGCAGCTTTCAGAGGGAGAGGAAGCGCTCGGCGGCGTGCTCGTCGAGCTGATGCAGGGCAGCACGGTCGTCGCCTCGCAGACGACGGACGAACTGGGCGCGTTTGCGTTTAAAACGCTGCGTCCTGGCAGCTACCGGCTGCGCATCGCGCTTCCGGCGGGCTATCTGTTCGGTCGTGAGGTATCGCTGAACCTCGCGCACGAGGACGACGCGCAGGGCGAGAGCCCGGAGATGCTGCTGGACATGGGCTGCTCGATCGACGGACTGAACTATCCGGCGCTGCCCGGCGCGTCCATCAGCGGTTGCGCCTGGGAAGATCTGGATGTGGGCGGCGTGCGCGACGCGGCCGAGCCCGTGCTTGCCGGAACGAAGGTAGAATTGATGCTTCAGACGGACGGCGGCTGGCAGATGCTGAAAGCCGTGACGGTCGGCGACGACGGCACGTATGCCTTTGAACGCCTGCGTCCCGGCACCTACGCGGTGCGCTTCACGCTGCCGGGCAATTACCTGTTTACGGAGAACGCGACCTACGCGCCGGAACAGAATTCGGACGTGTTCGTCGTGCCCGGCCAGACCGGAACGACGCCGGAAATGACGCTCGCCATGGGCGACGCGCAGCAGCACGTCGACGTGGGCGGCATACTGCCCGGACGGCTGGGCGACACGGTCTGGCTGGACGAAAACGGAAACGGCTTGCAGGATCACGGGGAACCCTTCGTAGAGGGTGTAACGCTGGAGCTGTACGCGGTCTCGGCGGACGGCGGGATGACGCTGACGCAGACGGCGGTGAGCGATGCCTACGGCCGCTACCGAATGAAGGATCTCAGGCCTGGACGATACGTGCTGCGCGCCATCCTGCCCGAGGGCAGGACGTTTACCCAGCGCGTTCAGGGTCTGCCGGAAATCGACAGCGACATCGCCGACGTTCGGGACGGATACGGGGAGACGGAGGTATTCGTGCTGAAATCCGGGCAGACGCTGCTCAGCGTGGATGTGGGCCTCCAATAAAGGCGTTTAAAGGGAACGGCGCGGATGCTGCAAAAGCTTCCGCGCCGTTTTTGCTTTATCAAGTTGAATTTTAACATAATACGAACAAGTGTTTGCAATAATGCAAAAGACATGATATAATACCTGTATCAGAGGATGGAAGGAAGATACGGGACGTGGATATTTGGGAAAAGCTGCGCATCTTATCGGACGCCGCCAAGTACGACGCCGCCTGCACCTCCAGCGGTGTCTCTCGCAAGGGAAGCGGCGGGCTCGGCAACGCGGTCAGCTACGGCATCTGCCACAGCTTTGCAGCCGACGGGCGGTGCATATCGCTGCTCAAGGTGCTGATGAGCAACGCCTGTATCGGCGACTGCAAGTATTGCCAATCCCGCAGCTCAAACGACTGCGAGCGTGCGACGTTTACGCCGGACGAACTGGCGGATTTGACGATCTCCTTTTACCGGCGAAATTACATCGAGGGGCTGTTTCTCTCCTCGGGCATCGTAAAGTCGCCCGACCATACGACCGAGATGATGATCCGCGCGCTTTCCAAGCTGCGCAACGTCTATGGGTTCCGCGGCTACATTCACGCCAAGGCGATTCCCGGCGCATCGCCCCTGCTGGTGGAACGGCTGGGGCTGTTGGTGGATCGCATGAGCGTCAACATCGAGCTGCCGAGTTCCGGGTCGCTGAAGGCCCTCGCGCCGCACAAGACGAAGCAGTCCATCCTTTCGCCTATGGCCCAGATTCGCGACCGGGCGGTGCAGAGCCGTCAGGAGCTCGCGCTCTATCGCTCGGCCCCGCGCTTCGCGCCCGCTGGGCAAAGCACGCAGATGATCGTGGGGGCCTCGCCGGAGACGGACATGCAGATTCTTCACCTCACCCAGGCGCTGTACAAAAGGTACAGCCTGCGGCGGGTCTTCTATTCAGCCTATATCCCAGTGGGAGACAAGCGGCTGCTGCCGGTCAAGGCTCCGCCGCTTCTGCGCGAGCATAGGCTTTATCAGGCGGACTGGCTGCTGCGTTATTACGGGTTTACGGCGGATGAAATCCTGGAACAGAATGCGCAGATGCTCGACCCGCGGCTCGACCCCAAGTGCGCCTGGGCGCTGCGCCACCGGGATCACTTTCCGGTGGACGTGAACCGCGCGCCCATCGAGATGCTGCTGCGCGTGCCAGGCGTCGGCGTCACCTCGGCGCAGCGCATCGTCGCCGCGCGCAGGGAAGCGTCGCTGACGTTTGACGGGCTCAAAAAGCTGGGCGTCGTCACAAAGCGGGCGCAGTTTTTTGTCGCCTGCAAAGGGGGCGTGCAGCCCGGCCTGCGCGCCGGGGAGGACGCGGTTTACCGTCAGCTTGCGCGGGAGAGCCGCGTACCCGGCCTCATGGGCGGGGAGCAACTCTCTCTCTTCGACGGCAGGCCGCAGCTTTTACTGGGAGGGGATTGACGTGGAATACGTATACGACGGCACCCTGGACGGACTGCTTTGCTGCATCTTCCGCGCGTTTGAACGGCGGGAGACGCCCGAGGAGGTGCATCCGCGCATGCCAAGCCAGCTGTCGCTGCTGGGCGCGCCCGTCTGCGTCGAAACGGAGGAAGCGCGCGCCCGGCGCGTGGAGGCGGGCATCGCGCGCACGGGCGGCATGCAGGCGCTCTCGGCGGTGCGCGACGCGGTCTATTCCGCAAACCCGCACGCGGGGCGCGACGCGGTTCGCTACGCACGGCTCGTCTTCCGTTACGGCCCGGCGGTGCACGATCTG
Source organism: Beduinella massiliensis (assembly GCF_900199405.1). Lineage (NCBI taxonomy): Bacteria > Bacillati > Bacillota > Clostridia > Eubacteriales > Beduinellaceae > Beduinella > Beduinella massiliensis. Next base: position 1,620,180 of record NZ_LT963430.1, read on the forward strand.
CTGACCGACGATACGCTGCTTTGCGTCCGGGACACGTCCCAAAAGCTCTGGCGCGAGGTAGGGCAGCTCCGCGAGTTTCTCCGGTTCCGCGAGCTCGAAAACGGCGTATACATCGCAGAAATGACGCCGGAAAACGACGTGACGGAGCTGCTGATGCCTCATTTTGCAGACCGGTTTGGGGACATGTCCTTCATCCTGCACGACCGGGGGCGAAAGAAGGCGGGCGTGTTCGACACGCGCGGCTGGGTAATCGCCTCCTCCGAGCAGATGCGCCTGCCTGAAATCAGCGCACGGGAGGCGCGGTATCAGTCGATGTGGAAGCTTTTTTATGAGACGATCGCGATCAAAGCACGCGAGAACCCGCGTCAGCGCCGCCAGTTCATGCCCAAGAAGTATTGGCGCGACCTGCCGGAGATGCAGGGCCCGGCGGTCTTTCGCTGACCCTGGATGCTTACGCCCTTTTCCGCAATCGGCTTTCCACGAAGTCCGCGGCGGCGTTAGCGCCGCCCGCGCGCTTAAAGCTGTCCGCGATGCGGCGGGCGCTTTGCGTGTAGGCGGCGTCGCCCAGGAGCGTATCGACCGCCCGGCGGATCGCCTCGGGGCGGTTTTCCTTTAAGAAGAGGCCCGCGCCCAGATCGGCCGTCCGGTTGGCTACGCCGCTCTGTTCGGCGGTCTGCGGGAAGAGCACCAGCGGTACGCCGAAATAAAGGCTTTCGCTGACGCTGTTCATCCCGCAGTGCGAGAGGAAGGCGTCGGCGCTCTGCAACACCGCCGTCTGCTCGACATGCCCATATACGGATACGCTTTCGGGCAGAGGGCCCAGCGCGGCGATGTCGGTTCCATCGCCTACGGACAGGAGGGCGCGGTACGTACCGTCCGAAAAAGCTTCCACGCAGTTTTGATAGAAGTCGGGCATGCGGTTGTTGACGGTGCCCATGGAGATGTAAATCGTCTTTCTCGAATCCCTCTTAAACGGCTGCGGTACATGGAGGGAGGGGCCGACGAAGGCGTAGTGCTCGGAAAACGTATCCGAACGGGGCTGAAAAGCCTTTGAGGTGTAGACGAGGGTATCCGTCTCGTCGTCATTTTGGATGAGGGAAAGCAGGTTTTTGACCGGGTACCCGTGCGATTGAAGCAGCTTCAAATCGCGACGGACGCTAGGCATCGCCGCGATCATGGAAAAAACCTGCGAAAGGCTCGGCTTCATGATTCGGGCAGAATAGCGGTTGAAGGCGAAGGTGGTGGTGGACGAGATGAAGGGAATGCCCAGCTTGAGCGCTGCAAACTTTCCCCACGCGGCCATGGAATCCGCGATTACGCAGTCCGGACGCCACTTTTTCAGCGTCTCGCAGACCATTCCATCCAGCGCCAGGGTCGTCTGAACGAGCAGCTTGATGGAAAAGCCCATGTCCTTTCCGACGCGCGCGGCATCCTCAGGACGCAGGTTCATCTCTACGTCATACGGGTCGCAGGCGATGAACGTTGCGCCGGCGGCCTCGATTTTTTCTCGAAACGCCTGATAGGAGAAGTATAGGACGTCGTGCCCGCGGCGGGTGAGCTCGCGGACGACCTCTAGGGTTGGGTTCGTATGCCCGTGCGCGGGAATACAGAAAAAAGCGATTTTGGACATGATGCACCTCCTGAAGGGCTGTCGGTTTAGGCAGGGCAGTCAATCGGTTTCGCCCGCCTGTTTGATCGCCTCCGCGAAGGCTACGGAATCCTCTTCCTGCTGATCCGGGTAGAGTTCCTTCGCCTTTCCGGCAAAGATGGCGTCCGCGATGCTGGAAAATATCGCGTACCGTTCCAACGCGATACCTTTTTCCGCGTCCGCGAGCAATATCAGGGTGTCGCCCGGGGCGATCTGAAAAAGATCCCGAACCTCCTTGGGGATGACGATTTGCCCTTTGGGGCCGACCTTGACCGAGCTCATGAACTTGCCGTCCTTCACAGTGGCTTTCATGCCGTCGCCTCCTTGAAAGTATAATTTGTATTACTAGTTATACTATTCTGCGCTGGATTTGTCAAGTGAAACCCGACGCGTCCGCTCTGCGGTTTGACCCAGGGAAGATCGTGCTTGCGGGAAGACGCGGGGTATGATACCATAGGATAAAAGCGCGGAAGGAGACCTCCCATGTCGCAGATCACCAAGAGAGCGCTGGCCGAAGCGCTCAAACGTCAGCTTGAGCAGCGCCCGCTCGAAAAGATCACCGTCAAGGATCTGACCGACGAGTGCGGCCTTAACCGCCAGACGTTCTACTATCACTTTCAGGATATTTACGACCTGCTCGGCTTCACGTTTAAGGAAGAGGCGGAGCGCACTTTGGGGGAGAACCGCACCTATGAAAGCTGGCAGGAGGGCTTCCTCAACGCCCTGTGCTACGTGCAGAACCACCGGCGCATGGTGGAAAACGCCTATCACTCCATCGGCCGCGAGCATCTGGAAGCCTATCTGTACAGCGTCGTGTTCGAGCTGCTGATGGGCGTGCTGGACGGACAGGCGCGGGGGATGCGGGTATCGCAGGACGACCGGCGCTTCATCGTCGATTTCTACATGTATGCTTTCGTAGGCGTAGTGCTGGAATGGATTCGCAGCGGGCAGAAGGAGGAGCCGCGCGCGCTGACGGAGCGGCTTGCGCGGCTGATCGAGGGGGACTTTAAGCGCGCGCTGGAAAAGTTCAGCGCCTGAATGCGACAAGCAGGGGTCTTTGTCTAAAGTTCATACAGATCGCGAGCGGTGCCTGAATTTTCGGCACCGCTCCTTCTTTGTCTATGGATGGCCGTTTTTGCTGCCGGTACAATGCAGGATAGATATCATTGTGCTGGAGATGAGATGCGATGAGCAAAGCTTATTTTGTGGGCGGCGGACTGGGCACGCTGGCGGCGGCCGCGGACTGCCTGCGCAAGCGGGGCATGCGGGGCGGCGATTTGTTCGTCTATGAGACGGCAGGCGACGGACGGATGCTGCGCTTGCGGGGGATGGACGGACCGAGGCCATCCGATAAGGGCGAGACGCTGCCGGAACGACTGGACGGCCTGTGTGCGGGGGCGCAGACGGCGCCTTGCGTATGGAAGACGCTGCGGGACGGTGAGCTGCGCGCCGCAGCGCCCGAAGGGGAAGCGCCTGCCCTGTGGGAATGGCTGCTGTCGCAGTCGTCGCTGGTGCGTCCGTTACGGGCGTTCCTCGTCGACTCGGACGTCCATTTTATCCGGCAGACCGTGACCGACCTCGAATTCGAGGAGGGAGAGGAGACCGCCGTCACCGCGCTGTACACCACGGACGGCAGGCGCGAGGAGATGGTGCAGCTGCACGAGGGCGACCTGTGCTTCTTCTCGCCCGGACAGGGTGACTGTGCTGCCTGGGCGGACGCGGCGCGCCTGCCCGGTTCCGCGCCGGCATGTCCGGACGTGGCCGTTCTCTGGCGGCGAATCGCCGCGCGCCGCCCGGGTTTGGGCAACCCGGAGGCTTTTTTTACCATGCCGGAGACGACGGAGCGCGCGCTTTTGCTCGTACACGGCCTTCGCATATCATGCGGGCAGCTTGAACGTCTGGCGGCGGCGGATGCGATCGTGAAGCTGGAAGGAACGCCCTGGGAGATGTCGATGCGCGTGCAGGGGGCGCGGGGCGCGCGTTCGATTTGCGCGTGCTGTCTGCGTCCGGGCGCAAGGGGCGCGCTTACGGGAAAACCGATGCGGGCCTGCAGCGGTCTGGAGGCCGCGCGGGAGCTGCTCGGCGCGATCGGAGAGGGGATGAGCCTGCCGAATCGGGAAGCGGATGTCTTTTTCGGCATCCTGCCCTATGCGGGCGCGCCGCTCCTTGCGGGAACGGAGGCCGCACGCCCGCGCATGCTGCCCGTGCAGTCCGAAAATCTGGCGGTGCTGGGGCCGTTCGTCTCTGGAAGCTTTTCGCCGGTCCGGACGCTGCTGGATGCGAGGCGTGCAGTGGAAGCGCTCAGCCGCCCGCTCCCTGCGGCGGCCGGGCGGGACTTTTTTCGCCGTAGTCCCTCGGCGTTTGCGGACGAATAAGAATTTTGCCGGATGAAGGAAAACGAGGACGCGGACGCGAAAGAGTATGCCAAACCTTTCATGCAGGAACGACGACAAAGGAGAGGGGCAAATAAAGATGAACGTGGGCATTTGCATCGAGCATACGGAAAGCGGCATGCGGAAAAAGTTTCACGACGCGGCGGCGAAGGGATTTGCGCATTGCCAGCTGATCAGCTGGGCGCTGGGGCTGTGGACGGAGGAAGAAGCGGAGCGCATCCGTGCATACGCGAGCGAGAGCGGCGTCGCGATAACGGCCTTCTGGTGCGGCTGGGCGGGCCCGCGGATCTGGAACTTCACGGACGGGCCGGAGACGCTGGGGCTGGTGCCGGCGGCGTATCGCTTTGCGCGCATGCAGAACCTGATGGACGGGGCGGACTTTGCCCAGCGTCTGGGTGTGAAGGACGTGGTGAGCCACATGGGGTTCATTCCGGAATCGCCGAACGACCCGAACTACGCGGGGTTCGTGTCGGCGATACGCGCGGTGGCGGGGCACCTGAAGGGGAACGGGCAGAACCTGCTGTTCGAGACGGGGCAGGAGACGCCGGTGACGATGCTGCGCTGCTTTGAGGACGTGGGGACGGGGAACCTGTACGTGAACCTGGACCCGGCGAACCTGATCCTCTACGGCAAGGCGAACCCGGTGGACGCGCTGTGCGTGTTCGGGGGCTACGTGCGCGGGGTACACGCGAAGGACGGGCTGTACCCGGTGAACGGGCGGGAGCTGGGCACGGAGGTCAAGATCGGCACGGGCAGGGTAGACTTTCCCGCGCTCGTGCGGTCGCTGGGCGAGCTGGGGTACGAGGGAAGCCTGACCATCGAGCGGGAGATCGAGGGCGAGGAACAGATTCGCGACATACTGGAGGCGAAGGAATACCTGAGCGGCCTGATCGCCGCGCTGTAAGGGAGGAAGAAGAAGATGCTGAAGGTAGGAATCGTGGGAACGGGCGGCATCAGCCAGTCGCACCTGACGGGATGGGCCGCTGTTCCGGAGGCGAAGCTCGCGGCGGCGTGCGACATCAGGGCGGAGCAGGTCGATCCGGTGGGGGAGAAGTACGGCTGCCGGGTGTATTACGACCTGGACGAGATGCTGAAGGGCGAGGAGCTGGACGTGCTGGACATCTGCCTGCCGACGTACCTGCACGCGGACGCGGCGGTGAAGGCGATCGGGCGGGGGATCAACGTGCTGACGGAAAAGCCGGTTTCGCTGCGGCGTGCGGACGTGCGGCGCGTGTACGGCGCAGCGCGGGAGAAGAGCGTGCGCGTGATGGTGGCGCAGGTGCTGCGGTTCTGGCCGGAGTACGAGCGGCTGAAGGAAGCGGCGGATAGCGGCGAGTACGGCAGACTGCTCAGCGGCAGCATGACGCGGCTGGGCAACACGCCGAAGTGGAGCTGGGACGACTGGATGAAGGATCCGGAGCGCAGCGGACTGGTGCCGTTCGACCTGCACATCCACGACCTGGACTTCATGATCTACGCGTTCGGGACGCCGGAGAGCGTCGCGTGCAGCCGCGCGGGGAACGAGCGCCAGGACTACCTGAACGTGATCTACCAGTACCCGGGGTTCTTCATAAACGCGGAGGCGGCGTGGTACGACTGCGACTACGCGTTCACGGCGGGATACCGCTTCCAGTTCGAGAAGGCGGTGATGGAGTTCAAGGCGGGAACGCTGACGATCTACCATCAGGATGGGCGCGTGGAGACGTGCGCGCAGGAAGAGGACGCGGCGGAGAACGGCATCAACCTGCCGCGCAGCAACGCGTACTACAACGAGATCCGTTACTTTGCGGACTGCGTGCTCGCGGGCAAAGACTGCGACCGGGTGCGCCCGGAAGAGCTGGAGGCCGTGCTCGACACCATCGAAAAGCTGTAAAATAGGTTTCACAAATACGGCTGTGCGGGAAAAACGTTCTTGCGCCTGCCGGCGAAGCGCGTAGGATAGAGAAAAGATATACGCAGGGAGAAACGTATCATGAGGATTTTAATTATTCGCCATGGAGAGCCGGATTATGCGATTGACTCCTTGACGGATAAGGGATGGAAGGAAGCGGAGCTGCTGAGCCGCAGGCTGGTGCGCGAACGGATGGACGCGATTTACGTCTCTCCCCTGGGCCGGGCGCAGGATACGGCCAGGCCCACGCTGGATAAGCTGCACCGCACAGCGCGGGTGCTGCCGTGGCTGCAGGAGTTTCCTGGTCGAGCCGCCGATCCGGATACAGGGGATCAACGGATTCCGTGGAACCTGAGGCCGCAGTATTGGACAGCGCAGCCTGAGCTGTACGACCGGGATGCATGGCGGAACAATGCATTTTACTGTACGGGAGATGTGGCGGCGGTCTATGACGAAGTTGCCGGTGGAATAGATGCGTTGTTGGCCGGGTATGGGTATCATCGGGCGGGCGGCGTGTACTGCTGCCAGAGGAACGACGAAACCACTTTGGCGCTGTTTTGCCACTTTGGCCTCGGCATGGCGTTGCTGTCCCACCTGCTTGGTGTGTCGCCTACGGTGATGTGGCAGTGCTTCTTCATGCCCACCAGCTCCGTCACTACCCTGATTACAGAGGAGAGGGTGCGGGGCGAGGTCTTCTTCAAGTGCATGCAGTTAGGCGATACGTCGCACCTGTATGCCGAAGGCGAGCCGGTGTCCCATTCAGGGCTGTATTGCGAGGTATACGGCGCAGGCGACGTAAAGGAAGCACAGTGAAAGGCGGGCAAGGGCGCCTTTTGCAGGCGCGGAGCGGCAGGCAATCCATCCACCAGATCATCCGCACCGTGGTGCTGCTGTTTTTCTTGAGCTTTGCGGCGGTGAGCCTCATCGGCAATCAGTTGCTGTACAACGCGTACAGCAACGGTTTTGCTGCGCAGCAGGGCGAGATATACGAGCGGTACTTCTCTCAAATCGAAACAAACCTGAGGGAAGCGGAGCGCGTCTCCCTCCAGCTTGTTTCCAGTGAAACGATCCAGCAGGCGTTAGGTACGATTGCGCAGGCGCAGGGACAGACGCTGGCCAATGCACGAACCGCCCTGCACTCCGCAATCACCTCTACGGTGGGGAACGCGTTCTATTTTGCGCGCAACGTAGTGCTGAAGGACACGCGAGGCTTTTGTTACAGCTATGGCGGGGTGGTGAACAAAAACGAGTTGATCGACCAGGTGGAGACGCTGCTTGATAACACGTCGGATGACGGCAGGATGGCTTGGTTTGGGATGGTCAGCGGAGGCAGAGAGTATATGGTCCTGACCCGCGCTATCCGTGAATCCCGGCAATTAAGCTTAAAGGTGCTGGGCTATGAGGCCGTTTGCGTAGACGTACAATCCATGCTGGCAGGCATCGATCGGGGTGCGGAGCCCCTGCTGGAAATGACGGAAATCTACATGGACGGTCTGCGATTGTATCGCGGCGGCCAATGCCCGGAGCTGCCGGAGGACGACGTGGCCGCCATTGAGGACAAACAGCTGATGACTCTGAAGGGGAGCACGATTTTCGTAACCAAGACGGCGGTATTTGATGGACGGATTGTGTTAGTCAATTATGCGAACTTTGACCGGATTACCCAAACCCTGCGCTTCAGCCGCACGGTGCTGCTGCTGGCGGTGCTGGCGCTTTCCCTGCTGTTGATGCTGGCGACGCTGCGAACGATCGACGGGGTGCTGCGGCGGCTCGATAAGCTGGCTGCGGCGGTGGAACACGTGGGCACGGACGACCTGCGGGTGAAGCTGGATCTGGAGCTGCTGGAAAGCAGGGATGAGATTGGCCTGCTGGCGCGGCATTTTCAACGCCTGATGAATCAGGTGGATGAATTGGTCAATCAAAAGCTGAAAAAGCAGCTGTACGCCGCGCAGGCGCAGAACAGGATGCTGCAGGCGCAGATTCGACCGCATTTTCTCTATAACACATTGGAAACCATTCATGCCATGGCGGTGAAGAGCGGAGACGTGCAGATCGGCCGCATTTCTATGTGCTTGTCGAAGTTGGTGCGAGCGTCTTATCGTGGCTCCATGCATGTACCCCTGCGCGATGAAATCGACTTTGTGCAGCAATATCTGACGATCTACCGCATTCGCTTTGGGGAGCGGCTGCGCGCACGGATCGATTACAACGACGCCGACGAGGAAATCCTGCTTCCGCAGATGACACTGCAGCCGCTGATGGAAAACTCGGTACGCTACGGATTGATGACAAAGATGGAGCGGGGGGTGATCCGCCTGCGCATCCGCCGCCGACGCAACCAGCTTGTCATCAGCCTGTATGACAACGGAATGGGTTTCCCACCGGAGGTTGTCGAAAGGTATAACCATCTGCAGTTGGAAGATGAGCTGGAAATCCATGGATACGGCAACGTTCTGCAACGCCTGCGGTATACCTACGGCGAGGAGGCTCATGTGCAGGTGCGCAGCAGGCAAGGGCACTGGACCAATCTGGCGATAACGATCCCCGATGTGCTGCCCGCGCGGTTGAGAGAGGAGGCGACACAACCTGTACAAGATTCTGCTGGTGGATGACGAGCCCATGATTCTGGAGCACACCCGGAATCTGCTGCCTTGGGAGACGCTGGGCTGCACTGTGGTCGGTACCGCTGACAACGGAACGGACGGGGCCGATTGTATCCGCCGCTTGCGCCCCGACGTCGTGATAACGGATGTGGTGATGCCCGGCCAGGGGGGACTGGAGATGATCGACGCGGTGAGCGCGGAGGTGCCCTGCAAATTTATCATTATCTCCGGCTATCAGGAGTTTGAGTATGTGCGCCACGCGCTACGGGCGGGAGTGGTGGATTATCTGCTCAAGCCCATCACGGCGACTGATCTGCAGGAGGTGCTCATGCGTATGCTGCACCCCGAAAAGATAGAGGAAAGCTACGACAGCCGCTATGGGACGGTGATCGCAAAGACCCTCCGCTGTATCGACGAGCATTATTCCGAACCGGAGTTTTCTCTGAGCTGGATCTGCGAAAACGAGCTGTTTATGAACGAAACCTATGTCGGACGGCTATTTCAGAAGCGCACGGACATGAAGTTCACCGCTTGGGTGACCAGGAAGAAGTTGGAGGAGGCGGTACGCCTGCTGACCACAGTGCCGGATATCACCGTGGGGGAAGTGGCGGAGCGGGTTGGCTTTGTGACGTCGAAGTACTTTATTGAAGTGTTCAAGAAAAACATGGGCATGTCGCCGGGGCAGTACAGACAGAAGCAGATGAAGGCGGGAGAGCGGCTGCCTGGGGAAGGATGAACAGAGCAAGTAGCCTTCGGGGACGTGGCATTTTATCCAAGGGGAAGGGTGAAGAGGTCTTTTCTAAATCATAAGCGGCATCGGCCGCTCAGACCGTTGACAAAGTATCGTCTTGTAAAAGGGGATGCATGAAGGGGAGACTTCCCCTTCATATGAAATCGTATCGACCGGCTTTGCCGGTCGGGCGGGGCGTTTTCCGTAGTCAAATGCGCAGCATTTGCGGAGGAAAACATCTCCCGTGACATTCGTGCAAAATGTTTATTCATTTTGCACGAGGCCATCGACTTTGTCGATGGCCAGAGCGGCATCGGCCGCTTTTCTTTTTTGCCGTCGAATGTGCAAATTGCCCGTTTTTATGCCGAAGAAGCTATACGAAAGTCTGTTTTTTGGTGTTTTAAGTCAGAGTTGAGTGAATGACATTTGTCGAAACCCCCATTATAATGAAGAAAAATTGATCGTTCTATACAGGAACGGCAAAAATGGGAGGTATTTTTCATGAAAAAGCTGGGTGCTATGCTGATCGCCGTCGTCATGCTGATGACCGCTACCTGCGCTTTGGCTGTGGATGAACCGCTGCGGTTGACCTGGTGGGGCTCCGAATCCTCCAACGCCTTATACCTATCCGTGTCTGACATGTTCCAAGAAGCTACTGGCATTGAATATGAAGCAGAGTACCTGTCCTGGGACGATTACTGGACCAAACTGAACACCCTGGCCGCGGCCAACGACCTGCCCGACTGCCTCCGCATGGACTATCAGTACATTAAGAGCTATGTGGACAAGGGACTGTTAATGGACCTTACGCCTCTGGTGGAAAGCGGCGCCATCGACCTGAGCAACGTGCCTGATAGCGCCGTCAGCGGTGGCCGCTTTGATGGCGGACTGTACGGCATCAACGCGGGCTCCAACTCCCTGGGCCTGGCGCTGAACGCCAAACTGATTACCGACGCTGGCATGGAGGTACTGCCCAACGAAGCGACGTGGGCGGAGTTCGAGCAATGGGTGCTGGACTTCCACACAGCCACGGGCCTGTTTGGCACCGACCTGTGGGGAATGCGCGACTATAATGGCACCTTCCGCGTATTCGCCCGCGAACAGGGGCAGGAGCTATACAACGAAGAGCAGACCGAACCGGGCTACGACGTGTCCACGCTGGCGGAATACTTCGCCTCTGTAAAGCGCATGCATGACGCGGGAGCCGTGCAGAACGTGTCTGAAATTACTGTAGACGTGGGACGTGAGAATCAGCCCTTCTCCAAGGGAACGGCTGCGACCATTACCACCACCACCGACAGCTTCACCACCTATTACAGCATGGTGAAGGACGCCTATGGACCTACCGAATTGCACGTAATACCCGGAGCCGCGGGCACCAAAGCCATGTTTGTCAAACCTTCTCAGTTCCTTAGCATTGCCGCTACTGCGTCCGATGTGGAGGATGCCGCTGCTTACATCGACTACTGGTGCAACGACGAGGCTGCCAACCTGTTCATAGCCGGGCGACGCGGCGTACCGATTGCTTCCAACATGGCCGGTATCGTGGGGGATTCCCTGGACGAGGCATCCAAGGTTACTTTCGACTACATGGTTTTCATGGCGGACTACGCGTCTGACCTGTATGCGCCCGATCCCATTGCACATAGTGAGATCAGCAGTGAGTTCAACAACACCCTGGCTACCGTCCTCTTTGGAGAAATGACCCCTGAGGAAGGCGCACAGCACCTGTATGACTTTGCGGTCAAGACCTTGGGCGAGTAACTTGCCGTGAAGCATGAGGGCGCGGGGAATGCGGCAATCAAGATGCTTCCCCGCGCCCGTTTTATGGATTCCTGTTTGAATGAAAGAAAGGGCGATTGACGATGGCAGCAGTACTCATGAAAAAGCCGGTGTCGCAAGGGGCACGCTTAAGACGGAGACGAGACAACCTGGCGGGCCTGGCGTTTATTTCGCCGTGGCTGTTTGGCCTGCTCGCCTTCACGTCTATCCCCATGCTCTACTCTTTGTATCTTTCCTTTACGAAGTTTGATGGGTTGGGAAGTCCGACCTGGTACGGAATGAACAACTACGTCAACATGCTGGGAGATGGAGTCTTCTGGAAGTCCCTGGGCGTCACCTTTAAATATGTGCTCATTCTGGTTCCGCTGCGGCTGGCGACGGCGTTGGGCGTGGCCATGGTGCTGGCGAGCAATCATCGGGGGATCGGCGTTTATCGCACGGTATACTACATTCCATCCTTGCTCAGCGGCAGCGTGGCCATTGCCATCATCTGGTCGAAGCTGTTCGGAACAGACGGCGCCATAAACGGCATCATCACCGCGTTGACGGGCAAAGCCTTCGCCTTTAACTGGGTAGGCGAGCCGTCAACAGCGCTTTATTCCTTGATCCTGCTGGGCTGCTGGCACTTCGGTTCTTCGATGCTGATCTTCGTGTCCGGCATCAAGCAGATTCCGGGCAGCTATTACGAGGCAGCGCTGCTGGACGGCGCAACGCCCTGGCAGAGGTTCCGTCATATCACGCTGCCTATGCTGACCCCCGTAATCTTTTTCAACTTGATCATGGGCTTCATCAACGCGTTCAAGGCCTTCTCCGAAAGCCTGATTATCACAGATGGCGGCCCAATGAATACCACTATGCTGTTTGCACTTTACATTTACAAGCAGGGCTTCTCCTACTTTAAGATGGGATATGCTGCCGCCATGTCCTGGATCCTGCTGATTATCATCTCCGTGTTCTCGATCTTTATCTTCAAGAGCTCGGACGGATGGGTACATTACGAAGCGTAAGGGAGGAGGAAAGGCATGATGCGTATCTCAGCACGAACGGCCAGAAAAGGCGCTGCTTTCCATGCGTTGGCTATTCTCTTTGGCATCATTATGATTTACCCGCTGGTGTGGATGCTGTCCAGTTCGCTTAAGCCTAATGAAGAAGTGTTCACTACCGTGACCAGCCTCATTCCTTCCCGATTTGTATGGGAGAATTATGCGGTGGGGTGGCAGTCTGCCGGGAGATATACCTATGCGACCTACTTTAAAAATTCCTTTCTTATTTCGATCCTGTCTACTTTGGGCGGCGTAGTATCCTCCTCGGTAGTGGCCTATGCCTTTGCGCGGATTCCTTTTTCGGGGCGCAAGGCCTGTTTTACCATCCTCATGGGCACCATGCTGCTGCCCGCGCAGGTGCTGCTGATTCCGCAGTACGTGATGTTTAAAACGCTCGGCTGGGTCAATACCTTTCTGCCCATCGTCGTACCGCAATTTTGCGGGGTCCCCTTTTTCATTTTCTTGAACATCCAGTTTATGCGCGGTGTGCCGCGGGAGCTGGATGAGGCGGCAGAGATTGACGGGTGCGGTTGGTGGAAGAAGTATTCCACGGTGATGATACCTCTGTCCAAGCCCTCCCTGATCACGTCGGCCATCTTCGCGTTTTACTGGTCATGGCAGGAGTTTCTCGGCCCGCTGATTTACTTGAGCAAGCCGGCGATGTACCCTGTATCCATTGCGCTGAAAATGTTCTCCGATCCCTCGACCCAGACGAACTGGTCCGGCCTGTTCGCCATGACGACTTTATCCATCGTACCCGTGCTGTTGGTGTTCATGTTCTTTCAGAAGTATCTGGTGGAGGGCGTAGCTACCACGGGTCTGAAAAGCTGAACCGACTGGCTCCACAGCGCCCCTGCCGATGGCATATAGCCCGGTGAGGGCGCTGCCTGCGTTGCCGATGGAAGGAGCGGTTGTAGGCGGATTCGTGTGGAGTATGAAAACGACAGCGGGGATAAAGGAAAGACTGTCGGATTTACAAACCCAAAAGGCCAGGATTTTCCAGCAGGGATCATGGACTTTGCCGATAATCATCTGAGGGGGCCGTTGCACAAAAAGACCGTAACAAGAAAATGAAAAAATGGACTGTATCCCGATAAACGGACAATGAAATAAGAGACCTCCTGTTGTAGAATGTAAGAAGCAAACTACGACAGGAGGTTTATTGTATGAGGCAAAAATACACGAAGGTACAAGGCCTTATTGAAACAATACGCGAGCGGAAAATCACAGGCGAAACGAATCGTGAAATCGGAGCCAGCCTTGGGCTAACGAAGAAACAGGTTGAGCAACTAGTCAATCGAGAAAACCGTAGAGAACGATTAATCGCAAAGGGCGATGTACCTCGCCCTAAAGGCCGTCCGCGTAAAATGCCGGAGAACGGGGAAATCCAGCAGAATAATGAATTGGTAAAACTGCGTATGCAGGTGGAACTGCTGCGAAATTTTCTGTTAGAAGTTGGAAGGAGGTGAAGTTGAAATATCGAGTTATAGAACGTTTTCGCAACATTTATCCTATCGTCACAATGTGTGAAGTATTTGAAGTTTCCCGAAGTGGGTATTATGCTTGGCGTAAAAAGCAAGAAAAGACGCCGAAAGATCAGTGGTTGGTCGATCTGATTGTGGAATGTCAACAGCAGTGCAACCAGACCTACGGCATCCGCCGTGTTCGTCTCTGGATCCAGCGGAAGAAAAGAAAAAATGTAAATCTTAAAGCACTTCTGCGCGTCATGCGCAAGACCAATCTGCTTGCACAGATTCGGCGGCAAAGAAGATATACTCAACATCAGCAAAACGTGTACAAATGCCCAAACCTATTGCAGCGTGCCTTTGAACAGCAACGGCCCAATCGTTTCTGGTCAACAGATATCACCTATATCCCCACACCACAGGGAATGCTGTATATGTGTGCGGTGATTGACCTTTGTGGTCGAATGGTGTTGGCCTATCGCATTGGTGGCGACATGGCCGCATCGCTGGTTACTCAGACGATCCGAGACGCTATGATAACAGAGAAGGTCACTGATGGACTCGCGCTCCACAGTGACCAAGGGTCTCAATACACCTCCGAAGCATACTTCGACCTAAGCAAAGAATATCACTTTCAACCCTCTATGTCCAGTCCCGGATGTCCATACGACAATGCTGCTATGGAGAATTTCTTCGGAACGCTTAAATCGGAATGCCTTTATCGTGCCCATTATTCTACTCGCGCAGAGGTAGAGGAGTTGGTTGCACAATATGTCCACTTCTACAACTTCGAACGCATTAACCTGAAATACGGCCTTACTCCCTATGAAATCAGGTGCAACGCCGCGTAAGGTTGCGTAATTCTACAATATCCTTTTATTTTCCTGTCCGTTCAACTGGATACAGTCCAATCGAGAGCAAAGCGAATCGATATACGTTCGTGTGGCGAAAAAGAGTAGAACGGGAACTGAAGAAAATCAAAGAGAAGCTGAAAAAATACCGAACGGAAGAACATGGATACACGACGATGAAAAAGGCACAGGCATATTTGGATGAATTGAATCGGGAGATTGCCCAAGCGAATATCGAGGTGAAGAAAGGCCGCGGACATCATAAACCCACGATTGTACGTTTACGGGACGAGGTTCAAGAGCTTGTTCGGCGTTGGATGGATTATGAAGAAAAGCTCAAGACCTTGGGAGACGGGCGAAACAGCTTTTCAAAAACAGATCCGGATGCAACGTTCATGCACATGAAGGAAGATCATATGCGCAACGGGCAGTTGAAGCCGGGATACAACGTACAGTTTGCAGTCAACAGCGAATACATCACAGGAATCGGAGTTTTTTCGGCCAGAACGGATTATTCAACGCTTTCCATCCTGTTGAAAACCATGGAAGAATGGCAGAAGGCTATCTACAAAAGAGTCTGTTTGGATTCGGGTTATGAAAGCTTGCTCAACTACCGGCATCTGGCAGGGAACAAGCAGCTGGCATACATCAAGCCCAATAACTACGAAGCCATAAAAGAGAAAAAGTTCAAGGCGCAGATCGGACGCAGAGAGAACATGGCATATTACGAACCGGGGGACTATTTCCTGTGCAAAGCCGGAAGGATGCTGGTGCGGATTTCGACAACAACCGAAAAGGAAAAAGACGGTTCCCTGAAAGAATTGGCGCATTACCGCTGTGAGGATTGCTGTGCGTGTCCACATCGTGCGGCATGCTGTAAAGCCAAGGATCCCGAAAAGCAAAAGGAACTGGTTGTCTGCTGGGAAATGGAACATCTGCGCAAAGCTTCACTGGAACGAATCACATCAGAGGAAGGAAAACTGCTTCGGGTGAACCGCTCCATTCAGGCAGAAGGCAGCTTTGGTCAACTCAAGCATAACCGCAATTTCAAGCGCTTTTTGACCGGTGGTCATATCAAGGTGATGACGGAGCTATGCCTTCTTGCCCTCTCACAGAACATCCGTAAGCACATTTCCAAATGCAACGCCCAAAGGCAGAAAACGCATCTTCTGCGTCCCAAAGCGCTGCTGAAATTCTGATTTCCCAGAAAAACTGTTTTTGTTCATAAAAAACAGACGCCCTAAAAATACGATTGTGTTGGACGTCTATTTGCTGTTCGATTATTTGCTGAAATTGGCTGCGTTGTGACCATAAAAGAGTACAACAATGGCGGTGCCGCAGATTTTTTTAATCTGCAACACCGCCCTGCACTTAATTGTATTTTACGAATCGCTTACATCAGCTTTTCCAAAAGTTCGTCAGCGATTTTTGCCCAGTCTTTCTTGGTGGTAGCGCCCATAACGGTTTTGATTACCTCGCCTGTGTCGTTGAGGAAAAAGCTGGTGGGGAAGGCGGTCACACTTGGCAAGGTGTCAGAGAGGAGCTTTTCGCCGGGGACGACGATAGGGTAGGTCACGCCGGTCTTTGCCACGATCTCTTTTGCCAGTTCTAGCAGCTCCTGGTTGATCTCGCCCTTTTCGTTTACGACGTCGGCCACGACACCTACGACCTGGAATTTCTTCCCTGAATCGGCAAATTCCTTGTTCAGCTCCTCCAGGTGGGGCATTTCCGCCAGGCAGGGATTGCAGAAGGTCGCCCAGACGTTCACCATTGTGATTCCGCCCTTGACCAACAAATCCTCCGGCAGGGCGTTGCCGTCAAGGCTGGTTCCGTCCAACGCAAGACTGGGGAACATTTCGGCGCTGTCCGCGTAGTACATTTCGGCGGTATGATCGCTTGCTAGCATTGCCTTGTCGCCGGAGTCCTTCAAAATCTCGTTGGCCTGCTCCACCAATTTTTCCGCTTCCTCCGCCGTGGCGCAGGTGACGGTTCCACCCAGGTAATAGCCGCTGACGCTTTCGCCGGTCAGCTTTACGATATCCTCAGGGGTTACGAAAATCTCATATAGCGGCGCGTTCTCCTCGGTGAGTCCGCCAATCCTGCCCTTTTCGCTGTAGCCGTACAAACCGGTGATTTCATACTCGGCCTGGCCAAGCGGCGTATCCAGCGTCACCTTATCGCCCACCTTTTTGCCGTTCCTATGGGCCCAGGACGCTGGAACCACGCAGCCACCGGTGGAACCGTCCGCGGGCAATTTGCCCTCGGTCAGCTCGTAGGTGACAAACAGCCCCTTCTCCTCCAGTTCAGGTTCGCCGCTGAGCAGCATGTCTGAACTGTCGCCCAGTGTCACATCATCGATATAGCCTTCGATGTGATTTGGGCACTCCACGCCGGGAAGTGTCATCACCTTGCGCCACGTATCGTAGCTGAGCAGCTTGTCTGTGCTAAAGCGCACGCTGCGCTCCATCAGCGCCTGCTCCTGGTCGGAGATGGGGTCCTGTGTCACCATGTCGTCCAGGGAAGGGGCCCCATCCTCGCCGGGAATGAACACGGGCTCGGCGAGGATGCAGGTAGCCAGCGAGAAGGTCAAGCACAGGGCCAGCAAGAATGTCAATAGCTTTTTCATCGTTAATTTCCTTTCTTTCTTCGAGCGTTAGACTTTTTCTCCTAAGCCGGATTTTTTGGCGCAGGTCTTAGAACAGGAGGCGCAAGAGGTTGTGCAGGCGGGTGTACGCGATTTCTTGCACGTGCCAAAGCTCCATGAGAGGGCCCCGGTGGGACAGGCCCGCACGCAGTCGCCGCAGCGGATGCACTCGATGCTGTTTGGCGTCTTCCGGGGATCCACGCCCATCTTGCATACCTTTTTGCAGACGCCGCAGTCCACGCATTGCTCCTTGTCCACGCGCATGTGGTAGAGTGAAATGGGGTTAAACACGCCGTAGACTGCGCCCAGAGGGCAAAGAAACTTGCAAAATGGCCGGTAGATGAACATGGAGAGCACCAAGATGGACAGCAGCAGGAAAACCTTCCAACTAAACAGCCAGCCGACGGCGGCTTGTAAATTGGGATTGCCCGCCACTAGGGGAATGCCACTCAGCAAGGTGCCTGAGGGGCAAATCCACTTGCAGAACCAGGGGTCTCCCTGGCCGATGATGTTCACCGCGAACATGGGCAGCAGCAGCACGAACACTGCAAGGATGACGTACTTGAGGTACTTCAGGATTCTTTCGCCTGGCAGCTTTTTGAGCTTTGGCACGGGGATTTTATGCAGCAAATCCTGAACCAACCCGAAGGGGCAGAGGAAACCGCAGATCAACCGGCCACAGAAAGAGCCCACGGCCACTAAAATACCGATGATGTAAAAGGAAAACTGATATTTCCGGCTGCCGACGACCGCCTGCAGGGCGCCGATGGGACAGGCCCCTAGCGCGCCGGGGCAGGAGTAGCAGTTAAGCCCCGGTACGCAAAGCGCTTTCGTGGGACCGGTGTAGATTTTCGACTGGAGAAATCCGTTTACGTACCCATTGGTCAACGCGGCGAATAGAATCTGCACCCAGAGGCGAATGCCTTTTTTCGGCCGCCTGTCCCCGATATTTTCTTTATGCTTCATAGGCCACCTCTAACCGATCCCTATGCATTCCAGGCAGATTGCTACGGCTTTTTTGAGCACCGTCAAATGCTCTTCCCGGAACAACCCTACGCCAATGAACGCCAAACCCAATGCAAAGCATGCGATTCCGATCCACTGTCTTCTCCTTTCCGTCATACGGCTTCGCCTCCCGTCCCCAGGTAAACGAGGCATCCGCCCTTGTTCAGCCCCCAAACTTCGTCCGCGCAGCGGACAATTTTTTGCGAGTGGGTCGCGACGATTACGCACTTATTTTGTGCGTGAGCCAGATCAACCAAAATTTTCATCACTTCTTTCTCCGTTTCCCGGTCCAGGTTGCCGCTGGGCTCGTCGGCTAGCATCAGGTTTGGTTCGTGGGACAAGGCGCGGGCGATGCCAACCCGCTGCTGCTCCCCTCCCGAGAGACCCAGCACACGGTGGTCCGCCGTCTCCTCGTCGATGCCCACGCGCTTGAGCAGGGCCAAGGCATAGGCGCGATTATCTTTATGGCGTACGCCGCTGATGGACATAGAAAGCTCGACGTTCTCTAACGCGCTTTTGTTTAGCAGCAGGTTAAGGCCCTGGAAGACGACGCCGATTTTTTTGGCGCGGTAATTATCTCGATCCATTTTGCGCAAATCTTCGCCTTCGTACAGAATCGTTCCCTCCGTACAAGCGTCTAGCCCGGCCAGCAGGGAGAGCAGCGAGGTCTTGCCCGCTCCGGATTTTCCCACGATGCAGTAGAGCCTGTGCGACTCAAAGTCCGCGTTCAACCCATGAAATACCGGCTTTGTGGCCTTTTCATAGGTGTACCCCACGTTTTTAAGCGATAGAACAGCCATATCGTTTCCTCCGTTATCAGTTTCGTTCGCGCAAAATGCGCATGGGCTCGTACTTCATCGCGCAGAACGTGCTGACCGCGCCCGCCGTCGCTACCAGGACTAGGGCGATGCCCACGAGTTCCCAGACGGTTATGAGACTCAGCGTCGCGCTGATGTGGGTGATGGGCACGTTGTCCGTGGCCAGCCCGTCGAAGGAGGCACCGCTCATTCCGATGGCCAAGCTCGGCCCGTTCAGTACCTGGGCCAACTGGTTGGACAGCAGCATATCGGTGACTGGCTGAGCCAACAGACTGCCTAGGGCGACGCCGAAACCCAGACAAACCGCCATGATGAGCGCGGATTCCAGCACCAGTTGAGTCGCGACCTTGCTCTTTTTCATGCCCATTGCCCGCAGAACGCCGATCTCATATTTTCGCTCTCGCACCACCAAAGAGGAAAGGATGAGCAAAACGGCCGCGCCCAGCGCCAGCACCACGCACAAGAAAATTAGGGAGATGACGCCCATCTGTTCGATGGGTTTTACAAAGGCGTCGTAGGCGACGGCGTCGGTGTTCAGGTTATAGTATTCGGAGAGGCCGGCAGCGTAGGCTTCCTGGGCGAAGGCGTCCAGATCGCCGGGGTTTTTCAGGAAAAAGGATGCTTGGAACGTGGGCTCGTAGGTATAGCGCGGGTCGGTCAGGAGATTATATTGGGTGAAGATCTCGTCGTCGCTATCCGTCTCCCCTTCGCCGTATGCCCGGTGGTAGACGCCTGTAACCTTGAGGAGCATTTCCTCCAGGGGACGCCCCTGCTTGTCGGTGTAGTAGATGCTTTTCGCCTGAAAAGTGTCCCCGGGCTTAAGACCGTTCAATCCCGCCAAAGTGTCGGAGATCACGCATTCGTCATCCGCCGTGGGAAAAACCCCTTTGATGAGTTTGGCCTGCCCGCCTTGGAACGGCTTGGCTTGGCTTACATCGTTGAACCCGCTGAGGATGTATTGGGGAAAACGGGTTTTCGCCGGGTCCTCGCCCGCTCGCTGCATCTCTATATCCCGGTAGTTAATCGGGGTGGTATACTTCAGGCCGTCCGCGATTGCCTCCATCTGGACGCTGTACACAGCCTTTTTCAGGTACTTGGAGGCGGACAGCCTTTGAAGCAGATCATCCGTGAGGGCGGGCTTGCGGAACGCCTCATCTTCTCCAAACGCTTCGCCGACCTTCACGTAATCGACGCTTAGGAGAACCTCGACGCTCAGCTGTTCCTTGTACTGAGCTGCGATGACGTTGGCGCCGTTGTAGACCACCAGCGTCACGCAGCTCATGGTGATGACCAGTAGAAAGAGCGCGGCCACCAGCGAGTTCCGCCCCGCGTTTCGGTACAGGTTTTGAAAGGCGTTTTTCAAAATATACATCGGACGGCACGCTCATTTCATTTAGGATTGGCATCAGTATAGCACGGTCAATGTTAATGCTGCGGCAAGGCGGAATCCCGCCACAAGGACGCCTTGCTTTTGCGTTAACATGACCCGTGGTATACTACTTTGAATAAATTCAGATTGCGGCGGGTGATTGCGGTGCGTCTATTAGTAGTTGAAGATAACATGGAATTGGCGGATCTGATGAAGGAAAGGCTTTCCGGCTTTGGATATGTATGCGATGTGGCCTATGACGGGGCAAGCGGAGATCTGAAGGCCTCCGACAATGATTATGACGCGATTTTGCTGGATTTGAACCTGCCGGACAAGGATGGCTTCGACCTGCTGGAGGACTGGCGGGGCCGGGGGCTTTCTGCACCTGTCTTGATCATAACCGCCCGGGGCGGGCTGGAGCAACGGGTCAAGGGCCTACGGCTTGGCAGCGACGACTATATCACCAAGCCCTTTGAATTCGCGGAAGTGGACGCCCGCATCCAGGCGGTGATCCGGAGGTTCCGGGGCCGGGCGAATCCGGCCATTCTCATCGGGGCGCTATCTTTGGACCCGGCCACCCGGCGGGTAACGTTGAACGGGCAGGAGATTCCCCTTTCCTGCAAGGAATTTGATATTTTGGAATACTTGGCAAGTTGCTATCCCCGAATTGTATCTAATGAGGAATTGGCGGAACACGTCTACGATGAAAACTTCGATCCCTTTTCCGGGGTCATCCGGGTTCACATGGCGAACATCAAGAAAAAACTGAAAGCAGGGGATGTGCCAATTTTGCGGAATGAAAAAGGAAAGGGGTATTACCTGTGTCTAGAGTGAAAAAGCAAACCTGGCTTTTGATTGCCGGGTATACCCTCCTGCTCAGCCTGAGTATTGTTCTGTGCTTTTACCTGTTCGTGCGCAATTCTGGCGCAGATACCAGCGCGCTGCCAAAGATCCTGTTTTACGCCCCAAGCGGCCAGACTATTTTGGACAGCTCCGTCACCTCGGCAGAACTGCACGACTATTTTCGAGCGGCCTTTTTCCGATATTTGCCTGTGCTGGTCGCCTCCGTATGCCTGCTAGTTCTGTTATTTTCCTGCGTGCTGCTGCTGGGTTTCTGTACGCTGGAGCGCCGGCATAACAGAGTTATCGCCAGTGATCTGAGAGATTTGACGGAAGCGGAGCTTGAACGCATCCGGGAGATGGATTTAAAGGAAGAGTATCAAGGCATTCACGCGCGGCTTTCCGCGTATGAGGAGGATCAGCGGCGGCTCCATTCATTCATTGCCCACGAGCAAAAAAATATGATCATGCTGATCAAAGCCCGGCTCGATCAAAATTCCGATCCGCTTTTAGTGCGGGACATCGAGAAGCTGGCCCAATCGGTAGACGACATTCTGACCGTATCCGCCCACCGGGACTCCAGCCATGAAACAGTGGACCTGGCGCTGATCGCAGCGGAGGAGTGTGACGCCTATCGAAACATTTATTCCGATTTGATCTTTTCCTTTGACGAGAATGCCTCTTATACGATTCTGGGCAAGGAACAGTGGCTGCGCCGGGCTGTCGATAACCTGTTGGATAACGCGGTCAAATATGGGGGTGGAAACCCGATTGAGGTGACTCTTGAGCAACAGCACAACAGCGTTTTACTCCACGTTCGGGATCACGGTGCTGGAATGAGCGAGGACGAGGCGGAACTGGTATTTGGATATGGCTACCAAATTAGAGCGTTGAACAAAGACGGCTATGGGATTGGGCTGAGTCTTGTACAGCATGTTTGCGCTTTGTGCGACGGCTTCATTCGAGTGAACAGCAAAAAGGGGCGGGGCAGTGAGTTTGTTTTAGCGTTTCCCCTAAATAGGTAAGTCTTTTTTATTAAAACCTCCATAAACAGAAAAAGAGTGGCCTGCTTCACGTAGGCCGCTCCCAGATGATCAACAAAAGCCATGATTTCGCAGGGGAAATCACGGCCTTTCATAAAAAAGAAGAGAGAAACGCAGAGCGAAGACATTCATCAAACGTTTTACGTTCTGGACGGCGGCAGTTAGAAAGCATTGCTTACGCATGGTTTGGATTCGGAGCATGCGGGCAAAGAGCAGGCCGTGGTTTTGTTTGGACTCCGCAAAAGAGCGTTCAATGGTCCCTTTAAGCCATTCCTAAATCTGCCTTTCATTGGAAGATTTAGTAAAACGGGTAAGGGCGTCCAGGTCATTCTGCCGGACATGCCTTGTCACCATCTTCCGCGTGCTTTGCCGCTGAAACATTCTTTGCGCCTCAGACAATCAGCACAAACTTTCGGATTACAGAAGTATTGCCGATATCCTTCTCGCGTCGTTGTTTTCCAGTTCAAAAGAGGGTGTTCTGGGCAACGATAAACGTCATATTTAAAGTCGTAAAGAAATCGCTACTTTCTGTAGTGCTCTCTGGCATGTGTGTGGCGTCGGTACCGATTAGGCCCTGGATTCCTTTTGCCCTCAACAGATGTGCAATAGCGGCGTTGTGGTATCCCGCATCCATTCCATGTAAGTTGGTAAATAGCCTAAACGTGCTTTGATCTCTTGTACGTCCATTGTCCAGGCAATATAAATTCTTACAGTGACCATGGATGAAGCTGAAATCTGCTGCTGTTTCGACATTCTTCAGATAGAGGTGCTCTTTCGGCGCCAGATCTTCCAACAACACGATCCTGCATTCATTCTGCCGGCCTATTTTCCGTTTTCGCAGCATTCGTTTCATCTACATGTTTTTCTTCTTTCGCCCTCTCTCTTCCTTTTTTCTTGATATGCTCAACCCCCTGACCACTTCCGTTAGTGGGTGTTAATGGTCTGAACGGCCGCTGTTGCAGATGCGGAAAATCTGCAACAGCGGCCGTTCAAATAGGGCAGGATGTAAATGCACACGGTGGATTTCCCTCTTAAAGGGCAGCAAGCAGCTTAAAACAGAACCCCGCGTTCCAGCGCCTTTTGCGGCGTGATCTTTTCGGCAATGACGTGGCGCCAGCCTTTCTCTTCCTGCACCTTCAGCTCGGCCTCGACCAGAATGTCGTAGGCCATCTCGCGCGGCACGCGCACGACGCCATCGCAGTCGCCGAAGAGGACGTCGCCGGGGCGGATGAGGACGTCCCCGATTTGAATCGGAATCTCCCATGCGAGGATCTTGAAGTGAATCATCGGCGTGGGCGTCGTATAGCGATACCATGCCCGGAAACCCATTTCGCGGATGCGCTCGCTGTCGCGCACGCCGCCGTCGATGATCGCGCCCCGGCAGCCCATGACGATGGACTGCGCGCTCATCATTTCTCCGTATTCAGCCTGTCCCTGCACGCCGCTGCAATCCCATACGGGAACGCAGTCCTCGTAGTAACCGCCCATGTACGCAGCGCGAACCCGCATCTCCTCGTCGAGCGGAATTTTTTCGTGCCAGGGCGCGCCCTTGACCGTATAGGCGAAACCGCACAGCTTCTGTCCTGGAACAACCGGCTTCAGATACGTGGGAAGCGTGCAGTTCGCGATGCCGTGCGCGTTCATCGTGTCGAACACGATGGCGCTGTGCAGATTTTTTTCGTAGCGGGCGATGAGCTCCTTTGGAGCGATGGGAAAAGATGAATGCTGCATAAATACCTCCTTTGAAGTCAGAGAGCCTCAGCTTTCGAGCTCCTGAACGCTATGGAACGGCAATTCGCTGCGAAGCGCGAGGATTTGCGCCCACTGCTCGGGGTAGATCATGTGATCGAGGGCCTCCAGGGTAGAGGCGAGATTGGAGGCGCGGCGGATGCCGTTCAGGGTGATGTCTACGTCCGGGTTGAGCAAAGAGACCTGCAGCGCCGCCGGGATGACGGGTACGTTCAACTCCCGGAGCAGCCTTTGCATGCGCTCCGCCGCTTGGCGGATGTGCAGCGCGCCGCCGACAAACGGGCGGCCGTCCCACCAGAGGTCGTGAAAGTTCAACGGGTCATCCGCCTTCACGACGCCGTAGTGCAGCACCGCGGCGTTGAGGAATGCCGCGCCCTTCTCGCGGCACACGTCAATCAGCGACTGAGCGGAGGATTTGAGCAGGCTGTACTCCAGGTAGGAAAGCACGCTGTCCAGCCCGCCGTCACGCACGCCCAGCTCCAGGGCGTTTAAATCCCGCGTGCCCATGCCGATGTATCCGATCATGCCCTCCGACTTGCGGTCCCGCAGGAAGGGGATGACGTCGCGCACACAAACATTGTAGTTGTTGGTGTCGTGAATCTGGTACAGGTCGATGTAATCGGTGTGCAGGCGCTCAAAACTCTCATAGAACGTGCGCTTGAATACCTCAAACGCGTCCGGCTGCTCGAAGGGGTAGCGGGACTTGGTGCAAAGAAAGATGCTGCTGCGGTCGATACGGCGGATAAAATCACCCACGACGCATTCGCTGGGGCCGTAATCACAGGACGTATCAAATATGCGAAGGCCCGCTTCATAGCACTTTTCCATGAGCGCGCTGTCCTCGCGAATGGCTTCCTGCGAGACCTTTCCATCCCGCTCGCCGAGAAACGCACAGCCTACGCCGATGGGGAGCACGCGGCCGGAGGCCGTGCGCATGCGAAAGCCGCGAAGCACTTCCTTGATGGGTTTTCCAGAATGAGTCCGGGTCATAGAGATCCTCCTTCGTCGTCAAAAGGCGTTTGATAGGACGGCTTTCGGGAAAAGCGCTTCATCCACAGCTTGCAGGTGAGAACGGATGCGGCGCAAAGGGATACCGCGAGCCATGGGCTGTCGACGCAGAGCGTTGCGGGCTCGCCGCCCGGCTCCTGATATTCGGCGTGCGTGATCTGATGCTCGCCGAACGCGCCGCCCTGCAGGATCAGCTTGCGCGGCTTTGCCGGGTGCAAATTGACGAGCGTCACCACGGCGAAATCCGGATGAAGCTCGCTTACGAGCGCGGCGACGTCCGGCGGGAGCCCGGGACGCAGGGCTTCAGCGTCGTAATAACGGAGCGTGACGAGCAGCAGCCCGCCGTTGTAGACCGGGGGAAGGCCGCCCAGCGTCAGGTGTACGAGCGCTTCGGTGTTCACGGGATTTCGCTGCTGGAGATACGAGTCGGAATACGTCGATGGATCCTGAGCATCCTCGCGAATGGCCTTCATGCGAGCGTAGACCTGGGTAAGCGCATGGTCGAGGGCATCGAGCGGATACCCCGGGTACGCGCCGTTCAGGTATTCGAGCCAGGCGGCTTCGTGTCCGCCCTGATCCTTTGCGTAGAACGCGCGCACGCGGTCCCAGTCGGGCCGCTCGAGATTGCGCAGCCTGCGGACGAGGGCCAGGTCGGCCTCGCTTCGCGTGACTGCGTACAGGTGCGCCAGCGAAACGGGCCGCATGGGGGCAAACTCGAACCAGCCGTCCCGCTCCAAAAAGTTTTCGAGGCCCTCTTCCGCTTGGCCCGTGGTGAGCACGCGGCCGTTGACGCAGTCATAATCGGGGTTGTACGCCCTGTGCGCATGGAGGGCGCCGGGAACGGAGTGCTTATGGGGAATGAACAGCGTGCCGTCCTGCTCGACGCCCAGGCGCATGAGCGCCTGGACCTGATCGCGCAGCCAGTCCATGGCGTCGGGGCTGCCGTGCAGGAGGCACTGGATTTCCCCGGCGACAGCCATGGCTTCTCCCAGAAAATAAAACCCGTGCGGCCACGTCCAGCCGTAGTGCCCGCCATACCAGTTTCCGCCCATCGCAGAGCCGACGCGTCCGTCGGGGCCCACGTTGTCCGGCAGGATGCCGCCGTTTTGCGCCATGCGCTCTCGCCAGGCGCCGACGTATTCGTCGATAAAGCGGGCGTACCGATCATCCCTGGTGTGCAGGTACGCGTTCATGACCAGCGCTGTGCACATCAGGTTGATCGCTGTGTCGCTGTGCTGCAGGCGCTCCTTCAATGCGCGGCCCATGGCGGCAGCTTTGTCCGGGTCCTTGAGGTCGCGCACCGTACGTACGCCCGGCACGTCGTCGTAGGGGAGGCCGTAGTACTCCTTCCAGTCCGCGTATGCCCAGGGCGCGGCCTCGCCGTCGCCAAAGTTTCGATAGGCGGGGCCCTCGCTGCCCAGATAGCAGCAGCGCATCATGCGCAGACGCGCGTCGTAGTTGCGCGCATGTTCGTCCTCGCCCGTGTAGAACGAGGCGAAGCGAACGGAACGCGCTTTGTTCACCGGGTCGTTTGGGTCCGCGAGGTTGAGCAGGTAGAAGAAGAGGTACCCCTCGCCCTGATGCATCCAGTCGTAGCCCTGCTCGTATTCCCGGCGGACGACGCTGTGTCCGTGGCCGCAGGGGACGCCGCTGAACTGACGCGTGATGGCGTCAAATTCCTTATGCGAGGCCGAGAGGAAGCGTTCGTCCCCGCCGAGCAGGTAGTAGAGCGGCCAGTTGTGGAAGCTCTCGTACATGTCGTCGAGCCCGTCCACGTCGGCATGGCCGGGCTGAACCGGCCAAAGCATGCTGCCATCCTCTCGAACGTATTTTTGCAGAATGCTTTCCGGCGTTTCATCGAGCGTTCGCATGAGCAGACGTTCCCTGAAAGCCCAATCAGGGAATTCGGTCTGAAACCGCTTCGCTTCAATATGCTGCACAAGACCGCCTCGTTTTCTGAACCTTTCGACAAGGTTCTTTGTTCATTGGCCACATTATAGGGCGTGCTGTTTTGTCACGTCAATGCAAAATCGTGACCTTCTTGTGGATTGACATGACTGTTTTTTCGTGTTAATGTTTAAAACACCTTTATTGCCGAGGGGGAAAAGAATCGCGGTGTTTAAGCTCTTGATCGTAGACGACGACGACATCATCCGGGGCAGCATGGCGCGCAACGTCCCATGGGCGCAGTGGGGGTTTGAAGTGGCGGGCCTGTTTGAGGACGGGCAAAACGCCATCGAATTTCTGGAAAAGAACGCGGTGGACGCGATTCTGACCGACGTCATCATGTACGAGGTCAGCGGAATCGAGCTGTCGCGCTACGTGCGCGACCACTGTCCGCGCACACAGGTGGTCATCCTGAGCGGTTACCGCGAGTTTGAATACGTTCAGGAGGCGATGCGTTACGGCGTGCGCAACTACGTGCTCAAGCCCATCGATTTAAAGGAGCTGGAGGCTGTATTCCGGCAGGTGGGCGAGGAGCTGGAACGGCGGAACAAGCCGGATACGGCGAACCTGCCCATCATCTACTTCGGAGAAGAGGCCTATGCGCAGATCGTCGAACTGGAGGACAGGGCGGCTCTGGCCGTTGCGTCCGCCGACGAGAATGGGCTCAGCCTGCTGAACGAAAAGCTGCGGCGCTCGCTGGACGGGGCGCCGGCCAACGCGCAGCTCTATTGCCTGTCCAACCTGCTGATGAAGGTGTACGAGCGCATCAACCAGGCGGGCATTTCCCCGGTCACGGTGCTGCCGCGGGAGAATATGGTCGAGCGCATGGCGCGCATGCGTGAGGAGACGGTTTTAAGCGAGATGCTCCAACTGCTTATGGACCTTTGCGTTTCCGTTCGCGTCTACCGCAGCACCGGCAGCAGCGTGGTGGATCAGGCGAAGCGATACATCGAGGAGCATTTGAGCGACAAGATCACGGTGGACGACATCGCGCACAGCGTGTACCTTTCCAGCGGATACCTGAGCCGGGCCTTTCGGGTGCAATGCGGGGAAAGCCTGATGGATTACGTCATCCGGCTTCGCATGCGGCGCGCGGCGGCGCTGATCGCCGAAGGACAGCACAGCATCGCGCAGGTCGCCCTGCTGAGCGGCTATCAGGACCAGGCCTACTTCCACCGGTCGTTCAAGAAATACACGGGGTGTACGGTGCGCGAATACCGCGCGAGAGCCCAGCGCCACGAGGGGGAGCGGCCGTGAGAAGACAGCAGGTGCCGCAGGGAAAATGGCGGCTGATCGACTACCTGCGCAACTACCGGTTTAACAGCATTTTTCTCAAAAATTTCGGCATCATCACGCTGCTCATCATCCTGCCGCTGACGGTCATCAACTATGGCTATTCGTTCAACGCGCAGCGCGCGATGGAGAACGAGATCATCGGCATTGAGCGCCAATCGCTCGAAAAGAGCGCCGACGTGATGGACGCGATCTTCAAGGAGGTTTACGAGCTGGCCTACAGCTTCGCCTCGGACGTGGATACGCGCCTTTTTATGCTGCAAAGCGAAAGCGCGCTGCGAAAGAGCGCAGAGACGGGCGGCTCGTGGTCGCGGAACACCCTGGTGGCGGATCTGCACGAGCGCATCCGCTTTTTTACGACGACCTATCGTTATATCGATTCGATCTACCTTTACGCGGAAAACTCCGGGCTCGTGCTCTACAGCGGGGATCTGGTAGACGTGGGCGACGTTCGGGACAATTCGTGGCTTGGCGTGTACGAGCAGATGAGCGACGAGTCCTTCCGCATTGAATCGCGCCGCAAGAACGACTCCTACCCCTATTTCATCACGTTCATCTGTCCGGCCAAATATCTGACCGGACGCCTGGGCGGCGCGGTGGTCATCAACCTGAACATCGAGCAGCTCGGCGCGTTTATCAACGGAAATCACTTTGAAGAGCAGCAGATGTACATCGCGGACAGCGAGGGGCACATCCTGTACGACAACAATTACCGCCGGATGGAGACGGAGCGCCTCCTGCCGCAGCCGCTGATGCTACTGGACGATACGACGCGGATCATGGAGCTGGAGGACGATACGGTCGTGGTGGCCTCGGTGCCTTCGCAGGTGCAAAGCCTGCGCTACCTTTCGATTCGCCCGATGAGCTACTACGAAAGCCGGCGGACGGAGCCCCTGGATTTTACGCTTCGCATGGCGATCGTATCGCTGGTGCTGAGCGTTGCCGTGACCTTCATCATCACGCTGGCGACGTTTTCACCCATCCGAAACCTCCTGAGCGCGGTGGACAGGCCCATCGCCCTGGAGCGCTCCATGGACAAGGAGCGTCAAAAGGACGAGGTGGAGCACATCAAGGACATCCTCTACGCGACGCGCAGCACGAACAGACGCCTGACGCTGGAGCTGGAGGAACGCATGGACAAGCTGAACAACGCGCAGCTGCGCGCGCTGCAAAATCAGATCAACCCGCACTTCCTGTACAACACGCTGGACGCCGTGCGCTGGGCTGCGATCGACCGGTTTGGCGGTGAAAACGAGATTTCGGACATGATCGCGCCGCTGGCGCAGCTGATGCGCGTAAGCCTGGAATGCCAAAGCTATCTGGTGCTCGTGCGCGAGGAGATCGAGCACGTCAAGCTGTATTTACGGATTTTCGACATCCGCTATCAGGGCCGTGTCAACGTGCTCTGGCAGATCGATCCGCAGATTCTGGACAGGCAGATCATCAAGCTTTCCCTCCAACCGCTGGTGGAAAACGCCATTCATCACGGCCTGCGGCCCAGGCGCTACCGCGGCACGCTCCTGATCGAGGGTTCGATGGAGGCGGGGAACGTGCGCATTTCGGTGACGGACGACGGCGTGGGCATGGACGAAGCGCATCTGGAGGAGCTTAACCGCCACATGCAGACGCAGTACCTCTTCGACGACCGGTATGTCGGGCTTCGCAACGTCAACCAGCGCTTTAAGCTGATTTACGGCGAGGCGGCAGGGATCAGGCTTTCCGTCCCGCAGCAGGGCGGGCTTTGCGTGACGCTGCTCTTTCCCGCTCAGGCGGGAAAGTAGCGGCAGCGCTGGTAAGAAGGACCATGAAAAGTGGTCAGAATAGTACACGATTGTCAGAATATTCAGAATTGACCCTCTCGTTTGTGCAACCTATAATAAAATACAGATGGGACGCACCAACAATCTGTCAAAGCGAGGGGTTCAATGTGAATAAGACGGTAGAAGCACGGGCACCCGGCCTGAAAGGCGCGGCACAAAGGAGCTCTCCGCTCAGAACGCTGCGCAGGAACGGCAGCCTGCTCGCGCTTTGCCTTCCGGCAATCGTGCTTTATTTTTTGTTCAACTATGTGCCGATGTGCGGCATCGTCATGGCGTTTGAAAAGTTTAAATACCCGACGGGCATGTTTCACAGCCAGTTCATCGGGCTGAAGAACTTCGAGTACCTCTTCAAGTCGGTCGAGCTGTGGCGCATCGTTCGCAACACGGTAGGCTACAACCTCATTTTTATGGTGCTGGGGCCGGTCATCAACATATCGGTTGCGCTGCTGCTGTTCGAGGTTCAGAACAAACGGGCGCTCAAGACGTATCAGACGATCATGACGTTCCCCAACTTCATGTCCTGGGTCATCGTTGGTTATATCACCTATGCGATTCTCAATCCCTCGCTGGGCATCATGGGCCAGATTTTTTCCGCATTTGGCATGGAGCGGGTGGACGTCTACAGCAGCCCCGGGTACTGGCCGTTCATCATCGTGCTGGTGAACACCTGGAAGGGGGTCGGCATGGGGTCTATGCTCTACTTCGCCTCCCTGATGGGCATCGACACCTCTCTTTACGAGGCGGCGATCATCGACGGCGCAAGCCGGTGGCAGCAGACGCGCTATATTTCCATTCCGCACCTGGTTCCGCTGGTGTGTATCATGACGATCATGGCGATGGGCGGCATCTTCAGCGGAGACTTTGGACTGTTTTACCAGATCCCCCGCGACGTTGCCGTGCTGTATGAGACGACGGACGTCGTGAACACCTACGTATACCGCGGGCTGAAAAATGCCAACTTTGGGGCGAGCTCGGCGATCGGGCTGATTCAATCGGTCGTGGGGCTGATCTTTGTGGGCGGCACGAATTACATCATCGCCAAGGTTTCGCCCGACAACGCGATGTTTTGAGGGGGAGGTAAAAGATGCTGAATCGGAAGATGTTCCAGAAAGGGCAGCGCCACAAGCTGCTGATTCATCTGTTCTTTATCGTGGCTTGCCTTACGTTCGTTTTGCCGATGATTATGGTCGTGTCCATCTCCCTTTCCAGCGAGGACGCGGTGACCGCCGCCAACGCGGGATACAGCCTGTTCCCGCGCGGATTTACGCTGGATGCGTACAAGATGGCGTTCGGCAACTCCGGCTCCATCCAGCGGGCCTACGGCGTGACGGCGGCGCAGGCGATTCTGGGCACGCTGCTCTCCTGCATCGTCGCGGGCATGGTGGCCTATCCGCTCTCGCGCAGCAATTTTGCATACAGAAAACCGATCACGTTTTACATCTTTTTCACGATGCTCTTTTCCGGCGGAATGATCCCGACCTACATCATCTATACCCGCTGGTACGGCCTGGGAGACAGCTTCTGGGTTTACATCCTGCCCAACATCACGGGCGGCGCGTGGAATACGCTGGTCATCCGCACGTTCTTCAAAAACCTGCCGGAATCGCTCTTTGAATCCGCCAAGATCGATGGGGCAAAGGAGCTGCGCATCTTCTTCCAGATCGCCCTCCCGCTGTCCACGCCGGTATTTGCGACCGTGGGCTTCATGACGCTGGTGGCCAAGTGGAACGACTGGAACACGTCGCTGATCTACATCTACAATCCAGAGCTTTACACCCTGCAATACCTGCTGCAGAAGGTGCTCAACGAAGCGCAGTTCCTGCGCAGCATGACGGCGAACAACATGGTCGGCATCGACTTTTCAAAGTTCAAGCAGCCCACGGAAACGCTGCGCTATGCGCTGTGCGTAATTGCGGCCGGACCGATGCTGCTGGTTTTCCCCTTCTTTCAGAAGTATTTTTCGCAGGGGCTCACCGTGGGGGCCGTAAAGGGATGATCTGTGTAGTCAAAGGGCCGGAGCGCCCTTTAAGAAAAAGGAGGATTCCCCATATGAAGAAAAAGCTGGTTGCCCTGTTGCTCTCGGCGCTTATGCTGCTCAGCTGCCTGCCCGCGTCGCTCGCGGAAGGCGCCGTCAGCGAGAACCTCGAGCCGGTCACGCTCGAGTACTGGATCATGGGCCCGGGAAAGCAGAAGGATTCCGACCGCGTGTGGGAAAAGTTCAACGAGATGCTGCAGGAGTACCTGCCGAACACCACGGTGAACTTCACCATCGTTCCGGACAACGAGTATTACGACCGCTGGTCGCGCGCGATGGCCGCGGGCGAGCAGATCGATCTGGCCTGGATCGGCTGGTTCCATAACATCCCCAGCGAGGCGAGCATGGGCTCCATCCAGCCGATGGATGACCTGCTCGACAAGTACGGACAGGACGTCAAGGCGTTCTATGGCGACGACATCCTGAACATGCACCGCGTGTATGACGGACGCCTGTACGCGATCCCGGTGTGGCAGGGCCTCGTCGGCGGGCGCTATGCGATGCGCTTCCCCAAAGAGCTCGCGGATCTTGCGGGCGAAAACTGGGTGGACGAATTCCAGCAGGTCATGTACGACAACTGCAAGACCATGGACGTCGACGCGAAGGCGAAGGTCTACGACAAGCTGGAGGAGTACTTTAAGGCCTGCAAGGACGCGGGACGCATCGGCATGGGCTATAACATGCAGCAGGGCCTGTATTCCTATTACGACAAGCAGGGCAGCGTGCTCGTCGGCCCGTATGCCTACGTGGAACGCGGAGACGACACGTTCACGGTCAAGCCCCTGCTGACGAGCGACGTCGTCAAGCTCAACTGCGAGTACATGGCCGACTGGTACCAGAAGGGCTACATCCGCCCGGACATCGCGAGCGTGGAAAACATCGAAGCGGACTTCCGCCGCGACGGACTGAGCGGCTACATCACCAACGGCTCGGACGGCCTGATCGACATCGCCAAGCATGCGACGGCGGAAAGCGGCTTTGACGTCGTGGCCGCCTATACCAATCCGGATGCGGAGTTCAGCCTGGGCTTCTCGACGGCGACCTGCATCCCCTATACCTCCAAGAACCCGGAGCGCGCGGTCATGCTGATGAACCTGCTGGTATCCGACGCGGGACGCGACCTGTACCGCCTGCTGGTTTACGGCTTTGAGGGCGAGCACTGGAACTACACCGAAGCGGGCGACGGCACCATTGAGACGACGGGCGGCCTCGGCCAGTCCACGGGCGATTGGAACTACGGCCTGTGGAAGTGGACGTTCGGCACCTGCACGAACGCCCTGTACACGACGACGGACATCGTCGGCGAGTACGAGGACAAAAAGGAACTGGAAAAGAATGCGTACGTCAATCCGCTGATTTCCTTCAGCTTTGACGCGGACGCCGTGGAGACGGAAGAGGCCAATATCCGCGCGATTGAGACGGAATACCTCGGCCTGAATAAGCCGGCCATGCTGTTCAGAGGCTATCTGGGCGCCGAATGGGAGCAGGGCTGGAACGAGCTGCAGCAGAAGCTGGAGCTGGCGGATTACGACGCCTACATTGCAGAGGTGCAGCGCCAGGTGACGGAATACGTCGAGGCGAACGGCGTGAAGTGGTAAGGGTCGCGGGATCCAGCGGGGCGGACGCTTTGGCGTCCGCCCTTTGTCGGGGAGGAGAACTGCATGGAGACGATCGAGTGTGAAAACGGAGCCGGGCAGCCCATGCGGCTGCTCGCGAGGCGCACGCAGGGGAGCGCGCCGCGGCCGGCGATCCTTTGGATTCATGGGGGAGGCTGGCGGCACGGCAGCGCATCTGACTATCAGCTTCACATGGAGCGCACGGCGCTTTTCGGCGCGCATGCCTTTGCCGTTCCATACAGGCTGCAAACCGATCGGGTTCAGGTGCGCGATTGCCTGGCCGACTGCCGCGCGGCGGTTCGCTTCCTGCACTCGCATGGGCAGGAGCTGGGCGTCTCCCGCATCGTCGTGACGGGCGAGTCAGCCGGCGGGCACCTGGCCTGCTGCCTGGGCACGCCACGCATCGTGCCGGACGCATTGGAGAGAGCGGACTGCGTGGTGAACGTCAACGGAGTGACCGACATGACGCGCGTATTCAAGGAGCACCTGTGCGAGCCGGATCGTTCGAGCGCGGCGCGCTGGGTGGAGCAGCAGGCTGCGGCGGAGGCGCTGTCGCCGCTGTTCAACGTGGAGCCTGGGTGCGCGCCCACGCTGCACGTGCAGGGGCTGGAGGATACGGTGGTCGAACCGGAAATGACCTGGCGCTATCACCGGGCGCTGCAAAATGCCGGCGTGCAGAGCGAAATTCTACTGCTGCCGGGCCTTCGCCACGCGTTTCTCGTGCCGGACTACGAGCGCCCGAACGAGGACGTGCGCGCGTCGGTAGATGGCCTATTGGAACGGCTTGCGCAGCTTGGCTGGATTGAAGATGACCCTGCAAACGCGAAAATGGAGGCGGCGGAATGCGAATAGATGCGCACGTGCACCTGTATGACCCCATGCGGCTGAGCCTCGCTTGGCCGCCCAAGGGAGATGTCTTTTACCGGCGCTTTGAAATGCCGGAGTTTTTGGAGGCTACCCGGGAGACGCCTGTAGACGGCGCGATCGTCGTCGCGTGCTCCTCCGAGACAGAGCTGATGGACGACCTTGCGGCTCGTTACCGGAACGAGGAGAAAATCCTTGCGCTGATCGGGCAGGTGGAAGACGGCGAAAACGGCTTTAAGGCCTATTACGGGCGATACACAGCGGAAGCGAAATTTCGCGGCCTTCGCATTCCTGCGCGCACGAAGGTCACGCCCGCGCTCATGGAAAGCGTGCGGGCCATGGCGTCGGGACGCGCCCGTGTGCTGGAGGTGCTGGGCGACTGGGACGATATGGAGCATTTAAAGCCCCTGATAGAGGCTGCGCCCGGCGTGAACTTCGTGCTCGAGCACTTTGCGGGAGCTTCGCTGCCGGACGCGCCGTCGCCGGGCTACCGCCGCTTCCTAAATGAAGTGGCCGCGTATAAAAACGTGTACATGAAGCTTTCCGCCCTCATGACGCGAAGCCGGGAAGCGCCGGTTCCGCTGCGCGCGAGCGCTTATGAACCGCTGATCGCGGAGGCGCTGGGTGCGTTTGGAACGAAGCGCTGCCTGTTTGGCTCGGACTGGCCCGTGATGTCGGTATGCTGCGATTACCGCTGGGCGGTCGATTTGACGGAGGAAATCCTTCAAAAGGTTGGAGAAGAAGCGCTGGAAGACGTGATGGCGCGAAACGCTGCCCGGATATACGGGATCGAATAAAAAAAGGACGTGAAAATGATGATGAACGTGGGCATTTGCATCGAGCACACGGAAAGCGGCATGCGGGAAAAATTTCACGACGCGGCGGCGAAGGGATTTGCGCATTGCCAGCTGATCAGCTGGGCGCTGGGGCTGTGGACGGAGGAAGAAGCGGAGCGCATCCGTGAATACGCGAGCGAGAGCGGTGTCGCGATAACGGCCTTCTGGTGCGGCTGGGCGGGCCCGCGGATCTGGAACTTCACGGACGGACCGGAGACGCTGGGGCTGGTGCCGGCGGCGTATCGCTTTGCGCGCATGCAGAACCTGATGGACGGGGCGGACTTTGCCAAGCGTCTGGGTGTGAAGGACGTGGTGAGCCACATGGGGTTCATTCCGGAATCGCCGAATGACCCGAACTACGCGGGGTTCGTGTCGGCGATACGCGCGGTAGCGAGGCACCTGAAGGGGAACGGGCAGAACCTGCTGTTCGAGACGGGGCAGGAGACGCCGGTGACGATGCTGCGCTGCTTTGAGGACGTGGGGACGGGGAACCTGTACGTGAACCTGGACCCGGCGAACCTGATCCTCTACGGCAAGGCGAACCCGGTGGACGCGCTGTGCGTGTTCGGGAGCTACGTGCGCGGGGTACACGCGAAGGACGGGCTGTACCCGGTGAACGGGCGGGAGCTGGGCACGGAGGTCAAGATCGGCACGGGCAGGGTAGACTTTCCCGCGCTCGTGCGGTCGCTGGACGAGCTGGGGTACGAGGGAAGCCTGACCATCGAGCGGGAGATCGAGGGAGAGGAACAGATTCGCGACATACTGGAGGCGAAGGAATACCTGAGCGGCCTGATCGCCGCGCTGTAAGGGAGGAAGAAGAAGATGCTGAAGGTTGGAATCGTGGGAACGGGCGGCATCAGCCAGTCGCACCTGACGGGATGGGCCGCTGTTCCGGAGGCGAAGCTCGCGGCGGCGTGCGACATCAGGGCGGAGCAGGTCGATCCGGTGGGGGAGAAGTACGGCTGCCGGGTGTATTACGACCTGGACGAGATGCTGAAGGGCGAGGAACTGGACGTGCTGGACATCTGCCTGCCGACGTACCTGCACGCGGACGCGGCGGTGAAGGCGATCGGGCGGGGGATCAACGTGCTGACGGAAAAGCCGGTTTCGCTGCGGCGAGCGGACGTGCGGCGCGTGTACGGCGCGGCGCGGGAGAAGGGCGTGTGCGTGATGGTGGCGCAGGTGCTGCGGTTCTGGCCGGAGTACGAGCGGCTGAAGGAAGCGGCGGATAGCGGCGAGTATGGCAGACTGCTCAGCGGCAGCATGACGCGGCTGGGCAACACGCCGAAGTGGAGCTGGGACGACTGGATGAAGGATCCGGAGCGCAGCGGACTGGTGCCGTTCGACCTGCACATCCACGACCTGGACTTCATGATCTACGCGTTCGGGACGCCGGAGAGCGTCGCGTGCAGCCGCGCAGGGAACGAGCGCCAGGACTACCTGAACGTGATCTACCGGTACCCGGGGTTCTTCATAAACGCGGAGGCGGCGTGGTACGACTGCGACTACGCGTTCACGGCGGGGTACCGCTTCCAGTTTGAGAAGGCGGTGATGGAGTTCAAGGCGGGAACGCTGACGATTTACCATCAGGACGGGCGCGTGGAGACGTGCGCGCAGGAAGAGGACGCGGCGGAGAACGGCATCAACCTGCCGCGCAGCAACGCGTACTACAACGAGATTCGTTACTTTGCGGACTGTGTGCTCGCGGGCAGGGACTGCGACCGGGTGCGCCCGGAAGAGCTGGAGGCCGTGCTCGACACCATCGAAAAGCTGTAAGACGCGAAAACAGGACGCCCGCGGGGTCCTGTTTTTAATTTCAAACGCGCGGAGCGGATGTGGATGCCGGCAAACGACGGCGGTCATCGTCCGCTCATTTCCTCTCCTCTTGCAGCCTCGCGCGCACGCGCTGCCAGACGGCCTTTGCGTCCACGGGAAAAGTCTCCGCCTCGCGCCTAAGCGCCTCGCGCAGGGCGCGTCCAAACGGATCATTGAAGTCTTCCATACTTTTCCTCTCTTTCAATCATCGTGCGCAGCCGCTTGCGCGCGGCGTGCAGACGGGATTTAATCGTCGTGGAGGGCAGGGCGAGAGCGCTCGCGATTTCCCGCTCGCTCATGCCCTGGTAGTACATCAGCAGCACGGGCAGACGATGCTTCTCCGGCAGGCGGCTGATCATCTCCGCCAGACGCCGCGCCTGCTCGTTCCGTAAAATCGACTCCTCCGGCGAGGGGATCGCGGCCCCGTTCTCTTCCACCCGCGGCAGAAGGGACAGGTCCTCCATCGGCACGCTGCGCCCTGCCTTGCGGCAGTAGGTGCGCGCGTGGTTGACGACGATGCGGGAAAGCCAGGCGTCGAAGCGCTGCGCCTCTCGCAGGGAATCCAGATGGCGGATGGAGGCGATGAGCGCGTCCTGCACGACGTCCTGCGCCGCGGAGTGGTCGCGCGTGATGAGATAGGCCAGCCGCGTCAGGCCGTCGATGCGCCCGGCGAACAGCGCCTCCTGAGCGTTCACGTCGCCCGCCGCCGCGCGCCTGAACAGCGCAAGTTCGTTGTCCTCCATGATGCCCCTCCGATGCTTATGTTGCGCCTCCATTTTGCCCATTTTTGCGGCGTTTCATCCAGTCCGGGCAGCTTTATTACTATGGACACATCCTTGTTTATGTCGCATAAATAAAATTTGAAAGTTCTTAAGCTTTGCACATTGCTGACTTTCTTTGACTATGGTATACTGCAATCACAAACGAGGAATGTTTGGAAAGAGCGGCGCAGAGCGCCGCGGATGGAGGCGAATTTCATGGATACGCAGAGATTTACACAAAAGTCGCTGGAGGCTATCGCGCAGGCTCAGCGCATCGCGACGGAAAACCAGAGCGTGCAGATCGAGCAAATCCATTTGCTATATGCGCTGGCGAGCCAGCCGGAAGGCTTGATCGGGCAGCTCATGACGAAAATGGGGATCGACGCGGGAGCGTTTACGGGCGCATGCGAGCAGGAAATGGCCCGCATGCCGCGCATGAGCGGCCCGGGACGCGAGGCGGGGAAGATCTACGTCGCGCCGGACGTGGACGCGGTGCTCTCGGAGGCGGAGCGTCAGGCGCAGCACATGCACGACGAGTACATCTCCGTAGAGCACCTGTTCCTGGCGCTGCTGGAGAAAGGAAACGCCGCGGTCAAGCAGCTGTTGAGCCGTTTTAACATCTCGAAGAAGGGCTTTCTGGAGGTGCTGCAGGGCGTGCGCGGCAACGCGCGCGTGACGAGCGACAGCCCGGAATCGACCTATGACGTGCTCAAGAAGTACGGCTCCGACTTGGTTGAGCTGGCGAAGCAGAACAAGCTGGACCCGGTCATCGGCAGGGACGGCGAGGTGCGGAACGTCATTCGCATTCTCTCGCGAAAGACGAAGAACAACCCGGTGCTCATCGGCGAGCCGGGCGTCGGCAAGACGGCCATCGCGGAGGGCCTAGCGCAGCGCATCGTGCGGGGCGACGTGCCGGACAGCCTGAAGGAGCGCCACATCTTCTCGCTGGATATGGGCGCGCTGATCGCGGGCGCGAAGTTCCGCGGCGAGTTCGAGGAGCGGCTCAAGGCCGTGCTGGAGGAGGTCAAGAAGAGCGAGGGACGAATCATCCTCTTCATCGACGAGCTGCACACGATCGTGGGCGCGGGCAAGACCGAGGGCTCCATGGACGCGGGCAACCTGCTCAAGCCCCTGCTGGCGCGCGGCGAGCTGCATTGCATCGGCGCGACGACGCTGAACGAATACCGCCAGTACATCGAAAAGGACGCCGCGCTGGAGCGCCGCTTCCAGCCCGTGCTGGTGGACGAACCGACGGTGGAAGACACGATCTCCATCCTGCGCGGACTCAAGGAGCGCTACGAGGTCTTCCACGGCGTAAAGATTCAGGATCAGGCGCTGATTGCGGCGGCGACGCTGTCCAACCGATACATCTCCGATCGGTTCCTGCCCGACAAGGCCATCGACTTGGTGGACGAGGCCTGCGCCATGATCCGCACCGAGATGGATTCCATGCCGCAGGAGCTGGACGACATCCGTCGCAAGATCATGCAGCACGAGATCGAGGAGGCGGCCCTCAAGAAGGAGACGGATCAGATTTCGCAGGAGCACCTGGCCGACATCCAGAAGGAGCTGGCCGACATGCGCGCTCAGTTCAGGGAGATGAAGGCCAAGTGGGAGAACGAGAAGCAGTCGATCGGCAAGGTGCAGAAGCTGCGCGAGGAAATCGAGCAGGTGAGCGCCGAGATCGAGCGCGCCCAGCGCGAATACGACCTCAACCGGGCGGCGGAGCTCAAGTACGGCAGGCTTCCGCAGCTTCAAAAGGAGCTGGAAGAGGAAGAAAAAATCGCTGAGAGCGAGAAGCAGCGCCGCACGCTGCTGCGGGACAAGGTGACGGAGGAGGAGATCGCCCGCATTGTCGCCCGTTGGACGGGCATTCCGGTCGCTAAGCTCATGGAGGGCGAGCGCGAAAAGCTGCTGCACCTGGACGACGTGCTGCACGAGCGCGTGATCGGCCAGGACGAGGCGGTAGAAAAGGTGACGGAGGCGATTCTCCGTTCGCGTGCGGGCATCGCCAATCCGAACCGGCCGATCGGCTCCTTCCTGTTCCTGGGCCCGACGGGCGTGGGCAAGACGGAGCTGGCCAAGGCACTGGCGCAGGCGCTCTTCGACGATGAGAAGAACATGGTGCGCATCGACATGAGCGAGTACATGGAGAAGTATTCCGTGTCCCGCCTGATCGGAGCGCCTCCGGGATACGTCGGCTACGAGGAAGGCGGTCAGCTGACCGAGGCCGTGCGTCGCAAGCCCTACAGCGTCATCCTCTTTGACGAGGTGGAAAAGGCGCACCCGGACGTGTTCAACGTGCTGCTGCAGGTCCTGGACGACGGACGCATCACCGACTCGCAGGGGCGGACGGTGGACTTTAAGAACACCATCATCATCCTGACCTCAAACCTGGGCTCGCAGGCGATCCTGGAGGGATTTGACGAGGCGGGCAACATCAGCGTGGAAGCCCGCGCGCAGGTGGAAGCGCTGCTGCGCCATCAGTTCCGGCCGGAGTTCCTCAACCGTCTGGACGAGATCGTCTTCTACAAGCCGCTGACGAAGGAGGAAATCTATTCGATCGTCGACCTGCTGGTGCAGGATCTGAACCGGCGGCTTCAGGACAAACAGCTCACGGCGGTGCTGACGCCTGCGGCGCGGGACTACATCGTCGATCAGGGCTACGACCCGGTCTACGGTGCGCGCCCGCTCAAGCGCTTCCTGCAACGAAAGGTGGAGACGCTGATCGCCAGAATGCTCATCGCGGCGGAGGTCGCCCCGCGCAGCGAGCTGATCGTCGATTACGACGGACGGGAGCTCACGCTCGGAACCGAGCAGCCCTACAGCGTTCGGTAAGCCGGACGCCGTATTATAGATAAAAAGGCCGCTCATCGAAGCCATCGCGCGGTGGATTCGATGAGCGGTCCTTTTGTCGGAGTTTTCTTTCAGCGCGCACGGAAAGCAGCTATATCTTCCTCAAAAACCTTCTCGTAAACAGGGCGATCCAGACGAGGCAGGACGTCAGGCCCGGAATAAACGCGAGAAGGCTCGCCCCGTCCGTCA
This sequence comes from Beduinella massiliensis, assembly GCF_900199405.1. NCBI lineage: Bacteria > Bacillati > Bacillota > Clostridia > Eubacteriales > Beduinellaceae > Beduinella > Beduinella massiliensis. The sequence continues at coordinate 1,661,095 of NZ_LT963430.1, forward strand.
ACAGCCTGCCAATCCAGAAGGACGGAAGAAGGGCCGCGATAAAATGATACGGGGTAGGGACGAACCATGCGAAGATGAGCCCGATAAAGCTGATTCCCATCAGCTTGGAAAGAGCGAGCCCCTCCACCCGATTGCCCGCGATGGAAACGACCATCATCGCTAAAGCAATGCCTGTAAAGCTGCTGATGAGCGCGCTTAAAAGGATGACATTAAAGGATAAGGACGATAGGGCAAAGGCGATGGATGCGATCAACGTAGCGAGAAATGCCCCTATCATGGGGAGCGCGATCCGCGCCGCCAAATAGGAAACCCCTTCTGCCGGGGTGACCTGATAAAACGCGCTTACCCCCTGGTCGCGCTCCTCCAGAAGCAAAAAGGCCGATGTAATCGCAACGAACACAGGAGTCAGGCAGATCAACATTCCGTCTGCGAGGCCGTACCAGGGCATAATCGAAAATGCGTATTTGTCGGTTAAAATCTGATTTGCGAAGGGAACCGCAAGCTTTAAAAATATCCCGATGAAAAAGGGCGCCGGAATCAGGACGATTAGCATCCCGTCCTTTGATATCTGTCTTAGGCCGATTTGAAAGAGCTTCAGCGTGTACCTCATTCGCCGTTCCCTCCTTCCGATTGCAGAGCGGTCCCGATGCGAATTTTTGCGATCCATAACAGGGCGCCAAACCAGAGAAGGAGGACAACGAACGCGCCGGGACTTGCGCTTTTTTCGGGATCGATCGAAGATGCGATCATGTGCCATAAGGCCGTACCCGGAAAAAGCTCCAAAGCTGGATGCGTAAAGCCAAGCGCAGTCAGAATAGGAGGAATGGACAGAAACACCGCAGGAAGCGTCACGATGAGCATATAATGGTTTACGGAGCGGGCGTAGGAGGCAACCGTCAGCCCTACGACGTTAAAGACGACCGCGCCGCCAAACACGCTGAACGCCAGGAGTGCCAGGCGGACCGCGCCTCTCATGGAGACGGCCGCGATCAGCACAGCCGATATCGTCGACAGGACGGCCAACGACACGGATTTTGACAGGACGTATTCGATGGGGCGGAGCGGCGAAACGCACCAGAACAGATGCAGGCCCTCTCCTTTTTCGAGCAGCCAGATTCCGCCGACAAAGAAGACGCCGAGCATTGCGGGGTCGGACAAGACGATGAGAGAGGACACTATCTTTTGATAAACCGGGGGTGTCACCACCAATACGGCGATGTAAACCGCGCTAAAAAAAGCGTACAGGAAGTAGAAACCGTATTTTATTTGGAAACGAACGTCGTTCTTTAAGGCATTTATAAACCTCATTGCAGCCGCCTTCCCGTAAGCTGGATGAACAGGTCCTCGAGCGTCGGTTCCTTTGAATGAATCCGCGTCAGCCTGCCATCTTGCAGCGCGGACTGAAAGCCCTCCGCATGCGCCAGCTCTGCGAGCGTGCAGACGTCTTGTACCTCTCTTCCGTCCGCTAAAAAGCTGTATTCCACCTTCGTGCTGGCCCCGCTTTTTTGCAGCGCATGCGGCGTGTCGATCGCCCGAATCGTTCCGCCAGAGATAAACGCGACTCGGTCACAGAGCTCCTGTGCGTCGTGCATGTTGTGGGTCGTCAAGATGATGGTCTTTCCCCTCTTCTTTTGCGCTAAGATCATGTCCTTTACAACTCTTGCGTTGGCGGGGTCAAGGCCGCTGGTCGGCTCATCGAGAAAAAGCAGCTCAGGATCATGCAGCAGGGCACGGACAAAGCCAAGCCGCATCTTCATGCCCTTTGAATAGCTTGAGACCTTTTTGTCGGCGTCGTTTTGAAGCCCTACCTTTTCCAGGAGCAGCATCGGGTCAAAAGTCTTGCTGGAATAGAGGGAGGCGAAGTACCTCAAATTCTCGGCTGCGGTAAATTTTCCGTAGAAGTTGGGAAATTCAAAGTCCACGCCTATCTTTTCGTAATAATCCCGGGTCCTGTTCTTTATCTCCAGACCGAAGACGCGGGCGCTCCCGCGATAGTTCCGCAGGGTGCCCGTCAGTATCTTCTGCAGGGTGCTTTTGCCCGCGCCGGACGGGCCCAGGAACCCGAAGATTTCGCCCTGCTGCACGTCAAAGTCGATCCCCTGAAGGGTATCCAGCCTGCACGAGGGGTATTTCAGGAAGACCTCGTGAACGTCAATCAGCTTCATCCTGTATGATCTCCTTTAATACGCCGTCCAAAATAAGCGCCATGACGGTCTGCTGGTCGGCAGCGTCGTCCTGCTGCAAGGTCAGAAAGCCGATCGCAAGGGTTTGCAGCGTCTTGGTCGCGATCTCCATCCCGCACGTAAAATGAACGCCGTATTCCTCTAATCGGATGAGCTCACCGCTGTCATCTTCCGTATGGGCCGCGATGACCTCCGGGGGCAGCTTGCGATACAGATAATCGGCGGTTTCACGATCGGCTTTTTTCAGCATGGGATAGCGCTGCAGCTCGCTAAACATCCACAGAAAGCATTGCTTGCACAGCTCTCTTGGCGGCAACGATCGGTTTTCGTTTAAAAACGCGTCCATCTCACGCCACATCCGGGTTTGCTGATTTCCCGCAATCTCCATATAAAGGTGTTCTTTGCTCGGGTAAAAAGCGTAAAATGTGCCTTTGGCGATGCCGGCCGCCCGCACGATTTCGTCGATAGATACTTTTTTGATCCCAAATGAGGTGAACAGCCGCTCGCCTTCCTGCATCAGCTTTTGACGGATTCGCTCTCTTTCAAGCTCGCTGAACTTGGGCATGTTTATCCCTCCATTCCGACCGATATGACTAAATTGATATATTTGGTCATTTGAATTATAACGCCTGCCCAACGCCTTGTCAATGGAGATCGCGTGAAGGGTCGAGCCCAAGGACCCGATCTGGTTTTTTCGTGATTAACGCCCGCCCTTTCGGTGCATATTATTCGCATCTTCACCCCTGTGGGGCGAAAAGGAGGCGTATGCACATGGGCATTCAGGCGGTCATCATGGCGGGAGGCGAGGGAACGCGCCTTCGCCCGCTGACGTGCGATCTGCCCAAGCCGCTGGTGCCGGTGCTTGGGCGTCCCGTGATGGCCTACACGCTGGAGCTGCTCAGGCGTCACGGCGTGAAGGACGTCGCCGCGACCATTCAATACCTGCCCGATCAGATGAAAGCAGCCTTTGGGGACGGCGGCGCGTACGGCGTAAACCTGCGATTTTATCGGGAACGCACGCCGCAGGGGACGGCGGGCAGCGTCCGCATGGCGCAGGACGAGATCGATTCGCCGTTTTTTGTGCTCTCCGGCGATGGTCTGACGGACTGCGACCTTAGCGCGGCCATGGACTGCCACAAGTCGCACGGGGCGCTGGCGACGATCGTGCTGCGCCGCGTGGAGGTGCCGCTCGAATACGGCGTGGTGATCGCGGACGGCGAGGGGCGCGTGCGCCAGTTCGTGGAAAAACCGGGTTGGAGCGAGGTGTACAGCGATACGGTGAACACGGGCATCTACGTGTTGAGCCCTGAGGTGTTCGAGTACATCCCCCGGACCGGGCCCTTTGATTTCGGGCGGGATCTGTTTCCGCTGCTCGTGCGGCAGGGCATGCCGGTGTGCGCCTACGTCATGGACGGCTACTGGTGTGACATCGGCGACCAGGCCGCTTACGTGCGCGCGCAGGAGGACATGCTGGAGGGGCGCGTGAACCTGCCGCTGCCCGCGAAGCGTGACGCGGAGGGAAACGTGGTGGAACCGGGCGCGTGCATCCAGCCGGGCGCGTTGGTGGAAGCGCCCTGTTACATCGGCACGGACGCCCTGATTCAGACGGGCAGCAGAGTCGGCGCGCATTCCTGCATCGGCGCGCAGGCCGTCGTGGAGGCCGGGGCGACCGTGAAGCGGTCGGTCGTCTGGCCGGGCGCGCGGATTATGGAAGGAGCGCAGCTTCGCGGCGCGGTCGTCTGCCGAAGCGCGCGGATGCAGGCACAGGCGCGGATGTTCGAGGGCAGCGCGCTGGGCGACGGCAGCGTGCTGGAAGACGGCGCGTGCCTCCCGCAGGGCGTCAAGGTCTGGCCGCACAAGCGCGTGATGACGGGCCTTCAGGCGGCGGAAAACGTCGTCTGGGGTGACTGTTGCTGTCCGGACGTTCGGGAGACGGGCATTGCCCTTGCCAACGCGCGCGACGTGCAGACCGTGGCGGCGGCCTGGGCGCACGTGCTGAAGGCGCGGCGCATGGCGCTGCTCTTCGACGGCACGCCGGAGGCACAGGCGCTGTACGCGGCGGCGGGCGCGGCGCTGATGACGCAGGGGGTGGAGGCGGTGCTGCTGGGCGAGGGCAGGCGGCCCAAGCTGCGCGCGCTGATGGAGCAGCTGCTCGTGCCCTGCGGCCTGTTTATCGCGGGAGAGGGCGTGCAGCCGCTCGCGGAAGGCGGCCTTTCGGCGTCGGACGCACAACGACGGAACCTGCAGACGCTCCTTTCACGCCAGGACTTTGCGCCTGCAAGCGGCCGGGGCGTGCGCGCGCCGCACCGCGTCGAGGACGGCGAGGCGTTCTATACGGCGTCCGTGGCGCGCCTCGCGCGGGGCAGAACGCTGGAGGCGCCTGCGGCGGTCTTCTGCCCAAGCGAGTTCAGCGCGCGGCAGGTGCGCAGGACGTTGGAGCTCTGCGGCGCGCGGCATGTGCGCGTGCAGGCAGGCGGCGCGCATGCGCTGCTGGACGGGGAAACCGGCTTTGTGATTTCAAAGGACGGCGAGCGCATCGGCGTGTTGGACGCCGGAGGCGCGCTCTGCGAGCAGGAGATGCAGGCGCTGCGCGCGCTCGTGCTGCTGGATGCGGGCGAGCGTACGTTGGTCGTGCCCATGGACGAGACACAGGCGCTGGACGCGCTCTCGCAGCGGCAGGGCGCGCGGGTGGAGCGTGTTCGCCCGGGCATGCGCGGGCTTTACGCGCAGCTGACGGAGCGTGCGCTCTGGCTTCAGCGTGCGGTACGTTTTGACGCGCTTGCCTCACTGATCTGCCATCTGGCCTTTCTCAGCGCGGAGAAGCGCATGCCGCGCGACATCCTGCGGGATTGCCCGCGCCTTTACTGGCGGGACGCGAGCGTGAGCTGCGCGCTCAAGGACAAGGGGCGCATTCTGCGCGCGCTGTGCGAGGAGGCGGGCGGCATACTGCCGGACGGGGGCGTGCGCATCCGCACGCAGAACGGCTGGGCGACGCTCTACGCCCCGGATGAGCTGCCCCGCATCCGTATTTTCACGGAATCGGAGGATGCGGAGTTTGCCCGCGAATTGTGCGCGGAGTATTCGGACAAGGTGCGCGCGCTGGTGCAGGGAGAAGGTGGCAGCAAAATGCGCAGGCCCGCCCCTTGACAGTGGGCCCGTCCCTATACTATAATGTCCGCAGAGCTTGAGGGCTTTCACAGACAGATTTCCTGAGGTGTGCGCGAGCTTCCAGTTTTTACCCACATTTTCACAACCGGAGTCTGCGTCGGCGCATGGATGCCATGCCCCCGTGATATCACGCCAGGGGACGGCAGCAAATGTGCCGCAGGGCACCGACCTGCCGAGCGGCGGGTGAAAAAACGGCGGCGGACGGCACTTTGGGATTTTTATTGCAAAAACGGCGGCCAATCGGCCGCTTTTTTTGTGTCGTTTTATCTGGTTTTACGGCTGCCTTTGCCTTCTGTAGGCGAGCGGGGTCAGCCCATAGCGCTGCTTGAAGCGCCGGTCAAAGTAGCTGGCGTGCCCCATGCCGCAGGAGGAAGCGACCTGCGATATGGGCGTATCGGTCTGCGCGATCAGGCGCGCGGCCTGCTCCAGCCTGTATTCGATCAGGTATTCGAGCGGCCGGCGCTGCAGCACCTGGCGGAAGCAGCGGAAGCATTCGCTGCGCGACACGCCGGCCGACGCGGCGATGTGGTCGACCGACAGGTCGTCCGCATAGTGCAGATGGATGTAGGAAAGCATCTTTTTGACGCGCAGCTCGCTGTGGCGCTCGCGCTGGGGGACAGACGTGCGCTCGAGGTCGGGCAGATGTGTGACGAGCGCGTGCCAGAGGGTGCCCACGTGCACCAGATACTCGATTTCCTTGCCGAAGCGCTCCGCCCGCGCGCTGCGGTACAGCCCGTGCAGGGCGAAGAGCATCTCCGCCTGCCAGGGCGTGGCGGGGCAGAGGCGGAAAGCCGGCAGTGCGGCGTCCGTGGTCACCGGCTGAACGAGCTTCGTGTAGATAGGGCTTTCCTTGCCGGAGCAGAGCAGGCGCGGCGAAAAGACGGTCGAAAACATCAGCGCGTCCGTGCAGCCGGGAGCCGGACGGGCCATGTGCAGCGCGCCGGAATTGACGAAGATGCCCTCGCCCGCCTGAAGGGGCAGGCGCGTCTCGCCTACGATGAACTCGACCGCCCCGCGCGTGACCACAGCGAATTCGACCTCCGGGTGCCAGTGCCAGGCGACAATATGCCCATCATATCGCGCAAAGTCGTCCGTATAGATGCCGATGGGGAAGGTCGGCGTTCCGTGCGCGGTCGTCTCGCGCATGAGGTCGTTGACCTGGATGGATGTAATTTGCTCCACGGAAAACAACTCCTTGGGAGGATTGTGCTAAAATTTGAGCCTAAAGTGCGATTGTATTCCCTTTGATTGCTATTATAATGATACCATATGCCGGAAAATCACGCAATGGGGAGAAATGACGGATGACCGTAAAAGACAACTATAACCACACGCTTTACGCCTCTTACATCGGTTACATCACGCAGGCGATCGTAAACAACTTTGCGCCGCTGCTCTTTCTGACGTTTCAATCGACCTTGGGCATATCGTTGGACCGCATCGCGCTGCTGGTGACGCTGAACTTCGGGGTGCAGCTGCTGGTGGACCTGAGTGCTGCGCGCTTCGTGGATCGCATCGGCTACCGCACAGCCATCGTGGCGGCGCACCTGTTTGCGGGCGCGGGTCTCGTGGGCCTTGCGGTGCTGCCCTCGCTGCTGCCCAGCCCCTACGCGGGCCTTTTGCTTTCGGTGGTCTGCTATGCAATCGGCGGCGGGCTGATCGAGGTGCTCATCAGCCCGATCGTAGAGGCTTGCCCCACGGCGCGCAAGGAGGCGGCCATGAGCCTGCTGCACTCCTTCTACTGCTGGGGGCACGTATTCGTCGTGCTCGCTTCCACGGCGTTTTTTCTGACCGTGGGCATCGCGAACTGGCGGGTGCTCGCCTGCGTCTGGGCCGCCGTCCCCCTTCTCAACGCGCTGTATTTCGCGCGCGTTCCCATCGCGAGCCTGGTGGAGGAAGGAGAGGGCCTGCCCCTGCGCGCGCTCCTGCGCGAGAAGTCGTTTTGGGTGCTGGGGCTGCTGATGGTCTGCGCGGGCGCCTCCGAACAGGGGATGAGCCAGTGGGCTTCCGCGTTTGCAGAAGGCGCGCTGGGGGTTTCCAAGACGATGGGCGACCTCGCGGGGCCGCTGTCGTTTGCGCTGTGCATGGGCACGGCACGCGCGCTGTATGCCGCCTTCAGCGAGCGCATCAGCCTGCGCCTGTTCATGGCGGGAAGCGCCGTGCTGTGCATCCTGAGCTATTTGGGCGCGTCGCTCACCCGCAACGCGCTGCTCGGCCTCGCGAGCTGCGCGCTGTGCGGGCTTTCGGTCGGCATCCTCTGGCCGGGAACGTTCTCCATGGCGGCTAAGGCCCTGCGCCGGGGCGGAACCGCGCTGTTTGCCCTGCTGGCGCTGGCGGGCGATCTGGGGTGCAGCGCTGGCCCGGCGGTCGTAGGCGTCGTCTCCGAGGCGATGGGGGCCAACCTTCGCATGGGTCTGCTGGCGGCGGTCGTGTTCCCCGCCGCGCTGCTGCTCTCTCTCAGCGCGCTGCGGACAAAGCGGACGTAGGACTTGCAATCCCGGGGGATTTGTGATACCGTTAAGCCATCTTTTGAGGAGGTGGAATCGATGCCCAAGATTCAGGTATTCAATGCGGAGCAGCAATGCCTTGCGCGCGCCGAGCACGCGCAGGAGGTTTCGCTTTTTTATGAGGGGCTGTATCAGGCGGGAGACTACCTGGTGATTACGCTCGACGACGGCTGCCGTTACGGCGCGGTGAAGGTGGATCAGGCGATCGCAGAGGCGAACGTCTACATGCCGGAGGGACGCATGATCTATCGCATCGAGCAGGGGGAGGGGCGGCTCCAGTTCCCGCCGCAGGCATTCGACGGCACGCGCCACGTCATCACGGCACGCGCCTGCGCGCTGGCGGAACAGAAGGTTTACAGGAACGTCGCCCTCAACCCGGCGGATCAGCGCGGGGATACGGAGTGCTACCCGCACGCCACGGCGAACGTGGAAACGCGCGGCGAGTCCGTGTTCGCCGCGCGCAACGTCATCGACGGTATGCGCCTCAACCACTGCCATGGCGAATGGCCGTTCCAGTCCTGGGGCATCGGCGCGCGCACGGACGCCTATCTGACGCTCGACTTCGGGCGTCCCGTAGTCGTGGATTCGATGGCCCTGACGCTGCGCGCGGATTTCCCGCACGACGCCTACTGGACGGAAGCGACGGTCGTCCTCTCGGACGGTACGGAGAAGACGTTCCCGCTTCAGCAGCTGGCGGAACGCCAGCGCGTGGAGCTAGGCACCCATACGGTGACCTGGATGCGCCTGGAACGCCTGCAAAAGTCGGACGACCCGTCGGCTTTCCCGGCGCTGACGGAATGGGAGGTCTACGGCCGCGACGCATGAGCAGAGGAGGCGATCCATATGAAGGCGATTCACCTGGAGGCGGTCTACCACATGCCCTGGCTGGAGTACCGGCACGCGCTGCCGGACGGGCGGGTATGCCTGCGCATCCGCGTAGGCTGCGGCGAGTGGGAAAAGCTGACGGCCCTGTATACCGAGGCCTACCTGGACAAGCCCGAGATGGAGACGGTTCGGGAAGCGCCGATGGCGCTCGCCTTCCGGGATGGCCTGCACGACGTGTACGAAGCGATCGTCGCGCCGCTTGACCCGCGACTCCGTTACTTTTTCCGGCTGGAATCCGAGAACGCGCGGTTCTATCTCGACCAGGATGGCATTTATCCTGAAAATGCCATGCCCCGAGGCGGTCCGGCGCTCTTCCCGTTCGCCTACGCCTACGCCCCGCAGGAGCAGCCCGCCTGGGCGCGCGGATGCGTGGGATATCAGATATTCCCCGACAGGTTCCGCCGCGCGGGCGAACCGGAGGATGGCATCGAGCCGTGGACGAGCCGCAACTATCAAAACGAATGCCGCTTCGGCGGCAACCTTGCGGGTATCCGCGAGGCGGTGCCCTATCTGAAGGAACTGGGCGTAGGACTCGTGTACATGACCCCCATCTTCCTCTCCGACACCTCGCACCGCTATAACACGTTCGATTACTTCACCATCGACCCGCTGCTGGGCACGCGGGAGGAGCTGAAGACGCTTACAGACGAGCTGCACGCGGCGGGTATCCGCATCGTGCTGGACGGCGTGTTCAACCATTGCGGCCTTGGCTTCGCGCCGTTTCAGGACGCGCAGGCGAAGGGAAAGGAATCTGCCTTTTACGACTGGTTTTTCTTCGACGAGCGTTACGAAATCGGCTATCAGACGTTCGGCTACTGGCGTTACATGCCCAAGCTGAACCTTCAAAACCCGCGCGCGCGGGATTACTTTCTCGCGGTTGGACGCTACTGGCTCGAAAGCTGCGGAGTGGATGGCTGGCGGCTGGACGTATCGCCGGAGGTCTGGCCCGACTTCTGGCGCGACTATCGCCGGATGGTGAAGTCCGTGAATCCCGAGGCGCTGCTGGTCGCGGAGTGCTGGGATGATTCGCGCGAATGGCTGAGCGTGGGCGACATGTTCGACAGCACGATGCACTACGTGCTCTCACGCGCGATGTGGGCCTTCTTTGCGGAGAAGGAGATCCCGCTTTCGGAGTTCGACGCCCGCGTGAACCGCGCGCTTATGCTTTACCCGCAGCGGACGCAGGACGTACTGTGGAACTTCCTTTCCAGTCACGATACGCCGCGCATGATCTCGCGCGGAGCGGGCGGGGAGCGTGGGCTCCGCATGGCGGCCTTCTTTCAAATGACGCACCCCGGCGTGCCCATCGTCTATTACGGCGACGAGCTGGGCATGCAGGGCGGCCCGGATCCGGATTGCAGGCGTCCCATGGACTGGGAAGCCGTGGGGAAGAGCCGCCTGCAGGCCTATTACCGCAGGCTCATCGCCCTTCGAAGCGGAAGCGAGACGCTGCGAAGGGGCGTCTTCCGCACGCACGCGCTGCTTGGGGACGTCTATGCCTATCGGCGGGAGACGGAAAGGGAAACGCTTCTTTGCGCGCTGAACACGGGTGCGGGCACGCGCGACGCGATGCTTCCGCTTTCCGGCGCCTTTGCGGAACAGAAGAAGCTCCGCGACCTGCTGACGGAGCGGGTTTTTACCGTGACGTCGGGCTGCGTGCGCATCCGGCTGCGCTCGGGCGAGGGCGTCGTGCTGGGCGGGATGGAGGCGTAGGATGCGGCTGCTTTCGATCTATCACGACGCTGTTCCGGACTTTATCGAGGAGATCGCCCGCGCGCCGGAGATGCGCCGGCTGAAACAGATCGGCATGAACTGCGGCGTCGAATACACGCGGTTTGAGGGGTATCGCACCTGCCTGCCCTACGACCGGTACGCGCACAGCCTCGGCGTGGCGCTGATCGTATGGCACTTTACGGGCGACGCGCGCCAGGCCGTCGCAGGGCTGCTGCACGACATCAGCACGCCGGTGTTCGCGCACACGGTGGACTTCCTGCGGGGCGATTATCTGCGCCAAGAAGCGACGGAAGCGCGCACGGCGGAAATGATCGACGCCTCTGCCGCGATCAGGAAGGCACTCAAAAGATATGGGCTGACGGCGGAAGAGGTCAGTGATTACCACGTTTACCCGGTCGCGGACAACGACACGCCGCGCCTTTCGGCCGACCGGCTGGAGTATACGCTGGGAAATTTTCTTTGTTTCGGCACGTGGAACGAAACGCGCATTCGCGCGTGCTACGCTGCGCTGCGCCTTGGGGTCAATGAAGAGGGATGCCCGGAGCTGATGTTTACAGACGAGGGAGAAGCCGTGGCGTTTGCGCAGGGCGCGCTCGTCAATTCACGGCGCTTTGTACACGACGAGGATCGCTTTGCCATGCAGCGTCTGGCGGATATTCTGCGCCTGGCGCTTTCAGCTTCTGTATTGTCTGAGGCGGATCTGTACACCACCGAGCCGCAGGTGATTGAAAAGCTATGCGGAGACGACCGGATGTGCGCTGCCTGGAAGGCGTATACCTCCCTCTCGAAGCTTCGCATCCGGGATCGCGCGCCCAATGAGCCAGGATGGCTTCAGGTGGACGCCAAACGGCGCTGTATCGATCCTTACGTTTGGGGCAGAGGGCGCGTTACATCCCTTTCCTCCCAGATCAGGGAAGAAATGAAGGAATTTCTTTCGCAGCCTTTCGATATCTGGATGAAGGAAAAGAACTGAAAAACGGGCCGCGGCAACATGCCGCGGCCCTATTGCGTTCATCGGCGCTTTTCGTAGTCGACGAGCGTGAGCCGATCGTTGACCTGCCGAAAGCTGCCGGTCTGGCGGTAGCCTAGTTTTTTGTAAAGATGACAGTTCCCCTTTTCCTGCAGCAGGGTATCCAGCTGCCAAAGACGCACATGAGGGTACAGCGATTCGATCTTTCGCAGCGCCGTCTGCGCGATGCCGCGCCCCTGATAGGCGGGCAGCACGAAGACAGGGCCCAGGCGGCAGGCTGTATCGCTCACTCGCCGTACGCGCGCCGCGCCGACCGGAGAGCCGCCCGCGCAGATCAGATAATAGTCTGTGAAAGCCTCAGCCAGCCGTTGGGTTGTCTTCTGCAGCGGCTCGGCCGCGGGGCTGGTCTCATAATCCAGGTATCGTGAAAGCAGGGGAGAGAACGCCTCGAGCTGCATTTCATAGATGCGCTCCGCATCCTGCACCCCGGCGAGGTGGATCGTGATGTCCATGGCAAGATCCCTCCGGGCGGTCACTTGCCCGCCGGGTACACGTTTTTTTCGATGACGGCGCTGTGGCGCAGCGCGAGCTGGCTGTCCAGGTATTGCAGGTAGGAGCCGGGCGTCACGATGCCGTTGCCCTGCAGCAGGTCCATCCCCGCCGCGCCGACGAGCAGCTCCGCCAGGGCGACGCAGTTGGTGCGCAGCAGGTTGTACTTGCGATAGGGCCCGCGGGTGACCTTGCCGTACACGCAGCCCGTCTCCCGCTGCATGAGATAGGTGTAGTCCTCAGAAAGCGGGATCTTCACGTCGCGCCGGGGTTCCCAGGGCGTGCAGGCGGAGAGCAGCTCGCCGGCTTTCTGACGTACGGCTTTCGCCTGCTCGTCGGTGAGGGCCATCACAAAGCCCATGAGCGTCTTCTTTTCGACCTGCGTGCTGTAGCGGATATAGGCCTCGCGCTCGCAGTGCATGAACACCCCGTCGGACAGAAGCGTAAACAATCGCGTGCTTCGCTGGTCGTAGCAGGCATAGGAATAGACCGTGTCGTCCAGACAGATATCCACATGGCCGAATCCGGCGGCCACCTGCTGCCCCAGATGGAAGAAGACTTCGAGCCGATGCGGCCGGCGCGCGGCGGATACGCGGGCGTCGGGCTTGGCGGCGGGCTGAAGCACGTCGTTGACCGTCGTGACGAGGCGCTTGGGGATAAACGCCGTGGCGAGTACTGGCAGGGCGATGCGCAGGCGGCGCTTGACGCGGCCGCCTCCGATGTCCGAGGCGAAGGCTTCGCGCAGGAAGTCGCTGAACGAGCCCGCGGCGTAGAGGACGAAGTAGACGCCGCATACGGAGGTGGCGGCGGGCAGGCCCGCGAAGGGACGGAAGACCAGCAGCGCGGCAAAGAGCAGGGTGACGAGCGCCACCAGCAGGTGCCAGGCCCAGCCTGCGGAGCGCGTCAGGAGAAGCTGCACGCAAAAGCCCAGCGAAATCACCGCGTTGAGGAGCGCCCAGATGCCGACGAGCATGCCCAGCCCCGCACCCAGCATGCGCGGAAAGCACAGCAGCGCGAGCGCGGCGGCGAGGGAGAGAAGGCCGCGAAGCAGCGTCGTGCGCAGGCGCTGCTTCGGGCTCAGCACATAGGAACCGATGGAGAGCACGCCGCTTACGAGCGCGGCGGCGAACAGAATGTGGTGCAAAAAGCGGATGACAAAGGCGGGCGCAGCGAAGAACAGGATGCCCAGCACTGCGAAAGCGACGGATTGCACCAGCAGCCCGAGCGGGGTCGCCAAAAGCTTGAAACGGTTTTTCATTCGTTGCACCGCTTACAGTCCGCGAAGGGGCGCGATTTCGACAGCCCTGCCGCCATGCTTTCGGGATTCCTCGGCGGCGAGCGCCGCCAGATGGCTTTCTACCGACGCCTCCAGCGTGGAGAGCGTGCCGCTGGGCCGCCCGCCGGAGGCGAGCATCTCCAGGTACTCCTCCACCATGCGAATATCGCCGCCCGCGTGGCCGGAGAGGTCTTCGGCCAGCGTGCGCACCTCGACGTGCTCGCTGGGCGCGTCGAAGGGCTCTACATCGATGGTATTCTCGTGCATGTCCGCGCGGATGTCGCCGTGCGTCCCCATGATCTTGAGGGTGCGCCCGCCGGTCTTGGTGAAAGCGCACATGGTAAAGCTGACCGTCTGGCCGTGCTCGAGCTCCAGGTTTACGACCTGATGGTCTACCACGTCGTTGTCGCAGTGGTAGACACAGCGGCCGTAGGGGCCGTCTTCCAGCGCGGCGCGAATGCGCGCTTCGTTCGGATGCATGGCGACGATGTCGGCGGGCCAGCCGGTATGCCCGGCGAGCACGCCGGTCTCCTCGTTCGTGAGGTAGATTTTATAGGCGTCGTAGGGGCAGCCGTCCCGCGCGCTGCAGTCGCGGCAACGTTCGGCTGCGCCCGCGGGCGCCATCTCCGGACGGAAGTGGCGCAGGGAGCCGAACGACGAGACACGGGCGCAGCGGTCGCCCAGCAGCCAGAGCAGGATGTCCAGGTCGTGGCAGCTCTTTTGCAGGATCATGGGGCTGGTATCCTCCTCGCGTCGCCAGTTGCCGCGCACGAAGCTGTGCGCCTGATGCCAGTAGACGACGTTTTCAAGCGCCATTACGGAGACGACCTCGCCGATGCGTCCGGCGTCCAGCACCGCCTTGATCTTTTGAAAGAACGGCGTGTAGCGCAGCACGTGGCAGACGACGACCTGCCGGTCGGCCTTCTTCGCCTCCGCCAGCACGCGCTGACATTCGGAGAGGACAGGGGAAATCGGCTTTTCCAGCAAGAGGTGATATCCCTTCCGCAGCGCGGGGATGGCGTGGCCGACATGTTGACGGTCCTGCGTGCAGACGAACAGCACGTCCGCGAGGCGCGGCTCGCGAAGCAGGGCCTCGGCGCTGTCAAAGCAGCGCTCGCGCGGGACGCCGTAAAGGCGCGCGACTTCGTCCACCTTTTCGGGAACGATGTCCGCAATGGCGACGATTTTCATCAGGTCGGGGCGGGAAAGCGCCATCGGGGCGTACGTATCCTTGCCGCGTCCGCCCAGACCGACGATCGCTACAGTGACAGGCTTTTGCATGTTTCATCCCTCCGTTTGAAGTCTTCGCGAATCGTACATAATGATTATATCATCAGGCCGCCCGGACCGCAACGTGCGCTTTTTTTCCTGCCGCCGATATGTTATACTAAACCGTCTAAAGCGGCGAATGCGCAAAGGAGGCTTCTACATGGACAGGGAACGAATGCGGCGGAATGTACAGGCGTTTTGCGAGGTCGGCAGCGTGAGCCACACGCCGGGGGAGCGCGCCTTCCCGGCGGCGCTTCAAAAGGCGCTGCTTGAAATCCCCTATTTCAAGGAGCATCCGCAAGAAATCTGCCTTTTCCCGGTGTCCGGGCAGGAAGAGGATGGGGAAATGGTCTTTGCGCTTCTGCCTGCGCGGCGGAGGACGCGTCGCACGCTCATGCTGCTCAGCCACTTCGACGTGGTGGGGGTAGACGAGTACGGCGCGCTGGCGGGAGCGGCGTTTGATCCCGAGCGCTATACGCGCCTCTTGCGGGAGGGGGCGCTGCGCCTGCCCAGGGAGGCGCAGGAGGACCTCGACAGCGGAAACTACCTCTTCGGGCGCGGCGTGTGCGACATGAAGTGGGGCATCGCGGCGGACGTGGAGCTGCTGCACGACTTTGACGCGCACCCGGGCGAGCTCTCCTGCAACCTGCTGCTCGTCAGCGTGCCGGACGAGGAGCGCAATTCCTGCGGCATGATCGGAGCCGTTTCCCGGCTCGAACGCTACGCGGAGAAGAAGGCGCTCGACATCGCGGCCTGTGTGGTGAGCGAGCCGAACATCTCGCCGGTACGGGACGACGCCGTGCGCGCCATGCACGTGGGCGCCGCGGGCAAGCTGATGCCATCCTTTTACTGCGTGGGCAAGGAGACGCACGTGGGCGAGCCCTTCGCGGGGCTGGATCCGAACCTGCTCGCCTCCGCGATCACGCTGGAGATGGAGCTTTCGCCGGAATTTGTGGACGTTTCGGATAGCTTCTGCACGCCCGCGCCGACCTGCCTCAAGCAAAGCGACCTTAAGAACGCTTACTCCGTGCAGACGCCCTGCGCGGCCTACGCCTACTTCAACGTCATCACGGCGAGCAGCACGCCCGCCGACGTGATGGAGCGCATGCGCACGGTCGCCGGGCGAGCCTTTGCGCGGGTTCTGCGGGAGGTGGACGAAAAGCACGCTGCCTGTGAGCGGCGCGCGGGCGGAGCCATCTTTCGGGAACGCTTCGCGCCGCAGGTGCTGACCTATGCGGAGCTCTGCGACGCCTGCCGCAAGGCGCATGGAGAGGCGTTTGACCGGGAGATGGCGGCCTTCCTCGCGCAGAACGCGCAGGGGGACGTGCGCGACGTCAGCATCGCCGCCGTCGCGAAAGCCCACAGCATGTACCCGGATCGCTCGCCCCTCGTCGTGCTGTTTTACTGCCCGCCGTTTTATCCTCACGCCGCCGCGCCCGGAAAGGAGAGCCTGGTGCGGCGCGCCTGCGAGCGAATGGCCGCCCTGGGCGCTGAGGTGGGGGAGCGGCTGGCCGTCGATCCCTGCTTTATGGGACTGACGGACATGTCCTACCTCTCGCTGCGGGGAGATGTGGACGAGCAGGCGCTGGCGGCCTGCTTTCCGGTCTGGGGCAGCCTTTACAGCCTGCCGCTTTCGGCGATGCGGCGGCTCGACATCCCCTTCGTCAACTTTGGGCCGCTGGGCAAGGATGCGCACCGCTTTACCGAGCGGGTGGACATCGCCTACTCGTTCGGCAAGGCGCCGGATCTGCTGCGCCGCCTGATCGTGCTGCTTTCAAACGACTGACTTTTTGACGGTTGCGGTTGACGGATGCGGAGCAAAGCTGTATAATAAACTGTATAACATGGTTTTAAAAACTATTTCCTGCGAAACGCGGGTTTGGAGGAACGGCAATGGGCATTCAACTGATCGTGGACAGCTGCTGTGACTTGACGGAGGAGATGCGCGCGCGCTTTCAGGCGAAGACGGCTTACCTTCGCATCATCATCGACGACGAGCGGGAGTACGTGGACGACGGGACGGTGGACATTCCGGCATTTATCGCCGACATGGCCGCTTCGAAGAAGCACATCCGTTCCGCTTGCCCCTCTCCAAACGAGTTCGCGGCTTTCATGGAAAAGGAGGACGAGAGCTTCGTGGTGACGCTCTCCGGCAAGCTGAGCGGCTCGTACAACGCGGCGGTGCTTGCCAGGTCCATGGTGCTGGAGCACTACCCGAAGAAGAAAATTCACGTGGTCGACTCCAAGAGCGCGTCGGCGGGCGAGGTGCTGCTCGCGATGCTGATTGGCGAAAAGATCGAGGCGGGCTGCACGTTCGAGGAGATCGTGGAGGCGGTGGACGCGCGCGCGGCGGAGATGCAGACGATGTTCGTGCTGGAAGACCTGGGCAACCTGATCCGCAACGGACGCATCAACAAGGTGGCGGGGCTGCTGGCTTCGGTGCTGTCGCTTCGCCCCGTCATGCAGGCGAACGACGGCGAGATCGAGGCCTACCAGAAGGTGCGCGGCATGCAAAAGGCCCTGCACGTGATGGCGGAGGCCGTGTCCCAGCGGCTGGGGGACATCCCGGAGCGCTCCGCGCGGCTGGTGATGGCGTTTTGCAACTGCCCCGAGCGCGCAGCCAAGTTCAAGCAGGATCTGATGGATTCCTGCAAGCAGCTTTGCGAGGTCGTCGTGGTGCCGACGATGGCGCTTTCCACGATGTACGCCAACGACGGCGGCATCATCATCGCGTTCTGACAAAAAACCGCTATTGACCCGGAAATGCGTTTCCGGGTTTTTTGCTGCCTGCATGAAAAACGCCGTGCGGCGCGTTCAATGGTTAAACCTGCTAAAACGCGGCGCCTATGTATGAAGGACGGTTGAGCGAAGGGGGCGTAATCGTGAAAAGAATTTGCTGCGTTCTGTGTCTGCTCTGTCTGATGGCGGGCGCGGCGATGGCAAGATGTGAAGATAAAGCGCCGCTGCCGTCAGGGGTTCTGTCGCTCTGCGAGCAGATTTACCCGGATTATTGGGTCGGAGCGTACTACGGCAGGGCGGGCGATACGTCCGGGCAGTGCGCGCTCGTGCTGACGAACGGCCAGGAGAACATCCTGTGCATCGCGGAAAAGTCGGAGTCGGACGAGGCCTATGCCTTTACGGTGGAAACCAGCTCTGCCCTTTTTCAGGGGGACAGGCTGCCCAGCCTTTTCATCGACACAGGCGGCGACGTGCTCTTTTGCAGCTATGCAGATCCGAGATACCGGCTGCACGCGGTAAAGGGCGAGGACGGAATTTGGAGACTGGGAAGCATTTCCATTTTTCGAGGGCTTGAAGAATGGCAGGCCGCCCTGCGAGAGGGGTATCTGACGTATACCTATTATCGGACGGACGAAAACGACAACATCCTCGACGCCCGGAATGTTGCGCCGATTCCGGTGAGCGCGGCGTTTGAGGAACGCATGGCGAATCTTTCTAGCTTCGACATCGAAGCGCTTGCGCAGCAGCCCGGAGTGGTTACGGATGAACTGCTGCGCGAAATGGCGGGGGTGCTGCTGGATGCGGGCGATTCGCTGCTGGATTTCTCCGCACATCGTGAGGAGCTGATTTTGCTCGCCGAGGCGGCGGACGGCGCGCGGCGCATCGTCATCGCGACGTGGAATGACGCGGAAAAACGGTATTCGACGGCCGAAACGAGCACGCTGCCGCAGGGGGCGCGTCTTGATACCTTCCACGCGTCAGAAGGAGAAATCATACTCATTTTGGACAATCAGAATGGTCTTTACGGTTTTTTGCGCAGCGGCGAAGCCGGCGGGGCGTATTCGCTCAACTGGGTCATGGCGGATGATGATTTCGCCGCAGGCGTGAACTACGTGTGCGATGGCTTCCCGTCTGTCGGGAGCAACAACGAGTATACGTACGGCACGCATCCATGGAGCGACCTGCTGAAAGTGGATCTGATGAGCCTGCCCGAATCGCAGGACGAGGCGCTTTCTCAGCTCGACAGCCGGGATTATGCCGTGGTAAACAACCCCAACCCCGCCGACCGCCTGCACCTTCGCGCGGCGCCCGACCGCAATGCGGCGTCGTACGGCAAGTTCTACAACCGCATGCCGGTGCGTGTGCTCGACGTGCGGGGCGACTGGGCCCACGTGCGCGCAGGCGAGGGCGAAGGCCTGGAAGGCTGGATGATGACGGAATTCCTCGCTTTCGGTGACGACATGCGGAGCGTTCAATGCGCGTTTCCTCAGCTATGCGTTAAAGACGAGCATCGGGACGTGATGATTTACAGCGCGCCGGACGAGCGTTCACAGCCGATGGCGCTGGCATGGGACGCCGTCCATTTCATCGTCGGCGTCCACGGCGACGAATGGTTCCTGGTGATGACGGAGGACGGCCGCGTGGGGTATGTAAGGCAGGCCTGCTTCTGGCCCGGCAACGGCTGACGGCGGCAACGCGAAGGGTTCGCGTGAAGGCTGTGAAAGCTGTGAAGGCTGATCCTATAGCGCGCTATATAGGGAAAAGTATATTATAAAGGGAATCCTCAGAGCCTTCACAGCCCTCACACGCGGCGTTCGCCGCTGCGAAAGAGCGCGTAATAGCGCCGCAGGTCGTCGATGGACGCGATCGATTCCCCGTTCGCCGCAAGGGCGCTTTGCGCGGCGGGCGAAAGCGTGTCGAAGAGCGAGCGGGCCTTATCGTCGCGCTCGAGCAATTCAGAAAGATTTCGATAGTTCATGCAAGATCCCTCCGGGTGCATTGTGCCCTGTGGTGGGAAGAACTACACGTTGAAAATTCGGACGCACTGTGCTAAACTGTTTGCAAATATTGGAGCGGACGGGGAATTACAGATGAACGAAAAGCTGACCTATTTTCTCAAGCTGACGTTTGGCACGCTTCTGGTCACCATCGGCGTTTATTTTTTCAAATTTCCGAATCATTTCTCGACCGGCGGCGTCAGCGGCCTTGCGGTTATCCTCGGCGCCGTCATTCCGAACATGACGCCGGGCACGATTCAGCTCATCCTGAACGCGGCGCTGCTCGTCATCGGATTTTCCGCGCTGGGCGGCAGGTTCGGCCTCGCGACCGCCTACGCCAGCCTGCTCATGTCGGGCATCACGTTCCTGCTGGAGCGCGTCTACCCCATGGCCGCCCCCTTCACCGACGAGCCACTGCTGGAGCTGGTGTTCGCGGTCATGCTGCCCGCCTTTGGGTCGGCGATTCTCTTCAATATGAACGCCTCGACCGGCGGCACGGACATCGTGGCCGTGCTGCTCAAGAAGTATACGCGCATGGATATCGGCCGCGCGCTGCTGCTGACGGACGTGTTCATCGTCATCGGCTCCGCGGCGGTATTCGGGATCAAGACGGGCCTCTTTTCCCTGCTGGGGCTGGGCATGAAGTCGCTGATGGTGGACGGGGTGATCGAGAACATCAACCTGTGCAAGTTTTTTACGATCATGACCGAGCACCCCGATCCTATCTGCCGTTTCATCGTCAGCGAGCTCAACCGCGGCGCGACCACCTACGACGGCGAGGGCGCCTTTACGCATAAGCAGCGCAAGATCATCGTCACCGTCGTCACGCGCGGTCAGGCGGTCAGGCTGCGTCAGCACGTCAAGGCGATCGATCCCCACGCGTTCATGCTCATCACCAACACGAGCGAGATCATCGGCAAGGGCTTTCGCGCCGAGAATTAACCGTCGATCCACCCAAGCGCTTTCATGTCCGCCTCGATCGGCGCGTGAAGGCGCTTGTCCTTTTGATAGACGTAATGGATGGAGGAGTAGACCGCGGGCCCGCCGCCGGGCCAGGGGAACGCGCCCGCAAAGTCCGCGTCCAGCCCGTAATCCCCCTCGCCGCGTCCGGGGGGCGGCACCAGCGTCGTGATGCGGTTGTGCACACGGTTTCCCAGAAACAGCGTGAAGATGCCGCGCACGGGGTCGAGCGACAGGTGGTTGCCCGTAAACCCACTGAGGCCGAAGGCGCCCTCGCCCATGTAGACGGGCACCTCGGACAGGCGCTGGAGGGGGTGCTTGCAAAAGCACTGATACCCCAGATATTGAACGAACGTGCCGTCGCCGTTGGGCCGGCCGGTTCGGTTCCAGCCGATCTCCAGCACGCAGGCGGGCGGCAGGATTTCGCCCGCGAGCAGCGCCTGGCAAAGGCGCACCATGTCGGGCAGCGTGCTGAAAAGGCCCGCGTGGCCGCAAAGCGCCTCGCCGCCCAGTCCCAGAACGCGCGCCTTCGGGTCGTGCGGCGTGCCGGGCGCGGCGTCCGTGCGCAGGAGGGCGCGCGAGCCCAACAGGCGGTGCTCGTAGTTGTAGTTCGCGCAGTCCGCGAGGCGCTCCTCGGGCACGCGGGCGAACGTCTCCGTCATGCCTGCCGGGCGCAGGATCGTCTCCTGCATAAAGTCGTAGAGGGGCATGCCCGCCCGACGCTCCACGACGTGTCCCAGCACCAGCGCGTTCATGTCCGAATAGAGCTTTACGGGCGGGGGCGCGGCGGGGGAGATGCCGTAGACGAGGGCGAGCGCGGCCTCGCGGGTAGGCTGCGCATCGATGCGCTCGCTGGATTGCAGGTGCGCGCGGAAGCAGAGCGCGTCGCCGAGGGTCACGGATCGCAGGTTGTAAAAGCGCGGGTCCGCGTCGCCGACCGTTTCATCCAGAGAAAGGCGTCCCTCCTGCGCGAGGCGAAGCACGCACAGGCAGGTGAACAGCTTCGTGAGCGAGGCGAGGTCGTAAAGCGTTCGAGGCGTCAGCGGACGGGGCGCAGGATAAAACGCGCCGCCGTCATCCATGAGCACCTCCTGCGCGTTTCCGCACAGTGCGCTGCGGTGATCGCTTGCGGTGCCGTAGGCTACGCTGAGCCCTGCGAGCATCCTGTTTTGATGGACGAGATAGTCCATGGACTCCATTAAGGCGTTCGACATGATGCATCCCCTTTCGACCGGGTTTGCACCATTATAGGCGAAACGCGGCGCGCTTTCAAGGCCGCAGGCAGGATTCTAAGGCGTGCGGGGCGAAGAAGACGGGGAGCTTTTACGCGACGAAGGGAGAATCATTCGATGAATACATGGCTTGACGCGGCGGCGATTTCCTATATTGACGGCTGCCAGGAGGAGCTTTGCGCTCTGCTGGCCGAATTGTGCGCGATTCCCGCGCCATCGGGGCGCGAAGAGCGCCGGGCCCGGTTCGTGAAGGACTGGCTGGAGAGCGCGGGCGCGGAGGGCGTTTACATCGACGAGGCGCTGAACGTCGTGTACCCCGTGGGCGTGACGGAGCACGGCCGCGCGAGCGTCTTCATGGCGCACACGGACACGGTGTTCCCGGACATGGAGCCCATGCCGTTATCCGTGAAGGACGGCGTGATGTACTGCCCGGGCGTGGGCGACGACACCGCGAATCTGGCGGTCTTGATGCTCATCGCGCGCTACGTGACGCAGCGGGGCCTTGCGCCGCGCACGGGCGTGCTCTTCGTCGCCAATTCCTGCGAGGAGGGGCTGGGCAATTTGAAGGGCTGCCGGGCTGTCATGGCGCGCTACGGCGCGCGGGTGGACGCCTTCGTCTCGCTGGATTCGACGATTCACTCCCTGTGCAACCTGGCGGTCGGCTCCGCGCGCTATCGCGTGACGGTGCGCACCGAGGGCGGGCACAGCTTTTCAAGCTTTGGAAACAGAAACGCCATCCACGCGCTTTCCGAAATCGTCTGCGCGCTGTACGGCCAGACGCTTCCCGAGGGGCCGGAGGGAAGCGTTACGACCTACAACGTGGGCGTGGTCGAGGGCGGCACGTCGGTCAATACCATCGCGCAGGAGGCGTCGATGCTCTACGAGTACCGTTCCAACGCCCGCGAGTGCCTGGCCGCGATGAAGGCGTCGTTTGAGCGGGTGATCGACGGCTTCCGGGCGCGCGGACTCGACGTTTCGGTGGAGATGATCGGGGAGCGGCCCTGCATGGGCGACGTGGATCCGGCGCGCCAGCGGGAGCTGACCGAAAGGTGCCTTGACGCGATCGAGCACGCAACCGGGCGGCGCGTGCCCACGGGCGCGGCCTCCACCGACTGCAACATTCCCCTGTCGATGGGTATCCCCGCGGCTTGCTTCGGCGTATACGAGGGCGGCGGCGCGCACACGCGCGAGGAATGGGTGCGCCTGTCCTCGCTGCGCACGGGCATGCGCGCGGCGATGGAGGTCGTGCTCTCCTGCTTCGCCTGACGTGAGATGGGGGAGAGCGATGGGCTGGGAGGAATTACATCCTCGCCACGCGTCGAATACGTGATTCGTTTTCCCTGACAAAGCGATAGAGCCCGGCGGAGACCTCTGCCAGACGAGCGTCTCCCTGCGCGGTGAAATAGGCGGCGAAGAGCAGTTCAATGCCCTTCATTACGCTGGGGATGGCGTCTCTTTCGACAGCCAGCAGGGGGAGCGCCTCGTCGTAGCCGAGAAGCACCTGCTGCAGCGCGGAAAACCAGCGCGTCTCATCGAGAAAGTCCGCGTTTTCCCGCAGCAGGAGCCCCAGCATGAAGTAGCACAGGTCAAAGATGCGGACGTTCCTCTGGCTCAGGTCGAAGTCTATATAGCCCGAGAATACGCCGTGGTCGAAGAGAAAGTTGCCCAGATGTACGTCCCGGTGTATGAGCTGCTGCGGCAGTTTATCGTATACCGGCGCGAGCGCCGCAAGCGTTTCCGCCAAAGCATCGCACGGGAGGGCGTCGCAGGGATGCTGCGCGAGGACGTCGGAAATCCATCCCTGCAGTTCCGCAAGCAGGCTGTTTTGCCAGCAGGGAATCGACATTTCGCATGCCCGAAAGGCGGTGTGCAGACGCGCAAGGATGCCGCCCATCGCGCGGAACCAATCATCCGGACAGGCGCTGACTTTGACGACATTGCTGCCGGAAAGCCGCGTGGTGAGCAGCAGATACAGGCCATCCTGAGCGCAGCAGTCCCCTCCTTCCAGAAGTGGGACGACCTCAGGCACGGGAATGCTGAGTCCGCGCAGCGTCCGCATTGTGAGGACGTTTCGCTCAAGGGACGGCAGGTGTGTATACGTCTTGACGATATACTGCGTTCCGACTTGCCATGCGGAATTGTGGATTTGCGTAAGGGGTGCGTCGAGGCCCCAGCGCATGAGGGATGAACGGATGATGCTTTCGACGTCTTGCATAGCTTCTCTCCTTTTATGTACGATTCTGCGCACAGTCTGCTCGGACAGGTGAAAAATTCGAGCGAGGCTGGGAACGGAGACACCCTCCAATCGCCGGGTGAATATGAGCTGGTCGCGTAGCGCTAGTTCGCGCCTGTAGGCCGTTCCGGCACCCCACGGCTGCCGCTTTTTCGGGCGCACAGGGATGTAGATATAGGTTCCCTGTACGTATTCCTGAACGGCGTCAAGCAGGTTGGGCGGCAGGACGGTTTGCGCGTCGACGTGTTTCATATGGCGCCCCCTCCAGTATGGATGCCTGTATTGTAACATGCCGTGCCTGTGCCGTCGTGCTTAAATTTCTGTCGGCATCAAATGTGAGCGCGTTGGGCACGTCTTGGGCAACGTCCGCTCCGGGCGTCCCGGGCGCGCTGCTGCGGGGCGAGGAACCCGCCTGCGTCCGCGTGCCGGGCCCTTCTATTGCGAAGGGGATATGATCTGTCATTGCAGCGTTCAGGAGGATTTTACGTGGTTTCTTCAGGGCCGCGGGAAGGTCTTTCCTGGCGCGAAGAAAAACGATGAATGCGTGCTTCACGGTGGAAGCGTGATTTGATACGAGCGCGGCTTCAAAGGGACCGCGCTTTTGTGCGGTCGGGAAAGCGCAAACGCCTTTTCAAAAAGAAAAATTGGCTGTATAATGAAAAAACGTCTGTCCGGCTAAGCGCCGGGCGAAACATTTTTGAAAAAGGCATGGGAGAGGAAATATGCAACGGGACCTGACGGAGGGCAGCGTGACGGGGGCGATGCTCCGCTTCGCGCTGCCGATGATTTTGGGTAATCTGCTCCAGCAGCTTTACAACATTACGGATACGCTCATCGTCGGTCAGGCGCTGGGCGCGAACGCCCTGGCGGCGGTCGGCTCCGCGTACACGCTGATGACGTTTCTCACCTCGATCCTGCTGGGGCTTTGCCTGGGTAGCGGGGCGTTCTTTTCGCTGTGCTTCGGCGCGCGGGATGAGGAGCGCATGCGCCGCGGCATCTTCGCCTCCTTCGTGCTCATCGGCGCGGTCTCCCTCGTGCTGAACGCGGCGGTGTACGCCTTTATCGATCCGATCCTGCGCTTCCTGCGCATCCCGGATGCGGTTTACGGCATGATGCGCGGGTACCTGCTGGTGATCTTTGCGGGAATCGTCGCGACGTTCCTGTACAACTTCTTCGCCTCGCTGCTGCGCGGCATGGGCAACTCCGCGGTGCCGCTGCTGTTTCTCGCGGTTTCGGCGGTGCTCAACATCGCGCTAGATCTGCTGTTCGTGCTGGTCTTTTCCTGGGGCGTGAAGGGCGCGGCCTTTGCGACGGTCATCGCCCAGTTCGTATCGGGCGCGGGGCTTATGGCGTATTCCCTGCTGCGCATGCCCGCTGTGCGCATTTCCCGGCGGCACATGCACATGGATCGCGCCGTGGTACGGGAAATATCGCAGCTTTCGGTGCTCACCTGCGTGCAGCAGTCGGTGATGAACTTCGGCGTGCTCATGGTACAGGGCCTCGTCAACAGCTTTGGGCCCACGGTCATGGCGGCGTTCGCGGCGGCGGTGAAGATCGATTCGTTCGCGTACATGCCGGTGCAGGACTTCGGCAACGCCTTTTCCACGTTCATCGCGCAGAATTACGGTGCGGGCAGGACGGAGCGCATCCGGCGCGGCATCAAAAGCGCGGTGCTCACGGCGGCAAGCTTTTGCGTGGCCGTGACGGTGCTCGTCTTCGCGTTTGCCCGACCGCTCATGCTGATCTTCGTCCGGCCCGAGGAGACGGAAATCATCGCGACGGGCGTGCAGTACCTTCGGATCGAGGGCTCGTTTTACTGCGGCATCGGCTGCCTCTTCCTGCTCTACGGTCTGTACCGCGCGGTGCGCAGGCCAGGCATGTCGGTGGTGCTGACGGTGATCTCGCTGGGTACGCGCGTCGCGCTCGCCTACCTGCTTTCGGCGATTCCGGCGGTCGGAGTCGCTGGCATCTGGATGTCCGTGCCCATCGGGTGGTTCCTCGCGGATCTGGCGGGTTTCCTCTATTACGCGAAGAACCGCGAAAAGCTGACGGCGCTCGGCTGAGCGGCGTTGAAAGCAGCGCGAAAATACTGGACAAGCGCGCCGGGCGGCGATAAAATAAGGTACGCAAGACGCATATAAGGAGGTACTTGGAATGTCCAAGATGGATCAGGTGCGCGCCGAAATGATGGCGGCGCTCAAGGCTAAGGATAAGCCCCGGAAGGAAGCGCTGTCGCTGCTGCTTTCCGCGCTCAAGGCGAAGTTCATCGACAAGCGTGCGGATCTCACGGAGGAGGAGGAGAACGCGGTCATCCTGCGGGAGATCAAGCAGGCGCAGGAGACGCTGGACAGCGCGCCCGCGGATCGTACCGACATCATCGACGAATCGCGCCTTCGCATAGCGGTGTACAGTGAATTTGCCCCCAGGCAGATGGGCGAGGACGAGATTCGCGAGGTCATCCGCCAGGTGCTCGCGGAGATGAACGTCGAGAAGCCCACGGCGAAGGAAAAGGGCGCGATCATGAAAAACCTCATGCCCCGCGTGAAGGGCAAGGCGGATGGCGGGCTGGTCAACCGGCTGGTAGGCGAGCTGTTTGCGTAAGGAAGACTTCGCGCGCGGCCTGCGCCACGGCGTCCCCATCGCGCTGGGGTATCTGTCCGTGTCGTTCGCTTTCGGCATTCAGGCCGTGGGCGGCGGGCTGACGCCGTTTCAGGCGGTTTTTATCTCCATGACCAATCTGACCTCGGCGGGGCAGTTCGCGGGCCTTTCGCTGATGCTGAGCGCTGCGCCGCTCTTTGAAATGGCGCTGACGCAGCTTATCATCAACCTGCGCTACGCGCTGATGTCGCTGTCGCTCTCGCAGCGCCTAGATGGAAGCATGACGACGCTGTGGCGCGTGCTGATCTCATTTGGGAACACCGATGAAATTTTCGCCGTCGCCAGCAGCCAGCCGGGCAAGGTCGGTCGGGATTACCTGCTGGGCCTCGTCTGCCTGCCTTATTTCGGATGGGCGGGCGGCACGCTGCTGGGCGCGGCAGCGGGCGCGCTGTTGCCCAGCCTCATCACGCAGGCGCTCGGCATCGCGATTTACGGCATGTTCCTGGCCATCATCCTGCCGCCCGCGCGGGCGCACAAAAACGTGCGGCTCGTGGTGCTCGCCTCGACGGGGGTGAGCTGCATTCTTCGCTACGTGCCCGCGCTTTCGTTTATTTCCAGCGGGTTTGCGATCATCCTGTGCGCGGTGCTCGCCGCGGCGCTGGGCGCGATTCTCTTTCCGATCCGGGAGGCTGAGTAAATGGACGCGAGGACGTATTGCCTGTACGTTTTGGTGATGGCGGGCGTGACCTACCTCATCCGCATGATCCCGCTTGCGCTCTTTCAGCGCAAGCTGCACAATCGTTTCATTCAATCCTTTTTATTTTATGTGCCCTACGCGGTGCTGGGGGCGATGACGTTTCCGGACATCCTCTATTCGACCGGGAACGGCATCTCTTCCCTGGCGGGAACGGCGACGGCGTTTTTCATGGCCTGGCGCGGGCGCTCGATGGTGCTCGTCGCGCTGGGCGCGTGCGCGGCGGCGCTGCTGACGCAGGGGGCTTTGATGATGCTTTGAGGAGGGCGAACGAATGGACATCAAACAGAACATCAGCGGGCTCGACCACGTCGGCCTGCCCACAAACGACATGCGCGCGACGGTCGATTTCTACGGGAAGCTGGGCTTTGCGATCCTCTGCGACACGGACAACGCGGGCGAGCGCGTCGTCTTCCTGGGCCGGGACGGCTTTGTGATCGAGGCGTATCAAAACGGCCAGGCCGCGATGCGGGCGGGCGCGGTGGATCACATCGCGCTGAGCGTGAAGGACGTCGACGCGGCGCACGCGGCGTGCCGGGCGATGAACCTGCCCATGGCGCAGGAGGAAATTCGCTTCCTGCCCTTCTGGGAACGGGGCGTGCGGTTCTTCATTCTGGAGGGCCCGAACCGGGAAAAGGTCGAGCTCATTCAAAAGCTGTAAACGCGGATTATAGAGAAGGGGCGGAGCGTTTATGTACGTGTTCCTCAGCCTGCTTGCGCTTGTTGTGGGCGTCGCGCTTGCCGCTTTGGGAGGAAGAACGGCGAAAATCCCACGGAAACCGGGCCTTTGCCTTGCCGCGCTCGGCGTGCTGCTGTCCCTCACGGGCGCGGTTTTTCTGGGGCTGCTGCTGACGGGAAGGATCACCCTGCCATTATGATGAAATCGAAGTAAACGTGGCTGGAGGCGTGTGCGATGGGAAAGGTTCGGCTTACGATCACGGAGAGCCGCTGCCGGGGTGGCTACTGCAAGAAGGGCGACGTATTTGAGGTCGAGGACGTTTGTCCGCCGCTGTGCCACGAGCTATGGCACGGCATCTACCCGTTCGTCTACGCGCTGCAAAACGGCGCGGAGCTGGACTATGGAAATGCGCGCTCGCGGCAGTTCGACGCCAGGTGCCCGGACGGCGGAAGGGTCTGCGTTCACGGCGAGGCCGTCGATTAAACGCGGAGTGTGGGCATGAAGGCGCTGCTGCGCAACGCGGGCGCATAGCGGACCGGCGCGACGCGGGAAATGTTGCTGGCAGTCAGGGCGGCGCTGCCGATGGGCGAAGCAGGGGGATACCTTGCCTCGCCCTTGTTGTTCTTTCGGGCAAAATATTGTATACTATAGACAGGAAAAAAGGTTTGAACCGCGCAGCGCAAAGGGGGCTCTGTTATGGGAACGCATGTGATTACCATCGCGCGCGAATACGGCAGCGGCGGCAGGCGGATCGGGCAAATGCTCGCCGGAGAATTGGGCTACAACTTCTACGACCGAGAGATCATGCAGCTCGCTTCGATCGACAGCGGCATCAGCGAGGCGCTGTTCGCGCAGGCGGACGAGCGCACCAAGGGTTTTTCCCTCTTCCGGGCGATCCGTACGATGAACGGCGGCGAGTTTGTGCCCTCCCCGCCCGATCAGGAGGATTTCATCTCCGACGAAAACCTGTTTCGCTATCAGGCGCGCGTCATTCAAACGCTTTGCGACACGGAGGACTGCGTGATCGTCGGGCGATGCGCGGACTACATCCTGCGCGAACGGGAGAACGTGCTCAAGCTCTTCGTGCACGCGCCCATGGAGGCGCGCATCGCCACCGTGCGCGAGCTCAACGGTCTGATGGAGCAGGAGGCCGAGCGGCTCATCCGCAAGACGGACAAGCGGCGCGCGGAGTATTACCGGTACTTCACCGGCCAGGACTGGCAGGACGCGCGCAACTACGACCTGTGCCTCAATACGGGCAGGATGAACTGGACGCAGTGCATGAACCTCGTGAAGGCCAGCATGCGGATTCGCTTTGAGGACTTTGAAGGATAGAAGGATTGGAGCGGGCGCTCATTGCGGACGGCAATGAGCGCTCTTTTCACGCAGCGGGGAGCGGCTCAATAAAAAAGATGAAAATAGATCTTGACTCTCCGGTTACGGGAGGCTATAGGATATCCTTGTGAAAGAGAGGAAGGCGACGAATGTTTCAGATCGGCATGTTTTCAAAGCTCGGCAGGGTTACCATCAAGACGCTTCGCCACTACGACGAGGAAGGGCTGCTCGCACCCGCGCACATCGACGCGGAAAGCGGTTACCGTTATTATACGACGGATCAGCTCTTCCGGCTAAATCAGATCATCGCGCTGCGTCAGATGGGTTTTTCCATTCCAGAAATCGCTGAGATCGTTGACGGCCGCAACGTGAACAGCATCTTGGAGAGACGGCTGGGCGAACTCGCTGCCGAACGGGAACGCGTCGCGAACCAGTTCTTTCGGCTGCAAACCTACATTTCGGAACAGAAAGAGGGTCATCTCATGGATTATCAGGCTGTCATCAAGGAAATTCCCGCTTTTACCGTGTTTTACGCCGAGCGCGTTCTATCCGATTATGCGGCGTTGAACGAGCTTATGCCCGCTATCAGGAGCCAGGTGAACGCGCAAAACCCCGGCATTCAGTGCGTCAAGCCGGAGTACTGCTTTAATATCTATCTGGACGGCGAGTACCGCGACCACGACATCCGCGTCGCTGTCTGCCAGGCAGTGACGAGCCACGGCAGGGACACAGAGGATATCACGTTTAAAGAGATGCCAGCGGTGACGGTGGCGTCCGTACTGCACCGCGGCCCTTACGAAGAGCTCAGCGATGCTTATGCCTACGCGATCAAGTGGGCCGAGCAGAACGGGTACCGCATCTGCGGCAACATCCGCGAAAGCTATATCGACGGCCCGTGGAACCGCGCGGATGCGAAGGATTGGCTCACGGAAATTCAGGTACCGGTCGAAAAAAGGTGAGGCCGGCCTGAGAAGCCTTGAAACGCAAAGTTCCCGCCTCTGCGCGCCTTCGCGGCGCAGGGGCGGGGACTTTACGTTTACTGCGCGCTCAATCCATGCTGGGCGGGGCCGCTCATCAGGTTTCCCCGAAAATCGAACCGGGAGCCATGGCATGGGCAGTCCCAGCTCTTTTCGTCCGGGTTCCATTCAAGCTGACAGCCCAGGTGCGGGCATGTGGGAGAAACAAGGTAGACCTCGCCCGCCTCGTCCTTGTATGCGCCGAGCTTTTCCCCGCCGCACTCGATGACGCCTCCGTGGCCCGCAGGCAGGGCCTCCAGCTCCGCGCGCGGCGGGGTGAAGGCTGTGCGCGAAAGGCCCTTCACGGCCTGAACGCTCTCTTCCATCAGCAGCTTTGCGGAGGCCGAGGGCGTAAAGCGCTGCGGGTCGTAGGCTGCGGCGTAGGCACAGTCCTTTCCCGTGATAAGGTCGCGCAGCAGCAGGGCGGAGGCCATGGAATTCGTCATGCCCCATTTGCCAAACCCCGTGGCGACGTACAGGTGCGGGGTGGCGCTGGAAAAGCGCCCGGCGTAGGGCAGGCCGTCCAGCGTCATACAGTCCTGCGCGGACCAGTGCGCCGCCTCCCGCGCCTCAGGATAAAGCTGCCTGGCGGCGCGGCGCAGGCGCTCGTAGCACCCGCCGGAGGTGTTTTCGCCGCAGCGGTGGTTTTCGCCGCCGAGAAGCAGGTACGGGCCGCTCGTGCGAAGCGAAAGCCCCTCCGCATCCGTGCCGTAGAACATGCCGTCCGGGAGCGCTGCCCCCTCCAGCGCCAGCACGTAGGAGCGCTCCTGGTGCATGCGCATGAAGTAATAGCCGGGCGTGTTGAGAAAGGGGAAATGCGTGCAGAGCACGACGTGCTTTGCGTGGACACTGCCGCATTCCGTGTGCACACAGCCCTCCTCGACCTGCGTGACGCGGGTGTTTTCGTAGACGGTAAGACTGCGGCTTAGGGCGTCCGCAAAGCGCAGGGGATGAAACTGTGCCTGCCCGCGCATGCGCACGGCGCCCGCGACGGGGAAGGGCAGCGTCGTCTCGCGCGTGAAGGCCGCGTCCAGCCCCAGCAGGCGGCAGGCCTCCGCTTCCTCCTTTAGCGGCTGCGGATCCTGCAGGGTGTAAAGATAGGCGTCCCGTTCCTCCAGCGCGCAGTCGATGTCCTCGCGCGAGACGAGCCTCCGGTACGCGTCGATGGCACGGGCGTTCGCCAGCGCATAGGCGCGCGCGCGTTCCTCGCCCAGCGTATCGATCAGGCGCTTATAGCAAAGCCCATGCTGCGCGGTGATCTTTGCGGTGGTTCCGCGCGTCTGCCCGCCGAGCAGGCGTCCCGCCTCCAACAGCACGACGCGAAGCCCCGCCTCTTGCAGGGCGTGCGCGGTAAGGATGCCCGCCATCCCTCCGCCGACGACGCAGACGTCGCACTCGCTGTCCTCCTTGAGCATGGGGCGGGGGGCCACGTCAAAATCCAGTTCCCATATGGAAGCCATGCAATCCCTCCTCCCCTTCAGTATGCGCCGTTTCGCTTCGGTTAAACGCTTGACGGGGGGCGGGAAGGCGCGTATAATTCCCCTCAAACAATCCGCACTTTGCGGAGCGGGAGGCGAGGACATGGAGACGGTGACGACGGAGCGGCTTTTGCTTCGGCCCTGGCGCATGGAGGACGCGCAGGATCTGTACGCTTACGCGCAGGATCCGCAGGTCGGGCCGAACGCGGGCTGGAAACCGCACGCGGACGTGGAGGAATCAAAGAGAATCATCGCGATGTTTCAGGAGAGGGGAGAGGTTTGGGCCATCGAGGAGCGGGCGTCCGGGCGGGTCATCGGCTCCCTCGGGCTGGAGGAGGACGCAAAGCGCTCCAACCCGGCGGCGCGCTCGCTGGGCTACGTGCTGGCCAGGCCCTTTTGGGGCAGAGGGCTGATGACGGAGGCAGCCGGGGCGGCGATTTCCTACGGCTTTGAGCGCATGGGGCTCGAGCTCATCTCCATCTGTCACTTCGACTTTAACGCCCGGTCCAGGCGGGTGATCGAAAAGCTGGGCTTCATGTACGAGGGGACGCTGCGGCGGGCGCACGTGCGGGTATTGAGCGGCGAAGTCTGCGACGAGCTGTGCTATTCGATGACGCGGGAGGAGTACGAGGCGAAGCGGAAATGAGCGCGTATCAGCAGGGCGGTATTCAAAAAACTCCCCTATATTTTGTAATGGATGTCTGATTCTTTTGGTGATTCAGGGAAAGGGTATCTCGAATAGACAGTGCCGTCTATGTGCTTATAACCCCGGTTTCGGTTACGGCGCGAGGGATACGGAGATTCGCGGTCGCCTTGATGATCGCGATGGGGCATGAGCTCCGCTTACCGTAGATGGATATTTCTTTAACGAATATACACCGGGCCGCCTCATACTGCTGTTACTACACAGATATGGGGGCGGCCCACCTTACATGAGCAAAAATGAAAGCGGGGTACGTGATGAAAAAAACAATAGCTTATCTTCTGACCATTCTGCTATGTGCGGCTTATGGAGTGCCCGCCGGAGCAGAGACGTTAAAGCTCTATCGCGTTTCAGATCAAAACGACGGATTTAAGCTCTTTCAGGCTGCGCACCCGGATATCGAGTGCGTATGGTCGGACCAAGATTACAGTACTCTCGAAGGACTAGTCGCTGCGCTGCTGACGGGGGAGTTTGACGCGGACGTTTACGATTTAAACAGCTTGTTTTTCGATTGTCAGCAGGTCATGACGAAGGGATATTGCGTCGATTTGTCCGGAAGTGAAACGATCCGCAATGAATTGAGCAAGATGCATCCATCCATCGTCGCCCAGGCCGAGCAGGAGGGAAAAATCTTTGCGGTTCCATCCATGGTGAGCTTCAACTTCTGGGCTATCAATATGGAAGGATGGGAAGCTGCGGGGCTGTCTGATGCGGATGTGCCCGACACCTTTCCTGCGTTTCTTGATTTTTTGGAAGCGTGGACGGAGCGGATTGATGAAAACCCCGAGCCGCAAATCAGCATAAATAACCGTTGGGTGGAATCGCTCTACACCGAATACTCCTACACCCGTTGGTTGACTGAAATGCTGATTGAAAACTACATCATGCAGCTGCAATATGCCGGAGAGCCGCTTAGGTTTGAAAATGATACATTGGTCTCGCTTTTAGAAAGGGTCAAGGAGGTCGGTGCGGCGATTTACTATAGCGAACCGGTCACAAAGGGCAGCATGCAGTTGATAGACAATGTAGCCTCTAATAGATGGCCGAAGATCAGTGATTCAGGCATTATCTCTATGCGTGTCAACCAAGAGCAACCGCGCCTCATCAAGTCGTACATATCGATGAGCGCAGTCAAAGCTGGCACGGAGAAGGAAGCGCTCGCAATCGAGCTGTTAGAGCGCCTTGTGACAAATATACCGGATTTGGACAGAGCCCTGCTATATCGTGAGGCGGAGCCCGTGTTAAACCCCAATTATGAGACGGAGTATGCGCGCACCGTTAACTATATCGAAAACATCGAGGCAGAGCTGACATCTCCAGAATTGGATGTGGACGAGCAGAAAGACTTGGAAATCAGTTTAAACAATTATAAAAATATGCTCGAAAGCATTGGGCAACGCAAATATGATGTGTCCCCGGAACAACTGCATAATTACCAAGGTTATGTAGACGAGCTTTATTTCCCGGCGCCGGGCATCTTCTCTATTGCAACAGATGTTGGATGGACGCTTAAACAAAAAGAGGATCAATTTGCAGCCGGATTGCTGTCTGCACGTGAGTTTGTCAGGGAACTGGATCACCTCGCGCTTATGATTGAAATGGAGAATGCTTTTTAATCAATCGGTATATGTACAGAACAGGGGTTCTAACAGGATAAAATGAAACTAGCGAACGCCAACCGAGACGTTCGCTAGTTTCATTATAGAGGCGCTGCGTGCCTTTACAGCAGCAGCCCGATTTGTGCTTCGATGACGTCCACCGCGTCCTTGAGCGCCGCGCCGTCCACGCGCTCGATCTCGCCCGCATCGCACAGATGCGCGGTCTGCGGGTCGATGGGCAGGCGCGCGAGCACCGGCAGGCCGAGCTTTGCGGCCTCCTCTGCGACGTGGCTTTCCCCGAAGACGTGGATCTGCTTGCCGCAGTCGGGGCACACGGCGTAGGACATGTTTTCCACGATGCCCAGCACCGGAATGTTCATCATGTTCGCCATGTTGACGGCCTTGCGCACGATCATGCCGACCAGGTCCTGCGGGGTGGTAACGACGACGATGCCGTCCACCGGGATGGACTGGAAGACCGTCAGCGGCACGTCGCCCGTTCCCGGGGGCATGTCGATGACCATGGCGTCCAGCTTGCCCCAGGCGACGTCTTCCCAAAACTGGGTGACGACGCCGGAGATGACCGGGCCGCGCCAGATGACGGGCATGTCCTCTTCCTCGAGCAGCAGATTGACGCTCATGAGCTTGATGTCGTTGTGGGTACGCGCGGGCAGGATGGTTTCGCCGTCGCCCATGGCCTTGTCGCTGATGCCGAACATCTTCGGCACGGAGGGGCCGGTGATGTCGGCGTCCAGGATGCCGACGTCATAGCCCTTGCGGCGCAGCAGCACGGCGAGCTGCGCGGCCACCAGGGACTTGCCCACGCCGCCCTTGCCGCTGACGACGCCGATGACCTTGCGCACCTCCGGGGCCTTCTTCTTTTCCGGCTCCTGCTTGTTGGCGGGGTTCGAATGACAGCCTGCACAGGCGGGCAGCGTGCCGCACTGCGAGGGTTCACAGCCTTCGTGTTCGTTCATGAAGGGAGCTCCTTTCTTACGCTGTATGCTTCTATATGATACCACTTTTATAGGAAAAATCAACTCGCACTAGGCTTGCGGCGCGGGGTGCGCTATAATGGTAAAGAAAGAACAGGGGGGTGCTTATGGGCTTTACGCTTCGAAACGCGCGCTGCCTGGCGGCGGATTACGTCCGGCAGACAGTGCGTCCGGGCGATCGCGTCGTGGATGCGACGATGGGCAACGGAAAGGATACGGCGTTTTTAGCCGAGCTGGTAGGAGAGGGCGGACATGTCACCGCCTTTGACGTGCAGGCGGAAGCGGTAACGCGCACGCGGGAAAGCCTGCGGGGCCGGGGGCTGCTGGAGCGCTGCACGCTCGTGCATGGCGGCCATGAGACGATGGCGGAGCACGTCGCTCCCGGCGTTAGAGCGGTCATGTTTAACCTGGGGTGGCTGCCGGGCGGGGACAAGCGCGTGACCACCCGCGTGCATACGACGCTCGCGGCGCTGGAGGCGGCGCTTTCCCTGATCGCCCCAGGCGGCATCGTGACGGTTTGCATCTACCCCGGTCACGAGGAGGGGAACCGTGAACGCGACGCGCTTGCGCAGCGGATCGCCGCGCTGGACGTTCGGGTCTTCAACGCCCTGCACCATCGCTTCGTCAACGCCCGCCAGGACACGCCGGAGCTGTACCTGATTCAGCGAAATGATCCGGATCAGGACGGAAAATAAAAAATCAAAATTGCGTTATTTTCTCCGCAAACAAGCAGGAAATAGGAAGGGTTTGTGGAATAAAGGAAATTGGCCTAAAGTGGTACTTTTCCCATTCCTAATTTCCGGCATTGTCCGGACAAAATACCCATTTACGGAGGCGATATCGGCATGAGCACCATTCAAGATCTGCAGCAGGTGCAGGCGCGCAAGCAGGAAATCCTTAGCGGAGATGCGGCCCGCGTCGAA
Source organism: Beduinella massiliensis (assembly GCF_900199405.1). Taxonomy (NCBI): domain Bacteria; kingdom Bacillati; phylum Bacillota; class Clostridia; order Eubacteriales; family Beduinellaceae; genus Beduinella; species Beduinella massiliensis. The sequence goes on from NZ_LT963430.1 coordinate 1,696,876, forward strand.
AAGCAGAAGAAAAGCGGCAAGATGACCGCGCGTGAGCGCGTCTCTGCGCTGCTGGACAGCCAGAGCTTTGTCGAGCTGGACGTCCTTGTCTCGCACGACGGCAAGGCGGAGGGCGTCGTGACGGGCTACGGCACGATCGAGGGGCGTCCGGTTTACGTCCTTTCGCAGGACTTCACCGTCCTGGGCGGCAGCGTGGGCGTGAAGCATGCGCAGAAGATCGCAAAGGTTCTGGATCTGGCGAAGAAGACCGGCACGCCGGTCGTCCTGATGTGCGACAGCGCGGGCGCGCGCATAGACGAGGGCGCTCTGGCGCTGGAGGCGTACGCGGATATCTTCGCGCGCATGGCGCGCATGTCGGGCGTCGTTCCGATGATCTCCATGGTTCTGGGGCCGTGCGTCGGCGCGGCGGCACTGATGAGCGAGATGAGCGACGTGACGATCATGGTGAAGGGCGTCGGCGCGAAGCTCTCCTGCGGCCCGCAGGTGCTTTCCGCGACCTATGGCGTGAACAAGACCGCGGAGCAGCTCGGCGGCGCGGAGGCCATGAACGCGCAGGGCGGAACGGACTTCGTGTGCGACGGCGAGGCGGATGCCTTCGTCAAGGCGCGCGCGCTCCTTTCGATGCTCCCGCTCAACAATCTGGAGGAGGCGCCGCTGGATACGGCGGAGGATCTCAACCGCGTGTGCGAGGGCCTTACGGCTGGTGCGGACGCGAAGACGATTCTGTCCGCGCTGTGCGACGTGGGCAGCGTTTTGGAGTTCGGCGCGGGCTACAGCCAGGCCGTGACGGCGCTTTGCAAGATGGGCGGCCGCACGGTGGCCGTGGTGCACACGGGCGCGGGAGAACTGTGCAACAAGCGCGCGAAGAAGATCGCGCGGTTCGTGCGCTTTGCGGACTGCTATAACATCCCCGTCGTGACCCTGGTGGATACCGAGGGCCTGATGGTCGCGGAAAGCGCCCGTCAGCAGGAGTTGCTGAGCGCCGTCGCCCAGATGATGTTCGCCTACACCGAGGCGACGACAGCGAAGATTTCCGTCGTCACCGGCAAGGCCGTCGGCGCGGCCTACGTCGCGCTGGGCGGCAAGGCGAACGCGGACGTCGTCTATGCGTGGCCGGGCAGCGTGATCGCGCCGATGACCGGCGAAGCGGCTGTCGCGGTGCTGTACAAGGACGAACTCAAAAATTCCAAGGGCGATGTGGCCAGCGCGCGCGCGCAGCTCGCCGCCCAATACGAGTCCGAGGTCGCCGACGGCGTGCACGCCGCGGAGAACGGCTGTGTGGACGACGTGATCGATCCCGCGCAGACGCGCAAGCTGCTGATCGCTTCTTTGGAGATGCTCGCGTCCAAGCGCGATTCCAATCCGCCCAAGAAGCATGGCAACATGCCGCTGTAAGTGAAGGGGAGAGCAAAAAATGGGAACGACGATTCTATACGGATTGCAGGTCATGGTCGTCGGTATTCTGGTCGTCTTCGCGGGCCTCATCATCCTCATTGGCTGCATCAAGCTGATGGAGATCGTGATGAAAGGCCTGCAGAAGAAGGAGACGCCTGCGGCTGCCGCACCGGCTGTGGAGCCCGCCGTAGAGGCTGAGCCCGAGGCGGAAGAAGAGGACGAGGGCGAGCTTATCGCCGTCATTACCGCCGCCGTCGCCGCGATGCTCGCGGACGAGAGCGGCGAAAGCGCGGACGATTCCGGCTTTGTCGTGCGCCAGATACGGCGCGTAGGCGCTCCGGCGTGGAACCGCGCCGGCCGCGAGGAACAGATTTACAGCCGTCTGTAAGACGAGCATCTGAATAACGGAAGGGAGAAATCCATTTATGCGCAAGTTCATGATTACCGTCAACGGAAGCACCTACGAAGTCGATGTCGAAGAGGTCGAGGCCGGCGCCGCCGCGCCCGTTGCCGCCCCTGCCCCTGCCGCCGCCCCGAAGAAGGCCGCGCCCGCGCCCAAGGCCGCCGCGAAGCCCGCTGCCGCCGCTGCAGGCGAGCAGGTGAAGAGCCCGATGCCCGGCACCATTCTGGACGTAAAGGTCAAGGCAGGCGACGCCGTGAAGAAGGGCGCCGTGCTGTGCGTGCTCGAAGCGATGAAGATGGAAAATGAAATCATGGCTCCGCGCGACGCGAAGGTCGTGCAGGTTCTGGCTGCCAAGGGCGCGTCCGTGAATTCCGGCGACGTGCTGGTCGTGCTCGAGTAAACGCAAAGGGGTTAAGCGCTGTGAAAAAGATTTTGCATTTGCTGCTCGCCTTGACGCTGTGCTGTATGTTTATGGCGCTGCCTGTCCTGGCGGAGGATGCGGCGCCCAGCTCCGAGCCGACGCTCGAGGCCCCTGCGGCCGACGGCGCTGGCGAAAGCGGCGAGCTGGTGACCGACGTATCGCAGCTGGTTCCGGTCTACATCGACGAGGCCGAGGAAGACCTGGGCGGCTCCGCCGCGGACGCCGCGGCGAACTTCAGCGTCGGCTCGACGCTGATGGGCCTGGTCAAGGACTCCGGCCTTTACGCCCTCTTCACGCAATATTGGAAGAACGGCATCATGATCCTCGTCTCCTGCGTGCTGCTGTATCTGGCTATCGTCAAGAAGTTCGAGCCCCTGCTGCTGCTGCCGATCGCGTTCGGCATGCTGCTGACGAACCTGCCGCTGGGCGGCGTGTTCGACGAGCCGCAGATGGAGATTCTCTCCAACGCGATGTATCACGGCAAGGCAGGCGTGCCGATCTACAACGGCGAAACGCTGGTGGGCTATCAGTACGTCAAGCAGTCCGGCGGATTGCTCTACTACCTCTATCAGGGCGTCAAGCTTGGCATCTATCCGCCGCTCATCTTCCTGGGCGTCGGCGCGATGACGGACTTCGGCCCGCTGATCGCCAACCCGAAGAGCCTGCTGCTGGGCGCCGCCGCGCAGCTGGGCATCTTCATGACCTTCATCTTCGCGCTGCTGCTGGGCTTCTCGCCCGCTGAGGCCGGTTCCATCGGCATCATCGGCGGCGCGGACGGCCCGACGGCCATCTTCGTCACCTCCAAGCTCGCTCCGAGTCTGCTGGGTCCGATTGCGGTCGCGGCCTACTCGTACATGGCGCTGGTTCCGGTCATTCAGCCGCCGATCATGAAGGCGCTCACGACCAAGGAAGAACGCGGCATCGTCATGGAGCAGCTGCGCCCGGTTTCCAAGACCGAGAAGATCATCTTCCCGATCGTCGTCACCATCCTCGTCTCGCTGCTGCTGCCCTCTGCGGCGCCGCTGATCGGCATGCTGATGCTGGGCAACCTGCTCAAGGAGTCCCTGGTGGCGGACCGCCTATCCAAGACGGCGCAGAACGAGCTGATGAACATCGTCACGATCTTCCTGGGCGTCACGGTCGGTGCGACGGCCAAGGCCGATACCTTCCTGACCGCGCAGACGATCAAGATCATCGTGATGGGCGTCGTCGCCTTCAGCTGCGGTACGGCGGGCGGCGTGCTGCTGGGCAAGGTCATGTGCAAGCTCTCCGGCGGCAAGATCAATCCGCTGATCGGCTCGGCGGGCGTGTCGGCCGTCCCGATGGCCGCGCGCGTCTCGCAGACCGTCGGTCAGCAGGAGAATCCCGGCAACTTCCTGCTCATGCACGCCATGGGTCCCAACGTCGCAGGCGTCATCGGCTCCGCCGTCGCCGCGGGCGTATTTATCTCGATGTTCTCGAAATAATGGATACGAGTCATCCGGCGCGGGGCGCCGGGGAATTCCCGCACGGCGCCGCCGCGCGGAGAGCGCTCTCCCTGTAGAAGGGCAGAGGGCGGAAAAGGAGGAAATACAATGGGCAAGGTGCTTATCACCGATACCATTCTGCGCGACGCGCACCAGTCTCAGGCCGCTACGCGCATGCGCACGGACGAGATGCTGCCCGTCGCGGACAAGCTAGACAAGATCGGCTATTACTCTCTGGAGTGCTGGGGCGGCGCGACCTACGACGCCTGCATGCGCTTCCTGAACGAGGATCCGTGGGAGCGCCTGCGCAAGCTGCGCAAGGCGATGCCCAACACCAAGCTGCAGATGCTGCTGCGCGGCCAGAACATTCTGGGCTACAAGCACTATGCGGACGACATGGTGGATCTGTTCGTCAAAAAGGCGATCGAGAACGGCATCGACATCATCCGTACCTTCGACGCGCTGAACGACCTGCGCAACATGGAGCAGGCGGTCAAGGCCACGAAGAAGTACGGCGGCATCGCGGAGGTCGCGATCAGCTACACCATCAGCCCGGTGCACAACCGCGAGTATTTTGTGAAGCTGGCCAAGGATATCGAAGCCATGGGCGCGGATACCATCTGCATCAAGGACATGGCCAACCTGCTCCTGCCCTACGAAGCGTATGAACTGGTGAAGGCGCTGAAGGCGAATTCCAAGCTGCCGATTCACCTGCACACGCACAACACGGCGGGCACCGGCATGATGACCATCCTCAAGGCCATCGAGGCGGGCTGCGACATCGTGGATACCGCGCTCTCCCCGCTCGCCGGCGGCACCAGCCAGCCCGCGACGGAATCCCTCTGCGCGGCGCTCAAGGGCACGGAGTACGATCCGCAGCTCAACGTCGACCTGATGAACGAGTGCGCCGTGCACTTCCGCGACGTGGCGACCCGTCTGGAGAAGGACGGCTTCCTCGATCCGGGCAAGGTGCTGCGCGTGGACGCGAACACCCTCAAGTATCAGGTGCCGGGCGGCATGCTCTCCAACCTGATCGGCCAGCTCAAGCAAGCCAACGCCATGGATAAGTTCTACGACGTGCTGGCAGAGGTGCCGCGCGTGCGCGAGGACTTCGGCTACCCGCCGCTGGTCACCCCGACCAGCCAGATCGTCGGCACGCAGGCCGTCATGAACATCCTGGGCGGCGAGCGCTATAAGATGGTCACCAAGGAGTCCAAGGCCCTGCTTCGCGGCGAGTACGGCCGCCTTCCCGCGCCGGTAAACGAAGAGGTGCGCAAGAAGTGCATCGGGGACGACAAGGTCATCACCTGCCGTCCGGCCGACAACATCCCGCCGGAGCTCGAAAAGTACCGCGAAGAAGTGCGCGAGTACTACGAGCAGGAAGAGGACGTGCTGACCATGGCGATGTTCCCGCAGGTCGCGCCGAAGTTCTTCCAGTACCGTCAGGCGCAGAAGTACAAGGTTGACTCCACGATGCTGAACGCCGAAGACAAGACCATGCCGGTGTAAGGGACCGTACAGCAATTCGCCCCGCCGCCGTGAAAAGGGATGCTTTTCGCGGCGGCGGGGCGAATTTTCAACGCCTGTTTAGTCGACAAGGAAACGCCCGCTTCACGCGTCCGTGGAGCGGGCGTTTCCTTCCTGTTCGACTTGCAGAAAAAAGGCGCTGAGCGGCAGACCGAGCGCATCTGCGATCTTGGCTAGCGTTTCGACGTTGGCGGCCTTGGCCCCGGTTTCGATCATCGCCAGGTGACTTCGCGCGATGCAGGCCAGGCCGCTCAAAACCTCCTGCGACAGGCCGCGTTCCCTGCGCAACCGGCGGATGGCGTTTCCAAGGGTTACCGCGTCGTACTTCATTGCATCACATCCTTTATTCAGTTTAACTGGCGGTCCATTTTGATATGTCTATTTTCGTAGACAATTTTGAAAACTTGTGTTATACTGTGCCAGTTATCATCACAAAGGGGGGCAATGTATGCTGCTGGAGCCGAGGGAAGCCATGTGGATTGCGGTTTTATTGCTTTTATGGGCGCTCTTGAAGGAATAAATAAGACAAACAAAGGAGGATTTATTCATGAACCCGGCCGCGCATGAGAACGCGCGGGGGAAAATTGGCGGTGCGCGGATGGAGATGGCCGTTACCCGCTTTTTTACTTGACAGATCGTTTCGCTTTGTCTATGATGTTAGACGTCCCGCGCTGCAACCCGAAAGGGTGTGGACGCAAGGGGCGCTTCGTTTTATCCCTGCCTCAAAGACGTCGGGTATCCTTGTGAACTTGAACGGAGGAAGAAAAATGTATAACAGGACAAACAGGCATTCCGTCGCTGCGCTCACCACGACTGCGCTGCTCACGGCGCTGATGCTCGTGCTGAGCTACACGCCGCTGGGTTTCATCCCGATCGGCGCGATTTCTATCACCATCGTGCACCTGCCCGTGCTGATCGGGCTGATGGTACAGGGGTTGCCCACGGGCCTTTTTCTGGGGACGTTGTTCGGCGTCATCAGCCTCCTGCGGTCGCTGACGCCCACGGGCCTGCTCGATCCCTTTTTTGTCAACCCGCTGATCTCGGTGCTGCCGCGCGCGCTCATTCCGCTGGCGGCTTGGGGCGTTTACCGTCTCGCGATGAAGGCACTGGCAGGTCGAAAGGGTGCGCAGCATGCGGCGGTGGCCGCGGGTGCGCTGTGCGGCTCGATTGTCAATACGGCGGGCGTGCTGGGGATGCTCTACCTATTGTACGGCGGTTCCATCGCGGAAGCGATGGGCATCGCGCAGGGCGCGGCCGGCGGCGTGCTGCTTACCATCGCCGTGACGAACGGCGTGCCGGAGGCCATCGTCTCCATGGTGCTGACGCCGGCGGTGGCGCTCGCGGTCAACCGGGCGATGCACGCTGGTACGAGGCACAATACGAGGCGGATGCGCGCCGCCTGATATTCGGAGAGGAAGTTGCGAAGGATGATTTTGACGCTGGACATCGGCAACACGAACATCAAAGCCGCGCTGTTTGACGGCGAGACGATGCGCGGGTCGTGGCGCATATCGACCAACCATACCTATACGGCGGACGAATACGGCCTCACGCTCGAGGGCCTGATGCGCCACGACGGCTTCGGTCTGTCGGACATCACGGGCATCATGGTCTCGTCCGTCGTGCCGACGATCAATTTTACCATCGAGCACATGTGCCGCAGCTACATCGGCGTTGAGCCCAAATTCCTCGCGCCGGGCGTGAAGACGGGCCTGAATATCAAGTACGAAAACCCGCGCGAGCTGGGCAGCGACCGCATCGCCAACGCGGTCGCCGCCAGCGCGCTGTACGGCGGTCCCTGTATCGTCATCGACTTCGGGTCGGCGACGAACTACGGCGCGATCTCCGAAAAGGGGGATTTCCTGGGCGGCGCGATTTCGCCGGGCATCAAGATGTCGGCAGAGGCGCTCTACACCGGCACGGCCAAGCTGCCGCGCATTGAGCTGGTCTGCCCGCAGAGCATCATCGCCCGAACGACGGTGACGAACATTCAGGCGGGCGTGATCCACGGCTACGTCGGTTCGGTGGAGCACATCGTGCGCACGATGCGCCGGGAAATGGGCTGCCCGAATGCGCGCGTAATCGCGACGGGCGGCATGGCGCGCATCGTCGCGGCGGAGTCGGACATCATCGACGTGATCGACTCGACGCTCACGCTGAAGGGCATTCGAATCATCTACGAGCGCAATCAGGCATTGTGAGGGGATGGACATGAAACAGGTGAACATCGGCTTTCTGGGCTGCGGCAACATTGGCGGGGGCGTGTGGAGGCTGCTGCGCGAGTTCGAGGCGGAGATCGCCCGGCGCGAGCAGCTTGCCTTTCGGGTGCGCCGCGTGTTGGTGCGCGACGTGAGCAAGGCGCGCGGGGGCAATATCCCGCGGGAAATCCTGACGGACAGTCCGGAGGACGTGCTCGCGGATCCGGAAATTCAAATCGTGATGGAGTTCATGGGCGGCGAAGAGCCTGCCGCCTCCTATATTGAGCGCGCGCTGCTGGCGGGAAAGACGGTGGTGACGGCCAACAAGATGGCGCTTTCCACCCACTGGGCGGAGCTGAACGCAGCGGCACAGAAGACCGGCGCTGGCCTCTACTTCGAGGCCAGCGTCTGCGGAGCGATTCCGGTCATACGCGCGCTCACGGATTCCCTGCAGGCCAACCGCGTGGAGGGCCTGATGGGCATCATCAACGGCACGACGAACTACATCCTCACGCGCATGGCGCGGGAGGGGAGCGCCTTTGAGGACGTGCTCTACGACGCGCAGCGCCTGGGCCTGGCGGAGCCTGATCCCACGGCGGACGTGGAGGGATACGACGCGGCCTACAAGCTGTCGATCCTCTCCTCCCTGGCATTCCATGCGCACGTGCCGGTAGAGAAGGTCTTTCGCGAGGGCATCACCCGCGTGACGCCGCTGGACATCGCCTGCGGCCAGGAGATGGGCCTTACCCTCAAGCTGCTCGCCGTCGCCAAGCGCAGCGGCGACCGGGTGGAGGCGCGGGTACACCCGACCTTCGTGCCCAGCACGCACCCGCTGGCCTCGGTGTCAGATGCGTTCAACGCGGTCTTCCTCAAGGGACACGCTTGCGGCGAGATGATGTTTTACGGACGCGGGGCGGGCGACATGCCCACGGCCAGCGCGCTCGTCTCCGACCTCATCAAGGCGGCAAGTGCGCCGCGCCACAAGCTGCCGGAGTTCTTCGGCGGGGCGGACGGCGTTTCGGTCGACAGCGACTGGTCGAGCGTCTACTTCATCCGCATGCGCGCGCAGGACAAGCCGGGTGTGCTCGCCAAGGTGGCGGGGTGTATGGCGGGGCACGACGTGGGCATCGCCTCGATGGTGCAGAAGGGCGAACCCGACGCGGAGGGCCGCGTACAGCTCGTGTTTGTGACGCATAGCGCCCATGAACGGGCGGTACGCGCGGCGCTCGCGGAGGTGGAACGCTCCGGCGAGACGAGCGTGCGCAGCGTCATCCGCGTGGAAGGAATTGAATGAGCAAAACGCAGAGGCGTTTACACGCAAACCGGCCCGCGATGCAGAAAGGATGCATCGCGGGCCGGTTTATATGCTTTTATTTGAAGAGCTGCTCAGGCGCGGACGGATCGGCCCCGCGCATGCGCGGGGAAGCGGCGAACGCTGCCGGGGCGATTGCGGCGAGGTGCGGCAGGATGGGCCGGAGTTACAACGGACTCCGGTTCGGTCTCGCCCCATTGGTCGAGTATGCGCTGCTGGGCCTGCTCGACGCTCTCGGGGTCGATGACCGCATAGAGGATGATGCCGAAGAAGAGGATGGCGGGCAGCAGGCCGAGAAAGTAGAGCATGAAAGGATCCCTCCAACTTAATTTCCGCAGAGAGACGGAAGCGTTTCTCTTGTTTTTTAAGTGTAGAATCAGTATAACACTTAAAAAACGAGATGTCAAGCAAATATTGACTTAAAAATTAAGAGCAACTGCTTGCAAACCCCTGCAAATCGTGTATAATAAAAAGCAGAGGTGAAGGATATGACGGCGCAGGAACTGGCGCGCAGATTAAAGGAAGCGCGCGTCGCCGCGGGGCTCACGCAGTTGCAGGCCGCATGCGCGATCGGTCGGCCACAGCAGACCTTGGGGGGCTGGGAGAATGCGCGTTCGCAGCCGGACATCGAGACGCTGACGGCGCTGATGCGCCTGTACCGCGTGAATGCAGCCGCGTTCCTCGGCTTTGAAGCTGAGGTATTCGGCCTGCCCGAAATTCGCCTGATACAAAAATATCGTTCGCTCGATCGACATGGGCGGCGAATGGTGGACTTTGCCCTGCAGGAAGAGGCGGCGCGCCTGCGGGATGCGGACGACGCGACGGCGGTGCGTCTGCTGCCCTTTCGCATTTCCGACCAACCCGCGGCCGCGGGCACGGGCGTGTACCTCGGGCCGGAGAGCTTCCACACGATTTACGTCAACGCCGACGCGCTGCCCAGGCGGGCGGCTTTCGGCGTGCCGGTGCGCGGGGACAGCATGGAGCCTGTCTACCACGACGGCGACATCCTGATCGTCTCCAGCGAACAGCCGCGTGTGGGTGAAGTCGGCGTGTTTACGCTGGATGGCAGCGGCTACGTCAAAAAGCTCGGCGAGGGAGTGCTTCTTTCGTTGAATCCCGCTTACGGCCCGATTCCCATGGACGAGAGCATCCGCTGCAACGGCAAGGTGATCGGGGTGCTTGAAAAGAACGAAGTAAAGCAATCGTGAGCAACGAAAGCAAAATAGTCTGTTGGGCGTCCGGCGCGATGTGCCGGGCGCTTTTTTTGCTTCCGCCACATTTTTTTCAAAATGCCGTCGGAAGTCCGTCCCGTTTTCGCCGGAATGCGTCCAAATTGCGCTGGTACAATGAGGACGACAACGGACTGGGAGGGATCGCTTTGATCGAGGTTTCACATCTGACCAAACGGTATGGACAGCATGTGGCCGTGGACGACATTTCCTTCACCATCGAGCCCGGGAAGATATACGGTTTCCTGGGGCCGAACGGCGCGGGCAAATCCACGACCATGAACATCATGACGGGGTGTCTGGCCGCGACGGCGGGGTCGGTGAAGATCGACGGGCACGACATCTTTGAGGAACCCCTGGAGGCCAAGCGCCGCCTGGGCTACCTGCCGGAGCAGCCGCCGGTATACGCGGACATGACGGTGCGCGATTACCTGCACTTCGTCGCGGAGGTCAGGCGCATCCCGCCAAGGGAGCGAAAAGACCGAATTGCCGCCGCGATGGCGCGAACGGGCGTGGCGGACGTCTCCGAGCGCCTCATCCGCAACCTTTCCAAGGGCTATCGCCAGCGCGTCGGGCTGGCGCAGGCTATTTTGGGCGATCCGGAGTTCGTCGTGCTGGACGAGCCGACCGTCGGTTTGGACCCGAAGCAGATCATCGAGATCCGCGATCTGATTAAGTCGCTGGGGCGCGAGCACACAGTGCTGCTTTCCAGCCACATCATGCAGGAGATCGGCGCCGTGTGCGACTACATCCTCATCATTTCACGGGGGCAGCTTGTGGCCAGCGGCACCCCGGAGGAGCTGGAGGCGCGCGCGCTGCATGGGCATGCGGTCAACCTGACCGTGCGTGCCGCCGAGCCGCAGCTCTCGAACGCGCTGAAGGGGCTCGGCGTGCGGGTGGAAAAGGTCTGTGCCTCGCAGGATGAGCCGGGCGCGCTGGATGCGGTGCTTTGGTGGGATGGGGAGGAGGATCGGCGCGAGGCGATTTTCTACGCGCTCGCCAGTGCGCGCCTGCCGGTTCTCGCGATGGCGGCGGAGCGCATGAGCCTGGAAGCGGTCTTCCTGCAGATGACCGCGGACGCAGAGCATCCGGCGGAGTCCGAAAACGGACAGGGCGCGGCGGACGCGAATAAATCGGAGGAAAAGGGGGCGGCGGAAAATGGGAGCGATCTATAAGCGCGAGCTGAAAGCCTACTTTACCGGCATGATCGGATACGTGTTCATCGCCTTTGTGCTGCTGTTCATTGGCATATACACGACGGCATACAACCTGAAATACCTCTACCCGATGTTTGAATACGTGATCGACAGCACGAATTTCCTGTTCCTCATCGTCGTGCCCATCCTCACGATGCGCGCCTTTGCCGAGGAACGCAGGCAACGGACGGATCAGCTGCTCTACTCGCTGCCTGTGCGCCTGACAGACGTGGTGCTTGGAAAATATCTGGCGATGGTGACGCTCTTCGCGGTCCCCACGGCGCTGATTTCGCTCTATCCGCTGATTCTTTCGCGTTACGGCGCGATCGCCCTGGGCACGGCCTACAGCTCCATCGCGGGTTTCTTTGCGCTGGGCTGCTGCCTGATCGCCGTCGGGCTGTTCATGTCCTCCGTGACGGACAACCAGCTCGTCGCCGCGGTGCTGAGCTTCGCGGTGCTGGTGCTCGCCTTTCTCATGAACGGCATTGCGGAGCTGATGACCACCACCGCCGCCGCTTCATTGATCGCGCTGACCGTGGCGTCCTGCGCGCTCGGCCTCGTGGTGCGCCTGATGACGGGCAGCACGTCGACCGCGCTGCTCTCGGGCCTGCTGGTGGAAATGCCGCTGTGCGCGGCGTACCTGTGGCAGCCTGCGCTGCTGGAGGGCGCCCTCGCGAGGATCATGGGCGCGCTGGCACTGTTTGACCGCCTGAGCAGCTTTACGGGCGGCATCTTCGACCTGACGGCGCTCGTTTACTTCCTTTCTGTGACCTGCCTGTTCCTCTTCTTCAGCGTGCAATCCGTTGAGAAGCGGCGCTGGAGCTGAGAAAGGAGGGGAAAACATGAAGAACGAAGCTACGAAAAAGTCCGGCAAGAAAGGGCTGTTCAAGACGCGCGCATTTCGCAGCGGCGGTTACAGCGTCGTCCTGTCCCTCGTGGTGGCGGCGGTGATCGTGGCGCTCAACCTGTTTGTCCAGCAGATTCCCACGACCTACACCAAGATCGACACGACGCCGGAAAAGCTTTACACGTTGGGCGAGAGAAGCGAGAGCATCGTGGGCGCGCTGGCGAAGGACGTGACGCTCACGCTCGTGGCCCAGAGCGGGAACGAGGATGTTACCCTTATGGAACTGCTCAGGCGGTATGCCGCGCTCAGCGACCGCGTCACGGTGGAGACGCTGGATCCCGTCGTATACCCCAAGCGCCTGGAGAAATATCAGAGCACATCGCTCGCGGAAAACAGTGTGATCGTAGAGAGCGGCGAGCGCTTCAGCGTCGTCGGTTACAGCGAAATCTATGTTTACGACTATTCCTCCTATTACTATACGGGCAGCTACGACGTCTCCTTCGACGGTGAGGGCGCGATCACCGGCGCCATCGATTACGTGACGAGCGACGACCTGCCGGTGCTTTACGCGCTGACCGGTCACGGGGAAAAGGAGCTGGACGCCTGGCTTTCCGAGGCTGTCGCCAAGGAGAACATCGAGCTGAAAGATCTGAGCCTGTTGTCCCTGGAAGCCGTGCCGGAGGACGCGGACAGCCTGCTCATCTGCGCGCCCACCACCGACCTGAGCTCGGAGGAGGCCGACAGGGTTCTCGCTTACATGGAGAGCGGCGGAAAGCTCATGCTCGTCACGGATTATTCGGACAAGGCCATGCCAAACCTCGCGCGCATCACCGAAAATTACGGCGTCGCCGCACAGGACGGCATCGTCGTGGAGCAGGACATGAACTATTGCCTGCGCGGCTACACGCACTACCTGCTGCCTGAAATAGAGAGCCATGAGATCACCGATCCCCTGACGGAAGGCCGCCTGTACGCGCTGATGCCGCTTGCGCACGGCATTCGCAGGCTGGACGCCTACCGCAGCTCGCTCACGGTCACCGATCTGCTCACCACCACGGACAGCGCCTACAGCAAGCTGGATCCGTATAACGCCACGACCCTGGAAAAGGAAGACGGCGACGTGGAAGGCCCGTTCTCCGTCGCGGTGGCCGTGTCGGAGACGGTGGACGCCGGCGAGATGCGCCTCGTGTGGTTCTCGACTTCACAGTTCCTCGACCAGTCGGTAAACCAGATGGTATCCGGCGGCAACGAGGACCTGTTCCTAAACGCGCTGAACTGGATGTGCGAGCGGGAAAACAACATCTCTATTCGCGCCAAGAGCCTGAGCGCGTCGTACTTGACCATTCCCAGCGGCGAAGCCAGCCTCATCAGCACCATCATCACCGTGATTTTGCCTCTGCTCGTGCTGTCCGTCGGCATCGTCGTGTGCGTTCGGAGGAGGAAGCGGTAATGAGCAAGGGAAAAAGGCTGCTTGTGCTGTGCCTGATGCTGGTGCTCCTCTCGTCAGGCAGCGCGCTCCTCTCGCACTATAGCGAGTCCCAGACGGCGGCGCGACAGGAGACGGAGGAAGAGGCGGCGACCGTCGCCGCGCTTGAGGACGTGGAGTGGCTGGACGTGACGTTTCTTGGCGAGCGCACGAGCCTTCTGCGCGCGGACAGCCGCTGGGTGGATGCGGAGGACCCCGCCTTCCCGCTGGACGCAAGCTATGCCGAGGAGATGGCCGGGGCGCTTTCAAACATGCAGTCGGAGCGCAGCGTGACGGGCGAGCTGTCCGAATACGGGCTGGACGATCCGCAGTGCACCGTGACCGCGCGCGACGCGCAGGGCACAGAATTGACGCTGCAAATCGGCGATAAGAACAAGACGACCGGTCTGTATTACGTGCGCGTGGAGGGACTCGACGAGATTTATACCGTTTCCTCCAGCGCGGTCATGCCCTTCCTGACGGCGCGGTACGACCGGATCGAGGCCGAGGAATTCCCGGAGATCGCCGCCGACAGCGTGGAGCGCGTGACCGTCGCGGCGGATGGGCAAACACGGACGCTTCTGCATCTGCCCCAAGGATCGCCGACCGCTTATACTTCGGCCTACACGTGGTTTGAGCAGACGCTGGACGGTTTGGCGCCGGTCAGCGCGCAGGCCGCAGAGAACGCCGTCGAAGAAGCGCTGGGCGCCGTGTGCCTGGGCACCGTGCGCTACGACGCAGCGCACGAGGACCTCGCGCGCTTTGGGCTGGACGATCCCGCCGCGACGCTTGAGGTGACGTATACGCAGAGCACGCGGATGGCGCTGGATGCGCAGGAACGTCTGCAAGTGCGGGCGCTGACGGAACTGACAAACCTTCAAAAGTACGGCCTGCTGGACGACTGGCGGGTGGAGGAAACGCCCGCGGAGACAGCCGGCCGCGTCGCCCAATGGCAGGCGGCCGAGGAGGACGGGGCGGAGCGCGACTACGACGTGACCCACGTAAAGCGCCTCACCGTATGGGTGAGCGCGCCGGACGCGGACGGAAACAGCTACCTGCGCCACAGCGGCTCCCGGCGCATCTTCAGCGTGTCGTCCAGCTATGCGCAGGCGCTGGCGGAGCTTTTGCCGGAAGACCTGCGGGACGATTCCGTTTGCCTTGTGGAAGCGGAACGGGTCAATCGCCTGACGGTTTCATCCGGCGGCGTGACCAAGGTGATCGACGTGGATCGCTCGCCTGTGCGGGACGAGGAAGGCATCCTGAAAAAGAACACCGCCTACCGATTGGGCGCGGAGGAAATCGAAAGCGCACAGTTCAGCGGGTTCATAAACCGCCTGAACCTGCTGCAGGCGGAGGCTTACACGGATTCCAGTGACATCGGCAGCGTATTCATGACGGTGATTTTTGATCAGAGCAGCGCCCGGTACCCGAGCCTCACGCTGACGCTTTACACGTACGACAGCAGCTTCTACCGCGCGTCGTTCGCGGGCCGCGAGGACATGCTGGTAAACCGCCGCGACGTGGAAGCGCTGACGGAGCTGTTTGAGGCGATCGGCGCTTCAAAGGAAACGGAGTGAGGAAAAGGCGGCGCAGCGAACCCCCTGACCGCGGACGCGGCGCCGCCCTTCGTATTTCAGAGCGCCTCTCCGGAACGTTTTAGAGGGACCGGCATGAAACGTGCGCGTGCGCGCATACTTTTTCCTTGCCTGCGCGGCCAAGGCAGGCTACAATAGAGGTGCGAAGATTTTGCGCGGGAACGGGAGGGATCGGCGTGGAGAACCCTGAGCAAAACCCTGAGAAACCGAAACGAAAACGCACGCCCGGGCGGAGCGCATGGGAAGCCGCCTTTGCCAGGATCAGGCACGTATGCGCGTCCATACAAAAGAGCAGCCCGGACGAGTTCGTCTCCGAACAGCTGGACCGGGTCACCATCGGCGATGTGGAGGCAAGGCGGCGCGAGGCGAAGAAAAAGCGCCGCGAAACGCTCGAGAGGATCGAAGGACGCATGATGACGGTCAAGATCGCCGTCACTTCCGGCCTTTTGATGTTCGCGCTTTTCGCCTACGTCAACTGCCCGAATCGATTTACCGCGCTGTGCTGCGCGGCGATGGGCTTCTCCTGGCTGGGCGACGCGCTGCTGATGCAGTATCCGCCCGTGACACACGGCATCCGTCAGTATTTTCTGTGGGGGATGGCGGCCTTTTTCGGCGCGCAGGTCTGCTACACCACGCTGTTTCTGCGCCTGGGCTACGCGTTGGGCGCGCAGAGCCTTTTCGTAGTCTGCGGATTCATCGCCGTCTTCGTGGTTGCGGGCATCGTCATCTGGGCCTGCACCATTTTGCAAAATCCCGCGCAGATGCTTGCGCTGCGCGTCGGCGCGCTCTTTTACAGCGTGGTGGTGAGCCTGATGGCCGCGAGCGCCTGCGCCCTGTTCGTGGCGCACCCCCTGCGCGGGAGCACGATGCTGCTGGGCGGCCTCCTGTTTTACGTCAGCGATACCCTGATCGCGCTCAACAGCTTCGGCTCGCTGCGGTTGAAGTACCCGGATCTCGCGATCTGGACGCTGTACGCGCCCGCGCAGGCGCTGCTCATCGCGGGCGTGTGGCTCCTCTCGGCAGGGGTTTAACTGCACAGAAAAGGGACGAGGGTTTGCGCCGCCGTTCCTTTTTAAATCGCTCAACCGAACGCCTGAGCCTGCGAGGGCCTCTCCGAAGACGCGGGAGTCGCCTGCGTTCGGGGGGCGGGGCGCTCTTCCCTGATTTTTTCTTGCATTTCTCTTTAAAATCCGCTAAGATAATAGATTAGGAATGCATGCGGCAAGTCCGCTTACGGAGGAATGGTTTTTGAGTCAGGACAGGCTTTCTCACATTCGCAATTTCTGCATCATCGCGCACATCGACCACGGCAAGTCCACGCTGGCCGACCGGCTGCTGGAGAGAACCGGCGTCTTTGAAAAGCGCGAGATGGTGGAGCAGATCCTGGACAGCATGGAGCTGGAGCGCGAGCGCGGCATCACGATCAAGTCCAAGGCCGTACACATGCGTTATACGGCCAAGGACGGCGAGGAATACACGCTCAACCTCATCGACACCCCCGGCCACGTCGACTTCACCTACGAGGTGTCGCGCGCGTTGGCGGCCTGCGAAGGGGCGCTGCTGGTCGTGGACGCGACGCAGGGCATTGAGGCGCAGACGCTGGCCAACGTCTACATGGCGCTGGAGCACGACCTGGAGATCGTGCCGGTGATCAACAAGATCGACCTGCCCAGCGCTCAGCCGGAGGAGGTGCGCGGGGAAATCGAGGACGTCATCGGCCTGGACGCCTCCTATGCGCCGCTGGTCAGCGCCAAGGTGGGGCTGGGCATCGACGACGTGCTGGAGGCGGTGGTGAACTACGTCCCGGCGCCGGCGGGCGACGAGGACAAGCCGCTTCGCGCGCTGATCTTCGATTCCTTTTACGACAACTACAGGGGCGCCATCTGCTTCGTGCGCGTGGTGGAGGGCAGCGTCAAGGCGGGCATGCGCATCCGCATGATGCAGGGCGGCGTGGAGTTCGACGTGGTGGAGGTCGGCGTGTTCCGCCCGGGCTATTCCCCGGTGAGCGAGCTGCTGCCCGGCGACGTCGGCTACGTGGCCGCCTCCATCAAGGACGTTCGCGACACGCGCGTGGGCGACACGATTACCGACGCGGAAAACCCGGCGGCGGAGCCCCTGCCGGGCTACCGGCAGGTGAACCCCATGGTCTTCTGCGGCATCTACCCGACGGACGGCGCGGATTACGACAACCTGCGGGACGCGCTGGAGAAGCTGCGTCTCAACGACGCCTCGCTTTCCTTCGAGCCGGAGACGTCCGTGGCGCTGGGCTTCGGCTTCCGCTGCGGCTTTCTGGGGCTGCTGCACATGGAGATCATCCAGGAGCGGCTGGAGCGCGAGTTCGACCTGGACATCATCACCACCGCGCCGAGCGTAAACTACAAGGTGCACAAGATGGACGGCACGATCGTCACCTGCGACAACCCCTCCAACCTGCCGCCCGCGGGCGAGATCGAGGAGATGGAGGAGCCGGTGGTGCGCGCCTACATCCACACCCCGCAGGAGTACGTCGGCACGCTCATGGAGCTTTGCCAGGACAAGCGCGGCGTCTTCAAGGACATGCAGTACGAGGGCACGCGCGTCAGGCTTCAATACATCCTGCCGCTGGGCGAGATCATCTTCGACTTCTTCGACCAGATCAAGAGCCGCACGCGCGGCTATGCCTCCTACGATTACGAGCTGGCGGGCTACGAGCCCAGCGACCTGGTGAAGCTGGACATCCTGCTCAACAGCGACGTGTGCGATGCGCTCTCGATGATCGTGCACCGCGAAAAGGCCTATGGCCGCGGCCGCTCCATCGCGGAAAAGCTCAAGGACGTCATCCCGCGTCAGCTCTTCGAGATCCCGATTCAGGCGGCGATCGGCGGCAAGGTCATCGCCCGTGAGACGGTGAAGGCGCTGCGCAAGGACGTGCTGGCCAAGTGCTACGGCGGCGACATCTCGCGCAAGAAGAAGCTGCTGGAAAAACAGAAGGAAGGCAAGAAGCGCATGCGCCAGCTCGGCTCCGTCGAGGTGCCCAGCGAGGCGTTCATGACCGTTCTGAAGATGGACTGACATGGACATCGGGCTTTACATCCACATCCCCTTTTGCGTGAAGAAGTGCGCCTACTGTGACTTCGCCTCCTACCCGGGGATGCTTTCCCACGCGCAGACGTACATGGAAGCGCTCTCGCTCGAGCTTCGCGCTCAGGCGGAGCGCTTTCCCGCATGCAGGGCGAGGACGGTCTTCCTCGGCGGGGGCACGCCCACGCTGCTTTCGGGCGCGCAGGTCGGGGCACTGCTGGACGCCGCGCGCTCGTGCTTTCCCTTTGCCGCGGACGCGGAGATCACGATGGAGGGGAACCCCGGCACGCTGACGGCAGAAAGCCTGGCGGCCTACCGCGCGGCGGGCGTGAACCGCCTGTCGCTGGGCATGCAGGCCGCGCAGGACGGGCTTTTAAAGACGCTGGGACGCATCCATCGCCTGCATGACGTGCAGGAGGGCGTTCGCATGGCGCGCGCTGCGGGCTTTGAAAACATCAACCTCGACCTCATCTACGGCCTGCCGGGGCAGACGAAGACGGACTGGCAGGAGACGCTCGAGCGGGCGCTCGACCTTTCGCCTAAGCACCTTTCCTGCTACGCGCTGATCGTGGAGGAGGGCACGCGCCTGGCCATTTCCCTTTCGGAAGGGAACCTTCCGCCCCTGCCGGACGAGGACGCGGAGCGGGAGATGTACGAAGCGGCGATTCGGGCCGCGAAGCGGGCTGGACTTTGCCAATACGAGCTTTCCAACTTTGCGCGGCCGGGCTTTGAATGCCGGCACAATCTGGTCTATTGGACGTGCGCGCCGTACCTGGGCGTGGGGCTCGCGGCGCACAGCTACATGGAAGAGCGCCGTTTTGGCAATACTGCCCACATGGGCACGTACCTTTCCGCCGTCCGCGCCGGGGAGAGCCCGCAGGATTCCTGCGAGTCGCTTACGGTAAAGGATCGCATGTTCGAGCGGGCGATGCTGGGCCTGCGCCTCACGCGCGGCATGGACGGCTCGCGCTTTGCGCGCGACTTTCACGTGACGCCGCAGGCGTGCTGGGGCGAGAAGCTGACGCGCCTCATAGACGCGGGGCTGCTCATCTGGGAAGGGGATTTTTTGCGCTTGACGCGCCGCGGCATGGACGTGCAGAACGCCGTGCTGGTGGAACTGATGGACTTTGAAGCACCCAAAAGCGGTTTTTAATCAAAAAAGGTCAAAAAGTTCAAAAAATGCTTCCAAACACCTTGACAAAAGCGCAAAGGAGTGCTATTTTTATCACGTTGGTTAGCACTCGACCTTTGAGAGTGCTAACAACCCGAAGGAAAGGTGATGAATCGTGGATCTTGTCGAGCGAAAATTCAGAATTCTGCAGGCGATCATCGACGACTACATCGTCACGGCGCTGCCCGTAGGTTCTCGAACGATCTCGCGCAAGTACGAGCAGAGCTTGTCCTCGGCGACCATTCGCAATGAAATGAGCGATCTGGAGGAGCTGGGTTATCTGGATTCGCCGCACACGTCGGCGGGCCGCGTGCCCTCGTACAAGGCGTACAGGCTGTACGTAGATCAGCTGATGAAGCGCACCCCGCTGACCCCGGAGGAGGCGAAGGTCATCAGCCAGTTCTTCGACCGGCGCGTGCGCCAGGTGGAGGACGTGGCCGAGCGCGCGGCGCAGGCGCTTTCCAGCGTGACGCATTATACCTCGGTCATCATGACGCGCCAGCCGGAGGAGGAAAACCTGAAGCTGCGCCATCTGCAGCTGGTGCCGGTGACGGAGGGCATGGCGCTTTTGATTCTGGTGACGGATGCCGGGGTCATCAAGCAGACGCCGATGCACATCAGCCCTGGCATGAGCACGGACGATCTGTACCGGGTTTCCCGCATGCTGACCGAGCGGCTCGCGGGCTGCAAGATGAGCCAGGTGCAGGCGATTTTGGAAGGAATCGGCGCGGAGTTTCGGGATCAGGGCGAGCTGCTCAGCGGCATGCTGGATACGATCCGCGAGAGCGGGGAACCGGGCGACCACACGGACCTGGTGGTCGGCGGCACGTCCAACCTGCTGGACTATCCCGAGTACAGCGATGTGGAAAAGGCGAGAAGCCTGCTGAGCGTGCTGGAAACAAAGGAAAAGGTGATCCGGCTGCTGTCGGGCGGCACGCAGATGGAGTTTTCGATCCGCATCGGCCCGGAAACCGGGCTGCCCGAGACGAAGGACTGCTCCGTCGTCACGGCGACATACCGGCTCGCTAACGGCAAGGTGAACACCATCGGCATCATCGGCCCCACGCGCATGCAGTATAACCGGGTGATCTCAGCGCTTGATTACATGGGAAAGTCTCTGATGGAGATGCTTTCCGGGCAGGACAAGAAATGAAAAAGAAGAGCGGGAACGACGGCTCAAAGAAGAGCGCCGGCGTGGTAGACGGGATTAAGAAGCAGGCGGACGTTCAAAAAGAACGGATACGGCAATGGTCGCAGGACCGCAAAAGAAAGGGCAAGACGATGAACGAAGAGAACGTAAGCAAGGAGCTGCTGGAGGAAGAGGTACCTAAGACGGAGGAGCCCGCGCAGGAGAGCGCAGAGGAGCAGGAAGCCGCCGGGCAGGAGGCGGAAAAGCAGCTTGCGGACGCGCTCGCGAAGTGCGAGGAGTACCTGAACCTCGCCCAGCGCGTGCAGGCCGACTTTGACAACTACCGCCGCCGCAACACCGCGGTGCGCGCGGAGGCATACGAAGAGGGCAAGCGGGATACCGTGGAAAAGCTGCTGCCCGTGCTCGACAACATCGAGCGGGCGCTCGCATCCGCCGGGGAAGAGGAATCGCCCCTGAAGAGCGGGGTGGAGCTCGTGCACCGGGGGCTTTGGGAGACGCTGCAAAAGCTCGGCGTCGAGGTGATCGACCGCGCGGGAGAGGTTTTCGACCCGGAGCTTGAAAACGCGGTGCTGCAAGGCGCGGAGGACGAGGGCGAGCCGGGCACGGTTTGCCTTGTGCTCCAAAAAGGCTATAAGGTCGGGACGCGCGTGATTCGCCACGCGATGGTCAAGGTGGTCGCAGGCTGAAGCCTGATCACATACATTCTTGATTTACGAAAAACTCACACAAACAAGTGATTCATCTAGGCTAGGAGGAAATCATTATGGGAAAGATTATCGGCATTGACCTGGGTACCACGAACAGCTGTGTAGCCGTCATGGAAGGCGGCGAGGCGACGGTCATCCCCAACGCTGAGGGCGCGCGCACCACGCCTTCCGTCGTCGCGTTCGCCAAGAACGGCGAGCGCCTCTGCGGTCAGGTGGCGAAGCGTCAGGCCGTCACCAACCCGGACCGCACCATCATTTCGATCAAGCGCGAGATGGGCACCAACTACAAGGTGGATATCGACGGCAAGGCCTACACGCCGCAGGATATTTCCGCGATGATCCTGCAAAAGCTCAAGGCCGACGCGGAAGCGTACCTGGGCGAGACGGTCACGCAGGCGGTCATCACCGTGCCGGCTTACTTCTCCGACAGCCAGCGCCAGGCCACCAAGGACGCGGGCCGCATCGCGGGCCTGGAGGTCATGCGCATCATCAACGAGCCGACGGCCGCTTCGCTGGCCTACGGCCTCGACAAGGACGACAACCACAAGATCCTCGTGTACGACCTGGGCGGCGGCACGTTCGACGTCTCCATTCTGGAGATCGGCGACGGCGTGTTCGAGGTGCTGGCCACCAACGGCAACACCCGTCTGGGCGGCGACGACTTCGACCAGCGCATCATCGATTACCTCGCCAGCGAGTTCAAGCGCGAGAACGGCATCGACCTCAAGGCCGACCGCATGGCGCTGCAGCGCCTGAAGGAGGCTGCCGAGAAGGCGAAGATCGAGCTTTCCGGCGTCATGAGCACCAACATCAACCTGCCGTTCATCACGGCGGACGCGACCGGCCCCAAGCACCTGGACATGACCCTCACCCGCGCGAAGTTCGACGAGCTGACCCGCGATCTGGTGGACGCGACCTTGCAGCCGGTGCAGCGCGCGCTGAGCGACGCGGGCCTCTCCGCCTCGCAGATCGACCGCGTGATCCTCGTCGGCGGCTCTACCCGCATCCCGGCGGTGCAGGACGCCGTCAAGAAGATCACCGGCAAGGACCCCTACAAGAACATCAACCCGGACGAGTGCGTGGCGCTGGGCGCTGCGATTCAGGGCGGCGTGCTCGGCGGCGAGGTCAAGGACGTGCTGCTGCTGGACGTGACGCCGCTGTCCCTGGGCATTGAGACGATGGGCGGCGTGTTCACGCGCCTGATCGACCGCAACACCACCATCCCGACCACCAAGTCGCAGATCTTCTCCACCGCCGCCGACGGACAGACGAGCGTCGAAGTGCACGTGCTGCAGGGCGAGCGCGAGATGGCCGCGGGCAACAAGACGTTGGGCCGTTTCCAGTTGACCGGCATTGCCCCCGCGCCGCGCGGCGTGCCGCAGATCGAGGTTACCTTCAACATCGATCGCAACGGCATCGTGAACGTCAGCGCCAAGGACCTGGGCACGGGCAACGAGCAGAAGGTGACGATCACCGCCTCCACCAACCTGACGGAGGACGAGATCAACCAGCGCGTGAAGGAAGCGGAGCAGTTTGCCGCCGAGGACAAGAAGAAGAAGGAAGAGGTCGAAACCCTCAACCGGGCGGACAGCATGGTCTTCGAGGTCGAAAAGCAGCTCAAGGATCTGGGCGATAAGCTGACGGACGAGGACAAGGCGACCGTGCAGAGCGAGCTGGACGCCTTCAAGAAGGTGCGCGAGTCGAACGACGTGGAACAGATCAAGGCCGCGCAGGAGACCTTCACGCAGAAGGTGTACGAGATCTTCGGCAAGATCTATCAGCAGCAACAGCAGAGCGCCGGCCAGCCGGGTCCGGATGCCGGCGCGGGCGCGCAGGGCGGCGCGGATACGCAGGACGGCCACGTAGACACCGACTACGACGTCCATTAATCGAACATCAAACGCCATCGGCCGCCGCCATATCGCATGGCGGCGGCAAATGACGTATCCTAGGATTGGACGGTGAGGACTGTGGCTACGAAAAGAGATTATTACGAGGTGCTCGGGGTTCAGAAGAACGCTACGGACGACGAGATCAAAAAGGCGTACCGCAAGCTGGCAAAGGAAAATCACCCCGACCTGCACCCCGACGACAAGGATGCGGAGGAGCGCTTCAAGGAGGTTAACGAAGCCTACGAGGTGCTCTCCGACAGCAATAAGCGCGCGCGTTACGACCAGTTCGGCCACGAGGGGCCGAACATGGGCGGCGCAGGCTACGGCGATTTCAGCGGCTTTGGCGGCCAGGGCTTCGACAGCATCTTCGATTTCTTCTTCAACGGCGCGGAGGGCGGCGGCCAGCGCCGCAGAAACGGCCCGGAGCGCGGACAGGACCTTCGCTACGACCTGACGCTGACGTTTGAGGAAGCGGCCTTTGGCTGCAAAAAGGAGTTTAAGTTCCAGCGCAACGAAAACTGCGAGGCGTGCGGCGGCACGGGCGCGCGCGCAGGCACGCAGCCCAAGACCTGCCCGACCTGCGGCGGCAGCGGCCAGATGAAGGTGACCACGCAGTCGCTGTTCGGCCAGGTGGTCAACATGCGCACCTGCTCCACCTGCGGCGGCTCGGGCAAGATCATCGCGGACAAGTGCCCCAAGTGCGCGGGCCAGGGCCGCGTGCGCGTGATGCGCACGGCGACCATCAAAATTCCGGCGGGCATCGACAACGGCCAGGTGCTCCCCATGAGCGGCCAGGGCGAGCCGGGACTTCGCGGCGGCCCCGCGGGCGACCTGTACGTCTACATCAACGTGCGCCCGCACAAGCTCTTTAAGCGCGATCATTTCGACCTGCACTGCGAGATTCCGATTTCCTTTACGCAGGCGGCGCTGGGCGGTGAAATCGACGTGCCCACGCTGGAGGGGTCGGTCAAGTATAACATTCCCGAGGGCACGCAGAACGATACGGTGCTTCGCATTCGCGGCCAGGGCATCCAGCAGCTGCGCTCGAGCGGCAAGGGCGACCTGTTCATCAAGGTGCGCGTGGAGGTGCCCAAGCGCCTCTCCGACAAGCAGAAGGACCTGCTGCGCCAGTTTGAGGATTCCCTGACCGGCAAGGAGTACGAGGGCCGCAAGTCGTTCTTCGACCGCGTGCGGGACAGCTTTAACAAGTAAACGAGCGAATCGCTGAAGGGTTTTGCCTTTCGGCGTTTCGTCGCGTCTAGGAGGACGAAAGATGGATTGGATGGAAGCGGTCGTTCACACCACGACGGAGGGCGCGGACATCGTCTCCGAGCTCCTGATGAGCGCGGGGGCGACGGGCACGAGCATCGAGGATCGCAGCGACGTGCTGAACGCGCAAAAGCCGGAGGGTATGTGGGACATGCTGGACGAGCACATACTGGACAACATGTCGGAAGACGTACTCGTCAAGGCCTATTTTGAAGACGGGGCGTCGACGCCGGAGGCGCTGTCGTTCGTCAGGGCGCGGCTGGACGCGCTGAGGGGCATGGAGCTGGGGTTTGACCTGGGCAGCCTTGAGCTCACGCGCGAGACGGTGCACGAGCAGGACTGGGCCGAGAACTGGAAGAAGTACTACAAGCCCTTCCGTGCGGGCGAGCGCATCGTGGTGAAGCCTTCCTGGGAGCCGTATGAAGCGCAGCCGGGCGATCTGGTGATCGAGATGGACCCCGGCATGGCCTTCGGCACGGGCACGCACGAGACGACCTTCATGTGCATGCAGATGCTGGAGCGCTACGTGCGCGCGGGCGATTCGTGCATCGACGTGGGCACGGGCACGGGCATCCTCGCCATCGCGGCGGCGATGCTGGGCGCGCGGGACGTGCTCGCCATCGATCTGGATGAAAAGGCCGTGGAGGTCGCGAAGGAAAACATTCAGAAGAACGAGATGCAGGCGGTCGTGCGCGCGCAGGCGGGCGACCTGCTCAAGGAAGCGGACGAGATCGCGGACGTGGTGGTCGCCAACATCATCGCGGACGTGATCTGCGCGCTGTGCGGCCCGGCGAAGGCGCACGTGCGCGCGGGCGGCGTGTTCATCTGCTCGGGCATCATCAAAGAGCGCGAGGAGGACGTGCAGCGCGCGCTGAAGGCGGCGGGATACGCGGTAGATCATCGCATCGAGAAGGGCGAGTGGGTCTGCCTGGCGGCGAAGGCCGCGTAAAAAACAATCCGAGAAGGGGAAGCTATGCACCGCTTTTTTGTGGACGAAGACGGCATCCAGGGAAGTACGGCGCGGCTTGAGGCCGGGGACGCGCAGCACGCCGCGCGCGTTTTGCGCCTTGCGCCCGGCGACGAGGTGGAGCTGCTCGACGGCCTTTGCCGCTACGCGGCGCGGCTGACGGAGGTATCCAAAGAGAGCGTGAGCGCCGAGGTTCTTTCGACGCTGCCGGATCACGAGCCGAACGTGCGCGTGACGCTCTTTCAGGGCCTTCCCAAGGCCGAAAAGATGGAATTTATCCTGCAAAAGTGTACGGAGCTGGGCGTGTATGCGGTCGTGCCCGTGCAGATGGAGCGCTGCGTCGTGCAGCTGTCTGGAAAGGACGGCGCGAAGAAGCAGGAGCGCTGGCAGCGCATCGCGCGCGAAGCGGCCAAGCAGTGCGGCCGGGCGCGCGTGCCCGAGGTTTCCGCGCCGCAGCCGCTCGCGGGGCTGGCGCGGCCACTGTCGGAGGATTACGACCTCGTGCTCGTTCCCTGGGAGGAGGCGCGGGAGGGCGGCATCCGCGCCGCGATTCGCGAGACGAATGCCCAGCGCATCGCCATCGTCATCGGGCCGGAGGGCGGCATGACGAAGGAGGAGGTCGCATGGCTGGCGGAACGCGGCGCGCGCCCCGTGACGCTGGGCCCGCGCATTCTGCGCACGGAGACGGCGGGCATGGCCGCGCTGACGATGGCGCTGTGCCTTTCCGGGCAGATGGAGTGAGGACATGAGCAAAGTGGCATTTCACACCTTGGGCTGCAAGGTGAACCAATACGACACGCAGGCGATGCTGGAGCGGTTTCAGGAGGCCGGCTATGAGGTCGTCCCCTTCGACGGCCTGGCGGACGTTTACGTGATCAACACCTGCACGGTGACCGGCACGGGCGACAAGAAGTCCATGCAGGCCATTCGGCGGTGCGCGCGCAAAAATCCCGAGGCGCACATCGTGGTCACGGGCTGCCTCGCCCAGCGCGCGGCGCAGACGCTCAGGCTGCCGGGCGTGCGGCTCATTCTGGGCACGCAGCGGCGCGGCGAGGTCGTGGAGCTGCTGCGCGAGGCGGAGGAATCAGGGGAAACGTTGATCGCGGTGGAGGGCCTGCGCCGCGCGCCGTTTGAGGCGCTCACGGTGCACGCGCACGAGGGACACACACGCGCGACGATGAAGATCCAGGAGGGCTGCGACCGCTACTGCGCCTACTGCATCATTCCTTACGTGCGGGGGCCGATCCGCTCCCGTCCGCTGGAGGAAATCCGCCGTGAGGCAGACGAGCTGTGCGCGGCGGGCTTTCGCGAGCTCGTGCTGACGGGCATTCATCTGACGAGCTACGGGCGCGATTTGAAGGACGGCGCCACGCTTTCGGATGCCATACGCGCCGCGCACGACGCGCAGGGCGCGCTTCGTATCCGGCTGGGTTCTCTCGAGCCCGTGATCGTGACGGAGGAATTCGTAAGGGCGCTGCGGGCCATGCCCAAGGTCTGCCCGCAGTTTCATCTCGCGCTGCAAAGCGGCAGCGACGCGGTGCTTGCCCGCATGCGCAGGCGCTACACGTCGGGCGAATACCTGGCGGCGTGCCGAATGCTGCGGGAGGCGTTCCCCGGCTGCGCGCTCACCACGGACGTGATGACGGGTTTTCCAGGCGAGACGGAGCAGGAGTTCGAGGAGACGATGGCGACCGTGCGCGCAGCGGGCTTTTCGCGCATCCACGTGTTTCCTTATTCCGAGCGCGAGGGCACGCCCGCCGCGGCGATGGAGGGCAGCGTGCCCCGGCACGTTCGGGAGGAGCGCGCGCGGCGGCTGATCGCGCTGGGCAAGGAGCTCTCGCAGAATTACCTGCTGGAGCAGGTCGGGGCGCGAAAGCGCGTGCTCTTTGAAGAGCGGGATGCGCAGGGAATGCTCACCGGCTACACGGATACCTATGTGCACGTGCGCGCGTCGGGCATCGCCTGCCCGGGCGACGTGCGGGACGTGATTGTGGAAAGCGCGGCGGAGGACGGGCTGATCGCGCGGATAGCGGAGGAATAAACGGGCGAAGGCCCGGTAAAGGAGTGCTTGAAAGTGGAAGACTGCCTGTTTTGTAAGATCGCCGCGGGCGAGATCCCCTCGAAGAAGGCGTATGAGGACGACGAGGTGCTGGCCTTTTACGACATCGCGCCGCAGGCCCCCGTGCACGTGCTGGTGATTCCCAAAAAGCACGTGAGCGATGTCTACGCGGCGCAGGGCGAGAGCGACGCGTTTCTGGCGAAGCTGCTGCGCACGGCGGCGAAGGTCGCGGGCGAGCTGGGGCTTGCGGAGAACGGTTTTCGCCTCGTGACCAACTGCGGAGCGGACGCGCAGCAGAGCGTCCGGCACCTGCATGTGCACATCCTCGGCGGCAGGCCGCTCGAAGGAAAGATGGGCTGAACGGCCGCAAGGTTCCCGGCTCGCCCGAACAATTTGGAATGCTACGCTAAGGCGGCAAATCCCTTTCGCGTCTCTGACGCAGAGGGGATTTGCCTTTTTGCTTTACGGGGACAAGACGGCGTACTATAATGATAAAATCAAATGGCTTTCATTTAGCGATGAAGAAAGAAATGGATATTGCGTTTCAGACCGGGCAGGGCATGTTCAACCACAGGGCCTGCGCGCTTATCATCGTCAAAGGACAGGCGGAATGTCATGCAGGACGAACGCTCGTCCTGCGCGCAGAAAAGGAGTATGAAAAGGAGGCGGCCCGGTGGTCTATCTGGAGAGCATCGCATTCCCAGACGCGGACGCGGAGTGGAACTTTCGCATGGGCGTCAAGCGAACCTGCTATAACACGATGTATCCCTTCGGCGTGCTCACCGCCGCGGGCCTTTCGCAGCTGAGCTTCGAGCCCATCACGATCCTTTACGGAGGCAACGGCTCCGGAAAGACGACCGTGCTGAACGTGATCGCCGAAAAGCTGCGCCTTTTGCGCGAGACGCCCTTTAACAGGAGCAACTTCTTTGAAGACTACGTGGATCTTTGCCGCGTGTGGCTGGAAAACCCGGTTTCATCGGAGAGCCGCATCGTCACCAGCGACGACGTGTTCGACTACATGCTGAGCGTGCGCAGCCTCAACGAGGGCATCGACCGGAAGAAAGAGGAGCTCTTTCACGAACACACGGCGGCGCGCCATTCCTCGGTGCGGGTGCGTTCGCTAGACGATTACGATGCGCTCAAGCGCCAGAACAGCGCGCGCAGGCGAACGCAGTCTTCCTTTGTCCGCGAGCAGCTGATGGACAACGTGCGCGAGCAGTCTAACGGCGAGAGCGCGAGCTTCTTCTTTCGCCAGCGGGTCCGCGAGGATGCGCTCTACCTGCTCGACGAGCCGGAAAACAGCCTGTCCGCCGCGCGGCAGATCGAGCTGGCGGATTTCCTGGAGGAATCGGCGCGCTATGCAGGCTGCCAGCTGGTCATCTCCACGCACTCGCCCTTCCTGCTTTCGATGCGGGGCGCGAAGATTTACGATCTGGACGCCCGGCCTGCCGCCCTCAAATGCTGGACGGAGCTTGAGAGCGTGCGCACGTATTACGACTTCTTCATGCGACATCGGGCGGCGTTTGAGCGGGACGTGTCGGACCCATTCTGAACGCCTGCGGCGGGCGATGCTAAGGGCGGCGTTCCGGGCTATAGGGCCCTAAATCCAGGATGACGCGTACGCCGCCCTCGCGCTTTGAAAGAATCCGGCAGGCGTTGGCGCCGGGATCGTTCAGACGAAGGCGCTTAAAGACGTTGTTGACGCCGATGCCGTGCGCGTGGGCGGAGGGAACGACGGACCCTGCGGCGACGGAGGCAAGACGCCGCTCCGGCGCGCCAATCCCGTCGTCGTCGATGCATAGGAAAAGCTTTCCCTCCTGCTCATAGCTCGTCACCACGATCGTGCCCGGGCGGCCCAACGCTGCGAAACCGTGCACGATCGAATTTTCGATGATGGGCTGAAGAATCAGGCGCGGAACGGGATGCTCCATATGTGCGGCGGGCACGTAGACGCTGTACTCGAAAGGGTAAGAGGCGCGCATGCGCCGCAGCGCCACGTAAGCCTGCGCGCAGGCGAGCTCGTCCTTCAGAACGGCGGTTTCGTCGGTGCGGGCAATGCTGTAGTTGAGCAGCCTGCAAAGCGCGGTCAGCGCTTTCAGCGCGTCGTCTGAGCGGCCGTCCTTGACGAGACTTTGTATGCAGGCGAGGGTGTTGCCCAAAAAATGCGGGTGAATCTGGCCCTGAAGGACGTCGATTTCCAACAGGCGCTGCTGCTTTAAAATGACCTGCTGTTCCGCGTTCAACCGTTTGACGCGGCCGATCATGTCGTCGATGCTGCGGGCAAGAACGCCGGTCTCATCGCTGCGGCGCATGCTGTCCGCGAGAGAAAGGTCGAGAGGATTGTCGGAGCTTTGTATCCGCGCCGCCATGCGTACGATGGGCCGGGTGTAGCGATGGGCCAGCAGCGCCAGAAGCGCGGTGAGCAGCAGCAGGTGCAGCGTGCCCATGAGGAGCGTTCGTGTGAGCAGGGGCGACACCGCCTTTTGCAGTGCGTGCTGCTGTGCCAGCGCCATCAGCGTCCAGTCCATGCATAGGTGGGTGCGGCGAAAAAACAGATAATCGCTGCCGCCGATGCGGCAGGACTCTGCGCCCATAGGCAGCGCCGCGAGCGAGATGAGCTCGTCCTCCAGGAGCTCACGGGGAATCTGCTTGTAGCTGGAGGAGACGGTGGTGTAATCGTCGCTGGTGGCGATGAGCCGCCCCTCGCCGGATAGGACGCACCAGGTGAGCGAGGCATCGTTGGTGGCGCGCAGGATGGAGGAGAGCATCGTCCGCAGGTTGATCTCCATGACGACGGCGGCGCTTTCATCGCCCAGGCGTACCGGTTTGTAGAGGGCGACGGTGCGGTCCAGCGTCAGCGGCGAGATATATGGCTCGGACCAGCGAAGCCCCTGATAGGTCGAGGCGGCGACCTCGTCGTAAAAGGGCTGAAAGTAGTCCCGGCCGAAGATTTCATAAGCTGCGGTGCGGTTGCAGTAGACGTCGCCGCCTTCCGTGATGCAAGCGACGGAGAGCACCTTGCCGGGGTTGCTGCTCTGAAAGCCGCTGAGCGCCTTTTGAATCCGCGTCGCGCTGGGCTCCATGACCTCCAGCGAGCTGGACAGCGCGAGTAGATTCGCGTTGAGCCCCTCGGAATAGAGCCGCACGTAGTCCGCCGTACGGTCGAGCAGGATCGAGATGTCCTGCTTTTTTTGCGTCAACAGCGCCTGTTTTGTGTCGTGAAAGCACCAGAATATCCAGCTTGCCAGCAGCAGCAGGGAAAGCAGGATGGACAGGAGCGCCAGTTTGGCGGAGAGGGTGCGGGGCATGGTCGTCACTTCCTTAGCTGGCCCGGGGTCATCCCGTACGCCTTTTGAAACAGCGCGGTGAAGTACTGCGGATTTTGAATGCCCACCTGCTGGGACACTTCGTATATCTTAAGGGGCGTGTGGAGCAGCAGCTCCCGGGCGCGCTTCATGCGAAGCGCGGTCAGATGGTCGCGAAAGCGCACCCCGGTCTGCTGATAAAAGAGGCTGCCGAGGTAGTTGGGCGACATCCCCACCTCCTCGGCGACGCTTTCCAGCGTCAGGTCTTCACCGAGGCGCGATTCTATTGTGCGAAGCGTGCGTTCCACCTCGTAACGATAGGCGGAATGCGCTTCCGGCTTGGTGAATCGCAGCAGCACCTCGCCCAGTTCTTCGTCGCTGTATTCGCCCTTCGTCAGGTATTCGGTTACGCCAAAGCGCATGGCGCGGCGCGCGTATTCAAAGTCGCAGTGCGCGGAAAGAATGACGAACCGCGCGTCCGGCACCAGCCCGCGCGCAAGGCTTATGAAACTCAGACCATCCAGCACGGGCATGCAGATATCCACCAGAATCAGATCCGGACGCAGCCCGGGAAGCTGCTCCAGCGCGCTTTTGCCGTCGCAGGCCTCTGCGACCCAGCGGCAATGATACTTTTCCCAGGGGAAGGCGCGCAGTCCCTTGAGAATGGGCAGGTCGTCGTCTATGCACATTACCTTCAGCAGCGCCATGTCGATCCCTCGCTCTTCGATGCTTTTCCTTACAATATTATGGCATGTTTTGCACGAAACGTAAAGCGAGGCGCGCGCGTTCGTTGATTATCTGCTTTTTTCGTTGGTCGTTATTCTTGCGATGCCCGCCTTCTTTTGCGAAAATAAGGACACGGGGGGATGACAAGATGATCGATCGGCCTGCAAGGGAGCGCACAGCCGGGAAGCGCAGGAAGCTGCGAAGCTATCAAAAATCACTGCTGCTGATGAGCGTGCCCGGCATTCTCTTTTTTTTGATTTACAAGTATTACCCCATGTACGGCGTTTTGATTGCCTTTAAAAACTTCAAAATCAAAAAGGGCATTTTAGGTTCGCCGTGGGCAGATCCGCTCTTTAAGAACTTCGACGCTTTTTTCAGCTCGCCCTACTGCGCGCAGGTGCTGGGCAATACGGTTTCCATCAGCCTCATGAAGCTCGTCATCGGTACGCTTTCCTGCATCGTCTTGGCCGTTCTTCTCAGCGAGGTGCGCAGCGAACGGTTCAAGCGCACGATTCAAACGGTGACGTACCTGCCGCACTTTCTCTCCTGGGTCATCATTTACGGCGTGATTTACGCGCTGTTTTCGGAAAGTTCCGGGCTGATGAACGTCATGCGGCGGGCGGCGGGGCTGAATACGATCCCCGTGCTTACGAGCACGACGCTCTTTCAGCCGCTCCTAATCTTTACGGACGTGTGGAAGAGCTCGGGATGGGGGGCGATCGTCTACCTCGCGGCCATCGCGGGCATCGACCCCGGCCTTTACGAGGCGGCGGAGATCGACGGCGCCAGCCGCCTGCAGCGCGTATGGCACGTGACGCTCGCCTGTATCCGTCCGACGATCATCATCATGCTGATTTTGCGCCTGGGCAGCGTCATGGACGCGGGTTTCGACCAGATTTACAATCTGTACAATACGCAGGTGTATTCCGTCGCCGACATCATCGATACCTGGGTGTATCGCACGGGCCTGGAACAACTCAACTATGCGACGGCGACGGCCGTGGGTCTGTTTAAATCGGTCATCAGCACGGTGCTGGTGGTCGGGGTGAACGCCATCGCCCGGAGATGGGAGGAATCGCTGTGGTGAACGCCGGAAGAATGCGCGGCACCGGTAAGAAGCGCGCCCGGCTGGAGGCCTTCGACGTCGTAACGTGGGTCGTGCTGGCCGCGTTCGGCCTGTTGATCGCCTTTCCGCTCTATTACGTGGTTGCGCTCTCCTTTACGAGCTATACGCAGTACATCAAGAGCGCAGGCTTCGTGCTGCTGCCCAGTCCCGTCAGCCTGGACGGCTACGTGCAGTTCCTCACAAACCCGGCGGTCCCCAAGGCGTTTGGGGTGACGCTGTATCTGACGCTGTTCGGCACGGCGCTGAACATCCTGACGACCGCGATGTTCGCCTACCCGCTCAGCCGCCGGGAAATGCCCTGCCGAAAGTTTTTTACGCTGTTCGCGCTCTTCCCGATGCTGTTTTCCGGCGGGCTGATCCCGACGTTTTACGTCGTGCGCCAGACAGGCATCATGAACACCACCTGGGCCATGATCCTGCCGTACCTGATTTCGATTTACGACATGACGATCGTTCGTTCTTTCTTTCAGTCGCTGGACGACTCTTACGTGGAGGCGGCGCGCATCGACGGCGCGGGCGAGATGACGATCCTGTTTCGGGTCATCATGCCCCTGTCCAAGCCCGTGCTGGCCACGGTGATCCTGATGTACGGCGTAGGGCACTGGAACTGCTTCTTCCCGGCGCTTTACTACGTGCGCAACGCGGATTTGCAGCCGCTGCAGGTCGTGCTGCGCGGAATCCTGAACGAAGCGCAATCCACGCTGGAGGAGGTCAACCCCGACGTGACCGCGGCCAGCCAGGCGATGAAGCAGGCGGCGGTGGTGCTTTCCGCGCTGCCGGTGGTGATCGTCTATCCATTTCTGCAAAAGTACTTCACCCAAGGCATGATGCTGGGAGGAGTAAAGGGCTGAGGCCCTACAAAAAAGGAGGTTTCCCCATGCGAAAACTTATCTCGGTGCTGTTGGCCCTGACGCTGCTGCCGGCGTGCGTCCTGCCCGCTCTGGCGGAGGCGGATCGCAGCGTCCCTTACACGGTCGTGACCTATCAGAGCTCCAGCCAGGGCCGCCAGCCGGACGAGAGCGACGACATCCTGAAGGTGCTGGAAGAAAAGTTCAATATCGACCTGCAGATGAACGTCATCACGAGCGAGTACGAAAGCAAGCTGAACTTGGAGGTGGCCAGCGGCAATACGCCGGACATCATGAAGGTTTCCTCGGCGCAGTTCAGCGCCTTCCTGGATCAGGACCTGCTGCTGCCTATCGAGGACTACGTGGAATCCATGCCCAACATGCTTGTGCAGTACCCGGACATTTTGTCCGACCCGACGCTGCGCGTCGACGGTCACCTGTACTTCCTCAAGGGCAATAAGAAGGAAATCGTCAAGAGCTACGACAGCCTGTGGATTCGCAAGGACTGGCTGGACGCGCTGAACCTGCCCGTCCCCACGACGCTGGAAGAGCTTAAGCAGACAGCCATCGCCTTTGCTACGCAGGACCCGGATGGGAACGGCGTAAACGACACCTACGGCTATACCGGCCTGGGCGGCGTGGAAAACACCAGCGATCATTACGCGCTCAACCCGCTGCTGGGGGCCTTTGGCGTGGGCAGCAGCCACTATATTCTGAACGAGAAGGGCGAGTTGGTTTACTCCGCCGCGACGGACGCGTACCGAGACGCGCTCGCCTGGATTGCGGATTTTATCGCAACCGGTGCGGTCGATCCGGACATGATGCTCATGACCTCCTTTGACGCTGTGCGCGAAAAGGTTTACCGCAACCAGGTGGGCATGATGTACTTCTCCTGGGCGGAATTTGTCAAGCCCCCGTACGATCAGACGCTGAGGGAGATGACGCCGGACGCCGAGTGGATTCAGATTCCCGACGTGACCGGGCCTGCGGGCGCGTACGATTCCTGCTACGAAATCCCGGGCTACGCGACGAGCGGATGGGTGCTGTCCGCGGATTTGGCGGACGAGCCGGATAAGCTGAAGCGCGTTCTCGAATACCTCGACTATATCACCGCGGGCGAAGGGCTCGACCTCGTTTGCTACGGCATCAAGGGCGTACACTTCGATTACGGCGCGGATGGCGCGGTCGTGCCGACGGACAGGATCGGTGAGGTCAGCTACGCCTGGCAGCACCAGGTGATGGGGCGAGACGAGATCACCTATCTGAGCACGAAGTTTCCGACCTGCCAGGAGGCCATTCAGTTCGCGCGCGATCTCGACCGGGTAAACTGCTACAACAAGTATGTAGGCATCCCGGAGGGCCTTAACAAGTCGGATTTGATTCGCTATGTGTCTGAGGAGACGACGCGCTTCATTTACGGAACGCGCGCGCTGGATACGTTTGCGGATTTTGCGGATACCCTGTACAAGACCTACGGCCTGCAGCAGTACATCGACATGGGCGCGCAAACGCTGAAGGAAGCGGGCATCATGAAGTAAAGACGGTTCGCGGGGGGCGCCTTCCTGAAAGGGAAAGCTCCTCCCGGCCTCTTTAAACGGAAGGATGGGTGCGATGCAATTCGTACGGAACGTAAAAGACGGCGGGCATTACGACGTAATCGTTTGCGGCGCGGGGCCGGGCGGCTGTGCGGCGGCGATCACGGCGGCCCGGCTGGGCAAGCGCGTGCTGCTCATCGACAGCGCGGGCTGCCTGGGCGGGTACTGGACGGGCGGACTGATGGGCATTTCGCTGGACATGCCCGGGAAGGGCGGACTCCCGCGTGAAATCGTGGACGAGCTGACGGCAAGGCGTCAGGCACAGTGGGTAGACGGGGCCAGTTACACGTACGACATCGAGTCGATGAAGCGGCTTCTGGAGCGTCTCGCGTTCGATGCGGGCGTTCAGACGCTGCTCTACGCCCGCGTCACCGACGTGCGGATGGAGGGCAGGCGCATTGCGGCGGTGCTCGCGGACGGCATGACGTCTCAGGCGTTTACCGCGGACTGGTTCGTGGACGGCACCGGCCACGGCACGCTTGCCAGCCTTGCGGGATGCGGGTATGACATCGGTCATGAGGAAAGCGGCAGACAGCAGCCGGCAAGCCTCGAGGCGCTGGTCACCGGCGTGCCGGAGGCGCAGTGGCAAAGCGACATCCACAACCGTGAGGTCAAGCGGCGGCTCAAGGCGCTGCTGCTGGAGATGGGGGTGGATTGCACGTACCCGATGCCGCTGCTCTTCCGGCTGGCTCCGCAAGGCCGCGTGTTCAAGCTGGCGATCAATCACCAGTACGACGTGGATGCGCGGGACGACTTTTCCGTTACGCGGGGCACGTTAGAGGCGCGCGCGGAGATTGGCCGTGCGGTCGAAGCGCTCAGGCGCCGCCCGGGTTGGGAGCAGTTTACGCTCGTGCAGACTGCGGAGCAGCTCGGCCTGCGAGACAACCGGCGCGTTCACGGGCTTTATGAGGTGACCGCAAGGGACGCGCTGGCCGGACGGCAGTTCGAGGACGCCGTGTCGCCGGTTCATTTTTCGATCGACGTGCACAAGCTCGCGCCGGATTACGTGCCCCCAAAGGAAGAACAAAATCTCCGGTTCAGGCCTTTTTCCATTCCGATGCGCAGCCTCATCCCGCGCGATGCGGACAACCTTTTCCTGACCGGCCGGTGTATCAGCGGCGACTTTCTTTCGCACTCGGCATACCGCACGACCTGTACGGCCTGCGCGCTGGGGGAGGCCGTCGGCGTGGCCCTTGCCTCCCTTCGCGCTGGACGGGCGGCGGATACGGACGGACGGGCGGTGCACGCGCAGATGCTAAGCAGAGGTTACGCATTCGGGAATGAAAGCTGATGCGCGCGGACGCCGCAGCAGGGCTTTAAAATAATTACGGGCAAGAATTTGGATTTGTGGTTGACGAATATCCCCGAGTGCGTTATAATAAAGTGCACGGTTACCATCCGTTCCAAATCGTATCGGATGTGTTCGTCGAGATGAGCGGAGGGGAGGGATAACACCATGTCTGAGATCCGAGTTCGGGAGAATGAATCCCTGGAAAGCGCTCTGAGGAGATTTAAGCGTTCATGCGCTCGTTCCGGCGTCATCGCTGAGGTCAGAAAGAGAGAGCATTACGAAAAGCCCAGCGTTAAGCGCAAGAAGAAGGCTGAGGCAGCCCGTAAGCGCAAGTACTAAGCTTCGCATCCAAGACTCCATCGTCTTTTCGATGGAGTCTTTTGCTGTCATCGGCTCATTTGAATCGGAGGTTCTCTATGCAGTACGCATTTTTGCTCTATCCGCACCCCAACGCGCGCTACCGCGCGTCGCTTTTGCAGCTCGCTAAGGCGGAGCTTTGCATGATGCTCGCCACGATGGGCCGCAGCATCGACGTGAGAAGCGAGGAAATCGGCGGCGCGCCCTTTCTGTGCTTTGAGACGGAAGCCTTTTCCCAGCGTGAATGGGCGCTCCTGTCGCAGCAGGCGGGCGTGTATCTGATGGCGCGCAGGGAAGGCGAGGCGTTTGTACCGCTCGCCCGCACGCACCCTTCCTATGTCGGGGAGGACATGCCCGGCCTGCTCAAGTACAAGGGCAAGACGAACGAGATGTTCACGGATACGCTGCTGAGCATGGCGCTGACGCAAAGCGCTTTTGCCCTGAAGAGCGACGCGAAGCTGACCTTCTGCGATCCGCTCTGCGGCAAGGGGACGGCGCTGTATCTGGCGCTCCGCCGAGGCTGGAATGCCTCCGGCGTGGACGCGGACAAGGCGGCCATCAAGGAGGCGGACGACTTTACCTGCCGCTACCTGGAATTTCACCGCCTCAAGCACCGGCGCACGGAGGGGACGCTCACCGTTCGCGGCAAGACCGGCGGTCGCGAATCCAAATTCGTGTTTGCCGATACGCCCGAGCATTTTAAGGAAGGGGACACGCGCACGCTCAGGCTCATTCAGGGCGACACGCGCGACCTGGACGTGCTGCTGCGGCCCGGCAGCGTGCATCTCATGGCGGCGGACCTGCCCTACGGCGTGCAGCACGGCCCGGCGGGCAAGGGCGTCAGCATCCTTTCGCTGCTCGAAAAGGCCGCGCCCGCGTGGTACGGCGCGCTCGCGCCCGGCGGAGCGCTGGCGGTTTCGTTCAATACCTACGTCACCCGCCGCACCGGCGTCGCAAAGGCTCTTTCAGCAGCCGGGTTCACGGTGGCGGAGGGGGGCGTTTTTGAGACGCTGGAGCACTGGGTCGAACAGGCGGTAAACCGCGACGTGGTGATCGCAAAAAAAGCGTAAACGCATGAGCGTATAGATCGGCTCCTTTCGGCATACAATAGCTGTGACATGTTGATACCAACTTCAAGCTTCAGCGCGCATATGGGGGGACGAGGCACTGGCCGCCGTCTTCCGTGACCTGCGCCGCGCCTCACCTTTCCGGCCCGCGTTTGACCGCACTGAAGTTTTCCATTGGTACGAGGTCACATCTTTGCGCCCCCGAGAGGAGCTGAATCCATTTTGGAAAACGGATCCTATGAAAACAAAACCGTCGTGCAGCTGCGTCAGATCGCCCGGGAGAGAGGCGTGCGGCTTCCGGCGGGCATTAACAAACAGGGCATCGTGGAGACCCTTCGTCAAAGCGACGCAAACCGCGTGAAGACGGAAGCGGCGCAGCCGATTGCCCCGGCGGAGCCGGCCGCCACGGACCGGACCGAACGGGAGGAGACATTCGGAGAGACGGAGCCGGCCTCCTCATCCGCGCGCGAGGGGGAACAGCGCAGCGCGCACGTGCCGCACCCTTATCACGCCTATCCGCGCCGCGCACGCCCGACGGGCTATTATAACGAGCAGTACGGCACGTCGAATCCGGCGGTGCCGCAGATGCTGGAGGCGGGGCTGTGCTCGGATGGGCAGGGCGTGCTGGAAATTCAGCCCGACGGTTACGGCTTTCTGCGCGCGGAGAATTGTTCCGCAGGGCGGGACGACGTGTACGTTTCCATCGCGCAGATTCGGCGCTTCGGCATGAAGAGCGGCGATTTGGTCTGCGGTAAGACGCGGCCTCGCCGCGAGGGGGACCGCTACAGCGCGCTCATGTACGTGGAATCGATCAACGGCGACCCGCCTGAGCAGGCCGCGCGCCGCGGCGTGTTCGAGCGCATGACGCCTATTCACCCCAACCGCCGCCTGACGCTGGAATCACGCGAGGGGAAGAGCGACCTGGCGATCCGCATGCTCGATTTCATCGCGCCCATCGGCCTCGGCCAACGCGCGCTGATCGTCGCTCCACCCAAAGCGGGCAAGACCGTGCTGCTCAAGAAGATCGCCCAGGCCGTCAGCGAAAATCACCCGGACATTCACCTCATGATGCTGCTCATCGACGAGCGGCCGGAGGAGGTGACGGACATCAAGCGCTCCGTCCTGGGCGAAGTGGTCTATTCCACGTTCGACGCGCCCAGCGAGAACCACGTGCGCGTGTCGGAGATGGTCTATGAGCGCGCGCAGCGCCTGGTGGAACAGGGAAAGGACGTCGTCGTCCTGATGGACAGCCTTACCCGCCTTTCCCGCGCGTACAACGCGCTCGCGCCCGGCGGCAGGGCCATGTCCGGCGGCCTCGCGCCCGGCGTGCTCCAGCGCCCCAAGCGCTTCTTCGGCGCGGCGCGCAACATGGAGGAGGGCGGCAGCCTCACCATCATCGCCACGGTGCTGGTCGATACGGGCAGCCGCATGGACGACATCATCTACGAGGAGTTCAAGGGTACGGGCAACGCGGAAATTCAGCTCGACAGGCGGCTGTCGGAGCGGCGCGTCTTTCCGGCGGTGGACCTGCTGCGATCGGGCACGCGCAGGGAGGAGCTGCTGCTCAGCCCCGCGGAGCTGGAGGGCGTCGCGGCGGTACGGCGGGTGCTCTCCGCCTCGCGCGCGCAGGGCGCGACCGAGCAGCTCATTTCCATGCTTGAAAAGACGAATACGAACCAGGAATTTTTCAAACGATTGAAAGAATGGCTTGCAATTTGGGAGAAAGAAGGGTATACTTTAGGAGGTGTCCGTTCAGGCATATGAGAAAGCGTATGCGTATGCTTTTCATGTGATAGTAATGCGGGCGAAAGAGGTGAAACACATGAAGGAAGGTATCCATCCGAAGTACCAGAAGGCGATCGTCCGCTGCGCTTGCGGCGAGACGTTTGAAACCGGCTCCACCAAGAAGGAACTGAAGGTTGAAATCTGCTCCAAGTGCCATCCGTTCTTCACCGGCAAGCAGAAGCTGGTAGACACCGGCGGACGCGTGGATCGTTTCAAGAAGCGCTATGGCATGTAAAAATGCACATAAAAGGGTCGCTTTGGCCGGATAGACGCCGTGCCGAAGTCGCCCTTTTTTGTTGGGAAAATCATTTGGCGCCGCCGTAAGGCAAAATGCGGGGCGTCCTTTGCGCTATGCCGGTATTTGTTAGGAAAGAATCCGCGCGGTCAGCAGGGTTTTGAATCGCGTTTATAGAATATTCGCACTTTATGGTATAGGGCGTAATGCCCGAAACGTGAACGGAATCGTTTGAATGAAAGAGGTGTTTGGAAATTATGAATAAAGAAACGAAACAGAGGGTAGACATCGGCGGCCAGGCGGTCATGGAGGGCGTCATGATGAAGTCGCCCGACGCCATCGCGGTCGCGGTGCGCCAGTCGGATGGCGGCATCGTCGTGGACCGCGAGGACTACGTGCCCGCCGCCAGGAAGCACAAGTGGATGGGTTGGCCCATCGTGCGCGGGTGCGTCAACATGGTTTCGATGCTGGTGATGGGCATGGGGGTGCTCAACAAGTCCACGCAGATGCTGGGCGTGCTCGACGAGGAGCCCTCCAAGTTTGAAAAATGGCTCTCTGAAAAGCTGGGCGCGAACATCGACAAGGTCGTGATGGGCGTCGCTGCGGTGCTGGCGGTCTGCCTGAGCCTGCTGCTGTTCGTCATGCTGCCCTCCGGCGCGGCGACGCTGGTCGGCCGCGTAGTCGACAACGCCATCGTCATCAACCTGTGCGGCGGCGTCGTGCGTATCGCGATCCTGATCGCCTACATCTGGCTGATCGGCCTCATGCCCGACATGCGCCGCGTCTTTCAATACCACGGTGCGGAGCACAAGACCGTCTATTGCCACGAGGCGGGCCTGCCCCTGACCCCTGAAAACGCGCGCCAGTTTTCGCGCCTGCATCCGCGCTGCGGCACATCGTTCCTGCTGCTGGTCATGGTCATCAGCATTTTGGTCGGTTCGGTCGCGGATCAGGTCATTATCGCGCTGACCTCGATTGAAAAGCTGTCCTTCGGCCTGCGCTTTCTGCGCAGCCTGCTGATCCTGCCGCTCATCGCGGGCATTTCCTACGAAGCGCTCAAGGGCCTTGCGCACAGCGAGCACCCCGTGGTGCGCGCGCTGCGCTGGCCGGGCCTGATGATGCAGTACCTGACCACCCGCGAACCCGACGATGAGATGCTGGAGGTGGCCATCGCCTCGATGAAGGCGGCGCTGGGTACGGTGGAGGACGCGGCGCCCGCCAAACAGTGGACTCCGGAGGAGGCCTCGCAGACCGTGCAGGCCGCAGCGAAATGACGATACGGGAAGCCCTGCAGCAAGCGTCTGCGCGCCTTGGGCGCGCAGGCGCTTTGGACGCCCGTCTGGACGCTTTATGGATGCTCTGTGAGACGACCGGGAAGACGCGCACGGACCTGTTCCTTTCGAGCGGGGACGCGCTATCGAAGGCGCAGGACGCGCGCTTTGAGGCGATGCTCCAGCGCCGCGAGGCGGGAGAGCCGCTGCAATACGTGCTCGGCACGCAGGACTTCATGGGGCATACCTTTCGGGTGGACGGCCGCGTGCTCATCCCGCGCCAGGACACGGAAACGCTGTGCGAGGAGGCGATCGCGCGCGTTGGCGGCGCGTGCCTTCGCGTGCTGGACGTCGGCACGGGCAGCGGCGCGCTGGCCGTTTCCATCGCGCTGGCCTGCCCAAAGGCCGAGGTGACTGCGGTGGACGTGAGCGCGGATGCGCTGTGCGTCGCGCGTGAAAACGCGCAGAGGCTCGGCGCGCGCGTGCGTTTTTTGCACAGCGATTTGTTTACGGCGCTTACGGACGAGCGATTCGATCTCATCGTCTCCAACCCGCCCTACATCGAATCAGGCGAAATGGAAACCCTGCAGCGCGAGGTGCGCCGCGAGCCGCGCCTTGCGCTCGACGGAGGGGCGGACGGCCTTTCCTTCTACAGGCGGCTTTGCAGGGAAGCGCCCGTGCACCTTTCTTGCGGGGGCGTGGTGCTCTTTGAGGTAGGGTACGATCAGGCGGCCGCTGTATCCTCGCTTCTGAAGGAGGCGGTCGGGGAGCCCTTTACGCGCCTGGACCTGTGCGGCATCGAGCGGGTCGTGGGCGCAGTCTATACAGAATAACCGGGAGAAGCTATGCTGGAAAAACTGGATTGGGTAAAGGCCCATTACGAGGAACTGTCCATGCTGCTTTCGCAGCCGGAGGTCGTGGCGGATCAGGCGCGCTGGCAGCGGCTGCTTCGCGAGCACGCGCAGCTCGAGCCGCTCTTTCACGCCTGCAACGCGTACGAGCAGCTGCTCACGCAGCGCACGGAGGCGGAAGAAATGGTGAGCGACCCCGACATGGCGGACATGGCGCAGGAAGAGCTTGCGTCGCTTTCGCACGCGCTCGAGGAGAAAGAGCGTGAAATTCAGCTCATGCTGTTGCCCAAGGACCCCAACGACGAGCGAAACGTCGTCATGGAGATCCGCGCGGGCGCGGGCGGCGAGGAAGCGGGGCTGTTCGGCGCGGTGCTCCTGCGCATGTACACCCGCTACGCCGAGCGGCACGGCCTGCGCGT
Organism: Beduinella massiliensis; assembly: GCF_900199405.1. Lineage (NCBI taxonomy): Bacteria > Bacillati > Bacillota > Clostridia > Eubacteriales > Beduinellaceae > Beduinella > Beduinella massiliensis. Next base: position 1,739,081 of record NZ_LT963430.1, read on the forward strand.
GGAGATGATGGACAGCAATTTTACGGAGCTGGGCGGCGTCAAGGAAGTGACGTTCACCATCAGCGGCACGGGGGCTTACAGCCGCCTCAAATACGAGAGCGGCGTGCACCGCGTGCAGCGGGTACCCGCGACCGAGTCGGGCGGGCGCATTCACACCTCCACAGCCACGGTGGCGGTGCTGCCGGAGGCAGAGGAGGTCGAGGTCGAGCTGAACCCAAACGACCTGCGCGTGGACGTGTACCGCTCGAGCGGCCACGGCGGCCAGTGCGTCAACACGACGGACTCTGCGGTTCGCATTACGCACGTGCCCACGGGACTGGTCGTCACCTGCCAGGACGAAAAATCGCAGATTAAGAACCGCGATAAGGCGATGCGCGTGCTGCGGGCGCGGCTGTACGACAAGCTGCAGTCCGAGAAGGACGCTGCCTATGCGCAGGACCGCCGCTCGCAGGTGGGGACGGGCGACCGCAGCGAACGCATCCGCACCTATAACTTTCCGCAGGGCCGCGTGACCGACCACCGCATAGGCCTTACGATCTACAAGATCGACAGCTTCGTGGACGGAGACATGGACGAGGTCATCGACGCGCTCATCTTCACCGACCAGAGCGAAAGATTGAAAGCGCTGAGCGCACGCGCGTAAAGAAATTCACCCCCGGCGCATACACATGGACGGGGGTGAATCAATGGGGAATATATGGATCGCGGCGCTGTGGGGAACGGTTTTTGGCGTCGCGGGCAGCGGCCTTGGCGGACTGCTGGGGGTGCTGATGGGTCAGCCGCGGCCCAAGGCGCTCTCTTGCCTGCTCAACCTGACGGGCGGACTGATGATCGCGGTGGTTTGCTTTGAGCTGTTGCCGCAGGCCTACGCGCTGCACGCGCCTTGCGGTATCGCGGGGCTTTTACTGGGCATCGTCGCGATGCTGGTCGCAGACGGCATGCTGGAGCGGCGCATGCAGGGCAAGAGCAGCATGGCGAAAACGGGCCTCATGGTCGCGGCGGGCATCGCCCTGCACAACCTGCCGGAGGGGCTTGCGGTCGGCTCCGGCTTTGCGGAGGCGCCTACCCTGGGCATCGCAATGGCGCTGATGATTCTTCTGCACGACGTACCGGAGGGCATCGCCGCCGCGGTGCCCATGCGTGCGTCGGGTCAAAGCGCCCTGCGCGCGCTTCTCATCACCGTACTCAGCGGCCTGCCCACGGGCATCGGCACTGCGCTCGGCATGGCGATGGGCGGCGTTTCGGCGCAGATGATTGCGCTGTGCATGGGCCTTGCGGGCGGCGCGATGCTGCAGATCACCACGGAAGAGATGCTTCCGCGCGCGGGCGAGCTGTCTTCGTGGTGGGGCGCGACGCTCTGCCTTGCCCTCGGCGTGGCGCTCGGAAGCATCATTTCGCTGATCGTATAGCATTCGGAGAGAAGGAAGACAATGGAGACACAGATGGTAAAGGCGGACGCGCAGTCGATCGCACGGGCCGCTGAATATATCCGTATGGGCGAGGTCGTGGGCTTTCCGACGGAGACGGTGTACGGGCTGGGCGCAAACGCTCTTTGCCCGCAGGCTGTGCATAAGATTTTTGCAGCCAAGGGCAGGCCCGCCGATAATCCTCTGATCGTGCACATATCCGACCTGTCCGAGTTGGACGCGCTCGTCCTGGACGTGCCGGAGGCGGCAAGGCGGTTGATGGAGGCATACTGGCCGGGGCCGATGACGCTGCTGCTGCCCAGGCGTCCCTGCATCCCGGCCGTAGTGACCGCGGGGCTCCCTACGGTCGGCATCCGTCTGCCGAGCCATCCGGTGGCGCGCGCGTTGATCGAAAAAAGCGGCTGCCCGATTGCTGCACCCAGCGCAAACCGCAGCGGAAGGCCGAGCCCGACGCGCGCGCAGCATGTGCTGGAGGACATGGAGGGGCGCGTTCCCCTCATCCTCGACGGCGGTGCCTGCGAGGTAGGGCTCGAATCGAGCGTCATCGACGCGACGGGCGAGGTGCCGGTGGTTCTGCGTCCCGGCGGCATCACGCCGGAGATGGTATCGCGGGTGGCGGGCGGCGTGCGCGTGGACGAGCACGTGATGAAGCCCCTGCGGGAGGGGGAGGCCGTGCGTTCGCCGGGCATGAAGTACCGCCACTATGCGCCCAGGGCACAGATGGAAATCTTTCAGGGTGCGCCCGGGGACGTGGCACGGGTCATCTGCGAGCGTTACGACGCAGCGCCTCAGCATGCGGCGATCTTCGCGCTATCGGGCCATGCGCCGTTCTATGGGATGCGCCGCGTCTTCACGCTGGGCAGCCTCGCGCAGGACGCGGCGGGCACGCTCTTCGACCTGCTGCGCGAGATGGATGCGCAGGGCGTGGAGCGAATCTATTCCGAGGCGGTCGAGGCGGAGGGCATCGGCCTGGCGGTCATGAACCGCATGGGGCGCGCGGCAGGATTCCATATCGTCGAGGTGTAGGCCGCTTCGGGCCTGCATTGTCTATCCGTGTCGATGAACGCCTGTTTTCGTTAACCGTATCCCACCTTTCATACAGCTGAAAAGAAGCCGCTTCGGGCTGAAGTGACCCCCAAAAGTTAGACAAATAGTTTAATTAAGCAGCCGCAAGGGCTTGCTGTCTGTGCATCGCAGGTGGCAAGCCCATTGTCTTTGCCTTGCGACGACGGTTGTTGTAGTAATCAAGATAGTCAGTCAGTTCATTCTTAAAATGTTCCATGGAATGAAACGTCTGCAAATACAGCAGCTCACTCTTGAGCAGGCCAAAGAAGCTTTCAATCACCGCGTTGTCCAAACAGTTGCCTTTGCGACTCATGCTCTGATAAATTCCTTTTTCTTTGAGCATTCTTTGGTACTGCTTGTGCTGATACTGCCAGCCTTGGTCGGAGTGTAGGATAAGATTTGTTCCATCCGAAATTTTTGCAAAGGCATTGTTCAGCATAGTTGTCACCATAGACAGCGCTGGCCTGTCCGAAATGGTGTAGCTGACGATATCCCGGCTGCACAGGTCGAGGATTGGCGACAGGTAGAGTTTTTGCCCAAAGAGACTGAACTCCGTGACATCGGTCACCCACTTTTGATTCGGCTTCTCTGCTTCAAATTTGCGCTCCAGCAGATTTGGCGCAATTTTGCCAACTTCTCCTTTGTAGGAATGATATTTTTTCATCCGGACGCGGCAAATGAGTTTCAGGTCACGCATCAGTCGCTGTACCGTCTTGTGGTTGAGGACAAAACCTTTGTCACGCAATTCGTCTGTGATACGGCGGTAGCCGTAGCGACCTCTGTGCTCATGATAGATGGCCGATATCAACTCTTTTTCCAATTCGTATTTGTCTGGCGCGGCCTGTCGCTTTATGTGGTAATAGTAAGTGGCACGCGGGAGTTGAGCGATGGAAAGGAGCAGATCCAGCCGAAAATCTTGCCTCAGTTTTTGAATCACCAGTGTTTTTTGTGCTGGCGTCGCTCGTCTTCCAAAACCAAGGCTTGCAAGTTTTTTAGGTACGCATTCTCCGCTCGTAGCCGCTGCACTTCTGCAAGCAAGTCTTCTTCTGTTTTTTCAGGTAGCCTTGGTGGACGTCCCTTACTCCCGCGTCCACGACGCTCCACGCAAAAGCCTTCCGGACCTTCTGTTAGGTAAATACGCTCCCACGCCGCGACCCGCTTGTCGTCTCCAACCTCGAATTGTCGCGCTGCTTCCTTGTAACTCAACCTTTCCTGTTGCATTGTTTCTACCACTATCGTCTTAAACTCTGGCGTGTATCGCTTGTTTGGTCTCCCTTTTGGCATAAAAAGCACCCCCAACGTTTTCAGTATACCATACTGTCTAACATTAGGGGGGCAGTTCAGGCCTGCGAAGCGGCTTCTTTTTGTGTAATCCGACGCTCTGTTTTGCACTGAATCTTACAGGATTCAATTGCATGTTATTATGTTGCATGACCGATGATTGGACGGATTGAACAGTATTGTACGGAAAAGTTCAGTATTGTTCGGTTGAAAACAGGATGTGTGATGTTATAATGAAAACAGCTACACAAAAGGGAGTGAACAACATGAAAACACTCAGTCGGTTTGGACATAATCTTACCTATGATCTTCGACATAACAGGCCCCTTTTGATCATGATTTTGCCTGTTATAATTTATATTATTATCTTTAATTATGCTCCGATGGCGGGCGCTGTGATCGCCTTCAAGCAGTACAATTTCGCACAAGGCATATTTGGAAGCCCCTGGTGTGGTTTTAACAATTTCCGCTTTTTTTTCATGTCGGGCAAGGCGTGGCAGGTGACGCAGAATACCGTCTTATACAACGCCGCGTTTATCGTCGTTCAGAACACGCTGGAAATTGCGGCGGCGATCTTTCTTTCGGAAATCAGCGGTAAGCGCTTCAAAAAATTTACCCAGGGCGCCATGTTCCTTCCGAATTTTATCTCCTGGGTCGTGGTGGGTGCCATCGCCTACAACCTGTTGAGCTACGACTTTGGGTTTGTAAATAACATGCTTACATCCATGGGAATGGAAAAGTGGTCGGTCTATACAGACGCCAGCTATTGGCCGGGCATTTTCGTGTTCCTGAGTGCCTGGAAGCATGTCGGCTATGGCTCGATCATCTACCTGGCGGCAATTATGGGCATTGGTTCCGACATCTATGAAAGCGCGGCTTTGGATGGGGCCAATGAGTGGCAGAAGATCCGGTATATTACCCTGCCCGGTCTCAAGTCTACCTTTTTCGTTCTGTTGATCCTCGCCATTGGAAACATCTTCCGCGGAAACTTCGACATGTTTTACCAGCTCGTAGGCAACAATGGCCTTTTGTACAACTCCACGGACGTCATCGATACGTATGTGTTCAGATCATTGCTGACAAGTTATGAGTTTGGGATGTCCTCTGCCATCGGATTATATCAGTCGGTCCTTTGCTGTATCGTGCTCATCGTGACAAACCTGATTATTCGGCGGGTAAGCCCGGAAAATGCGCTGTACTGATGTTGTAAGGGAGTGATGGATGTGAATCGCGTCGTTACATTGAGGGAAACTTCCAACAAAATCCGGCCGACCGGCGATCGTAAGGCTTTCGAGGCTTTGTCCTATACGTTTATCCTACTCGTGACGATTCTTTGCCTTCTGCCTTTCTGGCTGGTGATTATCGGCTCCTTTACGTCGGAAGCGGAGATTTATCAGCGCGGCTATTCTCTTTGGCCGCATGAGTTCTCCCTTGAAGCGTATAAAACCGCCTTTAAATACCCGGCTAAAGTGCTGCGCGCATACGGCGTTACGGTCTCTATAACCGTGATAGGCACGATGCTCTCTCTTCTGTTCACCGCCCTATGTGGATACGCGCTTCAGCGCGAGGACTTCAAAAGCCGTGGATTTTTCACGATGTTTATCTTCTTTACCATGCTGTTTGGCGGAGGACTTGTGCCATGGTACCTGCTGATCACCAATTACTTGAAGCTGAAGGACACCTATCTGGTTCTGATTTTGACGCAGCTTGTCAATGTTTATTTCGTGATTCTCATGAAAAACTTCATGAAGACCGTTCCAAAGGCGCTGATAGAGGCGGCAAAAATAGACGGCGCGGGGGAATTCTTTACCTTCTTCCGAATCGTTTTACCGCTGGCAAAGCCGGCGCTGGCGAGCATTGGCATGTTCACCGCGCTGAATTACTGGAATGAGTGGAGGACCGGCATGCTCTTCCTGCAAAACGACGAGCTGTTCCCTCTCCAATACTATTTGTATCGTTTATTGAACAGCATGGAGTTTTTAAAGAACGCGACCGTTCCAATGTCTTCTGAAATATCCAGTCTATCGTTCCCCAGCGAGAGCTTGAAGCTGGCTATGACGGTCATCGCTACCGGTCCTATCATTTTGCTTTACCCTTTCCTGCAAAAGTATTTTGTAAAGGGCATCACGATCGGCGCTGTGAAAGGGTAAGCGCATCTCCACGTATGATTGTGCCCGTTGACGGCACAAAAATAGAAAGGGGTATCATCATGAAAAAATGGACCAGGCTACTTTCCGTTTTTCTGGCGGTGGTCATGCTGTGCTCGACCGTCGTCCTGTCGGCCGCGGCAGAATCGGAACCGACAGAAGTCATTTTCTACTTTCTCGGGGAAGAATTGGAGGACGACAAGGTCGTTCTTAGCGCCATTAACGAGAAGCTGAAAGAAAAGCTCAACTGTTACATGACGGTAGAGTACGTCTCCTTTGGCGAAATAAACACCACCTACCCGCTGCTGCTCGCTTCGCAAACCCGAATGGACGCCATTTTTTCCGCTTATTTTACCGGATACGGCACGCTGGCGAGCAAAAGCGCCTTTATGGAAATGTCGGACGATATGCTCCAAACCTATGCGCCCATCACGTGGGCCCATACGCCCAAGGAGGTTTGGGATCAGGCCCGCGTAAACGGCAAGATTTACATGGTTCCGCAGGAGATGATCCAGAACATTCAGGCCACCGTCGGCATCCGCGGCGATCTAAGAGCAAAATACCAACTGCCCGAAATCACGGATCTTTCGTCGCTGGAGGCCTTCATGGCCGCTGTACATGAAAATGAAAAGGGCATCGTTCCGCTGCTCTTTGGCAGCATGTACACCTACCTTGATGACCTGCTGCTCTATACCCCCAATGAATGGGCGGTAGATGCAAATTTCCCCCAGATCTGCATGGCGTACGACATCAAGGAGGAGGCGCCGGTTCCTTTCTGCTATCTGTACACCGATGAATTCAAAGAGCGGTGCGAGACTGCTTACCGTTGGAACCAAAATGGGTGGATTTCGAAGGATAGCCTGTCCAACACCAATACGAACCGTGAAAATATGGCGAACGGAAAGACGGCGGTGATGCTGGATAACGCCGGAACCGTCAACAGCGCCAACGAGGATTTGAAGAAGAACGGTACAGATGAATTCCTGGAAATTTACGACCTGTCCGGAGAAAAAAATATGCTGCGCTATTCCGCGACCGGCGGCGGCATCTCGCTGCCGATCAACAGCCAGCATCCGGAGCTGGTTCTTCAGATCATCGATTATCTGCGCAACGACAAAGAGATGAATTATCTGGTGCAGCGCGGAATCTATGGCGAGGATGCGCAGTGGTATTTTGCAGGCGAATTGAACGCGGACGGCACGACGAACGAAAACGTGACGGCAGCGGGCGCCCGCAGTCAGCTCTACGGCGGCAACTGGATCTGCTGGAGTGCCTTCCGCAACTGGGATTACCAGATCATCGAATCCGAGCAAAACAGCATCCCCGGCTATCGTGAAATCTTCTTCGACATGGATTCGCGCAGCATCAATAATATCATGCAAAGCTTCACATTCGACAGTTCCAACTGCCAAAATGAGCTTGCGGCGATGCAAAACGTCTACGAACAGTACGGGAAGCCGCTGCGCTTGGGCTTTGTAGACCCGGCTACCGGCGTGGCGGAATACATTGCGCTGATGGAAGCGGCTGGGCTGAAAACGGTCATTGAGGCTTATACCGCCCAGGCTGCCGCCTATATAGCGGCCAATCAATAGGATCCTCTGTCGACCTGCAATGATGCAATCAGGTCCGGCAAGCCTGCGTTTTCGGCTTGCCGGACTCCTAAGAGGGGTGCGCTATGAATTCACGCTTTCAAGGATGGCCTAAAATCGACGATGCGAAATGGTTCGCGCGCAAAGACGGCTTTGATTTGCCCGAGCGATACCGGCAGGAGTTTATCGAGGAATACCTGCCGATGTGGACGTTCTGGCAGAAGGAATATCATGCTTTCGATCCGGCCCCCAAATACCTATATGGAGAGGGAGGCGCGGCAGATTTTCGCGCCGACTTTGCGCAGCCCGAACCCTCCATTGGAATTCGCATTCACGAGGGAGCGCCGCGAAGCATGCTGCTCGTCTGCCCTGGGGGAGGCTTCATGTGGAAAGCCTGTTACGAGGGAACCATCGTAGCAGAGCGCTTTTATCAGGAGGGGTTTAATGTCGCGGTACTCGATTACCGGGTCAATCCCTATACGCAGGAAACCGCTTACGCGGACGCCATCCGCGCGGTGCGTTTTTTAAGAGGTCATGCAAAGGAATACAATATCCTCCAGGACAGGATTGGAATGATGGGGTTTTCCGCGGGCGCTATGCTGACCGGGTACTGTGCCACGATGTTTGACGAGGGAGATCCCCTGGCGGAAGATCCTGTAGAGCGCTGTTCCAGCCGGCCGGATGCGGCCGTGCTTTGTTACGGAGCCGGGAGCTCTGTTCCCGTATCCAAGGGCCTCCTTGGATACGACCGCGCATGGCACGCGAAGATGTCCCGAAGATCCATCGAACGAAATGTAAAAGCGGAATGCCCGCCTTTCTACATTTGGCAATGTGCGGGCATGGACGACCCCCGCAATTCGACCCAGTTGTCGGATGTGCTGGCGGAGTGCGGCGTGCCGTTTGAATTGCACATTTTTCCGTACGGCAACCATGGCACTGCGCTTTCCAATGAAATACATCCGGATGCGAAGGCGAACGATCCGCATGTGGCGCATTGGGTAACGCTGTGCTGTGAATGGCTCAGGCTTTATAATTTTTAACGATTGGCGAAGATCAGGCCGCGTTTGCTTCAAGCGAGCGCGGCCTGATTTTTTATCTGTCGTCCTCGCGCCTGATGGGAAACAGGACGTTAACGCAGGTTCCACGGCCTGCGGCGCTATGTAGGGTTATGCCATATCTTTTCCCGTAGAACAGGTGGATGCGTTCCTGAACGCTGTCCAGGCCGTATCCCTTTGATTCTTTCCGGTTGAAAACTTTCCTGATGGCGTTATCGTCCATGCCGATGCCGCTGTCCTCAATCGATATGAAAAGTTCGTCGTTTTGCTGCCTGGCGGCAATGTGAATCTGACCGCATTTGTCGGCCTGCTCAAGGATGCCATGCAGGATGGAATTTTCAACGATAGGCTGTAATATCATGTGAAGAATGACGCAGTCGAACAGTTCAGGAGGCAAATCGAAATCATAAGATATTTGATGCCCAAAACGTATATCCTGGAGCTCCAGATACAAGCTGAGCTGATGAAATTCCTCCTTCAGGCTGATAAAGTCGAGCCCATGGTTGAGCGTAAGCTTGTAAAAGCGGGATAGCTTCTGAATGGGGCGATAAATGTCGGGCAGGTTGGAATTGATGGCTTTCCAGTTGATCATGTCCAGCGCATTGTATAAAAAGTGCGGATTGATTTGCTGATTCAATAGCTTAAGCCGGTTGTTTTTACCGTTGATCGCGATAAAGGATAACGCTGCGGCCAGCAGCATGACGATGACGATCTCCGCGATCATCAAGAGGATTTGGAATGCGTAATTCATGAGGTTGCGCTGCGTGATGCTGCCGGTTGGAACAAGGTAAAGGAGAAACATGTCGGAGTCAACAACAGGATGAATTACCAGCAAGCAGGACATGCCGTCGGATTTAACCTGCTTTGTCACGCTCTGTCCGTCGTTCTGATGGGCTGAAAGCAGTTCGGCTACGTCAAAACCGGTGTGATCGCCAGAGCGCAAAATGGTATTCCCAAACAGATCTACGAGGTAGCAGTCCGTGCGATCGAGGATCATTCCGCTCTTCATAATGTCCTGAACGTAAGAACGCTGGATATCGACGCAGAGCGAACCTGCGGTTTTCATGAAATCCAACGGGTCACGGATCGGGGAGAGCAGACTGATACAGTCTTCATTCCCGGATTGGAGCACGGAATCCGTCACATACCAGCGATGAAGGCCGATATGATCCTCGTAATAGGCAAAGCAATCGAGGTCGGCCAACTGGTCGTCATAGAGCAGCATGTTTCCATTGGAGATAATCAGGTTCTCCGGCAGAAAAAAGCGGATTGAGGCAATCTGGTCAAAAAATAGATACGTTTTGGCCATGGATTGCAGCTTTAGAATATTCCGGTTAATCAGCTGATAATTTGTTTCGGAGGCTTTGGAAACGAGGATGTCGTCCTGGAGTACCGCGCCGTTGGTAATGTTCTGCGCAATGCCGCTGGATATTTTATACAATGACGAAAGCTGGTTTGCCGCCTGAAGCGTAACGTCGTTCACGATAGATAGGGTGCTGTCGAATTGAACCTTCAAAAAATGGATGTTTACGATAATGGAAATGACGATGAAGGGGAAAAAGGCAAGCAAGATATATTTAAAGAACTGCCTGCGGTTTGAGCGAAAGGTTCTGAGAATCTGCAGAAAAAAGTCTTTCGATGAGGACATCTGGACGTCATCTCCTGTATTCCGTTGGCGTCAGCCCCGTAAACTGCCGGAAACGTTTGGTAAAGTAATCGGTGTTGTCGAAACCGACCTGTTCGGCAACATCGCTCACTCGCGCGGCAGGCTCCAACAAAAGCTGCTTGGCTTTTTCCATCCTCAATTGATTGATATATTCTCCGACGGTCATGTGATATTGTTTCTTAAAGAGATTGCTTAAATAGCTTTCTGAAAAATGCACCTTGTCCGACAGGGATGAAACGGAAAAATGAGGAATCATGAAGTTCTGATCGATCATTTGCCGAATGTATAAGGCGTTGCGCCCTTTTTCGTGGAGCGCCTCAAAACGGCCGATCATTAGAGCTGTTTGCTCGTTGTAGTATTTCTGAATTTGCGTGAGGGAGGTCATACGCGTCACGGCCTCCCAGGGAGGCTCATCGTTCGTCGGAGCCCCCAACGACTGGAACCCCTCTTTGACCGCGTTCAACATCTTTAGCACGGACAGGCACGTTTGATCGGGCGGCAGATAAGGCGTCGTTCTCAGCTGTGAAAAAAAGGCGTCCGTGAGCTTCTGATGACGGCCAAAATCGGCGTCTTTGATGGCTTCCTTGATCAGCTTACACAGCCGTTCAACGTCGGGAAACGACTTTTTTGGAGCTGACGAAGAACTGAACGACAGGTCTAAATGGGCGATGTCATGAAAAAATCCGTATGCCTGTCTTTGAACGGCCTGTTTGTATATTTCTGAAAGCTGTTCCGCGCTCCTGCAGCCGGCAGTCGTTATGTATGCCGCGCGGCCTTCGCTCAGGCGCAACAGATATTCGCCGGCGGTTCGTATCTGCTCGGGTGAAAAAGGGCTGGAGGATGCTAAAAAGAGGTGAAATTGGCCGTCATAGATTCCCAGTATTTTTGCTGGCGAAGGAAGTAAGGACAAAATCTTTTTTCGGGCTTGCTCGATTGTCTGCTGCGGCAGTTCGGGAAGCCGGCCAATCACAAAAAGGGCATGGAAGCTGAAAGCCGTGAGCTCATCTCCAAGACGTTCAGCCGCTGGCGTTTTGTTTTGGCGAATCAAATCCAGCAAGGCATATTTTTCTATATCGGCTTTCGACACGAAACCGGCAGAAGCCTCGGACTCGATCTGATCCGCCGCATGGCGGACTTCTTCTGTCAATTCTTCCAGTATAATCGGCTTTTCTATAAAGCTTACAGCGTGCAGCTTTAATGCCTTTTTATAGTATTCGAGCTCGGAGTACGCGCTCATAAAAATGAATCGAATTTTCGGATGGATGGACAACAAGGTGGAAGCCATATCGAGCCCGTTCATATGGGGCATGCGAACATCGCTGATGACGATGTCCGGACGCATTTTTTCGGCGACAGCCAGGCCTTCTTTTCCTGTTCGGGCCTTGAGAACCGAACCGATACCGAATTGAGACCATGGAATGTTCTGCGCGATACCGTCACAAACATAAGCTTCGTCGTCAACAATTAAGACAGATAGCATGCTGGTCCTCCAGATGAAAACGGTAATTTGACAGCACCCACAAGGTTATGCCGTCAAATTCAATATAGCATATGAAGGCTTTACTGTCCATAAATAATCACTCGGGTTCTGATTGCCCGTGCTGACGATCAATGAACCATGAGGGAAAAAATATTCGGAAAAAGCGTGCGTTGATTGTCCGGCAGAGGCGGCGAGCCAAAGCCTTGAAAATAGATCATGAATATGATAAAATAATTCCAAGTATGGGCCTATAGATGATTATGACGGAGTATAATTGTGATGGAGATCCTTTTTGTCTGTTCCGGCAACACGTGCCGGAGCCCCATGGCGCAGACGCTTGCGCGCGATTGGCTTAAGCACCACGGCGTGGGGGCGAAGATCACCGTTTTTTCGGCCGGCATATCGGCCTTTACGGGCGAAGAGGCGACGGACGGCGCGAAGAACGCGATGCGCACGCGCGGCCTTTCGCTCGATACACACCGTTCGCGCATGCTGACGCCGGAGATATTCGGCGCGGCGGATTTGGTGCTCTGTATGACGCAGGGGCACAAGCAGGCGATCTTGCAGGTGGAGCCCAACGATAAGACGTTCACCTTGAGCGAATATGCGGGCGTTAGCGGGTATGTAGACGACCCCTACGGGATGAGCGACGCGGTGTACGAGCTGTGCGCGCAACAGCTGGAGGACCTCGTGCAAAGAGCTATGGAGCGCGCCTGTGCCGCGCTGTGAGAGCTTTCCGTTCGTGGCGAACGGCGATGCGCGCGTGCTGGTTTTAGGATCGATGCCCGGAATCGCTTCGCTGCGCGCGGGGCAGTATTACGCGCACCCGCGCAACGCATTTTGGCCGATCGTCTTTTCTCTCTGGAACGAAGAGCTGGATTCGGATTATGCGCGTCGCCTCGCCTTTGCGCGGGCGCACCGCATCGCTCTGTGGGATGCGGCGCGCGCCTGTGAGCGGGAGGGAAGCCTTGACACCGCGATGCGCAGCGTCGAATTCAACGATTTTGCAGCGCTGGTTGCCTTCGCGCCGGGCATTCATACGGTGCTGTGCAACGGCGCGGCGGCGCACGCGCTCTTTTTGAAGTCGGGGTTTGCGCAGGGGAAAGGCCTTTGTGTGTACAAAATGCCGTCCACGAGCCCGGCCTATACGCGCCCGTTTGAAGAAAAACGCGCTGCGTGGCAAAGGCTGCGCAGCGCGGCGGAGGAGGAAATGCCATGAACATGGTCGAGATCATCCTGAAGAAGAAGCGCGCGGAGGCGCTTTCCCGCGAGGAGATCCGTTACTTCGTGCGGGGCGCGGCGGACGGTTCCCTGCCGGATTACCAGCTTTCCGCGCTGATGATGGCCATCTGCTTTGCCGGCATGACGCCGCAGGAGACGGCTGACCTCACGATGGAGATGATGCACTCCGGCGACGTGGCGGATCTTCGCAGCGTGGGCGGTGTGTGCGTGGACAAGCACTCCACCGGCGGCGTGGGAGACACGACGACGCTGGTGCTCGCGCCGCTTGCGGCCGCCTGCGGGGCGAAGGTCGCCAAGATGTCCGGGCGGGGGCTGGGGCACACCGGCGGCACGCTGGACAAGCTGGAGAGCATTCCCGGCTGCACGATCGCGCTCTCGGAGCAGGATTTCCTGCGCCAGGTACGGGACATCGGCTGCGCGGTCATCGGGCAGACGGCCGACCTCGCGCCCGCGGACAAACGCCTGTACGCGCTGCGCGATGTGACGGGCACGGTGGACTGCATCCCGCTCATCGCGTCCAGCATCCTTTCCAAGAAGCTGGCGGCGGGCTCGGACGCGATCGTGCTGGACGTGAAGACCGGCAGCGGCGCGCTCATGCAGACGCTTGACGAGAGCATCGACCTGGCGCAGGCCATGGTGCGCATCGGGGAATTGGCGGGCAAGCCCACGCTGGCGATGGTGACGGGCATGGACCAGCCGCTGGGCACCCACGTGGGCAACGCGCTGGAGGTGCGGGAGGCGATCGAGATTCTCGCGGGCAGCGCGGACGAAAAGAGCGCCGATCTGCGCGAGGTATCGCTGACGCTGGGCGGGCAGATGCTGCTCGCGGCGGGCCTTGCAGATTCGCTGGAAGCGGCGAAGAAGAAGATGCGCGCGGCGCTCGAGAGCGGCGCGGGCCTTCAAAAGTTCAGGGAGATGATCGCGGCACAGGGCGGCGATGCGCGCGTCGCGGACGACGTGGGGCTGCTGCCGCGGGCAAAGCTCGTGACGGCCGTGCCCGCGGCGCGGGACGGCTACGTCGCCGCGCTGGACACGACGGCCATCGGCTACGTGGCGCAGGGGCTCGGTGCGGGCCGGGCGCGCAAGGACGACACGATCGATCCTGCGGTCGGCCTGGTCATGGACGTGCGCATCGGTGATTTCGTTCGCGCGGGCGAGCCGATCTGCCACATTCACGCGAACGCCGCGGCGCGCGCGGACGCCGCGGCTAAGCGCATGCAGGAGATCGTTCTCCTGTCGGACGAGGAGCCCGTGAGGCCGCCGCTCATCTATGCGACGGTGACGCCGGAAGGCGTCGTGTGAGACAATTTTATCTATAACGGCGCGCCTTGCTTTTGAGAGAAGCAAGGCGCGCATTCTTGCGTTTGCGGGATTTCGGTTTGCCCGCGTAGCGCAGGATTTTTTATTTTCTGGTTTTCTCTTGACAAACAAGACTGTAATTATTATAATTACTGTTACAAGCGAGATTACAGAATGGAGCGCGATGTATGAAACGGAAGAGCATATTGTTGTTGATGGGGCTTGCGGCGGTGAGCATGCTGCTGACGGCGTGCGCAAAGCCCGACGCGGGGAAGCCAGACGGAATGGAAACAAGCGGCGGGGCTTACCAGAAGATCGATCCCGCCGAGGCAAAGCGCATGATCGATGCGGGCGGCGTGACGGTGGTGGACGTGCGCAGGACGGACGAATACGAGGACGGCCACGTGCCGGGCGCAATCAACATCCCCAACGAAGACATTGCGGATCAAATGCCGGCGGCGCTGCCGGATGCCGGGGCGACGCTGATCGTCTACTGCCGGTCGGGCGTGCGCAGCAAACAGGCCTCTGACAAGCTGGTGCGGATGGGGTATCGGCGCGTGTACGACATGGGAGGCATCCTCGATTGGACGTATGATACGGTGACAGGCGTCGAACCGGGCGCAAACGCGGCTGAATAAGGATGACAGGGCATACGAGAAAGGACAGGGATGGGCTATGAAAAGGAACGAATACGACGCGATCATCATTGGGTTTGGCAAGGGCGGCAAGACGCTGGCCGCAAAGCTCGGCGCGAGCGGGAAAAAGGTGGCCCTGGCGGAGATGGATTCCGACATGTACGGCGGCACCTGCATCAACGTGGGGTGCATTCCCTCCAAGTCGTTGATTACGAGCGCGGCGAAGACGGATCCGCACGCGCCTGAGGCGGAGAAAGCGGCGGCTTTTCGGCGGGCGGTCGAAGAAAAACGGCGGCTGACGGCGATGCTGCGCAAAAAGAACTACGACAAGCTGGAACGTATGGAGAACGTCACCCTGTACGATGGGCATGCCCGTTTTGTGGGCGCGCATCAGGTGGAGGTAACGGGGGATACGGGCACATATCTCCTTGAGAGCGCGCAGATCTTCATCAATACCGGTTCTACTGCCCGCATTCCGCCCATCGAGGGCATTCGGGATACGCCGGGCGTCTACACCAGCGCGGGGCTGATGGACGTCGAGGTCCTTCCGCACCGCCTCGTCGTCATCGGCGGCGGATACATCGGACTGGAGTTTGCCTCCATGTTCGCGGACTTCGGAAGCCAGGTGACCGTCCTGCAGGATAACGGGGACTTTCTGCCGCGTGAAGACGAGGACGTGGCGCGGGCGATTCGCGATACGCTGGAAGCGCAGGGCATCATCCTGCGATTTAACGCAAAGACGCAGAAGATTGAGAAGGGCGCGCAGGGGCCGGTCCTAACGTTTGAGGCCGGCGGAACGGTCGAGCGCTTTGAGGCGGACGCGGTGCTGGTCGCGACGGGGCGCGTGCCCAATACGCAGGGGCTGAACTGCGAGGCAGCGGGCGTTCAACTCACGCCGCATGGGGCCGTTCGGGTCGACGATCAGCTCCGCACGACCGCGCCAGGCATCTGGGCGCTGGGCGACGTAAACGGCGGCGCGCAGCACACCTACGTGTCGCTGGACGACTTTCGCGTCGTATGGTCGCAGCTGTCCGGCAGCACGCGTTACACCACGGCGGATCGCAGGAATGTGCCCTACAGCGTGTTCCTGCACACGCCCTATGCCCGCGTTGGGCTGAATGAGCGCGAAGCGCGCGCCGCGGGCTACGACGTCCGCGTGATGAAGATGCCCGCGGCGGCGATCCCCAAGGCGCAGGTGCTTCGGGCGACGGACGGCTTGCTCAAGGCGGTCGTGGATGTCCGGACGGACAAAATCCTGGGCGCGATGCTGCTGTGCAGCGAGTCCTACGAGACGATCAACGTCGTGAAGCTGGCCATGGATTTGGGAGCGCCCTACACGGCGCTTCGCGACCAGGTCTTCACCCATCCCACGATGACGGAGGCCTTAAACGACCTGTTCAGCCTCTGAGAATTTTTCTTTCCGGCCGATTGCCTCGGCCGGTTTTCGTTTTTGGTGAAACCTCTTGCCCCCCTTGGAATAAAAATTTGCATTTCCTGAATCTGGGGCTGTGCTCGTGCGTCTAATGGGTGAAGCGCGCTTTTAAAAGAGGGCCGCGCAAGCGGCCTTATCCCGCCGGCGCCGGACGCCCCGCGTCCAACGCCCGACGGACATCCAAAGAGGAGGAACACCATGGACAAGGAGGACTTCGCCGCGAGGATCACCTCGGCGCAGGGCAGCCTGTACCGCATCGCGTGCAGTTACCTTGCGTGTGAGCACGACCGCCTGGACGCGATCAGCGAGGCAATCTGCAAAGCCTGGCAAAAGCGGGATACCCTGCGCAGCGAGCGGTATTTTAACACCTGGCTGGTTCGCATCCTCATCCGGGAGTGCATTGCCATTCAGCGCAGGCAGCGGCGCACGACGCCGGTGGAGCAGTTGATGCAGCCCGACGTGCCTACGCAGAACGAGGATTTGCGCCTGGCGCTCAGCCGTCTTCCGCAAAAGCTGCGGGCCGCGACTGTGCTGCACTACATGGAGGGCTACAGCGTGCAGGAGGTCGCCTCGATGCTGGGTACGACCAAGGGCGCGGTTTGCTCGCGGCTTTCACGTGCGCGCGAAAGCCTGCGTGCCCTTCTGAAGGAGGGGATCGAATGAAGCGCGAAGAATGGCGGCGCGCCTACGAGCCGCTGCCGGACAGCCTTGCCGTGCGTGTCGAGCGCACCCTATCACAGCTTGAGGAGGAACGTATCGTGAAAAAACATGTGTTACGGACGATCATCATCGTCTGCGTGCTAGTGCTTTTGCTGGGCGGTACCGCGCTAGCGATGGCGAGGCAGTTTGGCGTGGGGGACTTTCTGGGCTGGATGTACGGAGAGGAGCTAAAGCCCGGCGCGCAGGAGCTCGTAGATTATCCACAGGCTTCAAAGCGCGTAGGCGACGTGACGGTGACCGTGCGCGAGGCGATTTGGGACGGCTTCGCCGGTCATCTGGTGATCGAGTACAGGAGCCCGGAGGGCACGGCGATGGTGCCCTGGGACGACCGGCGGATCGAAGGAAAAGCGGAGGACGAACAGGCGCTGCTGGATACCTATAGCGTCTATTACGCGCCGCTTGATCCGGATCTCCTGTGCGTCACCGATAAAGGAAGTGAAACGTTCTGGGGCGAACTGGGTTTTTATTACCGGCAGGAAGCGGACGACGTGCTCTCGATGATTCTGTCGTTCAGCTGCACACAAATGAAGTCTACGCGGCTGTCCTTTGGCGCGGGCGCGCACAAGTTTACGAAGGGGCAGGAGGACGAGCGGACGGACGAATGGCTGGAATTTGATGTGACCGACCACACCCTGAAAAACCATACCTTCACGTTCGAGCGTCCCGGCGAATTGAACGGGAAGGAGATCGACCGCGTGACCTTTACCTTTACCCCCTTGCAGACCGTGGTGGACATCGACTTTGCGGACGGGGCCCGGACGTACACGGGCATAGACGTGCTGGTACTGGACGAAGCGGGGAACGCCGTTGAGCCCACATCCACGTCCCTCTTGTCCAACGGCGTGGACGCCTTTGACGAGCTGCCCCGGAGGATTGGGCTGCAGGCGGCGTCGAACGGGGAACCCATCGGGGAGGTGCTCGCCCTGTCGTTTGAGTAAAGCGGGAATTTGCAGAAACGGAGCGCGGCCCGGAGCTGATTTTTTTCAGCTCCGGGCCGCGCGTTTGTCTTTTGCTTAAAGTGCGCATCCGGGGAAACGTTCCTTTGCCGCCCTGAACAGCACCGGGGTAATGGCCGGATACGTCAGATTTTCCGGCAGGCAATCAAAGGTGCAGGTGCGCGCCATCTCGCTTTCGGGCAACGCCGAGAGCGTGCGGATGTCCGCAAAGAAGACCCTGCCGTTGGACGAATCCTTTTCGTCGCCCGCGCGGTAGTCGAAGAGCGGCGTCAGCGTGAAGTCCGTCGCGCCCGATTCCTCGTACAGCTCGCGCCGCGCCGCTTCCTCGGGCGTTTCGCCGGGCTCAATGTGGCCGCCCTGCGTCTCCCAGGTGGCGCGTTTTTTATGCTGGCTGAGCAGGATTTTGTCCTGATAGCGCGAGAGCGTCACGATAAAGCGGTAATCGGAAAGCCCGTCGAGGGGATAGACCTCGCAGTAACTGAGGCTTTGGCGGATCGCGCGCACCCGGTTCAGCCACAGGGCCGCGCTCGCGTCGCTGGGCATGCGCCAGTCGCCACGCGGAGAAAGGCTTACGCTGCCGACCTTGGGGCCGTCGGGCATGCACGAGCGCTTGAACTGCTGGCTGAAGAAACGGCGCGTAAACGTCTCCAGTGCGTCCACGATCTGACGGCGGGTGTAGGCGCCGGCAAAGGCGGCTTCGGCCAGCGCGAGCAGCTTGTCCGGCCCCGCGCCGCAGTCCATCATGTTGTACAGAAAGAAGTCGTGCAGCGCGTAAGCCCCCAGCACGTCCTCCGTGCGCTGGGAGAGCTCCTCGCCTTCCTTGGAGGGGATCAGCTCCGGGGAGATCGGCGTATCCAGGATGTCGTCCACGATGGCGGCGATTTCCCCTCCGAACACTGTATGGCCCATGTAACGCACCAGATGCTGGATCAGCGTCTTGGGTACGCTGCCGTTGATGTTGTACATGGACATCTGGTCGCCGTTATAGGTGCACCAGCCCAGCGCCAGCTCGGAGAGGTCGCCCGTGCCCATCACCAGCGCGCCGATACGGTTGGCGTAGTCCATCAGAACCTGCGTGCGCTCGCGTGCCTGCGCGTTTTCGTAGGCGACGTCGTGTACGTCGGGGTTCTGGCCGATGTCCGCGAAGTGCTGCGTAACCGCCGGGCCGATGGGGATTTCCTTCACCGTGCAGCCCAGCCGCGCCATGAGCGCGCGCGCGTTGTTCAGCGTGCGGCTGCCGGTGCCAAAGCCCGGCATCGTGATCGCGTGCAGTCCGTCGGCGGGGTAGCCTGCCTCGCGGAAGGCGTGCGCCGTCACCAGCAGCGTCAGCGTCGAATCCAGGCCGCCCGAAACGCCGATGACCGCCTTGTGAAGCCCTGTGCGTTCAAAGCGGGTGAGCAACCCGTTTTTTTGGATTGAGAGGATCTCCTGCGTGCGCGTCTCGCGCTCCGTCCCCGTGGGCACGAAGGGCATGGGCGAGACGGGGCGCAGCAGGTCGGCCTTGTCCGCACCACCGAGCTTTATGGGGATGCGGCGCAGGCCCTGCGGCGCGTCCGTGAAGAAGGAACGGTTGCGCGCGCGCTTAAATGTGAGGCGCTGCAGGTCCACATCCGCGACCGTCAGCGATTCGCTGCGGACAAAGCGCCTGTTTTCGGCGAGCAGGCGGCCGTTTTCGTAGACGCCCGCGTAGCCCGCAAAGACGAGATCGGTCGTCGATTCGCCGTAGCCGGCGCCCGCGTAAACGTAGCCGCACATACAGCGTGCGGACTGCTGCGAGATCAGCTCCGTGCGGTAGCGGTGCTTGGTGACGACCTCGTTGCTGGCGGAGGGGTTGAAGATGAGCTGCGCGCCCGCCATGCACAGCGGGCCGGAGGGCGGCGCGGGCACCCAAAGGTCCTCGCAGATTTCTACGCCGAAGCAGGCTTCATCGCTTTCAAAGAGCAGCCCGCCGCCCATGGGAACGGTATCGCCCGAAAGGGAGATCGCGGCGGGCGCCTCGCTCGCGGGGGAAAACCAGCGCTGTTCGTAAAATTCGGCGTAGTTGGGCAGATGCTGCTTGACCGCGATGCCGGCGACGCGTCCACCCGATACGACGGCAGCGCAGTTGAACAGCCGCCCGCCCGCCATCAGCGGCAGACCGACGATGGAGACGACGGGCCCGCCGTGCGCGGCGATGCGAAGCAGACCGTCGAGCGCGGCCGTCTGCAGCGTGGGCTGCAGCAGCAGGTCGCCGCAGGTGTAGCCGCAAAGGCAAAGCTCGGGGAAGACGAGGATGCGCACGCCCGCGTCCGCGGCGCGGTCGATGAGCCCGATGATATTCTGCGTATTTTTGGCGCAGTCCGCGACGTCAACGCGCGGAACAGCGGCGCCCACGCGGAGCATTCCACTTAACAACGTTCATCATCCTTTCCAACGATGGGGACGAAAATAGTTTTTCTTACTGTACCACATTTGGGCCGGTTGTACAACCGCGGCGGCATGATTCCGCCGGCCTTTGCATAGGAATCAGTACGATGCGGGAGGGATGAAACATGAGCAATCCGGACAGACATGTCATTCACGTCGGCAGCATGCAGGTGCGTGAGCGGCGCGCGCCGGGCACGGGCGCAAAGCCCGGCTCCAGGCAGCAGCAGGAGACGGGCGGGCTCACACTGCCCGAGCGGCTGCTTCGCGACTGCGCGCTGTGCACGGCGGCGGTGCTCGCGGCGATGAGCTTTGCCAACATCGGCGGCACGACGGCGGACGGCGTGATGAGCCGCGTCGCCTCTGCGGTGCAGATGGATTTCCAGCCGGACGAGGCGTTGGGCAGGCTGCAGTTCGTGCAGAACATGCTGCCCGAGAGCGTGCTCGTCTTTTGGAACGTCGGGGAGGAGACAGCGGCCTACGAGGTCCCCAAGGGCGACGTCGTGCACACCTGGAGCGAGCAGGAGCCGTGGCTGGAGGTTGCCTGCGAGGGCGACGTAAAGGCGGCGGCCGCGGGCGAAGTAATGAGCGTCACGCGCGGCGACGAAGGGCTTTACACGATGCGGCTTCAGCATGCGGACGGCTCCGAAACGATTTACGGCAACCTGGCGCAGTGTCTCGCCTGGGAGGGCGATTACGTAGAGGAGGAGGGCGTCCTGGGAACAGCGGACGGCGAATTGTCGTTTGAAATTCGCAGAGAGGGTAGGATGCTGAACCCTGCGGACGTCGCGAAGCGATGAAAATAGCCAAGGTCAGGGACGTGAGCATCGAGATGCACCCCGCGCTTCCGATTTTCATGGCGGCGATGTGCATGATGGGCCTTCAGCGCGTGCTGGCGGTGAGCATCACCGTGCTGACGCTGCACGAGCTGGCGCACGCGCTTACGGCGCGCCTGCTGGGCTTTCAGGTCGTCTCGCTGGAGCTGATGCCCTTCGGCGCCTGCGCGAGGCTCGAAGGCATGCGGGAGGAGACCGGATGGCGCAGCGCGGTCATCGCGCTTTCGGGTCCGGCGATGAACGCGCTGCTCGTCGTGTTGGCGATGGCCTGCGTGGGATCGGGGTGGGCTGTGCGCCAGGACGCGCAGCTCTTCGTGCGCATCAACCTGGTGCTCATGTTCTTTAACCTCTTACCGGTGCTCCCGCTCGACGGCGGGCGTGCGCTGTACGCCCTGTGCGCCGCGCGCCTGGGACGTGAGCGCTGTCTGCGCGTCTTTTCGCGCGCGGGGGAGGCGGTCGGGCTTGCGATTATCGCCCTGGGTGTCTACGGCGCGGTGTACAGGGTTCTGAACCTGACCCTCTTTCTCACGGGAAGCTATCTCGTCTACGCGGCGGCGAAGGAGCGGCAGACGCCCGGCATGGGCGGCGTGCGCACGGTGCTCTGCCACGTGCGCCAGCTCACGCGGCGCGGCGTGCTGCCCGTCCGCTCGATGCTCGTGCGTGCGGACCTGCCGCTGACGGCGCTGGCTGGAGGCCTCTCGGCGCGCGCTTATGGGGATTTTCAGGTCGTGGACGATGAGATGCGCCCTCTGGGCACGCTGCGGGAAGACGCGCTGCTTTCGGCGCTCATGGAGGACCCGACGCAGTCCGTGCGGGACGCGCTGGAGGGGTTACGGAAAAGACAAGAAAAAGTGAAAAAAGATTGAAAAAACCTGTTGACATGGGGCGCGGAATGCGCTATAATATCATTCGTCGAACGGAGCACTTCAAAAACGCTCCCGGATGAACTGAATATTGGGGAATTGTGTAACGGCAGCACCTACGACTCTGACTCGTATTGTCTAGGTTCGAATCCTAGTTCCCCAGCCATTATGGCTCCATGGTCAAGCGGTTAAGACGTCGCCCTCTCAAGGCGAAATCAGGGGTTCGATTCCCCTTGGAGCTACCAAAGCGGAAAGCGTCGAAAGTCGGCGCTTTTTTTGATTTTTGAAAAAGCATGACGCTTTGAAAGCAATATGGGTACGGAACGGCCGCGCTCTGCGGTGAAAGAAAAACGGCCGATGCGTTTGCCGGCCGTCTAGCCATCGACCAAGTCGATGACCGCGTGCAAAATGAAGGATCATTTTGCACGGATGATATGGAAAATTTTTTCTCCCGAGGCGGAATGTTAGATCACATCCCGGCATGTCCTCCGCCGGTGGATTCGTTTGAGGCCTGCGTGAGGCGCCTTCGCCTCCCGTTCAGTGCGGGCGGCCCTGTTCCAGCGCGGCGTTGCAGGTCTCGTCGATGGAGGCCGCAACCTGGGCGGGGGTTTTCGTTCCCCGCAGCAGATCCTGAATGTTGAGGTAAAACGCATCCCGCACGCCCTGCCAGTTCAGGTTGTCGAGACGAACGATGGTGGTAAGATTTTCGCTGTTTTCCCTGTAGGCATTCAGCATCCAGATCTTATCGCCGTATTCTTCCATGACCGAATAATTGACCGGAAGGGTGCCCAGCGTGTATTTCATCAATTCCTCATCCGAATAAATGTACCGGATGAACTCCTTTGCCACCTGTATTTTTTCCGCGTCGCCGTTGTCAAACACACAAAAGCCGTTGGTGGTGGCGACGGCGTAGCCGCGGCCATCCATGCTGGGGAAGTTGACCGGGAACACGTCCAGCCCCTGATCACGGTAATCCCATAGATTGGTGAGATTGGACATGCAGATGGCCAGCTGACCGTTGCCGAACAGGTCGATCACGTCGGCAAATTCGATGTTTTCTGCAGCCTTCGGCACATAGCCCTGATCGTCCAGAGACTTCAGCCACGCGAGCGCCGCGATGCCCTCCGGCGTATTCACGGCAAAATTCCCTTCCTCGTCGTACAGGCTGCCGCCCATCGCCTGCAGCAGCGTCATGATGTGGCTGTCTCCCTGGCTGGTCAGTGCATACATCATGAACACATAGGTGCTCTCGTCGGCGATGGACGCCTTCAGCCCCGCGAACACCGTGTTGAAATCCTCCGTGGACCAGTGAGCGATGGTGTCCGGCTCGGGAATGAAGGCATCCAGCCCCGCCTGCTCCATCATGGCCCGGTTCACAGCCAGCGTGTTTTGCAGCTGGTGATAGGGGAGGACGTAGACGTGCCCTTCGTAGGTGTTCTGATTCCAGAATGTGCTGCTGATATCCGAGCGCAGCGCTTCGTCGATGATGTCGTCCAGCGGGACGAGCCACCCCTTGTCCGCCCAGGCGGAGGTATTCCAGGAACCGGCGAAGAAGATGTCCGTTGCATCCTGCGTGCCGATCTTGTCCAGCAGCTGTGCCTTTTCGTCCATATAATTGTAGCGGCTGATCTCAAACCGCACGTCGCAGGCCGTATACTGAGCGCTGAACCGTTCCGCGGCCAGCGCCAGCATATCGCTGACTTCCGATTCGCCCACGCCCGGTATGTCGCCCAGCCCGATCGGAGGCGTGGATATTTTGAGGGTAATCGCGCGTGACTTCCCGTTGTTCGAGGAGGTAGACTGGCATCCCGACAGGGAAAGAACGACGGCAAACGCCAAACATACACAGAATATCCGCTTCACTTTATCTTTTCCTCATTTCCAAACGTCCGATTTTATCCAACAGCTTGGCGATATCCAACGGCTTTGTGAGCGTGTCGTTCATGCCTGCGTTCAGCGCTTTGTCCAGATCCTCCTGGAACGCGCTGGCGGTCACGGCAAAGATGACGATGCTCCTGGCATCCGGATGGCCGCTCCGCCGAATGCGTCGCGCCGCTTCGTATCCGTCCATCACCGGCATCTGCACGTCCATCAGGATCAGGTCGAAGGCCTTTGCCGGACTGGCCTCAAAGATATCTACGGCCTCCTTGCCGTTGACGGCCTCTGTCAAAAGGCAGCCCTGCTCTGTTAAGACCGTTGTGACGATCATCCTGTTCAGCTCGTTGTCCTCCACGACGAGAATGCGCATGCCTTTTATGTCGGCCGCGGACTTCCGGGAGGCCTGCTCCCGCGCCGCGCCGGACTTCTTTGAAATCGGAAGGGGGATCGTGATGGTGAAGACGGTGCCCTGTTCCGGCCTGCTGTCCACAGAGATCGTACCACCCATCTTCTCCACCAGATTCTTGCTGATCGTCGTGCCGAGGCCCGTGCCGTTTTTAGAGATCGTCCGGTTCTCCTGCTCAAAGGGCTGCCAAATCCGCGTCAGAAATTCCTGGCTCATGCCGCAGCCGGTATCCCGGATGACGAAGGTGGTGTTGGCGATTCCGTTGTCCAACGTCTGGGTAGCGGTCAGCACGACGGAGCCCTCTGCCGGCGTAAACTTGATGGCGTTGCCCAGGAGGTTCATCAGGATTTGCTTGAGTCGGATCGCGTCCCCGATGACCCAGTTTTGTTTCAGGCCCCGACCTTCTATTGTAAAGGCAACTCCCTTGTCGTGGGCCTGCGTCTCCAGCAGCTTGTTTACCTCGGACAGCAGCTCGTCCAGGTTCAAATCCCGGCAAATCAGCTCCAGCTGACCGCTTTCGATCTTTGACATGTCCAGAACGTCGTTGATGATGTCCTTTAAAAACGTGGTCGTCACGAGCGTTTTTTGCAGGTACTCTTTTAATTTGTCCTTGTCGTCCAGGCTCTCCTGCATGAGGTAGCACAGCCCCGATATGCCATTGAGCGGCGTGCGGATCTCGTGGCTCATATTCGCCAGGAACTTCGTCTTGGTCTGTTCCACGATGCGGAGGGTTTTCACCTCGTTCATCTGCCGGTAGATAAAGACCACGGTCAAAAGACATACGATGCCGATCAGCACGAAGAACACCAGCGACTGTAGCAGGAGCCTGTGCACCTGATCCGTGGTGATCTTGTCGGAAAGCTGAACGACCAGGCTCCAGCCGGAGCGGTATATGTCGCTTAGCGGCTCGATCAGCGTGTAAAATCCCTTGTCGTTCACGGAGAACCGAAAGAGCTGCCGCTCTCCCCGCTGGATGGCGTCGTGAACCACGGCCTGGGTGTAGCCCTTCTGCAGGGTGACGTTCGCCAGAAAGCTCAGGTAGTTGTTCGTGGCGTCGTCCTCGTAGACCGTACTGGACGTCACGATTTCGCCGTTGGACTGGATGATGACGGTCATGCCCATCTGGTTAAAGCTTTCCAGGCGCATCTGCGCTTCGATAGAGGAGACGGGCACCAGGCCGACGATGCCGACCACGTGCGTCTCGCCGCACCGGACAGGCTCGGACAGCTTTGCCCCGCAGACCATGTATTCCCCCCAGTGCTCGCGGGTGCTCTCACGGTAGATGGAGGCGAAATAGCCGTCGGCGATCAGGTAATCTTCCTTCCAGGCCATGTCGTTTAAATCCGTTTTCAGGCCGGTATGCGCGTATACGCTCCCTTCGTCCGTCACCAGGTACAGCCGCTGAAACGTCCCGGAGACCACGTTGAGCTTCAAGTCAGTGAAGACCTCCGCGAGCGAATACTCTCTTGCGGCGTTGATGCGGTTTGTGATCGTCATAAGCGCCGACCATTTGCTGTCCATCTGGTTGAGCATGTTCTGCCGGTCGTGCTCCGCGATCTGCTCCATGAAGGATACGGTTGTGGCGTGGATGACCTCGCGAACGCTTCTTTGATAAAGCCAGTAACCGGCGGACAGCAGGCTGACGACGACCGCGGACAACACGAACAAGGGGAAAATTCTCCGCTTTGCTCCGCTCATAGCAATACGCTCCTTTTCTCCTTGGTTCTTGGTGGACGGTTTTAGCGTCACATTTGACTCGGATACGCCCCGTCAACCGCGTTTATCTTGGAACCATATCCAGATAGAGTATATTGCAATCGCTCATTTTTTGCAACTGCAAATTGTGATAAGACGGGGGGAGCGGGGGAATGCACCGCCTCCAAAATGGGGGGCGCGGGTTCGTCCTTCGGCGGACGATTTAACAGGAAAAAGGGTTACGGCGTGCCCCGGCTCGTTGCAGTTGCAAAATAGGGGGCTCTGCCATATAATGATGAAAATAAGGGTCCCTGTATGTATAAAAAGGCCGTCCTTCATGAACGCGAGGACATAAAAGACGGGCGAAACAATAGAGGTTACATGGCGAAAGGCGAAGATGATTTTGAGCTACGATGCTATGATGTACGAGCGGGTGTATCAGATTCTCAGGAACAGGATTGAATGCGGGCTGCTGCCGACAGGGTCAAGCCTTCCCTCCCGCAGCAATTTGTGCGAGGAATTTGGCATTTCGGAAAAGACAATTCGACGTGCGTTGCAGATGCTGAAAGAAAAAGGCCTGATTGACACGCAGCAGCGAAAGCGTCCTGTTGTCACGTACGACTGTAGTGCCGTCCATCAGACGACCCGGCTTGCGCTGGAAAAAATAGACGCCGAGGTGACGGACGACGTATTGAAGACGGGCCTGCTGCTGTGTTACCCCGTGATAAAAAATGGGATTTCTCTCTGCCGAAAAGGAGATCTGGAAGTACCACGTAGGATTTTTGAAAACATGGCCGCGGCGGACGCAGATGAGTTTTGGAGATTGTCGAAGCGTTTTTGGAGATTTTTTGTGGCCCGAAATGAGAATGATCTCATCCTTCGGGTGGTAGACAGCCTGGGGCTCGCAGAACTGAAGCCGCTGCGGGAACATGAGGCGAATCGGATCAGGTACCGGGAGCAGCTTCAGGGGTTTTTGCGGATCGTTGAACGCGGCGATGCCCCGGAGAGCGCTCCCTTTGACAATATGTCCGGGCTCTATGGCTTTACAGAGGGGGATACTCCCGCGTTTCATGTTCCGGCCGACTCGGTGGTGGTGCTCGGAAGGACGCAGCTGGAAAAGCTCTTGTCGGCGGCGGAGGTGCGATACGCGGCGGTGTATATGGACCTTTTGGGCCTCATAGCGGTGGGGCGGTACAAGCGAGGGGATAAGCTGCCCACGCATAAGGAATTGCAGGAAATATACGGCGTTTGCGTGGATACGACCCTCAAAGCAATACAAATGATGCAGGAATGGGGCGTTGTAAAGGCGGTACGCGGCAATGGCATCTTTGTGGAGATGAGCCAGGAGGAATTGAATAAAATCCAGATTCCCGCTCATTTAGTCGCCAATCAGGTTCGGCGCTATCTGGACAGTTTGGAGTTGCTGGCCCTAACGATCGAGGGAACAGCCAGCTGCGCCGCGCCGCATATTGCGCAGAGCGAGATACAGACGGTAAAGCATAAGATCGACCGCCTGTGGAATGAAGAGTACCTATACGGCCGTACCCCCGCCGTGCTTCTGGATTTTATTGTCGAGCATACGGGAATCGATACGCTGAATGGCGTTTACGCACTCCTGCAAAGGAACCTGCGGATCGGCCGCAGTATTCCGGCCCTGCTCCACACGACGAAGACGGCTGCAAACTGCGAAATTCATCAGGAGTGCGTAATCGCGATCGATCAGCTCACCGCCGAAAATCACGCGGCCTTTGCGGAAAAGACTGCCGGGGTATTTCGCCATATCCATTGCTTGGTGATCGAAGCGTGCAAGCGGTTGGGCTATTACGAGGCTGCCATGGAGGCTTATGACGGCGGTGCTTTGTGGAAATGATTTTTTCTTATTTTGCAGAGGGAAGTTTTGATCTTGTGCGCATTGGCGTTACAGGCCCGATCCTCTTTAAGATGTCGTCTCGAATTGCTTTGTGACCGCCTTTACGAGGGACATCGCGTCCCTGCCGTCATTGGGATAGGCAACCGTGCAATAACGCGGCGAAATGAATATTTTACGACCGTCCACTCTTCTTTTCCAATACAGCTGCAGGATGAAGTCTTCGATCATCCGATCCGGCCGTGAACCGTCGTCCGCAAAGATCGCCAGCAGGAAGCAGTCGTCGTTGAGCCTGGTTACGAAGGTATCCTTGGGAAGACAGTCCAGCACGCTTTGGCGGAACCGCATCAAATGCGCGACAAGCTCGTCGCGTCCCATGTTTTTTGTAAACCTGCGGAAATTACCCAGTTGCAGCTCCAGGAAGCACAGCCTGGAATCCGGCTTTTTCGAGAGGCGCTTATTCACGAAGTAGATAAAGCCCTCCATTGTGGCCAGCCCGCTGTCTGCGTTCGTATACTTTGCGACTTTCAGTCTCCGCTGAAGACCCACCACGCGGCACAGCAGCATACCCGCCGCGAGCAGGACGAGGCCAAGCCCGAGAAAGATGGCGTCGATGCGCGCATGCTCGGACTGCGTGATCCAGCCGCCTTTCGGCATGACGCTGATATTCCAGGTGGCGGGCAAGCTGAATTCAAGCTTTACGGCATCCGAATAGTCAATAGCGGGGTTCGTGGTCAAGACGACGTTCTTGGTCTGCCCCAGAAAATCCAGACGCCAGAGCTCATAGTCGTAGTTTCCGTCTTCCAGCTCCGTCAGTCCCAGCGTAGAGAGCACGTAGGCGCTGTCCATCGCGACGACGATCTCGCCGATATAGTCCGCGCCCAGATAGAGGGGCTGCAGAAAAAGGAACACGTCCGTTTCCTCGCCGAACAGGCTGGCCGGCCCCTCCACGACGGGTATTTTTGCAAATTTCGCCAGGGTGATGCTGTAGGCGAAGTCCGCCATATCCTTTCCGGTCAGGGCGCCGAAGCGATCCGCCGGATAGACATAATCCAGCGTATCCTCCTTGAAATAGGCGACATAGGCCACGTGCTCATTTTCTTCCGTGAGCCGCCGTGCGCTTTTTTGAAAGAGCTCCAGGTGGTCGCTGTCGTCCAGATCGATGGCGTAGGAGAGCTTCAGCGCGGCATTCAAATTTTTGAAGGTCTCGTCAAGTCCCTTGTGAAAACCGCCCACCACCGTCTGGGCTGCCGCCACGCGCTCCTCGCGGAGCGCGTTTTTTACGGCGCCGTCCAGCACCAGCATCGCTTCCGCTAGCAGCAAAACGAGGACGGCCAATATCAGGGCCCGCCTTTTTCTAAATTTCATCGTGCTCACCGTACAAATAGATGGAATAATTGGCCTTCCCGTGACATTTCACATCATAGAGCGCTTTATCCGCGTTGGCGATCAGCGTGCCCAGCGAAAATTCCGGATGCCAAAGGCTAACGCCGATGCTGCAATGAACCGTAATGTCCTTGTCCTCGCAGCGCACGTCAAACGTTAATCTGCCGACCATCTCCTTCAGGACGGCGTCCAGTTCCTCGCGGTCGTCGATGTCCCGCAGAATCAGAATGAATTCGTCGCCGCCGTACCGCCCCACAATTCCATCGTATTTGACGCTATACTCCCGCAGGACGGAGCCGATCCTTTTCAGGGCTATGTCACCGGCTAAGTGGCCGTTCTTGTCGTTGAGCGTCTTTAAATTGTCCAGATCGATAAAGCAGAGGGCAAAGGTCTGCCCGTCGCGCTTCTCCTGCTTTTCCTGCAGCATCGCTTCCGCCCGGTCCAGAAAAATAACCCGGGTAAACACGCCCGTCAAATCGTCGTTCAGGCCTCTGCTGGACAGCTGAAGGATATTCTCATAATCGAATAGCTCCGAGGGGTCGCTGCTCTGGCAGACCTTCTTTTTGATCTCCTGCACGGCGTTGACCATATGCTCGATGCTATTCGCCTGGAGCCTGGCGTGATAATTTACGAAATAGTACAGCCCCAACAGGAGCAGCAGCATCCCAAGCAGGACAAAGCCCGCGGAGGGCAGCATGGAGAAGAACTCCGGCCAGAAGCCGACGGTGACCACCACGTCCCAGTTGGCGTTTTCTACGGGGCCGTACTCGGTGAACCGGAGCTCGGCGCCAACGCTGCTGCGGAAGGAGCCGGCCTTTCGGTTCAGCATCTGTTCCTCGATCTGGTCGGCGGTCGCCCCATAGAGCTTGTAGTCGTCCAGAATGTCAAGGATGGATGAACCGTAGACCGTGCCGTTCGTAGCGCACATGACCTGCCCCTTGGAGCCAATCAGCACCGCGTCCGCCGTCGTGGAGGAGGTAATCTCCTTCAAGAGCGCGGAGATGTCGTCCAGGACGACCGTGGCGAACAGGCTGCCCGTCAGGACGCCATCCTGCAGCAGCGGGACGATGACGGTATAGTTCAGCGTCTTGCCGTCGGCTCCGGCGACAAAGCTGTCCGTCACGTAGGACTGCTTGGAGGCGTATACCTTCTGCATATGCTCGCGGCTGGCCAGGCTGGCGGGTTCTTCGCCTATGGTATACACAACGATGTCCTTGTCCACGTAGCAGATGAACATGTATCCATAGTATTCGTTGATTTTATCCAGCTTGGAGACCTTTTCTTCCCAGGCGATGCCGGGCTCGTAAAAAATCTGAAGCGAGGCCAGGGATTTCAGCAGCTTGAGCGATTCATTGACCTTGTCCGACACCTGTGCGGAGACGCTCTGCTGAATCGTCCGGGCCGTCTGCTTCATATTTTTGTAAGCAAGAAACGCATTTTGAAGCACAAAAACCATCATGCCTAAAATCAGGCAGGCAATAAAACCCCTGCGGACATTGGTGTAGGCCAATGCCTCGGCACTTTTGGCAGCTCGCTTCTTTTCTGTGTTTTTCATACCTTTATCCACCCGCATATATCTTTCATTTTACAGATACCAGGACCTCCGTCTGTTTCAAGGATCGGGGTGCAGAAGTCCAACGAAAAGGCCGAACATTCTTGGCTCCTAATCCATATTATTGTACAGCAGAACGTCGTGATTTGCAACTGTCTTGAAAGGACAACGGCGATCCTGCAGACAACCCTGGAAGTTGAACGGCCATACATCCAGTGAGGATTCAGGCGGAAAACAGCAATAAAAAAGCGCTGCGGCAGAAAAATTTTCTTTTCGCCACAGCGTTCGGCCTGTAAAGAGAGCGTTGAAACGTGCAGGGAGGGGATGGCGTCCGCGATCTTGGGACAACGGAACGCCCGGGTTGCCCGGAGCCCCCTGCTTCGCCGATGGCCTGAGGGCTTCAGCGCATTTCGCCGAATTGCCTTTCGTCGTGCTGGATGACCGCCCACAGGAGCATCAGATCCGTCATGCCGTCCCCGTCGCGCGCGCTCAGCGCAAGGCGGCACAGCCCGCCGCCGTGCATGCTGAGCTGATGCGCGCGGGCATAGGAGAAGATGCGCGCCCGCGCCTCCGAAAAGTCGAAGGGGATGGAGCGGGTGCGAAAGGCCGTGACCACGCACTGCTTGGGGGGCAGATAGGTGACGAACTCCGACTGTTGAAGGCCGAGGCTGATCGCCATCTCCGCGTCTACCGCGACGCCGGACAGGGGTTCCCGCGCAAAGGACGGATCGACGAAGTACGGGCCGTCCAGCAGAATGGCCGCGGACAGGTGCGGCGCGTAGCGCTCGATCCATCCGCCGATCATCGAGGGGGCGGCTTTGCTGGAAAAGCTCTTGCCACGCTGAGAGCCGAGAAAGTACATCGCGGGCTTTTCCTCCACCGCGCAGTCGCTGAGCAGTTCCAGCGCGTGGGCCGCGCGCTGCGCGTGCAGGCACAGGCTCTTGCGAATCTTGTACAGCCGGTCGATTTCATCGTCGATCTGCGCGGCGCGGGCCTGCAGAGCACCGATCTGTTCCTGCTCGCTCGATTGGGTGAGCAGCCTGGCCGTCTGCTGAATGGAAAAGCCGTAATGGCGGTATTGCAGGCTGCAGCCCATCGCCTGCATCTCGTGCTGGCCATACAGCCGGTAATTCCCGTCAGCGGCGCGGCGCGGGCGCAAAATGCCGTGCTTTTCGTACAGCTTAATCCCGTTGGCGGACAGGTTGAACATCTGCTGCATTTCCGAAGCCTTGATTCTCACCGCACGCACGCTCCCACCCTCGTCACCCTGTGACGACTTTTTCAATTTGCGGACACATTGATACTGCGAAGTATAGCATAGATTCCCGCTTTTTTTCAAGGTTATGCGCGCTTTAGGGCGCGTCTCCCGCCGCCTTGACACGTCACGGGGTGACGCATATACAATGAATGCACATTCGCGCGGAAGCAAAAGGGCCTCTGCGCGGGAGATAACAGGCTAGGAGGAACCGAACATGGGCAAGGAATTCGATAGACGCACATTCCTCAAGGGCGCGATGGCGGGCGCGCTCGGCATCGCTGCGACCGGCGTGGGCATTCCCGTGCTGGCGGAGGAAAAGGGCGTATACGCCCCCGGCACCTACTCCGCGACCGCGACCGGCATCGGCGAGGTCAAGGTGAGCATGACGTTCGACGCAAACAGCATCACCGCCGTCACGGTCGATACCGCCGCGGAGACGGCGGGCATCGGCGCGGAGCTGGGCGAAAAGTTCGCCGGGCAGATTCTTTCCGCGCAGGGCGCGCAGGTGGACGCGGTTTCCGGCGCGACGGTCACCAGCAACGCCGTGCTCAAGGCGGCGGAGGCCTGCATCGCCCAGGCGAAGGGCGAGACGGTGGACGCGGG
This sequence comes from Beduinella massiliensis, assembly GCF_900199405.1. Taxonomy (NCBI): domain Bacteria; kingdom Bacillati; phylum Bacillota; class Clostridia; order Eubacteriales; family Beduinellaceae; genus Beduinella; species Beduinella massiliensis. The sequence continues at coordinate 1,771,822 of NZ_LT963430.1, forward strand.
CAGCGTAAAGGAAGAGGACAATTCGGACGAATGGCTGGGCGAGGAGCCGGAGACGCCCGCGGTGGACGCAGTGTACGATTATGACGTGGTCGTCGTCGGCGCGGGCCTTTCCGGCGTGTGTGCGGCGCGCGCGGCCGCAGAGGAAGGCGCGTCGGTGGCGGTGATCGAAAAGTCCGCTTCCTTTAACTGCCGCTCCGGCGAGTATGCCGTGCTGAACGGCACGCTCAACAAGCGCTGGGGCCGGGAGAACATCGTGGATACGGACGTGGTGGTCAACCGCCTGATGCGCGAGTGCACCTACCGCAACAAGCGCTCCATCCTCAAGAAGTGGGCCGACCACGCGCACGAGGCCATCGACTGGTTCATCGACGCTTACCCTGACCTGACGGTCTGCGACACCACCCGTCAGGAAGTGACGCCTGAGCAGTTCGACAAGGGAATTCTGGTGCCGCTGGCCTGGCCGCAGCCGGAGCATTACGACTACCGGAAGGAGGAATTTCCGACCTTCCCGTCATCGATGGAGTTCCGCTCAAGCCGCCCGGACCAGCAGGGCTTCGTAGTGGAAGCGAACCTGAACGCGGCGGTCGAGAAGGGCGCGAAGACGTTCTTCGGATGCTTTGGGACGAAGCTGCTGCGGGACGCCGATGGCCGCGTGACGGGCATCATCGTGCGCGACGCGCAGAACGGCAACAAATACCTGCGGTTCAACGCGAAAAAGGGCGTCATCCTCGCTACGGGCGACAACGGCGGGGACGAGAAGATCATCCGCCATTTCTGCCCGGAAATCGTGGAAAAGAACATCCAGAGCATGGGCAAGATGGGTATGATGGGCGTGGACGTCGAGGGCAATCCCTGCCCGACCGGCGACGGCCTGCGCATGGGCGCCTGGATCGGCGCGAAGGTGCAGGACTTCCACGCGCCGATGACCCATCACATGGGCGGCGGCATGGGCGTCACGCCGTTTTTGCAGCTCAACAAGCACGGCAAGCGCTTCATGAACGAGTCCATCCCGGGCCAGCAGCTCGAAAATCAGATCGAGCTGCAGCCGGATCAGACGACGTTCCAGATCTACGACTCCAGCTGGCCGGATCAGATTCCGTACATGCCCGCCAACCACGGCGGCCTGTGCTACATCATCCCGGAGGACGAAGACGAGTCCAACCCCAACTTCACCGATCGCCAGTACACCAAGGTTTCCGCCAAGGAGAACGCCTACACCGTGAAGGCGGATACGCTGGACGATCTGCTCGCGCAGCTCGGCTTTGAGGGCGAATCCCTCAAGACGGCAAAAGAGAGCATCGAACGCTACAACGAGCTGTGCAAAGAAGGCTACGACGCGGACTTCGGAAAGGACGCGCAGCGTCTGTTCCCGATCGAGAACGGCCCCTTCTATGCCTGCACGCTGAACCCGACCATCATGCTGGTCTGTGTGGGCGGCCTCGAATCCGACGAGAACTGCCATACCTTTACCGGCACCGCGGACGACCCGACGCGCGACCGGATTCCGGGCCTGTACGTCACCGGCAATGTGCAGGGCAGCCGTTACGCGGTCGAATACCCGATCTGCTTCCGCGGCATCAGCCATTCGCTATGCGTCTACTACGGCTACGTCGCAGGCAAGAACTGCGCCGCCGGCGCCTGAAGCGCCAGCGCGTAAAAGCAAGGAGCCCCTCCCGAAAAACCGGGAAGGGGCTTTTTTTTGCAGCTTTAGCGCCCGAAAAGGCGCTTCGCCTCCTGCATGTTTTCGCGCACGTTTACGCCGAAGGGGCAGCGGCGCTCGCAGATGCCGCAGGCGATGCAGTTGCCCGCATGGCGCGCCAGGGCCGCGTAGTGCTCGCGCACCGTCTCCGGTATTTCGCCCTGCGCACGGCAGAGATTCAGGAACTTCGTGACCATGGCGATGTCGATCCCTTCGGGGCAGGGCGCACAGTGGCCGCAGTACATGCAGTGCCCCTGCCAGCTGACCCTGGGCATGGCGGCGAGCGCGGCGGCATAATCGCGTTCCGCCTCAGAGGCGTCCTCGTAGTGAAGACTGTCCAGAAGCTGCTCTACGCTGTGCGCGCCTGCGAGCACAGTGCTCACCCCCGGGCGGGTCAGGGCGTAATGGATGCACTGGCTGACCGTGAGCGACTTGCCGGCGGGGGAGAGCTTGTCGCTCAGAAGGTCGCCGCCGCCGAAGGGCTTCATCACCGTGATGCCGACGCCCAGGCGCTGGCAGGCCGCGTAAAGCTCCTCGCGCTGCGGGTCGATATTGATGAGGTCCCCTGCGTAGCTATCCTTGTCAAACAGGACGTCGATGTCCTCGCTGGCGGGCAGCAGGTCATAGCAGGGGTTGACGCTGAACATGAGCACTTCGATCAGCCCGCTCTTCACCGCTTCGAGCGCGACCGCCGGGTTATGACTGCTGAGCCCGATGTGTCCGATGCGCCCGGCGTCTTTGAGCGACTTTGCGTATTCCATCACGGGCCCGTCCGCGACGATGCGCCAGTCGTCCATCGAATCGACGTAGTGGATCATGCCCACGTCGATAAAATCCGTGCGCAGACGCTTCAGAAGCCCCTCGAAGGCGGCTTTCACCTCGGGCAGGTTCCGCGTGCGCTTGTATTGGCCGTCCTGCCAGACGGAGCAGAGGTGCGCCTGTACGATAAAACTGTCCCGTCTGCCCAAAAGCGCCTCGCCCAGCGCTTCATGCAGGTCCGGGTTGGAGCTGTACAGATCGAAGTAGTTGACGCCCGCCGCCTGCGCCGCGTCGAGCAGCTTCTTCGTCATCGAGCAGCCCTCTTCCATCATGCCCTCGCAGCCCAGGCCGATCTCGCTGACGCGCAGGCCGGTTGCGCCCAAATTTCGGTAGTTCATTTCGTTCTCCTTTGCATCCGGTTGATTTGCCGTGCCTATAGCATAGCACCTGGAGTACGCTCAAAGTCAAGGGGTTCAGCCAAATTCAGCCCAATTTGCTGCGCGTGCTCCGATTGACCCGGACGGCGGTCGTATATTATAATAGGTTGAATCGACGAAGGAAAAGAGGAATGACGAGTGGGAATGATCAGGAGCGCACAGCTCTTCGTCTTCGACGACAGCCCCCTGTCGCCGATCATGCCGGGCGCGCCGATCGAGATGACGGAAAACGTGGCGGAATACTGCCTTTCGTTATATCGGAAGATCGAGACCTCGGAGCTGAGCAAGCAGACGGAGCTGGAGGAGGAAAGCGACGTCGTGGAACCTGCGGCGATGCTCGTTCGCGATTACACGCACGCGAACGTAACCAGCCTGATGACGCGCCTGATCGAGCGGGCGCGCCGGGCGGAAATGCTGCTGCAGGGCTTCGACATGCTGGTGTTCCTATTTGAGGACGCGCAGGAACTCGCCGTATGCGTCTGTTACCTGCCGTACAGGAGCGCGCAGGTGCACGCGGTCTCCAGCGGGGACGCGGGGCTCGCGTGCAGCCTGGTGAAAAACCGCTATGTGCTGCCGGGCGCCGCGAGCAAGTTCTTCGCTGGCGCGATCATGGATTGCGGGACGATGAAGCTCAGGGTCAAGGACGCGCTGGTGGAGACGGCATCCGGCAAGCAGAAGCTGTTCGAGGAGGTGCTCTTCGGGTGCAGACGGGCGCTTTCACAGGTGGAGGCGATCGAGGCCATCAAGGAAATCGCCTGCGAGGTGGCGGGCGAGGAGGCCGCGCCCAAGCGGCAGGAGGCGGTGCATAAGGCGATCGCTGATTCGATTGAACAGTCGGGCACGGTGGACGTGCGCTTTATCGCGGATCAGGTCTACGCGGACGACGGCGAGCGCTGCGAAAGGTTCCACGAACAGATCTATCAAAGCGGCGTAGAGCCTGTGATCGAGATCGAGTCAAACCGCCTGAAAAATGCCTTTGAGCGCGTAAAGCTCTCGACGGACAACGGCATCACGATCACGATGAGCCGCAAAATCGCCGAAGATCAGCAGAGCTTCCGCGTCGTCAACCATCCGGACGGCTCGATCTCGATCGAGCTTTTGAACATCCAGAGCCTCAGGACGATGTAAAGACGCCGGAAAAGGCAGGCGGAAAAAATGCGCTGACGCAGGCGTGCCTGCGCGACGCGCGTCCCTTAGCGCTGCGTCGGAAGGGTGTGCCGGTTTGGAAAGGCCGAATAAAGCGATTCAATGGGGATGTTCCTATGTTTTGTGCGGCTTGACGGCCGGCGTTTTGCTCCAAAACCAGGAAATTCTGTTGAAATCGGCGGGAAATTTTGCTATATTAGGTTCGGCTCATGCGAGAGGGATGCTGTGTGCCGAAAATCAAAAGAGAAAGAGAGTTTGGCATGGAGATGATCGACCTTTTGCCGCGGGAAATTGTCGACAGCGCCGCGGTCCGGCAGCGCTTCGGGGATGCGCTCGGTCTATGGGAGAAGTACGTGTTCCGCTTTAATGCGGAAAGCCAGACTTACGCGTTGCTGAGAGAAGCGATCTGTCAGGGCGAGGTGAAGCGCATCGAAGAGGAGGCGCATTCGCTCAAGGGGCTTGCGGGAATGCTGGGCTTCTCGCGCGTTTATGAGGCGAGCGCGCAGCTGGTGGCGGATTGCCGCACTGGGCGGCACGATTCGCTCGCGTCGGACTGGTCTGCGCTGGAGGAAGCGTATCAGGCGCTGGCCCAAGCAATCGAGAAGCTGGCGGAGCGCCGGAGAGAATAAAGGCGGTTTACATTTTTTGCGTCCTTACACGAAATGGACGGACAACCCCGCGCGGGGGGAAGAAGGAGAGGGAAACCATGCGGCCGATTCGTTGGGGAATTTTATCTACGGGCATGATCGCCAAAAACTTTGCCGAGGTCGCGCAAAAGCTGGGCGGCGAGGTCGTCGTGGAGGCGGTTGCCTCCAGAACACGGAAGGACGCGGAGGCGTTTGCCGCGGCGTACGGCATTCCCAAGGCGTACGGCAGCTATGAGGCGCTGGCAGAGGACCCGGACGTGGACATCGTGTACGTCGCCACGCCGCATAGCCGGCATTACGAGGACATGATGCTCCTGCTCAGAAACGGCAAGCACGTGCTGTGCGAAAAGAGCTTTACGGTGAGCGCGGCGCAGGCGCAGGCCGTTTACGATTGCGCGCGCGGGCAGAACCTGCTCGTCGTCGAGGCTTTTTGGACGAAGTTCCTGCCGATCTATCGCGAGGTCGAGCGCCGTGTGGCCTCCGGCGTGATCGGCGATATCCGCCTGGTGACAGCGCAGTACGGCTACACGACCGCGCGTGAGGCGCGCAAGTTTGATCCGGCGCTCGCGGGGGGCGCGCTGCTGGATATCGGCGTGTACTGCATCGGCTTTGCGGCGATGATCCTCGGCTATGAGCCGGAGGAAATCGGCGCTTCGCTCCTCCTGAATCGCGTCGGGACGGACGCTTACGACGCCGTAACGCTGCGCTATGACGGCGCGATAGCCCAACTCACCAGCGCCATCGGCGCAAATGTGCCGGTATTCGGCGGGGTATACGGCACGAAAGGCCGCATCGAGATTCCGGATTTCAAAAACCCGCAGCGCTTTACGCTGCTCGTGGACGGGCGGGAGCCGGAGACGTTTGAACTGCCCTTTGACGTGAACGGGTATGAATATCAGATGCGCGAAGCGCAGGAATGCCTGCGCGCGGGGCGCACGCACAGCGAGATCATGACGCCCGGGCAGTCGGTCGCTGTCATGCGGATCATGGACGAGGTGCGCCGCCAGGGTGGGCTGCGTTTTCCCTTTGAGGTGCAGGGCTGATGCAAAGATCGATAAGGAGGGCGGCAGGCCTTTTGTGTCTGCTGCTCGCGCTTCCGGCGGCAACTTTTGCGGATGGAACGACCTTTGCGCAGGTGCGCGGAAACGACTGGGTGCGGCTTCGCAACGGCCCGGGGGAGGAATACGACTGCGTCGCCACCATGCCCGGCGGGACGGACGTACGGGTGCTTGAGGAAGCGGACGGCTGGGCGCTGATCGAAAGCAGACGCGGCGTCACGTACATCAAGAGCAGCCAGATTGAAAAGCGCGAGGAGAAGCCAGAAGCAGCGGAAACGATCCCAGCAAAAGAGGCGCGCAGGGTTTGTGTGCAGGATTTTAAGGCCCCGGCCATGATCCGCGGAAAGGCGGGCGTAAGGCTCGGCGGAACCATTCTGGCAGACGGCCCGATCCTCGAGGTGGAGGCGGAGGTATACGACGAACGGCTCCTCTACGTGGAACGCATCGTCCGCTTGCGCTATGACGCCGGACAGGGCGTGCAGAAGGTCGACCTCGCTTCGCTGTACATCCCCTTCAGCGAGCTGACGCCCGGCGAAAAGACGCTGACGATCTACGCGCGGCACGCAGGCGGGCGCGAGGCCGTGGCCGAAGCCCCTTTTACCGTGCTGGGCCAGGCGGCGGAGCCTACGCACATCACCGCATGGTGCGAGGTGGAGACGGCGCAGGGGAATGTGGAGGCGCTGCTGGACGACCGGCCGCGCACGGTCTGGACGCCCCTGGACGAAACGGATGTGGTCACCGTACGGCTGCCGGAAGGCGTGACGGCTGGCGGCATTTCGGTTGAATGGATGGCTCCAACCGGCGGCGCACGCCTCACCTGCCGGGACGCGGAAGGGAACGTGCTCGAAGAATTGAGCGCGGATGGGCGCTACGTCAACGAGTGGTTCGACCTGGACGAACGCACGCGGGAGGTGACCCTGCGAAGCGGAGACGGAACGCCCGTTTCAAAGCTTCGCGTCTATGAAAAGGGCCGCGTCCCCAGCGTGGTGCAGCGCTGGCAGCCGCTCGCGGAAAAGGTGGATCTGATGGTTTTTTCCGCGCATCAGGACGACGAACTGATCTTTTTTGGCGGCACGATTCCCTTTTATGCGGATGCGGGCAAGGAGGTTGCCGTCGTCTACATGGCGGATTGCGGGCGCACGCGCTATGAGGAGGCGCTCGCGGGACTGTGGGCGAGCGGGCTGAAAAAACATCCCCTCTTTCTGGGGCTTACGGACAAGCGGGCGAAGACGTTTCAGATCGCGCAGGAGCTTTGGGACGGCGAACAGGCGCTTCAAAAGACGGTGGAAGTTCTGCGCCGCTATCGTCCGGAGGTGGTCGTAACGCACGACGTCAAAGGCGAATACGGCCACAACCAGCACAAGTACACGCAAAGCCTCGTCTCCCGCGCCGTCGAGCTGGCGGCCGATCCGGAAGCTTACCCGGATTCCGCACGGCAATACGGCGCGTACCAGGTGAAAAAGCTGTACATTCACCTTTTGAAGGAGGGCGAGGTCGTCATGGACTGGACGAAGCCGCTCGCCTCGCAGGGGGGACGTTCGGCTATCGAGATGGCGACCATTGGCTACGACAAGCACGTTTCCCAGCAGGGCTATTACAGCATGGGGACGGGCAACCGTTACGACAACCGTGCATATGGCCTTCGCATGAGCACGGTCGGTCCGGATGTGCGAAAGGACGACTTCTTTGAAAACCTTTGATGCGGTTTGCGGCGGCGGGATGCGGCTGCCTGGGCGGCTGGCGCCCTACTTACAGGATGCGCCTTATCAGGAAGACGAAACGGGGCGCTCCGATTCGCGCGTGCTGCTCTTTCCGGACAAGGTGCTTAAAATCGAACGCAGCGGCGCGGAGTCCGACAATGAGCGTGCGATGTACGCCTTTTTACAAGATAAATTGCCCGTGCCGCGGGTCTACGAAAGCTTTTGCGAGGACGGCGTGAATTACCTGCTGCTGGAACGGGTGGCAGGCGAAATGGCCTGCTTTGAGACGAGGCTGATGGAACCTGCACGAACCGTTCACCTGCTGGCAGAAGGGATAAAGCGGCTCTGGCAGGTGGAAACGGCGAATTGCCCGGCGGATCAGCGCCTTTCTGAAAAGCTGCTCCGCGCCAGGGCCCGGCTGGAAGCGGGCCTCGTCGACCCCGCGGATACGGAGCCGGGGACGCTCAAAAGATTTGGCTCCCTTCAGGCGCTGTACCGGTATCTGGACGAGAACCGCCCGCCAGAGGATCTCGTGTTTTCCCATGGGGATTATTGCCTGCCCAACGTCTTTTTGAAGGCGGACGCGGTCGCGGGGTTCATCGATCTGGGACGAAGCGGCGTCGCAGATCGGTTTCAGGACATCGCGCTGTGCGTGCGTTCTATGGCGTATAACTTCGGCACCGCCCGCTATACGGATCAGCTGTTTGAAGAGCTGAGCGTCGCGCGCGACGACGCCAAGATCGATTACTATATCCTGCTCGACGAGCTGTTTTAGCCATCGATAAGGCCGATGGCCTCGCGCAGAGGGGGCCCATTTTGCACGGGAATCCTGGGAGCTGCCTTCTTCCGAAATTCCCGTGGATTTTTCTGCGGCAAACGCACCGCCCGGCACGGGCGCGAAGCGCCTGGACGCAGGGCGCAACCGGCAAAACAGGTCGATGCGGGTTCGTATGGAGAGAAATCTTCCTCGTCGTGCGTGCTCAGTAAAGCTACACGGATTTTCAACCGTCTGAACCGGTCTCATTCCGAAGCGAATGGGGCCGGTTTTGTCTTTACAGAATCTTAGCGCCGGGCGGGCAGGAAAAGGACACCATGTTAACGCCCCGTAGATTATGATAAATACAGGCAGGTGATGGAGATGTTTGCTGTCGTATGGATTTCTCTGGCGGGGGTCGTGCTGCTGGGGTATTGGGTGATGGGGCAGGTGGACGCCTTCATCGCGGAGAATGTGCGCATGCGGCCGCCGTGCCGGACGTCCGTATATCTGCTTTACTGCGGCGTGCGTGCGCAGGAAGCGTGTCTTTGCGTAGAAGAAAGCCCATGGGAAGTTCTGGAGACGCCCGACATCCGGCCGGACCTATCGCCTAAGGTGGTGGCCGCGCTCTCGGAGGACGATTTGGAGAACATTTTGCTCAGCACGCAGGCGCGCAGGATGTGCCCGGGCTGCGTCACCATCGCGCGGCTGAACGACCCGGCATACATCGCCCTCTTTCGCAGAGCGCACATATCGCACGTGGTGAGGGGGGAGCTGTCCTCGAGGGAACTCCTTTCCATCATTCAAGGGGGAAGCACGGCTTGCGATTTCACGTAAAGTTTTCGCCCATTCAGACGTTGGCCGCCGGATTCGCGCTGATCATCCTGTTGGGGGCGCTGCTGCTCATGCTGCCGGCTGCAAACCGGGACGGCGCGCCGATTCCCTTTATCGATGCGCTGTTCACGTCCGCGTCGGCCACCTGCGTGACGGGGCTGGTCGTCTACGATACCTACACCCAGTTCACGTTCTTCGGCCAGCTCGTCGTCCTGTGCCTGATCCAGATCGGCGGTCTGGGCTTCATGACGATCGCGGTGCTTTTCTCGCTCGTTCTGGGCAAACGCATCGGGCTCAGGGAGCGATCCTGCCTGATGGAGGCGGTCAGCTCCTTTCGATTGGGCGGCATCGTCCGTTTCGTTCGTCGTATCCTGATCGGCACCGCTTCGTTCGAGCTGACGGGCGCGCTGCTGCTCGCGCTGCGCTTCTGCCCGCGGTTCGGCCTCGGCACGGGCATCTGGTATGCGCTCTTCCATTCGGTTTCCGCGTTTTGCAATGCAGGCTTTGACCTGATGGGGTGCATTCGTCCCTATTGTTCGCTGGAGCCCTTTGCCGCGGACGTGCTGGTGAACGCCGTCATCCTCTCGCTGATCGTGATCGGCGGTATCGGCTTTCTCGTGTGGGACGACCTGGCGGAGCATAGGCATCACTTCAGATGCTACCTGCTCCACACGAAGATCATGCTCTGCGCTACCGCCGGACTCATCCTCTTCGCATTTTTCGCCTTCTGGGCGATTGAGCGAAACGGCGCGTTTTCAGGCGTGAGCCGGGGACGGCAGGCACTGATGGCGCTCTTTCAGGCGGTCACCCCCAGGACGGCGGGATTTAATACCGCCAACCTTTCCGAACTTACGGAAGCGGGCTCGGCGCTGACCGTCCTGCTGATGCTCATCGGCGCGGGCACGGGATCGACAGGCGGCGGAATCAAGGTGACCACCGCCGTCGTCATGCTGCTCTCGACGCTTTCCTACGCCCGCGGACGGGACGATATCAACCTTTTCCGGCGCAGGGTAGAGGACGGGCTCGTAAAGCGCGCCTACTGCGGGGCAATGCTCTACCTGATGCTCGCCTTTTTCGGGTGCTTTGTGCTCCTGCGCGAGCAGCCGGGCTTTTCCCTGATGGACGCGATGTTCGAGACGTTTTCCGCTATCGGCACGGTCGGGCTGTCCAAGGGGGCGACACGCCTGCTGACGCCCCTGTCGCGCCTGACGCTGATTCTGCTCATGTACAGCGGCCGGGTCGGCAGCCTCTCGGTCGCGATGGCGATCGCGGAAAAAAGGCGTTCGCCCCGGCTGCGCAACACCGTGGGCAAGGTGATCGTAGGATAAGGAGGAAATGACGGATGCGTTCGATGCTCGTGATCGGATTGGGCCGCTTTGGGCGTCATTTGGCTACCAAGCTTGCGGAGCTGGGCAACGAGGTCATGGTGGTGGACAGGGATGAGGCAGCCGTCAGCCGTCTGGCGCCCGTGACGACGGCGGCGCACATCGGCGACTGCATGGACGAGGAAGTCATCGCTTCGCTGGGCGTGCGCAACTTTGACGTCTGCTTCGTGTGCATCAGCGAAAACTTTCAGTCCTCGCTGGAGATCACCTCCCTGCTCAAGGAGGCGGGCGCGAAGTGGGTGGTCTCCAAGACGGACCGCGAGATGCACGCCAAGTTCCTGCTCAAGATCGGCGCGGACGCGGTCGTCCATCCGGAGCGCGACATGGCGCAGCGTGCGGCGATGAAGTACAGCATGCGAAACGCTTTCGATTACATCGAGGTGACGCCGGAGTACGCCATCTCGGAGCTGCGCGTACCTGAAAGCTGGGTAGGACAAAGCGTGCGCGATTTGAAGGTGCGCTCCCGCTACAACGTGAACATCATCGGCATCAAGGTGGAGGAGCATGTCATTCCGCTCGTGAGTGCGGAGCACAGATTTGAGGCGGCGGAGCATCTGCTGGTGGCCGGAGGCAAAAAGGATATCACACGCCTGATGTACAAGTAAACCCGCTGCGTAGTATAATGCAAGAGGAGGTGAGCCGGGTGAAAAAGGCAGATCCGTTCCTCGCGCGCGCGGGCACGACGCTCGTGCTGCTGGCAGGGGCGACGGCGTTTTCCCTGCTCATCAACGCGGCGGGCATCGGAAAAGAATGCGTCATCATGGTGTTCCTGCTGGGCGTGCTCTTTACGACCGTGCTCACGCACGGCTACAGCTACGGCGTCGTCTCCTCGCTCGTCAGCGTGCTGCTGTTCAACTTTCTGTTTACCGAACCGAAGTATACGTTTTTGATTCATAGCCCCAGCGACGTGGTGCTGCTCGTGTTTTTCGAGGTTACGGCAATCGTATCCGGCAGCGTAATGTCCAGAATGCGCACGCTCATGGAGGCGTCCGGCCAAAGCGAGCGGACGACCCAGCTGCTCTATCAGATCGCCACGGGCTTTCTGAATTGCACGGGCGAAAAGAATATTTTGCAGCAGGGCATCGTCTACATTCGGGAGTACGCCGGACGCGGCTGCCGCGTGACGCTGGAGGGCGCGGAGAATGCGCAGCGGGAGGAACGTCCTTCACGGGCGTACAGCATCCCCAGCGCGATGGGCATTCTGGGCAGGGTGCACGTCCTTGAGACGGACGAGCCGCTGAGCGATCAGGACGAGCTCGTCATCAAGACGGTCGCCACGCAGATGGGCATCGCGCTCGACCGGGAATACGTCTACCACGAACGCGAAAACATCCGCGTGGCCATGGAGCGGGAACGCCTGCGCAGCACGCTGCTGCGCTCCGTCGCGCACGACCTGCGAAGTCCGCTCACGGCGCTGTCCGGCGCGAGCACACTGCTCGCGGACGACTACGAGCGGCTCAGCGATCAGGAGAAGAAGCAGCTCGCGGGCGACATCAGCGAGGAAATGGTCTGGCTTTCCAACCTCGTGGAAAACATCCTCAACATGACGCGCATCAATGAATCCCGGCTCGAGCTGCACCTGGAGGACGAGGTGGTGGACGACGTGGTGGGCGAGGCCGTTTCGCACATGAACCGCCTGCTGCGCACGCGCCGGTTTAAGGCCACATTGCCGGACGACGTGCTGATGGCGCCGATGGACGGCAAGCTGATCGTACAGGTGCTCGTAAACCTATTGGACAACGCAGTCAAGCATACGCCCTCGGACAGCGAAATCGAGCTGTCGGCCGTCAAAAAGGACGGCGTGATCGAGTTCTGCGTGGCCGATACGGGCGACGGCATCGACGAGAGCGTGCGGGATTCCCTCTTCGAGGGCTTCGTCACGTCGGACCACGGGCGCTCCGACAGCAAGCGCGGCATGGGGCTCGGGCTTGCGATCTGCAGGGCCGTGGTGGAAGCGCACGGGGGCGAAATCCGCATGGAGGAAAACAGGCCCAAGGGATCAAAATTTATCTTTACGCTGCCGATGGAGGATGCTTATGCAGGCGGGCTTTAAAATTCTCATCGTCGAGGACGACCGGTACATCTCCGGCTTTACCGCCGTCTCCCTGCGCAAGGAGGGCTATGAGGTATTCGTGGCGGAATCCGCGAGCGAGGGCCTCTTCCTGTTCGCGTCCCATCATCCGCACATCGTGCTGCTGGATTTGGGGCTGCCTGACAGGGATGGTCTGGAGGTTCTGAGCGAGATACGCCGGGGCGGCGGCACCCCGGTGCTGGTGGTTTCGGCCCGGGGACAGGAGCGCGAAAAAGTCGCCGCGCTCGACGCGGGCGCGGACGATTACATCACCAAGCCCTTTTTCATGGGCGAGCTCATGGCGCGCATTCGCGTCGTGGAGCGGAAGATGGACAAGGGGCAGCCTCAGGAGGGGGAAGTCCGCTTTCAGTGCGATGCGCTGACGGTCGATTACGAGCGCCGTCTCGTGTTGGTGGACGGCTGCGAAGTGCACCTGACCCCGATCGAATATAAGCTGCTGTTGCTGCTCATCGCCAATCGGGGCAAGGTGCTTACCCACGGCTACATCGTCCGCCAGATCTGGGGCTATGAAGAGAGCGGAGATACGAAGAGCGTGCGCGTCTTCATGGCGAGCCTGCGGCGAAAGATTGAAAACGACACGGCGAACCCACGCTTTATCCTGACGGAGGTGGGCGTCGGATATCGCTTCGCGGCTGAATAAACGGGGCGGTCATTCCGATGAGGGGCCGCTTAAATGTTGCCCGGACGTTGCTTTTTATGGAGCGCTCGTGTTAAAATGGATAAAACACGCGGAGGAAGACTGCGGGGACGCCGGCCTGGCGGAAAGGACGGATGGAGCGGTGAAAAGACGGATGGAGAGCGGATACTCCCTGAAGTTCGCCCCAAATAGAGGCACGAAAGACGCGGCGGACATCGAGGTAAATCTTCTCGAACTGCTCAATCGGAACATTCCAGGCGGCATCATGGGCGGATACCTGCAGGAGGGATTTCCGCTTTTTTGCGTTAACGACTACATGCTCAAGCATTTGGGCTTCACTTACGAGGAATTCGTCGAGGACATCGGCGGAATGGTCATCAACTGCATGCACCCGGAGGATCGTCCGCGGATCGACGAGGCCGTCGCCGAAGCGTTTTCGCGGGGCGACGAGTACGAGGTCCAGTACCGCATGCGCAAGAAGGACGGCAGCTATATCTGGGTCAATGACATCGGGCGCAAGGTCACGACGGACGCGGGGGAAGCGGTGTGCGTCAGCACCATCCGCGACATCACCCGCGCCATGCGGGCGGAGCAGGAGCTCAGGATGCGCGAGGAGCAGTTCCGCATCGCGGCGGTTTACGCGGGCAACATCATCTTTCAGTACGACCTGACGACCCGCGCTATCTATACGACGGAGGAAATCGCCAGGCGTTTTGGCGTGGCCTCCCGCGAGGAGGATATCCCCTACGCGGCGGTACGCCGGGGCGTCGTGTGCGCGGATTCCGCCGGGGAGTACATCCGATTGCACGAGCAGATGCTCGCGGGCGCGGACAAGGCGCAGGGAATCGTCCGCCTGCGGGACGCGGAGGGCGGATCAAGGGCGTATGAACTGACGCTGATCGCCGTGCCCAACGGCGTGGATAAGCCGGTGCGCGCGGTGGGCATCTATCGGGACGTGACCGGCGAACAGGAAAAGGAGCGGTATATCCGCGAGATAGAGCGCCAGCGGGCGTTGTACAGCTCGCTGTTTCAGTCGGCGGTGTGCGGCATCGTGCAGTACAAGCTCGCGGAAGACGGCGGCGTCACGTTTAAAAACGCCAATCAAGAGGCGATCCGCATCTTCGGCTACACGCCGGAGGCCTTTTGGCAGAAGGATCGCTGGATCCTCCAAAACCTGATCGACATCCGGGATCGTGCGCGCATAATGGACGAAATCGCCTCGATTCAAAAAGTCGGGGACAAACAGGCCTACGAATACAGGCTCCTCAGGCAGGACGGAACCTCGTGCTGGATCATCGGCACGGCGGAGCTGATGCGCGACGTGGACGACGAAATCGTCATGCAGAGCGTATTTATGGACGTAGACCAGCGCAAGCGCGCGGAAATCGAGAACATCGAGCTGCTGCGCCGCAATCGCGCCAGCGACGAGCTGCTGCGTCTCGCGCTGTCGGGAACCGATATCTGCGACTTTACCTACTTCCCGCAGCAGCGGCGCGCGGAAATTCCGGAGAGAACCCGCAGACATTATCGCTGCCGGGCCGTCTATGAGCAGATGCCCGCAAGCTTTGCGCAGGACATGACTCTGGGAGAGGGCAGGGCCGATTACGACGGCATGTATGCGCGCATTCACGAGGGCGAGCGCACGGCGAGCGCGGAGTTTCGGATTCAGGCCTCAAATCGCTGGGTGCGGGTGACGCTTTCGACCGTCGAATACGACGGGACGGGCAAGCCGACGGTAACGGTAGGGCTGGTGGAGGACATCACCCGTCAGAAGGACGTGGAAACGGAGCGATCTGAGCTTTCACGTCTCAACGCGGACATCCTCTCTTCGCTCAACGAACTGTTCTTTGGCGTCTACCGCATCGATCTGGCGAAGGGAACCATCCGCGCGATCCGCATGCCGGAAGGAGGGGAGCGGGTCGTAACCGCCACGGCGGAAACCCCTTACAGGGTGGAGGAAGTCGCGGCGCTCTACCATTCGGAGGAACGGATGGACTATTGCCGGGAGCACTCGCTTCAAAATCTGCGGGAGAAGAAGGCGCAGGGCGTCCGTTCCTTCACGGGCGAGTACCGCCGGGAACGCGGAAAAGAATACGGCTGGATCACCAGTACGGTATACCTGAACGGGCTTGGCGCGGGCAGCGATATCGCGATTCTGACGCTCATGGACGCGTCCGAGCACCGGCGTCAAAGCGACATCATCCAGGCGCTGGGCCGCGAGTACTACGCCTTGTACTACGTCAACATGAATCGGGATCGCTACGAAATCCTTCGCTCCGACGGCGCTGTCGTTCGCTGCCTCAACGCGGGCCGTCAGGGCTGCTACAGCGAGCTGATCCGCCAGTACGTCGCCCATTTTGTGCATCCCGAAGAGCGGAAAGAGATGGAAGCGTTTTTCGGCCTGGAGGAGTGCAGGCAGCGTTTCGGCACATCGGCGGGCGAGGGCAGCGCGCTTTACCGCAAGCTGCAGGCGGACGGCACCTACGCCTGGATGCAGGCGCGCATCGTCCTGAGCGAGGAAGAGGACGGCGTGCCCCGCCATCTGACGGTCGCCATCCGCAACGTGGACGAGAACATCCGAAAGGAGCTTGAGACCAAGCGCCTGCTCGAGGACGCTTTGAGGCGCGCGGAAAGCGCGAACGCAGCGAAGAGCGACTTCCTCTCGCGCATGTCGCACGACATCCGCACGCCGATGAACGCCATCGTCGGCATGACGGCGCTGGCGGGATCGTACCTGGGCGATCAGGAGCGCGTTCGCGACTGCCTGGACAAGATCGCGATTTCCAGCAGGCATTTGCTCGGGCTCATCAACGAAGTGCTGGATATGAGCAAGATCGAGAGCGGGCGGGCGGAGCTGGACTTGAAGGACTTTAACCTTCGGCGTCTCGTGCAGGATGCCCTGACCATGATTCGGCCCGTCGCCGCAGACAAGCGGCAGGCGCTGAACGTAGAGATACGCGGCGTCGTGCACGAGGACGTAACCGGCGATGCCGTCAGGCTGGAGCAGGTGCTTGCAAACCTCCTGTCCAACGCCGTAAAGTACACGCCGGAGGGAGGAAAGATCGCCCTGGCACTGGAGGAAATCCCCGCCAAGGTGCCTTCGATCGGGCGATACGTTTTCACCGTGGAGGACAACGGCATCGGCATGTCCGAAGAGTATGTCGCGCATATCTTCGAGCCGTTCAGCCGTGCGGACGATTCGCGCATCAGCCGGATTGCCGGGACGGGACTGGGGCTCACCATTACGCAGAACATCGTGCACATGATGGGCGGCGAAATTGGCGTACAAAGCCATTGGGGCGAAGGAACCCGCTTCACCGTTTCGTTGGGGCTGCGAATCGCCGCACAAACGGAGAAAACAAAAGGCGGGGAGGCGGCGAAAGGCGCCGCGCCCGACGGCGCGCAGGAATCGCGGCTCGACGGAAAGCGCGTGCTGGTCGTCGAGGACAACGAACTGAACATGGAGATCGCCACCGAGTTTTTAAAAATGGCAGGGGCGACGGTAGAGACGGCGAACGACGGGGAAGAGGCGGTAAAGGCCTTTGCTTCGCGCGCACCGGGCTATTATGATCTCATTTTGATGGACATTCAAATGCCTGTGATGAACGGTTACGAGGCTGCTCGGGCGATTCGCGCCCAACGGCGGCCGGACGCTTCGTCGATTCCGATCGTGGCGATGACGGCGGACGCCTTTACAGCGGACGTTCAGCGCGCCAAGGAGGCGGGGATGAACGCGCACATCGCCAAGCCGATCGAGATGGACCAGCTGTTCGCGGTGCTCAGGGAGGTAATCTAAACGGCAGGAAAGATAAAAAGGACCGGACGCCGATCGCAAGGAACGGCGTCCGGTCTCTTGTTATCCGCGCAGCATAGGCGTTTTTGCGAGGCGCAGGGCAAGGCCCGCCGCCAGCGCGATCTTGATCGCGTCGCCCGGCAGGAAGGGGAAGACGCAATAACTCAGGCTCGTGATCAGATCGAGGTGGGCGATGAACATGAACCAGAGCGTGCCCAGCGCGTAGCAGGCAATCGTGCCCAGCGCCATGCCCGCGCAAAGCCGCCAGAAGGAATAGCCGAATCGTTCGCGCCACAGACCGCCGACGGCCGCCGCCAGGACGTAGCCCACGATGTAGCCGCCTGTCTTTCCGAAGAGTACGGCGGGCCCTGCGCCCATGCCGGTGAAGACGGGCACGCCGATAAGACCGAGCAATGCGTAGACCGCCATGCTGACCGCGCCGTATTTCGCGCCCAGCAGCACGCCGCACAGGTGTACGGAGAAGAGTGCAAGGTTGAGCGGTATCATCGGCAGGGGAATTTGAATCTGCGAACAGACGGCGGTCAGCGCGGCAAACAGGGCGGCAAGGGTGAGCTTACGAACTTTTGTGCTGTGCATAGGCGGCTCCTTTTGTAAACTTTCTATCTTTTAATAGTATACATTTGACAAACGAATATGTCAACTGAATTCAAAAATCAAGTTTACGTTTAATTCAGGAGAAGGACGCCCAGGTTCAGGTAGCACGCGAAAGCCGTCCACAGCAGATAAGGAACCTGTAAAAGCGCGGCGAACGAATCCACGCGCAGGAAGCATTCCAGCATCGCGAGCACCAGGAAGAGCAGGATGCACAGTTCCCAAAAGGCGAGACCATAGGAACGCATGCGGAAGAAAAAGAACACCCACGCGGCGTTGAAGAGCAGCTGCAGGCCGGTCACAGCGAGCGCGGCGCGGCGGATGGGCGAGCGGCTTTCGTAGACGATCGAGAGCGAAACGGCCATCAGCGCGTAGAGAACCGTCCAGACGACGCCGAAGAGCGGAGCGGGCGGGGCGAGCGGCGGGAGGGCAAGGGTACGATAGACGCCGAAGTGGCCCAGCGCCAGCAGCGTTGCGATAAGTCCGGTGCCCAGGCATACCGCGAGCGCGCCATAGAGCGTGGGCAGGGCGATGACGCGATTGCCGGGAAGTCGTATCGTCTTCATTCTCTTCCTCCCTTCGGAGCGCCGTCCGCAAAGCTTTGAAGGGCGCAGAGCGATTGAATCTCCTGCGCGTGCTGGCGAATGCGGCGCTGCATGGCCGCGGAAAGGCCCGAATAGAACCCGCGGGCCTCGGGACATTCCGAAAGAAGCTGATCCAAATTGCGGTAAAAACTCATGCGATCACCTCGTCTATGAGGATGCGCCAAAAACACGCGCAATATCCGTCGATTTGCGTGACAGAATGCGGATGGGCTGGTATAATGAAAGGCGACATTTTCACGATGGGAGTTTTCATGCCATGGCGGATATCGTGCTCCGTGCGGCGGTGTTTTTGATCATCGTCGCGCTTGGTTATGTCCTTAAAAGGCTTGGGATGTTCGGCAAGACGGACTTTCGGATCGTCTCTAAAATCGTGATGAACGTGACGCTGCCCGGCGCGGTCGTCGCGGCATTCGTGACGGCGGCGCGCGATCCGTCCCTGTTCGTCATCGTACCGCTGGGCATCGCGGCCAATCTTCTGGCATTTTTGACGGCGTTCGTCTTCTCGCGCCGCATGGATCGCACAGAGCGCATCTTTTACATGATGAACGTTCCTGGCTACAACATCGGCTGCGCGACGCTTCCCTTCGCCCAGGGATTTTTGGGCGCGGCCGGAGTCGTTGCGACCTGCATGTTCGACACGGGGAACGCGGTGATGGTCGCGGGCGGAACCTACGCGATTACCTCTGCGGCGATCGGGGAGCGCAGCGAACCCGTGGTCAAGACGATTGTGAAGAAGCTTTTTTCGTCCGTTCTGTTCGACACGTATTTCGTCGTCTTTTTGATGATGGTCTTTCAAATTCGCATTCCTACGCCCGTCGCCCGGCTGTCGGAAACGATCGGCGCGGCCAACGGCTTTCTTGCGATGTTCATGATCGGCATGATGCTCGAATTTCCCGAAAATATGCCGCAGCTTCTGCGCGCCGTGCGCACGCTGCTGCTGCGCTACGGACTTGCGATCGTGCTGTCGCTCGCTTGCTACTTCCTGCTGCCCTTTGATTTGATGATTCGTCAGGCGGTAGTGCTGGCGCTCTTTTCGCCCGTATCGACGATCGCGCCTGTGTATACGGACAAGTTGGGGGGCGACGCGGCGCTTGCGGGGATGACCAACTCCGTCTCGATTCCGATCAGCCTGCTCATCATGACGGGCCTGCTGATCGCCTTTGGCGGTTGACGGGGAGAAAACCACAAAAAATGAGGGGTTGTAAGGCATGGCAAAACTGTATTTTCGGTACGGCGCGATGGGCTCGAGCAAGACGGCGAACGCGATCATGGTTCGCTACAACTACGTGGAGCGCGGTCAGCGCGTGCTGATGCTCAAGCCGAGGCTGGACAACCGGGATGGGGATATCGTCGTGCGCTCGCGCTGCGGTCTGGAGGCACAGTGTGCGTTCGTGGAGGACCTGGATCAGATCGACGTCAAGGCATATCACTGCGTGATCGTGGACGAAGCGCAGTTCCTCACCAAGGCGCAGGTGGAACGGCTGGTTTTCATCGTGGACGAGCTTGGCGTGCCGGTGATCGCCTACGGCCTGCGCGCGGACTTTCAGGGCAACCTGTTCGAGGGCAGCCTGTGGCTGATGGCCTGGGCTGACACGATCGAGGAGGTGAAGACCATCTGCTGGTGCGGCCACAAGGCGACGTTCAACGCGCGCGTACAGGATGGGCGCGTCGTCAAGGAGGGCGACCAGATTTTGCTGGGCGGCAGCAGTCAATATGTCAGCCTGTGCCGCAGGCATTGGGCAAAGGGACAGCTGGGACCGTTCAAAGAGCTGCATATGGAAGACTGAAAAACGGGCAAAAAGCCGGGGAATCACAAGATTTCCCGGCTTTTTTGTGTGGATGGAAGGGGAAAGGGCGTCGGAAGACGAAAAAGGGGAGTGTCTCGGGAAGAAGGGGTGTTGTCATGAACGAACACAAGCGGGAACGCAGCGGCGGCGTATCGCTGAAAAGCCAGCTGCTTACCATCGTTTTTCTAATCCTTTTGCTCATTGCGGTCGCCGTGGCCGGCACGATGCGTCTGGCGGGCGAGTACGTCATGCAGGAGCAGAACGACATCAATCGCGCGGAATACACGCGCATTGCAAACCTGCTGTCGATCAAAAACGGCACCATCCAATCGCTGATGGATACGATTTCTTACCTGAATTCCATACGAAGCACGCTGAGCACGAAGCAGCGCTATACGCTCGATTCGGACGAGGATCTGTTCCTGAGCATCCTCTGCTCGTACAGCTACCTGGAAAAAGGGATCGAAAACGTCGTCGTGGTGAACGATCAGGAATCCAAGCGCTATGTGTATCAATTTTACCCCGAGATTGAGGCATATCAGCGTATGATCGACGAGGCGGCGCAAAACCCCGGCTATTCGGATTGGGATTACGTCTCGGGCAAGCGCCTGTTTACGATCTCCGCGCCGATTTACAAACAGGAGATGACGCAGTCCTTTGCCCGACGAGCCGAGGCGGAAGGCACCTGCATCTTCTTCATGGATATGGATGCGCTCGAAGAAGAACTGGGGCTGCACGCGCAGAAAGCCTCTAAATTCATGCTCGTCAACGAGGAAGGAAAGGTGCTCTCCGATACGAAGGGGATCGAGCCCGAGCTGTGCGAACTGGCCTCTGCCCTTGCGATGGAGCAGCCGCGTGAACAGACGAAGCGGGTGAACGTCGATGGGCAGGAATACGCGGTCTACGCCAATACGCCGGACGGCATGAGCTGGCGCATCATCGGCTTTGCGCCGGTGTCCTACCTGGGCGGCATTCTGGAACACACGGCAGGACCGATCCTCTCGGTGTGGCTTGTCGTGACGCTCCTGATCGTCCTGCTCGTCGTGCTGATGTTTTCAAGTCTTTACGGCTTTATCAGACGGCTTACCGCCCACATGGAGCTCATCAAACAGGGCGTGTGGAATCAGGGGATGGAAAGGGGGAAGCAGCGGGAATTTATGGCCATCAGCGAGGGCTTTGACAGCATGATGCAGCGCATCAGTGCTCTTTCCAAGCAAAATATGGACATTCAGAAAAAGCTGCTGGAGGAAGAGATCGACAAGCGGCAGACACGGCTGCTCGCGCTGCAGGCGCAAATCAACCCGCATTTTCTGTACAATACGCTGGAGTGCATGAAGTCCATCGGCGTTTGCTATGGGGTGGAGGAGGTGCAGGTGATCGCCGAGGCGCTGGCCTACATGTTCCGCTACAGCATCAAGGGCGCCAATATCGTACAGGTAAGCGACGAGCTGACCTGCGTGAAGAGCTACATGGCGATTCAGAACGTGCGCTACAGCGGGAGGTTCGCTCTGCAGGTAGAGACGGACGCGCGCGCGGAACAGGCGCTCATGCCGAAGATGCTGTTGCAGCCGCTCGTCGAGAACGCCCTGCGGCACGGACTGGAGGAGAGGCCGGGAGAAGGATGCGTTTGGCTGAGCCTCAGCTGTGACGGTGCGGGCAATATGCTGGTCAAAGTACAGGACGACGGCATCGGCATGGAAAAGAGCCGGTTGGAGCGTTTGCGGGACCAGCTCAATCATCCGGGCAGCGTGAGCGATGCACACAGCGATTCGCTGGGGCTGATGAACGTGCGGGAGCGCCTGGCGCTCTACTATGGGGAGCGTGCTTCCATGCAGATCACAAGCGAGCGCGGACGGGGAACCTGCGTGCTGATGCGCATTCCGGCAGAGATGGAGGGAACGGCATGTATCGCGTGATGGCGGTGGACGACGAGATCTGGGTGCTTCGGGGGCTGAAGCGCTTCATCGACTGGGAGAGCCAGGGCTTTACCGTCGTATCCACCTTTACGGACCCGCAGAAAGCGTATTTGACGTTTCAGGAGGACCCGGCGGACGTCGTTTTTGTCGACATCCGCATGGCGGGCATCGACGGCCTGACCCTGATCGAGATGATGCGGGGCTGCCGGAGGGAGACGCAGTTCGTCATCCTCAGCGCGCATTCCCAGTTCGACTACGCCAAGCGGGCCATATCCCTCGGCGTGGCGGATTACCTGGTGAAGCCCATCACCCGGGAAGCGCTCCTCCAAATGCTCAAGGTGCTGCGCGCGAGGCTGGACGAGGCGCGGACGCAGGCGGAACGCAGCAGGCTTTACGACTGCCTGATGCGGCCCGATTTTGTCATTACCCCACAGACGTTTCAGGCGCTGACGGGATTTGGCGCGGACACCGGCAGCGTGCTGGGCGCCTTTTGCTGGGAGAAAGCGGATTTTGTGCCGGAAGTCCGGGAAGGCGGCCTGAACGTCTTCGGATCAAGCGATGGACGTGTTTCGTACGCCCTATGTCAGGTGATGCCGGAGGAATGGGAGCGCCTGTGCGCCGATATGGATACGGCGGCTCGGCAGGCATGCCTGTCGATCGGCGGAAGCGAAGCGTTCAGGGATTGCGCTGCCGTGCACCGGGCGTTGGACTGCGCGCAAAGGGGAGCAAGCCAGCCCTTTTTCACCCGTGCGAACGGGCTGTATCGGGTCTCGTTTGAGCACGTCACCCCGCCGGAAATCGAGGGCGTGCTGCAAATGGTGCGCGCGGGCGGTTATGAGGCGGCGGCGCACGTCCTGGAGGAGTGGGAAGGTACGCGCTGCGCGAAGACGTGGGACGTCAGTGACGCGCTTTACCTGTATCGGGAAGCGGCACACATGCTGCAAGCGGGTGCGGGCGTCGGCGCCGCGGCAGCAAAGGCGCGCCTGATTACATCGCCCCAGGCGATGGTGCAGACCTTTGGAAACTTTGAGACGCTGCGGGTAAACCTCTGCGCGATGCTCCTTGGCGCGGGCGCGTCGAGCGGAACGCTGGAGATCATGCGCGTGGAGGAATACATCGGTGCGCACTATACGCAGGCCGTCACCGTTCAGCAAATCGCCTGCGCGTTTCACGTCGATCCGGAACACTTGGGACGCATGTACCGTAAAAAGCTCGGAAAGAGCATTCACCAGTCGATCTCCGAAAAACGAATCGACTATGCCTGCCGACTGCTGAGGACGAGCGAAATTGCCGTGCAGGAGGTCGCGGGGCTCAGCGGGTTTTCCGATCCGTTTTACTTCAACAAGGTATTTAAAAAAACCGTGGGCATGACGCCCTCGCAGTATAGGACGGCCGAAAAGCACCAAAAATAGCGCGGATTTTTCCATGTGCCGGGGAGGTGTTCTCTGGTAAGATGAAAGCATGAAAGCGAGAACGCGGCGCCATCCGGAGGGCGCGCGGTCCGCACAGCAGCGAAGGAGGATTCTCATGCGTAAGGGATTATCGGTTTTGCTTTGCCTGGTACTGTCGATGCTCATGGTTCTGCCGGCGTTGGCGGAAGACAAGGTGGAGCTGCAATTCGTCCTTTGGGGAACCAATGAAGGCCTGACCTCCGTGTTCGATCTGGTGGATCAGTACAACGCGTCGCAGGACGGCATCCACGTGACCGTCAACGGCGTCGATCCGAGCGTTTACTTTCAGAAGCTGAACGCCTTCTTCTCTTCCGGCACCGCGCCGGACATCATTCAGGTGGCTGCGGACTATGGCAACGAGTATACCGCGAAGGGCGTGTTCGCGCCGCTGGACGCATATCTGACCGACGACCTGAAGGGCGAATGGGCGGAAAGCCTGCTCGACGCGCTCAAGACTGACGGCGTGCAGTACGCGATCCCGATCGGCGTTCAGGTGAGCTTCATCGCCTACAACAAGGCGCTTTTCGACGAGGCAGGCCTGCCATACCCGACGAAGGACTGGACGGAAGCGGAGTTCCTGGAGACCGTGAAGAAGCTGACGGCGCCGGAAAAGAATCAGTACGGCATCCTCGTGTCCGGCAGCGCAAACGAGACGATCCGCAACATGTACGGCGATTATTGCTATGACTGGGATACGAACACCATGACGGCGACGGAAAACCCCTCGTTCAAGCATGCTGTGGAGCTCTTCTACAACCTGTTCGTGACGGACAAGGCGACGCCCGCCGCCACGAGCACGAAGGACATCGGCGGCGGCTTTGAAACGGGCAAGTACCCGATGGCGATCATTCACTATTGGGACATCGCGTCGCTCTCCTCGACCATCGGCGATTCGTTCGACTGGGATATCGTGCAGTTCCCGATGAACGAGGAATACGGCGTTCGCTGGCAGTCCCCGCTGTACGTACAGGCGATGTCGATCGCAAACACCAGCGAGCACAAGGAAGAGGCGTTTGAGTTCATCAAGTGGTGGGCGACGAACGCCGCGCCGCAGACCTCGATGGCGGATTCCTTCCCCGCGAGCACGGCGATTCAGAGCAGCGCGGACTACATGGCGAGCTTCCCGGACGGTCATACGTACGACAAGCAGGTGGTCATCGATACCATCGCCGAGCAGGGTACTGCGTGGTGGAACTGCGGAATCATCGCGGAGATCAACGACAACGTCATCAAGCCGGCGATCGAAAAGCTGCTCCTTCAGACGGAGTCGGTCGGCGTGGACGAGACGATTGAAACCATCCAGACGAAGGGCCAGCAGCTCTTTGACATGGACTTCTGATTCGTCACAGCGAAATGCACGGGCGAAACCGGGGAGCGATCCCCGGCTTCGCCCCTATTATGGGCGTTTCCAGCCATGAAGGGGAGGATGACGACATGAATGCCGCCCTGACCAAGCCAAGCAGGCGCCGCCGCAGCCTGATACGAAGGCGCAATAATCTTTTCTTTTATATCTTTATTTCCCCCTGGCTTATCGGTTTCCTGGGCCTTACCATCGGCCCGATGCTGTATTCGCTGTTCGGGGCGCTTTCCAAATGGGACGGGGTAACGGCCCCGCAGTTCATCGGCATGAAGAACTTCGTGCGCCTGTTCACTTACGACGACCTGTTCCTCAAGTCGCTTAAAAATACGTTTCTATACGTGCTGATGAGCGTGCCCTCGAGCGTCGCCCTCGCGCTGCTGCTCGCTTTTCTGCTCAACATGAAGCACAGGGGAACGGGAATCTTTCAGGCGATCTTTTATTTCCCGTCTGTGAGCGCGGGCATCGCGGTGTACATGGTGTGGATCTGGCTGTTCAACGGCGAGGTCGGCGTGTTCAACTACCTGCTTTCCCTGCTGGGCATTCAGGGGCCGCGGTGGCTGTCGGACCCCAAGTGGGCGATGACGTCCATGGTCATCATGAACCTGACGTTCTGCGGCGGGCAAATGCTCATCTTTTTGGCGGGCCTTAAGCAGATTCCCGCGCAGTATTATGAGGCCGCGACGATCGACGGCGCCAGCGGGGCCCAGCAGTTTTTTCGGATTACCATTCCGCTGCTCTCGCCGACCGTGTTGTTCAACGGCATCATGGCGATGATCAGCGCATTCCAGATCTTTGGACAGGCGCTGATTCTGACGGAGGGCGGCCCGGTGCAGTCGACCTATGTGATGTCGCTATTCATCTACAACAACGCGTTCCTGTACGGAAAGTTCGGGTATTCCTCGGCCGCGTCCTGGGTGCTGTTCCTGATCCTCATGGGAATCAGCCTGGTCGTCATGAAGCTTTCGGATAAACACGTCAATTACGAGATGTAAGGAGGGCGCTTTTATGGAAATCACGGATGCAGGCAGGCGCACCTTCAGAAAATGCGCGTCGTCAGTCCTCTGGTACGCCGTGATGCTCATGCTCGGCTTTGTATTCGTACTGCCGTTCTTTTACATGCTCTCTACGGCGTTCAAGACGCCCGGGCAATGCATCGCGTATCCGCCGCAGTTTATTCCCAACCCGTTTACGCTGCGCTGCTTTGAAACGGCGTTCAGTCAGTTCCCTTTCTGGCGCTATACGCTCAACAGCGTGTTTGTCACCGCGCTTTGCGTCTTGGGGACGCTGCTGAGCTGCTCGTTCGTCGCGTTCGGCTTCGCCCGCGTGAAAGGCGCTTTTCGGAACTTTTGGTTTACCATGCTGCTGAGCACGATGATGATTCCGAGCTTCGTGACGCTTTTGCCGCTGTTTACAATTTACGTCAAGCTGCATTGGATCAACACGTACCTGCCGCTCATCGTGCCGTCCTTTCTGGCGATGAACGCATTTTCGATCTTTCTGCTGCGGCAGTTCTTCATGGGATTTCCCATCGAGCTGGACGAGGCCGCCTCGATCGACGGGTGCTCTTACTTCGGCATCCTGTACAAGATTCTGCTGCCCAACGCAAAGACAGTGCTCTTCGTGGTGGCGATCTTTGCGCTGGTCGGCGCGTGGAACGACTTTTTCGGCCCGATGATCTATCTGAACGACAACAGCAAGTACACGCTGGCCGTCGGCCTGATCCTGTTCAAGTCCAATTACGGTGCGACGCTGGACCTGGGGCCGATGATGGCGGTGGCGCTCGTGTCCATCCTGCCGGTGCTGCTCCTCTACATCGCGGCGCAAAAGTATTTTGTACAGGGCATCGTCACGACCGGCCTGAAAGGATGAGCGTATGGAAACCTATGTCAACCCAATCCTGAACGGAGATTATCCCGACCCGACTCTCGTCCGTGTCGGCGGGGATTACTACATGACCTATTCGTGCGCGGAGCTTACGCCGGGGCTGAAGATCCTGCATTCGCGAGATCTCGTCCATTGGCGGACGCTTTGCAGCGCAGTACTGAATGCGGGATGCATCGCCGCGCCGGAGCTGATCTGCCACGAGGAGCTTTTTTATCTGTATTACCCGGCGAACGGGACGAACTACGTCGTGACGGCCAGGGATCCGGCGGGTCCCTGGAGCGATCCGGTGGATCTGAAAATCGGGGCGATCGACCCGGGACACGTCGTCGGCCCGGACGGCACGCGCTATCTTTACGTGAGCGGAGGCAGCGCGTTTGAGCTGAGTGCGGATGGCCTGCGGGTGGTGCGCAGCCTGGGACGCCTGTACGAGGGATGGAATTACGATCCGACGCTGCACACCGAGGGCAAATGGCTGGAATCGCCCAAGTTTTTTCAGCGTGGCGGCATGTACTATCTGGTAAGCGCGCAGGGCGGCACGTCCGGTCCGTCTACCGCGCATATGTGCGTCGTCGCGCGGGCCCGGCATCCGCTCGGCCCCTGGGAGAACGCGCCGAACAACCCGATCGTGCATACCTGGAACCGATCCGAGCGCTGGTGGTGCAAGGGGCACGGCACCATCTTTGAGACGGCGGCAGGTCAATGGTACATCGTCTACCACGCCTACGAGCGGGGCTTCCTGAACCATGGAAGAAAGACGCTGCTGCAAAAGGTGGATTGGACCGAGGATGGATGGCCGTATGTACCGGGAGACGCGGCGGAGGAAGCGCCTGCGCCCCTGCCGCAGCAGGCGGCGGAGGACGCAATGGAAGACTCCTTCGCCGGCGGACGCGTCAAGCCGTATTGGGCGTTCTGGGGACGCTGCGCCCCGGCGCGCGTCGGCGCGTCGGAGCGCGGAGGCATCCGCATGGAGGGGCAGGGCGCGGCCATCGCGGATGCCTGCCCGATGACGCTGCCCTGCGGACTGAAGACCTATGCGGCGACGGTCGACGTCGAACTGGAAGGGGAGGCCACCGGCGGGGTTACGCTCTTTTTCGCCCCGCAGGCACATTGCGGCATCGGGCTCGCGCCCGGCTGTGTTCAGCTTTACAAGTACGGGAAGCCCTATGTGCGCATTCCGGAGCTTTGGCGCAGGGCGACGCTGCGCATCGTGAACGACGAACACGACGTCAGCTATCAGTACCGTGTGCCGGGCGGCGAGTGGATAGACATCGACTTCGGCTGCGAGGTTTCCGGGCTGAACCATAACGCGCTCGGCGGATACGCCAGCCTGCGGCCGGGTATTTTCGTGTGCGGACAGGGCGCGGCGCGCTTTTCAAACTTTAGCGTAAAACCGCTGGATGCGTAGGAGGAAGCGGAGATTCACCGCGGCGGCAGATTCTTCTCTGCCGCCGCTTTACTTGGATGCCGAAAACGGGTATAATAAGTAGGAATTTTTGATGGAAGGAATTAAGATCGATGAAGATACTGTGCGTGGTCGGCATCCGCGCTTCCGGAAAGACGACGATCGTGGAGGAACTGACGAAAGAGCTGCGCCGCCGGGGAAAGCGCGTAGGGACCGTGAAGACGGTCTTCTGCCCGTCGTTCAGCATCGACAACCCGACGAGCAACACGGCGCGCCACGCGCGGGCAGGCGCTGAGATCGTCACGGCGAAGGCGCGCAACGAGACGGCGGTTTTATACCAGCGTCCGCTTACGAACGCCGAGATCCTCGCTCACTACGTGGATCTGGATTACGTGCTGCTGGAGGGGGATTACCGCGCGCCCGTGCCGCGCATCGTCGCCGCGCACCAGGCACAGGACGCCCGCGAGCGGATAAACGAATGGACGATCGCCGTCTCCGGACGCCTGGCAAACAGCGCGCAGGAGCTGGACGGACTGCCTGTGGTGAGCCCGCTCCGTCAGATCGAGGAGCTATGCGACCGGGTGGAGGCGTGCAGGGAGCAGCCGGTCGAGGCGCTCGACGAGCTGCTCGCGGAGAACCCGGCGACATCCGGCGGGGATTTCTGCCAGTGCGGCTGCCATAAGCACCAACGAAAGCTTGACGAGGTGACCGTCAGCGTGGGCGGCAAGGAGATCGCATTGACGCCCGAACAGGAGAAAATCATTCGTGATTGGTGTAAATAGAACGTATAAGCTTTTCCACTCCTGCGTATAATACAGGGGACAGGAGGGGAAAACATGGTAGAGTTTCAAAACAGCGTTACGAAGGAAAACCTGATGCGCGCGTTTGCGGGCGAGAGCCAGGCGAGAAACCGCTACACCTTTGCGGCGTCGGCGGCAAAAAAGGCGAATCTGCACGTCGTGGAGCAGGCGTTCTTGTTCACCGCGGGGCAGGAGAAGGAGCACGCTGAAATCTTCTACAACTTTTTGAAGCCCGTCGCGGGCGAAACGATCACCGTGGACGGCGGCTACCCGGTCGATCTGGCGGACGACGTGGCGACACTGCTGCGCATGGCGGAGCACAACGAGTACGAGGAAGCCGTGAGCGTCTATGTGGGTTTTGCCCAGGTCGCACGCAGCGAAGGCTTTGAAAATATTGCCCTTGCGTTTGAGCAGATCGCGAAGATCGAAAAGACGCACGGCGAGCGCTTCGCCCGGCTGGCGCAGCTGATGGAATCGGGCGAGCTGTTCGACAGCAAGGGGCAGGAAACCGTGTGGATGTGCCTGAACTGCGGCCACATTCACAATGGCCCGAAGCCGCCGATGGTATGCCCGGTCTGTCATCACGACCAGGGATATTTCATCCGCTGGACGATGGCGCCATTTGGAGAGTGAGCCGCCGTCATTCCCGGCTAAAAACTGTACGGAAGCGCCCGGCGCAAGTTTTCGCTTGCCTGCCGGGCGCTTTTGTGTTATAGTATATCCGTTTCGCAAAGGGCGGGGCTACAGATTTCCTCATTTCTGAGACTAAAATGAGGCGATTGCGTGGCCTCGTCCTTTTATTTGGAAGGAGAATCACTCATGCAAAGGTCGTCCGTCGAGGCAATGGGCACGCGTCCCATGCTGCCGCTGCTGCTTTCCATGTCCTTTCCGCCGATGCTCTCGATGTTGATTCAATCGCTCTACAACGTCGTGGACAGCGTTTTCGTCGCGCGCATCGGTCAGAACGCGCTGACGGCGGTGTCGCTGGCTTTTCCGCTGCAAAATATCATCCTCGCGGTCTCAGTGGGCACGGGCGTAGGCCTGGGCTCCGTCATCTCGCGCAGCTTGGGGGCGAACGACCAGCGTGCGGCGGAAAATGCCGCCGCACAGGGGCTTGTGCTTAGCGCGCTGCACGCGCTCGTGTTCTTCGCGCTCAGTTTTTTCGTCGTTCGTCCCTTTTTCGCGATGTTCACGCCGGACGAGGCGATCCGCCGGTATGGGGTGGAATACGCCTCCGTCGTCATGGCGTTCGCCTTTGGGCAACTCTTTCACATCACCATCGAAAAGATCCTGCAGGCCACGGGCAATATGATCGCCCCGATGATCCTTCAGGCCGTTGGGGCGGTCATCAACATCGCGCTCGATCCGATCTTCATCTTCGGACTTGGCCCCGTCCCCGCGATGGGCGTGCAGGGCGCAGCCGTCGCGACGGTCATCGGCCAAGTGGCAGCCTGCATGCTCTCCGTCGGCGTGCTCCTGTCGCGCCACTGCGCCATCAGGCTGCACTGGCGTTCCTTTGCACCGTCGAAGCTGCTGATCGGGCGCATCTATCAGGTGGCGCTCCCCTCGGCGGTGATGAACTCGCTCTCGTCGGTGCTGGTGATGGGGCTTAACGCGATTCTTTCTGGACTTTCAGGAGCGGCGGTCGCGGTCTTCGGCGTTTATTATAAGCTTCAGACGTTCGTTTACATGCCCTCTAACGGACTGATTCAGGGAGCTCGGCCGATCATCAGCTATAATTACGGCGCGAACGACCGGGCACGCATGATGCAGGCGCTTGGCTGCACGCTGGCGCTCACCGCCGGGATGATGGCGGCGGGCACGCTGCTGTTTGAATGCCTGCCGGGGCCGATCCTTTCGCTGTTCAGCGTGGAGGATGAGGCGATGCGCATGGGGGTGACGGCGCTGCGCGTCATCGCGTCCAGCTACGTGATCTCGACCGTAGGCGTCGTGTTCGCGGCGCTCTTTGAGGCGATGGGCAAGGGGCCACAGAGCCTCTGCGTGTCCCTGCTCCGCCAGTTTGCCATTACGCTGCCGCTTTCCGCGCTCCTCTCCCGTTCGCTGGGGCTCATGGGCGTATGGATCACGTTCCCCATTGCGGAGAGCGTTGCGGCGGTCGCAGCGGTTCTTCTGCTCCTGTATGTCGCGCGGCGCGACCCCGTGCTGGGCGCCAGGAAAGGCCCAGCCGCCCAACAGGAACCGTGAGACACAAAGCGGCCCACGGTATTGACGAAGCAGCTAGGGGGGTGGATTGACAGGGCGAAGGGCCGCCCTTGATGGGACAAAGGTTCTCGCCCTGACTGCGGGGCTGTGACCTTGAAGCTTCGCCGCTCAAGGTTTGCTTTGTATACAGAGGAGTTGTGGTTGAAGCCGCAAACGGGAACGCAGGGCGAGGATACCGGCTGCCTTACTCCAAGCTGTATCCGGCGTGTGTCCAATCGCACGCGGCGGTGAGATCGCGCGCCGCGTTTTCCAGAACCTCCTGCTCGCGTGCGCCGAAGCGGGCGGGCAGCGGGCTGTCTACATCCAGCACGCCCACGACCCTGCCCTCTAACAGAAGCGGCACGACGAGCTCCGAACGCGAGGCGCTGTCGCAGGCGATATGCCCGGGAAAGGCGTGAACGTCCGGTACGCAGAGCGTTTCGCCCCGGCTTGCCGCCGCCCCGCACACGCCGCGCGAGAGCGCGATGCGCCTGCAAGCGGGCCTGCCGCAGAAGGGGCCCAGCACGAGCTCGCCGCCGTCCATCAGATAAAAACCGCACCAGTTGACGCCGCCCAGCTCTTCGTAGAGCAGGGCGGCCGCATTGGCGAGGTTGACGAGGGGATGCGTCTCTCCCTCGATCAGCGCGCGCAGCTGCGCCGCGAGCGCATTCGGATCGAACAGGCCGCTCATGCTTTCACCGCCTCGCTGGTGGAACCGAAGCCGCCGTTTCGGAGCTGCGTTGCGTCGTCGTCCTCCGTGATGCCGAAGGGCAGAAACAGCCCCTGCATGAACGCGGTGCCCGCCTTGAGGACGAGCGATTTGCCCTCGCGTCCGTCGTTCAGCAGCTTGGCCATGATGTGTCCTTCGTTGTCGGAATGATAATAGTCGCTGTCGATCACCCCGACCGTGTTGTTCAACTGAAGGCGGAATTTAAAGCCGAGGCTGCTGCGGGGCGCGAGCAGGAGTACCCAGCCCGCAGCGATGCGCGCACGCACGCCGGTCGGCAGCAGGACGCTTGCGCCGGGAGCGAGCGTCAAGTCATGAGGCAGGTAAAAGTCGTAGCCCGCTGAGCCGCAGGTTGCGCGGCAGGGCAAAAGGAGGGCGTCGTAAAGCGCATCAGCTTCCTGCGCCTGGGTAGGATGGAGCGCGGCCCAATCTGCGCGGAAGCGATCGCGTGACACCTTTTCAAACTGTGCGATGCGTTGCATGAAGGTCGTCCTTTCATAAAAAGTGGCGTATAAGACAGTATAAGGGCGGAGCCTGGAAATGTCAACGCCACTGGACGGCGCCGGGCGGATGTGGTAGAATAGGCATGCTTGTGGAAATACGGTTGAGGATGCGCTCAATAACGCCGTACGGCGCGGGCGCTGGAAAGGAAGAAAGGGACTATGACCAGTCATGAGATGGCGGAGCTTTGGGCGACTCATCCGTCCTTCGACGAAGAGACGCGCGCTAAGGCGCGTGAGGTGCTAAGCCACCCGCTGGAGCTGGCCGGGCATTTTGGAGGTGAGCTCGCTTTCGGCACGGGCGGTCTGCGCGGCGTGCTGGGTGTCGGGACGAACCGCATGAACGCCTACACCGTGGCGCGCGCCACGCAGGGACTATCGCGTTATCTAAAGCAAAACGGCGGCAAGGATGTCGCCATCGCCTACGATTCCCGCCATTGTTCAAAGGAGTTTGCGCAGATCGCTGCGGGCGTGCTGGCGAAAAACGGCATTCGGGCGCACGTATATCCGCGCCTGATGCCTACGCCGATGCTTTCATTTGCGGTGCGGACGCTCAAGTGCGATGCGGGCATCGTCATTACCGCGAGCCATAATCCCGCGCAGTATAACGGCTACAAGGTATACGGGGCGGATGGATGCCAGATTACAGAGGCCGCGGCGGATGCAATCACCGCCTGCATCGGGGAGGTAGCGTACGCGAGTCTTTCCTGGCTCTCGGTGGAGGAAGCGCGCGAACGCGGCCTGCTCCTCGACATTTCGCGGGACGTATACGACGCGTTCGTTGAAAAGACGCTGGCTTGCCGGGTAAACCCGGAGCAAAAGACCAGGCTTCGCATCGTGTATACGCCTCTTTACGGCGCGGGGTTGGAGCCCGTGCGCAGCGTGCTTGACCGCATGGAGGGCGTCGAGCGGGTCGAGGTGACCGAGCAATGCACGCCGGATGGAAACTTTCCGACCTGCCCTAAGCCCAATCCGGAGCTTCGTGAAGCGCTCGCGCTCGCGCTCGAAGCCGCCGCACAGGAACAGACGGACCTGCTCATCGCGACGGACCCGGACTGTGACCGTGTCGGCGTCGCCGTGCGAAATCGGAGCGGCGCGTACACCGTGCTGACGGGCAACGAGGTGGGGCTGCTGCTGCTCGAATACATCCTGCGCACGCGCAGCGCGCGTGGGACGCTGCCCGAGCGCCCGGTGGTGGTCAAGACGATCGTCACCAGCGACCTGGCCTTTGAAATCGCAGCCGAGTACGGCGCGGAGGTCGTCGAAGTGCTGACGGGCTTTAAATACATCGGAGAGACCATCGGCAGGCTTGAACGTGCGGGAGAGGAGAGCCGTTACGTTTTTGGCTTTGAGGAAAGCTGCGGATACCTTGCCGGTACGCATGTGCGTGACAAGGACGGCGTGATGGCCTGCATGCTGGTGGCGGAGATGGCACAGACCTACGCGGCGGAGGGGCGCACGCTGAGGGACGCCATGGACGCCCTGTATGCCAGGTACGGCCACATGGAAAACCGGCTGCTCAACTTCGACATTACCGGCGCGGTGCCGATGGAAGAGATGCGGCGCGTAATGGCGTCCCTGCGCGAGGAGCCCATCGAGGACCTGGCGGGTGCTCGGGTGCGCACGACAAAGGATTACTGCGCCGGGATGGAGGGCCTGCCCAAGAGCGATGTGCTCTCCTTTGCGACGGGCACGGGGCTTAAGGCCATCGTCCGCCCCTCGGGTACGGAGCCGAAGGTGAAGGTTTACCTGAGCGCGCGTGCGGACGATCCCATCAGCGCGCAGGCGCTGCTGGACGCGATGGCGGAAGAGGTAAACGAACGGATTCTGGGATAAGAGGATAAAGAAAAGCGTGAAGAATGCAGCCTTCACGCTTTTTTGTCAGTTCGGATGCCTTTTCCGTCAAAAGATCGCCTTGAGGGCCATTGCGCCGCCGAACAGAGCGAGCGGAACGCCGATGATGAGCCCTATACCGGTCAGGGAAAGGCCCACGCCCACCGTCGCCAGTACGGCGCCGAGAATGAAGCCGATGAAACGCCCGACCAGGGAGAGAACCAGCATGATGAGAAAACCGACAGCGGCAAAAAGACCGCCGATCAGGGAAAAGATAAAAGCAAACGGAGCGAAAAGCCAGCTCATGTAAATACCTCCCTCTCTTATGTCCTTATCATACGACAGGAGGGGACAAAATGCAAAAAGAGAGAGGTGAGAATCAGATGAGAAAATGATGAGAGCTGAGACGATCCGGTTTGCGTTGACATTTTTGCCAAAGACGTTATAATACGAAGAGGAAGAAAAAGCGCGGCGCTGCCGCGCGTCTATACGATGAAAAGAGGTTTTGACAGATGATGAAGCATCATATGACCATCGCGGGGGTCGAGCGTGACCTGCCGCTGTGTAAGGTAGACGATACGCTTTCCATCGGCGCATTCGTCATCTTCGGCGACGTGGAGCTGACCGTGGCCTGCGCGAGGGAGCTGCTCAAACTCGCGCCTGAGTACGATTATATGATTACGGCGGAATCCAAGGGCATCCCGCTCGTCTACGAAATGGCGCGGCAGAGCGGACAGAACAAGTACCTTCTCGCCCGCAAGAGCGCCAAGCTCTACATGCGCGACGTATTTTCCGTAGAGGTGCGCTCCATTACGACGGATCACGTGCAGCGCCTCTATCTGGACGGCGAGGATGCCGCGCTCATTAAGGGCAAGCGCATCCTGATCGTGGACGACGTGATTTCGACCGGCGAGTCTCTCCACGCGGTGGAGGAGCTCGTGCGTCAGGCGGGCGGCGAGGTCGTGGGGCGCATGGCGATCCTCGCGGAAGGCGACGCGCAGGGCCGCAAGGACATCCGTTTCCTGGAGCCGCTGCCGCTCTTTAATCCGGACGGAACGGTCAAGGCGTAAAGAAAGCGAATTAAATCCGGGGGACGCTGCTTTTATGAGAGGCGGCGTTCCTTTTTTATTTTATAAGTGCCTTGACATTCCAAGAGACGGCGGCTATAATAGATACATACCGAATGAATGTAATGTCTGGGAGGGACGCGCGTGGCACGCAACAAGTATCCGGAGGTGACCGTCGAAAAGATACTGGAGGTGGCAAAGCGTCTTTTCATGGAAAAAGGGTATGAGGAAACCACCATTCAGGATATCGTCGAAGGCCTCGGCGGGCTTACTAAGGGAGCAATCTATCATCACTTCAAGTCCAAGGAGGACATCATGGACGCTGTGAGCGATCAGATGTTCTTCGAGAACAACCCCTTTGAAGCTGTCCGGAATCGTACGGACTTAAACGGCCTGCAAAAGATGCGCGCCGTCATCCTGCTGAATCAGGCGGACGGTGAACGCGTCAAGATGGGCAAGCAGGCGCTCCCCATCCTGAAGAACCCGGCCATTCTGGCTCGGTTGATCGAATCCGGCAGGCGCGTACTCGCCCCCCAATGGCTCAAGCTGATTGAAGAGGGCAATCGCGACGGCTCCATTCATACGGAATTTGCCCAGGAGCTGGCAGAGGTGATCCCGCTGCTCTCGGACCTCTGGTTGGCGCCTTCGGTCTTTCCTGCTTCGGCGGAAGCGGTGCAGCGCAAGTTCGCGTTCATCGCTCAAATGCTCGAAAAGATGGGCCTTCCGTTGATCGATGACGAAATTTTTGACGCGGCGCAGCGATATTTCAGCGAGTGGGGAGAAGATGAACGGCTGTCTTGACCGACGTCTCAGGTTTGAAAATTTCCGGCGCTAATGCGCCGTTTTTATGGCATATTTACATACCGACTGAATGTATTAAAGGGGAGGATATCACATGACGGAAAAGGAATTTGACGAGCGCATAGAGGCAGCTGCGAAACGGGCGGAGGCACGAATTGAGGAGGCGGTGGAACGATTCGACCGAAACGTGACGAATCGGTGGGAGAAGAGCTTGGCGTTTCGTCGGGTCATCCGCGGGATTTCGCTGGCCGCGGAGGCAGGCTTGCTCATAGGAGGTGTGCTGCTCGCTGTCAGAGGTTGGGGGATTGCGGCGGCGTGGTGCCTCGGGCTTGCCATAATTGCGCTCGCGGCGGATGCGGCGCGGATCATCGCGTTTGGAGGAAAAAGGCGATGAGGCATGGGCTGTTTACCCGTAACTTCACGCTGCTGCTTCTCGGGCAGATCAGTTCCCTCGTCGGAAATTATACGCTGAAATTTGCGCTTTCCATGTACATCCTGGAACGCACGGGTTCCGCAGCGATCTTTGCCGGGATTTTGTCCATAGCCATGGTTCCGACCCTCCTGCTTTCCCCGTTGGGCGGCGTTCTGGCTGACCGTGCGAACCGCAGGAATATCATGGTCACGCTGGACGGCCTGTCCGGCCTTGCGGTGCTCGCCGCCGCGGCACTGCTTACGCGGGAGCGCGGCCTGCCGGTCATCGGCGCGCTTTTGGTAGCTCTGTCGATATTGGGTGCGTTTGAATCGCCTACGGTTCTCGCATGCGTGCCGCAGATGCAGACGGGCGAAAATCTATTGCGAGGAAATGCGCTCGTCAATCAGGTGAATGCGATCGCGGGTCTGACGACGCCTTTTCTG
This sequence comes from Beduinella massiliensis, assembly GCF_900199405.1. Lineage (NCBI taxonomy): Bacteria > Bacillati > Bacillota > Clostridia > Eubacteriales > Beduinellaceae > Beduinella > Beduinella massiliensis. The sequence goes on from NZ_LT963430.1 coordinate 1,808,565, forward strand.
GGCAGCGTCTTCTATACTGCTTTCGGCATTCGCAGCGTGATGAGCGCGGCGGCGCTTTGCTTCTTCCTCACGGCGCTGATGGAGTGCTTCATCCGCCTCCCACATCAGGGGTTCACGGTGAAACGGCGTGCCGTGGAGGTTGTCCGAGAAGATATCCGCGCCGGCGTGCACTTTCTTCTAAAGGAACAACCTGCTATCCTGCATCTGCTGCTGTTGGCGGCGGGGATCAGCTTTTTCGTCGTGGGAACGGCAGCCGTGGGCTTTCCGTTCATGGTACGAAATGTGCTGGGGCTCTCCGCATCGCATTACGGTCTGGCGGAGAGCGCGATGGGGGCTGCCGCAGTGTTGGGCGGTCTGTCGGCGAGCTTGCTGGCAAATCGGATCAGGACGGAACGGCTGCATGTCCTGCTGCTGGCGTTGGGGCTTTGTTATCTGCCTGCGGGCATCTCGTTTTTGCTGCCCGGCGGACCGACCGTACAGTACGTCTGGCTCGTGCTTTCCTTCTGCGGCGGCCAGGTAGCGTCCAGCATCTTTTCGATCTTTGCGCTGTCGGCCATACAGGCACGGACACCGCCGGAGCTTACAGGCAAGGTGATGGCATGCGTTTCCGCGCTCACCCTGTGCGCACAGCCCCTCGGTCAGGGAATCTATGGCGTGCTGTTCGATGCCGCCGGGGGAGCTGCACATCTGGTGTTGCTGCCCACTGGCGTCGTGCTATGCGCGATTGCCTGCCGGGCATCCGGTTTTTTTCATCGGCTGCGGCCATGACTGCGTACGGCACAATTTTTAGGAGAGTACAGTGGGACGCGCACCCCTTTTCGAGCGCTTACATACGATGTAGCATACCACAAGAAAGGGGACTTGATTTTCATGAATGAAATGACGCAGTACGATGTAGAGCCCTCCAGCCTCAGCGGTGTGGAAAACGGGGCCGGCACGATGCAGGACGACGAATTGAGCCACGTAGCGATGGACAATTCCTCGACCTACGCAGGCTGCCCCAGCTGCACGACGCCCTACACCGTTCAGCGCGGCGACAGCTTTTACATCATCGCGCGCAAATTCGGCATCGACGTGCGCGAGCTCATCAACGCGAACCCTAACATAGCCCCGGGCCGCCTGCTGGTCGGCGACGTTCTGTGCGTGCCCAGCGGCAGCGGTTCTTCCGGCCCTGCCTGCCCGGTCGGCAGCACGCCTTACGTGGTGCAGAGCGGCCAGACGCTGACGGACGTGCTGGTGACGAACAACGTCTCTGTGCGCGCCCTGCGCCAGACGAACGAAGGCGTACGCCTGACGGCGCTTGCCGCGGGCGACCGCCTGTGCATTCCGCAGAGCGGTATGCGCGGCAGCTGTGAGGACGGCGGCCAGGCGTATGAGATTCAGAACGGCGACACGCTTTCGAGCATCGCGACGGCCAACGGCACGACGGTGGAGATGCTGATGCGTCTCAACCCGAACCTGCTGCCCACCGACTTCCGGGCGGGCCAGGTGATCTGCCTGCCGACGCGCATGCGCAAGATCGACGACGATCTGGACGACGACGAATGATCCCCTGAAAGACGAAACAAGGCCGCCGAACGCACCCAAGCGTTCGGCGGCCTGTATTCACGTGGGCAGCTTTTTACCACAGCGCGGACAATAGGCATAGTCCTTTCCTAGCTCCGTCCCACAGAAGGGGCAATAGGAAGGGGTGGAGGAAGGCGTATCGCCCGGGGAGGCGCTTTCAAAGCGCTCAGCGAGAGGATCCGGTTCTTCCTGCCCATCCGTGATGTCAAATTCCGAATAGCGGTTTTTCCCCGTAGCGTTGTGAAGGTTCATAAAGAACTGTACGGCGGCGATGACGACAAACAGCACGCCAAAGAGCGGAAAAACGAAGCCTAAGGATCCTGCCCCTTCCGAAAACTGACTGGTTGCTACGACCCAGACGACGCCGAACAGCATGAAGACGGCGCTGGTGACGGCGCCCATCATGGAGGGTCCGCGACCGGGCTTAACGCTTTTCATGGTGCTTCCTCCTTTGTCAGGGAAAAGAGGCCCGCCTTTGCGATCGGCGGGCCTCGGATTCATCGCTCAGGTTTTTGTTAAAGCCCTGCGTTGGAAAGCGCCCAGCGCAGATTATCCACCGCGTTTTGCAGCGTACCGGAATCGATGTAGTCGCTGTAGATGACCGCTTCGACCGCACCGATGGCCGTATTGATGCTCTGGCGCGCGTCGCCGGAGAGCCACTCGCTCGCGGCGCCGACCTTATTGTAAGCGTCGATGGTGAGCTGATAGGCTTCGTCGCGCAGAGACTGCGTGTTCGAGCTGTTCTGGTAAACCCAGTCGGAAGTGTGCACGTCGCAGACCGTCGTGCTGATCGCGCTGCTGCTCTTGGAAGTCGCGAAGTCGCCCAGGTATTGACGAATCACACTGCCGTAGGAATCGGTGTAGTCGTAGAGCGGATGCCCCTTGGGGATGACGACGATCGCCTTCGTTTCCACGACGCTCGAGGGGCAGTATTCGGTCGCAAGGCGTCCGGAAACGGTGCAGATCGGCAGCTCCGAGTGCATGGTGCAGTACTGCGTAGGGGCGCTGTCCTTATACCAGTAGTCGGTGACCGTCTTATAGCCGTTTATGTCGCGGCGGCAGGCGTCCGTCGCGAGCTGCCCGCTGACGCCGCAGGTCGTGACCTTGACGAGGCCATAATCCTCAGGGGAGCCGTCCACAATTTCGCGGGAATCGAGGCCCTTGGCCTTGTGGATTTTCTCCATAAAGGACTGCCACAGCGGGGCCGCGTCGTTGCCGCCTGTCGCCTTGGAGGTGAGGGGTTTATAGTTGTCGTGGCCGACCCAGAGCGCGGCGGAATACCAGCCCGTCATGCCCGCGAACGTGACGCCGCGCGCGTCGGAGTTGGTGCCCGTCTTGCCAGCGACCACCTGCGAGGAAATCTTCGCCTTGGTGCCCGTGCCGCTGGATACGACGCCCTTGAGCATGTCGACTACCAGCATGGAGGTGGAGGGCTTGAAGACCTGGCGCTTTTCCTGGATGGCGTGGGCGTCGACGATGACCTTGCCGCTGGAATCGACGATCTTGGAGAAGGAAAGCGGCTCCAGATAGACGCCCTTGTTGGCCAGCGTGCCGAAGGCAACGGCCATCTGAATGGGCGTGAGGCCTGAAGAGCCCAGCGCGAGGCCGAAGCCGTCTTCATTGATGTTCTTGTCTGCGACGCCCATCTGGCGCAGGTATTCGGCCGAGCGCTCGACGCCTACGTAGGTCATCAGCGCCTGTGCTGCTGCGGTGTTGTGCGAGCTGCGCAGCGCTTCGCGGAACGTCTCCGCACCCTTATATCCGCCGCCTCCGTAGTTCTTGGGGAAGGAATCCTTGCCGTTTACCTTCCATCCGCTGATCGGGATCGGCATGTTGTACACGATGCTCGCCGGGGACGCGCCCAGGTCGATGGCCGGCGCGTACACGGAGATCGGCTTGATCGAGGAACCGACCGGCATGTTGATGTCGCTTGCGCGGTTTAGCGTCTTGCGCTGCGTCGGGCGATAGCGGCCGCCGACGATCGCCTTAAGCTCGCCGGTGCGGTAATCGAGCACCGCGACGCCGGCCTGTGGCTGGGGAATCTCGGTGTACGTTCCGTCGGCATTGCGCGCGCGGTAGACCTTGTCGGAGGGGTTGCGCAGGCGCGGGTAATTGTCCCAGTTCGCCAGCGTGTCTTCCACGATGGTCTGAATTTCCGTGTCGATGCAAAGGTACACGCTGTACCCGCCCGTGCGCAGCTTGTTCTCCATCGCATAGCGGTTAGCCGACGTGTCCTCAAGCTGATTCAATTCGAGAAAGGTGGAAACCACGTCCGTTATCGCGTATTCCACGTAGTAGGCGTAGTCGTAAATTTCTGTGGAGGCGGGGGAGGTCTCCAGCACGTGCGCGGTGGAGGGATCGAGCGCCTCATGGTATTGCTCCTGCGTAATGAACTGGTTTTCGTACATCATGCGCAGCACGTAGTCGGTACGGTCGTTCGTGATCTTGGCCGTCTGGCTGTCCTCTATGTTGCGCGAGTAGAAGTTCTTGCGCGGGTTGTAGTAATTGGGGCTTCGGGTGAGGCCCGCCAGCATCGCGCATTCACGCAGCGTCAGCTCGCCCAGTTCCTTGCCAAAATAGCCGTTTGCCGCGACCTTTACGCCGTAATAGCTGCCGCCCAGGAAGATCGTGTTGAGATAGGACTCAAGGATCTGCTCCTTGGTGTAGCGCGTCTCAAGCTGCATGGCCAGATAGGCCTCCTGCAGCTTGCGCTTGTAGCTCTGTTCGTCGGAAAGCACCGTCTGCTTGATGAGCTGCTGCGTGATCGTGGAGCCGCCCTGCTGGCTGGAGGAGGACATGTTCGAGATGAACGCGCCGACGATGCGCTTGACGTCTACGCCGTTATGGGTAAAGAAACGCGCGTCCTCGACCGCCACGAACGCGTTTTGCAGCTGCGTGGGGATCTCGTCGATGGAGACCATGATGCGGTCTTCCGTGCCCTTGTAGTCGGTGATGAGATTGCCCTGCGCATCGTAAATAAAGGAGGTCTGCGCCTGCTCATCAATCTTCGCCAGATCCAGCGTGGGCGCGGTTTCTACGTACGCCTTGGCGATGCCCACCAGCGCGCCCGCGCCCGCGAGCGATAGGATGACCACCAGAATGCAAAGCAGGCGCAGGGTTGAAACCACGACGCTCAGAATAAAATTCGGCCGCCGCGTGCGCGGCTTGAAAATGGTGATCGGGGAGGCGTTTTCGCCGTCGTCATAGACGTCTCCGCCGCTCGGCGGGGGCATGTGCGTGGGCGTTTCTTCCGCATAAAAGTCATCCGCCTCCGAATCGTCCGGGGCGAAGTCGATATTCTCCTCTGCATGGGGATCGTTCCAGTCCGTGCCGCCGTCCTCCGGCGGGTAAACGGGTATTTCCGGCTCGCCCTCCGGCGCGTAGTCGCCTTCCCAAACGGGCGGCTCCTCCTGTAAGCCGTCTGCCTGATCGAAAGGTTCGTCAAAAGCGCCCGGCGCTTTGCGCTTGTCCTTTTTCTTTTTCATGCAAGGCCTCCCTCCTGCGGGAATCAGTATTCCTGTCCATTGGTGGCATTATAGCATATTTTGTACCAAAGCGCATTGAAAAAATCAAACGTCCGGCATCTGCATACAATCCACTGATGATATGACGAAGGAGGAACGCAGATGGTTGCAGCCAGGGAAAAAGTTTTCAAGAAGAAGAACAGGGTGGTGCGATGGATCATTCTGTTCTTCGTAATCGTCGCAGGGTTCTGCCTGTTCGTGGAGCGAAACCTGCGTCCGGTGGTGCTAAACATGGCGGAGGCAAAATCCATCGCGTTGGCAACCCGCCTCATCAACGAGGCGATGAACGAAGCGACTGACGGTCGGGTTAACTACGAGGACCTGATGAACGTCATCTGTGACGCCCAGGGGCGGGTGAGCATGGTTCAGGCGAATACCGTCAGGATGAACGACGTATCGACCGCCGTCGTCAACGCGGCGGAAGCGCAGCTCGACAGCATGCGCACAGAAGCGGTCGGCATTCCGTTGGGGTCTGCGCTCGGCTCGCAGGTGTTGGCGGCGAGCGGTCCGGTTATTCCCGTGCAGGTGGTGCCGATCGGCGGCGTGCAGACCGAGTTTCATACTGAATTTGAGACTTCGGGCATTAACCAGACGCGTCACAAAATTTATATGACGGTGACGGCTTGGATTCGCGTCGTCATTCCGACTCAGGCACGCGAGGTGGAGGTATCCAACAATCTGCTGCTCGCGGAGAGCATCATCGTGGGCGACGTGCCGAACAGCTTCGTCGGCTATAACCCGGATGGCAATCTGTTGAACCTCGTTCCTTGAGCAAAACGGTAAAAAAGAGGGATTTTCCTGCAAAAACAGGGGTTCACGCCTTGCTTGTTTGCTTGTATTTGTGTTATGATAATAGATGTGATTTTTAAAACCGGGAGGATTCATCATGTCAGGCCATTCCAAGTGGGCAAACATCAAGAATAAAAAGGGCAAGGCCGACGCGGCGCGCGGCAAGGTGTTCACGAAGATCGGGCGTGAGATCGCCATTGCCGTGCGCGACGGCGGCAGCAATCCTGATTCCAACAGCAAGCTGCGCGATGTCATCGCTAAGGCCAAGGCCAACAACATGCCTAACGATAACATCAAGCGCTCCATCCTCAAGGCCGCGGGCGAGTTGGGCAGCGTCAATTACGAGGAGATCACCTACGAGGGCTACGCGCCCGGCGGCATGGCGGTCATCGTGACGACCGTTACGGACAACCGCAACCGCACCGCCTCCGACATTCGCCACATCTTCGATAAAAACGGCGGATCGCTCGGTACGAACGGCTGCGTCTCCTACATGTTCGACAGCGTCGGCCTGATCGTCCTGGAGCGCAAGCCCGGCATGGACGAGGACGACGTGATGATGGCCGCGCTGGACGCGGGCGCATCCGACGTGCAGGCGCAGGACGATTGCTTTGAGGTGACGACTGCGGTCGCCGACTTCTCGGCGGTGCGCGAGAATCTCGAAAAACAGGGCTTTAACTTCCTCTCCGCAGAGCTGACGATGATTCCGCAGACCACGAACGCCATCGACGATCCGGATACGGTCGCGAAGATTCAGAAGCTGCTGGAGATGCTCGACGATCTGGACGACGTGCAGGACGTCTACCATAACGGCGAGCTCCCCGAAGAAGAGGACGAAGACGAATAGGGCTCAAATGGGCATCAAAAAAGCGGCAGTAATGCCGCTTTTTTGATGCCTGGATGTTTTCGTTTCGAATAAGGGATAGGTGACGGATGCTCTTCATGACATGCAAGAAGACGTCGTTAAGGCTCCATTTCACCAAAGGCGGCGATGGGGGTGAGCACGCAATAGTCTTCAAATTCCGCATAGTTAAAGACAGCGTAATCGAACGTATCAAAGTCTGAATAGCGGCCTACGTAAGCAGTGCGGCCAGACGTATCGGGTGTCAGTCCGGGAAAATAAGCGATTGTCAGGAGAGATTCGTCCTGCGGTCTTTCGTTCAGAGCGTAAATTCCGTAGGCACGGGCTGTTTGGTGAGGAGCGCTGCTTGGATGAATTTCCTGAGAAAGGACCACATCGTCCGGTGCAAGCTTTTTAGCATACTGAATCGATTCCACAAGCCCCGGGTGATACTGATCTCCTGTCGAGGCCATATAGTCCTCACCGAAATATCCGGTGATCAGGGGAAAAGCCGTAAGGACGAGCAGCGCGATTGCCGCGATCCCGCTAAGGCGAACCCGCCTGACGGTTTCAAAGAGGCCGATACAGGAGACGATTGTTACCGCTGCGTGCGCGAAGAGGAATTCCTGGCTGTCCATGGAGGGGAAGAGGAGTTGTAGAACGAAGGACATGCCCAATAGCGCGAGAGGCATACCAGCACCGTGTTTTTTGCTTTGCAGCGCAGAAACCAAAACACAAGAACCCACCAATAAAAAGGGAATCAGAAAGGCATAGGCGGAGGCTTGATTCCAAGGCGTCCATACGCCGGAAGGCGTAAATTCGTCTGTGTGGATGTTTAGGGTAAGCCATCCGATCCACGAGATGAAGTTCTGCCGGAGGGCGGAACCTACAGCTTCAACGCCGCCTGAACCGAGAGCGCTGTGCACAAAGCTAGAGGGGAGGTCGAAGTGTTCAATGCGCATGAACAGGAACTGAAAGGGATTCAGGCCGAACAGATTTACGGCCGCAACGCAGAACGACGGAAGGGATAAAAGCAGAAACATGCCAGCTGCGCCCAATATGTGCACGGGATTGCTCCGCTGCTTGACAAGCGAATAAACTGTGTATCCGATCATGAAGACGGGAACTGCGATCCACGAGACATCCACCGTATACATAGAGGCAGCCAGCGCGGCCGCTCCACCGTACAGAAAAAACAGGCTTTTTTTCGTGCGAGCTTGAGAGGCCGCGAGCCAATAGACGCCCAGCAACAGGAAAAAGAGAAAGGCGTGAGCCGCTGTGCCGAACCGCGCGCTCATAAAAGCCCAGGGGGCGAGCGCGCCCATGAATAGCGCGAGCAATGCGCCGCCTTTGCCGCACACCCGATAAACCCACGCCGCCATCAAGACGAGGCAGCCCATCGCCATCAACAGCGCAGGCAGGCGCACCGCGAGCGCAGACATGCCGAAGACAGATACAAATGGCGCGGTAAGAAGCGGTGTCAGAATGCCCATGGAGCCGAGCGATCCAGCGCCTTTGAGGTATGGCGGCAGAAGACTGCCGTTCAGGTCACGTCCGGTAGCAGTAAGCCATCGGGCAGAGGCTGCGATAAATGCTTCGTCGGCGGATAGCGGCGTGGGATAGGTAGTGAGCCGATATGTGCGCAGTGCAAACGCAAGCAGCAGAAGGAGCGCGCCGAGGAACAGAAACCGCCGCTCTATAAGGCGGACGGCGGCGTCACGTAGGCGCGAAAGTCCCCGGCATTTTTGAAGGGCGCCTGTCACCGGCGGGGATGCAGCTGCCAAGCACAGGGCTAAGGCAGCGAGCATGGTCGCAAAATCCAATGTCATGGCAGATCCTCTCCTTGTTTTGTCATGTATTGCGTCGGATAGGCAAGCGCGCCGTCATAAAAGCGGAGCAGTGTAAATCCTTCCTCGTCGAATGTATCAAGGTCTGAAGCGCGCAGAACGTACGCGGCGTTTTCTTCGGGATCATACTCAAAGGGGCCGTCTGATTCGTACCAGAACTCGTAGGTATCTGCATACATCTTGCCGGAAGGCAGGGGTTCTTCTCCTCTCCACTGCGGTGCTTTGATTGCGTGAAAGTAAAGTACGCGAAGTTCGGCGGCCGTCACTTCATCTTCATCTTCACCAACGCGAACATACATATGTTCAAAAGGCAAATCCTTTGCATAGATGATCGAGCGCGTTTCTCCATAGCGTGTGGTCGAAGTGTTTCCGTACATCTGCGTTTCGCTGCTGAACAACATTGCGCCGCAGCCCACTGCGGCGACGCCATAGAGCAACACGAGAGGGAGCGTAAAGGCTTTTACCCTATGGCACATAAAGTACAGCGCATAACAGATTAGGAGAATAAGCGGAAAGTAACTGCCGTTGATGCGCCATACGTGTCCTCCAATCGTGCATAAACCGGCAAAAAACACGCTCATCATGAGGATGAGCAGGATGTAGCCGTTCGTGACCGACAGGCCGTCGGATGTCCATTCGCATCCGTTCAGCATGCCCGTACGACGCTTGCGCCATAGAAGTATGCCGCCGAGCAGCATCATGGGACCGGAAAAAGTGAAGAGCGTGTGGTATCCCTTGATGCTGAAATTTTCCGAATAACCCTGCTGAAAGAGCGTATTGCCCAGATATTGCGTAAAGTCACCATAGATGCGCGCAAAGAAAGGCTCATCAGCAAAAAAAACGATATCGGCTTTGCGCACGGATTCACTGAAATACTGCATCGTAATGGGGCCTAATTGCATCGTATCCAAGCCGAAAGCATTGATTACCATCGTCATAAGGATAGGTCCTGCGACGACTAAATAGACGGCCACACAGCCAACGAGTTCGAGTGGGCGTACCTTGCCGCGCAGAAGCAAATAGGCCGCAAGAAGGACGAGCAGCGGGGGAACGGTGTACATGGCGATACCGTACGTATACATCGTGAGACCGAAGAGCGCCATGGAGACGTAGAGCATCGGCTTTTTCTCGACCCCTGCGGCCAGCGCGTCGCAGGAGAAGAGCAATAAAATCGAAAAGAAATTCGCGTCGATGGACCATCTGGATAGCATAATGTGCCAGGGGCATACAGCGCAAAAGTACAACGCAATTAGCGCATAATTTCGACCTGCGATTCTGCGGGCAAAATCCCAAAGGACAAAAAGTGAGGCGAGCGCAAGCACGAGCGCGGGAAGACGCAGCGCGACGAGAGAGGGCTCCATAAAATGTAAAAATAAAGAAGAAAAATAGGCCAAAAAGGCGCTTTGCTGGCCGTAGCCCCATCCCCAGAGCATAGCGGGATACGATGTGCCAAAACGGTCCGTACCGTAGAGCGAGAGCGCATATGCATCTGCGCCAGACATTACTTCGTCACACTGTGCCCCCGCCGGGATGTTCGGCCATTGATAAAGACGAAGGAACAATGCGATCAAAACGGCGAGGACAAAAAGGACGACATAATACCTCCTTGTCAATCGGGTCAGAATCGCGTTTAAAGCCTTAACTGGTCGGAAAGCATTGATTTTTACGGTCAACCGGTCGCTTATCGCGACCAAAAAAAGCAGGGTCAAAATGATACAAAATATTGTGCTGCTGGTTCCCGGCACGTATATTCACCTCACTTTAAAGTTTTTAAGGGATTTAGGGAGGAGAACCCCCCGATTCCTCCGAAGCAATTGGAGTTAAAACCGTGTACAACCCGAAGTCGTCAAAGTCGAACAAATCCCAGTCAAAAAAATCCAGATCATCCTGCGATGCGATGTAAACGGTGTTTCTATCGAATTCCCTGTTTGTTTCATCCAGGCCGGTAACACAGTAGGCTTGCTCTTTCCCAAGAGGCGCGGAAGCTGGCAGATCGAAAGCAAAGCGCGTCATGGCTTCGCCGAGACGCTGCGCGTCCACGCATGGGTACATGCGCGAGGTGACCACGATCTGCTCCGGGGCAGTCGATTCGGCAAAGCGAGCCGCTTCCATGAAGCCGGTGCGAAATTCGCTTTCCGTGTCGTAAGCATAGCTGCCATTCCAATAAGACGATACCATCAGCGAACCGGAGACGATGTAGAGCGCAGTGAACCCCAGAATACTGAGACGCATACGGCGGCTGAGCGTACAAATGGCAAATGCAACGAGCAGCGTGACGGGCAGATAAAGTATAAAGAGGTGTTCGATGCTGAGCGTCGGACAAAGCAGACGCGGCAACGCGCACAGGCAGGTCAAAAGAATGAGCAGGACAAAGGGTGCCTCTTGCCGATGGGCGTGACCGAACGCGCCGAGCAGGCCGGTTAGAAGCATCGGAAGCGAGAACAGATAGATCAAACCTGAATTGTACAGAAGGTAGGAATTGGTTCCGCCAAAATCATCCGACTTGACAGCGCAGATGAGCCATTCCAGCAGCGCAAAGAACGTGTCTTCAATCGCATTGAAGGAAAACCCGGATTGAAAGATCGTATGAAGGACCTGCGGAGATACCGGAAGCGCCGGAATGGTCAAGCCCAGCAATGAAATGGACGGGCGTCCCATAAGGTTCAACCAGATTGTCAAAAAAGCGGGCAACGAGATTAAAAAGTAGAGGGATAGAGAAGTTACGAGACGCCTTGCTTTCGCTTTCCTCTTACAGCCGAGATAGATCGAATAGCCGGCGATAAGCAAGGGTGAGACAAGCCAGAAACTGTCGCTCAGATACATCGAAAGACCGAAGATAACGCCTGCAATCAGGAGACGCCCACTGAGAAGCATCAGACAGCCCACCGTCAGCAGGGTGAGCGCGGCCAGCGGAACGTTCAAAAAGCGGGAAGCGGCGATATGCCAAGGGGAAAGCGTCAGAACGAACAACGTGCATAACGCCATCGCCCGTCCACCCATTTTTTTTGCCAACAGATACCCAAACACGAGGGAAGACATGCCGATGAGCAGGGCAGGCAGTCGCACGCCCCAGAATGAAAGGCCGAGGATTGACGTAAACAGGGTGGTCAGAAGGGGAAGCAACGGCCCCATGGCCGTGCTCGCCCCATAACCGGGCAGGAAGACGGGAAGGTGCGTGCCCGCCATGTCCGTTCGGGTTTGGACGAGCGCGCGTCCCTGAACAGCGATCAGCATTTCATCCGCGCTGAGGCCCGTGGGAACCTGCCGAAGCAGAGAAAAGCGAAGCGTAGCGCCAACAAAAAGCAAAAGGGTAAAACAGACCCACTCATACCTTTCAAGAAAGCTGGCGCACGTTTTACGCAGGCGCGTCAGGCAAGCGCTTTGTACAAGAAGACGATTCGCGCGGGGCGATCCGCCGAGAGCGCAGAGAATGCATCCGGCAGCAAACAGCGATAAACCGAGCGTCATTTTGTTTCCTCCTCTCCGTCCGGCATCAGAGCGTTCGGATAGACGACCGCGTAGCTGAGAAAGCGCTTGATGGAGAACGCAGCCGGATCGAACTGTGTGAGCGCAAATTCCGGAACCACATAGGCTGCGTTTTCTTCGGGATCCGGCTCGTAGTCGCCGTAATCCGGAGGCCATATCTCAAAGACATCCTGATAATAGCCGATGGGATCACCGTTTGCGCCGACGATTTCCTCTTCCCCCTGATACTGAGAAGGCGTGAGGCCGAAAGCGTAGAGCACGCGAACAGTTGGAGCATCGTATTGATAGTAATCGCTGTCCGCGGGGGCGTTGGTGGTCAAGTACAGGTGTTCAAAAGGGAGCGTCCGCGCGTAGGACAGAGCCTGGTACTGGCCAGAGGGGGAATCCTGTGAGTCCGTTGCGACCGAATTTTCGGAAAGATAGGTCGGAAAGAAGACGGCAAAAGCGGCGATATAAAGCGCCGCAAAGAGCGGAACGAGCAGACGAACGCGGCGGCATGCCCACCAGATGGCGTAAGCCGCGAGCAGGGTGAGCGGGTAGTAAATGGCATTTGCGCGCCAGGCGGTCACACTGTTGGTGATTATGCAGCCAGCGAAAGCGCAGAGCGTCCAGACGAGGATTAAAAAGCCGCCGCGGACGTGCAGTGAACCGTCGGAATGCACCTTTTCGGCGAGCTCGCCGCTTCGACGCGCACGCCAGAAGAGGAAAAGTCCGAAGCACAGCAACGGGGCACTAAAGGGATAGAGCGCCCCGAAACGCGTATCTACCCCCAGCGCGCGCGATGACTGCAGGAAGGTAATGCGAAGCGCGCATAGCAGATTGGCGTAGAGCCTTTCCATGAAGGGCTGCTCCGTAAAAAAGAGGATGTCTGAGCTGCGAACGCTGTCTTCGAAATAAGGGCAGGTGATCGGCCCTAAATGCACGGTCTCAAGCCCCAGAGCATTGATGAACAGCGTCAAGATGAGCGGAAACGACAACGTAAGGTAGATGACGGCGCACAGCAGCAAGTCCAGCGGGCGAACGACGCGGCTCGCGATCAGATAAATCGCGAGTAAAAGCAGGAGCGGCGGCACGATATAGGCAGCAACGCCGTAACAATACATCGAAAGCGAGAAAAATACCATAGAGACATAGAGGAAAGGACGGCGACGTAACCCCAGCATGAGAAAATAGACGGAAAAGAGAAGAAAATGACAAAGCATATACGCATCCAGTGCGTGACGGCTTTGCGAAATGTGCCAGGGCGAAAGGGCAAGCAGAAAAAGCGCAAGCAGGGCGTAGTATCTTCCGCAGAGCCTGCGTGCAAGGTCGTAAAAGGCGGCCATCCCAAGCAGGCTGACGATCAGCGTGGGCAGGCGCATGGCGAAGACAGAAAGCCCGAAAAGACGGGTTGAGAGGGACATCAGATAAGCCATCATCGCGCTTTGCTGACCGTATCCCCAGGCCTTCATCATGGCTGGGTAGGAGATGCCGTAGTGATCCGTGCCAAAACGAGCGAGCGCATAGCCGTCCACAACGGACATGATGCCGTCTGTATGGTAATTTGCTGGGATGCCGGGCCAGCCGTATAGGCGGCAAAACACTGCCAAGCCAAGCGTCGAGGCGAAAAAAACCCAGTAACCGCGACGAAACAGGAAAGTAACGGCATTGGACAGTCTGCCCACCAGCCGGTTGGTGCGCGAAAAACGAACCATCCACGCACTTGCCGCGACCAGTAGCGCAGCGAGGACGGCCCAGAGAAAGCTTGAAAACAGGGCAGGCGTCACATAACCACCGTCTTTCAGGTTATTGTTCGACGAGCTCCAACGCGTCGCGGAAGAAAGCGTCCATTCGATCGGTATCCTTAAAGCGAGCGATGAATACGTACTTGCCCATGCCTGCGGCGAGCACGTCCGGCAGTACGGCGGACATCATCAGGTCGCCCGCGTAGCGCTGACGAAGCGCCTCCTGCGAAAGCAGGTACGGCTTGCCGTCCTGACGCCCGACGAACGCGCAGTAGTACTTTTCCGGCCATTCGGGCTGGCGGTTCTCGTCGTAGCAGATCATGTCGGCGTAGATGCGGTATACGTCGGTGCTCAGCGCGTAGTTGTACATGTCCGGCGTGAAACCGCCGCAGGGACGCATATTGACCTCGAGCCCTACGATCGTTCCCGCGCGTCCGAGGTTTGGATGATCCTCCCACAGACGGAAGAACTCGAAGTGCACAAAGCGCGAACGCGCGCCGAACGCCTTTACGCAACGCCGCCCCGCGTCGCGCAGGTCGTCCGGCAGGCGCGGCAGGATGGTAAAGTGCTGCGGATCGCCCGCGTTGACCGCCTCCATGATGGAGTAGGGGACGTAATCGCCGCTTTCAAAGAGCGGTTCGCCTTCAGAATTTAAAATCGCGTCGTAAGAGCAGATCGCACCGTATACGTACTCTTCCATAATATAGGGAACGGATGGCGGGCTTTCGTAAAAGCGGCGCAGCTCGTCGTCCGAACAGAGCTTGTACGTGGCACAAGCGCCCACGCCGTTGTCGGGCTTCACGATGACAGGATAACCGACCTGCGCGACGAAGGCGCGAGCCGCGTCGAGCGTCGAGACCATGTGATAGCGCGCAGTGGGAACGCCCGCCCTTTCATAGCAGGCTTTCATGAGGCTTTTGTGCTTGACCTGCGGCATGTCCGCGGGCATAAAGCCGGATGTGATATGAAAGGCCTCACGCAGACGGGCATCCTGCTCCAGCCAGTACTCGTTGTTGGATTCCAGCCAGTCGATCTTGCCGTAGCGGTGAATGAAATACGCTACGCCGCGCAGGACGGATTCGTAATCCTCCAGGCTGGCGACGCGGTAATAGTCGGTCAGCGCGCTGCGCAGGCTGTCGGTCAGCTGCTCGTAAGGGGTGTCCGCGATGCCCAGCACCGTGACGCCGTGCTCCTTGAGCGCTGTGCAGAAGCGCTCATAATTGGCGGGAAAATGTGGGGAGATAAAGACAAAGTTCATGCGTTCTCGCTTCCTTTTGTGATATGCGCCGCCTCAGATGCGGCTGTCGTAGGCGGTGATAACCGTTCCGTCGAGTTCCTTGATGGTAAACAGGCCGTCTTCCCAGACCATGTAGGATTTCGGATTGCCCTCCTTGGGCAGCGCGGCGGAGCCGGGATTGATGTAGGTAATTCCCGCCTTTTGCTGCACGGTGAGCACGTGCGTGTGTCCATGGATCAGCAGGTCGCCGTCCTTCAGGGGCGGAAGCGATGAGAGGTTGAAAACGTGCCCGTGCGTCACAAATGCAGCGCGCCCGGCAAGATCCAGCAGCATGCAATCCGCGGTAATCGGGAATTCCAGCACCATTTGGTCGACCTCCGCGTCGCAGTTTCCCCGCACGCAGAGAATTTCCTTTTTGGCGTCGTTGAGCAGGCGAATGACCGCCTTCGGGTCATAATCGGCGGGCAGGTCGTTGCGCGGACCGTGATAGAGCAGGTCGCCCAGCAGTATGAGGCGGGACGCCCCTTCAGCGGCATAGCGTGCGAGCACCTGTTCGGCCGCGCCGCGCGAGCCGTGAATGTCGGATGCAAACAGGTATTTCATGAGAAATCCTCCTACTATAAAAGAACGGTGTCGTCCAGCAGGTGCGTCATAGTTCGATTTCAAGCACTACAGGGCAGTGATCGCTTCCGTATACGTCCGCGTCGATGCGTGCCTCGCGGATGCGGTCCTTGACGCGCTCGGAGACGAGAAAGTAATCAATGCGCCATCCGGCGTTGTTCTTTCTGGCGTTGAACATATAGGACCACCAGGAATAGCAGCCGGTCTTGTCCGGATAGAGGTGGCGGAACGTATCGACAAAACCGCTCTCAAGCGTCCGGGTCATCTGTTCGCGTTCCTCATCCGTAAAGCCCGCGTTTCCGGCATTGGACTTGGCGTTCTTCAGGTCGATTTCCTTGTGCGCGACGTTCATATCCCCACAGACGATGACGGGCTTTTGCGCATCGAGCGCCTTGAGGTACGCGCGGAAGTCCTCTTCCCATCGCATGCGGTAGGAAAGACGGGTGAGCTCACGCTGAGCGTTGGGCGTATAGACGGTGACGAGAAAAAAACCTTCATATTCCAGGGTGATGACGCGCCCCTCTTGATCGTGCTCCTCGATTCCGAGGCCGTAACGCACGCTGCGCGGGGATTCTTTGGCGAAAATGGCGGTGCCGGAGTAGCCCTTTTTGACGGCGCTGTTCCAGTACTGCAAGTATCCCTCCGTGGGGACTTCCGCCTGACCTTCCTGCATCTTGGTCTCCTGCAGGCAAAAGAAGTCGGCCTGCTGTGCGGCGAAATAGTCCATAAATCCCTTGCCGAGACAGGCGCGCAGGCCATTGACGTTCCAGGAAATCAGTTTCATGCGCTTTGCTCCTTCTTGGAAATGCGTTCTTCGATGTCTTGGTACATCTTATCAAACCCTGTGTTGTGTTTCAGTGCGCGCGCCCTTTCAAGCTGCGTCCGGGCCTCTTTGACGTTGCCCAGTTCGGTTTGAATATGAGCCACGATGCCGTAATAATAGCTGCGGTTGTTGTCGTTTCCAAGGGCTTCGGGGTTGAGCTTTTGGGAGAGCGCCAGCGCCGTATCCGCAGGATAGGCGGGCTCGGCGGGCAGTGCGAGGATGCTCAGCATGTAGTACCAGGCGCGCCGGAAGGGAAGCAGCAGACAGGGAAACGTGATTTTCAAATAGAACTGGGCTAGACGGCGGTGCCCCGTCTGTATCATGCGCTCCGCAAGTCCTACGAAGCCATAGAGCAGATACCAAAGCACGGCGAGGGCGAGCATGAGCCAGAGCTTGCCCAGCACGAAACAGGCGAGGAACAGGAGCAGAATGACGTATTCAAAGTTTTCGAGGATCTTGTACATGGGGGAAGGCCTCCATTTCCAAATTCAGTGCTTTTTATTATACACGCCCGCCGGACAAAAGAAAAGACGTATCAAACGAAGAACATGAGGGAAGAACAGGAATGCGGGGGTGAAGACATGGTATATGTGACGACGTTTTTATACGCGTTGCTGTTGGTGCCGCTTCATATCAGCGCGCGGCTGGACATCGGGGAACGGTCGACCGTGCAGCTCAAGCTGCGCGCGCTGTTTTGGACGCTGCGCTTCGACGGCGTCATCGAAAGGGGAAAGAGCGGCCTCTTTTTTTCCATTCGCCCGCGCGGCAAGGACGGAGAGGAAGGCTCGCCAATCGACGTGCCGGCGCGCACGCTTATTCGGCCGATACTGAAAAACAGGCGAGCCCGCGCCTACATCGAGCGGCACGTGCGCGTAGACAAACTGGTTGCCAAGGCGCGCGTGGGTATGGAGGAAGCTGCGAACACCGCGCGCGTATGCGGCCTGCTCTCCTGTACATTGGCGCCGCTCTCGCGCTTGATTCAAAAAAAGATGCGCGTGACGCCGCACTTTGGCGTCGCGCCGGACTTTTCGCACTCCGTGTTCCTGATGAACGCACAGTGCATAATCGTCGTGCTGCCGGGGGACATTATGGCCACGGTAGCGCTCGGCATGCTGCACAGCATCCGGCTGTCGGCGCAGCGCGCTGCGCTGCGCGCGCACGCGGACGTGACGCGTATTCCGTCCTAGATACAGGGCGGCGAAATCGGAAAGAGGCGAAGAAGATATGGACAGGCATCCTATTGAAAGCCTGATGGGGACAACGATGGAAAATATCCGCGATATGGTGGATGTAAACACCGTCGTGGGCGATCCCGTGCAGACGACGGAGGGCGTGACGATCATCCCCATCTCGCGCGTATCCTTTGGCTTTGTCGCAGGCGGCGGCGAGTACAGCGTGGACGGTAAGGGGCAGATCAAGAGCGCAAACGTGGACGAAGCGCTTCCCTTTGCGGGCGGCAGCGGCGCAGGCGTATCGGTCAACCCCGTGGGTTTCCTCGTGTCGGGGGGCGGACAGGTAAAACTGCTTTCTGCCAACTACGCGACGCCGGTGGATCGCATGGTGGAAATGATTCCACAGGTCGTTGGCGACCTGAAGAACATGCTCTGCGACGACGAGGAAGAGGAACCGAAGCAAAGCAAGAAGAAAGCGAAAAAGGAAGAAGCGCCGCAGGCCTTTACCGTGACGCCGCTTCCCAAGGATCTGGAAAAACAGTTCGAAGAGGGCAATGATTAAAGGGGACGGGCGCGGCGGCGCCCGTCCCCTTTCGTTCAATCCTGCCGGTATACGCCGAGCCCGAGTACCCAGTCCGCGCTCACGCGGTAAAAGCGGCAAAGCGTGATAAAATGGCGCAGCGGAATTTCATTAACCCCATTTTCATACCGTGAGTACACCTGCTGCGTCGTCCCCAGGATATGGGCTACGTCCGCTTGCGTCAGGTCGTTGTCCTCCCGCAGACCACGCAGGATGTCCAGATAGTTTTTCATGCGAGATGCCTCATTACTTTTTCTGTATGAGGCTATTATTGCCCACATCATATGTGGCGTATTGACTTTACATCAAATCTGGTGTAAAATCGAGCAAACTGGGCTTATAGGCACAGAAGCGGGGAGGGTTGCCGTATGGGAGAACGGGAAAACATGGAGCGTCGGGCGGCGGCCTTCGTGCGGGCCTATCTGAGACGGTATTATAGCGCCGGTGCGGACGAAAGCCTCACCGAGGCGCTTTCGCAGGACGTCTCGTGGATTGATGAGACGGACTACGCGTTGGGCGAGGCAGGTGTGCGCGCGCTGATCGAAAGACGGAGAAATGCGGCGCAGAGCATGGCGCTGGCGGAGGAGTCGCTGAGCGCGCGGAGTCTGGACGGGGCCCATTTCCTGGTCACGGGGCAGGCGGGTATCCTACTGCGTAATGCGGGGAAAAACGAATGCATTCGTCGTCGCGTGACGATGCTGCTTTCACGCAGGGCGACAGGCGGTTTTCTGCTGAGCCATGCGCACCTGTCCGCCCCATTGCAGGGGACTGGAAGTCTGCCGGCAGCCCTTGCGCCCGACGCGGATATCGGCAGCGGCTTTTCGCGGTGCCTGTGCGACCGTGAACACACCTATCTCTTCATAGGGAATGGCCTATTAAAGCTTCTCGGCTGCCCGCGCGACGTGTTTTTGCGCGCATCCGGCGGGACGGCGCTGGGCGCAGTTTATCCGGCGGACCGGGAGGACGTCCTGCGGCAATGGAACGCAGCGGACGAGGCAGGTGTCTATACCGCGAGATACCGGATGTGCCGGACGGATGGGGCGCCTGTCTGGGTAAAGGAAACGGGCAAGAAGAGTGTGGGCGGGGAAAAGGCTGGGCAAATTTGCAGCGTCTATACGGACATCACCGCGGAGATGGAGCACCACGAGCTGCTTCGACGTCAAATCGACAACGATTCTCTCACGGGCCTGCTCAACCATCGCGCGGCATATGACAGAGGATTGGCGCTGTTTGCGCAGGACGAGGCGCAGGACGGCTCGGTGCTGGTAATGGACGTCGATAACTTCAAAACAGTCAACGATACCCTGGGGCATTGGCAGGGAGACGACGTGCTGCGCACATTTGCGCGCATCCTGACCTACTGCGTGCCGCAGGACGCGGTGGTTGGACGTATCGGCGGAGACGAGTTTTTGGTTCTGATGAAAACGGGCGGGCAGAGCGGAGCGATGAGCGTCGCCAACGCCATTTTACAGCAGACACGGGCGGTCTTTTCGCAGCAGGGCACGGGAATCTCGTGCAGCATCGGCGCGTCGGGATCGCGGGAGGACAGACGGGGCTTTAAAGAGATCTTCAACGCGGCGGACGCGGCGCTTTATCGTGCCAAACAAAAGGGGCGGAATCGCGTGGAAGCCGCAGAATGAAGAAAAACGGGTACACGCCGAGTCATACGTGCTAAGTGAGCATTCATTTTACACGTATGACTCGAGAAAACGACCCGCCCGACCGGCAAAGCCGATCGATATGATTTTACATGACAATACTTTGCCGGTCATCCGACAGGTCTGCACCTGTTTTTTTTATTCATTCGTGCGTATTTTCCGGGAAGATAAATATTTCTTCGATCGACGCCTTGACCGCCCGCGAGATGTCGATTGCGAGCTTGAGGGAGGGGTTGTACTGCGCCTTTTCCAGACGCATGATGGTTTCGCGCCGCACCCCGACGCGAAGCGCCAGCTGCTCCTGCGTCATGTCGCTTTGAAGCCTGTACTTCTTTAACCTGCACTCAAATTCCGGCATACGTTACTCCTCGCCGTCGCCCACCGACTCGTCGTGATCCAGGCGGTAGAGCAGGTATTCGCTCAGGAAGAGCACCAACGCGATCGAAAGAGAGGTGACGATGACGAAGGCGATCAGGGTATACTCCAGATTTCCGAAAAGCGCACCCTGTCCCAGCAGGATGAGCATGAGGAAGATCACGACATACCCGACCCGGAAGGCCTGCAGCTGGGCGGTCTTTACGTTTTCACGGTAGCGTTCATCCATATAAGTGCCGGACATCTTCCCCTCGAAGAAAAAACCGAAGAAACCGAAGAAGAGAAAAAAGGCGAAGGGATAGACCGTCCTGTCGGCGCGGTAAGTGACAAATCCAAGGAGCCCCAGAAAGCCTAGGAATCCCAGGAGACCGAGCTTGGGATTGAGCCTGCGGGTCCGATGCGTGCGCGCAGTCTCTCGACTTCTACGGGCCATGGCGCGAAACAGCAGCACGAACAGATAGATCGCGTACAGCCAGAGCAGCGCGATGGAGCAGAGCATCGGCAGATCCTTAAGGTGAAAGGTATAGGTAGAAAAGTCCATCGGCGCGACGAGGCGCGATTCGTTAAAGGTGATGGCGTACAGGGACGAGAGAACCAACAGAAGTACGCTGACGATCCCCAACCCGATCGCGCGCTTGGCTTCTTTCATGGTGTTTCCTCCTTGATGGAGATATATTTATCTCTTTTTAAGAGAAATATATCACTTTTAGAGGGCGGTGTCAAGCGAAAAGATATAAATAAATCACTTTGCAATGTGAGACGTATGGATTCGCACTGCAGACACCGCCCTTCTATTTCAAGAAATGCGCCAGAATTGTCGTGATACCCACGATAAAATAGGGGCGCGACGTCTGAAAAGATGGGATTTTCGTTATACGAAAAACGAGGGAGAAGGCCATCGTGGCTTTCTCCCTCGCTCCGTTTTGCGGCCGCATTACTCGGCCTTCTGCCCGAGCTCCTTGATGTCTTCGTTGTCCGCGAAGGCGGCGGCGGCAAAGCCCGCAGCCTCCAGCGCGCCGAGCTGCTTGCCCAGCTTTTTTTGCTGCATGAGCACCGTAACCGCATAGCGCTCGCGCAGCGCTTCGGCCTTCTTCAGCACCGGCGCAAAGTCCGCGTCCGCGCGGTAGAGCAGCGCGAGCTTTTGCTTATCGGCGGGGATGACGAAGCCCTGATCCATCAAAATGCCGCAGATGCGTTCAAAGCCGATGGAAAAGCCCACAGCAGGCACCTTCTGGCCGATGAATTTGCCGATCATCTCGTCGTAGCGCCCGCCGCCGGCGACCGCGCCGGAAAAGGCAGCGCAGGTAACCTCAAAGACCATGCCCGTGTAATAGCCCTGTCCGCGCACGAGAGAGGGGCAGTAGGCGATGGCGTAACGGTCCCCGGCAAGACGGCGCACGGTGTCGAGGACCCGCTGCAGGTTTTCGCCGAGGGACCTGTCTTCGCACAGCGCGGCGACGCGCTCGAGCGCGAAGTCGCCCGCGCGCAGGAAGTCATCCAGGGCCTCTACCGCCCGTGCGGGGAAGCCCTTTTCCGTGAGCTCCGCGCGCACGCCGTCCGCGCCGACCTTGTCCAGCTTATCGAAGGTGACACATACGCTGTCCAGCGTATCGGCGGGAAAGCCCATCGTTCCGAGCATGCCGCGCAGCATGCGCCGGTCGTTGATGTTCACGGTGAAGTCGGTGAAGCCGATGGAGAGGAGCGCGCGCGCCGTCACGTCAATCAGTTCGATCTCCGCGTTAACGCTCTCGTCCCCGAGAATGTCGATGTCGCACTGCACGAATTCGCGCATCCGGCCCTTCTGCGGACGCTCGGCGCGGAAGACGCGATCGGTTTGGATTACCTTGAAGGGCGCGGGAAGGTTTGCACGGTTTGCCGCGTAATATCGGGAGAGGGGCAGCGTCAGGTCGTAGCGAAGGCCCATGTCGGATAGCTCCTTTTCGCTTCCGGAGGCGAGCGCCGCGTCGAGCTTGTCGCCGCGCTTGAGCACCTTAAAGATCAGGTTCAGGTTGTCGCCGCCGTCGCTCTTGTCGAGGTTTTCCATGTCCTCGAGCATCGGGGTGGCGATGCGTTCAAAACCGCTGGCGCGGTAGGTTTTCAAAATTTCACCCTGCACGTAATCGCGCAGGCGCATTTCGTCCGGCAGGTAGTCCCTCATGCCCTTGAGCGGCTGAATCTTCATATCGAATCGGCTCCTTTTGCGTCAGATAGCTTATGATAGCCCCATCCCGGCGTTTTTGTCAACAAAGGGATGGAGTGAAAAGCGCGTGCATAAGCTTTTTTATAGCTGCAAAGGAGTGGAGAAAGATGAAAAGATGGATCGCGGGGCTTTTCACGGCGCTGCTCGTCCTGTATAATGGAACTGCGGCGGCCGCGACGAGTGCGGCGGCCGCGTGCGTCATGGAGCAATCCACGGGCCGCGTGCTCTTTTCTTACAACGCGGACGCAAAGCTTCCCATGGCGTCGACGACCAAGGTCATGACGGCGCTGCTGGTATTCGAGCAGGGCAATCTTTCGGATGAGGTGGTCTGCACGAAGAACGCCTACGGCGTGCCGGGTACCTCGATCTATCTGAACCTCGGAGAAAAGCTGACGCTGGAACAGATGGTCACGGGGCTGATGCTCGCCTCCGGCAATGACGCGGCGGTCGCCATCGCGGAGCACCTGGGCGGCAGCGTCGAGGGCTTTGCGCAGATGATGAACGAGCGCGCCAAAGCGCTGGGGGCGGATAACACGCACTTCATCACGCCGCACGGGCTGCCCATGGAGGGGCACTACACGACCGCGCGCGACCTGACGCTGATCGCGCGCCAGGCGATGACGATTCCGCGCTTTCGCGATCTGGTCTCCACCCAGCGCGCGTCCATCCCCTGGGAAGGGCGCGATTACGACCGGCAGCTTCGCAACAAGAACCGCCTGCTGTCGGATTACCCCGGGGCTACGGGCATCAAGACCGGCTTTACGCGCGCGGCGGGGCGCTGCCTCGCGTTCGGCGCGCGACGGGACGGGATGGAGCTCGTCGGCGTGGTGCTGAACTGCGGCGACTGGTTTGACGAGGCGGAGAGGCTGATGGATACCTGCTTTGAAGCCTACGACATGCTGACGCTCTTCCGCGCTGGGCAGGATGCGCGCGCCGTCGGCGTCAGCGGCGGCATGGACCGCAGCGTGCGCGCGGTGTCGCAGACGAGCCTTTCAGTCCCTGTGCGCGAGGGCGAAGAGGCGAAGCTCGTCGTCGATTTGCCGGATACCGTACAGGCCCCGGTCTACGCGGGCATGGAGCTTGGCACCGCCAGCGCAGTGCTGAACGGTGAGACGCTTTTGACCGTGCCGCTGGTCGCCGCGCGCAGCGTACAGGCGGAATCCTTTATGACGAACATCAAGACCATCCTGCTGCACTGGCCTTTGCTTGGCGGCGCGAGATGAAGGAGTAACCGATGAAGATCGTACGAATGGATGAAAACAACGCCCATCTTTTAAATACGCTGGACGCCCGCCATCTCGTCAGCGAGGTGGCGACGCTGCGGCTTGCGCGCGGCGGTTTTTCGCTGGAATACAAGCCGCTCGCATCCTCTGTGTGGAGGCGGGCCGCGGAGAACGAACAGATTACGGCGGAGGGCTTTCTCGGCCGCCGGGATCGGGACGTCTTTTTCGGCTACCTGGAAGGCGCGCTCTGCGGGCAGATGGTGCTTGCGCAGAACTGGAATCAGATGGCGCTCGTGCTCGATGTACGGGTGGACATCCCCGCCCGCCGCAAGGGCCTGGGGCGCGAGCTCATGGACGTGGCGATGGACTGGGCGGGACTGCACGGCATGGAGGGTGTCATGGTGGAAACACAGGACGCTAACCCCGCTGCATGCCAGTTTTTGGAGCACTGCGGCTTTACGCTTTGCGGCGTGGATTGCATGCTCTACGCGGGGCTGGCGCGAAAGAGCGAAAAGGCGTCCCCTTTGCTGGACAGCGCGCTGTTCTACTATAAGATGATCTGACCGGAAGGAAAGAAATATGCGTTTACAGAAATATCTGGCGCTTTGTGGCGTCGCCTCCCGCAGAAAATGCGAGGAAATCATCCTGGAAGGCCGCGTCTGCGTGGACGGGGTGAAGATCACCGAGCTGGGTACGCAGGTAGAGGAAGGGCAGCGCGTCACGGTGGACGGCGAAACCGTGCAGCCGGAGGCGAAGAAGCGCTACATTCTTTACCACAAGCCCGCGGGAGAGGTGACGACCGCGAGCGACGACAAGGGGCGCGAGACGGTGCTCGACCGCTTCAAGAGCGAGATCCCGGAGCGCATCTATCCCGTAGGGAGGCTGGATTACGACAGCGAAGGGCTGCTGCTGCTCACGAACGACGGCGAGCTGGCACAGCGGCTGTTGCATCCCAGCCGCGAGGTGGACAAGGTATATCTCGCGCGCGTGACGGGCGACCTGTCTCTTGAGAGCATCCGCCGCCTGCGCGCGGGCGTGCTACTGCCTGGTGAAAGCCGACGCACGTCGCCCGCGAAGGTGCGCGTCATCCGCCAGGAGGCGTTTGCGACGGTGGCGCTGGTGACGATTCACGAGGGACGCAACCGTCAGGTGCGCCGGATGTTTGAGGCGGTCGGCCACCGCGTGCTGATGCTCAGGCGCGTACAGTTCGGCCCGCTGCAGCTGGGCTCTTTGGAGCGCGGGCAGTGGCGTGAGCTGACGGAAGAAGAAGTGGCAAGGCTTTACGAGCTTTGACGTGGAAAAGGGGAATCATCCATGAACGAAAGATGGATCGATTGGGCCAAGGAACTGCAATTCATCGCGCAGGCGGGGCTGACGTATGGCAAGGATCCCTACGATCAGGAGCGCTACACGCGCATCCGGGACATCTCGGCGGAGATGATCGCCTATCAGGCGCAGATGCCGCTGGAAACGGTGAAGAAGCTGTTCTGCAATGAGACGGGATATCAGACGCCCAAGATTGATACGCGAGCGGCTGTCTTTCGAGAAGGGAAGATTCTGCTCGTTCACGAGCGGAACGGGGACTGGGCGCTGCCCGGGGGCTGGTGCGATGTGATGGAGTCCGTCCGCTCCAACGCGGAAAAAGAGGTGCTGGAGGAGGCGGGGCTGAGCGTGCACGCGGAGCGCATCATCGCCGTGCAGGATCGGAACCGTCATAACACGCCCGCCTACGCCTACGGCATCTGCAAAGTGTTCGTGCTGTGCAGCGCGCGCTTCGGCTGTTTCCGACAGAACGTCGAGACGGTGGAAAGCGGCTACTTCTCCTATGGCGACCTGCCGTGCCTTTCGGAGGACAAGTGCAATCGCGAACAGGTGAAGATGTGCTTCGACGCTTTCGCAGCCGGCGACCGTTGGGTCGTCCCATTCGATTGAAGCGAAAGGGAATTGCCGGAACGACGAATCGCTTAAAGACGTTTTTTGTCTGAATAAAAAATCCGGCGCGCCGGCCGGAAACAGCAGATCCATTTTATGAAGCCGCGGTTTTCCGCGGCTTTATCGCCCGAAAGACGACGGAGCAGACGGCGGTAGCCGCCGCGATGGCCATGACGCCCTGCAAAGCCGCGACGCCGTGCGCGGCGGCGAGCGAGCCGTCGTTCTGCACGAGGGAGAGCATGAGCTGGTACAGGTCGTATCCGGGCACGAGCGTTACCAGAGAACTGGAAAGAAACACGGTCGCGGGCATCTTGAGCCTGCGCGCGGCCATTTCGCAAAGGGCGCTCATGAGCAGCGCGCCGAAAAAATAGCAGGACACGGCGCCGGTGCCCGCCTCGGCCAGCACGACGTAAAGCAGGTAGCCCGCCATGCCGATCGCGCAGGATGGAAAAACCGTGCGCCGGGGCGCATGAAAGAGCAAAGCGAAGGCGCCCGCCGCAAAGAAGGCGCTGACCGCGGAAACGGCGAAGTACATCATGCTTACAGCCCCCCAAACAAAGCCCAGAATTTGAGCGCCACGAAGACCCCGCAGGCGACGGTCGCCGCGATGAGCAGCGCCTCCACCGCGCGGGATACGCCGGAGACGAGATCGCCGTACATGGTGTCGCGCATGGCATTGGTCATCAAAAGCCCCGAGAGCAGCGGCATGATGCCGCCCGCGATGGCGGCGTTCGGGGTATGATAGGGGAAATAAAAGTTGAGCCCGACGGCGATGAAGGCGGTCAGGAAGCCGCCGACGGCATTGGTGACGAGCTGCGACATCTCAAGCTTTGAAAAGCAGGGGGCCACCGCCTGCGAGAGCGCGCCGGTCAGGAGCGCGACGAGCGCGGCCGCGGGGCTGCCCCGAAACATCAGGGCGAACATCGCCGCGCACACGCCGGAGGCCGCGATGAGCAGCGGCTGAGCCGGGGCGGGGGAAGCGGCGAGCGCGAGCAGCGCGCGCTCGGCCTCCGCCGCGTCCATATGGCCGAGGGCCACATGGCGCGAAATGTCGTTGGCCGACGCGAGGCGGCTCAGATCCGTGCCGCGGCGCGCGACGCGCAGGGTAATGGTGCGCGTGCCGAGGGTGACGAACAGGCTGGTCGGAAACGCCACTACGCGCGCTTCCCTGAGCCCGAGTCCGCCCGCCATGCGCATGACGGTTTCCTCCACGCGGTACGTCTCGCCGCCGTTTTCCAATATGATGCGCGCCGCCAGACACAGCGCGCGCAGCGCAACCTTTTCGTCGCTCATATTTTCATCCTTCCGGCCGCGGAACCGCGGCCCGCATGCATTATAGCAACGCGGAGGGGCTGTGTCAATGTGCGCCCCATTCTTTGGGAAATGCTGTGCATTGATTGACAAAACGCCGTTTTGAACTTATCATTTCTACTGGGGTATTTTCGACAGACGCGTGCGCGGGAGCGCCGGGATCGGAGGCGACAAAGGATGAAAA
This sequence comes from Beduinella massiliensis, assembly GCF_900199405.1. Lineage (NCBI taxonomy): Bacteria > Bacillati > Bacillota > Clostridia > Eubacteriales > Beduinellaceae > Beduinella > Beduinella massiliensis. The sequence goes on from NZ_LT963430.1 coordinate 1,835,658, forward strand.
TTGACCTGACATGCCCGATAGAGCTGTTTGCATTCGAGCTGCCCACGCAGGAGCGGCCTGCGTGCAGCCTTACGTTTTTTAATTTGGAAAGAAAGCAGGTTTCCAGCGTGCAGGTAACGCTGACCTGCCTGGATCAGCAGGGGAACCTCAAGCAGCGTGTGGTGGAGCGCGTGATGGACCTGAAGGGCGCGGGACGCGAAAACTTCGTGGCCGACGTGCCGCTGGAGGACGACCCGGACATCGCCTCCATCGAGCTGGTCGTCGAAAAGGTCTGGTTTGACGATGCCTCGATCTGGCGGCGGGACAACGCCTCCACGCAGGAGTACATTCCCAACATCATCCCGGAGGGACGCCGGCGGGAAATGCTGCGCTTCGTCGCAGGCGAGGACGCGGTCGGCTACCCGGAGGAGCAGGGCCCCGTCTGGCTGTGCGTGTGCGGACGCGCAAACGCAGCCTCTGAAAAGGTGTGCCGCCGCTGCGAGCGCGTACGGGAAGAGGTGTTTGAAAAGTACAGCGAGGACGCCGTGGACGCGGTCATTCAAAAGCGCGAGGCAGAATTGGAAGAAATTGCTCAGCGCGCGCGTCAGGAGGCCTCTGAAAAGGAATTCGCGCGCCAGCAGGAGATGCAGCGCCGCCGCCGCCGCCGCCGTATCGTCACGGGCACGGTGGCCGCGGCGGTGATCGTCGCCGCGGGCGCTTACGCGACCATCACCTGGGGCGTCCCGGAATTTCACTATCAATATGGGCGATATCTGCTCAGAAGCGACCGGGCCGCGCAGGCGAAGGAGACGTTCCTGAACCTGGGCGACTATCGCGACGCGCCCGCACAGGCGGACGATGCGGAATATCAAATCGCCCTTTCGCTGCTTGACGCGGGGGACGAGTCTTCGCTGCTCGAAGCGCAGGAACGCCTGCTGGCGCTCTCCCTGCCGGAAGCGGCGGAGCAGGAGCGGGAAGCGCGCTATCGCCTGGCGCTCCTGTATCGGGAAGAGAAGCGGGAGGCAGAGGCGGAAACGCTGCTGCTTGGGCTTTCCGGGTACAAGGAAGCGGATGCGCAGGCGCAGGAGGTCAGTTATGCCCTCGCGCTTGCGGCGATGGAGTCGGGGGAGTACGGGGACGCCTTAAAGCGATTCCGCGCGCTCCCCGGTTACGAGGAAGCGGACGAAAAGGGCGAGGAGTGCACTTACGCGCTGGCGGGGCTGGAGATGGAAGCGGGCGCCTTCGCGCGTGCGGCGGAGCTCTTCGGTTCCATCCCCGATTACGAGGACGCGGCGGAGCGCGCCAGGGCGTGCGCGTATCAGGACGCGGCCGGGTCGCTGAAGGAAGGCGCGTATGAAGCGGCGATCGTTTCCTTTGAGGCGCTGGGTGCGTATCAGGACGCGCCCGAGCAGCTCGCTCGCGCGCGCTATGGCCACGGTGTCGAGCTCATGAACGGCGGCGATTACGAGGCGGCGAGCGATCTTTTCAAGGGCCTGGGCGATTACGAGGACGCGCAGATCCTCTGGCAGGAGGCGCTGTATCTACCGGGCATGGCTTCGCTGGGTGAGGGGGATTACGACAGGGCGATCGGCTACCTTACGCGCGTCTCCGGATACAAGGACGCGGACGCGCAGGTGCAGCGCGCGCGCTTTATGCGTGCGGAAAGCCTCGCAAACGAGGGACGGTACGACGAGGCGATCGAGCAGTACGAGGCGATGGGCGATTACGACGGCGCCGCGTCGCGCGCGCAGCAGACGCGGTACCTCGCCGCGCAGCATGCGCTGGAAGAGGGCAGGTACGACGAAGCGGCCAAACGCTTTGAAGCGCTGGGAAAATATTCGGATGCTTCCCGCAAGGTGCTGGAGGCAAACTACGGTGCAGCGGACAAGCTGTATTCCACCGGCGATTACGACGGCGCGCGCTTGCTCTTTGAGGCGCTGGGCAGCTACCGCGACGCCTACGACCGGGCGCTTTCCTGCCCATACGCGCAGGCGCAGGCACTCGCGGAGGCGGGCAGGCTGCAGGAAGCTTCTGCGAAGTACGAGGAAGCGGCGGGCTACCTGGACGCCGAAAAGCGCGCAAAGGACAGCCTGTACCGATATGCCGAGGAACAGGAAAAGGCGGGAAATCCGGAAGCGGCGGGCGCTGCGTTTCTCTCGCTTGGCGAATACGAGGATGCCGCCAAGCGCGCACAGAAGGTATACGACGACTGGCTGCTGGCGACGTGGACCGACCTCAACCTGGAGATGGACGTGGGTAACTATGCGCCCGTCGTGGAGGGCTGCAAGCCCTACATTGGGAAGAGCCTGCCCGCGCCTTACGATGGATTTGACGCGCTGTTCGAGGCGGCGAACTACCAGTATGCAAAAAACCTGATCGAGGCGGGCAGCCGTCTGGAGGCCATGCCGTACCTTGAAGCGGCCAACGGATATAAGGACAGCGCAAAGCTCCTGGACGGGTTTGTATATTTGATCGTAGGCTCATGGACGCGGGAAGGAACGGAGGACATGGTGGAATTTCGCGCGGATGGGACTTGCACCTTCGACGGCGGGGAATACTACTTCGACGTGAACGGCTACGCGCTGATGATCGGCACCGCCCCGCACCCGACGGGGAAAACCTACGCCATCGTCTCCATGGATGCCGGACGGATGACCCTGAAACGCGAAGAGGGCGGGGAGACCGTGCGCTACACCCGCGCACAGGAATGAGCATGATGAAGCGAAAAGATCTGATTCTGATTTTAGTGATCGCGGCGGTAGCACTTTTGGGCATGGGTGCTGCGCGTCTGCTGGAGCCCAGGGACGTATCGCAGGTGCAGGTGACGGTGGACGGCGCCGTCGTGCTGAACGCGCCGCTTTCCAGGGACGCCACCTATGAAATCCCGCAGGCCGACGGCAGCCTCAACGTCATCGAGGTGAAGGACGGCGGCGTGCGCATGGTAGAGGCCAACTGCCGCGACGGCGTATGCATTTCGCAGGGCGAGACGCGCCGCGCCGCCCGTACGATCGTCTGCCTGCCGCACAAGCTGGTCGTGCAGCTCGTGCCCGCCGGCGAGGGCGAGAACGCGGAAAAGGCGCAGGGTGCGCCGTCCGACGACCTGGACGTCGTCGTATACTGAGAAAAGGCGGCTTTGAACGCGGCTATACAGGAGGGAACCGATGCATCCGATCAAACGGTGGCGGGAAGACGCCGGGGCCCCCGTCGATACGCGCCACGTGGGCGTGCTCGACGGCATCCGGGCGCTGTGCATCTTCATCGTCGCATGGTATCATATCTGGCAGCAGTCGTGGCTTTGGCCGGTGCTGACCATGGGGGGCGCGACGCTGAATCTGGATCCGCTCGTGCGCTCAGGTTATATCTGGGTGGACGCGATGCTGCTCATCAGCGGCTTTTTGCTCTACCTGCCTTATGCGAGGGAGATGGACAGCCCCCTGCCCAGCCTGCCGGAGACGAAGGGCTTTTTCGTTCGCCGTGCGCTGCGCATCCTGCCCTCGTACTGGCTCTCTGTCTTTTCGATCTTTTTCTTCGTGGCGCTGCCCCAGGGCGCGTATACCTCCGGCGCTTACATGGCGCGCGACCTCGTCAGCCACCTGACATTTACGCACGTGTTTGCGTTCGACACCTACGTAGCTACGCAGCTCAACGTCGTGCTGTGGACGCTCGCCGTCGAGGTGCAGTTCTATCTGCTCTTTCCGCTCCTGGCCCGGGCATTTTTGAAGCGTCCCGCCGCCATGTACGCGGCGATGGTGGGCGCATCCTTCCTATACAGGGGGCTCGTGTCCGTCTTTTGCGCGGATACGACATTGCTGGTCAACCAACTGCCCGCGTTCTTTGACGTGTACGCGAACGGCTTTCTCGCGGCGTCGATTTTCGTGAAGCTGTCCAAGGACTTTCGCCATTCAGCCTACAGCCGCATGCTCTTCTCGGCGCTGTCGGTCATGCTGCTTTGCGCGCTGTGGCGCATCGTGGTGCGTCAGGCCGGTGCGGGCTCGCACGAGGTCATCCGGCTCTTGCAGATGCGCAACCGCTTTTCTCTGAGCGCGGTGCTTTCCGCGTTCATTATCTGCAGCGCGAACGCCGGTCTGCTGTGGCGCAGCCTGTTTTCAAACCGTTTGATGCGATATTTTTCGGCAGTTTCGTTTAACTTTTACATCTGGCACCAATACCTTGCGGTCAAGCTGCGCGAGTGGGGTATTCCGCACTCCGCTTCGCTGGAACCGAACGTGGATGGGGAGATGCCCTGGCAGTGGCAGTACACGCTGCTTTGCTTCTTCCTGGCGCTTGCCGTCTCCACGGTCATCACCTACGCATTTGAGCGCCCCATCGCGCGCCGCGGCGCGCGCATGTACGAAGCCCACAGGACGCAAAAGAAGCAGGGCAGGATAGACAGGACGAGCGTCGGCGCATAAGCCGTCCGACGCGAAGAGGAGGAAATGAAAATGCAGGACCCGAGAATTGAAAAGCTGGCGAAGAACATCGTGCGCTACGCGTGCGACGTGCAGCCGGGGGAGAACGTGCTCATCGAGAACACGGGCTTTGAACGCGATTTCGTGACCGCGCTGGTGCGCGAAATCTACGCGGCGGGCGGCAATCCCTTTGTGGACATCAAGGACCCCGCGGTCAACCGCGCGCTGATGATGAACTGCAGCGAGCCGCAGCTCGAGCTTATGGCGAAGGTGGAAAGCCTGCGCATGGAGAACATGCAGGCCTATATCGGCATCCGCGCGGGCGACAACATGATGGAAACCGGCGACGTGCCCGGGGACAAGCAGCAGCTCAGCGCGCGGCTTTACAGTCATCCGGTGCACAGCCTGATTCGTGTGCCGCACACCAAGTGGGTGGTGCTGCGCTACCCGACGCCTTCCATGGCGCAGTCCGCCGGTATGTCTACCGAGGCGTTCGAGGACCACTACTTCAACGTCTGCAACCTCGATTACGCGAAGATGAGCCGCGCGATGGACGCGCTGGTCGCGCGCATGGAGCGGGCGGAAACGGTGCACATCGTTGGCAAGGGAACGGATCTCACGTTCTCCATCAAGGGCATGCCCGCAATCAAGTGCGACGGCAAGCTGAACATCCCGGACGGTGAGGTGTTCACCGCTCCGGTGAAGGACAGCGTGAACGGCACCCTCACCTACAATACGGCGAGTCTGTACCAGGGGACGACGTTTGAAAACGTCTGCCTGACCTTTGAGGGCGGCAAGATCGTCAAGGCGACGGCGAACGACACGGAAAAGGTCAACAGGGTGTTCGATACGGACGAAGGCGCGCGCTACGTGGGCGAATTCGCCATCGGCGTCAACCCTTACATCACCAGCGCTATCAAGGATACGCTCTTCGACGAAAAGATTGCGGGCTCCTTCCACTTTACCCCCGGCAACTGCTACGACGAGTGCCCCAACGGCAACAAAAGCGCCATCCACTGGGATCTCGTGTGCATCCAGACCCCGGAGTACGGCGGGGGAGAAATGTACTTCGACGGCGAGCTGATCCGCAGGGACGGCCTGTTCGTGCCGCAGGATCTGCAGTGCCTCAACCCGGACGCGCTCAAGTGAGCGCAATCGGACTGACCTGATTGAGAAAGATTTCACAAAGGCTTTGAAAATTCAGCAGAGCCCTTGCAAATTTCCGTATTATTGTTTACAATATGGATGGTATCAAATGACCTTGAATCCATTATTCAGGAGGAGATTCCAATGGTTAGAGTAGCTATCAATGGTTTCGGCCGCATCGGCCGTCTGGCGTTCCGTCAGATGTTTGACGCCGAGGGCTATGAAGTTGTCGCCATCAATGACCTGACCAGCCCCAAGATGCTGGCTCATTTGCTCAAGTATGACACCGCGCAGGGCAGCTACAAGCTCAAGGACACCGTGTCTTCCAAGGAGCCCGTCTTTGAAGAGGACGGCAAGACCGTGAAGGTTCCGGGTTCGATCACCGTCAACGGCAAGGAGATTACCATCTACGCCAAGCCCAAGGCGAACGAACTGCCCTGGGGTGAGCTGGACGTGGACGTCGTGCTGGAGTGCACGGGCTTCTACACCAGCAAGGCGAAGGCCATGGCGCATGTCGAAGCCGGCGCCAAGAAGGTCGTCATTTCCGCGCCCGCGGGCAACGATCTGCCCACCGTCGTCTTCTCCGTCAACGAGAACATCCTGACCAAGGAAGACAAGGTCATCTCTGCGGCGTCCTGCACCACCAACTGCCTCGCGCCCATGGCCAAGGCTCTGAACGACAAGTATCCGATCGTCTCGGGCATCATGACCACAGTGCATGCGTACACCGGCGATCAGATGATTCTGGACGGCCCGCAGCGCAAGGGTGATCTTCGCCGTGCTCGTGCCGGCGCGCAGAACATCGTGCCCAACAGCACCGGCGCCGCCAAGGCGATCGGCCTGGTCATCCCGGAACTCAACGGCAAGCTGATCGGCTCCGCGCAGCGCGTTCCGGTTCCCACGGGCTCGACCACCATTCTGGTCGCGGTCGTCAAGGGCAAGGACGTCAGCAAGGATTCCATCAACGCCGCGATGAAGGCGCAGGCTTCTGCGTCCTTCGGCTACAACACGGACGAGATCGTCTCTTCCGACGTGATCGGTTCGACCTATGGCTCGCTGTTTGATTCCACCCAGACCATGGTCACCAAGATCGACGACGACACCTATCAGGTGCAGGTCGTGTCCTGGTATGACAACGAGAACAGCTACACCAGCCAGATGGTTCGCACCATCAAGTACTTCGCAGAGCTGGGCTGATCCCCACGCTTCGCGCGGTATCCTACAGACGGAAAAGGGCATCCCTACTCGGGGTGCCCTTTATTTGTATGGGTAAATCGGGTAATGATAAATGCGTTCAATTCCGACTTGGCCTGCGGCAGGAAGTGCGGTGGAAGGCGAAAAGCGTGATTTGGGGCGCTGTGCGTGCAGGGATCGTCCGTCAGGCCGACGAGATAATCCGCTGAGACGTGAAAATACTCTGAGATCGCGATTTTGATCGCGTCAGGCGGTTTGCTTTTGAGATACGCTCTGTATAAGAGGAAGGAATGACTTCGGTCCATGGCAGAGCTGATGCGTCCGTGGCATTATGGAAAATTCAAAGGGGCTGGGCGCAGACCGCCCGACCGTCTGCATCTTAGCCGCAATGAAGGTGGAGTGTTTCCTTGCACACCGGCGTTGCGAACATAAATTTTGCACCCATACGCACATTTCGGGCTTGTGTTTTGCTTCTAAAACCGTTACTATGAAACCATACAAAAAAGAGGATGATGGAAAGCAGAGCCACTGTGTCCTGCAGAGCCGAAGCGCGTCGGAGGAACGCGTAGTACCGTCGCTGGTTTACCATGCGGGGCGTCCGAAGAATCGGAACCGCACGATACGCCTGACGCCTGCTGCGCGTCTGGCTTCGGGGAAGCAGAGGGCAGGAAGCGGCGGGGGAAATGGCGAATAGAAACAATAACGTTGGGCAAGAGCTTTGAAAGCGACGAAAGATGGGGGAGTAAGCAATGGACAGGCAACGTGCGATAGAAAACGGCGAAACGGTTCTGGGCATTGAACTCGGATCGACTAGAATCAAGGCGGTGCTGATCGGGCACGATCACGAACCGATCGCCTCGGGCAGCCATGCGTGGGAAAACAAGCTGGAAAACGGCATCTGGACGTACAGTCTGGAAGACGTGTGGAGCGGACTTCAGGATTGCTACCGCGATTTGAAGGATGACGTGCAGAAAAAGTACGGCGCAAGGCTCCGGCGTGTCGGAGCCATCGGCATCAGCGCTATGATGCACGGATATCTGGCCTTTGACGCGCAGGGAGAGTTGCTGACGCCCTTTCGTACTTGGCGCAACACCACCACCGCGCAGGCGGCGGCCGAGCTGACGGAGCTGTTTAGCTTTAACGTTCCCCAGCGCTGGAGCGTGGCGCATTTGTATCAGGCGATTCTCAATGACGAGGCGCACGTGGGCAAGATCGCTTTCATCACCACGCTCTCAGGCTATGTGCACTGGAAGCTCACCGGCAGGCGCGTACTGGGCATCGGCGATGCCTCTGGAATGTTTCCGATTGACAGCGATGCGCTCGATTTCGACGCACGCATGGTGGAGCTGCTGGACGAAAGGTTGATCCCGCGCGGCTTTACCTGGAAGCTTGGGGACATTCTGCCCCAAGTGCTCTGCGCGGGAGACGAGGCGGGCGTCCTCACGGAGGCGGGCGCGCGCCTGCTGGACGTCTCGGGAGAGCTTGAGGCGGGCATCCCGCTTTGTCCACCGGAAGGGGATGCGGGAACGGGCATGGCGGCGACCAACAGCGTAGGCGTGCGCACGGGCAACGTTTCTGCGGGCACCTCGATCTTTGCGATGATCGTGCTGGAGCGCGCGCTTTCGCGGGTGCATACGGAGATCGACATGGTGACGACCCCATCTGGCGCGCCGGTTGCCATGGCGCACTGCAACAACTGCACGTCGGACCTGAACGCATGGGTCAATCTGTTCGGGGAGTTTGCGCAGGAGATGGGGCTGGAGGCCGACGCGGGCGCGCTCTTCGGCACGCTTTACCGCAAGGCGCTGGAGGCGGATGCCGACTGCGGCGGGCTTGTCGCCTACAACTACGTATCGGGCGAGCCGATTACCGAGCTGGAGGAGGGGCGGCCGCTCTTCCTGCGCACGCCGGACAGCCGTTTCACGCTCGCAAACTTCATGCGTGCGCACCTATACGCGGCGCTGGCAACGCTGAAGATCGGCATGGACATCTTGGCGGAGGAAGAAGTAAAGATCGATCAGATCTTTGGACACGGCGGCCTGTTCAAGACGAAGGGCGTCGGCCAGCAAATGATGGCGGCTGCGCTGAACGCGCCGGTTTCCGTGATGGAGACGGCGGGCGAGGGCGGCGCGTGGGGCATCGCTCTGCTAGCAGCCTATCGAATGCATCGAGAGCCGGGGGAGAAGCTGGAGGATTACCTCGACCGACGGGTGTTCGCGGGCAAGGCGTGCGAGACGCTCGCGCCCTTGGCGGAAGACGTATCGGGCTTTGTACGGTATATGCGCCGGTACGAGGCCTGTATCCCGGTCGAAAAGGCCGCGACCGATTGCCTGCGCTGAGGAGGGGAAACGCATGATGCTCAAGACGCTCAGAGAGCAGGTGTACGAGGCGAACATGTTGCTGCCTAGGCACGGCCTCGTGACCTTTACGTGGGGCAACGTGTCCGGCATCGACCGACAGCAGGGGCTTTTTGTCATCAAGCCCTCCGGCGTGCCGTACGAAGAGCTGACGCCGGAAAAACTGGTGGTCGTGGATCTGGATGGGCGGAAGGCGGAAGGAGAACTGAACCCCTCTTCCGATACGCCGACGCACGTGGAAATCTACCGGGGCTTTGCGCAGGCGGGTGGCGTGGTTCACACGCATTCGCGCTGGGCGACGATCTGGGCGCAGGCGGGACGGGATATTCCGGCCTATGGGACGACGCACGCGGATACGTTCTACGGCAGCATTCCTTGTGTCCCCGCGCTCTCACGTGCGCAGGTGGAGCGGGCATACGAGCGCGAAACAGGCTTGGCCATCGTCTCATATTTCGAGGAAAAAGGGTTGAATCCCCAGTTTGTGCCCGGCGCGCTGCTCTATACCCACGGTCCCTTTGCCTGGGGAGCGGACGCGCTGGAGGCGCTGCACAACGCGGTGGTGCTCGAAGAGGTCGCGATGATGGCATGGCATACCGAGGCGCTGCCCTGTGCGTCGCCGCGCCCGGATATGCCGGACTACATCAAGGACAAGCACTTCCTTCGCAAGCACGGCCCGAACGCCTATTATGGGCAGCGATGAGGACTTATCAGGCATAAAAAAGAAATCCATAAACGGCGCCGTCATGCGGACAGACCGTTTATGGATTTTTTGGCACAAGCCCTCATGCGGAACAATCAGAGCAGCGCGCGCACGAACGCGGCGGAGCGCCCGATATCTCCAAGCTGGTCGGGCGAGCCGAAGTGCTCGATGGCGAGCGTGCCGTCGTAGCCGATCGCAAAAAGCTGCCGCAGGCATTCGGCTATCGGGATGACGCCCATGCCCACGCTGGCGCTGTAGAGCATGCAGCCTTTGGCGTCAGGTACGCCCTTTTCGCCCGGACGCGGACTGCGCGCGCGGTCCTTCAAGTGCACGTAGCGAATACGGTTAGCCAAGAGGGGGAAGGCGTTCAGCACGTCCTCGCCAGAATAGAGAAAATTGCCCGTATCCAGCGCGCAGCGGAGATCGGGTACGGCGTCGAGAAATCGGCGGAGCTGGCGAGCGGTGGCGTAGGGCGCGGAGATGCTGTCGAAGTCCTCCATCAATACGGTGATGCCGCGCGCGGACGCCTCGGCGCAAAGGCTGTGCAGCGATTCGTCCATGCGGGCCATGCACGCCACTTCATCGTCGACTGGTTCCAGAAATCCAGGGACGGCGAGCACATATCGCGCGCCCATGTCGTCGGCGCAATCGAGTAGCGCGCGGGCACGGGCTGATTGATTTTGATGGCCGAAATCGAAGAAGCCGTAGAGACTGCCCGCCTGCAAATTCGCGCTTTGAAGCGTCGCACGCAGTCCCTTCGGGTCGGCGGACACGGCGTCAAAGTCGAGCTCTACGCATTCGATGCCGGCAGCGCGTACCTCGCATAGCGCCTGCGAAAGCGAAATGCTGCGCTGGGCTGCGCCCTCGAGGAGGTGATCGTAAAAGACGGATAGCTTCATCGTCGATGCCTCCTTCTTGCCCTACCGCCGCGTCAATAGGCGCCAAGCTGTTCGTTTTTGATGAGCTTTACGACCGAACTGGTGCCAAGACGCGTCGCGCCTAAATTTAGGAAATCCTCCGCGTCTTGAAGCGAACGGATGCCGCCTGCCGCCTTGATGCCCTTGCCGCGCTTCATGTGCGCCTTAAAGAGCGCGATGTCCTCGCGCGTCGCGCCGCCCTTGCTGAAGCCCGTGGAGGTCTTGATGAAATCGGCGTCCGATTCGTTTACGATTTCGCACATCTTGACCTTTTCCGCCTCGGTGAGCAGGCAGGTCTCGATGATGACCTTGAGCAGGCGCCCTTCGCAGGAGCGCTTGACCTCGTTGATCTCCTCGAGCAAGGCGTCATAGCGGCCTTCCTTGAGCATGCCGATGTTGATGACCATGTCGATTTCGCTTGCGCCGTTGTATACGGCGTCGGACGTCTCATAGCACTTGGCCGCCGTCGTGCTGTAACCGTTGGGGAAGCCGATGACCGTGCAAATGGGCAGGCTGCCTTGTACGTAATCCGCCGCCTGCTTAACGTAGCACGCGGGGATGCACACGGAGGCGGTATGATACGCGAGACCGTCGTCGCAGATCGCTTGAATTTCCGGCCATGTAGCGGTTTGCGTCAGCAGCGTATGATCCACCGTGCGCAGAATGCGATTCATATCCATAGGATGACCCTCCTTTTCCCCGGTGAAGCGACAGAAGCTCGCATACGCGGGCCGACGCAATCCGTGGGGAAGATGTTGCTCCTATTATATCACACCCGCGCGTGCCTGTCATCCGTCAGCGAAGCTGTGAGGGGCGGCCGACGGAGGTGTTGTCCTGCGTGCGGTCGCGAAGGGCGGGGATGGGGTTGGGGGAATCCTCGCAGCGGTAGTCCTGAGCGTTTTGCTGAATGTCCGCCTGTATGACGAGATGCCCCGGCTCGACCTCGGGCGTCGGGTTGACCTTGAGCTGATATTGCGAAAAGCGCGAATCGGCGGGCAGGTTCTGCACGGGCAGATACTGTTCGCAATACGCGGTGTTTTCCACCGTGTTCTGAAGCACCTGGCGGACGTAATCCTTGTTGCCTTTGAAAGCGAGCAGCAGGGGAAATTCTCCGTTCGGGATGACCTGCTGCCAGTCTTTGCCTTCGTACTGCTGCAAAAGCTGCGCGGCCTGATGCAGGTGCGCGACCTCCATTTCATAGAAGTAGTCCCACAGCGGCTTGACGGTTGGGTCGCATTCGTCCTGGCTGCAGGAGTAGTACAGGTAACACTCGGTGTATTCGTGCAGCAGCAGGTTTTCCAGCCACGTGCGGTTTGGATCCAACAGGCTGCCGTAGTGCGTCACGTGCTGCTCTTCGACCTGGGCGATTTCCTGATAGAGGTTGCGGCCCAGGTCGGAAGTGTAGAAGCAGGCGTTGTTCATGTAGTAGTTCATCGTCTGCTGCTCGGCAGCGGTGATGATGGATACGTCCAGTTTGGTGAGCGGGTGGGCCTGCATAAAGTTCGTGAAGCGGCGCACGGAGTCAAAGGGATGGCGGTGGTGCGCGATGGTGGGGCGTCCGGGCATGATCTCGGTATAGCCGCCGACGTACAATTCGGCCTTGCCGCTGCCCTCCAGATCCATCAGGTCGGCGTAGCGGTAGAGGTGGTCGAAGTCTTCAAGTAGCGCAAAGTCCAGCGCCGCCTTTACGTAGGGGTCCGGTTCGCGCTGGGCGAGAATGGCAGTGAGTTCCACGGCGAGCTGCTCGTATCCGATGGTGTGTTCAAGCACGTTCTCGTCGATCGGCTTGAGGCAGGAGATCGTCTTTTGCTGCTGCTGTTCCTGGCGGCGCGTCTCGGCGAGCGCACGGCGCAGGTCGTTGCTGGGGCAGTTGCGCTGGAACTGATGGGAAAAGAACGTCGCCTCAAATTCCGTTCCGTTCATGAGGATGACGCGAAGACGCGTAAAGGGGTTGATATCCATCTTGGCATAGCTCTTTGGATAGAGCTCCTGCCAATTCCGGGTGAATTCATCGATGGGGCGGGGTGTCTGCGTAAATGGATTCATGATGGGCCTCCTTGCTGTTGATGTTTAAAAGCATCCATAGTTTGTGACGCGGGGCGGGCGCGCATACGCGCGAAGGACGATCCGACAAAAGAATCGAAAAAACGACAAAAAACCTCAAAAAAGGGGTTGACAAATCCAAATGTTCTTGGTATACTAATCAAGCTGTCAGCGAGCGAGTGAAAAACTTCTCGCAAGCTGCACAGAAACGATCCTTGAAAACGATACAGAATAGAGAAAAGAAACGCAAACGCAAGGAAAAGACAGTTAATTCTGAGAAGAGTTTTGAATCTTGTGTGAGCCGGTGCAAACCGGAACACCAAGAGGAGATAAAGGATTGAACATAAGAGTTTGATCCTGGCTCAGGACGAACGCTGGCGGCGTGCCTAACACATGCAAGTCGAGCGGGGATCAAGGAAGAGCTTGCTCGGAAATGATTCTAGCGGCGGACGGGTGAGTAACGCGTGAGCAACCTGCCTTTCACAGGGGGATAACGCATCGAAAGATGCGCTAATACCGCATGAGACCACAGTGCCACATGGCATAGGGGTCAAAGGAGCAATCCGGTGAGAGATGGGCTCGCGTCTGATTAGCTAGTTGGTGAGGTAACGGCCCACCAAGGCGACGATCAGTAGCCGACCTGAGAGGGTGATCGGCCACATTGGAACTGAGAGACGGTCCAAACTCCTACGGGAGGCAGCAGTGGGGAATATTGGGCAATGGGGGAAACCCTGACCCAGCAACGCCGCGTGAGGGAAGAAGGCTTTCGGGTCGTAAACCTTTGTCCTATGGGACGAAAAGAATGACGGTACCATAGGAGGAAGCCCCGGCTAACTACGTGCCAGCAGCCGCGGTAATACGTAGGGGGCGAGCGTTGTCCGGAATGATTGGGCGTAAAGGGCGCGTAGGCGGCCTGGTAAGTCTGAAGTGAAAGTCCCGCTTTCAAGGTGGGAATTGCTTTGGATAATGCTGGGCTTGTGAGCAGGAGAGGAAAGCGGAATTCCCGGTGTAGCGGTGAAATGCGTAGAGATCGGGAGGAACACCAGTGGCGAAGGCGGCTTTCTGGACTGTAACTGACGCTGAGGCGCGAAAGCGTGGGGAGCAAACAGGATTAGATACCCTGGTAGTCCACGCTGTAAACGATGAATGCTAGGTGTAGGAGGTATCGACCCCTTCTGTGCCGGAGTAAACACAATAAGCATTCCGCCTGGGGAGTACGGCCGCAAGGTTGAAACTCAAAGGAATTGACGGGGGCCCGCACAAGCAGCGGAGCATGTGGTTTAATTCGAAGCAACGCGAAGAACCTTACCAGGTCTTGACATCCAGGTAAAGCCGTAGAGATACGGTGTGAGCTTGCTCAATCTGAGACAGGTGGTGCATGGTTGTCGTCAGCTCGTGTCGTGAGATGTTGGGTTAAGTCCCGCAACGAGCGCAACCCTTGTTTCCAGTTACTAACGCGTAGAGGCGAGGACTCTGGAGAGACCGCCGGGGACAACTCGGAGGAAGGTGGGGACGACGTCAAATCATCATGCCCCTTATGACCTGGGCTACACACGTGCTACAATGGCCACTACAAAGAGGAGCGAAATCGTAAGGTAGAGCGAATCTCATAAAAGTGGTCCCAGTTCAGATTGTGGGCTGCAACCCGCCCACATGAAGTCGGAGTTGCTAGTAATCGCGGATCAGCATGCCGCGGTGAATACGTTCCCGGGCCTTGTACACACCGCCCGTCACACCATGGGAGTTGGGAGCACCCGAAGCGGGTGAGATAACCGAAAGGGGTCAGCCTTCGAAGGTGAGACCAATGACTGGGGTGAAGTCGTAACAAGGTAGCCGTATCGGAAGGTGCGGCTGGATCACCTCCTTTCTAGGGAGAAAGCGAAGATGGAAACATCCGAGCTCATCTTTAGGTCGAAGAAGCACAGGAGACTGTGTGGAAGAAGAAAACAGTGTAAAGCACTGAAGACGCGAGAGCGTCAAAGAAGAGACTGCCGGTTGCGGATGCGGAGAAATCTCTAAGCTGTATCGTTTTCAGGGATTGAAGAACCCCTGAGGCGCACATACCCTGGAAAAGGGTGGGTCTCGCGAAGCGAGGCGGTGCGCGGCGCACCTTGAAAACTGCACAACCAGATGGAAAACATCTTGTGAAGAAAACAACCAGTTGCGAAACAATTTTGCAGTTGGTCTCAGGAAAGATTCTCAGCATACGAGAGTATGAAAGACGATCAAGATACTAAGGGCACAGGGTGGATGCCATGGCACTGGAGGCCGAAGAAAGACGTGGCAAGCTGCGAAAAGCCACGGGGAGCCGCAAGCAGGCTTAGATCCGTGGATATCTGAATGGGGAAACCCGGCGGGAGCAATGTCCCGTCACTCCCAGGTGAATAGATAGCCTGGGGAGAGGGCACCCGGGGAACTGAAACATCTAAGTACCCGGAGGAAAAGAAAGAAACATCGATTTCCTAAGTAGCGGCGAGCGAACGGGAAAGAGCCCAAACCAGCAGACTACGGTCGGCTGGGGTTGTGGGCCGGCGACATGTACGTGAAAGCTTAGAAGAAGAGCGCTGGAAAGCGCCGCCAGAGAGGGTAAGAGCCCCGTAAGCGAAAGGCAGACACGGCTAGCCGGTACCAGAGTACCGCAGGACACGAGAAATCCGGTGGGAAGCAGGAGGGACCACCCTCCAAGGCTAAATACGATCCAGTGACCGATAGCGCATAGTACCGTGAGGGAAAGGTGAAAAGAACCCCGGGAGGGGAGTGAAAGAGAACCTGAAACCCTGTGTTTACAAGCAGAGAGAGCACGATAAAGGTGCGATCTCGTACTTTTTGTAGAACGGACCGGCGAGTTACGTTATGCAGCGAGGTTAAGGACTGAAGGTCTGAAGCCGAAGCGAAAGCGAGTCTGAAGAGGGCGTCGAGTTGCATGACGTAGACCCGAAACCGGGTGACCTATCCATGGGCAGGTTGAAGTGGAAGTAAAGTTTCATGGAGGACCGAACCAGACGTCTGTTGAAAAAGGCGGGGATGACCTGTGGATAGCGGAGAAATTCCAATCGAACCCGGAGATAGCTGGTTCTCCTCGAAATAGCTTTAGGGCTAGCCTCGGATTAGATTGACGGAGGTAGAGCACTGAATGGGCTAGGGGGCCACAAAGCTTACCGAACCCTATCAAACTGCGAATGCCGCACAATTGATGTCCGGGAGTCAGGCCGCGAGAGATAAGTTCCGCGGTCAAAAGGGGAACACCCCAGATCGTCCGCTAAGGTCCCAAAGTATACGTTAAGTGGAAAAGGATGTTGGATTGCAGAGACAACCAGGATGTTGGCTTAGAAGCAGCCACACATTTAAAGAGTGCGTAATAGCTCACTGGTCGAGTGGTTCAGCGCCGAAGATGTAACGGGGCTAAAACGTAACACCGAAGCGGCGGGATGCGTAAGCATCGGTAGAGGAGCATTGCATGCGGGCGGAAGCTGGAGCGGGAGCACCAGTGGACTGCATGGAAGAGAGAATGCCGGTATGAGTAGCGAGACCCATGCGAGAAACATGGGCGTCGAAAGCCCAAGGATTCCTGGGGAAGGTTCATCCACCCAGGGTAAGTCGGGGCCTAAGCCGAGGACGGAAGTCGTAGGCGATGGACAGCAGGTTGAGATTCCTGCACCACCGACAGGCGATTGAGCGAAGCAGTGACACAGAAGGATAAGACGAGCGCGGTGATGGTCAACCGCGTCCAAGCGTCGAGGTTGGGCTGTAGTGAAGTACGCAGTCCTAAAAGCTGAGGCGTGACGGGGAGCGAAAATAAGTAGCGAAGCGTCTGAGTTCACGCTGGCGAGAAAAGCTGCTAGTGAGCCTGAAGGTGCCCGTACCGGAAACCGACACAGGTGGGCGAGGAGAGAATCCTGAGACGGACGGGAGAACCCCTGTTAAGGAACTCGGCAAAATGACCCCGTAACTTCGGGAGAAGGGGTGCCTCGAAAGAGGTCGCAGAGAATAGTCACAAGCGACTGTTTAGCAAAAACACAGGTATCTGCGAAAGCGAGAGCTGACGTATAGGTGCTGACGCCTGCCCGGTGCTGGAAGGTTAAGGGGAAGTGTTAGGGGAAACCCGAAGCAGAGAACCGAAGCCCCAGTAAACGGCGGCCGTAACTATAACGGTCCTAAGGTAGCGAAATTCCTTGTCGGGTAAGTTCCGACCCGCACGAATGGCGTAACGACTTGTGAGCTGTCTCAACAGGGGGCCCGGTGAAATTGAAGTATGTGTGAAGATGCACATTACCCGCGACTGGACGGAAAGACCCCGTAGAGCTTTACTGTAACCTGACATTGGATTTTGATAACGGATGTACAGGATAGGTGGGACGCTAAGAAGCGAGGACGTCAGTCTTCGTGGAGCGGCCGTTGGGATACCACTCTTCTGTTATTGAAATTCTAACTTCAAGCCGTGAACCGGCGGAAGGACAGTGTCAGGCGGGCAGTTTGACTGGGGCGGTCGCCTCCGAAAGAGTAACGGAGGCGCTCAAAGGTACCCTCAGAATGGATGGAAACCATTCAAAGAGCGTAAAGGCAGAAGGGTGCTTGACTGCGAGACTGACAAGTCGAGCAGGTACGAAAGTAGGACTTAGTGATCCGGCGGTATAGAGTGGAATTGCCGTCGCTCAACGGATAAAAGCTACCTCGGGGATAACAGGCTGATCTCCCCCAAGAGTCCACATCGACGGGGAGGTTCGGCACCTCGATGTCGGCTCGTCGCATCCTGGGGCTGAAGCAGGTCCCAAGGGTTTGGCTGTTCGCCAATTAAAGCGGCACGCGAGCTGGGTTCAGAACGTCGTGAGACAGTTCGGTCCCTATCCATCGTGGGCGTAGGACACATGAGAGGAGCTGCTCCTAGTACGAGAGGACCGGAGTGGACGCACCACTGGTGCAACTGTTGTCGTGCCAACGGCACAGCAGGGAAGCGAAGTGCGGACGGGATAAACGCTGAAGGCATCTAAGCGTGAAGCCCCCCTCAAGAAGAAGTGTCCCATTCGAAAGAAGTAAGACCCCTGGAAGACTACCAGGAGATAGGTCATCGGTGGAAGAGCAGTAATGTTTGGAGCTTGATGATACTAATCGGTCGAGGGCTTGATCTAAGAAGCGGCTGGAAAGAGCTGCGAGAGAATCTTAGAAGAGGCCAACGTAAAAGAGCGTACGAGAGTACGGAAAAGCGAGATTGGTTGAAGAGCGCAGGATGTTGGAAGGCTGGGTGTGCAGTTTTCAAGGTACGAAGACCTTGAGAGATTTCCGGTGGCAATGGCGAAGGGGATCCACCTGTTCCCATACCGAACACAGAAGTTAAGCCCTTATGCGCCGATGGTACTTGGCTGGTGACGGCCCGGGAGAGTAGGTCGCTGCCGGATTCCATTCAAAAAAGAGAGTCGAAAGTGGCTCTCTTTTTTCTCGTTTTGGGGATGCTATCCCCGCTTGGATCGGTTCTCTTCAATCCAAGCGTGGGTTCTTTTTTTAGTTCTTTCCGGGTGCTTGCTCGACGGGGAAGCGCAGCAGCGCCCGGCAGCCGTGCGGCGTCACGTTTTCCAGAGACAAGCTGCCGCCATGCGCCTGTGCAATGCGCCGAACGAGATCCAAACCGATGCCGTGCGTTTCAAGGCGGCTTAATTTCCGGACGACGGGATTGCTGTCAATTTGCAAGCCCAGGCCGTCGTCCAGAACTTCGACTTCGTAGCCATCGCCTAAGCGTATGCGCACGGCGATAGAGCACCCTTCTTCGTTGTGCTGTATGCTGTTGTACAGCAGGTTGGAAACCGCACGTCCGAAGAGCTCGGCGTCGCCATTCAGCCGTAGAAGCTCTGCGGATTCGTCCGCTTCAAAGGAGACGGAAAAGATCGGCTCCAGGCCGTCGTTGAGCAGGTCGGTGACGATTTGGCGGATGAGCTGGGTGGGATAAAAGAGCGCGGGACGCAGGGGCTGCATGTCGTATTCGAGCGCGGAGGCCGCGTTCAAGTCGCTGACAAGCCGGCGGATGCGCTCGCTTTGCCGCAGGATGAGGACGGCGCGTTTTTGTTCTTCCGGCCCGATCGCGGCATGGGAGAGCGTGTCCGCCTGAAGGATCACCTTTGAAAGCGGCGTTCGGATGTCATGCGAAACCCCGGCGATCCATCGTCCGCGCGCTTCATCGCGCTGTTGCAGGATGGAAATGGCGCGGTTGAGTCCAAGGCGAATGTCCGCCAGTTCCCCTTCGGGGGCAAGCTTTACGAACTCGCCGTGGGACAGCGCGTCGATGCCGCTTAGCAACGGCCCAAATTCTCGCTGAAAGCGCCTGTTTGTCTTGAGCACCAGCGCTACGCAAAGAGCCACGTTGCTGAGGAATAAAAATGGAACGCCGCAAGCCATAGCGAGAAGGATGTCCGTATCGAAATAGGCGTTGTAGCGCCAAATGCTTCCCGTGGGACATAGCAGGACGATGATGCCTTCGGCGTTCGTGCGCACGAAGACAGGGTGCTCTTTGTAATACCAACGCGTCATACGCGCGATATCTCCGGCCGTCAGCCGCGCCGGAAGCGATGCATCCACGTTTACGCTGTGGTGAATGCGCAGCGTATCATCCTCCACGAAGAATGCGCCGCACTCCCTTTCTTCAAGGGCCGCCTGCGCATCGGCGCCAAAGCCATCCGCGGTCAAGCCTGCCTCTAGCACGTCAAGCAGATCCGCCGTGCCGATGGATTCCTGCTTCCCAAGATGCGAGAAGATAAAGGCGCCCATTGCGGCCAGATTTACAATGATAAATAGCGCGAAGATCGCAAGGCTGCGCACGACATAGCGGCGAAAAAAACGCTGGAATTTCACAGGTTTTCCTCCTTGCGGCGCACGAGCTTGTACCCCAGCCCACGAACCGTGAGCAGCGCTTCGGGAGTGGACGGATCTCGCTCGATCTTTTCCCGGATGTGGCGAATGTGGGTCATAAGCGTGCTTTCGTACCCCTGGTACAGTTCGCCGCAGGCCGTCTCGCACAGGCTGCCCAGCGTGACGATGCGCCCCTCCGCCTCGAAGAGCTTCTGCAAAATCGCGTGTTCCTTGGCGGTGAGCGGTATCTCGCCATCCTCCCGCAGGACGGATGCGCGCGACAGGTCAACCTCGCATGCGGGCAGCGCAAAGCGCTCCGGCGTTTCGGGATAGACGCGTCGCAGCACCGCCGCGATGCGGAAGAGCAGTTCACGCGGCAGAAAAGGCTTGACGAGGTAGTCGTCTGCACCCAGATGAAAGGCCGCAAACTTATCTTCGCCTTCACCGCGCGCGGTAAGGAAGATGACGGGCACGTCCATCGAAGCGCGGAGGGTTCGCATGAGGTCGAAGCCGCTGATGTCGGGCAGCATGACGTCCAATAAAATGAGGTCCGGCGGCTGGCTGCGTAGAAGGCCAAGGGCTTCGCGTCCCGTGGCGGCGGTATCGACGAGTGAATACCCGTCCTCGCGGAGGATGTCACACAGCATGGAGAGAAGCTGCGGGTCGTCGTCTACGGCGAGAATGCGGCGTTGATGGCGCAACATGAAATCACCTCTTTCCTATAGAATACCAGAAAACAGAGCGGCTCGTCCGTTTCCGATGAAAAATCAAGATAAATTCAAGGTTTCTGCAAGGGAAGCGCAAGGCGGAACGATTAGAATGGAATCCGCTAGAACAAGCGGAGGTGACGATGATGCAGGCCATCATTCAGACAAAGGGACTGACCAAGGTATACGGCGGCATGATGCGCGTGCGGGATGTGGATTTGCAGGTGCGAGAGGGGGAAATCTATGGATTTCTCGGCCCGAACGGCGCAGGGAAATCGACGACGATGAAGATGATTTTGGGGCTGGTGAAGCCAAGCGACGGGCAGGTCGAGGTGTTGGGCCTTCCGTTTACAGAGAGAAACCGCATCGAAATTCTGCGCTCCGTCGGCTCCCTGATCGAATCGCCCGCCTACTACGGACACCTGACGGGAAGAGAAAACATGCGCGTGCTGCAGCGGCTGCTCGACTTGCCGGAACAAAACGTCCGGGAGGCGGTGCGAATCGTGCGCATGGAAGGGCAGATGGACAAGAAGGTGCGCGCCTACTCGCTGGGCATGAAGCAGCGCCTGGGGATCGCGATGGCAATCGCTCGTTTTCCCAAGCTGCTGATGCTGGACGAGCCGACGAACGGACTCGACCCCGCCGGCATCGAGGAAATCCGCGAGCTCATCCGCCGCCTGCCGCAGGAATACGGCATGACCGTGATGATTTCCAGCCATCTTCTCTCCGAAATCGACCGCATGGCCACGGCCGTGGGCATCATTCAGCACGGGGAGCTGATCTTTCAGGACAGCATGGAGACGCTGCGGCAGATGCGAAGGCCTGTGACGCGCATTCGCACCTCAGACGATGCGCTGGCCGCAAGAACGCTTTCCGTCATGGGGGCGGCGCACGGAGCGGACGGCCTTTCCCTGGAGGGCGCGACGGACGAACAGGCGGCGCTCGCCGTGAAAAAAATGGTGGAAGCGGGCGTCGATGTGTATTGCGTAGAGCAGCGCATGCGCAGTTTGGAAGAGGTCTTTCTGGAGATGACGGGAAAGGAGGCCGCGCTATGATGCGTTCCTTCTGGATCGAATGGCGAAAGCTGCGGGGCAAGCGCGTGCTGCTGACCGCGATGCTCATGATCGGGGCGGAGGCGCTGTTCGTGAGCGCGAATCTTCTGTCTCAGCGGGAGCGCCTGACCGCACCGGGAGAGGCCGCGACGTGGGGCTACATGCTTTCTCCCTTCGGCATGTTCAACGGATTGTTTTTTCCGGCGATGCTGGCCGTCTGCGCCAGCCGGTTGGCGGATATGGAGCACGACGGCGGGCTCAGGCTTTCCTGTCTTTGCGGGCAGCGCCTCGCACGGCTGTGGGACTGCAAGATGGGCGTACTGATGACGATCGCGGCCCTCTCGGTGGCCGCGCAAACCGCAATCTCCCTGGCGGTCGGGCGAAGCATCGGCATCCCCGGCAAACCGGATGCGGGCGTGCTGCTGCGCTTCACGCTGGGAACGTTGCTGGTCAGTCTGCCCGCCGCTGCAATTTCGCTGTTTCTTGCCCTTTTATATGAGAACCAGCTGATCGCGCTGTCTGAAGGAATGCTCGGGGCGCTGATCGGTTTTATATCCAGCCTGCTGCCCGCGCCGCTTCGCAACCTGCTGCTTTACGGCAACTTTGCGGAGCTGATCACTGCTGTGCCGCAGGAGACGAGTCCGGGGCAGTTTAAAGTCATGGATACGGCGATCCGCATGACGCCGGTGATCCTTGCGGGGCTCGCGGGCGTGGGGTTTTACATGCTCGCGAGGCGGAAGATCGCACGGCGGGATTGCTGAAAGGGAGGCATTTAGAATGATGGACGTGCTTATTGCCGAGTTGGAAAAGTGCAGGCGCTCAAAGATTTTGCTGCCGGCGGTGGTACTGGCGCTGCTTTCCTGCGCGATCGGCGCGATTACCTATTCGATCAACGCCTCGCTGCTCAGCGGAGAGCAATGGGGAAACCTTTGGGTGCAGAACGGCCTCTTCTATGGATACTTTTTTTACCCCATGATGATCGCCATCTGCGCGTCTTGTCTCTGGCGAGTGGAACACCGGGAGCACAACTGGAACCGGCTGATGACCGTCCCCGTCAGGCGCAGGACGCTGATCGGGGCGAAGTTCATCGTGCTCGCATGCGTGGTGTTGCTGGAGCACACGCTTTTCGTCACGCTCGTGCTGCTGTGCGGCAAGGCGCTGTTTCACATCGCAGCGCCTGTGCCGCCACGGGCGCTCGAGTGGTTCCTGTTCGGCTGGCTGGCAGCGCTGCCCATCGCGGCGATGCAGCTCTACCTTTCCATGCGCATCCGCAGCTTCGCCGTCCCCATCGGCATCGCGCTGGCGAGTTGCGTCGTAGGGCTGGGTACATTCGTCATAAGCAGGGAGATTCCCTACCCGAATACGCTGCTCATCGTCGGCTTGGGGGCGCAATCGGAGGAAAACATGGGGCTGACGATGGGGATGCGGCTGCTGTGCGCGGCCGTGATCTATGCGGCTGCGTTTCTGTTTCTGGCAGCGCAGCGCCTGCGGAGAAACGACATCGCGGCCTAAGCCTGCGATAATCGGCTTGCTGCGTTAGCGCAATCTTTACAGCGCACCCCCTTTTCGCTACAATAGAGTGAAAAGGGGGCGTCTTGCGTTGAAGGGATGGATCAGCCTGCTCATGGCGCTGTGCATGACGATAAACTGTACGGGCGCGTTTGCGGATAGCGCCTTTGAGACAAAAGTACGACGCGTGCTTCGAGAAAACCACGCGCTCGGCGCTGTGGTCTGTCTGTACACGCCGGAGAGAGGGCTTCAGACGTTTTCTTATGGGCAAACGAAGCGGCGAAACGGCGACGCGGTCACGGCGGATACGGCATTTTTGACGGCTTCGGTCACGAAAATGGTGACGGCGATCGGGGCGCTGCGGCTGTGCGAGATGGGGCTGCTGACGCTGGACGGCGACATCGGCGATGTGCTGGGCTATTCGGTGCGCAATCCGCGCTACCCCCAGACGCCCATCACCCTGCGCCAGCTGCTGACGCACACGGCGGGCATGAAGCACAACGCGGATTACGCCGAAAAGGATGGGCGAGGGCGCAAGGCGCTGAAGGAAATGCTATCGAGCGGTGAAAACGTGAAGCGCAACTTTGCCTCCTGGGAACCGGGAACGCGCGTGGAGTATTCCAACTTCGGCGCAGGCATCGTCGGCAGCCTCATCGAATGCGCGACGGGCGAAGGGCTGGATGCCGCGATGCGCCGTCTCGTCTTTGCGCCGCTTGGCATCGACGCCGCCTACACGGCGGAGGCAATGAGGGAGCCCGACCGCATCGCTGCGTCCTACCGCGAGAGCGGCAGCATGGGCTACGATCCGCTGAAGGACGTGCGTACGTCGGATTTCGCGCCGGAGGATCACTATGACCTCGCGGTGGGCAGCCTGATGATCAGCGGCCCGGATCTTACGCGGCTGCTTCGCCTGCTCGCGGGCGACGGAAGCGTGGACGGCGTACGCGTGCTCGAGCCGGAAACGGTGAAGCTGATGCGAAGCACGCAAAATAAAGTAGGCAGTGTAGGCTGCGAAAGCGGACGCGCGCTGGGCATGGAGGTCCGGGAAAATCTCGTTCGCGGCAGAACCCTCTGGGGGCACCAGGGGAACGTATACGGTGTGCTGTGTGAGGCGTACTTTGACCCGAAGGACGGGACGACGGCGGTGCTGCTTTCAAACGGCATCGACAAGGAGCGGGACGATCGGGGACGCTTTGCGGCGGGGGTGGACGTTTTGAACGCCTGCTTTGCGGCCGATTGAGGCTCCGGCCGTGATGCGCTGCCTTGCTTTATCGCGCATGTGGACGTGCGCAATGACCGGAGGAGAAAAAAGGCCGCCCGGAAGCGAGCGCTTCCGGGCGGTGCATGGGATCATCAGCTTTTGAGCCGGGCATTTACACACCCACAGCCAAGGCGGGAATTTGAGCCGCAGCCGCAGGAGATTCCACCGCAGCCGCAGGAGCTTCCGCCGCAGCCGCAGGAACATCCGCCGCAGCCGCAGGAGCCGCCGCAGCCGCCGATGCTGCCGATACCGCTGCAGCAGCCCCAACGGCACAGCCGGCGGCGATTGATGATCGTCACCACGGCGGGCGGGCAGCCGGGCGTAAGGCGCACGCAGTTGCCGCAGACGCAGCTGCCGGTGATCGTGGAGCAATAGCGGCGGGGTTCGTCGTTGATCTCTTCGATGGTGTAGTCGCCGCAGATCAATCCCGTGAGGACGAGCGGCTCGTCGAGCGTCCGGCAGCTGCCGGCGGTCATCTGGAAAACCTCGCCGCACGGGTAGCTGGGGCCCTTGACACAAATCGAGAAGGTACGGGGCGTGCAGGCCTGGTTGCCGCAGGCGTCGAGCAGAATCTTATGAATGACGAGCGTGCAGCCGTTTTCGGCAACGGAACCTACGCCCGCGAGGGAACATCTATTGGCAGCGCAGCCGCAGCCGAGGGGCTGCACCCATGCGCAGTTTTCATGATTATCGGTGATATACATCTTGTTTGCACCTCCGTTGCAGGGGTTGGGACCCGATATACCTTATGCGCCGGGTGCCCCGCGGGTGCGTAAATCCGGCTATGCAAAAAACGGACTTCGGGGTATAATAGAAAAGAAACCCAACGATTTGTCAAAAGGGGAACAGCGATGGCTATCAAACAAGTCGCCCGCAGGATCGCGAACAACGACTACGTCTTTACGATCCTGACGAAGGTATTCGCACTGCTGATCGGGCTGGTCGCATCCGCGTACTCCAACCGCTACCTGGGCCCTGAGCTGAAGGGTCAGCTCGCCAAGATCAACGCGCCGCTGACGATCGTCGCGATCGTGGCCAACTTCGGCCTGTATCAGCCCTACCCGTTTTACAAACGGCAGGGGCTTCAAAACGCGCTGGACAAGTTCCTGCGCATCTTTTTGCTCCAGTTTATCGTTTACACGGTAGTGGGCGTGGCGCTTGCGTTTATTTTCGATTCGTTCGCGCTGACGGCGGTGTGCCTGATCGCGCCGATTCAGGTGCTCGCCAACCAGATGAGCTTTACAATCACGGTGGAGGACGTAAAGTTTAAAAACGTCATCTTCTTTACCGCGCGCATTACCAACACGCTGATTACGATCCTCGCCTTTTACACCCTGGAGCCTTCGCTGCTGGTGGCGCTGGGGCTGATCGTCGTAGGCGACGTGATCACGGTGGTGATGGCCTTCAGACGGCTCAGGCAGGTGCCTAATCCGCTGCGCGCGGACCTTCGGTTCGCGAAGAAGATCCTTCCGTTCGGCTTTGTCACGATGCTGACGACCCTGATGCTGACGCTCAACTACCGCCTGGACGTGATCATGATGGGCTGGTTCGGGGTGGCCGACGCGCAGATCGGCTACTACACGCTGGGCGTTTCGCTTTCGGAGTACGGCTGGCTGATCTCGGACGCATTCCGAGAGGTGCTCTTCTCGCGTACGGCAAAGGATGACGCGGTGGGCGAGATCACCATGAGCCTGAAAATCAATTTATATCTGACGCTGCTCGTCATCGTCGGCATTGTGCTCTTCGGGAAGCCCGCAATCCTTGTGGTCGGGGGCAGCAAGTACATGCCCGCTTACGGCGTGACGGTGATCCTGCTCGTCGGCGTGCTGAGCATGAGCTACTTCAAGATCATCGGGACGTTGCTGCTGGCTCAGGGCAGAAAGGGTACGTATCTGGGCATGCTCACGGGCAGCGTGGCGGTGAACGTCGCGGCCAACTGCATCGCGATTCCGGCCATGGGCAAGGAGGGCGCGGCCATCGCCTCCGTGCTTTCGTATACGGTCGCGGGCGCGCTGTTCCTGATATACTTCATGCGCTCCTACAGCGTACGGGCGGCGGACGTCTTCCTGCTGCGAAAAAGTGAAGTGCAGCGGATCATGAAAAAGTTCAAGCGATAAAGATAGGAGATACCAGATGGAAGCGCTGATGCGGGAAGCCAGGGGACAGTACGCGCGGCTGGAGGCCGTATGCGACGCGGTGGTGAAAAGCGGGAACTGGGATCAGGTCGGCGTTTCGGACGTGCGGCTGTTCCTTTCGATCTATATCCAGGCGCTGCTGCTGCAGATGACGTTCACGACGGGCGGCGAGGCCGGCGAAGCTCAGCGCGACTTCATTGCGCGCCTTCCGGGGATGGACGCGTTGGACGTATCGCGCGCACAAAACCTCGCGCTCGTCGCGCACCGGAACCGTTCTTTCGCGCAGGGGACGCCCCTGCTGCTGCGCTGCGCCTGCGCGCACGACCGTAAAGACGGCACCCGGGACGCGGATGTCTTTATAGAGGCGGTGCCTGCGATCCTGCGCGCGTTCGCGGCCGTTTCAGGCGGTGTGGATAGGCAGGAGAGCGCCTTTATCGCGGATTACGAGCGCACGCTGGCCTCCTTTGCAGGCCCGGTGAAGCCAGCGCATAGGGGCGTTACGGGAAGCGACCTCGTGAGGGGCATCGGTGAAATGCTGGGCGCGGGGGCGGACGCCGTGCGCGGAGCGATTACGCCGCGCGCCGGGGACGACGAGGGGGATCAGTCGGAAGCGCCCGCCCAAAAGAAGGAGAACGAGTCGGACACGCAGAAGAAAACAGCACAGCAGGAACCGGAGCAGACGATGGACGAGCTGATGGCGGAGCTGAACGCGCTCATCGGGCTTGATAACGTCAAGCGCGAGGTGGAAACGCTCGTCAATCTCATCAAAATACGGAAGCTGCGCGAGGAAAACGGCCTGCGCGTGATGGACATGTCCTTTCACATGGTCTTCACGGGTAATCCCGGCACGGGCAAGACGACCATCGCCCGCCTGATCGCGAAGATTTACAAGCAGCTCGGCTTTCTTTCCGGGGGCCAGCTCATCGAGACGGATCGCTCGGGACTGGTCGCGGGATACGTCGGCCAGACGGCGCTCAAGGTGCAGGAGGTCGTAAAGAGCGCGATGGGCGGCATCCTGTTCATCGACGAGGCGTACGCGCTCACCCGAAAGGGCATGGAGAACGACTTCGGACGCGAGGCGGTGGACACGCTGGTGAAGCTGATGGAGGACAACCGGAGCGATCTGGTGGTCATCGTCGCGGGCTACACAGATGAGATGCAGGATTTCCTGGGCTCCAACCCCGGGCTGCTTTCCCGCTTCAACAAGTACATCGATTTCCCGGACTATACGACGGACGAACTGATGGCCATCCTCGCGATGAACGCGAAGAGGCAGGGCTATACGGTGGAGGAAGAGGCGAACGCCGTCATCCGCGGCGCGCTCGACCGCATGGGACCCGCCGACCGCGTAGACTTCGGCAATGCGCGCGGCATGCGAAACACGCTGGAAAAGCTCGTGGAGGCACAGGCCAACCGCCTCGCGAAGGAAACGGGCACGCTGACGGTGGAGCAGCTGCAGACGATTACCTGCGCGGACGCGCGGGCCATCCTGCCGGAGGAAGAAGAGGAAGGAAAGCATGAGAAGGCGCGCCATCGCGATGATGATGATGGTGCTGATGATGATAGCCCCGGCGCAGCGGACGCTGGGGGAAGAGGATGACAGCTTTTTGCCTGTTCCGCAAAGGCCGCGGGTAGAGCTGAGCAGTCCACGCGGGGCGGACGGCATCGGGCCGGGCGGGCGCTTGAAAGTTACCGGCTCCGGCAGGAACGTGCAGCGCATGGAAGTCCTTCTTGCGTGGGATGGAGGGACGATGAAGCTGGAGGCGTCGGGAGAGGAAATCGACCAGACGGCGGTGCTGCCGCCGATTGCGGGACGGGTGACCGTTACGCTTCACGGCTGCGGAGCAGACGGCGCCTGCGCGGAAGACTCCGTGGAGCTGCGGACGCCGCGCGAAACGCTGATCGACGATCTGATCCTTTATGCGAGGGAGATCGCGCAGGACGACCGGCAAAACTTCTTGCGCGCCGACGACCCGCAGGATGCCGGTACCTGCAAGAACTACATTGCCCGTCTGCTTTTGAACTGCTCGGACAGCTACGGACTGCTTAGCGCGCCGAACGCGGCGCTCTCTCTGCCGCTCAACGCGGACAAGGCCGACTGCCGCCCCTGGCGCTACGGCGTCATGTGGACGAATCTGCCGCGGGAGGCGGGCAACCCCTTTGTGGAGGTGGGAAGCTTCCGCGAAAGCGGGGAAAAGGAGCGCGCGGCGAACGCAGAGGAAGCGGCCGCTTTCCTTCGCACGGCGCGGCGGGGCGATGTGCTGCAGTTCGTGGGAAATTACGGAGACGGAAACGGCCCGCACACCCTGCTTTTGACGGAGGATTGCGACGGGGAGACGCTGACCTTTACGGACAGCAACCGAAAGGGAAAGCGCATTGGCAGGACACGCTACGGCTGGGTGCAGTTCGGCGTCCGCAAGCCGGTGAAGTGGCTGGCGGACGTGCTCGCGGGCCCAGGCTGCGGCGGGACGCTTTACCGCCTTTGCGACGAAATCATACGAAGATAGAGGATGAAACATGGCGAGCATATTGAGCCTGGAGGGCATCTGCAAGGCGTACAGCGAACGGAGGCTGCTGGATGGCGCGACGCTGTACGTGCAGCCCGGCGACCGCATCGGCGTGGTGGGTCTCAACGGCACGGGCAAGTCCACGCTGCTCAAGATCGCGGCGGGCGAGGAGGCGCCGGACGCGGGTACGGTCACGAGAAAGAGCGCGCTGACCGTCGCTTACCTGCCGCAGGCGCCGGATTTTGCGCGCGGGCATACGGTGCTGGAGCAGGTGTTCCTGGGCCTGTCGCGGGACGTGCGGGACGCCGCGGAGTACGAAGCGAAGACGATGCTTACAAAGCTCGGCGTTGCGGACTATGAGCAGGACGTCGCATCCCTCTCCGGAGGGCAGAAAAAGCGCGTCGCGCTCGCCGCCGCGCTGATTCGGCCCGTGGATCTGCTGCTGCTCGACGAGCCGACCAACCACATCGACGAGCGGACGATCGAATGGCTAGAGGCGGAGCTGAAGCGCTACCCTGGCGCGCTGATGATGGTGACGCATGATCGATACTTTCTGGACCGCGTATGCGGCCGCATCGTGGAAATCGACGGCGGCGGGCTCTACGTGCACGAAGGCAATTTTTCGTACTATCTGGAGCAGAAGGCCGCGCGCGAGGAGATGGAGGTCGCCAGCGCGAGAAAGCGCAGAAGCATCCTCCGCACGGAGCTCGAATGGCTGAAGCGCGGCGCGCGCGCCCGTTCGACCAAGCAGAAGGCGCGCATTCAGCGCTACGAGGAGCTTTCAAAGGTCGAGGGCCCAAAAGGGACGGAGCAGCTCCAAATGGGTTCAGCCAGCGCGCGGCTGGGCCGCAAGGTCGTGGAAATCGAGGACGTGAGCAAGGGCTTTGACGGCGTGAAGCTGATCGAGCACTTCTCCTACGTGCTGCTGCGCGACGACCGCGTGGGCATCGTAGGGCCCAACGGCTGCGGCAAGACGACGCTGCTTTCGATGATTGCGAGGATGCAGCAGCCGGACAGCGGCCGCATCGACGTAGGCGATACGGTTCGCTTCGGCGTCTTTGCACAGGAATACCCGCCGGTCGATCCCGACCTTCGAGTGATCGACTACATGCGCTCCATCGCGGAATACGTGCAGACACCGGACGGAAAGCTGAGCGCTTCGCAGATGCTGGAGAGCTTCCTCTTCCCCCCGGAGCAGCAGTATACCCAGGTGCGCAGGCTCTCCGGCGGCGAGCGGCGGCGGCTGTATCTTTGCAGCGTGCTGATGCTCTCTCCCAACGTATTGCTACTCGACGAGCCTACGAACGATCTGGACATCCAGACGCTTGCGATTCTTGAGGACTATCTGGACAGCTTCGCGGGCGCGGCGGTGGTCGTTTCGCACGACCGGTTCTTCCTGGATCGTGTGTGCGGGCGCCTGTTCGCGTTCGAGGGAACGCATCTTGCGCCTTACGTCTGCTCCTACAGCGAGTACGCGAACCTGCGGGACGAGGCGGAGCGAGAGAGAGAACGCGGGCAATTTGAACGGCCGGCGCAGGGGCGGCGGGAGCGCACGCGCGAGCTGCGTTTTTCCTTCAAGGAGCAGCGGGAGTACGAGACCATCGACGAGACGATCGCCACGCTCGAAGCGCAGGCGGCGGCGATCGATGCGCAGATGGAGGCGGCGGCGAGCGATTACGTCCGTTTGCAGGAACTGGAGCAGCAAAAGCTGGAGGCGCAGGCACGTTTGGAACAGGCGATGGAGCGTTGGGTCTACCTAAATGAACTGGCGGAAAGGATCGCCGCTCAGGAGGCGGAAAAATAAAATACCGGCGGCGGGGAGCGGAGGCGTTTCCCGCTTTCGTTTTATAAAAAACGATAAAATTGCCTGTTTTACGCGCGTTTTGGTCGATGAGAGATGAAGGGTAAATTTGCTACAATGCGAGTAAAGGTGGGATCGGCATGGCATTGATCTTGGCGCTGGAGGGCTGCATGGCGGCCGGCAAGACGAGCGCGGCGCGTTTCGTCGCGCAAAGCGCGCCCGAGGTGCACGTGAGCTTCGAGCGTACGGCGCAGACCGTTGAGAAGGTGCGCGCCCGCGGGCTCGACAAGCGGGTATTTTCGGACTACGTGGAGATTCAAAAGCTTTGGATACAAAATGAAATCGATCGCTATGCGCGGGCGCAGGCCTATCCCGTGACGCTCACGGACTTCGGTGCAGCGGAAATCGAGTTTTACACCCTCTGCTATCCGCAATCGATCGGCGAAAACTGGGATGTGGAATCCGCGCTGAGGGAGGAGCTGCGTTGCCTTCGCGCATGCATGCCGCGCCGTATCCTCTTTCTCAGGGCGCGGGACGAGACGCTGCGCGCACGCAAGGCGGCCGATGAAACGCGGTCGCGCGACTTCTTTGAGCATCATTTGCAGCACCTGATGCCGCTCAAGCACGCATGGTTTCTGCAAAAAGAAAACGTCGACGTGGTGGACGTCGACGGATTGGATGCTACGGAGGAGGGCAAGGCCGTGCTTGGGTGGGTGAAGCGCTGCGAACGGCAGCTCCTATAGTTCGGCGGGCTTCGTGCCGATGCGCCGCGCATAGGCGGCCTTGTCGGGTGCGGGGGCCGTCGAACTGCCCACTAGGCGACGATAGACGCCGGGGGTGATGCCGAGCTCCTTTTTAAAGGCGCGGATGAAGGCGTTGCTGTCCGAAAAGCGAATCTGCGCCGCGATTTCTTCCATGGATTGATGCGTGGTGCCGAGCAGCACGCGCGCATGGGCGAGGCGGCGCAGGTTCAGGTATTGCTTGGGGGTGCTGCCGGTCAGCGCATGGAAGGCGTGTGTGAAATACGAATGACTCATGAAAAACATGCGGGACAGCGCTTCGATGGAAATACTCTCCATGAAGTGATCGTCCAGATAGCCTCGCGCCTCGTACACTACGTCACGGATGGCGGGAGAAACCAGAGGAAACGCGTTCGGGCAGGCGCGGTTCAGCAGGACGGTGAACAGACTCAGCACAGCCTCCATCGCGTCCAGATAATACGGCTTCTTTTCGCGGTAGAGGGTTACGATCTCCCGAAAGAGGGCGGGCACCTCTGGATGGGCTGCCGGAAGGCACAGCAAATGGGAAAAGCCCGCGGGACGCGCGGTATAAATCGAGCAGAGAGCGGGCTCACGCACGGCGCAAAGAAGCGATTCACGCGAAACGCGCAGGCCGAATCGCCTGTATGGCGCGCGAAGGATGCGAATGCGGTGTACCTCCAAAGGCGCAAAGAAGAGCAGATTTCCCCCGGCGGCGCGATACGTCTTTTCGGGAAACGTCACCTCGATTTCTCCCTCCTGCACGTACAGCACCTCGCTCGATTCGTGCAGGTGGGCAAAGGGATGGGTATAGTCGCTGGGGCGCAGGGTCGCGTCCTCCCATGCGATCATGCGGATGTTCTCTTGCATCTTGATAAAAACGCTCCTGATCTTTTGAGATCATTGTAGCATATTAAATCGAAGGATGCTAGGCGCTGCAGCGCAGATAAAGAAGAGGCAAAATGCATTTGCAGCCACAGGGACAGGCTGCGGAGGAAGTCGGTCGAGGAATCCAGTAATCCCTTCTGGAGGAGAGGGACAGACGTGCAGAACGGAATGACTGCATTCTGTCACCTTTTGGGACAGAACGGTGATTTTGTCCATACACAGCCCGGCGTTTAGCGGGTATAGTACAGATGGCGTAAGGATGGCCGAATATCGATTAGACGAGGAGGGAGCGCTTTGGACGGCGTAAATCTCCAGAGAATGCTGCTCGAGGCTGCTGTAGACGGCGGAATCCGCCAGATCGAGAAGGACCCGCGGCGCGGCGTGCGCAGGCTGGTCGATCTGGGCAGGCAGATTTCAAAGGGCAGGTTTCAATCACAGATTTTCTGCCTTTTTCAGGGCCTGCTCGAAAACGAGAGCAGCCCTTATTACGATCTCATCAGCCGCCTCGTCGCGCGGGTGGATCACCGCACGCTCAAACGGGTCGGCATCAACGTGGGCTTTGAAAGCTGGACGAACGGCGCGCGGCGCATCCGGGAGACGGAGGAGCGCGGCGGTTTCTGCGTCCCCTGGACGATGCTGCTGCACATGGCGCCGGGGCGTGCAGGGGCCCTGCCCGTCGAAGCCTATGCGCAAATCGTGGAACGGGGGACCGCGCTGGGCGTCAACACCTATCAACTGCTTCTAGACGAGCCTGCGCCTGACATCGGCGTGCTTACCCGGCTGTTCAGCCGGTTTCCGCGGAGCGTTTTTCTCTGCTTCTTAAAGGATGCCCGTCTCCTGCCGGCGGATATCGACGTGCTTTCGTCCGCGCACAACGCCGTCGTTTCCGTCCCCGCTCAGGTAGACGGTGCGGAGGCGCTGGCCCGGCGGCTTCGCGGCGCGGAGTGCCTGTATGCGGCGCATTGGCGTTATGGCTGCGCGGAGGACGCGGCCTGCGGGGAGGCGATGCAACGGGTCGCGGAACTCGAAAGCCCATTGGTGCTCTTTATCGCAGAGCCGGACTGCCCGCAGGCGGACCGCGCACAGGTGGCAGGCTTTGCGCTGGAAGCGCGTACGCATCAACGATACCCGATGATCCTCATGGATCTCTACGAAGACATCCGCTATGTGGATCGTATTATCTCCTCTCAGGAATGCCTGGTCGAGGTGGCGGAAGATGGGCTGCTGTATGGCTCAGATGTGAACATAGGTGCGCTGCCGCTGGAAGCGGCGCTTCGGGCACGTTTCCCTCTGGTCGCGGGGAAGGAGAACGCCGCGGCGTGCAGCCGCGCGTGAATTGCTTAGCGAAGGCGCGCCTTCGCCCTGGACATCGTTAAATGTCGGCGGCCTCGTACGAAAGGAAGGCTCCTTTTGCGAATGACACGGGAAATGTTTTTCCAATGCGGATGAAGAGGATGCTGTTCCTTGATGCATCCCCTCTTACATACGCGGCGATACCTTGTCGACCGTCTGAGCGAAGGCATGTCTTCGCTCTTCTTTTTTGTTGACAGACTGCGAAAAGAATGATAATATTGGCATATGCCAGAAATAACCGAGGTGATCAAATTGGCAAGGCCGCAGAAATGCAGACGAATCTGCGCGCTGCCGGGCTGTGAAACCTTTGAGCCCGCAAACGGCGGAGCGGGCGATCCGGTGGAAATGACGCTGGACGAATACGAAACGATCCGGCTCATCGATCTGCTCGCGCTGACACAGGAAGAGGCTGCACGGCAGATGGGCGTTGCGCGGACGACCGCGCAGGCGGTTTACGACGCGGCGCGGCGAAAGCTCGCGCAGGTGCTCGTGGAAGGCAGAAAGCTGGTCATCCGGGGCGGAAGCTATGCGCTTTGCCCGCATGCGGAAGCCTGCTGCGGTCGAGGATGCAGAGGAATGGATTGCCGCCGGGGACAGGACGGCGCGTGTAAGATGAAGCGCTGTGGCGAGGCGCAGAATTGTAGGATTCAGGAGGGTATGTCAAATGAAAATCGCGGTAACCTATGAGAACGGACAGGTGTTCCAGCACTTTGGGCACACAGAGCAGTTCAAGGTCTACGAAATTGCGGACGGCAAGGTCGTGCGCAGCGAGGTCGTCAGCGCACAGGGGGAGGGCCATGGTGCACTGGCAGTTCTGCTCAAAAATAACAGCGTGAATGCGCTCATTTGCGGGGGGATCGGCGGTGGCGCGCGCACGGCACTGGCGGCGGCAGGCATCGAGCTGTATCCTGGCGCGAGCGGGAGCGCGGACGCTTGCGTGCAGGCGCTGCTGGACGGCGCGCTGGTTTACGATCCGAACACCTCATGCAACCATCACCATGAGGGCGATCACGACTGCCATGGGCACGATCACTGCACGGGCAACTGCCATTAAACGGCTTTAACGGCCGGAGAAAAGAGGTGCTGAACATGAAGGTCATCATCGTGGGCGGCGTCGCCGGCGGCGCGAGCGCAGCCGCGCGACTGCGCAGGCTGGACGAAGATGCGCAGATCGTCGTCTTTGAACGCAGCGGATACGTTTCCTACGCCAACTGCGGCCTGCCCTATTATGTCGGCGGGACGATCAAGGATTGGGAAGCGTTGACGCTTCAAACGCCGGAAAGCTTTAAGCGGCGCTTCAATGTGGACGTTCGTGTACGCTGCGAGGTGCGGCGAATCGATCCCGTGCGAAAGACGGTGACGGTTTGCGACCTGTCCACCGGCGCTGAATACGAGGAAAGCTACGACAGGCTGATCCTCTCGCCGGGTGCGAGGCCGGTGCGTCCGGGGATTCCGGGCGTTGAAAGCGAACGCGTCTACACGCTCCGCACCGTGGAGGATACCCTCAAGCTACGCGCGGTCGTCGAGCGCACAGCGCCCCGGCGCGCGGTCGTCGTGGGCGGCGGCTTCATCGGTCTGGAGATGGCTGAAAACCTGATGCAGGCAGGCGTGCAGGTCACGGTCGTAGAAGGGGCGAATCAGGTCATGGCGCCTCTCGACTACGACATGGCCTGCGAAGTGCATGCTTACCTTAAAAGCAAGGGCACAGCGCTCGTGCTGGGCGAAACCGTGCAGGGCTTTGAGACGCGCGAGGACGGCATTGTGACCCGCACCTCTGGCGGAAAGGCTCTTTTGGCCGACCTGTGTGTGCTCGCGATCGGCGTAGCGCCGGACACGGCGCTCGCAAAGGAAGCTGGCCTTTCGCTCGGTCTTCGCGGCGCAATCGTCGTGGACGAGCGCATGCGCACCTCTGCGCCGGACATCTACGCGGTGGGCGACGCAGTGCAGGTGCAAAACAGCATCAGCGGACAGGACGCGCTCATCTCGCTGGCGGGGCCCGCCAACCGGCAGGGACGCATCGCGGCGGACGACATCTGCGGTATCGCGCGGCACTACCCCGGCTCGCAGGGATCGTCGGTCATTAAGCTGTTTGACATGACCGTGGCGGCGACGGGCCTGAATGAGAAGGCGGTACGGGCGGCGGGCATCCCGTACGATAAGGCGCTTACGTTTTCTGCGTCGCACGCGACCTATTACCCGGGCAGCAGCAATATGACGGTCAAGACGCTTTACGATCCGACGACCGGGAGAATCCTCGGCGCGCAGATCGTAGGTTTTGACGGCGTTGACAAGCGCATTGACGTGCTGGCTACGGCCATTCGCGCGCAAATGACGGCGCAGGATCTTGCGGAGCTGGATCTGGCGTACGCACCGCCCTATTCTTCGGCAAAGGATCCGGTCAACATGGCGGGCTTCGTGATCGAGAACGTGCGGAGCGGGCTCGTGCGGCAATTCCACTGGCATGACGTGGCCTGCCTGCCGCGGGATGGGAGCGTGACGTTGCTGGACGTGCGCACGCCAGTAGAGTATGCGCGTGGCCATATCGACGGGGCGCTCAACATCCCGCTGGACAGCCTGCGGGAACGATTGGACGAGCTTCCCGCGCAGAAGCCCATCTACGTCAACTGCCATAGCGGGCTTCGCAGCTACATCGCCTGCCGGATGCTTTCGCAAAGAGGCTTTGAATGCTACAACCTGAGCGGAGGCTACCGCTTCTATGAGCGCGTGACCTCCGACCCTGCGTTCGATGCCGAAGCGGCCTATCCGTGCGGCATCAAAATCGGGCATAAGTAAGAAAAAATCCGTTTGGCCTGAAAGGGCCGAGCGGATTTTTTTGTCGCGATGAGAAATACGCGTCAGGCGTCGGGAGCTTCATTTTTGGGCAGGTGCGATACGAAGTGTTCAGCGACGCTTTCAAATAAGTCGACGAATTCATCCGGAGGAATTTCCGCGCCCTCAGATAGCCAACGCACGATGGCGGTGAGAAATGCGTCGCAATAAAAGGTGATGAAGAATTTTTGATGCGTGCGGTCGGCGACCATGTCCTGCGTAAAGGCGATGATGAAGGGCTCAAGCACCTCAACAAAGTAATCTCGGAAGGCGTTTTGCCCGCGCACCTGCAGGGCATTGGCGTAAAAATGGCGGTCTTTATAAAAGAGGCGGCAAAGATTGCGCATCAGCAGCCAGCCGTTTTCGCAGGGCTCTTCCTGCAGAGATCTTAAAAAATCGCTGTAAAAGATCCAGTTGACCAAATCGTACTTGTCGCGGAAGTGATAGTAAAAGCTCTTGCGGCTCATGCCGCACTGCTCGCAGATGTCGCCTACGCTGATCTTGGCGAAGGGCTTTTGCTGCATCAGCTCTTTGACGGCCGCCGCCAGTGCGTTCTTGGTGATGATAGAATCCGGCATCCCTGTCACATCCTTGACTAGACCTGCCTGATTATACCACGGCGCGCCTGCGCGTGGATATGGACAGATCGGGAAAAGTGTCGAAACCGGCAGGAATAGAGTCAAAGTCAGGCGCGGGGTTCTGTCCGGCGAAGGAAGCGTCCGATTGAGAACCAGCCACCCGGAAGGGAAAGGACGAGCACGATGCCGAGCGCGATGGAGACGGCGATTTTGACGGTTTCAATTCCGCGGCTGACGGCGAGCTGGTTTTCTCCCATGATGAAGTGGTAGGCGGTGTAGTAAATGCCTGCGCCGGGAACCAGCGGAAAGATGCCGCATACGAGAAATACCGTGGAAGGCATTTGACGGGCGACCGCAAGCAGGCGGCAAAGCAGCGTAAGCGCGATCGTTGCGCCGAGCGTCGAAAGCGTGACGGAAGCGCTGATGTGCAGACAGAGGGTATAACAGGCCCAGCTGACCGCGCCCGCCAGACCGCACTGCACGTATTCGCTGCGCGGCGCCTGAAAGAGCACCGCAAAGGCTACGGTGGCCAGAAAGGCGGCGAAAATTTGAAGCGGCATCACAGGAGACCTCCCGGAAACAGACTGTAGAGCTTGAGCATGAAGCCTACGCCGAGCGCGATGCACGAGGCGACGAGCACCGCGTCGATCAGGCGGATGGTGCCGGACAGATAGTCGGCGTTAAAAAAGTCGCGCACGGCAGTTGTCAGCGGTACGCCGGGCACAAGCGGAAGGATTGCGCCGATGATCGTGCTGGAAAGGGTGAGCCCCGGGAAGAGCAGGCAGCAGAAGATACACACGAGCGTCACGGCGGCGCTGCCGAGCAGATTTTGCAGGATCTTGGAAACCTTGTGCCGAGAGAAAAAGAAAAGGAAGAGCTGCAATAACGCCCCAGCCAGAAAGGAAACGCCCGCGTCGCAAAGGTTCGCGCCGAATAAATAGCCGAAACCCGCGCTGCCAATGCCCGAAGCCACGACCTGCGCCCATGCGGGCTTAAAAGGCATTGACTCGATGCGCGCTACCTCTTGAAGGGCATGACCCAGCGTGCATTGGCCGGAGACGATGCCTCGCGAGAGCGCGTTGACCGCGGCGACCCGGCCCAGATGGACGGGGGAGAGCGGCGTGTGACGGATTTCGCTGATGCGCCGGCCCTCTTCGCCGTCCACACAGCAGAAGATGCCGTTGGAAATGACGTACACGTGAAACGGCTCCACGTGGTAGGCAGCCGCAATGCGCAGCATCGTCTCCTGAACGCGGAAGATTTCCGCGCCGCTTTGGAGCAGCACTTCTCCCGCACGGACGGTAAGTTCCAGCGCGCGCGGATCAAACGAGGCCATGGACTTTCCCCCTGCCGGTTCATTTGTCGAAGACAAGTATAGCACGCCGGCTTCCGGGTTGCAACGCACAGTATGCAGGGTGCGCGAAACACAGACCTAGAGGTACGACCGTTCTAAACGGCGGCATGCCGTGTCAGCCCACCTGAAGGATACAGAGCGACGCGTTTGCGCAGCGCTTGGAGTGGCTGGATAGGATCACCGTCTCGGCGGAATTTACCCCGAGAAAGAGCTGATCTCCTGAAGCAAACGGGGCGACAAAGGACGCCGTTGCGCAGACGCCGTTTGCCGGCATGGATCGGTTGGAAAGCAGTAGGACGGGCGGTACCGCGCCGCGATTGGGAAGAAGAAGCGCGGCGCTTGCGTCCGCGTTTGCGCCGGCGGAAGGAATCACCGCGTAGTTTATAAGGAAAAGCCCGTCCCGCAGGAGCGTTACCGTGCATCCGTCTTCTTCCAGCCTTATATCACGGGGCGTGTACAGGGTTAAATGCACCGGCGCATAATGCCCGTTTGGTACCAGCGTCTGGGCTGTCGTACTGGCCAGACTGGCGGAAGCAGGGGCGGGAAGCGTACCCGCCGGGCCGGAAGGCCCCATGGGTCCGGCTGGGCCGGTGCATCCGGTCGGTCCTGTGGGTCCGGCTGGGCCGGTGCATCCGGTCGGCCCTGTGGGTCCGGCTGGGCCGGTGGAACCGGTCGGTCCCGTGGGTCCGGCTGGGCCGGTGCATCCGGTCAGCCCTGTGGGTCCGGCTGGGCCGGTGCATCCGGTCGGCCCTGTGGGTCCGGTCGGGCCCATAGAACCTGTAGGGCCGGTGCGGCCTGTTGGATCACCAAGACCAACGATTCCGGCCGATTGCGGGATATCGATCGTGCGCGCTGAGCCTGTGCCCTCGCAACCTGTGGTCGGCAGGGCTGAACCGGGCATCGGACTGCGCGGCGGGCAGTACGCGGAAAACACACGAGACGAACACATCGGGGGCTGACAGAATTTAAGGAGGCCGGAAAAGCACGTATGGTTTCTGGAATAAACCGTCAAGACGATCCCCCTTTTCAAAAAGACTGAGAAGTGCAGCTTATCTTCCCCTAAATACCGTGTGGATGGAACGCGTGCGAAGACAATCCTATTGAGGCTTCAGTCAGGGAGACGCGTCCTAGAGGCTGCGGTTGAGCCGTATGATGGTCAGGTGAAGCGTGCCTTCGGTGCTTTCCACGGGACTGTTATAGGTAAGGCTGAAGACGGTCGCCGTGGGAATCTCAAGGATAAAGCTGATCGACCCCAGCCCACTGGCGCGCTCAGGCGTGCCCAAAGCGTAATAAAGGCCGTTTTCAATATGCACAGCGCCGTTATAGAACGGGGTGACCTGGATAAACCCGGCAGTGCGCAGAAGGACGGATACCTGGTAGGAAATGAGATAATACCCCGGGGCCAGGTTTATCCGCTGATTATCGTTTGACACGATGTGGCCCGTCGTGTCGGCAACCGCAGTGCTGAAGGGGATCAGCGCGGCGTCAACGAACTGAGCGCCATAGTTAATAAATGTAGCGAAGGATTCATTTGCAACAGTTCCGGTCGCGCCGGTAGGCCCGGTAGGCCCGGTAGGCCCGGCAGGCCCGGTTGGGCCGGTCGCCCCGGTCGCGCCGGTATTTCCGGTGGGCCCGATAGGCCCGGTTGAACCTGTAGCACCGGCCGGTCCCGTTGTCCCGTCAGCTCCCGTAGGTCCGGTTGGGCCGGTCGCCCCGGTCGCACCGGTATTTCCTGCGGGTCCGATAGGTCCGGTTGAACCTGTCGCACCGGCCGGTCCCGTTGTTCCGTCAGCTCCCGTAGGCCCGGTCGCGCCAGTATTTCCTGCGGGCCCGATAGGTCCGGTTGAACCGGTCGCACCGGCCGGTCCCGTTGTCCCGTCAGCTCCCGTAGGCCCGGTTGGGCCGGTCGCACCGGTCGCGCCGGTATTTCCGGTGGGCCCGATAGGGCCCGCGACGCCATTTTTACCTGTCGCACCGGTAGGTCCTGTGTCTCCGGTGGGGCCGCGAGCTCCCGTGGGCCCTGTCGGGCCTGTCGGCCCTTCGAGGCCGATGACGGTTGGACAGGACGCGGGGCAGTGGTTTTGCGATTGGCATCCACAGGCGGAGGGGATGCACGGAGCGTAAAAGGCACCGCAGGGAACAGCGACGCGCGGATGATTCGTGCTGTGATAGATCGGCAAATTGATCACCCGTTTCAGGTGGCGTAGGAAGCGAACAGCATCCGGCTTCCCCGATTGTACATTATGAGGGATGCGAAGAAGACGTGCGGCGCACTGAAGCAGCGGCGGAAATTGATGCCCCGTTCGGGGCAAGACGCGTGGAGAACAGGGCCGTGACCGCTTTTCCAGGTTCGCCAAGGCCGTACCGTAAGAGAATGCACGATATATAGGTTACATTCAGGATAGATAGGGGTCTGCTAAACAGGGCTATGGGAAATGGCATTAACGTGCGACTGCCCGCGAGAAAAAGCGTATTGCTTGAAAAGAATAATGAGGGTTAAATGAAGAATTTCATAGGATCAATCGTGATATAGATGCGCGGCTTGTTTGCAGGGGTATGTATGGAACAGCAACTCGATGAGCGCGATGGCAATTTAAAACGGGACAGTTCCATCTGAAAGGATGGAACCGCCCCGAAGGATGACGGCGCAGCAACGCAAGTTTAAGGTTAATCGCCCAAACGGGCAACGGTAAACGAAATATCGAAGAAGGTGAAGCCGGCCTGATCCGCGACGACCTCCAGGTTAGCCGGAGTGGTAGTCACCTCAAAAGGAACGCTCATCGGAAGCGTGGCGACTTCGGTCGACGCGGTATAGGTGTGGTGAGCGACCGCACCGGAGATCGGCGTGCCGTCCAAGTTCAGGTGCACGGTGAGTTCAGCCGGAATCGGGGTTCCGGCATCCACGGAGGCGGTACCGTGGAAAGTTGCCTGGTAGATACCGGGTTGGTTGATGACGACATTGGAGGAACCCGCCGTGTGACTGATGGTGGTGCCGGATACGAGCGGTGTGTCGTTAAAAACCAACGCACCGCCTGCGCTGGAGGCCTGGGTTGCTGTATCCACAGTGGCGAGCACCTCGGGGGTTCCGCCGCCGCCCGGATCGCCACGCGGGATGACAAAATCTAAAACGGCGTTATTCTCATCGCCGGAATTGGTGACTTGCACGTCCGAGCCCGGGGCGCCCGTGGTCACAGTGCCGACGTTCACGGTCGCGGCGGCACCGGTAGGGCCCGTCGGACCGGCGGGGCCTGTGGCACCGGTAGCCCCCGCTGCACCGGTAGCCCCTGCTGCGCCAGTAGC
Source organism: Beduinella massiliensis (assembly GCF_900199405.1). NCBI lineage: Bacteria > Bacillati > Bacillota > Clostridia > Eubacteriales > Beduinellaceae > Beduinella > Beduinella massiliensis. The sequence goes on from NZ_LT963430.1 coordinate 1,877,269, forward strand.
GCCCGTCGCGCCAGTGGCACCCGCCGCGCCGTTAGCGCCCGCCGCGCCTGCTGCACCGGTAGGACCAGTGGGGCCAGTGGGCCCGGTAGCGCCCGTTGCACCGGTGGGCCCGGTAGCGCCTGTGGCGCCGGTAGATCCGGCAGCGCCTGCCGCGCCGTTAGCGCCCGTTGCGCCAGTGGGGCCGGTGGGCCCCATCGCGCCATTCATGCCCGGCGCGCCGGTGGGGCCGGTAGGGCCCATCGCACCGTTCATGCCCGGCGCGCCTGTGGCACCGGTAGGGCCTGTCGGCCCGGTGGGTCCGGTCGGCCCGCCTGCAGGCCCCGTCGGCCCGGTCGGTCCAGTCGGTCCCGGCATGCAGCAAGGGGGCGGACAGGGCGGCGGGCAGGGCGGCATGCAGCAGCCCATTTGCTGGGGCAGCGGGCAGGAGGGATAAGGAGACGTGGCGTAAGGTACGCTGCCAAGTACGCTAGCGCAACGGGTATTTCGGCTATTATAAATCGGCAAAACAATCACCCTTTTCCTTGGGAGTGGGAAGCTGGTTCCGGCCGGGCTTCCCCTGACATACACTATGAGCGGGAAAAGACGAATGTGCGGGAGGTAAAGAACATGAGCGAACAAATCTCCTACGCCACGGTCAGCCTGTGCATGATCGTACGCAACGAGCACAGGCATCTAATGCGCTGTCTGAAAAGCGCAGAAGAGGCGGTGGACGAGATCGTCGTCGTAGATACAGGCTCTGAGGATGACACGAGGGAGATCGCCCGGGGATTCACGCCGTGGGTATACGACTTTGAATGGCAGGACGATTTCTCGAAGGCGCGCAATTTTTCCTTTTCAAAGGCATCGCAGGACTTTATCCTGTGGCTCGACGCCGACGACATGATCGAACCCGAGGACGCCCAAAAGCTGATAGAACTGAAAAAGACGATTGGAAAGACTGCGGACGTGGTGATGCTGCCTTACCGCATCGGGTTTGACGACCGGGGTATTCCGACGATGACCTACTATCGCGAACGGCTACTGCGCCGGTCGATGAACTTCCGCTGGGAGGGCGCGGTGCACGAGGCGATCACGCCTGCAGGACGAATTCTTTACGCGGACGCGGCGGTGTCCCATAGAAAGGAGGGGACGGGCGACAGCGACCGGAACCTTCGCATATACGAAAAACTGCTTGCGCAGGGCAAGCAGCTTGGGCCAAGAGAGCAGTTTTATTACGCGCGCGAATTGAGCGACCACGGCCGGTTTGCGGAGGCGCTGGCGGCGTTCGAGGCGTTTCTTGAACAGCCGGACGGCTGGATTGAAAACCGGATCGACGCCTGTCGAGGCGCGGCGCGGTGCCTAAGCGCGCTGGATCGGAAGGAGGAGGCGCAGGCCATGCGCTTTCGCTCGTTTGCGATGGACGTGCCGAGGGCTGAAACCTGCTGTGAGATCGGCGCTGCTTTTTTAGAAGCGCAGAACTATCGCGCGGCGGCCTATTGGTACGAGCGGGCGCTCACGTGCCAGGCGGACACCCGCTCCGGCGCTTTCGTACAGCCGGAATGCTACGACTACGTGCCGCTGCTCCAGCTATGCGTCTGCTACGACCGCATGGGAGAGCGAATGCTTGCGCGGCAAATAAACGAGCGCGTGGGCGAACGATGGCCGGACGATCCATCCTACCTGTACAACAAAGCGTACTTTGAACGGGCCGGTCGGGCATGAGCTCACCAGAACAGGGACGTCTGCTCCGGCGGCGTGGGGGACGGCTCCTGTGCGGGCGTAAGAAAGTCGAGTATGCCGCCCAGAAAGCCTTCGTAGGTCCACTGTGCCTGGGCGACCTGCGCGGCGCTTTGTCCCTCCAGCCACGTGCCTTCCTGAAGGAGCTCTTCGTGGATTGGGATGATGCGATAGGTATAAGTCACACCGACCTGTGCGCTTTCGTCCGTATAAGTCGCGGTGTTTCCCGCTTCCAGCACCATCTCGGTGAGCTGCTCGGAAGCGCCGTTTCCGCTTTCGCGCACGATGCGATAGCGTGCGTACTGGGCGGCGGTGAAGTTCAGCACGGGTTTTCCATTCTCCGCGTTCGTGATGTAGAAGTTCGTGGGCGCCAAGGGGGGATTCCAAACCGTGCTGACCTCATAGGGGCGGTTGGTTTCCAGGAACACCTCGCCGTAGCGATACTTCTCGGGCGTCATGTCGCTGGCCAGCATCGCGTTTCCCGTGAGCTCCATGGCGCGCCTATCCAGAGTGAGCCAGACGAGCCCCTCGGGCTGCGTAAAGTCGGGAGATTCGCGGCCTTCGAGCGCTTTGGACAGAAACGCGGAGGCCAGCAGCGCAGTCTTTCCGCCGCCGGTGGTACCATTGGGAATTTTATGCGTGCTGTCCGTCTTGTCAAAGCCCATCCAGGTCACGACCGCATACTCCGGGGTATACGCGGCCATCCAGATATCCCGGTTGCCGCCGGTCATGGAAACAGTGCCCGTCTTGCCGGCGACGGGAAAGCCGAGCGTGCGCAGTTTGGAGCCGGTGCCGCTGGCGGTTACGGTCTGCAGCAGGGAAGTCATCAGAAAGGCGTTCTGGCTGGAAATCGCCTGCACAGGCTGGGCGTCGTAGGCGTACACCGTGTTGCCGGCGCTGTCCACGATATGAGAGATCACGTAGGGCTCGTGATAGACGCCGCCCGACGCGAACACTGCGTACGCGGCTGCAAGCTGGGTGGGCGTGACGCCGTACGCCATGGAGCCGAGCGCGAGGGAGAGGTTCTGATCCTTGCCGTCGGCCGTGATGCCGAAGCGGCTGAGATAGCTGCTGGCGGCGGGCAGACCGATCTCCTGCAAAAGACGGACGGCCGGCAGATTCAGCGAGCTTTTGAGCGCCGATCGCATGCTGACACGGCCGTAGTATCTCCCGCTCGCGTTCTTCGGGGTATAGCCGTTAAAATCCCCCGGCTCGTCGAGCAGCACGCTGGCGGTCGTATAGCCAAGCTCCAGCGCAGGGCCATATACGGAAAGGGGCTTGAGCGCGGAGCCGGGCTGGCGCTCCATTTGAATGGCGCGGTTTAGGCCCCGACGCACGCTGTATTCGCGCCCACCGACCATCGCGACGACCGCGCCGGTCTTTACATCCACGACGCTGAGGGCGCTTTGCGCGGGCGTGCCGTCTTTTGCGTCATCCGGGAAATACGAGTCGTCCTCGTAGAGGGCATCCGCAATTTCCTGAAGGCGCGGCTGCAGGGTGGTGTAGATCTGATATCCGCCGCCCAGCAAGTCGTCTGAGGAGACGGAAAGAAGCGCTTCCGCCTCGCGCAGCGCCTCGTCCACGAACCAGCCGTAGGTATTCTCCTTGGGCTGGCGCTGAAGCACCCAAAGCGACGTATTTTCCGCCTCCTGCGCTTCCGCCTCGGTAACGAAGCCATTTTCAGCCATCGTGCGCAGAATATAGCTGCGTCGATTTCGATTCGCTTCCGGCTTGATGTGCGGCGCGAAGGCGGAGGGGGCCTTGATGGTGGCGGCGAGCCCCGCCGCCTGTACGAGCGTCAGGTCCTCGACGTCGACTCCGAAATAGGTTTGCGCCGCGGCCTGAATGCCATAGGCGCCGTTTCCGAAGTAGATATAGTTGAGGTACATTTCCAGGATTTCATCCTTGGTGAAGTCCTGTTCGAGCTGCCATGCGAGGTAGACCTCCTCGAGCTTGCGGGAGAACGTCTTGTCGAGCGTCAGGTGCGTGAGCTTGACGAGCTGCTGCGTGATCGTGCTCGCGCCTTCGCGCAGGGAACGCGTCTTAATGTCATTTACGAGCGCGCCCGCGATGCGAACCAGGTCGAAGCCCGAATGCTTGTAAAAGCGCAGGTCCTCCGCCGCGATAAAAGCATCCTGCACGTGACGAGGGATGCGCGAGATCGGCACGACGGTGCGATTTTCCTGCGCCTGCAGCGTCTGTATCAGTTGGCCCTCCCCGTCGTAGACGAGGGAGGTTTGCTGCAAATTGAGGATCTTTTCAGGGTCGATCTTCTGCCAATTCGGCACGTCGAATGCGAAGTAAACAAAGGCAAAGCCGCCCACGCAGAGCACGAGCAGGCTAAGCAGCACGATCAGCGCAATGCGCACCGGCTTTTTTTTCATCATGCGCCCCTCCAAACAAGCTAAGGACAGTTTCACCTGCGCTAGGGAACATTACACAGCCAGTATTTGGCCATGGACGCGGCGGCTTATAGACGGTATAATGTGTGCATTCATTTGTGATGAAATTATAATGAGGTGGCAAATGTGAGAAATCAATCCAGCCGCGTGGCGAGAAACGTTCTGCTCCTGGTAGCTGCTGGGCTGTTCGCGGCCGCGCTGTTTTACGCGCTGCCGGGTTCGGCCATGCCGGCCCGGGAGACGGTAACCCGTCTGCTCGTGGGCGCGCTGCTCGTAGGTACGATGATCGCGATTCTGCGCTCCCCCGGGCGCGCACGGGCGGGCATGGCGAAAGCATCGGCGATGGACGTGGCGGAGGCGTCCCCGTCGCTTCGTTTTACCGACGTAGCCGCGAACGAGGAAGCGCTCTCTTCGCTTAAATCGCTTGCGCATGCGCTAAAAAATCCGGAGCTTTACGGCAGGTTCGGCGCGCGCATTCCGCGCGGCGTGCTGCTTTACGGCCCGCCGGGCACAGGAAAGACGCTGATGGCCAAGGCGCTGGCGGGCGAAGCGGGCGTGCCGTTTTACGCGGTATCGGGCTCCGACTTCGTGCAGGTCTACGTGGGCGTGGGCGCGGCGCGCGTGCGCGACCTGTTTACGAAGGCGAAGAAGGCGGGGCGCGCGGTGATCTTCATCGATGAGATCGACGCGCTGGGCAAGCGGCGCGACGGCGCGTCGAGCGACGAACGCGAGCAGACGCTGAACGCCCTGCTCACGCAGATGAACGGCTTTGAAGAAAACAGCGGCATCGTCGTGCTGGCGGCGACGAACCGCATCGACACGCTGGATGAGGCGCTGCTGCGTCCCGGACGTTTCGACCGCCACATCGCGGTGAATCTGCCGGGCAGGGAGCAGCGCGAGCGGATTCTGACGCTGCATGCGAAGGGCAAGCCTTTTTGCGGGGAGATCGACTGGAACGCGCTCTCTCAGGATACCGTAGGCTTCAGCGGCGCGAAGCTGGAGAGCATGCTCAATGAAGCCGCGATCTACGCCGTGCAGCGCGGCGCGGAAAAGATCGAAGAGGCGGACGTACGCCGCGCGTTTTCGACGCAGCTCGTGGGCGAGGAGCGCGTTGGCGGCGTCCTGTCCGAACGCGAGCGGCGGGTGACGGCCGTTCACGAGGCGGGCCACGCGCTGCTGACCCTGCTGCTGATGCCGCGAAGCCGCCTGAGCGCGGTGAGCATCATCCCCAGCGTGAACGGCGCGGGCGGCTACAGCATGGCCGTGCCGCCGGACAGCGCCTTCGTCTCGCGCGAGGAGCTATGGGCGAACCTCGCGGTAGCGCTGGGCGGCCGCGCGGCGGAGCGCATTTTACTGGGCGAGGACGCCGTGACAAACGGCGCGGCGAACGACCTGGAGCGCGCAACGCAGATGGCGGCAGCGGCCTGCCTCTCCTGGGGAATGGACGAAGAGGTAGGGTGCGTCGCGGTACACGCCCTGCCCAGGGAAATGGCGGCAGGAGAACGCGAGCGCGAGGCGGTGGAACGGACGCTGAAAAATGCCATGGCGCTCGCGGAACGGACGCTGCTGCAAAGGAAGGAAACGCTTGAGCGCGTCGCGGCGGAGCTGCTCCTGCGCGAGCGCATGACGGGCGAAGAGGTGCGCGCGCTCGTCGTTTAAGCGCAAGGCTTACGAGCGTCTTTATCGCGGCGAAGCGAACAGCTACGACGATTACAGCGCTTTTCAGGCAAAGGCTATCCGAAGATGACGGCAAACGCCGTCCTGTCTTTCGGATAGCCTTTGCACTTTTTGGCGAACGATTCCCGCGTTGACGACATAACTAGACCTTTTTCGTGGAAGGATATGGGCGGATGCATACGGAAACAAACACAATCACCAGAGCGGAGGAGGCAAGGTTATGCTCAAACACAAAAAGCAGCGGGATACGCTGGTCGTGTGCCTGGAAGGCGAGCTGGACCATCACTGTGCGCAGACGGTCCGCCAGGAGCTGGACCAGCTCATCGAAGATGAACGGGTGCGCAACCTCGTCATCGATATGCAGGGGCTGACGTTCATGGACAGCTCGGGTATCGGCGTGCTGATCGGGCGTTACCGCACGATCAGCAGGCGCGACGGGCGCATGGCTGTGCGCAACATGAGCCCGCACGTTGAGCGAATTTTTCAGCTCTCAGGGCTGCAGCGCATCATCGAAAAAGTGCGATAACACGGGAGGAAGGGATTATGGTGAAACAGAACAGCATGCGGCTCGAGTTCCTCGGCTGCGCACAGAACGAGTCCTTCGCGCGCGTGGTCATCAGCGCCTTCGCCGTGCAGCTAAGCCCGACGATCGAGGAAATCGCGGACATCAAGACGGCGGTGAGCGAGGCGGTGACGAACGCCATCGTGCACGCCTACGTGGGCACGCAGGGCACGGTCGTCATGAGCGCGCGCATAGAGGGGGAGCACGAGATGAGCGTGACCATCGAGGACCACGGAAAGGGCATCGCGGATGTGGAAAAGGCCATGCAGCCCTTTTACACCACGCAGCCGGAGATGGAGCGCTCGGGCATGGGCTTTGCGGTAATGCAGACGTTCATGGACACGCTGGAGGTCACGTCCAGACCCGGCGAAGGCACCTGCGTGCACATGACGAAACGCTTTGGCGCCGGGGAGTGACGCGCGTGGCCGGTGTGCTTTCACACGAAGAGGCCATGCATCTCATAAAACTGGCACAATCCGGGGATTCGCAGGCGCTTGAGCGCATGGTCAGCGCGAATCTGGCGCTGGTGCGCTCTATTTGTGCGCGCTTTGCGGGCCGGGGGTGCGAGATGGAGGAGCTGTATCAGTTAGGGGCTCTGGGGCTTGTCAAGGCCATCAAGAACTTTAGGCTGGATCTGAACGTACGCTTTTCCACCTACGCCGTGCCGATGATCATGGGGGAAATACGAAGGTTTCTGCGTGACGACGGGACGATCACCGTATCGCGCAGGCTGAAGGAAACCGCGGCGCACGCCGCAAAGGCCGCGGAGCTGCTGCGTCAGCAGCTGCTGCGCGAGCCGACGATCAGCGAAATCGCCAAGGTCCTGCGCTGTGACGAGCAGGAGCTGACGATGGCGCTGGAAAGCAGCTATGGCGTCGTCTCCATGGACGCGCCGATCGGAGAGGAGGACGGCGGCACGCTTTGGGACGTCGTCGGGGAAGAACAGGAAGGCGCGATTGACCGTTTCGCCCTGCGAGAGGAGATCGATAAGCTGCCGGAGCGGGATCGAAAGCTCATCGTCCTGCGCTACTTCCGCGACAAGACGCAGACGCAGACCGCGCAGGAGCTGGGCATGACGCAGGTGCAGGTTTCCCGCCAGGAGGCGCGCATCCTGCGGCGCATCCGGGAGGCGATGCTGCCGGGCGCGAAGGAAGCGTAGGAACATAGATACAGGGACGCGGGCGCCGCTGTGACAGGCGGTCCCGCTTTTTTGTTGCAGTAATGGAGCCTGCGCGAAAACGAGGGGTGCGGGCACTGCCGCTTCGTGCAGGTTGGGAGCTCTTTTGTACCACTGAGTTAAAAAGACTTGAACGAGAAGAAAAAGCTCCGTACAATAAGGCTGTAGCTACGAAATAGAGGCTTGGGGGGAATGAACTGTGAAGATAACCATCGATGAAAGCCCGGACGCCGCGCAGATCGAGGTAAGCGTCCGCTGCCCCAGGATGGACGAGCAGGTGCTTCGGATGCTGGCGCTGCTGCGCGCGTTCGATCAGAAGATCACCGGCGTCAGGGAGGGACAGACGTTCATCCTGGAGGCGCGCGACATCCTGTATGCGGATTCCGTGGACAAAAAGACGTTTCTCTATACGGCGGATGGAGTGTTTGAGACGCCGCTTAGGCTTTACGAGTTGGAGGAACGGCTGGGGCCCAGCGACTTTTTTCGTGCGTCCAAGGCCGTCGTGGTGAACTTCGGACAGATTCGTTCGCTGCGACCGGAGTTTGGCGGCCGGATGCTGGCGACCCTGACGAACGGGGAAATCGTATACGTATCCAGGCAATACGTTCCGGTCATCAAGGAAAAATTGGGATTGAGGTGATTTAGATGAAGAAATGGTTCCGTCATTCGATGGAATGGAAGGCGGGGGCGTCCCTTTCCTATACGGCGGCAGTATTGATCTACGCGGTCGTCAGCCTGCTGCTCGGCGAAAAAAACGTGTCGATTACGGTTCTTTTCGAGCTGCTAGCATTGTGCCTGGCAGGATCGCTCCTGCAGTACGTCGCCTTTACGGACGCAGTGATCAAGAAGATGCGCTATAGCCTGCGGATGGTCGTGTTTACCCTGCCGTTCCTCGCGCTGATGACGCTCTGCGCGGTCATCTTTGACTGGTTTCCCAAGGGCGAGCCCTTTGCCTGGGTGACGTTTTTCGTCATTTTCGTGCTCGCATTGGCCGGATTTACGGCGGGGTTTGAGATCTATTACCGCGCGTCGGGCAGGCGTTACGACGGACTGCTGGGGGAATACCGCGCCAAAAAGGAGCGGGAAAAGAGGGAATAGCGGCGGGCGCGTCGAATGTGCAGGGCATGAATTTTGAGACGAGGTGGAGCGCATGCCCTTCCCGATGGTACACCTTTGCATCGCGGACGAGATGCTGAGGCGCGGCTTTGAGGCAGATGATCCGGCACAATTTTTGCTGGGCGCGGTTGCGCCGGATTCGGTGCACTTCCGCGAAGGCTACGACCCTGCCATGAAGGAAATAAGCCATCTGTGGGTGGGCAGCGGGTCGCGCTGGGGCGTCACGCTGGACAGCGGGCGCTGGTATCAAAACACGAAGACGTTTTGGCAGACCCATCGCGGCGATGCGCAGAGGGATTTCATCGCAGGTTATTGTACGCACGTCTTCACGGACTGGCTCAACGACGCGCGCATCTGGAAGCCGTTCAGGCTGAAAAATGAAGGGTGTATGGATGCGTATGGGGCCGATCGTTACCACGAGGAAGCGCTGATGACGGATTATGCGCTGTACCTGAAAAGCCCCCGCAGATGGGGAATTTTTGAAGGACTGGCAAAGGCCCATGGATGCGACCTGGCCGGACTGGTCTTTTCAGAGGATATCGCGCGCATGCAGAACTCCCTTTTGCACGAGCAGTTTGTAGATCGAACGGCGGGTAAACCGGAGGATTTCATTTACTGCACGCTGCAAATGGTTGAAGCGCTGATCGAGGAGGCGAGCCGGGAAATCCCCGGATACCTTGCGGAATGAAGCGCTTGGATCAAGGCTGGAATGCAAAAAAACAGAGGCTGCAAAAGGGCAGCACTCATAAAACAGCATAAGAATGTTTTCGGGAAACGGCGTAGCTTTCGGGCTATGCCGTTTCTCCGTTTTGTAGGTTGTTGAGCAAAGACGCGGGGAGTATTCCCACAAGGTCATAGGATATATCAATCTGCTGTTCCCTTTGTCCGCTTGACTTGTCGGGAGCGTGAACATACACCGCCTTTACCATGTCATTCAAGACAGCAGGCGTCAGCTCGTCCAAGTCAAGATACTTCCGTATCTTGCCGATAAACCTGTCAATATTTTCCGCCTGTTCTTCCTGCTGTGTAATTTCTTCATTCAGTTGCAACAGCTTTTCCCGCAGTTCTTCCTGTTCCCGTTCGTAATCGTCAGAGAGCATTTGAAATCTGCTATCGGAAAGTTTACCGTTGGCGTTATCTTCGTAAATACGTTTGAAAAGTCGGTCGAGTTCTTCAATCCGGCGTTCCGCTTGCGTCAGTTGCCGCCGCTTCGCCGCAAGTTCTCCCTTTGCTTCGGCTTTCTGCTTCGCGCCCATAGCTTTTCTAAAGCGTTCCTCATAGGTAGACACACAGGCAATCACAAGCCGCATATGAGCGAGTACACCCTGTTCTAAAACAACGGCGCGGATAAAATGCGTTGGGCAGATTTCTTTCCCTTTGAGCCTTGAAGTGGAGCATACAAAATGGTCTTGCCGCGCTTCAAAGTTTTTGCTTGTGCAGTAATACAGTTTTTCCCCACAGTCAGCACAGCAGACAATGCCAGAGAACAGATTTGTTTTTCCCGTCCTCGTTGGGCGGCGTTTGTTCTTCCGCAATTCCTGCACCCGTTCCCATGTATCAGCGTCTATGATTGCTTCATGGGTATTCTCAAACACAAGCTGTTTTTCAATCGGATTGTAGCAGGTTTTCTTGCTCTTGTAGGACTGCTTGTAGGTCTTGAAGTTTACCGTATGCCCTTGATACTCTGGACGCTCTAAAATGTCGGCTACGGTGTCGCCCGTCCAATGATAAGGATTTTCCGGCGGCGTGTTCCTTGTTGCCCTGCCTGTCCGCTGAAAATGGATAGTCGGCGTTATGACTTTATCCGCTTTCAAAATACGGGCAATCTGTGTTGGCCCGGAACCCTCTAAGCAGAGCGAAAATATCCGCTTGACTACTCCGGCGGCTTCATTATCCACTACCCATTGTTTGGGATTGTCAGCGTCTTTCATGTAGCCATAGGGCGGGTTGGTACAGAGATGTTCCCCCGCTTCTCCTTTGGACTTCATCACAGCACGGATTTTCTTGCTTGTATCTTTTGCGTACCACTCGTTGATGATGTTCAAAAAAGGGGTAAAGTCGCTGTCCTGTTGGTTTGCGCTGTCGATACCGTTGTTAATGGCAATGAACCGCACACCTTTTTCAACAAACAGTACTTCGGTGTAAAAGCCCACTTTCAGATAATCGCGTCCAAGCCGCGACATATCCTTAACAATCAGCGTTGCCACTTCTCCGTTTTCAATCCGTTCCAAAAGTTCGCACCAGCTCGGACGGTTGAAGTTCGTACCCGAATATCCGTCGTCCACGAAAAACAAGGTGTTTAAAAAATGATTTTCTTTCGCGTATTTACTTAAAATCGCCTTTTGATTTACAATGCTGTTGCTGTCGCCCGCCATTTCATCATCTCTCGATAAACGGCAATAAAGGGCGGTAATTTTGTCAGACTGCCTTAACATAGTTTCTGCTCCTTTCATCGGCGGGCAGTCTGCCAATACAGGATTGCTTGTATTTATTGTATCGGCTCCGGCATTTTTAATCAACATCTTTCTTTGAATTTTCCCGTTCCATAAGACGTAAAACCTTGTGGGACAGGCTCCTTTCTCCGTCATAGCTGCCTGTAAAGCGGTAAAGCGTCCTGCCGGATTTTATTGTTACTTCACGCTTTGGTAATTCATAAGCAAGTGGATTTTTTACCACGATATGCCCGTTCTTAATAATTCGTTTCCGTTCCATTCCGTTCCCGTCCTTTCCTCTGAAATCGCTGTTGATAGTTTCGCAGCAAGCATAGGGAACGGATAGCCGTTCCCGTAAAATGCCCGTCTGCCGCCGCTGCATTTTGCTTGTTGGGAAGTATCCCAAACCCTCATTTACGAAGCCCCTTGAATTGCAGAAGCAGCCGCCGTTCCAATCTCCAAACTTCTTCCATGACACGCTTTAACTCGTCCATGTCGTCAGCGTAAATCTGCCCTGTTTCATTGATACGCTTTGCAATCTGATTGATGTTTACGCCTATCCTTTGAAGCTGCGCGGTATGCGCTTTGATGTCCTGCATATCCAGTTGGATAATGTACCCGTCAATGAGCATTTTTCGGGAATAGGCGGACAGATTGATTGTCGGTATCTGCCGCATTTTGTCCTCAATCAATGCCCGTTCTTCCTCTGTTACCCGCACAATGATTTGTACGTTCCGTTTTCTGTTTTCCATTGGCATTTCTCCTTTCACTACCTACAACACCACACAGGGAGGTTTTGCCGAAGTTTTTAGAAAAATTTAAGAAAAAATTTCTCTCACTTCCTACTACGGAGAACAAGCTGAAAATGCCAAAGACACGAAAAAGAAAAACGCTGCAATCTCAAAGAGATTACAACGCTTATTTCATGTCTGTTCAATTTTTTAGAGACTTCCTATGTGCTGGTAATATTCCGCAAAGTCGTTAGCCTTTTTGCTTTGTTCAGTGTATTAGCTTTCATATATGGCAGCTATATTATGTATTCTGCGCTTCATTTCTGTGCGGATATGTAATGGCTCTAAACACTCACATTTATCTCCAAAACTTAAAAGAATATCGTAGTGGTATTCGTTCTCTATGAAAGGAAAGTTGACAATATAATGCTCATTACCGTCTGGCGAAAAATCTTCATAAGCGCAATAGTCAAGCACCCTGTCCATGACAGATTTATGAATACGGATTTTGATTTTTGTTTGCATAGTTTCCCACATTCCCGCAAAGTCTAAAATCGGTTTTTGATAATCTCGTGGCGTAAAAGTTTCCTCCTGTATTTGTAGGTTTGACATACGGGATAGTCTGAATAAGCGGAAATCATTTCTTGTATGGCAATACCCTTGCAAATACCAATGACTACTTTTCAATACAAGCTGATACGGTTCGGCTGTTCGTTCGGTTTTATTTCCGTGGTGGGCTACATATTCAAAGGTCAGCAGCCTGTTTTCCTGCAAAGCTGTTTTGATAATTTCTAAATAGGGTTGTAGTTGTAAGTTGCCCGTCCACGGACTTAAATCTATACAAATTTGATTTACTTTTAATTCAATGTCTTTCGCTCTGTCGGCGGGGATAAAACTTTTAACTTTTGCAAAAGCGTGTACCAGTTCATCGCCTCTTATCATGCCCGAAAGACTGGAAAGCCCCATTAAGAGGGCAGAAAGGTCATCAATCGAAAAAACCTTTTTATCAACCTTGTATTCCTGCATGATTTCAAATCCGCCGCCAACTCCTGATGTTGAGTGGACTGGAATACCCGCCATGTTGATGGCGTCTATATCGCGGTAGATTGTGCGGGGTGAAACTTCAAACATATCTGCTAACTCCTGTGCGCTTATGCGCTTTTTATCAAGAAGTATCATAATAATGCTGACAAGTCTGTCTACTTTCATTTATTCACCGCCGTTCAAAATTTTTAATTGTTGCCATACTGTTGTCAATGATTACATTATACAATAAAAATGAAAACAAATCAATCTACCTGTCAGGAGGAAGCACTATGCAGAAAAAAGCCTTAGTAATCATAGATATTCAAAATGACATAACAAAGAATTACAAAGATGTTATTGGCAATATCAATAAAGCGATTGATTGGGCAGTCAATCAAAACATTCATGTTGTTTATATAAGGCATGAAAACTTATCAGCCGGAACAAGGACTTTTAAACCGGGTACACCGGGAGCAGAATTGGTTTCGGATTTGAAAATAGTATCAAAAAATGTTTTTACAAAATGCAAAGGGAACGCATTAACCAGTGAAGAGTTTGCAGCCTTTATCAGTAAAAATGAAATATGTGATTTTTACATAGCCGGAGCAGACGCTGTCGCTTGTGTAAAATCAACCTGTTATAACTTATGCAAAGCAAATTATGGCGTCAATGTCTTGTCAGACTGCATTACCAGTTATGACAAAAGAAAAATAGACGAAATGCTGCGTTATTATGAAAGCAAAGGCAGTAAAATCATTACTTTAAACGACTTGTTAGTTTAAGTACTTCTCCTATCAACTACCTCAAAACCGCCGTTTGCATTTTGCAAAATAGGGATACGGGGGTGTATTAAAATCGTACTTCTTTAAGAACACGGCGGTATTAGATGCTTTTAAGCATTGGGAGGTATCGCCGTGTTTTCTTTATGTTTCTGTCATTTGCCTATCAGTAGCTTGTTAAAAAAAGACCATTTCTGTCTATGGAATATTGCGGCTATATAGATGAACTGCTAATTCATTTAGTATGCTGTGACAATTCGTATTACTCAAACGCCTATGTGGTTTTATACCGCATAGGCGTTTGTTGTAATAGCCCCCTACTGGGAAGAAAGGGGGTGAGAAAATGAGTTATTCCGAAGAATACAAAGAGCATATTGAGTACACTTTCGCAGCCTTTTGTAAAGTCGTTCTCCGTAATGCGGCAATGATCGCTTATCGTGATTTTGGACGGAAGCAGAAGCGAGAGGTATCGCTTGATTATCTGATGTCTGAAACGCCTTTTGAACCGTCCACAATGGATAGCTACTTTGAGAAGCAGGACAAGCCGACTATCTTTGTTGTGCAGGGAAAAGAAGTAATTGTAGCAGACGAGCGATTAGCCGCCGCATTAGTCAAACTATCGGAGCAAAGGCGCACCGTTCTGTTGATGTACTTTTTCCTCGGTTATACGGATACGCAAATCGGGAACGTGTACGAAAGAAACAGAAGCACAGCGAATTACTGGAAACTTGCGGCACTAAAGCAGTTGAGAAAGGAATGGGAGGAAGCAGAAAATGAGGAATAAAAAACTGATACCGTTTGAAGTCATTGAAAAAGCTGTCGCCGGAGAGCCGGAAGCAATCGACATGGTATTGCGGCATTACGCCGGACATATCAAGTACCTGTCTATGTATCAAGGGCATTTTAATGATGATATTCAAGACCGTCTGAAAGCGCAGCTTATCCATGCTATCTTCAAGTTCCGTTTTAACGGGTAGTAAGTAGCAAAGCCATGAAAAACCGTCAAGGGTCAAGATGAACGGCTACGCCGCCCTTGACGGTTTTTTATGCCCTTGCTATGGTGTAGTCAAGAGGGCGCAAACGGATAGACCGCTTGCGCCCTTTATTCATTATGGAATGTTACGCAATAGACCTTATTTTTCCCTTGATTTATGCGGCTTTGAAGACACGATAAGGGCATGGGTAAGGGTTTTGTATTTCCACCCTTGAAAATGGCGTTCTATTGCGTGACAGAGCGTAAATATTTCCACCTTCTTCGATTGTGTCTGTTTGCAAATTGTGATAAAATAGTTTTCAACAAGCGATTTAATCTATTGCTTGTATGGAGGGTAGACTATGAGAGGATTTTCTATAAATATTCGTGGGCGAGTAAAAAACTTTAATCTCCCTAAAAATCAACCGCTAATTCCACTATTTGAAGCTATTGTAAACTCCATTCATGCTATTGAAGAACGTGGTATAGTGGATAAAAATTTTAAAGGTAAGATAATAATCAAAATTATTCGAGATGGACAATTAAGTTTAGATGGAATAGGAGAATTGCCTTCCATATGTTCTTTTGAAATTATCGACAATGGTGTTGGCTTTAATGAACCCAATTTAATATCATTTATGGAATCTGATTCGACATATAAGGCTTCCTACGGTGGAAAGGGTGTCGGTCGTTTTTCGTGGCTTATTGCTTTCAAAAAAGCAGAAATAGAAAGTATATATTGGAATGAAGATGAAAAAGGATATGTTAAACGCTCATTTGATTTTTCGCCTGAACAAACAGAGATAAATGACATTCTTACGGATTGCGAAAATATAAACGATAATAGAACAACTATAAAATTAGTTGATTGTGTAAAACCATACTCGGATAATATTCCCAAAAGAGGCATTACTATTGCAATGCGCATTATACAGCACTGCTTAGTGTATTTTATTGCGCAGAATTGTCCTCAGATTGAATTGATAGACTGTGATGAAAAGTTTAACTTGAATTCTATTTTTAAAGAAAGAATCACGACAGAAGAAAACTTAGTCACAATACATTTGGGCGATGAAGATTTCGATTTACTTCATGTTAAAGCGGAAGATAATACAGTCAATGGAAACAAGCTTTATTTATGTGCGCATAATCGCTTGGTTGAAACAAAAGAGCTTGATAAGTATATCACTGATTTAGATAGAGAGATATATGAAAAAAGCGGATTTTGGTATATAGGCGTTTTAAGAAGCAAATATTTAGATGATTCTGTAGATATGAATCGTCTTTCGTTTAATATTCCCGATGGTGGACCGCTTGAAAGTTTGACAAATATTGTTACAATGGATCAGATAATGAAAGCAGTCATCGTCGAAGTTGAAAATTTTTTAAAGGATTATTTACAGCCAATATCTTCCGACAAGTTAAAACGGATTAAGGACTATGTAGCTTATCAAGCTCCACAGTTTCGTCATTTACTAAAGTATATGTCTGATGATATTACTAAAATAAAGCCTAACCTAAGCGATGATAAGTTGGATGATGAACTTCATCGAATAAAGCGCAAATTTGACCGTCGCACTTCGGATGAAAATATGAAATTGTTACAGGACTTAAATGAGGGAATTATTTCATCGGATGATTATACGGAAAGATTCAGTCAGCAGGTAGAAAAAATCAACAGTGCTAACGGTGCAGCGTTAGCGGAATATGTTGCACACCGTAAGGTAATTCTTGATTTAATGGAGTTTGCAATACGACGTAAAGATGATGGGCATTTTCAAAAGGAAAGTTTTTTACATAATCTAATTTATCCCATGAGAACAACTTCGGACGATACCCAATATAGCAATCATAACCTTTGGCTTATTGATGAAAAATTAGCTTATTGTAATTATATTTCTTCAGATATTCCTTTCAATAATGACCCTAAGCAAGACCGTACTGACCTTATGATTTTAGATAGCCCTGTAGCTGTATCAGATGAAACAAATATAGGAACAGAATATGAAACTATTGTTCTTTTTGAGCTGAAGCGTCCTATGAGAAATGATTACAATGATGGAAGTAACCCAGTCACACAGCTTTATAATTACGTAGCCTTTCTGAAATCTGGTAAAGCTATGGATAAAGATGGTAGGCTTATCAAGGTAAGCGCAAATACGAAATTTTATCTGTACGCAGTTTGTGATGTTACCAATACGCTAGAACGTATTTTGGATTATCATGATTTTACGCAAACTCCTGATAAGCTAGGGTTTTACAGATACAATGAAAAAATGAACGCTTATATCGAGATTTTGTCTTATGACAAAATTATCAATGATGCAAAACAAAGAAATAAAATTCTCTTTGACAAATTAGGAATTTAAAAAAAGAAGCGAGTGAATGTTAAAAACATTTCACCCGCTTTTTTGCACCCTGTATGGCAGCTACCCTATTTCAATTTGTAGTTGATACTGTTTTATCAGTGGCTACCTAAGCCTCCGTTTTTTTATGTGAAGAATCATTCAATGCCAAAGACCGTCAGATGGAAAACCCTTCTAACCAGGCCTTGCCCGCATCGATGGAGGCCTGAACCGCCTCTGGCGCAGGGCCGCCGGGGATGTTCCTGAGGTCAACACAGGCGCGCATGGAGAGCGCCTCGAAAACATCCTGATCGAAGAGCAGCGAAAATTCCTGCAGCTCGGGCAGCGTGAGGTCGAGCAGCGCCTTGTTTTCCTTGATGCAGTGCAGCACCAGACGGCCGATGACCGCGTGCGCCTCGCGGAAGGGCATGCCCTTCTTGACGAGGTAATCCGCCGCGTCCGTCGCATTGGTGAAGCCGCCCTCCGCACCGCGGGCCATGACGTCCTTGCGGAAGCGGCAGGCGTCCAGCATATGCGTGAAGACGACGAGCGATTTAACGAGCGTGTCGCGCGCGTCGAAGAGCGCCTCCTTGTCCTCCTGCATGTCCTTGTTATAGGCGAGGGGCAGGCCCTTCATGGCGGTGAGCAGGCCCATCAGGTCCCCGTAGACGCGCCCCGTCTTGCCCCGAATGAGCTCCGCGACGTCGGGATTCTTCTTTTGCGGCATGATGGAGGAGCCGGTGGAGAAGGCGTCGTCCATTTCCACGAAGCGAAATTCATGGCTCGACCAGAGAATCAGTTCTTCACAGAAGCGCGAAAGGTGCATCATGCAGATGGAGGCGGCGGAGAGAAAGTCCAGCATGAAGTCGCGGTCGGAGACGCCGTCCAGGCTATTTGGTGTAATCGCGGAAAAGCCGAGGAGCTCGGCCACGCGCTCGCGATTCAGGGGGTAGGTGGTGCCCGCCAGCGCGCCGGAGCCCAGGGGCATCACGTCGCTGCGGCGGTAGCAATCGCGCATGCGGTCCATATCGCGGGTAAACATCTGGAAGTAGGCCATCATGTGGTGGGCGAGGGTGATGGGCTGCGCCTTTTGCAGATGGGTATAGCCCGGCATGACGGTGTGAAGATTTTCTCCGGCGATGCGAAGCAGCACGCGGCAGAGGTCGGAAAGCAGGGAACAGACGCGCTTGGCCTCGTCCTTCGTGTACATACGTCCGTCGAGCGCCACCTGATCGTTGCGGCTGCGGCCCGTGTGCAGGCGCTTGCCCGCCTCGCCGATTCGCTCGATGAGCAGCTTTTCCACGTTCATGTGGATGTCCTCTGCGTCGATTTCAAACTGCACGCGCCCGCCATCGACGTCCTCTAGGATGCCATTCAGGCCTTCCACGATCCTTTCCGCGTCGGCCGTTGGGATGACGCCCTGCTCGCCCAGCATCGTCGCGTGGGCGATGGAGCCCTGAATGTCCTGTTTATACAGGCGCTTATCAAAGGTGATGGAGGAATGAAAGTCGTCGACAAGGCCGTCGGTCTGCTTTTCAAAGCGCCCGCCCCATAGCTTCATGAATACACGCTCCTTACATCTTGGTCAAAAGGGCCTTCACAATAAGCAAAAGCAGAATCGACAGACCGCGCGCCCTTCGGGGCGGCGGGGCCGCGGGGAAGGACGGCGTGGTCTATGGATCTGCTTTGTGCGCGTTCAGGCGGCCCGCAAAGGGGAAGCTCTTAGAGCTGCCCGTTCTTTTCCTTCATCATCGCCTGCACCTTGAGCGGCAGGCCGAACAGGTTGATGAAACCCTCGGAGTCCTTGTGGCTGTACAGGTCCTTGGAGTCGCCGAATGTGGCGATTTCCTCGAAGTACAGCGAATTGGGGGACTTCACGCCCGCGGGGATGCAGTTGCCCTTGTACAGCTTCAGACGGGAGACGCCGTTCACGTTCTGCTGGGTGGAATCGACGAACGCGCTCAGCGCTTC
The DNA here is from genome assembly GCF_900199405.1 of Beduinella massiliensis. NCBI lineage: Bacteria > Bacillati > Bacillota > Clostridia > Eubacteriales > Beduinellaceae > Beduinella > Beduinella massiliensis. The sequence goes on from NZ_LT963430.1 coordinate 1,896,176, forward strand.
GCGGAGCGGGGTGTACCACTGGCCGTCGTAGACCAGCTCCGCAAAGCGGATGGCTACCTGCTCCTTGTAGTGGCTGGTGATGCGGTCGAGCGTGATCTCCTCGAGGTTCCTGTGTGCGGCGTAGAGGATCGTTCCGCCGGGCGTCTCGTACACGCCGCGGGACTTCATGCCCACCAGGCGGTTTTCGACCATGTCCGCGATGCCCACGCCGTTGCGCGCGGCGATTTCGTTCGCCCTTTCGATCAGGGCGACGGAATCGAGGCGTTCGCCGTTGATGGCGACGGCCACGCCCTTTTCAAACGTAAACTCGACGTATTCGGGCTTGTCAGGCGCGTCCTCCGGGCTGACACAGATCAGCGGCAGATCGCGCGGCGGCTCGTTCCACGGGTCTTCCAGATCGGCGCCCTCGTGCGAGAGGTGCCAGAGGTTGCGATCCATGGAATAGGGGCGCTTCTTGCTCACCGGCACCGGGATGCCGCGGGCCTCGGCGTAGTCGATTTCTTCCTCGCGCGTCTTGATGTCCCAAATGCGCCAGGGCGCGATGATGTCCATGTGCGGGTCGAAAGCCTTGATCGTCAGCTCAAAGCGAACCTGATCGTTGCCCTTGCCTGTGCAGCCGTGGCAGATGGCGGTGCAGTTTTCCTTGTGCGCCAGCTCCACCAGGCGCTTTGCGATCAGCGGGCGCGCAAAGGAGGTGCCCAGCAGATACTTGCCCTCGTACACCGCGCCGGCCTTGATGGTCGGCCAGACGAACTCGTCCACAAACTCCTTGCGCAGATCCTCGATGTAGAGCTTTTCCGCGCCGGTCTTCTTCGCCTTCTCGTGCAGCGGGTTGAGCTCCTCGCCCTGGCCGACGTCGGCGGCTACGCAGACGACGGCGCAGCCGTAGTTTTCCTTGAGCCAGGGGATGATGATGGACGTATCCAGACCGCCGGAATACGCAAGCAGAACGCGATCGTGTTTTTTCATAAGATAGGGTCCCCTCCAAAATGGTTATTGGGCGCTTGGCCCTTGATGCCGTATGACGCTGGTATTATACGTCATTTGCGGTAAAAATGCAAGAGGTTTGTATAAAAATACATTCAGGCGTTTCCTTGACAGATGACGGCAAAAAAGATAAGATAAAATAGATTTTTTGTGGACAAATGGAGCGATGCTTTTGACGATACTGGGGATCGATCCCGGCCTTGCGACGCTGGGCTGGGGGGTCGTGGAGCAGACGGGCAGCCGTCTTCGCATGGTGCAGTACGGCATCCTCGGCACGAAGCCGGGCAACACGCTGCCGCACCGGCTGCGGAGCATCTACATCGGCATGCAGCAGCTGATCGAGACGTACAGGCCGGACGACGTCGCGTTTGAAGAGCTCTTCTTCTCGAAGAACGTGACGACGGGCATGGCGGTCAGCGCGGCGCGCGGCGTGGCGCTGGTGGCGGCGGCGGAAAAGACGGACAATTTATACGAATACACGCCGATGCAGATCAAGCAGGCGGTCGTGGGATACGGCAAAGCGGAAAAGCAGCAGGTGCAGCAGATGGTGAAGATGCTGCTTTCCATGAAGGAAATCGCAAGGCCCGACGACGCGGCGGATGCGCTGGCCGTGGCCATCACCCACGCGCACACCGGGAACGCGCGCGCGCAGTTCAAGATCATGTGAGGAGTAGACGCCATGTACGCATTTATAGAAGGAAAGCTGGAGGAAAAGCGGCAGGGCGAGATCGTCGTAAACGCCGGTGGCGTGGGCTATCAGCTTATCTGCTCGGCCTCGACGGTGGCCGAGGCCCCGCAGGCGGGCGAGCGGTTTCGGGCCTATACGTACCTGTCGGTGCGCGAGGACGCGATGGACCTTTTCGGCTTTGCCACAAAAGAGGAGCGGACGATGTTCTTAAAGCTCTGCTCCGTCACGGGCGTGGGCGCACGCACGGCGTTGGGGGTGCTTTCCTCCATGCCGCTGCGGGATCTTTCTATCGCCATCGCCACGGGCGACACGGGCGCGCTTTCGCGCGCGCCGGGCATCGGCAAGAAGACGGCGCAGCGCCTCGTGCTGGAACTGAAGGACAAGGTGGAGGCAGGAGAACTCACCTCCGGTGCCGGCCAGGCCGTTCCCGCAGCCGCGATGGGCGCGCAGCAGGAGGCGGTGGCGGCGCTGATGGCGCTGGGCTATTCCTCCGCGGAGGCGGCGCGCGCCATCAACCAGGTGCAGGGCCAGTCGGACAAGACGGACCAGCTCATCATGCTGGCGCTGCGCACGCTGGGCGGGAACTGACGTGGGATGAGGGAGTAAGAGCATGGAAGAAGAACGCTTGGTAACGACGGGCTTTCGAGACGGCGACGAGGAGATCGAGCAATCGCTTCGCCCCAAGACGCTGCGCGAGTACATCGGCCAGCAGACCGTCAAGGACAGCCTGAACATCTACATCGAAGCGGCGAGGGGACGGCGCGACGCGCTGGACCACATGCTGCTTTACGGCCCGCCGGGCCTGGGCAAGACGACGCTGGCCTGCATCGTGGCGGCGGAGATGGGCCAGAACATCCGCATTACCTCCGGGCCGGCTATCGAGCGACCAGGCGATCTGGCCTCGATCCTCACCAACCTGAGCGCGGGCGACGTGCTCTTCATTGACGAGATTCACCGCCTGTCGCGAACGGTGGAGGAGGTGCTCTACCCGGCGATGGAGGATTACGCGCTGGATATCATGATCGGCAAGGGGCCGAGCGCGCGTTCCATCCGGCTGGACCTGCCCAAGTTCACGCTCGTGGGCGCTACCACGCGCGCGGGCCAGCTTTCGGCTCCGCTGCGCGACCGATTCGGTATCCTGTTCAGGCTCCAGCTCTACTCGACGGACGAGCTCGCGCAGATCGTGCAGCACAGCGCGAACATCATGAAGATCCCGGTGGAGCCGGAGGGCGTGCGCGAAATCGCGCGGCGTTCTCGCGGGACGCCGCGCATCGTCAACCGACTGCTCAAGCGCGTGCGCGACTTCGCGCAGGTACGGGCGGACGGCGTCATCACCTACGAGGTGGCGCGCGAGGCTTTGAACCTGCAGGAGATCGACGAGCTGGGACTCGACCGTGTGGACCGCGCCATGCTGACGACGATGATGGAAAAATTCGGCGGCGGCCCGGTCGGACTGGACACGCTCGCTGCGACGACGGGCGAGGATGCCGTGACGATCGAGGACGTGTACGAGCCCTATCTCATGCAGCTGGGCTTTCTCATGCGCACGCCGCGCGGGCGCGTATGCACGCAGGCGGCCTACGACCACATGCGCATGCCCATGCCCGTAAGAAGGGATGCAAAGGACAAAGACGACGGACAGCTTTCGCTGCTGGACTGACGCCTTTGGGAGGACGATATGCTGACATCCGATTTTAACTATGAACTGCCGGAAGAGCTGATCGCGCAGACGCCTATCGAGCCGCGCGACGCGAGCCGGCTGATGGTCTGCCACGTGAAGACGGGCGAGCGCGAACACCGAATCTTCCGCGACATCACCGATTACCTGCGCGCGGGCGACGTGCTGGTGCTCAACGAGACGCGCGTCATCCCCGCGCGGCTGTATGGCCGCAAGGAAGGCACGGGCGGGGCAATCGAGTTTCTGCTCCTGAAGCGCATCGACCGGGATACGTGGGAGGTCATCCTGAAGCCCGGGCGCAAGGCGAAGCCGGGCGCCGTATTCGTCTTCGGCGAGGGGCTTTTAAAGGCCACGGTGCTGGACATGGCGCAGGACGGCGGCCGCATCGTGCGCTTTGCCTACGAGGGCGTGTTCGAGGAAATTCTGGATCGTCTGGGGCAGATGCCGCTGCCGCCCTACATCCACGAAAAGCTTTCCGACAAGGAGCGCTACCAGACGGTCTACGCCCGGCAGGACGGCTCCGCCGCCGCGCCGACCGCAGGTTTGCACTTTACGCCGGAGCTGCTGGAAAAAGTCAGGGCAATGGGCGTCTCGGTCGTGCCCATTCTGCTGCACGTGGGACTGGGCACGTTCAGACCGGTGAAGGAAGAGGATGTATCCCGCCACCACATGCACTCGGAATACTACGAGGTGACGGAGGACGCGGCCGCGCGCATCAACGCGGCGCGCGCCGCGGGCGGGCGCATCATCTGCGTGGGTACGACGAGCGTTCGTACGTTGGAGACGGTGACGGACGAGAAGGGCGTGGTGCACGCGGGCAGCGGCTACACGCAGATTTTCATCACGCCGGGCGTGCCGCTTCACGCGGTGGACGTCCTGATCACGAACTTCCACCTGCCGCAGTCCACGCTGCTGATGCTGGTGAGCGCGCTGATGGGACGCGAGCAGGCGCTTGCGGCGTACGAAGAGGCGGTAAGGGAGCGCTATCGGTTCTTTTCGTTCGGGGACGCGATGCTCATCGTCGCGAAAGAGGCAGAGGCAAAATAACATGTGGTGTGTCAAACGGGATTTCACCGTTGCCGCGAGATAAAATTGGGAGAGAAAGATGAATCAACCGCTGACATTCGACTTACTGAAAACGGACGCCCGAACGGGCGCGCGCCGGGGCGTGGTGCACACGCCGCACGGCGATATACAGACACCGATCTTCATGCCCGTGGGCACGCAGGCGACCGTCAAGGCGACGACGCCGCGCGAGCTGGAGGAAGCGGGCGCGCAAATCATTTTGTCCAACACCTATCACCTGCACGTGCGCCCAGGAGAGGCGCTGGTGAAGGAGGCGGGCGGGCTGCATCGGTTCATGTCCTGGAATCATCCGATCCTGACGGACAGCGGCGGATTCCAGGTGTTTTCCCTCTCCGGGCTTCGCAAGATCAAGGAGGAGGGCGTGGCGTTTCAGTCCCATCTGGACGGCAGCCGTCTGTTCATATCGCCCGAGGTCTCCATGCAGATTCAGCAGGATCTAGGCGCGGACATCGCCATGTGCTTTGACGTATGCTCGCCCTACCCGTGCGACCATGAAACAGCGGAGGCGGCCATGCACCGCACGCATCGTTGGGCGGAGCGCTGCAAGGCGTACCATGCGCGCGAGGATCAGGCGCTGTTCGGCATCGTGCAGGGCGCTTTTTACAAGGACCTTCGCATCGAGAGCGCGAAGGTGCTTTCGGAAATGGATTTTCCCGGCTACGGCATCGGCGGGCTCAGCGTGGGCGAACCCAAGCCTATCATGTACGAGATGCTGGAAGAGATGATGCCCTACATGCCCGAGCAAAAACCCCGTTACCTGATGGGCGTGGGCAGCCCGGACTGCTTGGTGGAGGGCGTGCTGCGCGGGGTGGATATGTTTGACTGCGTGCTGGCAACCCGCATCGCCCGGAACGGAACGGTCTTCACGGACAAGGGCAGGCTCGTCATCCGCAACGCGCAGTATGCGCACGATTTCGGGCCGCTGGAGGAGGGCTGCGACTGCTACGCCTGCCAGAACTTCTCGCGCGCCTACATCCGCCATCTCATCAAGGCGGGGGAGATTACGGGCGGCAGGCTCGCGACGATCCACAACCTGCGCTACCTGCTCAGGCTCATGGAGCGCATCCGCAGGGCTATTGACGAGGACCGCTTCGAGCAGTTCCATCACGATTTCTTCGCAAATTACGACATGAGCAGGAACTTTTGACCGGCGCAAAATAATTTGAACGTAGTAGGATTAGCCCTTGCAATACGCTGCGCCAAAAGATATAATAGGGTGTAATTTGGAAAAGGAGTGTTTCTATATCATGATGAACGCGTTTTTGAACCTTCTGGCCGATGCTGCCCCTGCTGTGGGCGATGCCGCCGCTGCTGCTGGCGATGCGGCGACCGAAGTAGGAGCCGCTGGCGGAATTCTCGGCCTGGTGGTTTCCCTGGCGCCGATGATTCTGATCTTCGTCGTCTTCTACTTCATGCTGATTCGTCCGCAGCGCAAGAAGGACAAGGAAGCCAAGGCGATGCTGGCGGCGCTGAAGGTCGGCGACCGTATCTGCACCATTGGCGGCATCTACGGCACGATCGCGAATATCAAGGACGACGTGCTGACGGTCGAGGTCGGCGCTGAGAAGACCAAGCTCGTGTTCGCGCGCTGGGCTATCCGCAACGTCGAGGAAATCTCGATTTCCAACGACGCAGAAGCGCTCATCTGATCGGAAGCGTTTGAGTGATAAGGCCTCCCGGACGTGCATAGATTCTTCTATGACACGGACGGGAGGCGCTTTTTTATGAAACAAGCGGTACAGGGGTCGGTTAAAGGACAGGCAAAAACGCCGGATACCATGGCCCGGCGCAAGCCGCGCGCGGCGGGCAAAAAGAACAGCGCGATCAAGAAATTGCTGCTGGGTTTTTTGAGCGCCCTGGCGGCGACCGTGCTGGGCGTGGTGCTCTTTGCGCTGCTGCTGCGCGTATGGCAGATGGACAGCGGGGCCATCACGGTCGTCAATCAGGTGCTCAAGCTGGTCGCGATCCTCGTGGGCGTGCTGGTGGCCGTAGGCCGCGGCGGTGAACGGGGGGCGATGCGCGGCGCCTGCGTGGGGCTGCTCTATATGGGGCTGGGCGTCGCGCTCTACGGCGTCTTCAGCGGGCAGCAGATGAGCCTCGCGGGCTATGCGGCGGACGTCGGCATGGGCATCGCGGCAGGCGGCCTGTGCGGGATGATTTTGTCGAATCTTCCGGCGAAATGATTGCATCGGGCAAGAAACTGTTGTATAATAAGCTATCGTATGGTGTTACACCGAATCTGTTTACGGAGGAATGAAGAATGAAGCATATTCAGACCGTTCAGAAGTCCTGCCTGAAGGAAAGCCTGAAGCATGGCGGCTGCGGCGAGTGTCAGGCGTCGTGCCAGAGCGCCTGCAAGACGTCCTGCACCGTGGCGAACCAGTCCTGCCAGAACAAGAACAACAAGTAAGGATTTGGAAGCTTGCCTGACGGCATCCGACATGGTTCGGATGCCGCTTCTTTTGCCTCATGGAAAATTGCCCGTCGCGACCGCGCGTAAAAAACGCCTGCGGACGCTTTGAACATAGAACCTGAAGAACCGAAGGAGGAACCGTTTTTGATTCATACGTTTACATCCTGTGACAAATACATGGCGCTGGACGTGGGCAGCGGCGCGGTGCACGCGCTGGACGAGCTTGCGTACGACGTGCTTCGCCTGCACGAACAGGGCGCGCCCTTTGAGGAGATCCGCGCGCAGCTTGGCAGCAGGTACGGCGCGGACGAGCTCGAGGAAACGATAGGGGAGATAGAGGAACTGATCCGCCTGGGGCAGCTGGACACGGATGACGACTACGCGGAGCTCGACGTGAACACCGATCCCGGGGTGGTTAAGGCCATGTGCCTGCTCGTGACGCAGGACTGCAACCTGCGCTGCAAGTATTGCTTTGCCTCCGCAGGCGAATACCACATGCATGGAAGCCGCCTGATGTCCTTTGAAACGGGCAAGCGCGCGCTGGATTGGCTGGTCGAGAAGAGCGGCAAGCGCCATTCGCTGGAGGTAGACTTCTTCGGCGGGGAGCCTCTGATGAACTTTGAGGTCGTGCGCCAACTGGTCGCTTACGGCCGCTCGCTGGAGCGCGCGCACGACAAGCGGTTCAAGTTTACGATCACCACGAACGCCGTCGCCTTAAACGACGAGATGATCGACTTTTTCAACAGGGAGATGCACAACGTCGTGCTCTCCATCGACGGCAGGCCTGAGGTACACGACCGCATGCGCCCCACGCCCAGCGGAAAGGGATCGTACGAGATCATGATGCCGAAGGCGCGCCGTCTGGCGGAATGCCGCGGACAGAAGGACTACTACGTGCGCGGCACCTACAGCGCGCACAACCTGGACTTCGGAAACGACGTGCTGCACCTGGCGGACCTGGGCTTTGAGCAGATTTCCATCGAGCCGGTCGTGGCCGACCCGGCCTGTGAATACGCGCTGAAAGAGGACATGCTGCCCACGATCAAGGACGAATACGAGCGCCTGGCGCGCGTCTATGTACGCCGCCGGGAAAAGGACGATACGTGGTTTAACTTCTTCCATTTTATGATCGACCTCAAGGGCGGGCCCTGCCTGCGCAAGCGCCTCACCGGCTGCGGCGCGGGCAACGAGTACGTGGCGATCACCACGGACGGCGACATTTATCCCTGCCATCAATTCGTGGGCCGCGAGGGCTACCGCATGGGCAGCGTGCTGGACGGCAGCTTTGACGGCGCGGTTCAAAAGGAGTTCGCGGAAAATCATGTGCTGAACAAGGAAAAGTGTTCCAAGTGTTGGGCGCGCTTCTATTGCAGCGGCGGGTGCGCGGCCAACGCGCAGGCGTTCAGCGGCAATATCCGCGAGCCCTACGACATGGAATGCCAGATGGAGCGCAAGCGTCTGGAGTGCGCGATGGCGATTTATGCCGTCGAACACGAAGGCGAAGCTTGACGAAGCCTACAAAAAGACCTATAATAACTACATCTGTTTGTCCCATAGGGCATAAAAGAATCGTCGCAGGAGGTGGAGCACATGGCCCGAAAAAGGCCGCTTCGCGTCTTGGTGACGGTTCTTTTTTCGCTCGTCTGCCTTTTTGCGCTGCTGCAGGGCGTGGACCGGTTGCTTTACCGCGCGGAGGACGCGTCCATGCCGGTTGAAACGGCGCTGCCTTCCGCCATGGGCCTGCCGCCCGCAGTGCTGACGTCAAGCGTTCCCACGGCGCCCGCGCAGGAGGCGCAGCCCCTGCCGGAGGCGCTGCAGAGCGCCGCGCGCCAGGCGCCTGTCCCGGCGGCGCTGCTCGCGGGGCTCTTTGCGGCGCTTTGGCGAAATCGGGCCCGGAGCGGGCGCGACCGCAACGGAAACGTGCTGCAAAGGCGAAGTTACATGCTCTCCCTGCATCAGGCGTTTTCGTTCAGTGACGGCGGCGCTTAGCGTTGCTTCCTGAAGAAAAGCGAGACCGAATACAACCGAAATGGAAGGAAGATCTGATATGGCGAACAAGAAATTGGGGGGCAAGAACCGCAAGGCTATCAGCATCGCGCAGCTTTGCGTCATCCTGGTCCTGATCGTGCTGGCGGGCTTCGTGGCGCTCAACGGCTTTGGCAAGGGCACCATGGTGCAGTACATGAAACCGTGGGGCGAGGCGATCAGCCTGGGCCTCGACCTGCGCGGCGGCGTTTACACCGTCTATCAGGCGCAGAGCGACGGCGTCGAGGACTTTGACGGCAAGATGGACACCACGGTCAACATCCTGACCGGGCGCCTTACGCGACAGGGCTTCACGGAAGCCACGGTCACCCGGCAGGGAAACGACCGCATCCGCATCGAAATTCCGGACGTGAAGGACCCGAACGAGATCCTTACGATCATCGGCACGCCCGCCCACCTGGTCTTCAAGGACAACGCGGGCAACGTCGTGATGGAGGGCCAGGAGGTCAAGGAGGCCTACATCAGCCAGGACGACACGGGCACGCCGTGCGTGGCCTTCAGGCTGTCCGACGTCGGCACGAAGCAGTTTGCCGAGGCGACGGCGGCCAACCTGAACAGGACGATTTCCATCGAGCTGGACGGCGAGGTCATCTCCGCGCCGACGGTCAACTCCGTCATCGCGGGCGGCTCGGGCATCATCCAGTCGCCGGGCATGACGGTGGAGGAAGCGAGCAACCTGGCGATGCTGATCCAGTCCGGCGCGCTGCCGCTGGACATTAGCCAGCTCGAGGTCTCCGCCATCTCCGCGACGCTGGGCGTCGAGGCGCTGGACAAGGCGATTCTGGCGGCCGTCATCGGCGTCATTCTCGTCATGCTGTTCATGATCGCGCGTTACCGCCTGTGCGGCGTCATCGCCGACATCGCGCTGACGGTTTACATCCTGCTGGTCATCTTCCTGCTGGCGGTTACGGGCGCGCAGCTCACGCTGCCCGGGGTCGCGGGCATTATCTTGGGCATCGGCATGGCGGTCGACGCGAACGTCATCATCTTCGAGCGCATTCGCGAGGAGCTGAACGCCGGGCGTCCGCTGTTCTCCTCCGTGAAGAAGGGCTTCAGCAACGCGCTTTCCGCCATCATGGACTCCAACGTGACTACGATCATCGCGGCGCTGGTTCTGCTGTGGTTCGGCACGGGCTCCATCAAGGGCTTTGCCATCACGCTTTCCATTAGCGTCATCACGTCCATGTTTACGGCGGTCGTCGTGACCCATGGGCTGCTCAACATCTTCGTGAACCTGGGCATTGAGAACAAAGCGCTCTACGCGCGGCCTGCGAAGGAAAACGAAGGTCACGTGCTCAAGGATCGCTCCAAGATCTGTATCCGCGTTTCCGCGATCGTGATTGCGGTGGCGCTGGTCATGTCCGTCTTCGGCTTTGGCATGAATCTGGGCATCGACTTTACCGGCGGCATCATCATGGAATACGACATGGGTGAGGATTATCAGGTAACGGACATTCAGACTGCGCTCGCCAATCAGGGCATAAGCGACGCCCAGATTCAAGTGACCGGCGAGGATGGCCAGAAGGCGCAGATCCGCATCCGCGACGTGGAGAACCCCGACGAGATGCGCGCCGCGCTGGAGGCGGAGCTCTCCGCCAAGTACACCGGCATGCAGTTTATCACGGTGGATCGCGTGGGCGCGGTCGCCGGACGCGACCTGATTCTCAACGCGCTCAAGAGCGTGCTGGTCGCGGCGGCGCTGATGCTTCTGTACATCGCCATCCGCTTCGACTTCTATTCCGGTCTGGCGGCGGTCATCGGCCTGGTGCACGACGTGCTGATCATGGTGGCCCTCATGGTCTTCCTGCGTCCGTTCGTGCAGGTGAACACCACGTTCATCGCGGCGATGCTGACCATCGTCGGCTACTCGATCAACAACACCATCGTCATCTTTGACCGCATTCGTGAGAACGTGCACGGCAGCATGCGCGGCAAGCCGCGCGCCGAGATCGTCACCGCCTCGATCCGCGAGTGCTTCACCCGTACGGTGAGCACGACGCTGACGACGCTATTGACGACGGTGACGCTGTTCGTGCTGGGCGTGGCCTCCATCCGCGAGTTCACGCTGCCGCTGATCGTGGGCATCGTCTCCGGCGTGTACTCCGCGAACGCCATCAACGGCTATGTGTGGGCGTTCCTGATGGATCACCGCGCGAAGGCCAAGCAGGAAGCCAAGAAGGCGTAACAAATGCTTCGGCGAAAGAGCCTGCGGGGGCGCAGGCTCTTTCGTCCTATTCAGACCTCTTCTGTTTTTTCAAACAGGCCGGTAAAGGAGTGCGAAATTTGCTTCGTTTCGTTCAAAAGACACGGGAAGGCAAGCCGGAGGCGCTGCTGGATGCGGGCGTTCCCGCACGGCTGGCGGAGCTGCTCTTTTCGCGCGGCATAAAGACGCCTGCAGAGGCGGAGGCCTACCTGCACCCGGCACGGGAACACCTGCACGACCCGATGCAGATGCAGGACATGGACCGGGCTGTCGCCTGCGTCCGCGAGGCCATTCGGTGCCGTCTGCCCATCGTCGTTTACGGCGACTACGACGTGGACGGCGTGATGGCGACCTCGATACTGCTGACCTATTTGAAAAAACAGGGGGCGGACGTGACTTACTACATCCCCGACCGGCACGGCGAGGGCTACGGGCTGAACATTCCGGCGGTGGAAGAGATCGCGCGGCGCGCAAAGCTGCTCATCACGGTGGACTGCGGCATTACCTCGGACCGGGAGGTCGCGCGCGCGCGGGAGCTGGGTATGCAGGTGATCGTGACGGACCACCACCAGCTTGGCGAGCGGCCGGTCGAGTGCGAGGCGGTGCTCAATCCCCTGCTGGGGGATTATCCCTTCCGCAGGCTGTGCGGGGCGGGCGTCGCCTTCAAGCTGGTGCAGGCGCTGGGCGGCATGGAGGCGCTGGGGCCCCTGTGGGAGCTGGCGGCGCTGGCGACGGTGGCGGATCTGGTGCCGTTGGCGGACGAAAACCGCGTGATCGTGACCTACGGCCTTCAGGCGATCAACGGGACGAAGCGGCCGGGCCTGCGCGCGCTGATCGAGGAGGCCGGACTTTCAGGACGGGAAATCACGAGCGGGCACATCGCCTTTCAGCTCGCCCCGCGCATCAACGCAGGCGGACGGCTGGCGCTCGCCGCGCGGGGCGTGGAGCTGATGACCACGCGCAGCGAGGAAAAGGCTCGGGAAATCGCCCGTCAGCTCGAGGCGGACAACGCGCAGCGCAAGGAACTGGAGCGGGAAATCCTGCGTCAGGCGGAGGAAATGCTGCCTTCCCAGATCGATTTCCTGCGCGACCGGGCCATTGTGCTCTCAGGCGAGGGATGGAATCCCGGGGTCATCGGGCTTGCGGCCTCGCGGCTGGTGGAAAAGTATCGTTGGCCCACGATTCTGCTTGCGAAAGACGGAGACATCTGCGTAGGGTCCGCCCGGTCGATTCCGGGCGTCAATATCCACGAGGCGCTGTGCGGCTGCCGCGAGCTGTTCCTGCGCTTTGGCGGGCACGCACAGGCAGCGGGCCTGACGATCGAGGCGCGGCATCTGCCTGAATTCAGAAAGCGGCTGAACGCCGCAATCGCCCGTCAGGAAGCGTGGGACACGTTTTATCCCACCGAAGAATACGACCTGGAGGTTGCGCTGCCGGAGCTCACGGAAGAACTGGTGCACGCCTTTGATCAGATGCAGCCTACGGGCTTTGGAAACCCCGCGCCCGTTTTTTGCCTGCGCGGCGTAGAGCCGCTGGATGCCCGGCGCGTGGGCAAGGACTTTTCCCACCTCAAGCTGCGCTTTTCGGCGGACGGCGAGCAGCGCGACGGCATCGCTTTTCGCATGGGTGAGCGCGCGGCCGCGCTGCCAGAGCGCGTGGACGTGCTCTTTTCGCCCTCGATCAACGAGTGGCAGGGCGAGCGCAGCGTGCAGTGCGAGGTGCGCCAGATGGCGCCATTCGCTGCGCCCAAGGCCTTCATCGCGGAGTGCAAGCGGCACGAGGAAGGATTTGTACGTGCAATTTTGGCGCAAATCATCTATAATAGGCACAAGCAACAGCCGGAACCTTCCAGTTATCGGAAGCTCACGCTGATGCAGGCGGACGAATACATTAAAGATGCGCTGGGCGAAAGCCTTCAGGGCACGCTGCTCGTCTGCCAGACGATGGGGTGTCTGCGCAAGTGGGCCGTGCGCCTGGCGGTGATGGACGCAAAGCTCGACTACGCCAGAGGACGTCTCACGGACGCAAGGCGCTTCAACACCCTGCTGGCGCAGCCGGACGCCGGTTCGGCGCGGGGGGACATGCGGCGCGTGGTGCTGCTGGACGGCGTGGTGGAAGAGGCTTCGCTCGGCGCCTGGCAGGCGGCTTATCCGGGGGCGCAGATCGCCGTGGTGGAGGACGCCTCCGGCTACGTTCGTCAGGAGGCGGCGCGCCTTGCGCCTACGGATGACGAATTGCGCGGGCTGTACAAGCGGCTGCGCGCGCTGCCGCCGGACAGTCCGCTGGAGGAAGTGGCCGGCGCGGCGGGGATGGAAGCATGCAGGGCGCTGGCTGGGCTTTACGTCCTACGCGAGCTTTCGCTTTTGCAGCTCGCGGAAAGCCCCTGGCAGATGCGGCTGCTTCCGATGCGAAAATGCGACCTTTCGAGCAGCGCGCTGTTGATGCGTCTGCGGAAGATCGCCGGTTGAGTAAAACAGGAGTGGGACAGCCGCGCGGCGGCGGCCCGGCGGACGCTGGGCAGAAGGAAAAGGAGAATGACCCGTGACGAACGAGGTGTGTAGCAGCTTGGAAGAACTGCTCGGCAGGGTGCGCAAGTATCACCCGCAGGCCGACGGCGAGGCGCTGATTGAGAAGGCGTATTCCTTTGCCGAAAAGGCCCACGCGGAGCAGCGGCGCAAGTCCGGCGAGCCATATTTCGTGCACCCGCTCACCGTCGCGGGCATCCTGGCGTCGCTCATGCTGGACGCGCCGACCATCGCGGCGGGGCTCTTGCACGACACGGTGGAGGACTGCGAGGGCGTGACGCTGGACGTCATCGAAAAGGAGTTCGGCCAGGAGGTCGCCGTGCTGGTGGACGGCGTGACGAAGTTGGGCAAGCTGGAGTTCAACTCGCGCGAGGAGCAGCAGGCTGAATCTCTGCGCAAGATGATCCTCGCGATGTCCAAGGACATCCGCGTCGTGCTCATCAAGCTCGCGGACCGCCTGCACAACATGCGCACGCTGAAGTTTCAGTCGCCCGAGAAGCAGCGGCTGATCGCCCAGGAGACGTTGGACATCTACGCGCCGCTGGCGCACCGACTGGGCGTGTATAAGATCAAGCAGGAGCTGGAAGACCTTTGCCTGCGCTATTTGGATCCGCAGGGCTACCAGAACCTCATTCAGAAGGTCGGCATGCGTCGAGCGGAACGAGAGGAATCGATCCGCCTGGTCATCAAGCAGCTCGGCCAGAAAATCGAGGAGCTGGGCATCCGCTACGACATCGACGGGCGGCCTAAGCATTTTTACAGCATTTACAAGAAGATGGTGCTCCAAAACAAGCCCTTTGAGCAGATTTTCGATTTGATCGCCATCCGCGTTCTGGTCGATACCATCCCGGACTGCTACGCGGTGCTGGGCATCGTGCATACGCTCTGGAAGCAGGTGCCCAACCGCTTCAAGGACTACATCTCCACCCCGAAGCCGAACATGTACCAGTCGCTGCACACCACGGTGGTGGGGCAGAACGGCATGCCGTTTGAGGTGCAGATTCGCACCTGGGAGATGCACCGCGTGGCGGAATTCGGCATCGCCGCGCACTGGCGCTATAAGGAAGGCAAGCAGTCCGGCGACGAGCTGGACAAGAAGCTGTACTGGCTGCGCCAGATTCTGGACTGGCAGAACGAGACGAAGGATTCCAAGGAATTCATCAACAGCCTGAAGGTCGACCTGTTCAGCGACGAGGTCTTCGTCTTTACGCCCAAGGGCGACATCCTCGACCTGCCCAAGGGCGCGACGCCGATCGACTTCGCCTACCGCATCCACAGCGCGGTGGGCAATAAGTGCATCGGCGCAAAGGTGAATGGACGCATTGTGACGCTGGATACGCCGCTGAACACCGGCGACTTCGTGGAAATCATCACCCAGGCGAACGCCAAGGGGCCCAGCATGGACTGGCTGAAGGTGGCGAAGACCTCGCAGGCAAAGGCGAAGATCCGCCAGTTCTTTAAGCGCGAGCTTAAGGAAGAAAACGTCGCCAAGGGCCGCGATATGCTGGAATACGAGGCCAGGCGACAGGCGGTAAACCTGCCCTCGCTGCTCAAAAACGAGTATCTGGAGCCGCTTCTCAAGAAGTACGCATTCTTTGACGTGGACGACATCTACGCCGCCGTGGGCTACGGAGGTCTGGCGGCCAGCCATGTCGTCACGCGCCTCGTGGAGGAACAGCGGCGCCGGGAAAAGCCCGCGCTGCCCGCCGCCCCGCCGGTCGTTTCGCCGGAGGAACAGCGCGCACGCCAGCAGCAGGCGGCCCAGCAGCACGCGGGAGGCAGCGACCATGGCATCTTCGTGCGCGGCGAGCCGGGCATGCTGGTGCGCTTCGCGCGCTGCTGCAGCCCGCTGCCGGGGGATGAAATCGTCGGCTACATCACGCGCGGGCGCGGGGTGACCGTGCACAAGGCGGACTGCATCAATGTGCTCTCGGAGATCGATTCCGACCGGCTGGTGGAGGTGTCCTGGGATGCGGAGGCCAAGACCAGCTACAACGGCAGCGTGCAGATTCTGGCTTACGACCGCGAGGGGCTGCTCGCGGACCTCGTGCTGTTCATCAGCAGTCTCAAGGTGATGATCAGCGCGATATCCGCCAAGACGAACAAGAATCAGACGTGCACGATCAACGTGACGCTGGAGGTCAAGAACCGCCAGGAGCTGGACAAGATTATCAAGCAGCTGAGCAAGCGCTCGGACGTCATCGAGATCTTCCGCGTTTCAATCTGAAGGAAAGGACTTATCCGCAGATGAGACTGGTCGTTCAGCGCGTGAAGGGCGCGCACGTGGAAATAGAGAAAAAGACCGTAGGCAGCGTCGGAGTGGGACTGCTGGTGCTCGTGGGGGTGGAGGAAGGCGACGGGCAGGAGGACGTGGACTACTGCGTAGAGAAGACGGCGCACCTTCGCATCTTTGAGGACGAGGCGGGCAAGATGAACCGATCCGTGATGGACGTGGGCGGCGGGGTGCTCGCGGTTTCGCAGTTTACGCTGCACGGCGACGTGCGCCGCGGCAGGCGGCCCAGCTTTATCAAGGCCGCGCGTCCGGAGACGGCCACCGCGCTTTACGACGCCTACTGTGAAGGACTGCGCGCGCAGGGGCTGCACGTGGAGACGGGCGTCTTTCAGGCGGACATGCAGGTATACCTTTGCAACGACGGCCCGGTCACGCTGCTGGTGGACAGCAGGAGGTGCTTTTAATGAACTACGAGATCGAAAAGCTGACGGGCGGGCCGCTCGCGGTCAACACGTACATCCTGAGCGCGCCAGGGCGGGACGACTGCGTGGTCGTGGATCCCGGCGTGCCGTTCGCGCAGCTCGAGGAAGGGCTTGCAGGAAGGCGCGCTGCGGCCGTGATCCTGACGCACGCGCACTTTGACCACATGCTGACGCTCCCGCCCCTTCGGGATGCGGGGGCGCCGCTTTACCTGCACCGGCTGGACGCTCCGATGCTTTCGGACGAGCGGCTTAACCTGTGCGCGGCCATCGGAAAACACCTGACTGCGGAGCCCGCTGAGCGTCTTTTGGAGGACGAGGACGTGGTGGAAGCGGCGGGGGTGACCCTGCGCGCGCTGCATACGCCGGGTCATACGCCCGGCGGCCTGTGCCTGCTGATCGGAGACGATCTGCTTTCGGGCGACACGATGTTCTGCGGAGGATATGGCCGCACGGATTTTCCGGGCGGCAGCGCGCGGGAGCTTCGCGCATCGCTCGCCCGGCTTTGCGCGCTGGAAGGCCGTATTCGCGTGCATCCGGGGCACGGCATGGATACGACGATCGCGGAAGAACGGGAGGCGCACGCTTGAAGGTTTACATCAGGACGGATACGCCGCAGTTTTTGCCGGATCTGTCGGACGTGGTACGCCTCTTTTTCGGGGAGGGGTCTGCTCTTTTTACGCCGGAGGGCAGCGACGCGACGCTTTCCCACACGCATGCGGAACAGGACGGCGTATGGCACGAGCGCTGCGTCTTTACGCAGGGAGACCGCTTGCTGGAGCAGGAGAAGCAGGCGCAGGCCGTGCGCGGCGGGCTTGCAGAAAAGCGCTACTTTAAGCGCGCGGTCAAGCTCTGCTGCTACGAGCTGCTCAAGCGCGCCGCGGGCATGCGGCCGCCGTGGGGCTCGCTGACCGGCATTCGGCCCACGCGTCTTTTTTACGCGCAGTTGCAGCAGGGCGACACGATGGACGAGGCGGAGCGCGCGATGCGGGAGACGTTCGACCTGTCGGAGGGCAAGGCGGCCCTGCTGCGCGAGATCATCACGAGCCAGCGCGGGCTCATCGAGCGCGCGCCGAACGAGGCGGATGTGTACGTCGGTATCCCGTTTTGCACGACGCGATGCGCTTACTGCTCGTTTTCCTCGGGCGAGATCGGAGACGGGCGCCTGGTGGAGCCCTACCTCGCGGCGCTGGGGCACGAAATCGAAGCGGCGCGCGCGCTGATGGACGAGGCGGGGCTGCGCATGCGTGCGCTCTATGTGGGCGGCGGAACGCCCACAGCCCTTCGCGCGGGGCAGCTTGCGCACCTGCTCGACAGGCTGATGCGCGCGTTCCCCGAGGCCACGGAGTGGACGGTGGAGGCCGGGCGGCCGGATACGCTGAGCGAGGAGAAGCTGCGCGCGCTGCGGGATTTTCCGGTCGGGCGCATCAGCATCAACCCGCAGACGATGAACGACGCGACGCTTCAAAAAATAGGCCGCGCACATACCGCTAAGGACGTCCGGGACGCTTACGCCTTAGCGCGGCATATGGGTTTCGACCACATCAATATGGATCTGATCGCCGCGCTGCCGGGGGAGACGCCCGCGGACTTTGAACGCACGCTGGCAGAAATTCGCTCGCTTGCGCCCGAAAGCCTGACGGTACACACGCTGGCGGTCAAGCGCTCCTCGCGGCTGCATGAGCAGAACTACCGCCCGACGGAAACAGACACGGTGCAGGGGATGGTGGAGCGGGGCCTTGAGGCGGCGCACGCCATGGGCATGCACGCCTACTACCTGTACCGGCAAAAGTACATGGCGGGCAACCTGGAAAACGTAGGCTACGCGCTGCCGGGACATGCCTGTACCTATAATATCGACATCATGGAGGAGACGACCTCCATTCTGGCTCTGGGCGCTGGCGGCATTTCCAAGCGGGTGCAGGACGATGCGGAAAAGCGCATCCGCCGCGCGCCGAACGTTTCCAATATCGAGCAGTATACCGCGCGCGTGGACGAGATGATCGAAAGAAAGCGCGAACTGTTTTTGAAGGACGCGCTACAGGAGAAAAATGCGCTCTAACTGCGAGATTGCAAAGCAGGCGTTTTTCGTGTAAAATAAGGAATGGCTATGGACGTCCGCCAGGGCGGCGAAAGGGGGCCGGCATGCGTGCTGATCGACGATAAGGACGACCTGAGGCGCTGTATCCGCGCGTGCGTGCGCGGCCTTTCGCTCGTGGACGTAGCGACGCGCCTTGACGTCGCCCGCCCGCAGATGGGCGTGGATGCGGCAATGCGTTCTATCGCGCCGGGCGAACCGCCGGACGAAGCTTTCGCGCGCCTGATGATCGAAAGCACGCCCCTTTCCAAGGCGGCGCAGGACGTCGTGACTGCGCTGGACAGGCTGAATATGCCGCAGGGCGACTTGCAGGTCATCCGCATGCGGGAAGCGTCCTTGACGCCCAGCGCGTATCTGGAGATGGTGCGTGCGCAGGCGGGGCTTGCCGCTGCGCTTTCGCCCGTTGTGCCCGATGCGTACGGCGGGGAGCGGGCGGTGGACTTTCTCGTTCCGGCGCTCGACCTTTCGTCCTGCCGGGGCGAGGCGGGGCGCTACGCCGAAGGCTACGGCGAAACCGCGCAAAGGCTTACAGCCTATGTAAAGGAACAGGGCATCCGGGACGCGGCGCTCGGCGAGGTGGACGCGCAGGCGCTGCTGGACGGTTGGATGCGCTACGCTTTCTGCCCGCTTTGTGAGGACGCGGGGCTCGTGCTCACGCTGGGGCTTTCGGACGAGGCGGCGCTTTCGGCGCTGCTATCGATGATGCGGGATTTCCCGCGGTTGAGGGCCGCTGTATGGTGCGCGCATGCCGGGGACGAGGCGGCGCTGCTTACGGCCGCAGCGGCGCGTCGGGACAGGCTGCTGCCCTGCATTCGTCCGGAATCGATCCCGCTGGCGCTGGAGGACGACAGGCCGCGCTTTTTGTTGCGTCCGAGCCTTGCGGCGGCTGCGGACAGGACCATCGGCTACTGGCGGCGGATGCGCGCGCAGACGGCGCGCACGCTCTATGAATGCTATCTCCCGCTTTTAAGAAGCGGATTTGCGCTGACGGATCAGGGCATCGAGCAGGACATCCTGCGCATGATGCAGACGGGTTTCGACGCGCTGCACGAGGATATTTTAGAGGACATTTAATGAGGAGGATCATTCAAAATGGAGAGCAAGAACCCGATTTTTACGATTGAGATGGAAGACGGCGGCAGGATGGTGGGCGAACTGTACCCGGAGGTCGCGCCCAACAGCGTGGCGAACTTTGTGGAGCTGGCCAACAAGGGCTTTTATGACGGCGTCATCTTTCATCGAGTGATTCCCGGCTTCATGATTCAGGGCGGCGACCCGAAGGGCATGGGCGTCGGAGGCCCGGGCTACAGCATCCGCGGAGAGTTCCGTCAGAACGGCTTCCCGAACGATCTGAAGCACTCGCGCGGCGTGCTTTCCATGGCGCGTTCGATGATGCCCGATTCCGCGGGCTCGCAGTTCTTCATCATGGTGGCGGATGCGCCGCACCTGGACGGCAGCTATGCGGCGTTCGGCAAGGTAACCGAGGGCATGGAAACGGCGGACGCGATCGTCAGCCAGAAGCGCGACAAGCACGACAAGCCGCTTGCGGAGCAGAAGATGAAGCGCGTGCGCGTGGAAACGTTCGGCCAGGAGTACAAGGCGGAAAAGCTGGCCCACTGAGGAGGAATGCCCGGTGGATAAGATCAAGACGACGGTGAAGATCGCGGGGAAGGATTACACGCTCGTGGGCACCGAGTCCGAAGAGCACATCCGGCGCGTGGCGGTTTACGTCGATCGGAAGATGGAAGAGCTTGCGCTTACCTCGCGCATGCCGCAGAACATGGTGGCCGTGCTGACCGCCATGAATATCGCGGACGATTTGCTCAAGGCGCAGGATGAGAACACGCGCCTGCGCAAGGAGATCATGCAGGTGCACCAGCAGCTCACGGCGATGCGCATCGAGCACAACGCACCGCCGATGAAACGCACGCAGGATGCCGCTAAGGACAGGGAGTAATTCGGGCTGCCCGGGGAAAGCGCCGCGATATCGCGGCAGCTCCCCGGGATAGCCCCTCTTTTTTGGGGGAAATTCGATGGAGCTTTTATCGCCTGCCGGAAATCGGGATGCGCTGGTCGCGGCCGTGCAAAACGGCGCGGACGCGGTATACCTGGGCTATACGGCCTTCGGCGCGCGCAGCTATGCGGGCAACTTCGACGACGCGGGGCTGGCGGACGCTGTCCGCTACTGTCACGAACGCGGCAAGCGCGTGTACGTGACGGTCAACACGCTTGTGAAGGACGCGGAGATGGACGACGCGGCGGACGTGCTGGAGATGCTTTCGAGGGGCCACGCGGACGCGGTGATCGTGCAGGATCTGGGGCTGGCGGCGCTTTGCCGCGAGCGTTTCCCGGATCTTCCGCTGCACGCGAGCACGCAGATGACGATTCACAACGCGCAGGGCGTAAGCCTGCTGCGCGACATGGGCTTTACGCGCGTCGTTCCGGCGCGCGAGTGCCCACTTTCGGAGATCCGCGCGATCGCGGCCGGAGGGCTGGAGACGGAGGTGTTCGTGCATGGGGCGCTTTGCGTCAGCGTGTCCGGGCAGTGCCTGTTTTCCAGCATGGTCGGCGGGCGCAGTGGAAACCGGGGCAAGTGCGCGCAGCCTTGCCGCATGCGTTACCGGCAGGCGGACGGCACGGATGGATACCTGCTTTCCACGCGCGACCTGATGCTGCTTTCAAGGCTTGGGGAGCTGCGGGATGCGGGCGTGGCCTCGCTCAAGATCGAGGGGCGCATGAAGCGTCCGGAATATGTAGCGGTGGTGACGGCCGCGTACCGACGGGCGCTTAACTGCGCCATGCGGGGCGAGCCTTACACGCCGGACGACGAGACAGCGCGCGCGCTGCTTCAAATCTTCAATCGGGGCGGTTTTACCGAGGGCTACCTGACGGGGCGCACAAACGAGGCGCTCATGAGCTGGAAGCGGCCCAACCATTGGGGCGTGCCGGTCGGAAAGGTGACGCGCATGCGCGGCGAGCTCGCGGGCGTTCGCCTGACCGAGGCGCTCAACGACGGCGACGGCCTGGCGATTCGCGGCGAGCGAGAGCGCGAGACGGTCTATGCCGGCCCCTTTCAGCCTGCGGGCAGCGAGGCGACGGTGCGCGTCGCGGGCGGCGAAGCCATGCCCCGCGCGGGCGACGAGGTCTTCCGCCTGACGGACGCCCTGCAGATGGCGAAGGCGCGCGAGAGCTACGCGAAGGAAACCGTGCGCATTCCCTTTGACGCGCGCCTGACGGCGCGGATCGGCGAGCGGCCCACGCTTACGGTCACCGACGGCGCGCACGAGGCGTCCGTATTGGGAGAGCAGATCGTTCAAGCGGCTGAGAGCCGGGCGCTGGACGAAGCGGGCGCCAGACGGCAGATCGAAAAGACGGGCGACACGCCCTACGCGCTCAGGAATTTGACGCTGTCGGGCGAGGGCACGTTTTTGCCTGCCTCGGCGCTCAATGCCCTGCGCCGGGACGCACTGTCGGCGCTTTCAAGCCTACGGTGCGCGCGGCCGGCTCCGCATATTCTGCTGCCGTCCCCGTTGACGCAAAGGCCGACGGGCGAGCGCCTGCTGATCGCAAGGACGCCGCGCCTGGAGCTCGCGGATCGCCTGCTCGCAAGCGGGGCAGACTGGATCTATTGGGAGCCGGACGACCTGCGCACCCAGGCGCTTGAACGCGCCATGACGGAGCAGGCGCCAAAGACGCTGCAAAGGACGCTGATCGTCCTGCCGCAGGTCGCATGGACGGGGGAGCTGACAGCGCTCGCGCAGTTCATAAACGCGCGCGCAGACGTGCTTGCGGGCGCGGTGCTGGGCAATCCAGGGCAGTTTGCATTGAAGCTTCGCCTGCCTGTGGTGGCGGACGGCGCCCTTAACGTGATGAACGCGCGGACGGCAGACCTCCTCTTTGGGCGCGGCTGCGGGCGGGTGACGCTTTCGCCGGAGCTGAACCTTTCCGAGGTTCGGGAGGTCATCCGCGCGGGCGGAAGCTTTGAACTGATCGCTTACGGACGCGTGCAGCTCATGCTGCTTTCTCACTGCACGGACTGCGTAAAGCGCGGCGTTTCGGAGGCGGACGCCGCCTGCGAGCGCTGCGCTGCAGGCAGCGGGGCGCAAGGGCTGCCGCTGATAGACCGCAAAGGCTTTGCCTTTCCGGAAAGGCGGTTGCGCCTGCCTCACGGGTGCATGCTTCGCCTGTACAACAGCGTGCCGACCGATCTTTCCCGCTACATGGAAAGGCTACTTTCGCTGCCGCTTTCCTTCCGGCTTCAATTTACAGACGAGGATGACGCGCTGTGCGCGGAAATCACTCGGCATTACCGCAGGCTGATGGACGCAAAGCCGTCCGACTTCGCCCTTCCCGGGCAGACGACGGCCGGGCATCTGCAGCGCGGCGTAGAATAAAGAGGGGGATACCCATGACAGAACGCTCGCTTCGCGTGCTGGAATTTACGAAGATACGCGAACAGATCAAGGAGCTTACCGTTTCCGATATGGGACGGGAAATCGCCGGGGCGCTCGTGCCCAGCGCAAACCTGTCCGAAATCCGCTATGCGCAGGAGGAGACGGAGGAGGCGCACGTGCTGCTCACCTACCTGGGCGAACAGCCTATCGTGCCTTTTCCGGATATCCGTCAGACATTGAAGCTCGCGGAGATTGGCGCGACGCTCTCCCCGCGCGCGCTGCTCGATGCCGCCGCGTGCATGCGGGCGGCGCGCGCCGCCCGGGACGTGATCGTCACCGACCGCGAGAACACGCCGAACCTTCGGGCCGCTGCCTCTCGGCTTTCGACATTCCGGCAGTTGGAGGAGGAGATCACCTCCGCGATCATCAGTGAGGAAGAGATTTCCGACCACGCGAGCCCGGAGCTTGCGGACATCCGCCGTCATATCCGCGGCTGCAACGAGCGCGTGCGCGAAAAGCTCAATTCGATGATTCACTCCAGCGCGTATCAGAAGTACCTGCAGGAGCCCATCATCACCATGCGCGGCGACCGATTTGTGATTCCAGTCAAGCAGGAATACCGCGCAAACGTGCCGGGCCTGGTGCACGACCAGTCCGCGACGGGAGCGACCGTGTTTGTGGAGCCCATGGCGGTTCTGGAAATCACCAGCGACCTCAAGCAGTGGCAGGCCAGAGAAAAAGCGGAGATTGAGCGCATTTTGCAGGCGCTTTCCGCGCGCATCGCCCCGGAGTCAGAAGCGATGCAGGGGAACCTTGACATCCTCGCACGGCTAGACTTCGCCTTCGCCAAGGCTGGGCTCTCCCGCCGGATGTACGGCTGCGCCCCCAAGATCAACGAAGAGGGGTATGTGCGCATCGTGCGCGGCCGTCACCCGCTGATCGACCCCGATAAGGTGGTTCCGTCTGACATCTGGCTGGGAAAGGACTTCACCACGCTGGTGATTACCGGCCCCAACACGGGCGGCAAGACGGTGACGCTCAAGACCGTGGGCCTCTTTTGCCTGATGGCGCAGGCAGGCCTGCACGTACCGGCGGAGCTCGGCACGGAAATTGCCGTCTTCGACGACGTGTTCGCGGACATCGGCGACGAACAGTCCATCGAGCAATCGCTCTCGACCTTTTCCAGCCACATGAAGAACATCGTGAGCATCCTGGGGAACGTCACAGAGCGGTCGCTCGTGCTCTTCGACGAGCTGGGCGCGGGCACCGACCCGACGGAGGGCGCGGCGTTGGCGCAGGCGATCCTCTCCAAGCTGCTGAAGAGGAAGATTCGCACGATGGCCACGACGCACTACAGCGAGCTCAAGGAGTACGCGATGACGACCGCGGGCGTGGAGAACGCGTCGGTGGAGTTCGACGTGGCGACGCTTCGGCCGACCTATCGGCTATCCATCGGCATTCCCGGCAAGTCCAACGCCTTTGACATCTCGAAAAAGCTGGGGCTGGAGGAAGCGATCATCGAAGACGCGAAGCAGCTGCTCAGCGGAGAACAGGTCCGCTTCGAGGACGTGATCGCCAACGCGGAATATCACCGGCAGATCGCGGAAAAGGAGCGGCAGATCGCGGAGGAAGCGCGCGCGGAGATGGTCGCCATCCGCAACCAGGCCGAGCGCGAGCGCGAACGGCTGGAGCGCCAGCGCGACGAGGCGATTCGCAAGGCCAAGGAACAGGCACGGCGCATTTTGGAGGACGCGCGCCGCGAATCGGAGACGCTCATCGCTGAGCTGCGGCGCATGAAGAAGGAGGGCGCGGGGACGCCCGAGCACGAGATACAAAGGCTGAAGAGCAGGCTGAACGAGAACATCGACGCGGTGAGCGAGGCGCTCACCCAGCCGGTGGATCGCGTGAGCCCGCCGCCCAGAAACCTGAAACCCGGCGACCGGGTACGAATCGTTCACCTGGGTACGGAGGCGACCGTGCTAGCCGCGCCGGACGCCAAGGGCGAGGTGCAGCTTCAGGCGGGCGTGATGAAGCTCAAGGTGCACATTACCCAGCTGCAGCTGCCCAAGGCGGAGCCCGCAGGGGCGCAGGCGCAAAAGAAGAAGGGCGGCGTGCGCTCCAACGTGGACATCGCGACCCGCGCCGTGCGTCAGGAGCTGGATATCCGCGGCATGGCCGTGGACGAGGCGCTGCCGGAGGTGGATAAATTCCTGGACGACGCGATGCTTTCGGGCCTTGGCGAGGTAAACATCATCCACGGCAAGGGAACGGGCGTGCTGCGCGCGGGCGTGCAGGATGCGCTCAGGCGCAACCCGCGCGTCAAGAGCTACCGCCTCGGCGTATACGGCGAGGGAGAGAGCGGAGTCACGGTGGTGACGCTCAAATAATGTGATAATCGCCCGCTCCTTCGCACACACTACGTTATGCTTTCGAACCAAGAAGGAGGATGTGCGGCTGTGAAGGGAAATCTCATGGGCTATATTGCGTCCGCAATCGCTGCGGTCATGATCTGCTCCGCCGCGGTGCTGACGGCGTTTGGCATCACATCGGATGGCGCGGTCGGCATGAACGCGTATGCGGAGGGCGAATACGTGCAGGTGCTGGACGAGCAGCGCAGCCCGTTTGCGGACGTGGTGGACGTCGTGATGCCCTGCGTGGTGGGGGTCAGCAACAAGACGCACGCGTTCAGCCTCTACACCGGGCAGACGGAGTCCGTGGAGCAGGCGTCGGGCTCAGGCGTAGTGATTACGACGCAGGGGCACGTGGTGACCAACTACCACGTGATTCAAAACGCGCGGGAAATCCAGCTCATCTGGCAGGGCGAGCTGATCGACGCGAAGCTGATCGGCTACGACGAGCTGACCGATCTAGCGGTGCTGCAGGCGACAGAGGGCAGCCTGCCCGCCGTGACGATGGCCGATCCCGCATCCGTTCGCGTAGGCGATTGGGCGATCGTCATCGGAAATCCTCTGGGCCAGCAGTTCGCGGACACGGTGACCGTGGGCGTGGTAAGCGGGCTTGACCGCGAGATCGAAAACTCGATCGTCAAGATGATTCAGACCGACGCTGCGATCAATTCGGGCAACAGCGGCGGCGGCATGTTCAACACGCGCGGGCAGCTTATCGGCATCCCCTCCATGAAATTTACTTCCGTCGGCTACGGGGCCAGCATCGAGGGCATCGGCATGGCCATTCCCATGGACGTGGTGAAGCCGATCGTGGAGAGCATCATCAAGTTTGGGCAGGTGACGCGCCCGAAGCTCGGGATCACGGTTTCGACGATTCGCGGCACCGAGACGCCTGTCGAGGGCGCGCTGCCCGCAGGCGTGTACGTGAGCGGCGTACAGGGAGGCGGCGCGGCCGAGCGCGCGGGCGTGATGGACGGGGATATCATCCTCTCCGTGGACGGCAAACGCGTGCGACAGCACACGGACCTTACGAACGTGATCAATACGCGCACGGTAGGCGACACGGTAGAGCTTGAAATCTACCGCGTGCCGAACCTGCCGGAGCTGACGGTCAACGATCGTATCCCCAAGGGAGAGACGCTCAAGATTACCGTAGAGCTGGTGGCGCAGGACGCGTCGCAGGCGTAAAGCAGGTCAAACGGACGCAAAGGCGGCGGGAAATTTCCCGCCGCCTTGTACTATGTTTTGGACGGGTTGCATACGATTCGGTGACATGTGGGAGGGATGATAGCATGGAGCAGACAGATCTGTATCGGGATATCGCCAACCGGACGGACAGCGATATTTACATCGGCGTCGTGGGGCCGGTGCGCACGGGCAAGTCCACGCTGATTACGCAGTTTATGGAAAAGCTGGTGCTGCCGCGCATCGATAACGCGAGACGGCGCGAACGCACGCGCGACGAACTGCCGCAAAGCGGTTCAGGCAGGACGATCATGACGACCCAGCCCAAGTTCGTGCCCGGTGAGGCGGTGAACGTGCAGTTCTCGCCCAACGCCAGCGCGAACGTGCGTCTCGTGGACTGCGTAGGCTACCTTATCAAGGGCGCGATGGGCACGCAGGAAAACGACGTGCCGCGCATGGTGAAGACGCCTTGGAGCGACAGCGACATGCCCTTTGAGGACGCAGCGGAGATCGGCACGCGCAAGGTCATTGCGGACCACAGCACGATCGGCCTGGTGGTGACGACGGACGGCAGCTTTACAGAACTTCCCCGCAGCGCTTATGTGGAAGCGGAGGAGCGCGTCGTGCGCGAGCTGCAGCAGCTTGGAAAGCCTTTTGTCGTGATCCTCAACGTCAGCGACCCCGCGAGCCCGGAGAGCGGCGAGCTGCAAAGGGCGCTTTCCGACAAGTATGGCGTGCCGGTGCTTTCAAAGAACGTCAAGGAGATGGAGCTTGGGGACATTCAGGACGTGCTGCGTCAGGTGCTTTACGAGTTCCCGGTGAGCGAGGTGCGCGTGAACCTGCCCGCCTGGGCGCTCGCGCTGGACGACAGCCATTGGCTGATGCAGGAGCTCATGACCAAGGCCCGCGAGGCGGCGCAGCCCGCGATGTGCGTGCGCGAGAGCGAGGCGTTTTCCCACGCCTTCGACGATTCAGCCTACACCCTTCCTGCCTCGCAAAGCCGCATCGACCTGGGGAGCGGCGAGGTCGCCTACAGCCTTCCGCTCCGCGACGGCCTCTTCAACCGCATCCTCGGCGAGCACTGCGGCACGGATATCCGCAGCGACGCGCACCTGCTGCGGCTCATGAAGGAGCTGGTCGAGGCGAAGCGGGAGTACGACCACGTAGCCCAGGCGCTCGCGTCCGTGCGCGAGACGGGGTACGGCCTCGTCGCGCCGAGCATGGAGGAGCTCACGCTCAGCGAGCCGGAGATCGTGAAGCAGGGGAATCACTTCGGCGTAAAACTCAAGGCCAGCGCGCCTTCTTTGCACATGATCCGCGTGGACATCGAGACCGAGGTATCGCCCATCGTGGGCACGGAGCAGCAGTCGGAGGAGTTGGTGCAGTACCTGCTTTCGGGCTTTGAACAGGATCCCGCCAAGATCTGGTCGACCAACATGTTCGGCAAGTCACTGGATGATCTGATGCGCGAGGGGCTATCCACAAAGCTGATGCGCATGCCCCCGGACGTGCAGGAAAAGGTGCAGCAGACGCTCAGCCGGATCATCAACGAGGGCACGGGCGGCATGATCTGCATCCTGCTGTAGGAACCGCTGGAAAGAAAACCTTGCCGCGTAGGGTGCGGTGGGAGCTTGACCGCCGGGCCAAGACGCGATACAATAAAGGGTAGTCCATAAAGACGAACGCGCGCTCCTGCGCGCCGGAATGGAGGACCATCCTTTGATTCAGGAAAAAATCGACGCCCTGCTCGACCGCGTGCAGAAACCCGCGCGCTACACGGGCGGCGAGATGAACTGCATCGTGAAAGACTGGGAAAGCGCCGATATCCACTACCTGTTCGCCTTTCCCGACGTGTACGAAGTGGGCATGTCGCATCTGGGTTCCAAGATCCTATACGACGTCATCAACAAGCGGGAAGACGCGCTCTGCGAGCGCGTCTATTCGCCGTGGGTGGACATGGCGGACGCCATGCGCGAGGAGGGCGTGCCGCTCTTTTCCATCGAGACGCATACGCCGGCGAGAAAATTCGACATGTTGGGCGTGACGCTCCAGTACGAGATGAGCTACACCAACATCCTGGAGCTGCTGGACCTTGCGGGCATCCCGCTTCACAGCGAGGAGCGCACCTGGGACGACCCCATCGTGCTGGCGGGCGGCCCCTGCGCTTTCAACCCTGAACCGCTCTACAAGTTCATCGATGCCTTCGTCATCGGAGACGGCGAGGAAAGCACGAACCAGACCGTCGACGTGGTAAAGGCCTGCAAGCGGGAAGGGGTCAGCCGCGGGGAGTGCATGCGCCGTCTGGCGGGCATTCGCGGCGTATACGTGCCCGCGCTTTACGAGGCGGCGTATCACGAGGACGGCACCCTCGCCTCGTTTGAACCGACGGACGCATGCGCGAGCCCGGTCGTCACAAAGTGCCTCGTCGCAAATCTCGACGAGGCCGCCTACCCGGAGGATGTGATCGTGCCTTACACGGAGATCGTCCACGACCGCATCATGCTGGAGGTGCTGCGCGGGTGTACGCGCGGCTGCCGTTTTTGTCAGGCGGGCATGATCTACAGGCCCGTGCGCGAGCGCAGCGTGGAGAGGCTGCTGAGCCTCGCGGAGCGCCAGCTTGAGGCGACGGGTTATGAAAACATTTCGCTCTCTTCGCTATCGACCGGCGATTACTCGTGCCTGCCGCAGCTTGCGCACGAGCTGATGCAGCGCTTTGAGGAGCGCCGCGTGTCGATTTCGCTGCCCTCTCTGCGGCTGGACAGCGAGGTCAAGCAGACGCTGGAGGAGACGCAGCGCGTTAAGAAGACGAGCCTCACCTTCGCGCCGGAGGCGGGCACGCAGCGGCTTCGGGACGTGATCAACAAGGGCATCACGGAGGAAGACCTGATCTCCTCCGTAAAGGACGCCTTCGAGGGCGGCTGGAGCAGCGTGAAGCTCTACTTTATGATGGGCCTTCCGACCGAGACGGAGGAAGACCTTGCGGGCATTGCGGATCTGGCGCAGAAGGTCGTCTCGCAGTACTTCGCGGTGCCCAGAAATGTGCGCGCGCGCGGGCTTCGCGTCACGTGCAGCGCCTCGTGCTTTGTGCCCAAGGCGTTTACCCCCTTCCAATGGGCGGCGCAGGACACGCTGGAGACGCTGGAGGAAAAGCAGCGCTTCCTGCGCGAGCGCATGCATATCAAGGGCGTGGAGTTCAACTGGCATCAGCCGCACGTCTCCTTCCTAGAGGCCTGCTTCGCGCGCGGCGACAGGCGGCTTGCGGACGTGCTGGAGGAGGCGTGGAAGCGCGGATGCCGGTTCGACGGGTGGTCCGACCAGTTCAAGTACGACGCCTGGATGGATGCGTTCGCCGCCTGCGGGCTCGATCCGCGCTTTTACGCCTGCCGCGAACGCGACCGGGACGAGCTCCTTCCCTGGGCGTTCATCGACGCAGGGGTCACGCAGCAATACCTGTGGCGCGAGCGCGAACGCGCGGTGCAGGGCATCACCACGCCGGACTGCCGCCAAGGCTGCCAAGGCTGCGGGCTGCAGCGGATGGAAGGGGCGTGCAGAAAATGAGGATGTTTTTGCAGTTCCAAAAAGCGGAGAGCGTGCGCCACTTGGGCCTTTTGGACCTTCAGCGCACGATGCAGCGCGCGCTTCGCCGCAGCGGCCTTCCGATCGCTTATTCCAAGGGGTTCAGCCCGCACGTGGTGATGTCGTTCGCCTCCGCGCTTTCTGTGGGTATTTCGGGCGAAGCGGAAATTCTGGACGTGACGCTGACGCAGGAGGTGCCCGCTGAAACCTGCCTTGAAAGGATGAACCGCGTGCTGCCGCCCGCGCTGTCGGCTTCACGGGTGGTGACGGCGGACGACCGGCACCCCGCGCTGATGGGCATGCTGCGCCAGGCGTCCTACGACATCCGGCTCTACGGCGAGGGCGCGCAGGTCATCTCAGGCAGCCTACCGGGCTTCCTCGCGCAGGCATCCATCGAGGCGATTCGAAAGACCAAGAGCGGGGAAAAGCTGGTCGACATCCGCCCGATGATCCACGAGCTGCGCGTGACGGAACGAACGGAGGACAGCATCACGCTGTACGCGCGCGTGTCGTTCGAGGAAATCGCCACGCTCAAGCCCGAGGTACTGGTGGGCGCCCTGGAAAAGTTCGCAGGCGTAAAGGCGGACAAGGCGCGCATGTGCCGCACGGGCCTCTTCGGCGTACGGGATGGACAGGCCCTGCCGCTGATCGAGATGTGAGCATGAAGAGAGAAATCTTTTTGGAGTACGGCCGGGAGCTCGTGCGCATGGCGGTCGTGGAGGATGGAAAGCTCTGCGAATACGCGCTGGAGCGCGCGGGCGAGGGAA
This sequence comes from Beduinella massiliensis, assembly GCF_900199405.1. Taxonomy (NCBI): domain Bacteria; kingdom Bacillati; phylum Bacillota; class Clostridia; order Eubacteriales; family Beduinellaceae; genus Beduinella; species Beduinella massiliensis. The sequence continues at coordinate 1,926,942 of NZ_LT963430.1, forward strand.
AGCGGACGGGCAGCCTATACAAGGGGCGCGTGCAGCGCGTGCTCTCTGGCATGCAGGCCGCGTTCGTGGACATCGGCCTGGAGAAGAACGCTTTCCTCCCGCTGAGCGGGTCGGGAAGCGTACGCGGCGGGCAGGAGCTGCTCGTGCAGGTGCTGAAGGACCCTCCGGGCGAGACGAAGGGCCTTCGCCTGACGCGGGAAATCACGCTGCCGGGCAGGCTTTGCGTGCTGAAGCCCGGCGGAGCGGGCGTCAGCGTCTCGCGCAAGCTGGCCGCGCCGGCGCAGGAGCGGCTTCGCGCGCTCGGCGGCGCGATTTGCCCTCCGGACTGCGGACTGCTGCTGCGAACGCAGGCGGAGCGCGCGGACGACGCGGACATCGAGACGGAAGCCCGCGCGCTTTACGAGCGCCTGCTTTCCATCGAGCGCGCCTATGCGAACAGGAGCGGGCCGGGACTCGTCCTGCAGGAGGAGGACCTCGCCGGGCGCATGCTGCGCGACCTGCTGACGCCGGATACCGTGCGCGTTGCGGCGCAGGGGGAAGGCGCGCATGCGCTGCGGGAGCTGGTGCCGGAGAACCTGCTCGAGCTGCACGACGCGCAATCGACGCCGATTTTTGACGCTTATGGACTGGAGACAAAGGCAGAGCGCGCCTGCCAGCGGCGCGTGTGGCTGGACTGCGGGGGATATCTCGTGATCGACCCCTGCGAGGCGATGACGGTCATCGACGTGAATTCCGGCAAGTACACGGGCAAGCGCGGCCTGGAGGAAACCGCCTACGCGGTGAATCTGGAGGCCGCGCGGGAGATCGCTCGTCAGCTTCGGCTGCGCGACGTGGGCGGCATCGTGGTGGCGGACTTCATCGACATGGAGAAGGAAGAGCACGTCGAGGGCGTGCTTGCGGCGCTGCGGGAGGCGCTGGCGTCCGACCGGTCGAAGACGCATCTCGTGGGCATGACGGGGCTTGGCCTGGTGGAGCTCACGCGTAAGCGGCTGTCGCAGCCGCTCGGCGAGGTGCTGACGCGCGCGTGTCCGCTGTGCCGCGGCGCGGGGCGCGTGCTGCGGGAGGAGGAAGTCGCCAGGCGCGCGCTGCTTGAGGTACGCAGGCGGCTTAGCGCCGGAAGCGGCGCGGCCCTCCTGCTGACGCTGCACCCCTCGGCGGCGCAGGCGCTGAGCGCGCTTTGCGCGCCCGAGGGCGCGCGCGTTTACGCGTTGGCCAAGCCGGGCACGCCGCTGGAAAAGTTTGCGCTGACTGCGCTTGCAGAAAACGAGACGCCGCCGCAGGGGGCGGCGCTGCTCAATACGGAAGGAAGGAATCCATGAAAAGAACCGATCCCGCGCTGATTCCGCAGGAGGAGATCGCGCGTCAGCGCGCCATGCTGGGAAGCATCCGCGCACGCGCCGACCGTCCCCGGACGTATTGCGTCGTCACCTACGGATGTCAGATGAACGAGCACGACAGCGAGACGCTTTCCGGCATGCTGGGAGACATGGGAATGGAGAAGGCGAAGAGCCGCGAGACGGCGGACTTCGTGATCTTCAATACCTGCTGCATCCGCGAAAACGCCGAGCGCCGGGCGCTTGGCAACGTGACGTGGCTCAAGGAGCTTAAAAAGGACAGGCCCGAACTGATGGTCGGCGTGTGCGGCTGCATGATGCAGCAGCCGGGCATGGCGGAAAAGATCCTCCGCCAATACCCGTTCGTGGACATCGCGTTCGGCACGCACAACCTGTACCGATTTCCGGAGCTGATGGAAAACGCGCTCAGGACGAGACGGCGCGTGGTGGAGGTCCTTCAGGACGACGAGGGCCACATTCCGGAGGAACTGCCCGTCCGGCGCGAGAGCCGCACGCATGCCTACATCACGATCATGTACGGCTGCAACAACTTTTGCTCCTACTGCATCGTGCCCTATGTGCGCGGACGCGAGCGCTCCCGGGACGCCGCCGCCATCCTGGCGGAGGCGCGGGGCCTCAAGGCTGATGGCGTAAAGGAGATCATGCTGCTGGGTCAAAACGTGAACTCCTACGGAAACGACATCGAAGGAGGCATGACGTTCCCGCAGCTGCTTTCGGCGCTGGATGAAATCGGCGTGGAGCGCATCCGCTTCATGACGAGCCATCCCAAGGATCTGTCGGACGAGCTGATCGAGGTGATGGCCTCGTCCCGACACATCTGCCACGCGCTGCACCTGCCGGTGCAGGCGGGCAGCGACCGGGTGCTCGCTTCCATGAACCGCCGCTACACGCGCGAAAGGTATCTGGAACGCGTGCGTCAGCTTCGTAAGCGCATCCCGGACATCGCGCTCACGACCGACCTGATCGTGGCTTACCCGGGCGAGACGGAGGAAGAGTTTGAGGAAACCTGCTCTCTCGTGCGCGAGGTCGGCTACGACGCGGCCTTTACCTTCATCTATTCGCCCCGAACGGGTACGCGCGCGGCGCAGATGGAGGGGCGGATCGACGAGGAAACGGCGGCGCGGCGCATTCAGAAGCTGATCGCCATTCAAAAGGAAAGCACGAAAAAGCGGATGGAAGCGATGATCGGCAGCACGCATTCGGTGCTGGTAGACGGCGCGTCCAAACGCGACGAGACGAAGCTCGCGGGCAAGGACGAATACGGCATTACCGTAAACTTCCCGGGAGATCGCTCGCTTATCGGGGAAATCGTAAGGGTACGCATCTTATCTGCGGGCGAAAGCACGCTGCGCGGCGAGATCGCGGAGCGGCAATAAAAGACAAAATGGGAGGACACAAAATCATGAATGAGGTTTTTGAAAAGGCGCGCGCGCTGGGCCAGGCAATCGTGGAATCCGAGGAATTCAAGACCATGCGTGCTCTGGAGGACGAGGCCATGGCGATGCCTGAGGTGGCGCAGCAGATGACCGTTTACCTGGAGCACAAGCAGGGCGTGGAGACGGAACTCGCGAAGGAAGTGCCCGATCACACGGCGCTGGCCGCGCACAGCGAGCAGATGAAGGCTGCGCAGGAAAAGCTGAACGCGATGGACGCGGTCATCCGCATGGGGGAGGCGCGCGGCGTCTTTTCCGCGATGATGAGCCAGGTAAACCAGGTGCTCCAGTTCATGGTGACCGGAGAAACCGAAGAGGCCGGATGCAGCGGCAACTGCGGAAGCTGCGGCGGTTGCCACTGAGGAAACGGCGGACGAAGGCCCGATCAGGCGATGAAATGCGGAGGATAAAATGGCAAACGTCACACCCATGATGCAGCAGTACCTCGATGTCAAGGAGCGCTACCCCGGCATGCTGCTCTTTTTCAGGCTGGGCGATTTTTACGAGATGTTCTACGACGACGCGGTGACCGCTTCAAGAGAGCTCGAGCTGACGCTGACGGGCAAGGATTGCGGATTGAAGGAGCGCGCGCCGATGTGCGGCGTTCCCTATCACGCGGCGGAAACCTACATCAACCGCCTGATCGAAAAGGGATATAAGGTGGCGATCTGCGAACAGCTGGAGGATCCGGCGCTGTGCAAAGGGCTGGTGAAGCGCGATGTGATCCGCGTCGTGACGCCCGGCACGGTCATCGAGCAGTCGATGCTGCATGAGCGCCAGAACAGCTACATCCTTTCGCTTTGCGTGGATGGACGCCGCGCGGGCGTCGCCTTTGCGGACGTTTCGACCGGCGAGTTCTTCACCTACGAGGCGGAAACAGCGCGCCTGGCGGACGAACTGGCGCGCATCTTGCCGCGCGAGATCATCGCTGACGAAGGCGCAATGGCGCTTTCGGAGCGCCTTGGCGCACAGGTTCCGCTGTCGCCCTACGCGCAGAGCGCTTTTAAGCTCTCGAGCGCCAAAGAAGCGCTGACGGGTCACTTTCAGGTGGCTTCCCTGGACGTGTTCGGCCTCAGAGAGATGAAGCTCGCCGCGCGCGCGGCGGGCGCGTTGATGCGCTACCTCGGCGACACGCAGAAGAACGCGCTGGAGCACATCACGAGCCTTCGCATTTACCATCGGGAGCAGTACATGGCGCTCGACCGCACGGCGCGGCGCAATCTGGAACTGACGGATTCCATCCGCGGGGGCAGCCGCCAGGGCACGCTGCTGGGCCTCCTGGACAAGACCGCGACCTCCATGGGCGGTCGCATGCTGCGTTCCTGGATCGAGCAGCCGCTGTGCGTAAAGGAGGGCATCGAGGAGCGTCAGGACGCGGTGGCGGAGCTGCAGGGTGACCCCATCCTCGCCCAATCGCTCTTTGAAGAGCTGCGCGGCGTGTACGACATCGAGCGCCTGCTCAGCCGTATTTCCTACAAGAGCATCAACGCCCGCGACTGCCTCGCGCTGCTCGCCTCGCTCTCGCGCATCCCGGCGGTACGCGACCTGGTCGCGGAGAGAACGAGCCCGCTGCTCCGCACCCTTTACACGCAGATGGACCCTGTGGAGGACGTGCGCGCGCTGCTGGAGCGCGCGATCAACCCGGACGCGCCGCTGCTGCTCTCCGACGGGCTCATCATCCGAGACGGCTACAGCGAGGAGCTGGACAGGCTTCGACGCGCGTCTACCGAGGGCAAGCAATGGGTCGCGGACCTGGAGGCCAGAGAACGCGAGGCGACGGGCATCAAAAACCTGCGCATCCGCTACAACAAGGTCTTCGGCTACTACATCGAGGTGACGCGCTCCAACTACGACCAGGTGCCCTACCGCTATACGAGAAAGCAGACGCTGGCCAACAGCGAGCGCTTCGTGACGCCGGAGCTGCACGAGCTGGAGGAACAGATCCTCGGCGCGGAGGAGCGCTCGCTCAGGCTCGAGCAGCAGCTCTTTTCCGAGATCCGCGAGAAGCTCTCCGCCGCCATCGAGCGCATGCAGCAGACCGCGCTCTCGCTCAAGACCCTGGACGCGCTGCTCTCGCTCGCGCTTGCGGCGGCGCAGTATGGGTACGTGCGTCCGCAGATCATGGAGGATGGGGAGATCGAGATCCTCGAAGGCCGCCATCCCGTGGTCGAGCAGAGCCTCAGCGCGGGCGGGCAGTTCGTGCCCAATGACACGCACATGGACGTCACAAATAACCGCATGCTCATCATCACCGGCCCGAACATGGCGGGCAAGAGCACGTACATGCGCCAGGTGGCGCTGATCACATTGATGGCGCACATGGGCAGCTTCGTTCCGGCTCAGTCCGCGAAGATCAGCCTGACGGACCGCATCTTCACGAGGGTCGGCGCGTCCGACGATCTAGCGAGCGGTCAATCCACCTTCATGGTCGAAATGAACGAAATGGCGCACATCCTCATGAATGCGACGCCCCGTTCGCTCGTCATTCTGGACGAGATCGGGCGCGGCACGAGCACGTTCGACGGGCTCAGCATCGCCTGGGCGGTCGTGGAATACCTCGCCAATCCCGAAATCATCGGCGCAAAGACGCTGTTTGCCACGCACTACCACGAACTCAGCGAGCTGGAGGGCCACCTGCCCGGCGTCGTGAACTTCCGCGTGTCGGTGAAGGAACACGGCGAGGACGTGATCTTCCTTCGCAAGATCGTGCCGGGCGGCGCGGACAAGAGCTTCGGCATCCACGTGGCGCGGCTGGCGGGCATGCCACGCCCGGTGGTGATGCGCGCGCACGAGATTTTAGCGCGGCTTGAGACGCGTGACAAGGGACAGCTGAGCATCGGCCAGAACATCATCGGCGCGCAGGCGGAAGAAAAACCCGCGCAGCTCACGCTTTTTGACAGCGGGGCGATGGACATCGTGGAGGAGCTGAAGGGAATCGACGTGATGGCGTTGACGCCGATCGACGCGATGAACGTGCTGTTTAGGCTGCGCGAGCAGGCGCGGCGCGTCAAGTGAAGGGACAGCGCGAACGGACAGGAGGGGACGGAATGGATTTTGTTTACAGGCCGATTCAAAAGCTCGACGCGGAGATCATCGGTAAGATCGCCGCGGGCGAGGTCGTGGAGAGCCCGGCGGCCGCCATTAAGGAGCTGGTCGAGAACAGCATCGATGCGGGCGCAAAATCCGTCACCGTCGAAATTCGTGAGGGCGGCATCAGCTACCTGCGCGTGACGGACAACGGCAGCGGCATCAAGAGAAGCGACGTGCGCATGGCGTTTGAGCGCAACGCGACCAGTAAGATCAGAAAGGCGGACGACCTGTTCGACCTGCGCTCACTTGGGTTCAGGGGCGAGGCGCTCGCCTCCATCGCCGCCGTGTCGCGGGTGACGCTGACCACGCGCACGCGGGAGGACGAGAGCGGCACGCGCGTCGTGAACGAGGGTGGGGTCATTACCTCCATCTCGGACGCTGCGAGCCCGGAGGGCACGACGATCGTCGCGCGCGATCTGTTCTACAACACGCCCGTGCGCCGCAAGTTCCTCAAAAAGCCCGCGACCGAGGGCGCGCGGGTGGCGGATATGATTCTGCGCATGATTCTCGCGCACCCCGACGTATCCATACGCCTGATTCACAACGAGAAGCAGATCTACTTCAGTCCCGGCAACGGCGACCTGCGCGCGGCGGCGTTCTGTCTGTATGGGCGCGAGGCCGCGAAGGAGCTTTCGCAGGTGCAAAGCGAAGGAAGCGTGAAGGTGACGGGGCTCGTGGGCGTGGGCCCGCTTGCGCGCGCAAACCGCACGCACCAGACGTTTATCTTAAATGGGCGCTACGTGCGAAATGCCCTGCTCACGCAGGCGCTGGAAGAGGCATGCCGCGAACGGGTGACCGTCGGCCACTACCCCATCTGCATGCTGCACGTTCAGATGCCCGGCCCCATGCTCGACGTAAACGTGCATCCCAATAAGCTGGAGGTGCGCTTTTCCAATGAAGCGGTCGTCTACGACAGCGTGTACGGCGCGGTGAAGGACTGCTTTGCGCGCGGAGCCTTTGCGGCGGCGCCCTCGATGACGCTGGGGACGCAGACGGACGCGCAGGTTCCGTCCGTTCGCGTGCAGGTGACGCCGCCGCCGGAGCAGCCGGAGGTCCCCGCAGCAGCCGGGAACCCGGCGCCGCCCGCGAAGAGGGAAAAAGAGGCAATGCCCGCCTTTGAAAAGAAGCAGGAGGCTCCGGAGCCGGTCTCGGAAAAGGCGGGGGAGGCAGCCGCGTTTGCGCAGGTGGTTTCCTCCTACTTCGGCGGGGGCGAGGCAGCGAAGGAAGTTCCGCGCGTGCGGCAGACGCCGGGACCCGTAGCCGCGCCTGTGCCCAAGCTCGACTTTGCGGCCTATCCGGGCGACATGCCCGCGAAGAGCCGGGCGGAGTGGACGCCGGCATCCGGGGATGCCGCGCCTGCAAAGGAGGAGGCGGTGGAAATAGAGCAGCAGACGCTGCGGACGGAGACGGCGGCGGAGCTTTCCGCACCGGCGGACCCGGTTCCGCCGGTCTTCCGCGTGATCGGGGTAGCGTTTGACACCTACGTCATCGTACAGCAGGAACGCGAGCTGCTGTTGATCGACCAGCACGCTGCGCACGAACGCATCCTTTACGAGCGGCTGATGCGCTCCATCGACCAAGGCGAGGGCTCGCAGCAGCTGCTCGTCCCGCAGATCGTGCGCGTAACGCCGCAGGAACACGAGCGGTTGGAAGGCTACCGCCAGGAAATCGAGGCGGCAGGATTTGAAATCGAACCGTTTGGCGAGGATGCCTATCAAATTCGCGCAGTGCCGATGGTGTTGGGCCAGCCGCAGGCGAAGGCCATGTTCTTGGAGCTGCTGGATAGGCTGGGCGAGCTGCGCGTGCTGGCCACGCAGGAACGGCGGCGCGAGGCGATCTTGCAGATGGCCTGCAAGCGCGCGGTCAAGGGCGGCGACGCGCTGACGGAATCGGAGATTGCCTCGCTGCTTCGGCAGATGCAGGAGGTGGACGCGCCACCGACCTGCCCACATGGGCGGCCGCTGGTGGTTCGGTTGACACGGGGCGAGCTGGAAAGGCGCTTTAAGCGCATCAACAACTGACGGAGGTATGCATATGGGGTTGCCCATCGTGGCGATCGTGGGGCCGACGGCATCCGGAAAGACGCGGCTTTCCATCGCGCTGTGCCGAAGGCTCTCAGGCGAGGTCGTCTCCATGGACTCCATGCAGGTCTATCGCGGCATGGACGTGGGCACGGCCAAGCCTACAGCGGAGGAACGCGGAGGAATCGCCCATCACATGATCGACGTCTGCGACCCGCGCGATTCCTTTACCGTCTCCAGCTACCGGGAGGGCGCGACGCGGGCGATCGGGGAGATTGCGGGGCGCGGGCACCTGCCCGTGCTGGTAGGCGGGACGGGGCTGTACCTGAACGCGCTCACGTACCGGATGGAGTTTGCGGAGGCGACGGGGGACGAGGCCATCCGCGCTCGGCTGCACGCGGTCGCGGACACGCCGGGCGGCAGGGCGCGCCTGCACGCGATGCTATGCGAGGTCGATCCCGAATCGGCCCGGAAGCTGCACGAAAACGACGTGCGCCGTGTGGTGCGCGCATTGGAGGTCTACGAGGTCACGGGCCGCCCTATGTCGGAGCACGCGGACGAGCGCAGGCCAAACGAGGATTACACGCCGCTGATCTATGGCCTGACGATGGAAAGGGAACGGCTTTACGCGCGCATCGACCGGCGCGTGGATCAAATGATGGCGGACGGCCTCGTCGGCGAGGTGCGCGCGCTGCTCGAGGCGGGCGTGGAACCGGGCGTTTCGGGGGCCATGCAGGCGATCGGCTACAAGGAAATTGCCGCCGCGCTTCGCGGCGAATGCACGATGGAAGAAGCGGTTTACCTCATCAAGCGCGAATCGCGCCGGTACGCCAAACGCCAGATGACCTGGTTTCGGGGGGACGCACGCGTGCGCTTTATACAGATTGAAGATTACGGCTCGCCGGAGGAGATGGAGGAAGCCTTCATCGACCGCGTGCGGGCGGATTTAGAGCACTTGAAGGAGATACGGGAATGACGGAATGGACACAGGCGCAGGAACAAAGGCTTCAGGCGCTGATCGACGGGGCGCAGATGGACTGCGCGAGGCGCTTTATGGAATTGGAGCGCATCGAGGATGGGAACTTTGCCCGCGTGCTCTCGGCCATGCAGGAATACCGCGTGGGCGTGCAGCACTTTCAGGCGACGACGGGCTACGGTTACGACGACATCGGGCGCGACACGCTGGAGAAGGTATTCGCCAGCGCCTTTGGCGCGCAGGATGCGCTGGTGCGTCCGCAGTTCGTTTCAGGCACGCATTCGCTGGCCGTATGCCTGTTCGGCCTGCTGCGGCCGGGAGACCACCTGCTGTCGGCGGTGGGCATGCCCTACGACACCATGGACGAGGTTATCGGCATCACAAAGGCCTACGACGGCTCGCTGCGGGAGATGGGCGTTTCCTACTCGCAGGTGGAGCTGACGCCGGAGGGCGAGATCGACCTGGACGCGGTGCTCGATGCGATCACGGAAAAGACGCGCGTGGTGATGATCCAGCGTTCGCGCGGCTACGCATGGCGGCCTGCTTTGACGGTTTCGCAGATCGGCGTGGCGGCGAAGGCGATTCACGAAAAAAAGCCGGATGCCATCGTCATGGTGGATAACTGTTACGGCGAATTCGTTTCCACGCAGGAACCTACGCACGTGGGCGCCGACGTGATCGTGGGCTCGCTCATCAAGAATGCGGGCGGCGGGCTCGCGCCGACGGGCGGATACATCGCCGGGCGGCACGATCTGGTGGAGCGCATCTCCTACCGTCTGACGTCGCCGGGTATCGGACGCGAGGTGGGTTCCTACGCCTACGGCTACCAGCCCTTTTATCAGGGCTTCTTCCTCGCGCCGCACGTGGTCTGCCAGGCAGTGAAGACGGCGGTGCTGGCGGCGGCGGTCTTTGCGAGGCTTGGGTTCACGGTGCATCCGGGCGTGGACGACGAGCGCAGCGACATCATTCAGGCGCTGCGCCTGGAGACACCGGATCGCCTGGTGGCTTTCTGCGAGGGCATTCAAATGGCTTCGCCCATCGACAGCTTCGCTCTGCCAGAGCCCTGGGCGATGCCGGGCTATCAGGATCAGGTCATCATGGCGGCGGGCACGTTCGTGTCCGGCGCGTCGATCGAGCTGAGCGCGGACGCGCCGATGCGCGCACCCTTCAACGTCTACATGCAGGGGGGACTGACGCTCTCGCATGGACGGGCCGGCATCGCGCAGGCGGTGCGGCGCATGGCTGAAAAGGGACTGCTCGAGCTCGCCTGACAGATGCTTACGGGCGGCACCGAGGGGCCTTGGGGGCTGCCGCAGCAAGACTTTCCTTCCCCGACGAAGATCGTTTGTCCATGGTCTGACCCGCCCGGCCGACGGCCGAGGCGGGTATCTTTATTGAATTTTCTTCTCTTCGATCAAACTTTTCCCCCTTCTTTCGCGTATTTCATGCGAAAGGAATTTCCTTTCCGAATGCATTTGAACGCCGGAGGTAGACCATGGTCGATGACGCAACGTTTACCCGGGAATCGTCCGCCCTGCTGCCCGGAATGTACCGGCTCGCCATGAGCATCCTGCACGCGCGCTCGGACGCACAGGACGCCGTGCAGCAAGCGCTGCTCAGGGCATGGGAGCGCAGAGCGAGAGCACGGCCGGAGAGCTTTCGGGCATGGCTCACGCGTATCGTGATTAACGAGTGCCGCAACGTGCAGCGCGCACGCATGCGCGTGTTCCCTGTAGAGCAGCCGCAGACGCCGCAATACGTGCCGGAGGATGTGGGGCTTTATGAGGCGATCGAGGGCCTGCCGGAGAAACTGCGAACACCGTTGCTGCTGCATTATATGGAGCGTTACAGCGAGCGCGAAATCGCAGGGGCTCTCGGCGTACCCGTCACGACGGTGAAAAACAGGCTCTTTCGCGCGAGGCGCGAGCTTAAGAAGACGCTCACGGATTCGGAGGTGACGTTTGAATGAAAAAAAGGATCATCCATTCGGACGCGCTGAAGAGCCTGTATCCGCCTATGGACGAGGCCTTTGAGCAGCGAATGCTCCGGACGATTCATAGCCTGCCCGAAAAGGAGGAGGAAAGAGTCGTGAAAAGAAAACTGTCGGTGGGGCTGGTCGTCGTCCTCGTGTTGGTTGTCGCGACCACGGCGACGGCGCTGGCGCTTACGCTCTCTAAGGCGTTTTTTGAGGATGCCGCAAAATTACAGCTTGAAAGCGGCTATTATGACCATTGGTCACTCAATGAAAAGCTCGGATTCCTCAAGATCATGCGTGAAAACGGCATCCTGCCGGGCGATGCGCGTGTGGATGCAATCCTGGATGGGAAGATGAGCGACGCAGCGCGTGAGGAAGCGTTGGACGCTCTGATGGCTGAGCGCTACGGCGGGCCGAGCAAGATCACGGAGAATATAGGCGTGGAGAGCATCCTCTACGTCGAGATGGGGCCAATGGACGGTTGGAGCCTCGAAGACAAGGCATGGTATACGCAGATGCTCATGGATCTCGGACTGCTGGGCTTTGACACAGACGTGTTCCTGCTCCCAGGGAAGGATGTTATCCGTCCCGCGGAAGCCGTAGAGGCCGCGCGCGCGGAGGTACAGGACGTGTACGGCGTGACGGCGCAGGAACTGGACGCTTATCAGCCGGTGGTCGATTACAGCCTGCACCGCAGCGAGTACAAGCTGTTGGAGCCTTACTACACCGTACATTTTGCGATGAAGGAGGCGGACGGGACGGTCAACTACGAGGCTCCGCGCTATGAATACGATTACACCTGCAACGTGTCGGGCGACGGAAGGATTCTCTGCGCCGCGGACGGGTACGCCGGCGTAGAGTCGCCGCGAGACGCACTGGAGCGGGAACGGCGAATACAGGAGGAAGGGAGCCTGTCAGCGGAAGAACGGTTGAAACGGCACCGCGAGACGGCGCAGACAGTTTCCGCCCAAATCTACTCCCTCTCAGAGGGAAATACGCTGGCGGGCGCGCTGGCCCTGCAGGACGGTTCGGTACTGGTCTATGGCGCGGCTGATCAGGCAAACGGAATGCTTTCGGGGCTGGAGATCGGGCAGCACACGCCCTACGCCGTCTGTTTAAGCGAGGCTGGCGAACCCATCTGGCGGCGAACGTTTACAAAAGGCGTATCTGTGGAGTGCGCCATGCAGCTGGAGTCCGGGGACATTTTGCTCTACGTAGCAGGAAATCTTTCTTCCTGCGGCCCGTACACGCAGGTTCGCTTGAACGAAAGCGGCGACGTACTTGAGAAAATCGCGCTGCCCAGCACGGAGGAAATGGTGGGCGTTCGGATGCCGGAGGGAGACCAGAACTTTGCATGCGAGGGGCATGAGGGTTTTTTGCTAAAAAGCTCCGTCGGCCAGACGCATACGCTGATGTTCGCCCAGCTGAACGCACAGGGCGAGGTCGTCTGGGCCCGGCTGTACGATGAGCTGACAGGCCGGGCGACTAGAGTACGGCCTATCGCGGGCGGATACCTCGTAACCGGCATGGACGGGAGTCTGAAACACGGCTTGCCCCTGCTGTGCTGGTTGGACAGGAATGGGAACATTCTGCGCACGAATGAGGGGGTAGCGGTCGAAGGGCTCAGAGGCGTGTGCATCCTGAGCGTGTTGGAGCTCGAAGACGGCAGCCTCGTCGCGAGCGGCGAATCGGGCGGAATCGGCGGCAAGCCGATGCTTATGTGCCTGGACGCGCAGGGAAAGGAAATTTGGATTAAAGCCCGCGAGGAAACCGTAAAACTCCTGAGCGGTTCCCAGATTGTACAAACGGAGGATGGTTTTGCTTTCGCCCTGGAACACGACCTCAGCGAGTACGGCGAGGGAAGACATCTGGCGCTTCTGGAAGTGGGGGAAGACGGCAGCCTTCATGAATTGTACCCGGAGGGCGCGGATGAAATAGACGTCATAGGAGCCGGACCGCATCTGGTCCCGATCGGGAAGGAGGGAAAGCTTGCGATCGTGTGCTGGGGATATGTAAAGGAGAACGGGGAAGAAAAGCGCGTCATCAGGATGATCGTGCTGTGAAAAGGAAAAGCGCCGGTGCAGAGCGAATCTCTGCACCGGCGCTTCCACGCGTTGGGCGTTAAAGGATCAGGCGATGGAACCAAGCCAGCGCGCAATGTCTTCTGCAACGGCCGGATCCACGGTTTGAGGACGCATGTAGGCCTGCTGCAGGTTGGCGAATGAATCGCCCTCTTCGGCAGGCAGGAACAGATGGCTCAATCCCGGATAAGTGACGTACGTGTAGAGCGCGCCTTCGCCCAGGCCGTTCTTCCAAGCATCATAGGCGGCACGATTGACCTGAAGATCCGCCTCACCCCATAAAAAGAGGAAGGGCTTCTGGGTTTCACGGGCAATAGCGACCTGATCCAGCTTTTCCATGTATTGCAGGTAGTAACCGCTTAAGCCGAACACAGTCTGGCTGCGCGCTTCCTCCTCGCTCATTTGCAGCAGCGATTCAGCATGCGCGCGCTCGTCCTCTACCCGCTGAAGGAGCTCGTCCTGCTGCTCCTGGGGCATCAGGGCGATGGAGAGCAGGTTCTGGTCGTAGGACATGCGCCAGAGCGGAAGGGGAGTGCCGGCCAGCGCAATGCCGCCCGAAAAGCCGCACTCACGCACCAGCCAGGGGGTCAGGATGCCTCCCTCGCTGTGCCCCGCTATGTAGACGCGCGCGGCGTTTGTCTCCGCCTTGAGCACCCGAAGCGCCTCGCGTACCGGCTCCAGATATTCCTGCTCGACCGTATCTACCGGAAGCTCGGGATGTGCGTAGGTGATCTTGTCAAAGCGCATCGTGCCTACTCCCCGCGCTGCCAGGTCGTAGGCGATGTCGCGGAAGGGCTTGTTTGGGCCGATGGTTTCGTCCATATCGCTGGCGCCCGATCCATGCACGAGCAGCACGTAGGGCGTTTGATCCGTCGCCCCTTCGGGCGACACGATGGAGGCGGAAAGTTCCTTCTCCGTACCGGCAAAAAGGGTCGCCTGCGCTTCCAGAGCACCTTCTGGCAGCGCCTTTACAACGGGCTCATAGGCGATGTTCGGCTGCAATGCCAGACCGGAGAGGGAACCGGTCTCATCGAAAACCACGGTCAAGGTGGCAGTACCGCTTTCAAACGAGAGCGTGAAGGACACCGAGGGGGTGCTGCTGCCGGAGAAAGCCTGCTCCCCTGCGACCCCCTGATAGGCGCCAAGCCGCTCTGTAACGGCCGACCAGCCCTGCATAAGCATCTCTTCATCTACGGCTGAACGCATGTCAGCGCTAAAGCGCTCGACTACCCGGCCATATTCTGCGGATGTAAAGTCGTCTAGAACGCTGTGCGCCTGGGCCAGCAAGCCGTCCCCAGACGTATCTGCGCACGCGGACAGCGGAAGCAGAAAGACGAGCAGGCAAAGAGCCATCCATTTTTTCATCGTAGAACCTCCAGTTCATCTGGTTTTATACAAGTACTTAGAATGTTATCTAAATACTTGCTCGAAGCATATCACTTCATGACGCGTCTGTCAAGGGTGAATCGCTCGACGAAAGATGGAAACATTCTACGGAAACCACTTGACATCCGCGCAAACTGTGCTATAATATTGAATGTTCGCCGGAGAGTTCTCCGCGTGAGGTATCTGGGTGTAGCGCAGCTTGGTAGCGTGCTTGAATGGGGTTCAAGAGGCCGGAGGTTCAAATCCTCTCACCCAGACCATCAAAAAAGCCTGAAAGCCTTGATTTTACTAGGTTTTCGGGCTTTTTTGTTTTGTTTTGGAAATTACGAAAAATTGGCTGAAATAGAGCAAAATCGAATCGCGTGTAATACAAAATGGTCTACAGGATTAGGCGATATTATTGATTATGTTTCGCAATGAAATTAAATCTTCGTGTTGATAGTGCAGCGTCATTTCGTACGACGTGTGCCCCATCAGCGCGGCCTTGTCCTTCAACGCCCCATCGACTGATTTTATGAGCGTCGCAAAAGTGTGTCGGCATGAGTAGGGCGTGCGTCCGGGCTTCTCGCCGGGGGAGGGAATCGGCTGGATGCCGAGCTGATCGAGCAGCGGGTAGAAGCATTTTTCGCGGAAATAGGCCGTCGGCATCGGCCCGTCCTCGCGCTGAAACAACAACGGCGTCCCGGATAGATAGCGTTCCGAGATGTACGGCATGATAATCGGGTGTACCGGGACGATGCGGTTTTTTCCGGCATCGGTTTTCGCTCCGCCTCGAAGCGTTTTCGTCGCGGGGTCAAACGCTTCGCGCGGCAGCGCAAGAAATTCCCCCGGCCTGAAGCCGCTGTAACAGAGCGAGAGGACCCAAGCAGCATAGGGGACGCCCTGTGCTGCAGCCGCCTTGATTTCCGCTACCTCGTCGAGCGTAAACGGCAACCGGCTTTCGCTGTCCGCCCGGTCGATCCACACGAACGACGCAAAGTTTCTGTCAATGACGCGAAGCTCCTGTGCATAGCCGTACATGAGCGTGCCCAATGCTTTCATGTTTTCGCGCGTCCGGGTGCCGTGCGGGCAATCGTCAATGCAGAGTTGCCAGTCCTCGGTGTTGAGGTCTGCAAATTTCATGTGGTGTATGTCCGAAAAATATTTATAGGCCGCGCGGTAGCAGTAGAGGGTGCTCTTCCCGACGCGCCGGGCGTGACGCTCCATCAGCTTTTCGTAGAGCTGCGCGAACGATATGTCCGCGTAGACGTTGGCGTCGTGGGGCTGCTTGATTGATTTTGCCAGTTCGGGAAGGTACAGTAGCGCTTCTCGCCGCGTCGCAAAACCGCCCTTTGTATACGGCACGCGCGCGACCGTGCCGTCCGGCATGACGGTTTTGACCCGTATAAGCGACGTCCATTTCTTCCCGCGCTTGTAGGCCGTGCCCTCTCCGTTGGCGCGCCTGCGGTTGACGCGCCGCTTTTCGTTCTGGTTTTGACCGCAGAAGGGGCAGAACGCAAAGGCATCTTCGATTTCACGATGACATTTTTTGCAGATCACGGCGATTCTCCTTTGCTTTATTTGCCAATTTCAACCCACGCGCTCCGTGCAGAGCGAGACTATTCCTTGATAAGTTTATAAATATTGTCGTTTGTTGCGTTGCCCGCCGCAGAGGTGAGAGACTGCGGCGGGGATTATTTCGTAAACGCTTATTTGTAAATCCACCGATAACCGCCAGCGTGCTTTTGAACTCCCTTTGCAGCATCTCTTATGCTTTTTGGGCTTACGCCAATTTCTTGCGCGGCAGCAGTTACCGATATAAATTCTTTTATTATGTTTCCATTGTCGTCTATCTGCACGACGGGCTTTCCAATCGATGTTTTGCTTTGTTTGCAGTTTTCCTTAGCCTTTATCCTTTCATTTTTTAGTTTAGTTTTTTCGTCTAATTTTCTAGCGGATTCTTGCCGGGCATATAAAAGTTTTATGGCTTTATCTCGCCTTGCCTCCCACAAACTCGCTTGCTCTGGGTTTCGCATGATGCCTTCGTTCAAAATATCTATTTCATTGTCATAGTCTTTCAGGCGGCGGTAAGCCATTGCGTATGAATTGTACAGTATCGGGGCGTTGTAACCATTGTATCTAGCTTGGTCAAACAGTTCAATAGCGGCTTCGACGTTTCCTGCTTTTCGCGCCTCTTCGCCACGTTCCCAAAGAGGGTATCCGGCATCATATCCGTCGCGCCAATTATCGTGGTTTTTAATTGTACTAATTGGAACCCTTTTGTGTACTGGATTCACCGTTACAAGGTCTTGCGTTATAGCCTCCTCTTCGGAGGATGCGACAATAGGAACGTACTCGCGTTCCCTTGCAGATTTTAGAAGTAAAATAATCTCGTCTGTTGATAATTTGCACATTGAATGAATACTATTTTCAAAATCGCGCTTGGCGCGGCTGCTTCTCGTTGGCATGGGGACGGACTTTTTATTTAACAAGCATAAAGATGCATTCGTTGCTTTCGATGTAGTTCCCGATTTCGATGTATACGGCAAATACATCATTTTCGTCCACGAACGAACGCTCTTTAATTTTGTGATTATAATAATCGTTAGAATTAGCAAAAATAGTATACTTCGGGGAATATGAATCCGGCGTGGCGTCTGTTGTAACGACATAATATCCGGGCTCAAAGTGTATGCCGCATACTACGGTCCCTGATTTCGGAATTCCCATTACAGCGCTTCCGCTATCTGCGATAGGAAGGAGAGTGAACCCATACCCATCTAAGCGCACGTTTATGCTTTGCCCTTCAGTTAGGAGCAATGGAGTAGGATTAGTTATGGATGTCATCTCTTCTGCGAGATCAAAAAAAGAACCATGCTCCCTCGGAATTAAAAAGTATTCGCCCGGGAGAATATCGGTACCGACCGTATAAACAGTGCCAAACCTTACTTCATATCCTTCGGCTCTTGAAACAACTGCTTCGTTTTTAAGGTGGTTGTATTGCTTGTTAAGCTTGTTTAGCAAGTACTCTGTTGTCTCGACGTCTAGTGCGTCGAGAAAACTTTCAAGATTTAATTGTGTTCCGTCGCCAGTCGCAAGGATGAAGGCAACGGTTACATCTTGCGTGGCTTTTTCTTCCGGAGTTTTTTCTTTGATTCCGAAATCTATGTTTCGCCAAGCGTCTTCGAGCGCATCAGCAGACGCAGTTGCCGTTATTAACAACGGCATCATAGCCAACAGCAAACACATGGTTTTAATCGTTTTCTGCACACGGCTGTTATTCATAGATATCCCCCTCATTTCGCGGTCATCTGACCGCTTTTTCTTTTTGCAACAAAATTATTTTGAGATTTTTTGCTGCTTTATGTACGTAATTTCTGCATGAATCGTGCAATTCCTTCTCCAAATCGTACCAAATACATAAGAAGGAAAAGCAAATTTCTTCCGTTTATTGGCTTGCCCGATTTTTTGATTTTTCTACATATCAATAGTGTAGAGAAAAGTTAAATTAAAACTTTTCTATTCGTGCGTCGATGCTAAACCGGGACTTAAAAGGAGGCGATGCCTCATGCGGGGTTGTGCTGGGCACGATAGCGTGCTATAATACAAATGCAAACAAACGTTCTATTTTTCCATTTAAATTCCAGTGACATTTCAATAACTCGGGTGTATACTATGTGCAAACAGAAACCTTAAAGGTATATGAGACTTTCACATCCATTCAAATTGTTTGAACAAATATTAGTTCACATTTATTACATCACATTGGCGCGAGGGTGCGCCATAACAAGTATTTGCATGGAGGCGAGGAAATGAACTACAGGGAAATGATAATGCAAATGGTTGGCAGGATAGAAGACGAGACAGTGTTACAACGGATATTTAAATTTATCAGTCGCCTCATAGCACGCTTGCCGTAAAGTCATTAGATTTGCGGGCCGAGTTTAACGGCCCGCATTTTTTATTTCGTCTACAATCTTCCGAAGAAGCTCCCATTCCTCATCGCCGAGCCGAGCAAAGGCGCGCATCACTTTTTTTGCAAACTCGTTTTCGCCCGACATAAGGGCGTCAACTCTTTCATCATCTGTTTCTGGTGCAATGGACATGGGCCCTGTCCCGTCCTTGAGCCACAGATAACTGATGTTGTATGTCCTGCATATCAGGCGGATCATGGCCTCAGGCGGGCAAACTTTATCTATTTCGTACGTAGTAATCATTTCCCTAGTTGCGCCTAAGCTTTTAGCAAAATCAGATTGTGTAATTTTCCCCGGCAGCGATTTTCTTATGGCTTTTATCCTCTGCCCCAATGTCATAGTATCCCTCCTTTATATGTTTACTATTATACAGCGCAAATTATGTAACGTCAATTACATTTTTTATTAAAAAGTATTGACAATTACATTTGTGCGCCGTATAATGTGATTGAAATCACAAAGGAGGTGAAGCAAATGATTGCAGACGACCGTTGTAAACTGATTGCGGAAATCTCTAAGCTCCCCGAGGCAGACAAGCAGTTCGTGCTTGGTTACGCCGCGGGCGTACTGGCAAAGGCGACGGAACCCCCGAAGCCCAAGAGGCGCGGGGGAGGGAAGAACGAGAAACAGAGCGCATAACGAAACCCGACCGACCGCACCGCATAAAAGCGGCAGAGAAAGGAACGCCATGAAGTGCGTAAAATGCGGACACAAGAATGCAAGCGGATCAAATTTCTGCACTAAGTGCGCGGGGAAACTCGACGAGAAATGCGCATGGTGCTGGGTAGACCAGCTAAGCGAATACTCGTGCGGATACCCAACGTGTGAGGAATACATGAAAGTAATTGGGCCGTTGCGTTCGCTCAAAGCCCTAGTAGCTTCAATGCCGTGTCGCAGGCAAACTTAACGATTAAACTCTGGAAAGCTTTGCGGGTAATCTCTCCGCAGGTCGATAGACACTTCTTAAATCGAATTGTTGCAAGAGTGGTTTCTGGCGATTCAATGACGAGGTCATGAAAAGACAAAGACATAATTCTTCTCTCTTCATCGCTCATGTATTCGTCCTCTTCCACGATTGTCGCAGCGTTAGAAAGAAGGGATACGGTCCAAGGGAAGGGCGCTCCGCAGCATGTGCAGTATTTCGGGACATCGAGTTTATGAACATGGCGCAAAACATTGGAGAACGATTTTTCCGGGGTCGCGTTTATCTTATCGATGGCCGCGCTACTGATACGACTATTGCCGCGATAAGAGCGACGGCAGGCTTGCGCAGAAGGAGGAATCAATGAAATCCCGCAGATATCCACTGCATAAATCCTGTAAATACTTCGACTATTGCACCCGCGAAGAAGGAGGCAACCGTGATGATTGTGGTTATTGCGAACTGCACCCAAGAGCGGCGCGCATCTTTACGTTTCCATTCGTCCGCAGACTGCTGATTCAATGCGTTCTTTCGTTCCTGATCGGCGCGCTCTGCGTTGCGCTTGTCTATCGCTTCTAGGTATTCGCGCCCAGCGAGAGAAAGCACGAGTTTATCAGTATACTTGCCGGTCTGATAATCAAATTCGCACTCAAACAGGTCGATGGTCTTCCCGTACTTAAGCACGATGTAATGCACAACTTCTTCGTATGCGCCCGGAGAACCCCAGAAAGTATAGGCGTCTTCAAAAGTCATGGGTAGCTTGCGAAGAAACAATTCAAGTTTTTCGACCATTGCACCGTCACCTCGCGTTTGATTATACCATGGCTGCCAGCGGACAACAACGAAAAAGGACAGCGTTACGCTGGCAAGATCGTCGAGAAGGAGGGATCGAGGAAATGAACATTTACGAAGCAACGGTCAAAGCGATAAAAGATGGAAAGAGAATCCGACATTCAGGAATAATCATCACTCCGACCAACACTAGCGGCTGCTGCTTGGTTGAGGTCGAAGGGTTAAAAAAGCCCCCGGCAGGCGGTGACAGCCGAAAGCAAGAGACTTAATGGCAGATGATTGGGAAGTCACGGAATGAACTTTGAAAGAAGATCCAAGACGGGATAAGTGAGGGGGAACGACATGGACAAGCAGCAGTCAGCGGTCAACGAAATCCGTGAACTGGACACGGTGACGATCACGCCGGAGCTGGCCGCGCGGGCGCTCGGATGCGATCCGCAATACCTGCGAGACAATATCAAGGACCAGCCTGAGCTGATCGGTTTCAGGTTTTGCAGGATAGGAGCGCGAACAATCATACCCCGCAAGCCGTTCCTGCAATTTCTCACGGGCGAGGGGGGAGAAACGTAAATGCGAGGCACGCCAGACCAGATCATGCACATGCTCGGCGGGCTGCAGTACTGGACGCCGCAGGACATACAGATGGCATTTGGGCGGAAGGGAGGGATGCAAGGTGTACGACCCGATCAGCGGGCGGGGGAAAATTCCGCTGCCGGACTACAGCGGGACAGCGTGGTATCAGGAATGGATACAAGAGCTTCGCGTCGTCGACGCCCGCATTGAGCGCGAGTGCAAGGGCGGCATAAAGGAGCCGACGGGCGCGAAGCCGGGGCGCAAGCGCGTGTACACCCCGGAGGAAATCAAGGCAAGACGCAGGGAGCGCCAGCGGGCGCGCTATCACGCCAACCACGCCGAGATGCTGCGCAAAGGCGCGGAGCGCCGCGCAAAACAAAAAGCCCTGCGCACGGCTGCAACCGTAACGCAGGACAGAGAACAAAACACAACGATATTTTAACACAGGAGGCCGGTTATGTCAAACAAGGAAGATGGGATGATTGTCATTGAAGATCATGGAGTTATCGTCCAGTACGACCCGGAAAGCAACGCCGTCAAGGTTGCGGAGTATGGCGCGGATGCGCTTGAAACGCTTATCAAGGCGCTCAGAATGCTGGCGTATCGGCTCGACATGGACAAGCCTTTCGCGCTGTAACCCCGATTACGAACAGGCGGAGACGGAACGAGCGTACGCGATGGCGCGCAAAAGAAGGAGGAAACCGAATGAGCGAGACACAGAGGATCACGGAGACAACGGAGCCGTTTTCGATTACAGACGACCTTTCTGCCGACTGGGCGGCGCGGAAGATTGCTGAGAAGAGGCGCGATCTTGAGCGGTTGCGGGCGCACTACGACGCCCAGCTTCGGGCGGCTGAAGAGGCCACAGAGCGCGAATGCGCATACTTCGAGCGGCTGCTTTACGATTACTTTACGACGTGCCCGGCAAAGTGCACGAAGACGCAGGCGTCATACGCGCTTCCGTCCGCGAAGCTGGTGCTCAAGGCTCCCTCGCTACAGTTTGAGCGCGACGAGGACAAGCTACTGGCCTACCTCAAGGCCAACCACCCGGAGATGGTCAAGACAGTCGATAAGGCGGCGTGGGCCGACTTCAAGAAGCTCGTGAAGCCGCTGGAAGACGGTGCGTGCGTCGACAGCGAGACCGGCGAGGTGGTCGACGGCCTGAAAGCCGGAATGAGCAGCGAAAAATTCGAGGTAGTGTGCAATGGATAAGATGACCATCTACAACGCCGTCCGCGCCGTGCCCGCACAGGCTCAAAAGGCCATACAGGCAGGGCGGCTCAAGGGGAAAACGGACATCAACCCCATGTGGCGTATCCAAGTGCTCACGGAGCTGTTCGGGCCATGCGGAGACGGATGGGGTTATGAGATCGAGCGGATGTGGACGGAAGAGGGGGCGAACGGCGAGAAGTGCGCGTTCGTCCAGATCGGACTTTGGTATCTCAAAGAGGATGGATTGAGGTCGTCGGCCATTCCCGGCCTTGGCGGGAACATGCTGATCGCGAAGGAGAAAAACGGGCCTTACACGTCGGACGAATGCTTCAAAATGGCCCTTACGGATGCCATCAGCGTTGCCGCGAAGGCTCTGGGTGTCGGAGCAAACATCTATTGGTCCGCAGGCGCGCAGACGAAGTACGACAGGCCACAGGCCCCGTCATCGCCTCCTTCCAATCAACCCGCGCCCCCGGCGAAGGCCACCCCTCGCGATAACTGCGGGGAGCTGATCGGCAACGTGGTTTACGAAGGCAAGGTCTACACGGCTGACAAGTGGCGCATGTCCACCAGGCGCGCAAGTGAAATGAACCTGTGCCCGGCCTGTATGGAAAAATACAATGCGCTGAACGCAGCAAACGCGGCGAATACGGTGAACGAAGATGGAAGTCGTTGACGGCAAGATCGTGAACGCGACGCCGGAGGGAATCACGATCTTTGTGCCCTACACCAACGTCGAAAGGCTGTGCCTGCGCCGGTATGACGCGGTGCAGGTCGGCCTGCCCGACGGACGCAGAATCAGTCCGGAGCAGCGTCGCAAAGCCTATGCCCTGCTGGGCGAGATCGCGGAGTGGGCGGGATACGAGGTCGAGGAAATCAAGCTGGTACAAAAGCGCGAGTTCGTCCATCGCCACCTGCAGGCGCTCGAAAAGGAATTGTTCAGCCTGTCGAACTGCGACATGACGACGGCTCGCGAGTTCGTTGCCTACCTTATCGACTTTGTGCTCGAGTTTGACGTGCCGACGCATGTGCCCCTCGTGACGCTGTGCGACGACATCCAGCGGTACGTATACGCCTGTTTGGTGCATAAGAAGTGCGCCGTGTGCGGCAAGCGCGCGGAGCTGCACCACGTAGACCGCGTGGGCATGGGCAACGACCGCACGCAGATAGAACACATCGGACGACGCGCCCTACCCCTTTGCAGGATACACCACATCGAGGTCGATCACCGCGGGGACGCGGCGTTTATGGCGCGGTACCACCTGGAACCCGTTCAGATCGACGAGAAGATATCGAAAATATACAAACTGAGAACAAAAAGGAGCAAGCCATGAAAGTTGATTACGAGGCGAACAAGATTCCAGAGAGACGCAGATTCATGCGGAAAAGCAGAGCCTACGACATAATGCACGATTTTTTAGAGAGCAGCAATGCCGTCGCACGCATTTGCGAATTTAAGGACAAAAAAGAACTCAGAAGTTTCTACGGAACCGCCCGTACCGTCGCAACAAGAAGACGACCTGAGTTTGCAACTATCAAGATTCACATGCAGGGAGACGCGGTGTACCTCGAAAAGACGGAGGGGCAGGAATGAACAAAGTCATTTTGATAGGAAACCTCACGCGTGATCCGGAGATGCGCACTACACAATCCGGCACATCAGTGTGTTCCTTCTCCATCGCGGTCAACAGGCGGTTTCGCAATCAGCAGACCGGCCAGCAGGAGACGGATTTTATCAACATCGTCGCATGGAAGCAACTGGCCGACCTGTGCGTGAACTACCTTGAGAAAGGCCGGAAGGTCGCGGTGTGCGGGTCGATTCAGACGCGCACTTATCAGGTGAAAGACGGGAGCAAGCGCGCCGCTTTTGAGGTGGTTGCAGACGAGGTTGAGTTCCTGACGCCCAAGAACCAGCAAGCCAGAGCGCCAGGCGGTACGGGCATCCCCGCGGGATTTGAGCAGGTGGAAGACGGCGATTTACCGTTCTGACGGGAGGCGATCATATGGCGTTCAAGTGTATTATGCCGATAAAAAAACGATCATCGCGCGCGACACCGAACGAAGCGTATATTTCGATCACGCCGAAAATGCTTTACATCAGTGCTGCGGCGTGGAAACTGCTGAGAGCAGAGTACATTACCATCGGAATAGATACCAAAGCCCTGCTTGTGCGCATCTATTCCGCGAAGCAGGGCGACGAAGGGGCGTTTAAGCTCTCGCACGTCAAAGAAACGCAGCATGCGCGTCGCATCGAAACGAACAATGCCCTGCTGAGTTTTATCAGATACGGGCTACCGCAGTCTATGCTTGGCAAGCATTTGCCGTGTTATCTCAGTCTAGACGGCGCGCTACTCGCGGACTACGCCTACCATCCCGCCCCGGCGATCTCGCGCGAACAGGCGGCCGAAAGAGGCGGTGACAGTGCCTAACAGGATCATCAAGGAGAGCATTTGCACAAGCGACAACCTTGACACGCTTTCATGGTTCGAGGAGGTTTGCTTTTACAGGCTCATTGTAAACTGCGACGATTACGGCAGGATGGACGCCCGCCCGGCAATTCTGCGGGCCCGGCTGTTTCCGCTCAAAACGATCACGGACAAGCAGATTAAGGACGCGCTCAAATCACTACGGTCGGCTGGCATGATCGATCTATACATAGTAGATGGTCGTTCGTTCCTTCAAATTCGTACGTGGGAAGCGCACCAGACAATCCGTGCAAAAAAGAGCAAGTATCCAACGCCTGCCGACACAGCGCAAGAGCCTGAAAACATCTGCATGCACATGCAAGCAGATGAAAACATGAGCGAGCACATGCAGGCAGATGAAAGCAAATGTCCACGTAATCCAATCCAATCCGTATCCGAATCCAATACGAATGGGGGCGCGCAGGGCAAGCCTGCGCCGCGCGCGCACCGTTTTGCCCCGCCGACGCTCGAGGAAGTCGCGGCGTATTGCCTCGAACGAAAAAACAAGGTCGACGCGCAACGCTGGCTTGACTACTACGAGGCCAACGGCTGGAAAGTCGGTAAAAACCCCATGAAGGACTGGCGGGCGGCCGTACGAAATTGGGAGCGCAACGGATTCAGCACATCGAAGCCGGGAACCGAATCTGCCCGCCCTGTCAAGGAGGTCGCCAAGCATCACTATGACCAGCGGCAATACCCCGAAAACGAACTGGACGCGCTGTTTTACGACATCATGAAGGACGATGACACGAAGTGACACAGAAAATCATTGTACCCGGCAGGCCGTGCGGAAAGGGGCGTCCGCGTTTCGATACGAGATCAGGACACGCATACACACCAGATGCAACACGCAAGGCCGAAGAGTCTGTCAAAAGCCTTGCGGGGCATATAAAGCCGGTTGAACGATATGCGCGAATCAAAGTTACCGCATGGCACGGAATCCCGAGCGGAACAAGCAATGCAGTACGTATGCAAATGATTTCCGGCGATATACGCCCCGCGGTTAAGCCGGATGCCGACAACATCCTCAAGCTCGTGCTGGACGCACTAAACGGAATTGCATACGCAGATGACCGGCAAATCGTCGAGGCGTCGATTGAAAAATGGTATGCGTTGACACCTCGGGTAGAAATCGAGATCACGGAGGTAACGCCATGAACAGAGCATATCGCCGCCGCGCCGCGCGGATGAAGTTTACGATGGACGAGGCGAAACGGGCCGCGACCGACATCATCATGGAGACGGAGGAGCACAAAAACAACATGATCCAGCTCGCGGCGCTGCTCGTGCTGCATCGCGACTTTGGATTCGGCAAGGAGCGCTGCTACAGGTTTTTCGAGGCGATGACGCGGACGGTGGATGACGCGCTGTGCGCCGACGAACTGCGGCAGGCGATCGAGAAAGAGCTTCCGGGGCTGCTGGAAAGCGGGTGGCGGAATGCGTAAATTAACCACGTATTTTGCGTATCTCCGGGCCCTGACGAACTACAAATTCTGGACGCTCGTGTCGAATGCGTGCCGTTGGTTTATGCGGATATTGAGACCTGACATAACGCAGGAGGGGGCGGGCAGAAAATGAAACTGAGACGATACAGCGATAAAGTGGCGATCAACAGGCCCCGCCGCCGCTGTCAGCTCATGGACGAGCTGCGGGAGGCCGCGCGGCACGGCTACGGATCACCGGTGCGCGGATACGTGCCGCGCGAGGAGAAGCGATCACCCGGGCGGCGGGGAGGGTGAGCGTATGAGTATACGCTATACTGAGTTGGACGATTTGCAGGCCCTGCCCCTTGATGCGAAGATCGAGCGCGCAGTACAGGCTATCGGAGAAGGATTTGCCGCATCTCGGCACAATCAGGCGATTGCGTTCAGCGGTGGAAAAGATTCGACCGTGCTGTGGTGGCTGATCCGCACATATTTTCCGGAGAGAAAGCCGTACATCATTTTTGGCAACACGGGCGTCGAATACCCGGAAAGCCTACGCTTTGCCCGTGAGATCGGCAAGGCTTGGGGCGGAGAACGATTCAAGGAGGCCCGTCCGGCGAAACTGGAAAAGGACGGGCTCAAATACGAAGCGCAACGCGAGGTGCTGGCATGGCTCGAACGAGAGGGGCGCTCGTGATGCGCAGCGGGATGGGCGACCCGTTGAGAGCGCTGCGAATGGAGAGGGCGAACGGACAAATGAGCCTGCTAGACGTATACACAACCGAGGAGCTGATGGAGATTCGGCCCTGCGCGTTTGACAGCGTAGACAAAATCATCATGAGCGACGACACGATCAGCGAGTACGACAGCGAGGAGGAGGCACAAAACCCATGAAAAAATACACTCAATCGGATTTCGACACGCTTAAGCGCGCAGATGACGGCTACCTGTACTGTCCCGGCGGCGACTGGTCTGACGTAGATTTCGGCGCGGACAAACTGGTTTTTGGCGACGGGTGCGAGCTGGGCGACTGGTGCAAGCTGGGTAACGAGTGCACCCTGGGCAACGGGGGCGAGCTGGGCGACTGGTGCGAGCTGGGCGACGGCTGCACGCTGGGCAACAGGTGCAAGATGGGCGACGGCTGCACGCTGGGCAACCGGTGCGAGCTGGGCAACTGGTGCGAGCTGGGCGACAGGTGCGAGCTGGGCGACGGGTGCGAGCTGGGTAACGAGTGCAAGCTGGGCAACTGGTGCAAGATGGGCGACAGGTGCGAGCTGGGCGACAGGTGCGAGCTTGAAAACGGCGCGGTGCAAAATGCAACGTTTTTTGCAGCGAGCAACATTGGGAGCGTAAACCGCACGGCCTACGCCTACTGCAACACGCAGACCGGCGACATATACGTGCGCGCGGGCTGCTGGTTTGGCGGCATCGACGATTTTGAGCGGCGCGTACACGACGTACACGCCGGGACGGTGCACGAGGCGGATTACATGGCGTTTGCGGCGTTTGCGCGTGCGAGGTTTGCGAGGTACAAAAGGGCCGCCAAAAAACTAACGAGGTGATGCGCATGTACAGATGCCCCAAATGCGGCGCTGGCATGAAATTTGTCTACACTTTCAGCGGCGGCTACTGGATATGCCGGACTTGCGGATACTGTCCGAAAATCAAGCAAAGGAGACTAACTGAGTGACGTACAAAGACGCAGCGAAAACGATCATAAAAGAGCAGTTCTGCAGCAACATTTTTAAACCGGCATTCGCGGGCGGCGTGTGCGGGTGCCCGTATCACTATTTCAACATAAACAGATACGCCGTCTGCCACTCGCAATGCCGCAAATGCTGGCAGTCAAAATACAGAGGCGAAACCGTCAAAGACTTTGCGAGATTCGACGGGATATTTAGCTTTACCAAACCGGAGCATATCGGAAAGGCCGTGGAAAAGTGAACTACAACGGAATCTATCCCCGCATCGTCAAAATAAACGACGCAATAAACATCGACGGCGACGACGCGCTCATCTGTGTAGTCCGGCAGTTTTGTGGCGACGACGTTGCAAACATGCTCGAGGATCGCCTCGAAATCAGATCGAGGGCAATGAGCTTAAAAGACGTGCTGGAACATCTGGAAGGAGTCCGGAACGCGCTTGACGACGCGATGGAAGAGGTAGAAGGCGCGAGATACGCTCTCGATGAGATCGAGCGAGGGCCGCTATGAAGCATCGACAGGAAGCGATCCAAAGGAGGGTGATAACGTGAGCGCAAATCTTGACCGCCGCGAGCGCATCCGCCGGATGATGGATGCCTCCCTCCGCGCGCGGGGGCGAATGCCCACGGTACGCGAGATCGCGGAGGCAGAGGGCATCACGGTCAAAAACGCCTACGGCTACATAAAACGTATCCGTGAGGGATACGGAAGGAGGGGGAACGCTTGAGACAATGGGCGCTCAAACTGGACGAATACGGAATCAGCAAATCGGAGTACGAAGAGCTCAAGGCGTTTTGCCGGAGGTATGACGAAAAGAGGACCGAAGCTGCAGACATGCTTTATCGAACGACTGGAAAGCTTACTGGCATGCCACGCGGGAGCAACACATCAGACCCCGTGTGTGCGGCGGCAGTACAGCGAGATAGGTTACTGCGAGACTGCGAGATGATCGAGCAGGCGGCAATAGCTGCGAGCGGCGACTTGTATGCTTATATATTGCGCAACGTTACACGCGACGAAGGAATTACGACCTTAAAGCCACCGTGCGGCCGTAGGCAGTTCTACGAGGCGCGACGAAAGTTTTTCTTTTTGCTTAGGAATGCGAAATTAGGACACTTTGGGGCAGTTGAAAGGTGATATAATGCTAGTGGGTGGAAACACCCACAAAAGAGAGTGTTGGAATATCACTCTCTTTTCTCATTCATGGAGGCGAGAGAATGGGGTACGAGGATGCAAAACGAGATGGTGTAAAGATTGTGAAAAAGCAACGGGGCAGTTATTATTATCCTCGCTGTTCAATTTGTGGGGAGGAAATGCTTGTAATGCGTTATACCTCTGGAACGAAATACACCTGCAAAGCATGTAAAGCGAACAACGCGTTACGAGATAGCGAAAGGCGCATACTTGACACTTTTGAAATTAAGGAACGCAGAATGGATAATGCGATCCAAAGAATTGCGAAAGTTGCACGAATAGAAAATTATGAAACAGCGATATCTGATGTTCATAAAAGAATACACACTCCGTTGTCATATGAAAGCACTGAAGAAATCATGGTTGCCATAGAGCTTGAACAAAAACACATTAAATATAGACATCAAGTTAAGTTTGGGAGCAGATATAGAGCTGATTTCGTTTTACCTGATATGAAAGTCGTTCTTGAAGTAGATGGAGAGATTTATCACGGAGAAGAAAAGCGCACAAAAGAAAATTTGAGAGATAACCTAATAGCCATATCTCTAGGTGCTGAATGGGAAGTTGTTAGAATACCAGCATCACTAATCAACAAAAACGTAACAAGACTTGTAAGCGCTGTTAGCAGAGCGAAAGAAAAACGAATGCTAATTCGAAAACGAAACGGCGGCGCTATACCCGAGTGGTATAGCGATCGCCGATAACACTTTGGGTGTGCGGCCTACCTACGGGCCGACGGGCAGCTCTCATATTTATCGGTGAGGCGGGGCCGGAGAGCAATATATCCCCGGAGGTGATTGGGTGGGATGGAAAGAGCGTGCGCCGGAAATAAAGGCGTTTTATCAATCATCGCTATGGAAACAAACGCGAAAACTTTATTATGCGCATGCATTCGGCATCTGCGAAAGCTGCGGCGGAACTGGAGAGATCGTGCATCATCGTATACCGCTTACACAAAGCAATGTACACGACGAACGAGTGGCGATTGATTTCGCGAACCTCGAATTGCTGTGCCAAAGCTGTCACAGATTGAGGCATACGCATTTGAGTTGCGCGCAGGACGGGCTGATATTTGACGAGGACGGCAGGCTGATCGAGGCAATCCCCCCGAGGGTATGATGCATCGGTATAGTGTGGGAAACCGTGGAGGGGTACCCTTAGAGAATACACGGGCCGCGCGTATAATGGGTGTAGGTCAAAGAAAGTAAAACTAGGGAGATGAGGATTTGAATCTTAAAAAGACGAGCACATACAAACAGATCACGAAGGAAATGCCGGAGGGTTCGGGCGTAAAGGACGAGTTTGATCGGATGCTCCCGCGATTTGATGTGCTGGACGATGGCAAAGCGGTCGTTGCCATGAAGCTGCTTGCGCGCGTGGCGTTTATGACGGTGCAGCTCGCAGACATCGAGCGGCACATTGACGCCGAGGGTGTGCGCGAGACGTATCAAAACGGCGCGAATCAATCCGGCTACAAAAAGAGCACATACGTCGAGGTATACAACGCGATGATTAAAAACTATGCGGCGCTGACGAAACAGCTTGCGGACATGTTGCCGGAGGATGCGCCGAAGGTAGAAGACGACGGCTTTGAGAGCTTCGTCGCGCGCAAGGGGTGAGAATATGACGAGGCAGGCGAAGGAGCGACCAAACCCGATCATCGCATATTGGGAGGATATCGAGGCGGGCCGCGTCGCCGTGCCACAGACGATCATCAAACTCTACGGCGGGTTGGTACGCGACATCGAGACGCCACGCGCGCCGTGGGTATATGACAACGATCTTGCGTGGCATGCCATTGATTTTATCCAGACCTATTGCAAGCACTCGAAGGGAGCGGCGGGCGGGAAGCCTTTTGTTTTAGAGCTGTGGCAGAAAGCTTTCTGCGCGGCTCTTTTTGGTTTTGTCCATGAGGAAACGAGGCTGCGCAGATTCCGCGAAGCGCTGCTTGAGGTTGGACGCAAAAATGGCAAATCCACGTTCGCGGCAGCTATCGCGCTATACCTCATGGTGGCCGATGGCGAAATGGGTGCGGAAATCTACAACGCCGCGACCAAGCGCGATCAGGCGAAGATCATTTGGCTGGAAGCCAAGCGAATGGTGCGCAAGTCGCCTGTATTACGGAAACGGCTAAAAACACTGGTCGCGGAGATCGTCGGCGTCGGAGAATACGACGGATGCGTAATGAAACCATTGGGCGCTGACAGCGAGACGCTGGACGGCCTAAACGTGCACGGAGCGATCATGGATGAGACGCACGCTTGGCCGGGCATGGACTTGTACAACGTCATCGTAGACGGCGAGAGCGCGAGAGAGCAGCCCGTTACACTCATGACCACGACGGCGGGCTTTGTGCGCGGCGGCCTCTATGACGAGAAAAACCAAGAGGCGATAAACAGCCTGAACGAGATTGACGGCATGCGGGACGACACACTGCTCGCGGCGTTGTACAGGCTGGACGCGATAGACGAATGGAAGGACCCGGCCTGCTGGCAGAAAGCGAATCCGGGCCTCGGGACGATTAAGCGCGCAGACGCGCTGGCCCTCAAAGTCGAGAAAGCCAAACGAAACCCGCGACTGGTGGCGAATCTGCTATGCAAGGAATTTGACATGCCACAGATCAGCGCGGAGGCGTGGCTGACCTACGACGAGATCAAGAACGATTTGACCTATGCCTTGGACGATCTGAGGGATTCGGTGGCAATCGGAGGATGCGATCTGTCCGCGACGACGGACCTCACATGCGCCACGCTGATGGTGCGCAAGCCCGACGATCCGGTCATCTATGTTTTGCAGCAGTATTTTATACCCGAGAAAAAGGTCGAGGAGCTTGAGGACACACCGGACGGCAGGCCGCGCGAAGCCCCTTACAGAGTTTGGGCACAAAACGGCCTCGTGACGATCTGCCGCGGGAACCAGGTGGATTATCATGCGGTAACGGCGTGGTTTACGCGCATGCGCGACGAATACGGCATAAGGCCGCTTTACATCGGATTTGACCGCGCGCTGGCGGGGTACTGGCTTGACGACATGGACGGACACGGATTTACATGGATGGGGGAGCGGCACCCGGCCAACGTCATGGAAAAAGTCGCGCAGGGAGCATTTACGTGGACGCAGCCGATGAAGGAGCTGGGCGCGCAGCTCGCGGCGAAGTCCGTGAACTACAACCGGAATCCGGTGACGATGTGGTGCCTGACAAACACGGTCGCCAAATCGCGCAACGAAGACGGAGTGAAGAGCATCGAGCCGCGCAAACTGCGCGAGAGCCAGCGCATAGACGGCACGGTCTCGCTGCTTAATGCATGGGTGTGCTACCTGCGCCACTACGACGAATACATGCAGTACGTAGAGATGGGGTGATACGGTGGGCCTATTCGATAAAATCCTCGCCCGGATGACGCACAGCGTCACCGGGTTTTCCTTTGGCGCGCGGTCGGTGTCATATGACCGCGCGGCGTACGAACAGGAGACGGTTCGGGCGATCATCGACTGCATTGCGAGCCACGCGGCTAAAGCCGACGTGATGCACGTGGTCGTAGACAAGGACGAGCGCATTCGCGACATCCGGCGCGACAGCCCTTACGCGAGGCTGCTGAACGTACGGCCGAATAACCTGATGACCGCATACGAAATGCGCTACAAGCTGTTTTCGCAGTTGGAGAACTACACGACTGCGCTGGCCTGCATTCGTTGGGATGGCGTAGTACCGCGCGAGATCATTCCGGTTAATTACCGGACGGCGGAATTCTTTAAGCTGGACAACGGCGAATATGCGGTGAACTTCGTGGATTCGACCGGAACGGAATACCGGGCGATGCTGGAAGACCTCGTTTGCCTGCGAAAGTTTTATAATTCGCACGATGCGATGGGGGACGGTAACGCCGCGCTCAAACGCACGTTGGACATGATCGAGGCGGGCGAAACGAGCATGCAGGAAGCGGTCGGCGTCTCGAACAAGATTCGCGGATTTGTCAAGCAGAAGATGACCGTCCACGGCTCTCCTGCCTTGCTCAAAGCCGCGAAGGAGTTCGACGAGTTGTACGCGCGGGCGGCAAAGGACGGCGGGTTCGTGCCGGTCGGCATGGACAGCGACGTGACGATGCTCGATTCACGAAACAGCACATATGCCCTGACGGCTGCGCAGATGCAGGACATACGCGACGGGCTGTACCGGTATTTCCGGGTAAGTGAAAAAATCATCAAAAACGAGTACGACGAGGCGACGTATAAGGCATTTTACGAAGGCAAAATCGAGCCGATTCTAAAACTCGCAAGCCAGGCGTTTACAAACGCCTGCTTTACGCCGCTCGAGTATGCGCGCGGGAACCGGCTGATTTTTTCGGAAAACATGCTGAACCACGCGAGCACGCAAACGAAGGTCAACGTGATTCAGGCGACCCGCGAGCTGGGGCTTTTCACGACCAACGAGCAGCGCGCGATGTTTGGGTACGCGCCGGTGAAGGGCGGAGACGAGAGACAGGTGTCGCTTAATTACATCAAGGAGAGCGACCAGAGCAAGTATCAGACCGGCCAGGCGAAGGAGGTGAATGACAATGGAGAGAGCGCAGACAATGGAACGAAGGTTTGAAGCGCAGGCGCGGATGCTGGGCGACGCGGGCGCGCAGGTACCGGTCATTGAGGGGCTGGCCGCGCGCTGCGAATCCCCGACCATTCTGGCCGAGTGGTCGGAGCACGGTGTGAAATACACGATCCGGGAGACGATTTGCCGCGGGGCGTTTGGCGAATGCGACATGTCGGACGTGATTTTCAACTACAACCACGCGGGCAGGGTGTTTGCGCGCAACCGCAACGGCACGTTGGAGCTGCGAGCGGACGACGAGGGATTGCACATGCGTGCAACACTGCGCACGGATGACCCGGAGCATATGCGGCTGCACGCGGACGTTGAAAACGGGTACATTCGCGGAATGTCGTTTCGATTCCGCATCGCAGAGGAAGAAAGAAACATTTCGGAGGACGAAAACGCGGTTACGATTGACTACCGCATCAAGAAAATCGGCGTGGTGCATGACGTGAGCGCCGTTGACATCCCGGCCTACGGCGACACGGAGATCGAAGCGCGGCGCAGGGACGCCATGACCGCGATTCGCGCAAACGAGCGGGACATCGAGCGGGCGAAAATCATGAGCCTGCTGTGAAAAGAAAGGATGAACAAACATGGAAAAGCGTTTGAACGAAATCAGAGAGCGCAAAGCGGAAATCCGCAAGGCACTGAACGACAAGCCGGACATGACGACCGACGAACTGCGCGGCCTGACCGGGGAACTGGAAAACCTCGACGCTGAGATGCAAAAGCTCGAGGCGCGCCACGCGCTCATGGACAAGCTCGGCCCGGAGGCAACCCCCGAGCAGAAGCCTGCGGACTTGCAGCGAAGCCGCGAGGATACGCGGGGCGAACAGCTCCGCCGCGGCAAATCCGTAAAGCTGGGCGCGGACGAGCTGCGCGCGCTGCTTTTCTCCGGCGGAAACATCAGCGCGCCGAAGGGAAACGGCGCGAACGTCTCCGAGCCGATGAACACGGTGTCGAGCATCATCGACATGGTAGAAACCGAAGACCTTACCGGCATGACGGAGTACACCGAAACCTACATCGAACACTGGCAGGAAGCGGGCGATCATCCCGGCGAGGGCAAGAGCCCGAACGAAAGCGACCTTGCGACCGGAATGGTGAAGATCACGCCGAAGCCCGTTTCGGTGATTTCGTACGTGAGCAAGGACATTTACCGCGTGACCAACGTGCAGCTCGAGGACAAGGTGCGCCGCGGCGCGAGTATTGCGCTCCGCCAGAAAGTGGCGGACATGATCCAGACCGCCGCAGGTGCGCCCGGCCCGGTTGGCCTGTACAACTGCAAGAGCTACGTCACGGGGGAGAGCGAAACGCCAAAGGACATGCACACCACGCTTATCGCAAAACTGGACAGCGGGAGCAAGGGCGTAATCGACGAAAAGACGCTGCGCAACATCGTGATGAACTTCGGCGGGGACAACAACATCATCGGCGGCGCTGTGCTGTTCCTCAACAAAAAGGACCTGCTGGCCTTCGGCGATGTGCGCGGCACGAACGAGAAAAAGTACGTCTACGAGATCACGCCGGACGCGCAGAACCCGAACACCGGCATCATCAAGGACGGCGGCGTATCCGTGCGCTACTGCATCTGCCCGAAGCTGAACGCGCTGAGCGGCACCGCGCAGGGCGACGCGGCGATCCCGACGATGGTCTACGGCGTGCCGAGAGCCTACAAGCTGGGCCTGTTCGGGCCGTTTGAGGTGGAAATGTCCCGCGACTACAAGTTCGCGGAAGGGCTTATTGCCGTACGCGGCGAGGCGATGATCGGCGGCACCATCACGCGGCCTGAAGCGTACGAGATCGTAACCATCCCGTCGAAGGCGGCGAGCTGAATGAAGGGGGGCGCGTTGCATGCTGATTGATGAGCTGCTGGAAGGCATCCTTGGGGCGTGCGAAGCCGCGCCGGAGGAGGTGCGCGCGGAGGTAGGGGGCATGATTGCGGACTTCCGCGAGCAATCACTGGTCTCTGAGGTACGAACGGCGCTGCGGTACAGCACACACGCGCTTGACGGAGAAATTGCCCTGATGATCGACGCGGCGCGGGATGACCTGCGCCGCGTCGGCGTCGCGGATGCGCGGCTTACGGAGCCGCTTGCCCGCATGGCTATCACGACCTACGCACGGGCGCAGCAGGCCGACGACCCGGATGTGCGCGCGGCGTTTGAAAGCAGCTACGGAGCGATGACGGATGCGCTGCGCAAGGCGGTGGGCGAATGAAGCGCAAAAACGACGTGGTGACGTTGTTCCCCAAAGACGCCGGTTCTCCGCCTACCGCGCCGAAACCGGACGAGCGCGCCGCGCAGCGGGTATTCGCTTATACCGCCCGCGTTGGGATGAAGGAATTTTACGAAAGCGCGGCGGTCGGCATGACGCCGGTGCTCAAGGTAACGATTTGGCAAGGCGAGTACGCGGGACAGATATTTGTACGGCATCAGGGTACGACGTACAAGGTGCTCCGCGCCTACGATGACAAGAGCGCGCGCGAAACTGAACTTACGTGTGAGGAGGCCGTTCTGTGAGTGCGAGCGTGACGTTGGACGTAAGGGGCATTGCGGAGACATACGGGAAGCTTGTGGAAACCTCGATGGTCGCGTCGCAACGCGAGGAGGTGCGGGAAGGTCTTCGGCGCGGAGGCGATATAATTGCGGAACTGGCAAAGCGCGGGATTCGCAATCGTTCTGGCAATCTCGGGCCTTCGATTGACGTTGGAAACATAACGGCAACAAAAGAAAAAACGTCAGTTCAGGTGCTTGCACGGCGGCCCGAAGGTTCTCACGGCTGGCTTGTGGAGAACGGACACGTAGGGCCGCGAGGGGTGGGCCGCGCAGACCCGCATCCCTATCTCGCTCCCGCGATGGAAGAAGGGCGTGACGAAGCGCTGAAAGAGATCGCCGCGGGCGTCGAGCGGGCGATCAGGAGGACCACAAAATGACGGTTTACGAGACGGCCATTGCCGCGCTGCGCGGCGTCGGCATAGAGGCGGACGCACTGTGCCGGGATGGGCTGGCGGTGGAGTACGCTATCGTTCGGTTGGCGCGGAAAAGACCATTTTACGCGGACGACAGAGTTGCGTGTTGCGAATGCACAGTGGAAATTCGGGTGTTTGCGAAAAGCGGTTTGTGCGACCTTGCACAGCGGGCCGAAAACGCCCTGACCGCGGCGGGCTTTGGCTTCGTTTTCCGCGCGGACAAATTTGACGGGGAGTACCAAATTGCCACTATGGAATGGAAAGCATTGGAGGAATGAAAATGGGTATGACGAAATATCGCGGGCCGGTATCTATTGGCCTGCGCGACGTATGCTACGCGATGATTACCAAGGACGACGAGACCGGGACGGTCTACGAGACCAAGGAAAGCACGGTCGCCGTCAAGGGCGTTGCGGGCGCGATTGACGCGACGATTACGCCGAGCAGCGAGAACACCCCGCTCTATGCCGACGACGGCACGTTCGCGGAAATCACGTCGCTCGGCGACGTGTCCATTGCGCTTGAGCTGGCGAGCCTGCCTGACGATGTACAGGTGGATTGGTTCGGGCACCAGAGGGACGAGGACGGCGTGCTCGTAAAGGGCGCGGACGACACGGCGAGACACTTCGCGCTGGGGTTCAAATCGCAGAATCACGACAAGACCTTTAAATACGTTTGGGTCTACAAGGCGCTCGCGAGCCTGCCGGAAAACGCCCACCACACGAAGGAGGGCTCTTCCGTCACGATGCAGACGCAGAAGGTCACGATTTCGTGCTCGCCGCGTCTGTCTGATGGGAAATGGATGGCGAGCGTCAACAGCGGCGCGGAGGGGGCCAGCGCGGACGTGATCTCCAAATGGTTTGAAAAGCCGTACGAAAAGGCGACGGTGTAAGGAGGCAGCATGAAAATCACGCTTAAGCTAGGCGGCGGGGAAAGGGTCTTCCTTTCCTCGCCCACGGCGCGCAAGACGCGCGACGCCTATTTTCACCGCGAAAGGATTCGCGAGCGCCTTCGGGAAGGCGGCGAATCGTCCAAGTTCGACGAGGGAACGACCGACGCGATGCTGCAATGGGTGGTAGAGGCGTTCGACCGCCAGTTCACGGCGGATGAATTTCTGGACGGTTATCAGGGGTGGTTCTTCGACATCCTGAGCATGATGGACGACATGCTGGCGGGTGTTGCGGGAGAACTGGACGCGGGTTTTCCGAAGCCGCCGAAGACGGCGGCGAAACCGTAACGTTTGGGGATTTCCTTCTGGACATGTACGCGAAGCTGCTACGCGAGGGGTGGACGATGCGGGACATTGACGACATGGACATGGGGTTCTTTCTGCGTGCGCTGCGAGGCACTGAGGGGAAGCAGGAACCGAAGCCGAAATTCATCGACGAGCTCGGCCTATTTTAAGCAAACAAAAAAGGCGCTTTGCACGCCTTTTTATTTGCCTTACCGGCGCAAACCGAGCTGATCCATCAGCGCGCCCTGAAGAGCCTGCGAAAAGTTGATGCCTTTTTCAAGCGCGGCCGCATTCAGCCATGCCGGAATCGAAAGCGTCTTCTTGACGGACTTTTCAAAGTGAGCGCGGGCATACTCGTTTACGTCAACTGTTATCATGTTGACAAAAGATTCGCCGGGATCGGCTTCGAGGGCGCGCGCTACTTCGGCGGGGTTGATGGCGCGCATGTCGGACGGGGGAGGAACGTCTTCCCCGTCGCGCTGCGCGGTATAGAGATACCCTGCAAGGCAATCGACGGCAGCGGAGAACGCACCAGTCAGAGTATCATCGCACGTCGCAAGATAATTCAGATCGGGAAAGACAACGGAATAGCCAGGCTCTTCTTTGAAAAAACACGCGGGGTAAGCGGTAAGCATAAGCGGCACCTCCTGCATGGGTTGGAAAGGGGCGGGGCTTATTTTAGCCCCGCTTGCTTTCGGATGGATTTTTCCGTGATTTTCGATAACTCTTTCGCATGGAAGGGAATTGTCACCTTTCCGGGCTTTGTCGGGTGGACGTAATGCCGGTGCGAGCCCTCCTGCGATTTGAAAATCCATCCGTCTGCGAGAATGATTTTTTCCATTTCTCTTGGCATCGGCGGCATTTTCGTTCCCCCTTTACGATTATTATTATACCATTTAATACGTATTATGTCAATACGTATTAAAGAAAAAACGAGAAAAAGGATGCCATTTTTAAATTTACTCTTTTTGCCGCGCCGGATATGTGCGGACGGAATTTATGCCGCAAAGGAGGTGGACACATGGCCGAACAAAACGCGGGGTCGATAGCCGTTGAGCTGGCGCTGAGATCGAGCACGTTTGAGACGCAGATGAAACGCGCGGCGGCATCGGTGAGGGGAATCGACGACGAATTTAAGGTTTCAAAAGCCGAGGCAGAAGCGGCAGGGAAGCGATTCGACGAGCTGGGAGCCAAGGGAGAAGCGGCGAGCCGGAAACTCGAATTGCAGGAAGCGGCCTGCCAGAAATACAGCGAGCGGCTTGAGAAGCTGCGGAAAGACTTGGAGACTACTGCCAAGGGGCAGCAAGAGCTTGCGGCAAAGCTGGAAGCCGCGAAAAAAGCGCACGCCGATAGCGCGGAAGCGCTTAAAGCGCATGCCAAGGCGGGCGATCTCGACGAGGCTTCAATGCGGGCGCTCGAGGTCGAAACGGCGAGACTTAAAAAGGAAGAAAAATCGCTGCAGGAATCGTACGACGCCGGAAACCGCGCACTGGTCGCGGCGCAGGGAAAGATTAATTCGACCGAACAGGCCTACAACAAACTGCGCATCGAGACGGCCCGAACGCGGGAGGAAGCAGACAAGCTGACAGCCGCGCTCGAAAGCGCGCAAAAGCGGATGGAAAAGTTCAGCGGTGCAACCGGGAAAATTGGGAATGCGCTGACGTTGGGGCTGACCGCGCCGGTCATCGCGGCAGGTACGGCGGCGGCGACCTCCGCGGTCAAATGGGAGGACGCCTTTGCGGGCGTACGAAAAACCGTCGACGCGACCGAATCGGGATACGCGAGGCTGCAAAAACAAATCGTCGCCATGAGCGAGGAAATCCCGGTCAGCAAGGAGGAAATCGCCGGGATTGCGGCGGGCGCGGGGCAACTTGGCGTCGCAGAGAAAAACGTGATGAAATTCACGCGCGTTATGGCCGACCTGGGCGTATCGACCGATCTGACCGGCGAGGCGGCCGCGACGATGTTCGCGCAGTACGCCAATATCACCGGAATGAAGCTGGACAACGTAGACCGGTTGGGAAGCATGATCGTCGATCTGGGCAACAACACGGCCACGACCGAGAGCAAAATCGGCGAGATGATGCAGCGGCTTGCGGGCGCGGGCTCGATTGTGGGACTGACGGACGCGCAGATCGCGGGTATCAGCGCCACGCTTTCGTCGCTTGGCATCGAGGCGGAGGCAGGCGGAACGGCGATGAGCAAGGCGCTCTCGCAGATCGACAGTGCGGTTATTTCCGGCGGAGGGAAGCTGAACGCCTACGCAAAGATCGCGGGCGTGAGTGCGAAAGAGTTTTCCACGGCATGGAAAGGCGACCCGGTTGCCGCCCTGCAGCTCTTTACAAACGGGCTGGGGCAGATCAGCGCGGCAGGCGGCGACGTGAACGCGGCGCTGAAGACGGTCGGCATCAGCGAAGTGCGCATGACCGACATGATGAAACGCCTTTCGACTAGCGGCGACATGCTGACAAAGACGGTGAGACGGGCCAATGCCGCATGGGAGGACAACACCGCGCTCACGGACGAGGCGGCAGAGCGTTATGGGACGACCGCGAGCCAAATCCAGATCACGCAGAACAAGCTGTCGAACATGGCGACGACGTTCGGAAACGCGTTCCTGCCGACGATCAACGACGGACTGGACGCGGTGGGGAATCTGGCGCAGAAGTTCGCAAACCTCGACGACGGCGTGAGAAACAACATCATTTTCGGCGCGGGCGCGGCGGCGCTTACCGGGCCGGTGATGAAAGCGATCAGCGGAGTGACCGGGGGGATTTCCGCGCTGCTAAAGGGCGTGCAGTCTATTCGCAGCATCGGCGGCATTGCGGGGATATTTTCTGCAATTCCTGCGGCGGGTCCGGTTGCCATTGGGCTTGCGGCTACGGCGGTCGGGGGGCTGGCGCTGAACTGGCTCAGCGCCCGTGACGCCATGAAGGAGTACGAAGAAAAATGGAAAAACATAGACTTTGCGCTGAAGGACAACGCATCAGCGGAGATTCGGCAGGAGATCGACAAAGCGGTTGCGGCGGCTGATCGAATCGTTGAGATCACGGTTCAAATGTCCGAGAAGCAAGAAAGCCTCATGTCTATGTTGGACGGTTTTGCAAGCGATGATAAAATCACAAAAAAGGAAAAGAACTCACTCACCAGCGCTATAAATACATGGGTGGATGATGGTATTTCGCAGGCAAAGCTCAACACGCAAACCAAAATTGACGAATACAACGCCGTGTGGGATAGCATGGGGCTTACGGACGAAGAGAGAGACGCCGAAATCAATGCCATCAAGGCGAAATCTGACGGAAACGTGCAACAGCTTCAAGCCCTCAAAAAAGAAGCTTCCGAGTTAATCAACGGATTCTATACGAAAGAAATCGAAATTACAGAGGAAAACAAGGGAAAGCTTGATGACCTGCTGGGGCAAATCGTCGCAATCAACACGGAGATCGAGCTTTCAAAGCAGGCACTGGAATCATACACGCCCGACGCCTATATCAAAAAGGCACAGCGGGAGGGCGCAACGAAAGAGGATACCATTGTCGGGTTTAACTCCGTCATCGAGTGGAAACAGGCCAGCGAAAACGAGATGAACAAGGAGATCGAGAAAAAACAGACGGAGCTACAGATGGCGGCGGAGAACGCGGAGACGCCCGATGTTAAGATCAAGGCGGAAGCGGCGCTCGAATTGGCATGGGATGAAGCGGATGCGCAGTCTGCTGAACTTGAGGCGGAGGTGCTGGAGAAGATCAACGCGCTCGCCGCTACGTGGGACGTCAGCCCGGAGGAACTGAGTGAACTGCTAAAGAACTTCGACCTGTTGGCACTCATTGCGCAGTACAACGCATCGCAGGAGCCAGACGCATTCTACGACCAGGTGCGCCCGAAGATCATCGATGGCATGAAGACGTTTTTCCCCAAAATGAGCGATGCGGAAATCGATGAAGTCATGGGCGGGCTGTACCCGGACGATTTCTTCCTGAACGGTTTGAAAGAAGAAATAACCAAAGAGATTACGAAGAACGCGGAGAGCGGGGTGTACAACCCTATTATCGAGCTTCTGAACGCGTCCGCAGGCGCGATCACGCCGAACATGCTGGACGGGCTCGACGGGAAGATTCGAGCCGCCATCATGCTGGTAGATTTTAAGGAATCGGGCGGGAGCATCGGCGAGAATATTATCAAAGCGATGGGGCTGGGTATCACGGAGAATCAGGGAGAGGCGACAGGTGCAGCGAAGGATGCCGCTGGTAGCGTCATCGACACGATGAAAGAATCGCTTGGCATCAAATCGCCGTCCAAGGAATTTATGGCAATCGGCTACTGGAGCATGATAGGTCTAAAAAATGGGTTTGCTGATAACAAAGACCTCGCTCTCGCGCCGCTTAAACTCATGATCTTAAACGACCTGCCGCCTATCGGGGCGGGCATGGTTGACGCTCTGATTGGAGGCATCAGCAGCCGGCGTCAAGCGCTCGTGGATGAAGTCGTCGGCGCGGTGCGATTGGCGATTTCGTCTGCGCAGATCGAGGCCAACGGCAGCCCGATCAGCATACCGGTAACGCTCGACACGTCAAGCATCAGCATGCGGAAACTGTCAAAAGAGCTGGCGCGACTGTGAGGTGATAACATGATATTGACAATCAGGAGCGCTGCGGGCGAAATGCGGTTGGTGGACGGCGTGGCGCTGTTGCAGGCGGAGGGACTGCACGGACTGAACCGCGCGACGCACACCATCGATCAGGCTACGTCTGACGGGACGGTGCTCGTCGGCTCAAAAGTGCAATCGCGCAGCGTGCGCCTGCGGGTAAAGCTGCGGCGCGACGTGGTTGCGGCGCGGAACGACATCATCCGCATTTGTGCGCAGAAGGACATGACGCTCGTGCTCAACCGGGGCGCGAGTACCTACGTCATGCCGTGCACCGCCCAAGGCGTATCGCACGAAGCGCAGGACGGGTCAAAGATCACGATTGCGCTGTATGTGCCTATTCCGTATTGGCGCGCCGAAATCGCAAAAACGGTCTGGATTGCGGGATGGTCAGCGGCGTTTGAATTTCCGGTCGAGATACCGGAAGAGGGTATCGAGTTTGGGACGCGCACGGAGACGCGCGTCGTCAACGTGAAAAACGACGGTTCGGTTGAAACCGGATGCATCATTGCTTTTTCGGCGCGGTCGAACGTTACAAATCCGGCGGTCTACATGGCGGCGAACAGCGCGCGCTATATCCGCATTATTACGAGCATGTCCGCCGGGGATGTGGTGACGATCAACACCGCGCGCGGGCAGAATGCCGCGCAGCTCACAATCTACCGTGCGGCAACCGGGGAAACAGGAAATGCGTTTTCGCTGCTCGACACGGGCAGCGAATTTTTGCAAATTGCCCCCGGAGATAACCTGATACGCTATGACGCGGAAACCGGCGCAGACGCGCTTGATGTGAGCATAACCATCGACGAACTCTATGCGGGGGTATGATATGGAAATCTGGATATACAGCCCTTATGAGCACGTGCGCGTTGGGATTTTGGACAGCTACGACAGCATGACCCGCACGCACAGGGACGACGCGCCGGACGAGATCGAAATCACGCTGCGCGCGGCGGGCGGAGATGCGATTGCGCAGGTGGATAGTATCCTGTGGCCGTCAGGAGATACGACGGCATACCTCGTAACGAGCGTGGACATCGAGGACGAGGAAACCGGCGCTACACACGAACGCATACGCGGGAAGAGCATGGAAACGTTGCTTGCGATGCGGTACCTTTCCGTACCCAAATCGTTCACCGGTACGCCGGGGCAAATCTGCGCGCAAATGTGCGATGAGGTATTTTCGGACGGCGCGCGGGCATTCCCGGGGCTGACATATGATTTCGGCGCGGCCACCGGAGAGACGATGACGCTGAGCGCGGAGGGAACGCTCCTGGACAACGTATGTGCGGCCCTGACCGCGGGCCTTTACGGCATTCGGTCGGCGTTCAGCCCGGCGACCTGCGCCGTACATATTTTTGCGCACGCGGGACAGACGCGCAATATAGCCTTTGATGAACGCTACGACACGCTGTCCGAAGCCCGGTACACCGACGATATTTCCGACGCGTCGGATATGTGCTACGTATACGACGATGAGGGCGAATGTCTGACGGTGGGAAATGTCGCGTTGACCGGATACCGTCGGCGCGAAGGGTCTGACTGGCACACGAGCGGGCGTGAAAGCTACGACGACGAGGGGAACGAAATTGAATTGACCGACGCGCAATACCGGCGCGCGATGCAAAACACCGGCGCAGGTTACATGAGCGCCCACCGGCGATCTCAAGAAATGAGCGGCACGGTGAATTTGCAATCAAAACTTGTGAAATACGGAGACGATTTCGACCTCGGTGATGTATGCACGATCCGCAAGGCTGCGTGGGGCGTGAATCTGAAAAAACGCTTGACTACGGTGATCGAAACCTACGAAAACGGCGTGGCGACAATGCACGCGGAATTTGGAACGGCGACGCCTACGCTGAGCGAAAAAATCAAACGGGGTGAAACGGCGTGAATTTGTACATACCCTTTAATTCTGCCAACGGCGACCGACGGTACAGCGCAGATGATTTCGCGGCCCTGTTCTCCTCGCTGCTCGGCGACGGCGTGCTGCTTTCGTCGCTCGATGCGCTGCAGGTGATCGCCTCGGGCGATTGGGGCATCGCCATAAAGCCCGGCAGGTGTATCATACGCGGGAGAATAGGCGTCAACACGACGCAGGCTAATTTGACGCTGGCCCCAGCGGCAACGGGGAACCCGCGCATTGACCGGGTGGTGCTGAGATGCGATTACATCAATCGAAAAATCACCGAGATGGTAATACAGGGGACACCGGCGATCTCGCCCGTTGCGCCGACGCTACGCAACGATTCAGAGGCCGTGGACTTGCCACTGGCGCGCATTACGATAAAACCGACCGACGCGAGTGTTGCGCAGCAGATGATCGTAGACGAGCGAAAATTTTCGCAGTCCGCCGCACCGCTGGACACGGACGCGCTGTTTGCACAATGGGACGATGCATTTGAAACGTGGTTCGAGAGCGTGCGGGGCACGCTGTCGGGCGACGCGGCCGGGAATCTCGCTCAAAAAATCATGGGGTGCATATACGAGGTATCCCGCGAGACAATCAACGTTCCGGCGGCGGGTTGGACGGTAAATGCGCAGGGGGCGTACGAAAAAACTGTGTCGTTGACCG
Source organism: Beduinella massiliensis (assembly GCF_900199405.1). Taxonomy (NCBI): domain Bacteria; kingdom Bacillati; phylum Bacillota; class Clostridia; order Eubacteriales; family Beduinellaceae; genus Beduinella; species Beduinella massiliensis. Next base: position 1,971,513 of record NZ_LT963430.1, read on the forward strand.
GAACGGTCGCGAACAGCGCGACGCAGAGGGTGCGGTTCGCCGTACAGGGAGAGCAAATCGGCAAGGTGTTGCTGTCGGGGTGCCGGGTGGACACCGACGGTCAACTGACCATTATTTGTTTGTCCGCCCCGACGTCGGACTTCGCGCTTGCGACGATTATCGAGGATGTGAGGCAATGAGCGTGTTTTGTTATCAAGATGGAGGCAGCGCGACTGTCACGGCGTGCACGGCGGTGACGGCGCTGTCGCTGTCCGCGAACAACGTGGGCTTCGGGGCGAGCGTGACGCTTTCCTGGTCAGGGGCTGCGGGCGGCGCGGGCAACCCTATTCGTGGGTACGAGGTGTACCGGGACGGCGTACTGCTCACGACGGTCTTTGACGGAACGAGTTGCACGGTTACGTCGCCCACGAGCAACGGCAGCTACAAGTACACCGTCAAGGCGCTGGGCAGGATTCCGGGCTTCGACGCGCCGGTGAGCACGGCGAGTGCGACGCTGACGAGTATCGTCACCGCGCCGACGGCACCAACATCTATCTGGCTATCGGCTTATGATGTACGAATCGGTAAGACTGTTACATTGTCGTGGAGTGGGGCGAAGGCCGGTACGAATAATCCTATTGCAAGATACGATGTTTACCTGGCTAACACTTGGACCCTACTTACAAGCACAACCAGCACGAGTATTTCGGTTACAGCATCAAGCGCTGTCGGCGGACAATACGCCTACTCGGTAGTTACCGTTGGCGCTGTACCAGGAACATGGTCTGCTGGTTCCGGCGCAGTCACGCTGACCGCGCACGGGGTGGAATACAGCGACGTGTATTTTACGTCCAACACGACGTGGACGATCCCCGCGTGGGCGGAGAAGCTGATCGTCACCTGCATCGGCGGCGGGGGCGGCGCTGCGTCGGCGGGCTATGACTACGGCGGGAGCTACACAACGCCGGGCGGCGGCGGAGCGGGCGCGTCGGGCGAGAAAAAGGACGCGACGTTTGGCGCTGGCCAATTTACGCCCGGCGCGGCGGTGGCTGTTACGGTGGGCGCTGCTGGTACCGGCGCAACCTACGCGCCATCCGGCGGCGGAAATGGCGGAGCGAGCTCGTTCGGCTCGCTGCTCACCGCTCGCGGCGGCGGCGCGGGACATCCGGGCGGGAGCACGAACGCCACCTATCCCGACGGGGGTCGTGGCGGTGACGGCGGCATATGCGGCGCGGGCGGCGGGTATGGCCGAAATGGAAAAAACAGCAGCAACGTCGGCAGCCAGGGTGCTGACGGCACGAGCTGGTCGATGCCCGCGAGCGACGCGGCCTACTACGTTTTTAACGACACCTCGACCGGCAGGAGGCTCGGGCGCGGCGGCAAGGGCGGCGGCGGGACAAACGGAGGCAACGGGCCATATGGCAACGACAGCCTGCCCGGCACGCGCTACGGTCAGGGCGGCGACGGCAACATGGGCGCGGGCACGGCGGGCATCGTGGCCGTGCGTGTTGGACGATACCTGAGCTAAGGGGGGCGAGAGCATGCCGAAATATCTGGACTACGAGGGCCGGAAAAAACTGCGGGCGTGGATCAGGTCGCACTTTCTTGGCAAAGGCGAGCGCGCCGCCGACGCCGCGCTGCTGGGCGGGAAGCCACCGGAGTATTACGCGGGGCCGGTGAATCTGCTGGGCAACGGGAATTTTTTGCCGATGTATCTGGTAAACCAGCGGGGGCAAACGAGCTATAGCGGTAGTGTGTACAACATTGATCGTTGGAGGGCATATCACGCAGAAACAACCGTCAATGTAACGGATGATGGAATATCTGTATCTGGAAACCGCTTATATCAAATTGTCCCGCAAAATATCATTGATGCAACAAAAACATACACGCTTGCTGCGATGAAGTCAGATGGAACACTTGATATTTGTTGTGCGAAGTTTAGCAGTGGCGCAGATGCTAGCTATGGAACAGCATTGTACACGTCCAACAGCACTTACCTGGTCCGACTTGATAGGGGTTATACATGGATATGGGCCGCCCTATACGAGGGTGTATACACCGCCGACACCCTGCCGCCGTATGTGCCCCGCCCGTACAGCGTTGAGCTGGCGGAGTGCAGGAGATGGTACTTGCCGATGGATGCATCACAATGGTATGAGGCAAAGAGGCTGCACGGCGACAACCCGAGAATCGAGGTGCCCGGATCGTTTACTCGCGCCCCTACACTGATCGGGACGCCCAAAATGTATCTTGACGATGGCGTATGGCACGACATGACGCCAGGGGGCATCTCGTTGTTGCCGGATAGATGCGTGTTTAGGTTGGGGGGTTATGACAGCCTTACAACGCACGGACAATCGTACATCGTGACCGGCCTGAGCGGCGTATCATGCGAACTATAAAAGGGGGGATAGCGTGGATATTAAACCATACGGCGTATACGTCAAAATAGACGACGCAGGCCGCATCACGGCCATCAACAGCGATGCGTTTTTGACCGACCTGACCGGCTGGACAAAAGTTGACGAGGGCTACGATTACCGGTACCACCACGCGCAGGGCAACTATCTGGACGGCCCGCTATACGACGAGCGCGGCGTCTGCCGGTACAAACTCGCGGACGGTGCAATAGTACCGCGCACGCGGGAGGAGATCGACGCGGACTACGCGCCGCCACCCGCCCCGCCGAGAACGAACGCGGAGCTTGAGGCGGAAAACGCGCTGCTCAAAGCGCAGATTCAGGCGGTGAGCGAGCGGGGGGATTTTGTAGAGGATGTCATCGCGGAGATGGCAATGCAGGTCTACCCGTGATTGCGGGTTTAATAGAGGCGGTTCATGAACGCCTGCTATGGGCCATATTACGACACACAGAAGGAGGAATTTTGATGATGGCGATGTTTTTTGCGCAGAGGGTGATCCTGGGGAAGACCCTGTACGGGGACGTGCCTGCGACGCTGCGGCCGCAGGTGAAGGAGCTGCTTGAAGAGAGCGGCCTGGGCGATCTGGTGGTCGAGACGGTGGGCTGACGGGACGGGGCGGGCGTTTCGCCCGCCCCCTTAATAAGGGAGCAAAGCGACTAGGCCCGAGGACAGCGCAGAGCGCTCCACAGGGCCGTACCCTGCGCCCGAAGGGGGCAGGGCGTTAAGAGGTGATGGAATGATCGACAGACAGGCTTTTGTACAGGCCGCCGTGGCCCTCGCGCAGCGCACGCCGCCCATTCCCTACGCGCTGGGTGGGACGACGCCCAAGGGCATGGACTGCCGGGGGCTGGTCGTGTACCTCCTGCGGCAGCTCGGCTGCCCGTCGTACCGCACGGCGGGCGCGACGAGCATGTGGCGCGACGATTGCGTGGACAAGCGCCCGCTCGCGCAGGCGGATTTGCAGCCCGGCGACCTGCTGTTCATTCGGGACGGCGAGGTCAGCGAGCACATGGGCGTCTACTGCGGCGCGCCGGGCTGCGAGGTGGTGCACGCCAGCGCGACGAAGGGGTGCGTGTGCGCCTCGACGCGCAGGAACGGCTGGACGCACGCGGCGCGGCACCGGCTGGTCGACTACGACGGCGCCGATAGAGAGGATGGGGACGACATGGCGGGGGAATACATCGTGCGCGCGCAGGGCGGACTTCGCCAGCGCAGGACGCCGGGCGGGACGTACATGCAGATGATCCCGGACGGGACGCGCCTGAGCGTTTCGCAGACGCAGGGCGACTGGGCGCGAGTGAGCTATAAGGAGCATACGGGCTGGGTGAGCGCGGCGTATCTGGCGGAAGCGGGCGGGGCGGAGACGCCGCAGGCGCCCGAGGATGCGAGCGGATCGGACGGCGGAGATACGCCGGATAACAGCATGATGCGGGTGCCGCGATCGCTGATCGAGCAGCTTTGCGGGTACTTAAACGACTGAGGAGGGACGAACCTATGTGGGAAAAAATCGTGAAGGGCGTAGCGGCGGCCGTGGGGGCGGTCGCCGGATTCTGGGGAGGCCTGCCGGTGCTCGTGCAGACGATGGCGGTCTTCATGGCGGTGGACTACGTGACCGGGCTGATCTGCGCGGCGAAGGGCGTGTCGGGAAAGAGCGAGAACGGCGCGCTGTCGAGCAAGGCGGGCTTTGAAGGGCTGCTCAAGAAGGGCGTGATGGTGCTGGTGGTGTTCATCGCCTGGCAGCTCGACCAGGCGATGGGGACGGCGGTACTGCACAATGCGGTGGTGTGCTTCTACGTGGCGAACGAGGGCATCTCCATTCTGGAGAACACGACGCTGCTGGGCGTGAAATGGCCGGAGAAGCTGCGCGATGCGCTGGACGCCATCGGGAACGGCGACGAAAAATAAATTAGAATAAAGGCAGCGCACTGGAGAGAGGATATTTCTGATGCGCTGCTTTTGTTATTTACTTAAATTTTAAGGATATTTTATTTACTTTCTTAATATTGAGGTGTATAATGCATTTAATATAGAAAAAGTTCCATCTTACGTTTAATTAAAAACGTGTTGGAAGAAATAATATAGACCACCTTCAAAATCTATGTTAGAATAATCATAGATAAATCCAACGAAGGTGAACAAAATGACGCAAGATGAAGCAAATGGACTTATTCAAGTCCTAAAGAGAATTCTAGAAACCGGCGTTTGCAAGCTACCTGAACAAGGTAGATATGCTGCTATAGGATTGGAATCAGTTTTTTCATCTAAAGATAAATTCATAATAGACATAAATCGAGCGGGGCATATTAATGCTAAAAAATATACTCTTCAGCTGAGATACAAAAAAGAAACGTTTTTACTACGTTTAGATGTGGGAGGCCCTCCGCATACGAACCCAGACCTTACTGTTATCCCATGCCCACATCTCCATATATGGCGAGCGGGACAAAAACGCCCAGATGCATGGGCATTTGAAATACCGGTGATTTTTGGTGATACTGAAGATAAATGCCGGACATTGCTGGACTTTTTACGATATTGTAATACGAATAACATAGAGCAAATAGAAATATATGAGCAAAGAAAGATGGAGTGAAGTGAAATGAAATCCGTTGAAGACATGGATTTTATATCCGAATATCTTGAGTGGATTAGAAAAAATACCACACAATATAAAATTAATGAATACGTTGAGATAACGACGCCTTTCCTGGACATACATAACGATCATATACAATTTTATGTAAAGCAAACTTCTGATGGATTTGAACTCACGGATGATGGGTATATTCTGAGTGATCTTCAAATAAGCGGTTGTGACATTAAATCTTCAAAACGCCAAGAAATGGTGTCTCAGATAGCTGCAACACTAGGCGTAACAATTAAGCAAGAGGAGATTTGCGCGCATGCCTCGCGCTTTGACATTGCACAAAAGCAACATATAATGATACAAGCAATGCTTAAAATTGGTGATATGTTTATGACATCATCATCTCGGGTTAAGGGGTTATTCTTTGAGGAAGTAAGTGAATTCTTAAACGAAAACGATGTTCGCTGCACACGATCAATTATGATAATGGGACATTCGGGTCTTTCGCATTGTTTCGATTTCGTAATTCCATCCTCAAGAAAAAGTCCGGAAAGAGTTATAACCGCCTTGAATTCACCAACAAAACAAAGCGTTCAAGCGGCCCTGTTTTCATGGAATGATGTGCAAAAAATTAGGCCAGAAAAAAGTAGGGGTTACATTGTCTTAAATGATGCAAAAAAGACTGTTGGCCAAGAACTTTTAGCGGCAATCGGTAGTTATGAGTTAACACCCATTCCTTGGAAGAAGAGATTAAATTATATTGCGGAGCTTGCATCCTGATATATTTATATTGAAGATATCGCGATATTGTGAAACAAGAGATGGCGTAAACAGAATAGACAAATAGACGAGGCCCCGGCGGGATGCGATGGACGCGCCCTGCCGGGGCCTTTTTGATTGCTGCAAATGACGTTACAGGACATATCACGACGCAAGCGAGCGACTGCGGGAAGTTTTCGACTATGCTATTGGCACCAAATTACAAAGGAAGGTGCCATACATATGAAAAACCCCTATGCATCCACGGTATCGCTTGGCGGCAACACATCAAAATGCGGTTACTCCTACCTCGCGTCCTCGGCGACAATTATCGTTGGACTTGACACTTTTCCACGCAACGAACTGAACGAGAAGGTTTACAAACCGGTCGCGGCGATTCACCGCACAAAGCCGCACCTGGTTGCCCGTGAAATCGCGCGGGCCGTGGAAGAAATATGGGAACACGGCGACCGTGAGATGCTGCGGGAAGTGCTGGGGCACAAGGTCATCGACAAGCCCACGCCCGCAGAGCTCATGCGAGCACTGGCGAATTACATTGCGGAGGGGGAGAAGATCATTATGTAGTGGTTCGGGAAGTTTTTAGCAAGGGCGCGGTTTAGTTGTTAATTTGACAAACGAAATTATGAAGCTTATAATGTCAAAATGTCAAGCGGATTAATGGTCTTTTTAACCGCCATTTCCATAGTGAAGAACGGCGGTTTATTGAAAACTAAAGGCGAACAAAGCTCAAAAAATAACGTTTCTACTGTCTACAAATGGTCTACAACATGCCAAAAAACATAGATAAATCGGCGTTTTGTCATTGAATGGGGTTCAAGAGGCCGGAGGTTCAAATCCTCTCACCCAGACCACTAAGGGACACCGATATTGATATAATGTTGGTGTTCTTTTTTTGTGCCCCAAATGGTGAGTTTACTTCATTCAACAGGCTAAAAAGGTCAATAAAGGTCTGATTATGTACCGTATTTTGCAAGTTTCGTCCTTGCAGGCGTCGCCGTATCATTTTATGCCGCTTTCCTGGTGACTGGATTTTCGATAGCCGGGATGCGGCGTCTCTTTTTTGCTCAAAATTTTGCACCCCCCTACGACCGATCGTAACACGGTGTTACGATTGCAATTTGTACTCCGTTACGATTGCCCGACCATTCGTTACACTGTGTTACGATAGCCCCCAAATGCCCGAGCGAGCGTTACACAGTGTAAGCGACTGAAGAAGAATTCTAAATATGAATATAGGGGCCGTTGCAGAAAAAGACCGTAACAAGAAAATGAAAAAAATGGACTGTATCCCGATAAACTGACAATGAAATCAGAGACCTCCTGTTGTAGAATGTTAAGAAGCAAACTACAACAGGAGGTTTATCGTATGAGGCAAAAATACACGAAGGCACAAGGCCTTATTGAAACAATACGCGAGCGGAAAATCACGGGCGAAACGAATCGTGAAATCGGAGCCAGCCTTGGGCTAACGAAGAAACAGGTCGAGCAACTAGTCAATCGAGAAAACCGTAGAGAACGATTAATCGCACAGGGCGATGTACCTCGCCCTAAAGGCCGTCCGCGTAAAATGCCGGAGAACGAGGAAATCCAGCAGAATAATGAATTGGTAAAACTGCGTATGCAGGTGGAACTGCTGCGAAATTTTCTGTTAGAAGTTGGAAGAAGGTGAAATTGAAATATCGAGTTATAGAACGTTTTCGCAACATTTATCCTATCGTCACAATGTGTGAAGTATTTGAAGTTTCCCGAAGTGGGTATTATGCTTGGCGTAAAAAGCAAGAAAAAACGCCGAAAGATCAGTGGTTGGTCGATCTGATTGTGGAATGTCAACAGCAGTGCAACCAGACCTACGGCATCCGCCGTGTTCGTCTCTGGATCCAGCGGAAGAAAAGAAAAAATGTAAATCTTAAAGCACTTCTGCGCGTCATGCGCAAGACCAATCTGCTTGCACAGATTCGGCGGCAAAGAAGATATACTCAACATCAGCAAAACGTGTACAAATACCCAAACCTATTGCAGCGTGCCTTTGAACAGCAACGGCCCAATCGTTTCTGGTCAACAGATATCACCTATATCCCCACACCGCAGGGAATGCTGTATATGTGTGCGGTGATTGACCTTTGTGGTCGAATGGTGTTGGCCTATCGCATTGGTGGCGACATGGCCGCATCGCTGGTTACTCAGACGATCCGAGACGCTATGATAACAGAGAAGGTCACTGATGGACTCGCACTCCACAGTGACCAAGGGTCTCAATACACCTCCGAAGCATACTTCGACCTAAGCAAAGAATATCACTTTCAACCCTCTATGTCCAGTCCCGGTTGTCCATACGACAATGCTGCTATGGAGAATTTCTTTGGAACGCTTAAATCGGAATGCCTTTATCGTGCCCATTATTCTACCCGCGCAGAGGTAGAGGAATTGGTTGCACAATATGTTCACTTCTACAACTTCGAACGCATTAACCTGAAATACGGCCTTACTCCCTATGAAATCAGGTGCAACGCCGCGTAAGGTTGCGTAATTCTACAATATCCTTTTATTTTCCTGTCCATTCAACCGTATACAGTCCATCATGAGTGAGGCCACAACTACAAGCGGAACAAGAGTGCGGATGATTCCCGCGACCTTGCAGCGATATGCGGCAGCAAGCCCATTGACGGCGCTCATTCGAGTTGCTGCCTAGCCCGCGTCAGTACAGAAGAAGAGGAACAGCAGACTTCTTATGAAGCCCAGGTGGACTACTACACAAAGAAGATCAGTTGGAATCCCGAATGGATTTTTGTGGAGGTGTACGCGGACGAGGGCATCACCGGTACCTGCACCAAGCGGAGAAAGAACTTCAACCGCATGATCGAGGATGCTATGGCTGGCAAGATTGACAGGATCATCACCAAATCGGTCAGCCGGTTTGCCCGGAATACGGCGGACACGCTGACCACCATCCACCTGCTGAAGGAAAAAGGTGTGGGCGTGACCTTTGAGAAGGAGAACATCGATACGCTGGACAGCATGGGCGAACTGCTTATTACCATCATGAGCAGTCTAGCGCAGGAGGAGAGCCGGTCTATTTCGGAAAACGTCACCAGGGCTGGCGCAAACGAATCTCGGACGGTAAGGTTTCGGTGGGTTATGCCCACTTCCTTGGCTATGAGAAAGGCACTGGCGACAGATAACCAACTGCGGATCGTGGAGGACAAGGTGCGAATCGTCCGAGAAATATACGCTCTCTTTCTGGACGGGCAGACGCCCTCCAACATTGCGGCGATCCTGACGGAGCGCGGCATTCCGACCCCGGCCGGGAAGGTGAAATGGACAAAAAGCACGGTACGCTCCATCCTGACCAACGAAAAATACAAAGGCGATTCCCTTCTGCAAAAGACCTTTAAGCCTGATTTTCTGAGCAAAACGCAAGTGAATCGCGGCGAGGTGCCCCAGTTTTACGAGGAGAACATTCATCCCGCCATTGTCACACCGGAAGTATTCGACCTGGTGCAGTATGAGATGGCGCGACGTAGTCAGAAGGGCAAGCACACCAGCGCGACCAGTATTTTCTCCAACCGCTGGTCTGGGGAGCGTGCGGCGCGTACTTTGGCAGCAAGGTCTGGCACAGCAACGATCCATACCGCTGCATTGTGTGGCGGTGCAACAGAAAGTACGACAAAGGCGCGGATCGTTGCCGTACACACCATGTCAGAGAGGAAGAGGTCAAGGCAGCTTATCAGAAGGCCCTTGGGCAGATGCTTGAACGAAAGCAGGAGATCATCGCAACCTACGAGGCCGTGATCATGAGCCTGACCAATACGGATAAGCTGATCCGTGAGTCAAAGCGGATTTAAACGGAACTGGGCGGCCTTTATCTGGAGCTAAACCAGATGGCGCGCAGGAACGCTGAAATGGTGCAGGATCAGGATGAGTACAACCGAGCCTTCGATGCTTTGACCGCCAAATGTGAAACGTTCAAGGAGCTACAGCGCAAGACAAGCGATCAGCTGGCTGAGAAAGCCAGCAGAAAGATGAAGCTGGAAGCCTTCATTGAGAAGATCAGGAATACGGATGGATTGGGTGCGTTTGATGAGAGGGTATTTACCGGGACGGTGGATAGGGTTGTTGTGAGTGGCGATAAGGGAAATAAGAAATTGACCTTCGGTTTCAAGGATGGAACGGAAATTACCGTAGGGACGGAAGGTTCCGTATAAGAAATACCCCCGCAAGCGGAGCAGGTGGCTGAGCGACAGAACATTGTTGTTACTTAGCTGGTGGCTTAACTTGCGGGGGTATTTCTATTTTCGACATCAGTTGATGTAAAATCGCCAACAAATACGAAAAGATAGGTTGTTGATTCAAGTAATATAATGAGGCAAGCAATACAAGAACAATAAGGAGGACGCGAAAATGAAAGAACATAGAATTACGGAGAAAATGATCAGTCGGTTTGCCGCGCATCTGCATACGGAGGAACGCTCCATGGAAACCAAGACCAAGTATCTGCATGAATTACGGGCGTTTCAGGCATGGCTAGGCGATCTGGCTGTGACCAAGGAGAAGGTCGTGGAATGGAAAGAGAAGCTTCGGCAGTCGGGCAAAGCGGCGGTGACGGTCAACGGCGCGCTGGCGGCGCTTCACAGCTTCTTTGCCATGCTGGGCTGGCATGAATGCAGGGTGAAATACCTTAAGGTCCAGAGAAAGATGTTCAGGGACTCATCCCGGGATTTGAACCGGGATGAGTTTGGTCGGCTGGTCTGCGCAGCGCGCGCGGCTGACAACGAGCGCCTTGCGCTCCTGCTGGAAACGATCTGCGGCACGGGCGTGCGTGTATCCGAAGTGAAATATCTGACAGTAGAGGCGCTGAAGTGCGGGCGTGCCGAAGTCGATTTGAAGGGCAAGATACGCACCATTCTCGTCCCCGGTAAGCTGGCTAAAAAGCTGCTGAAGTATTGCCAAAAACAAAAAATTACCTCTGGCGAGATCTTCATCACCGCAAGAGGGACAGGGATGAGCCGCAGACAGATCTGGGGCGAGATGAAGCGTCTGTGCAGAGCGGCGGGTGTGGACGCCAGCAAGGTGTTCCCTCATAACCTGCGTCATCTGTTTGCCAGAGCCTATTATAGGGTTTGCAGGGATATCGTGGAGCTGGCTGACGTTCTTGGCCATAGTTCCATTGAAACGACCCGCATCTACCTGATCACCACCGGTGCAGAGCATGCAAGACGGCTGGATCAGCTGGGGCTTGTATCGTAGAACCGAATCCACATTCCAGCTACTCATAGGGAGCAGGAACAAAGGACAAACCACTCCCGTTTTTTGGAGTATAACATGAACGACTGGATTTTTCAAGGTTAATTCATTCTGACAAGGCTATCTCACACATGAAAATAGCACCACCGACATTTCATCGTATCAGCGGTGTATTTCAGCATGTGCATTTTTATTGCATGTATATCAAACCCGGTCTGAAAGCTGGAAGTTTATCTTTTGCGTAAGAATATGTTTTCACAGAATGTGGATTCTGTTGAGTCAAGCTGATCTTGACAGAGCGGACGTGTGAATTGTGGGTGGCATGTGTGTTGAGCATGCTGTCTGCATCCTGCGTTGCGAATAAGCATGTCCAGATAGCAGAAGGTGAAGACGGTGGCCATTCAGCTTTTTTCTCATAATATGCAGGCGTACAATGCCGTCTGCCAAATGCTCGATAGCCGGGGCAAAGCGGCCGTCGTTCATCCTACGGGGACGGGAAAGAGCTTCATTGCGTTCAAGTGGATTGAAGAACATCCCCAGGCGCGCGTTGTCTGGCTCTCGTCGAGCGAATACATTTATAAGACACAGCTTGAGAATATCCGCAAATCGTCGCCGAGTTTTTCGGCGGAACGCATGCAGTTCATGACTTATGCCAAGCTGATGAGCCTGACGGACGAACTGCTGGAACAGCTTGCGCCGGACTGCATTGTGCTCGACGAGTTTCACCGCTGTGGCGCGGCCTGCTGGGGACAGGGCGTTCAGCGGTTCTTGGTACGCTTTGAAGACGCAATGATCATGGGGCTGTCTGCAACGAAAGTGCGCTATCTGGATGGTCAGCGCGATATGGCGCAGGAGCTCTTTGAAGACTGCATCGCCAGCGAAATGACGCTGGGCGAGGCCATTGTGCGCGGCATTTTGCCTGCGCCCGCGTATGTGACGACGGTGTACCGCTATCAGGAAGCGCTCTTAGGGGTGGAAGAGCGCATTGCTCAGAACAGGGGCGCGAAAAAGCTGTGCGCGAGCAGGATGGATGAGCTGCGCCGCGCGGTCGGACGGGCAGATGGGCTGGACGTCATCTTTGAAAAATACATGACTGACCGCACGGGGCGCTATCTGATCTTCTGCGCAAACCGTGCGCATATGCTGGAGCTGCTGCGCCAGATTCCCGCATGGTTTGAAAATATCGACCCCGATGTGCATTGCTACACGGCTTATTCCGGCGATTCGCAGACGAGCAAGGAATATGAGCGCTTTTGCCGGGACGACAGCGAGCACATCAAGCTGCTGCTGTCGATTGATATGTTCAACGAGGGCGTGCATGTGCCGGGGCTGAGCGGTGTGATTCTGTTCCGCCCGACGATATCGCCCATCATCTACAAGCAGCAGATTGGCCGCGCGCTGACCTCCGGCGACGGGCAGACGCCGATGATTATCGATGTGGTGAACAACTTTGAAGGGTTAAGCAGCATCGGCACGATCCAGAGTGAGATGCGTGCTGCAGCTGAGCGTCTGTGTAAAAATGGTCAGGCGGAGCAGATTGTCTTTGAGTGTTTCGAGGTGGATGAGCAGAACCGCGAATGTGCAGCGCTATTCCGGGAGCTGGAGCGCAGTCTGGCGGCGACGTGGGATCAGTACTATGCCTCTGCCTGCGAGTATTACGAACAGCATGGAAACCTGATGGTGCCCAAGCGGTATACGGATGAAGACGGGCTGTGCATGGGGACATGGATTCAGCGCCAGCGTCTTTTGTACAAGGGCACACAGGCACAAAAACTCACGCAGGAGCAGATTGAGCTGCTTGAAAACATCGGTATGGTCTGGAAGGATCGCATGGAGCTGGCATGGGAGAATGGCTATGCGCATGCAAAGCAGTTTTACGACAAGAACGGCGATCTGCGCGTGAAGGACAGCTATGTCTGCGAGGATGGCTATCGGCTGGGCAGCTGGCTGAATATGCTTCGCCAGATTCGCAAGGGCAATCGAAAGGGCGATCTGCTGACACAAGTGCGCATTGCGCAGCTGGACGAAATCGGGATGGTATGGGACTTCCGCGAGGAAAGCTGGCAGCAGGGATATCTTGCGGCGGCGCTATACTACCGGGACAACGGACATCTGAACGTTCCTGTTGACTATGTTACAACGGATGGCTTTAGGCTGGGCGGATGGATATTTGAGATCAGGCGCGCCCGGCAGGGAAAGCGGAAAACCTATGCGCTGACGCCTGAGCGAATCCGGCAGATGGACGCGATTGGCATGCAGTGGGAGGGCGTCAAGAAACTGCAATGGAAGCAAGGCTATGAGGCGGCGTGCAGATATTATGCCCAAAACGGCAATCTTGATGTTGCAGGAGACTATGTGACGCCGGATGGCTTTGCGCTGGGGCGATGGATACGCAGTCAGAAGGATGCACTGCGCCGCGGACAAAAAAGCGTGCGTGCTGGCAGTGCGCGCTATGATCAGCTTCGGCAGGTGAACCTGTTTGCTCCGGAATATAACGGCAGGAAGTATGCGGGACGAGCATGACTATAATTCGTGCGAAATGAACGCGGATTTCCCATATGCCGCAGAATTCAAACATGTAGAGTGAGAGAATGGACGATATGGAGCAACGAAAGCAGGATGTTGAAATCCTGATGACTACATACAATGGCGAACGCTATCTGAGGGAACAGATTGATTCCATTCTGGGGCAATCTTACAAGGGCTGGCATCTGCTGATATCCGACGACGGATCGACCGACCACACGCCAGACATCATTGAGGAATACCAGGCGCGATATCCGCAGCAAATCAGCAGGGTGAGATTGGGCAAGCGGTTTGGAAATGCGCGGGAGCATTTCTTTGCGCTGATGCAAGCGAGTACGGCAGGCATCGTGTTCTTTTGCGATCAGGATGATGTATGGCTTCCGGAGAAGATGGAACGTACACTGCGGGCGATGAGCGACGCACAACAGATGTACGGAAAAGAGGTTCCGCTGCTGGCCTATACGGATGTTACGCCTGTGAATGAAAGATTCGAGGTCATCAGTCCATCGCTCATGCAGATGCAGCAGCAGAATCCGAACGCTGTGGATTACAGAAATATCCTGTTTCAAAATATCGTCACAGGATGCACGTCGGCGGCTAACAGGGCGCTGATTGAGCTGGCAGCTCGTTGCACGGACATCACAAGCACCGTCATGCACGACTGGTGGATTGCGCTTGTGGCTGCGCGGTTTGGAAAGCTTGCCTATGTGGACGATTGTACGCTGCTTTACCGGCAGCATATCGGCAATAGCGTGGGCGCACAGGATGTGCGAAGCCTGTGGTATATCTGGTATAAGATCACACATTTTCGAGCGTTCAGGAAGATTGTGTGTACCAAGAAGCGGCAGGCGGCTGTTTTTTTGAAGACCTACGAAAAATGTCTGCCCAAAGACGATAAGCGGCTGTTGCAGGATTTTTCGGCAGAGCACAGCAGTTTGGTGTTTAAACTCAACTATCTCAAGTGGATATCCTCAAGCAAACGAAAGATCGGGTTTATGATGAGATGGTAAAGAAGACAGATGATTTTGATGCAGGCATGCTGATGCGAAGCTAAGCCAAAGGGAGAAGAAACATGGATTTAAAGAAGGCCAAGCGTTTTTTGCTGACGCTTGCAGGCGTATATTGGGTGATGGTGCTGCTTGTCTATCTGGTGGCGGGCGATTCCTTCCGGCGCATGTCGGTGACGACGGATGCGCTGTCGGCATCGTCGGTTATTGGTGAGATTTCGGAAGGCGTGATGGTTGCCCAGCGCGTCAGCGCCCCGGCGGAGGAGCTGACCGGACTGGAAATCATGACGGCGACGTATGGCCGCAGCCACGAGGGAACGCTGGAGGGTTCACTGGTCAATGCGGGGGGGGATGAGGTGGCGCGTCTGAGCGCACCTCTGTCTAATCTCAAAGATGGCCAGTACACAGCGTTGACGTTTGCGCAGACGGAGAGGGTTTCAAGGGGTGAGGCGCTGACGCTGATACTTTGGACGTCAGGCTGCGCTGAGGACGACGCGATTACGCTCTACTACGGCAATACCGTGATGGCGGGGCGCTTTGACATCGCCAAATCGATTGCGCCGGAGGAATACTACACGATGGACGGCATTCCCGGTGCGGGGCAGCTCTGCCTGCAAGTGAATGGCATCCGGGCGCTTTCCTTTTATAAAACGTATTGGCTGATTGTTGCGGGCGCTTTTGCTGTTTTGGGCGGTTATGCGCTCTGGGGATACCGGCGCATGAAGCAGGGGAAGAACAGCAGTGTGGCGGTGCTGTGCACGCTGGGCTGCCGGTATGGGTTCCTGCTTAAGCAGCTCGTTGGTCGAGATTTCAAGACGAAGTATAAGCGCAGTGCGCTGGGCATGGCATGGAGCTTCATGAATCCGCTGCTGACGATGATGGTGCAGTATATCGTGTTTTCAACGCTGTTTAAGTCCAGCACGGCCAATTACCCTGTGTATTTGCTCTCGGGTATCGTGTTTTTCAATTTTTTCAGTGAGGCTGTTTCGCTGGGCATGACGTCGATCACGGGCAACGCTTCGCTGATCAAAAAGGTCTATATGCCAAAATACATCTATCCTGTTGCCAGAATTTGCTCGTCGCTGATTAACCTCGGCTTGGCGCTGATCCCTCTGTTGCTGGTGATGCTGCTGACGGGTATCATGCCGGGACCGTCTTGTTTGCTGCTGATCTTCGATGTCCTCTGTCTGCTGGGCTTTGTGCTGGGCATGGTGCTGCTGCTTTCGACGGCGATGACCTTCTTTCAGGACACGCAGTTCCTGTGGGGCGTGGTGAGCCTGATGTGGATGTATATGACGCCCATCTTCTACACGGAAAACATCATCCCGGCAAAGTTCCTGACGCTGTATCACATGAACCCCATGTATCAGTATATTACCTTTGCGCGCATCTGTATCATCGACGGTGTATCGCCCGAGCCGATGGCATATCTGTGGTGCATCCTCTCATCTGTGGCTGTGCTTTTGCTGGGCATTGTGGTGTTCAAGAAGAATCAGGACAAGTTTGTTTTGCAGCTGTGAGGTGAGCGCATGGAGAAGATCATTGAGGTAAAAGATGTGTCCATGCGCTTTCGCATGGCGAACGACCACATCGGCAGCATCAAGGAGTATCTGGTGCAAATGCTGCGCGGCAAGCTGCAATATAATGAATTTGAAGCGCTGAAGCATGTGAGCTTTGATATGAACCGCGGCGAGGTGGTGGGCCTGATCGGCCACAACGGTGCGGGCAAGAGCACGATGCTCAAGGTGATTTCTGGCATCTTAAAGCCTAGCGAAGGCAGCGTGACGGTACGCGGCAATATTGCGCCCATGCTGGAATTGGGCAGTGGCTTCGACATGGACATGTCGGGGCGGGAGAACATATTCTTAAACGGCGCGATTCTGGGCTATTCGGAGGAGTTTCTCAAAAGCAAGTATGACGAGATCGTCTCGTTCTCGGAGATCGGGCAGTTCATCGATGTGCCGCTGCGCAATTATTCCTCCGGCATGATCGCGCGTCTGGCGTTCTCGATTGCCACGGTCGTTGTCCCGGAGGTACTCATCGTGGATGAGGTGCTTTCCGTGGGCGATGCGGACTTTCAGGAAAAGAGCTATCGGCGCATGATGGAGCTGATGAGCGGCGGCACGACGGTGCTGTTCGTGAGCCACAGCCTGCCGCAGATCCGGCGGATGTGCAATCGTGTGCTGTGGATTGAGCATGGTCAAGTGCGGATGTTTGGGAAAACTAAGCAGATTTGTGATGAATATGAGGTTGGTAACAGATGAGCGCCTGAAATAGATAGGAATAGTATGCAGCCATCCAATCTCCGAATATAAAGAGCATGTTTTTTTCCAAATGGTTTTAAGCTATACATAAAATTTGGTTATTTGGGAGACAGAATGATATGAAAGGCATCATCCTAGCCGGCGGCGCGGGCACGCGCCTGTACCCCCTGACCATGGTGACGAGCAAGCAGCTCTTGCCCGTCTACGACAAGCCCATGATCTATTACCCGCTCAGCACGCTTATGCTGGCGAGTATCAAGGAGATTCTCATCATCTCTACGCCGGAGGACACGCCGCGCTTTGAGCATCTGCTGGGCGACGGCGGTCAGTTTGGCGTGCATCTGAGCTATTGCGTGCAGCCGTCTCCGGATGGGCTGGCGCAGGCGTTTTTGCTGGGCGAGGAATTCATCGGCGGCGACGCGTGCGCCATGGTGCTGGGTGACAACATCTTCTACGGCAACGGCTTTAGTAAGATTCTGCGCGCGGCAGCGGAGAATGCGGAGCAAAACGCCCGCGCGACGGTCTTCGGCTATTACGTCAACGATCCGGAGCGCTTCGGCGTGGTGGAGTTCAACGAAGACGGTCACGTCATCTCCGTCGAGGAGAAGCCGCAGCAGCCCAAGAGCAACTACGCCATCACTGGATTGTATTTCTACCCGGCGGGCGTTTCTGTCCGATCACACGAGGTGAAGCCCAGCGCGCGCGGCGAGCTGGAGATCACCACACTCAATGCCATGTATCTGGAAGATCGGAAGCTGGATGTGCAGCTGCTGGGGCGCGGCTTTGCGTGGCTGGATACCGGCACGATGGAAAGCCTTGTCGACGCGGCGGACTTTGTGCGCATGATCGAGAAGAGGCAAGGCGTCAAGATCAGCGCCCCGGAGGAAATCGCCTATAAAAATGGCTGGATCAGCAAGGACAAGCTGCTGGAGAGCGCAGCGCGCTACGGCAAAAGCCCGTATGGGCAGCATCTGAAGGCGGTTGCGGAAGGCAAGGTGCGTTATTGATGAACAGGATCGAAACGAAACTGCCCGGCGTTTGCATCATCGAACCGCAGGTGCACGGCGACCATCGCGGGTACTTCATGGAGACGTATTCGACCAAGGCGTTTGCTGACGTCGGCATTACGAACGAATTTGTGCAGGACAATCAGTCCTTCACGGCGGTGAAAGGCACGCTGCGCGGCATCCATTTCCAGAATGCGCCGATGGTGCAGGCGAAGGTGGCGCGCGTCACAAAGGGCGTAGTGCTGGATGTGGCGGTCGATCTGCGCAAGGGCAGCCCGACGTATAAGCAGTGGGTCGCCGTGGAGCTCTCTGCGGAGAACAAGCGGATGATGTTCATCCCGCGCGGCTTCGGTCATGGCTTCCGCACGCTGACGGACGACGTGGAGTTCTGCTACAAGGTCGACAGTATCTACAGCAGGGAATGCGACCGCGGCATCCGCTACAACGATCCGACGATCGGTGTCGAGTGGGGCGAGGTGCACGAAGAGAATCTCTCGCAGAAGGACACGACCGCGCCGCTGCTGGACAATTCGGACTGTAACTTTGTGTACGGCGAGATTTAAGGAGGAAGCATATGACGATTATCGTAACCGGCGGTGCCGGATTCATCGGCTCCAACTTTGTTTTCCACATGCTGGACAAGCATCCGGACTATCGCATCATCTGTCTGGACAAGCTGACCTATGCGGGCAATCTGTCCACGCTCAAATCCGTGATGGATAAACCGAACTTCCGCTTCGTGAAGGCGGATATCTGCGACCGCGAGGCCGTGGAGCGCCTGTTTGAAGAGGAACATCCGGACATCGTGGTCAACTTTGCGGCGGAGAGCCACGTGGACCGCTCTATCGAGAACCCGGGCGTGTTCCTCCAGACGAACATCATGGGCACGCAGGTGCTTATGGACGCCTGCCGCAAGTACGGCATCAAGCGCTATCATCAGGTCTCGACCGACGAGGTCTACGGCGACCTGCCGCTCGACAGCCCCGACCTGTTCTTCACCGAGGAAACCCCGATTCACACGAGCAGCCCGTATTCGTCCTCGAAGGCGGGCGCTGACCTGCTGGTGCTGGCGTATCACCGCACCTACGGCCTGTCGGTGACGATCTCCCGCTGCTCGAACAACTACGGCCCGTATCACTTCCCGGAGAAGCTGATTCCGCTGATGATCGCCAACTGCCTGAACGACAAGCCGCTGCCGGTGTACGGCGAGGGCCTCAACGTGCGCGACTGGTTGTACGTCGAGGATCACTGCAAGGCGATTGACCTCATCATCCACAACGGACGCGTGGGCGAGGTCTACAACATCGGTGGCCACAACGAGATGCGCAACATCGACATCGTGAAGCTGATCTGCAAGGCACTGGGCAAACCGGAGAGCCTGATCACTTACGTCACCGACCGCAAGGGCCACGACATGCGCTACGCCATCGACCCGACGAAGATTCATAGCGAGTTGGGCTGGCTGCCGGAGACGAAGTTTGCCGACGGCATCCAGAAGACGATCGCGTGGTATCTGGACAACCGCGAGTGGTGGGAAGAGATCATCTCCGGGGAATATCAGAACTACTATGAGGAGATGTATGGCAATCGCTGAGCAGGGAAAAAAATATGAAGGTATTTATAACGGGCGTCAGCGGACAGCTGGGCCGCGACGTCGTCAATGAACTGATTGCGCGCGGTCATGAAGCCGTGGGCAGCGACATCGTCCCGGTGATACAGGCTGCATATGTGCCGCTGGACATCACGGACGGCGAACATCGCGAAGGTTTGCAAAGCGCTGGGCTGCAAGCTGATGTACATCTCCACGGACTACGTATTCGACGGGCAGGGGGAAAACCCGTGGGAGCCGGACTGCAAGGATTACGCGCCGCTGAACGTGTACGGTCAGACGAAGCTGGAAGGCGAGTTAGCCGTGGCAGGTGAGATGGAGAGGTTCTTCATCGTGCGCATCGCGTGGATGTTCGGCAAGAACGGCAAGAACTTCATCAAGACGATGCTCGGCCTCAGGCAGAAAGTCGACACGTTGCGCGTGGTCAGCGACCAGATCGGCACGCCGGCATACACGCTCGACCTTGCGCGCCTGCTGGTCGATATGATCGAGACGGAGGAGTACGGCTATTACCTCGCCACGAACGAGGGCGGATACATCAGCTGGTATGACTTCGCCTGCGAAATCTTCCGTCAGGCGGGGATGGGCACGCAGGTGCTGCCTGTGACGACGGCGGAATACGGTGCAAGCAAGGCGGCGCGCCCGTTCAACAGCAGGCTGGACAAGAGAAAGCTGGCGGAAACTGGCTTTGTGCCGCTGCCGGACTGGAAGGACGCGCTGGAGCGGTATCTGAGAGAGATAGACGCTTAATGCTACTTTTGAAATGGTAGGATGTGAAGCTTACAAGAGGGATAGAAAAGAGAGAGAGGTATATGATAAAGGGACAAGTTTCGGTGATTATGCCCTGCTATAACGATGGGCGATATATCGAGGAAAGCATACGATCGGTAAATGCGCAGACCTATAAGCCGATTGAATTGATTGTGATCGATGATGGATCGGACGATATGCATACAATTCAGGTTTTGAAGAACCTGAACGAAAGCGGAATATGCCGTGTTTTGCGCACAGAGCATGTGGGCGTTGCGCAAGCGCGTAATCATGGAATCGTAAATGCGGAAGGTGAATACATCTTGCCGCTGGATGCGGATGACCTCATTGATTCATCTTATATAGAGAAGGCTGTGCATATTCTTCAAGACAGGTCGGAAGTCGGTGTTGTGTATTGTCAGGCGGATAAGTTTGGCAAAGAACGCGGCGTGTGGAAGCTGCCTCCGTATTCTTTTGAACAGATGCTCAAAGGGAATATCGTTTTTATCACAGCACTGTTTTATAAAGCCGACTGGGAAGCTGTCGGCGGATTCAATAGCAATATGACCGTGGGATTAGAGGATTACGATTTCTGGATCAGCATTTTGGATATGGGACGTGAGATTTATCAGATTCCGGAGACGCTGTTTCACTATCGTATCAAAGGAAAGTCTAGAAGCACGGAGCTGAAGGATGATGTGGAGCATCTTAGAATGATGTATGCACAGATTTACGAGAATCATCGAGAGTTCTATCAAAGACACCATGAAGAATATGTAAAAGCGTTGCGGAATGAGTTGGTTGACATGGTGTTTTTTACGGAACGAATTAACAGGGTGTTTGAAAAGATCGGGCGTATCCCGTTTGCAAAAGCGATTTTGAAGTGGATTGCAGGTTTATCATAAGCAAATGAAAGGATTAGACAATGGTCGCTTTTGATGTGGTGTACTTGACATATCGTTCACAGAAATGGATTGATGGTTGCTTTGATGCGCTGCTATCTGCTCAATACGATTTAAAAATGCTGAATCTGTTTGCTGTAGACAACCATTCTGACGATGAAACGGTGAATGTGCTGAAAGCTAAACAGGAAGAATACGGGGGGCGCTTTGGCGCATTTGTGGTCAAAAGCAACGAAGAGAATTTGGGCTTCGGCGCGGGCAATAATATCGGGGCAGCATTAGGACATGCACCTTATTTGTTTTTCTGTAATATTGATACTGCGGTTTATGAGGATACGTTTCAGGCGCTTAGCGATGCGATAGAATCGGATGCTGGAACAGATATTGCTGTTTGGGAACTCAGACAATTCCCGTATGAGCACCCCAAATGCTATAACCCGTTGACCGGAGTGACGAGTTGGTCGTCAGGAGCTGCTTTTGTGATCAGAAGGGACGTATTTGAGCAAATCAATGGATTTGACGAGCGATTCTTTATGTATGCTGAGGATGTCGATTTAAGCTGGCGCGTGCGCATGGCAGGATACCGGCTTAGATATGTGCCCAAAGCAGTGATCAACCATTATTGCTATCAAACCGCCGGAGAGATAAAGCCAATTCAGTACGTGAATTCCATTGTCGGCAACCTGGTTTTGAGAACAAAATTTGGGTCATTGAAAGAGCGGCTTTGGGGTCATGTTTGTGTTTTAAGAAGCTGCCTGCGTGCCAATGTGCCATTTGATGGGGTGGGAAAACAAATATTCATGGCATATTGTGCTTCACTGAATAAACTGTACTCTGCACGAAGGTGGCGACGGAAGAATCGAAAAAGAATCGATGCCGAGACTTTTGTATTTCACGAATTGGATTACGAATTCAGGAGGAAAGGCGACTTCTGGACGTGCTCAAGACCGAAAGATTTCCCGCTGGTTTCAGTGATTGTTCGCACGTGTGGGCGGCCTGATGTATTGAGAGAGACGCTAATTTCTCTTTGCAATCAAACATATCCCAATATCGAAGTTGTTGTTGTTGAAGACGGAAAAGACGCCTCCCAAGAGATGATTATATCGGAGTTCTCAGATCTACGCATACAATACCATGCAACAAAAGAAAAGCGTGGGCGCTGCGTTGTTGGGAATATTGGAATGGAGAGCGCCAACGGCGAGTATTTCAATTTTCTGGATGATGACGATGTATTCTATGCCGATCATGTAGAGACCCTGGTTGCAGCGCTGCAGAACAATACGGAGTTCAGGGTGGCTTATGCTTTGGGAGCTCAAACACCGATACGTATGATCAGTCAAGAGCCTTACCAATATGAGCTAATCGGTTATGAGCATGCCGTTGATTTCCCGTTCAATCGTTTACGCCTGCTTCAGCAGAATTATCTTCCGATTCAATCTGTCATGTTTGCGCGATGCCTGTATGAAGAATATGGCGGATTTGACACGCACCTGAACGTATTGGAAGATTGGGAACTCTGGACACGCTATGCTGTCAAGGAAAAATTCTTGTATATTCCGAAAACGACATCTCAATATCGTGTTCCATTTTGCAGCGGGCAGAGCGATGAGCGCCAGAAGAAACTTGATGCGGCGTATGCAGAAGTGAGACAGAAAATATCAAAGCGTGTTTATCAGTGGACAGCAGAAGAGATCAGCCGTGAATATGAGATGTGCGTGCAAGCGGAATTTCGGACATCCTATGAAAATAGGGGACCAGCATATCGCGTTTTGAGAAAAGCATATCGATTGCTGAAAGGAATAGCGCGCAGATTTCTGCATTGATGGTTGGTGTTTTATCAGATCAGAACAAGAAACAGCAAATAGTTATTGATGATGAAGATGGCACAGCAGGACGTATAAAAAGCAGATAGTTATACGAACAAGTGTCCAAAAGAGAGGTACGCTTATGTCGGATGCAATTTATGTTACAAGGCCTTTTCTTCCTGAAAAAGAAGAGTTTTTCTCCTATGTTGACAAAATCTGGAAGAGTCGGATTTTGACGAATAATGGGCCGCTGCATCAGGAACTGGAACAGAAGATTCAGCAGTATTTGAGAGCGGAACAGTTCTGCTTGTTTGTAAACGGGCATTCTGCATTGAGAGTGCTGCTTCAAGCCATGGAGTTAAGGGGCGAAATCATTACGACGCCATTTACGTTCGTTTCGACAGTTCATGCCATTAGCGAAGTTGGTTGCACGCCTGTTTTCGGTGACATACGTTGGAAGGATCTGACGCTTGATCCTGAGAGCGTGGAGGCGCTGATTACCGAAAAGACTTGCGCTATTCTGGCGGTACATGTGTACGGATTTCCGTGCGATGTGGAAGCGCTGGGAGCGATCGGCAAGAAACACGGGATTCCGGTGATTTATGACGCTGCCCATACATTTGGCGCCAAGCTGAATGGAGAAGCTTTGTGTAATTATGGAGACGGGTCTATTCTGAGTTTTCATGCTACAAAGCTCTATAATTCGATTGAGGGCGGTGCGGCGATTCTTCACAGAGAAGACATGGTCAAAAAAGCAAATCAACTAAAGAACTTTGGAATCAGAGACGAAGAAAACATCGATGTTGTCGGCGGAAACGCAAAGATGAACGAGTTTCAGGCGGCAATGGGCTTGTGTAATCTGAACCATATTGATGAGATTATTTTACGTCGGCGGAATGTGACGCTGAAATATCGTGAGTGTCTCAAGAAAATACCGGGTATTCGCTTTTTTGTGCCGGAGGATTGGGGCGTAGAATACAATTACGCATATATGCCGGTTGAAATCGATGAAACCGTGTATGGGCACACGCGTGATGAACTCTATGTGTGGATGAAGGAAAATCAAGTTTTCTGCCGCAAGTATTTTTATCCACTGCTTAGCGATTGTGCTTGCTATAAAGATGCAAGGCGGGCACAGCTGCCTATTGCATCAGTATTGGCTAGGAAAGTTCTGTGTTTGCCGATCTATGACGGGCTTTCTCATGAGCAGGTTGAGCGAATCTGTAATCTGATAGAGTGTATTCCCGAGTGACGCGCTGCCGTTTTATGGAGGCATAAGGGGAAAATAAGGGGATGCGGATGTAATGAACGAGGATGAAAAAAACCGGGGCAAAGATATGCTTAAGCGTACGCTTAAGCAATATAGAAACCTCTGCAAAATCAATAATTCGAACTATTTCGATAAGAAATGGTATCAAAACATGTACCTGGTATCGCAGAGTGTCGATCCTGCAAAAGACTATATGCAGGAAGGCTGGTTAAAGGGAAATGATCCATCGCAGCATTTTTCTACAATGGGATATTTGCGGACGCATCCTGATGTGGCTGCACAAGGAATTAATCCTCTGGTGCACTATGAACTATATGGGCGGAAAGAGGGGCGATCTGTCGTAGCGACGTCGTTTGTTTCGCAAAAGGCTTCGAACAGCAGTAAACATCATCAGAAAATTCAGGATCAGCGGATTTCAAAAGATTATTCAAAATGGGTAAAAAAGCTGATTGTATACCTGGTGCCGGATTTTGATCAGATTTGCGGCGGAATGATGTGTATCTGCAATTATTGCAATGATATTGAGCCTTATGCAAAAGAGAAAGGCTACGACGTGATGCTGGCGACCATTCCGTCCCCCAATACATTTTCAAATTATACAAAGTTCGATGCAAAGCGCAATATTTACCGCTTTGAACAGATCCGCCCGTATTTTAAGAACCTGGAAGAACTCATTATTCAGATTCCCGAGTATCAGATTATGAATATCTTGGCCAACCTCAAAACGGAAGACTTGAATTGGCTAAAATCGGATAGAATCAAGGTTCGAGGCAATATCATGAATCAGAATGATGAGTTGATGCCCAATATCCGATATATCGAAATGCTTCGCAGGATCATACCGGATATGACGATGACCTGTGCGCACAGGAAATATACGAGCAGGGAAGTGCGAAGCTATTATGGAATGCCGGTGCACTATATCCCGGCAGACAAGAAAATAGCCTTTCATAGATACGGTTTTGATAAAAAAGAGAATCTTCTTGTCGTATCTCCGGATGAACAGCCTATGAGAATGGAAATTCTCAAAAAGATAAAATCAAGATTTCCTGAAATTGAAATTGTGATGATTTGCAATACGCCTTTTCATGAGTATTTAGAGCTGATCGGAAAGGCGAGATGGGTGCTTTCTTTCGGAGAAGGCTTTGATGGCTATGTAATGGAGAGCATATTTAGTGATACGATTGCTTTTTCCATTCGCAATCCAGGCTTTTTTGATGATCGTGACAAGGCGTGGCCCAATCTATATGAGTCTGTCGGAGAGATGTACGCGAGAATCTGTGACGACATGGAGCGTTATAGCGATAAGAAGAACTATGAGGCGTTCTTGAGAAAGCTTCGCAGCAGAGTTGACGAGGAGTTTGCGGATCATCGATATCAGCAGAGACTTGAAGATTACTATGAAGGGAAATACACGCTTTCCATTACAGAGCTTGAGAAGCAGAGGCATGAACGTATGGAGAAAAAACCATTGGTTTCTGTGATTCTTGCTCATGGAGATACGCAGAGCGATGCATACGCGCATACGCTCAAAAGCCTGCGGGAATTGGACTATGAAAACATTAAGTTGATTGAAGAATCCTATTGTCTGCCGGAAAGGATAGACAAGAAGAGAAAGAAAGTTGCATCGCAATATCACGTTATAGAATTGTTTGGAGAGCGCCTGAGTTCTTTTTCAAACGAGACAGGGCTTGATTTTGCGGAGAAAGAATATGCTTGGCGCAACGGCTTGAAAAAAGCGCATGGTGAGTATGTTTATTTTGTGGATGACAGCACCGTGTATCCCAAGAGCGCTGTTTCTCAGCTGGTAAATGGCATCGATGAGTTTTCGATGATTCACGGATTCTGCTCGGCGATAGATAACGGAACCACTGTCGGTATGAAGCATTTTGACGTGGAGGATATTCTGATTGATCCGGCTGTTCTGGTTGAAGGCTGCATGGTGTCTCGAGAGTTTGCTGAAGGAATAAACGGCCTGATGGATGAGGTTGGAAAAGATGCATCCTTCAGTCAAATGCTTAGATTAAGTGCGATTCTGTTGGGCGAGGGAATCATTGCATGCGACCTGAAGGGCATGACAACCCGAAATAAACAAAAGTCTCTGCGTACTGATATTGGCAGCAAGCGTTGGATCGAGGAAAGCAAAACGATTCTGGAATTCTTTATGGCATATGAAAAAGGAGAGTATTCAGACAGCATAAGGAAGAAGCTAAGACTGTTGTACAATTGGCTGGTAACATATCAGACGATGGATACGATGCCCGTACAAGAATTGAAAGAGTTTATGATATTGAACAGGTTTGCATTTCAAACTGCTCTGAGATAAAAATGCAGAATATAGGATGACGAGGAGAGCATAATCATGAAAGATTTGGTCTTGGTTGGGGCAGGAAGGTTTGCTAGAGAAATAAAGGCGCTGATAGATATCATTAATGAGCAAACGCCTACATGGAGGTTTTTGGGGTTTGTGGAGGAAGGCGCAAAGCCTGGACAAACCATTGAAGGAGACAAGATTCTTGGCGGTCTGGAATGCTTGATGGCTATGGACCCCAAGCCCTATGTTACAGTGCCTATCGGCGATCCCAAAACCAGAAAGCGTTTGGCGCAGACCTGCATGGAAGCCGGGCTCCCCAGTGCGACGCTGATTCACCCCAATGTGGAGATTATTGGAGATCTTTGTACGATCGGTGAAGGCTCCATTCTCTGCAATGGCGTAAGTTTGGCGATCAATACACATGTTGGAAAGTTCTGTATTCTCAATATGCAATGCGGTTTGGGACACGATGTGGTATTGAACGACTATGTCAGCATGATGCCGCATTGCATTGTAGGAGGAGACACGATCATCGGTGAGGGCTGTTACTTTGGCATGCGCTGCACACTTATCGATAAGATTAAAATAGCGGACGGATGTAAATTTGGAGCCGGATCTGTTGTAATCCGCAATACGCGTAAACAGGGAAGCTACTTTGGAGTTCCTGCAAAAATGATCGAGGCGTATGATGCTGAAGAGTGATGTTAAAAAAGGAGCCGGATAAGAATGATAAACCCCATGACACTGAGCGATAAACATATACTGATCACAGGAGCATCCTCCGGCATTGGAAGGAGCACGTGTATATTGGCTTCGCAATTGGGTGCGCGCGTTACATTGATTGGACGCAATGAGGAAAGGCTTCGCGAGAGTTCGGAACAGATGCAGCCAGGTAATCACCGGTACTGGATTCAGGATCTCAGCAAGATTGAGGAAATCCGGACATTGGTGAAAGCCATTGCCAAGGAACAGGGCGCTATTGACGGGTTGGTGCATTGTGCAGGGATTGGAAAGAACCGTCCAATCAAGATGACAAAGCCGGAATTTATAGAAGAGAATGCAAGGATTCACTATTTCGCCTTTGCAGAGCTGCTGCGATGTGTATCCGAACGCGGCTGCTACAATGAGGGAGCCAGCATGCTGGGGATTTCGTCGATTGCATCGATTCGTGGTGATAGGGCGCAGGGAGCTTATGCTGCGGCAAAAGGTGCGATGAATGCATTGATTCATCCCTATGCAAAGGAACTGGCTGTTAAGCGCATTCGACTCAATACCATTGCATTTGGTATGGTGGAGACGGAGATGTATCAGGAGTTTAAACAATCGGGTGGAAATGATGAAGAATTGATGCGTAATCAATATCTTGGAGCGATTCCTGTGGAGAATGCTGCAGAGGTGATTTGCTTCATGCTGAGTGATGCATCCAGATACATGACGGGTACAAATCTAATCTATGATGCGGGGGCACTGTCTTAATGATTACTTCTAAGTTTTCTAACATTAAAATCGCAGGCATAGCTGCAGAGCTTCCAAACAAATGTGTCAATGCACATGACTATGATGAACTATTTGGCGCTGAAACGGTATCCAAGAACATTGAAACAACGGGCGTACGGCAGTCTTATCACGCGCTGCCCGAGCAGACTTCCTCCGATTTGGCTTTTGTTGCGGCGAAGCGGCTTATGGAAGAGATGGACATTGATCCGAGCACGATCGGCGTATTGATTTTTACGGCTGCTTATTTGGATTATCAGGTGCCGCCGACAGCCTGCGTTTTGCATAAGCGCCTGGGATTGTCCACGGACTGTATTGCGTTTGACACAAATCTGGCGTGTTCTGGATATGTCTATGGGATTCAGACGATGTGTTCTGTTTTGCAGTCCAGCGATGCAACACGCGGACTATTGCTGAACGGTGACATTACGAGTAAGGTGATTTCTCCGCTGGACAAGTCAAGAATGCTGTTTGGAGACGGTGGCACAGCGACGCTGTTTGAAAAATGTGAGGAGGCGCCGCAGATTACCGTGGGAATGAAGACCGATGGAAGCCGGTTTAAATCAATCATTGTGCCAGCTGGCGGTTATCGTAATCCGGAAGCTTCTCATGAACGTGTGGAGTGGGCGGATGGAAACGTGCGTTCGGACTACGATCTGTTTATGAACGGCATGGATGTCTTTGGATTTACCATGACAGATGTACCAAGGCTGGCGCTGGAATTTTTGCGCAATCAGAAGCAGAGTGCTGAAACATACGATGCGTTTATATTCCATCAGCCGAATCTGTTTATTCTGAAGCATCTGCTGAAAAAATTGAAGGCTCCGGCAGAAAAAATGCCTATTTCGTTGGATCGCTACGGAAACACGAGCGTATGTGCTATACCTGTAACGCTGTGTGATCACTTTGGCGGCAAAGGCCAAGGGGAGAAGCGAGTGTTCCTCTATGGATTTGGCGTCGGACTTTCGTGGGCGTGTGCTGATGTGACGATTGATACGGATCATATCTATACGATAGAGCATACTGACGATTATTTCACAGAAGGAACGGTGAGTCACGGTTGAAAACAGCGTTTATATTTTCGGGACAGGGCGCACAGTATCCAGGCATGTTTAAAGACCTGTATGAACGTGATGCCTGCGTTCGCGAAGTATTCCAATGTGCTGACGACGTGTTGGGAAGATCCATTACCCGGCTTTGCTTTGAAGGAAGCCAGGAAGAGCTTAATCTTACGCACAATACGCAACCGTGTGTGTTGGCGACAGATCTGGCAGCAGGGGCTATTTTAAAGAAACACGGAATTATGCCGGATTGTGTGGCAGGATTCTCCTTGGGTGAATATGCGGCACTTGTTTCTGCTGGGGTATTGAATATGTCTCAGGCGTTTGAGATTGTGCAACAGCGTGCCGATGCGATGCAGGCGGCGGTTCCGATTGGAAAAGGCGCGATGGTAGCGGTAATCGGTACAGAGCCTGCAAACGTGGAAGCGCTCTGTGCATCAATCACAGAATACTATGTAGCTCCAGCAAACTACAATTCGCCTCTGCAAACGGTTATCGCTGGCACGGCTGAAGGCATTGACGCTGCAATGCGTGCGGCTGAAGAGAAAGGGATGCGAGCGATGCGTTTGGCAGTTAGCGTTCCTTCGCATTGCAAGCTGATGGAATCGGTAGCAGAGATTCTGAAGAACGTGCTGAAGAATTATAAGCTGTCTGCTCCGGTGCTACCTATCTATATGAATGCCATTGGCAGAGAAGTTTCGGAGGGAATTGCAGAGCTGCTGGTGGAACAGGTTGTACGCCCGGTTCGTTGGACGGATACAATTTGTGGAATGAGGACGGCAGGCGTGAATACACTGATTGAATGCGGCCCAGGCAGAACGCTGACAGGGCTTGCCAAAAAGACGGTCAGCGATGTTATGCTTTGCCGAGCAGAAAATGTGCAGACGCTCAATAAAACTTTGGAAATGCTTGTATGAAGATTTCGCGAGTTGTATCCGATAAACTGCAATCTAACATGTATTTGATCAAAGAGAATGGTCATGCTGTGGTGATTGATCCTTGTTCGGATACAAGTGCCGGGGAAGGGCTGAAGATCGATCGGATTTTGATCACCCACGAACACTATGATCACATCTCTGGTGTCAATGCGTGGAAAGAAGCGTATCATGCCCCGCTTCTGTGCAGTAGAACCTGTGCAGAAATCATTCGAGATTCCAGAAAAAACATGGCTCGATATTTCGACGCGCTCTGCGAGATTCAAAGCTGGATAGCGCTGGATCACATTCCGCTTTCCGATCCTGCATACAAGGCAGAGGCAGATGAAATCTTTGAACAATATTATAGCTTTGAATGGCAGGGTCACATATTTAAACTATATGAATTGCCGGGGCATTCAAAGGGCGGGATGGGTATTTTTCTGGACGATACAATTTATTTTTCCGGGGACAACCTCATTCCCGGCATGGAGGTTGAGCTTAGATTCCCCGGGGGCAATAGGGCTGAGTGGGCGAGTATCACGAAACCTTTTTTAGATGCTTTGCCTTCTAGTATAACGGTATATCCTGGACACCATCATCACTTTATTATGGAGGAAAAGAAAAATGACAGAACAAGAAAAACTGGCTCTTCTGGAAGAAACTCTGGAGGTTGAAGAAGGAACGCTGACGGCTGAAACCGTCCTTGCGGATGTGGAAGAGTATGATTCGCTGACAAAGCTGTCGTTGATTGTCATGATGGACGACGAATTTGGTGTTGTACTCAACAGCGAAAAGATTAAGACGTTTGTAACTGTCGGCGATATTCTCGCCCTGATGAATGCGTAAAGGAGAATAAACATGAATAACAAGCAGAAGTATGATCAGGTTTTCAAGACGGCGTTTAACGTAAGCGACGAGCAGCTTCCTGCTCTGGTTTATCAGGGTATTGAAGCGTGGGATTCCGTTGGGCATATGGGTTTGATCGCCGAACTGGAAGAAGCGTTTGATATGATGTTTGATACGGATGATATCATTGATTTTTCTTCCTATGAGAAAGGAAAAGAGCTTCTTAAAAAGTACAACGTAGAGACCTGATGTGTGAGGAGGCAAACACACAATGTTTTTTTGGGATGAGCTGGCACAAAAGGGCGAAGCCGTTGCAGTGCATACGGAAAATAGTGTGCTGACCTACAATGCGTTAGATCAGATGGCTAATGAAATTGTGGAAGAAATTCCTGAACGTTCATTTGTATTCTTAGTTTGTAAGAATTGCGTTGCTTCTGTTGCTGGTTATATTGGTTTCCTAAAAAAGCGAGGCGTACCAGTGTTGCTGAATGCGGCGATTGATAACGGTCTATTTAACGCCCTGAAGGAGCGTTATCAACCGCAGTATATTTGGTGCCCGGATGATTTTATGCAGGACGACGGGATTTTTGCGATAGAGGGTTACAAGCTTATTGCCACGGGTGCTGAAGCGCCGAAGATGGACGATAATCTTGCTGTAATGCTGACGACTTCTGGAAGCACAGGCAGCCCGAAGTTTGTACGTCAAACCTATCTGAATATTCAGTCCAATACTGAGTCGATTGTGGAGTATCTTGCGATTCGCAGCGATGATCGTGCGATTACTACGTTGCCCATGAGTTATACATATGGGCTTTCTATCGTGCAGTCTCATCTGATGGCAGGGGCCAGCCTGATTCTTACAGAAAAGTCATTCTTTGATCGTGGATTTTGGTCGTTCTTCCGGGAGAAGCAGGCAACAACATTTGGTGCCGTACCATATACTTATCAGATGCTGGACAGGCTTCGTTTTCTTCAAATGGACTTGCCATCCTTGCGGTATATTACGCAGGCGGGTGGCCGATTGGGTGCCCAACTACACGAGAAATATGCAGTTGGGATGAGGGCGAAGGGGAAAGCGCTGATCGTGATGTATGGCGCGACAGAAGCTACTGCGCGCATGAGCTATGTGCCTGCGCAAAACTCGGTAGAGAAGGCAGGAAGCATTGGAATTGCCATTCCGGGGGGCCGATTCGAACTGATTGACGTTGATGGAAGCGTAATTACTGAGAAGGAAAAAGTGGGCGAACTGGTATACTATGGCGATAACGTAACAATGGGTTATGCTGAATCACGAGAGGATTTGGCGAAGGGCGATGAGCGTCATGGCCGATTGGAAACCGGAGATATGGGAAAATGCGATAAAGATGGATATTACTATGTTGTTGGACGAAAAAAGAGGTTTTTGAAAATATTTGGCAATCGCGTGAATCTTACGGAGATCGAAGAGCTGCTAAGCAAGGTGGGATTTGAAACTGCATGTGTGGGCGAAGACGACAAGCTAAGAATCTATACGACCAGCGAACAGACTGAGGAAATCGTTGGATATATCAGTTCAAAAACCGGCCTGAATAAAGCGGCATTTACAGCAATCCATATTGAAGAGATTCCTCATAATGATTCGGGAAAGGTTTTGTATTCGGAATTGAAATGATGCGACTATTTGAATCTAAAACGGACAAGGTTTGTGACTGGGATTTGTCCGGCTATACAAATGCAAGGATCATTATGCCTGCCTCTGCAGATACTGAGGTGGAGATGTATCGACGCGGTTTTATGCTTGCAGATCGTACAATGGGTGTATCCATCAATCTGATGCGTTCAAAGATTGATTTTGATCAGCTCGTGCGTATGGAGATTTCTGAATTGACGGGTGAGTATGCGGATGTCTTGCGTATAGCGCAGGCAAGCTTTGTGGATGACAGACGATTTCATATTAAGCTGCGGCCAGATCTGCAGGAAGCTTCGGGTATTCTGGCTCAGTGGATCGATGAGAAGGACACAACGCTGATCTGCAAATACAAAGGAGCCGTTATAGGCTTTTTGACGCTCAGAAAGATTTCGGACAAAGCAGCGTTTGTTCATTTGGCAGCTGTTGAAGCACGCTATCGTATTACAGGCGCGGCAGTGTCTCTGTATGCAAAAGCAGTCTCTATGTGTAAGGCGTCCGGTTATCAGCAGCTCAACGGCCGAATCAGCACCAAGAATACTGCGGTGATGAATTTGTATGCTTCGCTTGGTGCATCTTTTTCAGAGCCCGAGGATATTTTCCTGATAGAGGTAGAGTAATATGGTATTGGATACATTATATGAACTCCCCCCGTATAGTTTGAAATCGGACGAAAAGGAAAAGAGATTATTCGAGGGACTCATTGAACTGACGGAGTACCACCGGGAACATTGCCAATCCTATGCGAGAATACTGGATACGATAGGCGTTGATTTGTCTAAATGCCATCATGTTGAGGATATTCCCTATATTCCTGTACGGTTGTTCAAGCTCTATGATATGCTGAGCGTAAACCGGGAGGATGTTGCGAAAACCCTGACTTCGTCTGGCACGTCGGGCCAACAGGTTTCCAGGATATTTCTTGACAAAGAGAACGTGCGCCGCCAGACGAAGGTCCTCGCGGAAATCATCACATCCTACATTGGCAAGCAAAGACTGCCCCTTCTTCTTCTGGATACGGAAATGGTGAAAAAGGATCGGAGCATGTTTTCTGCGCGCGGCGCCGGAATCATCGGCTTTACGACTTTCGGCAGGAATGTGACATATGCGCTCAATGAGAACATGGAAATCGATATTGAAAAGATTCGTGCGTATGTTGAGAAGCATAAGGGAGAAACCATTCTGATGTTTGGATACACATATATGATTTGGCAATATGTGGTCAGGGCGTTGGAGGAAGCAGGTGTTTCGCTGCCGATTGAAAAGGGTATCCTTTTCCATATTGGCGGCTGGAAGAAGCTGAAGGATCAGGCGGTAGATACCGAGACATTTAACAACCGGCTCCATGCTGTATTGGGGGGAAATGTGTCGATTTATAACTACTACGGCATGGCTGAGCAGCTTGGATCTGTGTTTGTTGAATGTGAGCATGGTCATATGCACTGTTCAAACTATTCAGATGTCGTGATCAGGCGTCCGGCGGATTTTTCTGTGGCAGGCATGAGAGAAAGAGGCTTGATGGAATTGGTTTCCCTGCTGCCGATCAGTTATCCGGGACATGCCATTCTGACAGAGGATGAAGGAGAAATCTTGGGCGAAGACGATTGTCCATGCGGCAGAATGGGCAAGTATTTCAAAATACATGGGCGTATCAAGGGTGCGGAATTGAGAGGATGCAGTGACACTTATGAAAAGCGTTGAGTATATCGTGGGCACAGCACAGGTTGATCGAACCCCGCTCTCCCCTTACAGCAAAGAGGCGATTGAGTTCACTTCCGATTTGTCTCGTACATTGTTGGCGATACCGGAATGCAGGCAATATCCTGATATTATTGCATTGGCTTTTTGGTGTCGGCGAGCCAATATTCTAGGCTTAAAGGAGCGCTGCGTCGAGGCTGCTCAACGATTGGGGCGAGGACTGTGCTTTCACATTGCGCCCGGCAATATCCCAATTAATTTTGCGTTCAGCTATTTGTTTGGCGTGTTGTCGGGCTGTGCAAATATTGTGCGTCTGCCCAGCCGGGTATTTCCCCAGACACAGGTGGTTTGCCAGGGTGTTTCTGATACGCTGAGCCGACATGATGGGATCGCCAAAAGGACGGCCTTTGTTCGCTATCCGGCAGACGATGAGATTTCCACAGCCTTTTGTGAGCAGGCTGACGTTCGTTTGATTTGGGGCGGAGATCGGACGATTGCTTCGGTAAAACACTATTCCAGCAAGCCGCGGTGTATTGATATCGCATTTGCAGACCGCTACTCCTTTGGCCTTTTTAATGGTGAAGCTGTACTGAAGGCGGATGACAAGACAGTACGCTCGCTGGCAGAGAATTTTTACAATGATACGTATTTGATGGATCAAAACGCCTGCTCCAGTCCGCAGATGATTTTCTGGATGAACGACAGCCAGCAGGCTCGTGAAAGATTCTGGAACGCTGTATATGAAACCGCGCAGCGCAAATACGTGCTTCAGCCCGCTGTCAGCGTAGAAAAATATACAAAGATGTGTGAAGATGCAGTGCATTCCGAAAGTGTCATGAGATGCGAAAAGAAGGATAATCTCCTGTATCTAATGCAGGTAGAAACTCTGCCGCAGGACGTAACGTGTCTTCGCGGAAAAGGTGGATACTTCTATGAGCACGGTTTGGACGGATTGGAAGAACTGGTTCCGTATATCACTGAAAAGTATCAGACAATTACGTACTTTGGGTTTGATGGAGAAGCATTGCGCGATTTTGTAGTGACGAATCATCTCCGCGGAATTGACCGAATTGTCCAGGTTGGAAAAGCGATGGATATTGGTATGTTCTGGGATGGATATGACCTTGCGCGGGTTTTGTCGCGCGTTGTGAGGTTGGAATGAAAAACATAAAACTGGTTCGCATGGGCGGAACGCGCAAAGTAGCGATTGTTGGCGCCGGCTATGTTGGTTCCTCAATTGCCTATGCGCTGGCATTGCGCGATATTGCACGCGAGATTGTATTAATCGATGTTGCGTATGAAAAAATCGACGGCGAAGCGCAGGACATTCGGCATGGAATTCCCAGCATGGGTACAGTGGATTTGTATGCCGGTGATTACGAAGATTGTGTAGATTGTGATCTGATCATCATCACTGCGGGCAGAAATCGACGTCCCGGGGAATCGCGCCTGGATATGACCAATGAAAACGTAAAAATCATGCGTAATGTCGTGGACTCCATTAAACAATACTATACACGTGGCGTGATCATGGTAATCTCCAATCCTGTAGATATTTTGACGCACAAAGTGGCAGAATGGATGGATTTGCCAGATGGAATGGTCTTTGGTTCCGGCTGTGTACTGGACACGTCGCGGTTTGTTCGATGCCTGGCAGATTATGTTGGCTTAAGTACAGGCGTAGTGAATGGGGTTCTTGTAGGAGAGCACGGGGATGGACAGGTGCCACTGTGGAGCCAAGTGAGCATTGCAGGAATGCCGATCGCAGAGTATTGTGAAGCGACAGGATTGCCATGGGATGAGGAGATTCGTGCGCAGATGGCGCGAAAGACG
The DNA here is from genome assembly GCF_900199405.1 of Beduinella massiliensis. Classification (NCBI taxonomy): domain Bacteria; kingdom Bacillati; phylum Bacillota; class Clostridia; order Eubacteriales; family Beduinellaceae; genus Beduinella; species Beduinella massiliensis. The sequence goes on from NZ_LT963430.1 coordinate 2,007,492, forward strand.
CGGGAAATGGGCGGAGAAATCATTCGGGCAAAGGGAAGGACACATTTCGGAATTGCCACATGCGTATGCTATTTGGCAGATGCCATTTTAAACCAAAGGCCGACCATTGCCTCCGTTTGCTCTCCACTGCGGGGCGAACATGGTGTGCGAGGAGTCTCTCTTTCAGTTCCCTCTGTTGTTGGAGCGATGGGTGTGCAGCAACGCATTCGTGACCGTTGGATGCCAGAAGAATACCGTGCATTTTTTGACTCTGTTGAGAAGATTAGAGAGGTATTGGAACGCGTAGGCGAATCTGTAGGCAATTAACGGATGACAAGATTACAGGTCTGGGGTGCAGCAGATGAATCTAAAGAATAAGAATGCCATCATTACAGGTGCCAGACGAGGCATTGGCAGAGCTACCGTCGAAGTTTTTGCAAAAAACGGTGCAAATGTTTGGGCGTGCGCGCGAAAACAGGATGATGCGTTTGAACGTGATATGGAAGAGCTTTCGCGCGTATGTGGCGTTTGGATTAAACCGGTGTATTTTGATATGTCAAGTGAAGCTGAGATTAAAGCTGCGGTTAATCTGATTCGCAAAGACAAGAAATCAATTAATGTATTGGCGAATATCGCTGGCATCGTTGAAACGAGTACGAGCTTTACGATGACAGAAATGGAAAAGATGCATCGTGTGATGGACATCAATTTTTTTGCGGCAACATTGATTACGCAGTATGTTGCCCGTTTGATGATGCGTCAGAAATACGGAAGTATCGTCAATGTATCCTCTATTGCTGGCTTGGATGGAACACCGGCTCAGTATGAATATGTGGCCAGCAAGGCTGCGATGACTGGCGCGACGAAGCATCTGGCGCGCGAATTGGCGCCTTATCAGATTCGTGTAAACGCGGTTGCTCCGGGAATTGTAGGAACCGAAATGGGCGACCAGATGAGTATGACGCTGCGGGAAGATACCTTGCATCGTTCAGCCATGGGCAGGCCGGCGAAGCCGGAAGAGATTGCCAATGTGATCGCATTTCTTGCTGATGACATGGCGAGCTATATCACAGGTCAAACGATCCGGGTAGATGGAGGAATATGATGGCAGATCAGCAGCTTGTTCAGCGCTGTAAAGCGCTTGCGAAGCAGATTCGTAAGGATATCATCGAGATGACGTATTCTACAGGAAATGTAGGCGCACATATAGGCGGAAGCCTTTCCCTTGCAGAGATTCTTGCAGCGCTCTATGGCGGCATTGTGCGGTATGAGGCAAACAATCCGCTGATGGAGGAGCGCGATCGTGTTATTCTGAGCAAGGGACATGGTGCGCTGGCATTGTACCCGGCGCTAGCAGGTGTTGGGATTATTCAACGGGAAAAACTGGATGCGTTCAAACAGGATGGAAGCGACTTGTCTGCTCATCCATCTTTGACAGGAATGCCGGGTATTGAATATGCAAGCGGCAGTCTGGGGCAGGGGCTTTCCTTAGGCGTTGGCGCCTGTTTGGCTCTTAGGCGCAAACAGAATGAGGATTCACGCGTATTTGTCATCTTGGGAGATGGCGAATGCGACGAAGGATCGGTGTGGGAATCGGCTGCCAGCGCGGCACATTTTGGCTTGAATCAGCTCGTGGCAATTGTAGATGAGAATCATATCCAGTATGATGGTTGGACGAAGGACGTCATGGATATGGGTGCAATGGAGAGCAAATGGAAAAGCTTTGGCTGGGAAACATGCGTGACAGACGGACATGACGTTGAAGCGCTCTTGGATGCGTTTGGCAGCAAGAGGGAAAAGCCGCTTGTTGTGTTGGCGCAGACAGTGAAGGGCAAAGGCGTTTCTTTTATAGAGAATAATAAGCAATATCATAACAACAGGCTTTCCCAATTACAGTACGAACAGGCGCTGACCGAAGTGGAGAAAGAGAATGATTGAGTACAATTCAAAGAATATTCGCATGTGGTCGCGGCTGGGACCCAGTGGGGCCTTTGGTGTGGCTGCTGAAGAACTGGCGAAAACGAATCTTAATGTGCTGATGCTCACCTCTGATCTTTGCTATTTTTCGGGCTTGGAACGCTATCAGCACGAGCACGCGGAACAGTTCTATAATTTCGGAATTGCGGAACAGAACATGGTTGGTGCGGCAGGAGGCTTGGCTAAGGAAGGTTTTATTCCCTTTGCCAATTCCTATGCAAGCTTTTGCAGCACGCGCTGTGCAGATCAGGTTCGTGTGAACATGTCATATATGAGGCTGCCTATCAAGCTGGTAGGATTGACGTCCGGATTTGGCGCAGGCATATTGGGAACGACACATATGAGCATTGAAGATCTGGCGTTTATGCGCGCGCTGCCAGGCATCACGATCCTTTCTCCGGCGGACTGTATGGAGATTATAAAATGTGTTTTGGCGGCAGCCAACACAAAGGATCCCACATATATTCGAATGACCGGCCCTATGAATATGCCGATTGTCTATAAAGAGGATTATGAATTCTGTATCGGTAAAGCTGTGAAGCTTAAAGAAGGAAAAGACATTGGCATTATTGCAACGGGAAGCATGGTTGCTAATACGCTAAAAGCAGCGGAGATGCTGGGCGAGGAAGGCATTTCCTGTTCGGTGATCAACATGCATACGATTAAGCCTATGGACAAAGAGGCGGTTTGTGCAGCTGCCAGGGCACATGAATTGCTGGTTACCATCGAAGAACACAGCATTTATGGCGGTCTGGGCAGTGCGGTGGCTGAGCAGGTAGCCGCTGTTGGCAAGGGGATCCCGGTTCTGCGCTTAGGCGTTTGCGATGCGTTCCCCAAAGCGGGAGGATATGCTTATCAGCTTGACCAGTCGGGATTAAGCGTTTCAAAGATTGTGCAGCAGATCAAATGTGCATGGGATGGGAGAAACTGACGGTATATGTGGGATAAGAGCATTATTGAGGAATTGAGGCGGCGAAAGACTCAGGCGCTGGAAGGTGGAGGAGAAGCCCGAATCCAAAGACAGCATGCAGGCGGCAAGCTGACGGCGCGGGAGAGGATGGATATCTTATTTGATCCCGGCACCTTTATGGAAATTGAGGTTTATCGCGAAGCGCGTCCGGATAAAGCGGGAACTGGAATTGCAATCTATCCCGGCGACGGCGTTGTCGTGGGCTACGGTCAGATTAATGGTCGTCTTGCTTATGCGAGTTCTGAGGATTTTACAGTCAACGGTGGAACGCTTGGGGAGACGCATTCCAAGAAGATTTGCCATGTTCAGGATATGGCGCTTGCAGCAAGGGCCCCGTTCATTTCCATTAATGACAGCGGTGGAGCGCGCATTGAAGAGGGAATTAATTCTCTGGCAGGATACAGCGGCATTTTTATGCGCAATACGCAAGCCTCGGGTGTGATTCCACAAATCGCGGTTATTATGGGTCCATGCGCAGGTGGAGCATGTTATTCTCCTGCAATTTGTGATTTTGTTTTCATGACGAGACAGACCAGCAAAATGTTTATTACTGGTCCAGTTGTGGTGAAGGCGTCTACATTTGAAGATATTACGGCGGAAGAACTGGGTGGCGCACAAATCCATGCCAGCATTTCTGGCGTAAGCCATTTTGTGTACGAAGACGACCGGTCTTGTTTGGAAGGCGTTCGCAGGCTGTTGTCTTATCTTCCTCAGAACAATGAGGAACAGCCGCCGATTCACTGGAGTGAATCGGTTGATACATGTGACAAGATTGAAGAGATTGTACCGACCAACATGAGACGGGCGTATGATGTACATCAGGTCATTGAAACATTTGTGGATAAAGGATCGTTCTTTGAAGTACAAAAAAACTTTGGTGTGACAGCTGTCATCGGTTTTTCGAGGATTGAAGGGGAAACGATAGGCATTGTGGCGAATCAGCCATCCTGCAATGCAGGTGTGTTGGATATTGATTCCAGTGATAAGATTGCCAGGTTTATTCGTTTTTGTGACTGCTTTAATATTCCGCTTGTATCGCTGGTCGATGTGCCAGGCTATATGCCAGGAAGACAACAGGAGCATGGCGGAATTATTCGACATGGCGCAAAGATTCTCTTTGCGTATTCTGAGGCAACTGTACCTAAGGTTGGGCTTATTATGCGAAAAGCATTTGGCGGTGCCTATATTGCGATGAATAGCAAGTATATGGGTGCGGATTATGTATTTGCTTGGCCGATTGCACAGATTGCTGTCATGGGACCAGAGGGCGCGGTGGATATTCTTTATAGAAAGCAAATCAAGGAAGCTGAGGATCCGAAGGCTGTCCGTGCTGCATTGATTGAAGAATACGAAAAACGCTATTTGAATCCATATATTGCAGCTGAAAATGGCTATATTGACGATATCATCGAACCGAAGGATACCAGAAAAGCGATTGTCAATGCGTTGGATTCACTGCGTTCTAAGAACGCGATGATTATTAAGAAAAAACATGGGAATATTCCACTCTAATTTGTGTGGGATATGATAGTAGTGCTTTTCTCATAGACGGATATGTGAGGCTATGTCTCTTTATGCTTTGCAAATTTCCTGTCAGAACTGGCAAAAGTGTAGATTATATCACAATGTCCTTTTTTCAGTTCCTATCGAACAATACCTTTATGGATGAATTAAGTAAGACGGGGACAGAGGAATTCTCGGATTGCAATACCGTTAAAACTTTTTCTTCTTATAAAAAGGAACGCGCCCGCGTGAGAGAATCTCATAGAAACGAGAGAAAACTCTATGTTGGTCTATTTCTAAGTAGCTGTATTCTGCGCTTTACATCTATAATTATTCATAAAATACTGAATTGACGTGTCTTGAAATGTAAAGAATATTCATGAATATGCGAAGGAGGGGCAAAATAGTCAGAGGGTGTTCAAGGGGTATGTGCCATACTAACATTGCTCCGATCTTTGCACACTTCTTGAACAACCTCGTCCTCAAATCGTAAATTGTATCAGAATCTGCGTGCAGACACAGGGTATTCCGAAATCCTTAATAGTGGGATTTCGGAATTTTTTGTGTCCAAATTTTATGTCATCCGTATCCTGTATAGGCAGCGTGAACGGATTTTTATTGCGCGAAAAGAATAGAATAAGGTCTTTAAATAAAGCTCCGAAGTATTCCATGCAAACGGATTTTCGGAGCTTTTATATCGAGGTGAGGCCGGACGGCTTTTTTAGTTGAGGGGGGAATGCGCGGTTAAAGCTCGAAAGTCCGCGATGTACGGCCTGCCTTTTGGGCGGGCCGGGCGTCTAACAACAGACGCGGCAAATGCAGTCTGCGGTGATTTGAGGCGGTATGCTCAGCGTCATGATTCCATTATACTCGATGCGCACGCAATCGCCGACGCAAAAACACCGCGTGTTTTGAGCAAAGACGATCACCTGCTGACAGGTGCTGCGATCAAGCACCAATAAGCTGAAATTCCGAACTTCGAGGACAGTAGCCCACATCGTCATCCCGATCCCTCCCTTTGGCCTGGGCCCGATGTAGCCTATGCGCGCCGAAATGCACGCGTGCGACACGAGAAATAGGGGCACGCTGCGCCACAACGCCGGTACCGGCGCGACACCGAATTGAATCTCGCCGGACGCGCATGAAGAGCTTCTGTATTTGGACTGAGGGACAATTTATTGTAGGTTTGTCAAACATCTTGGACAGTGAAAGCAAGAAGGAACTCTCTAGGCGAAACCCAAAGGAGAGGGCGCATCGGTCTGTTGTTGGTGCGAGCTTGGTGGGCAGCTAGCTGCCCACCAAAGTCATCGAGCGAGAAGAAAGAGTGGGTATTGTAGAATAGCTTTTGGTCTTCTCTGTGACTGCGTTCAACCTTACCGTTGTGGCGAGGTGTGTATAGTTTTATGAGCTTATGCCGGATTCCCAAATCAGCAGCCGTTTTCTCAAACAGAGTTACCTGATTGCGTTTGCTGTTGGAAAAGCGGTTGGTGAATTCAAAGCCGTTGTCGGTCTGGACACACTCTACCCGGATACTCCGGCGGGCATACCACTTGAACAGCCTTTTGAGAAAATCAGCGGAAGAATAAGTAGACTGCTCAGGGTAAGCAGCCAGGAAGCGCAGTCGGGTAAACTCATCCATGGCGGAGTACTGAAACAGGCGCAGCTCCGGGTCCGAGATACAGCGGCGAGGCACCACCTTCACATCCACCTGAACGCGCTGTCCAGGATAGGTCATCTGCTCATAAGGCTTGGGCCTATAAGCCGGCTTCTTCTCTACTTGTGGGAATAACCCCAGTTTCCGCATCATACGGAAGAGGCTCTCCGGGCGGCGGGTATATCCTCGTCGGCGTAAGCGGTGCCACAGTTCCACCATGCCTAGTTTGGGATCTCTGCGGCGCATATCCCGGATCAGCTTCAGCTCCGCTTCGGTATGCTGGTTGGGATGACTGTGGGGACGCCGGGACTGGCAGGCTAGGGAGGCCATGCTCCCATCCCAGCGAGCTTTCCAGAAGTAGATATACGACCGGCTCTTGTTGTATTTCCGGCTGGCCCGGCTCACGCCGTATTTCTCCGCATACTTCATCAGGGATTGCCGATATGCCATGTCCTGTGTTATACTCTTGCTCATGAAGGATGTGGCCTCCTCTCGTATCGTTGTTGTCCGCAACTCCAACTATAACCGATGAGGCCATATCCTTCATCCTTTTTTTCTTCTACTGTCCAATATGTATTGTACTCCTACAGTATTTGGACTGAGGGACAATTTATCGCCTTTCTTATCTGCAAGATTTATGGTATAATATTAGGAAAAGAATTTTACTGGTGAAACGGGGAATACACCGAATGGTCGTGAATTATCAGAGAAAATTGGAGGAGACGCTGCGTTCCTTGAACGGAAGGCGTCCCCTTTTGTTGCTGCACGCCTGCTGCGCGCCGTGCAGCAGTTATGTGCTGGAATACCTGTCACCTTACTTTGACATCAGGCTCCTATACTATAATCCCAATATCGCCCCGGCGGAGGAATACGGGCGCCGGTTAGGCGAAGTGCGCCGGCTCGTTCGGGAGATGGGTTTGACGAATACGGTTCAGGTCGTGGAAGGAGCGTATGAGCCGGAGCGATTCCGGGAAATCGCCCGTGGGTTGGAGGCTGAGCCGGAGGGCGGAGCGCGCTGCGAACGCTGTTTTCGGCTTCGGCTCACGGAAGCGGCGCTGGCCGCGAGGGATTTGCACGCGGATTACTTCACCACGACGCTGAGCATCAGTCCGCACAAGAATGCGGCGCTGCTCAATGCGATCGGATTGAAACTGGAGCAGACGTATGGGGTACGTTACCTTTGCTCAGATTTTAAAAAGCGGGACGGATTTAAGCGCTCGATCGCGCTCTCGGAGCAGTACGGCCTTTACCGTCAAAATTACTGCGGCTGCGCCTATTCCAAGCTGGCGGCACAGGCGGAAACCGACACGTCCAAGGGGTGAGAGACATGGAAAAGATCGACCTGTATTCGTACCGCTGCGGAGTTATAGACTGTTTCAACGAGATGGTGCACGCGGGCCTCAAACCGCTGGCGCTTGCCCATCCGTGTGACACGCCGCAGGAGCGGGATCGGTATCTGTCATTCTGCGATCAGATTTGTGCCCAATACGGCACAAGGTACGTCGTGGAGGACGACCCGCTTTTGAGCGACCTGTTTCCCGTTTCGATGAATCGGGGGAAATATGGCATTCTCTTTTACCGGGAAGATGCGGTGCTTTTGGCTTACCGGCGCATTAAGGCGGACAAGCGCGCGCTTTTGGATGACGGAGCCTACGCGGGCAAGGCGCGCCGGGAAATCGCCCTGCGCTTCGGTGCTCTGCTCGCCTATCCGCCGCAGGACTGCGAGCGGCTGATTGCTCAAAACGACGAAAAGGAATAAAAATCGCCGTGCAGGCAGCGGCAGAAATAGAAAGAAGAAGCGCGGGCATACGAAGCCTGCAAGAGGAAAGTCTGACATGAACCATGCGAAGAAAGACACGAAACGCACACTCAACCTGGGAGAAGGCAGCATCGGAAAGCTCATGCTGCGTCTGGCGCTTCCGGCGATCATGGCGCAGGTCATCAACGTTCTTTACAACCTGGTCGATCGTATCTACATTGGAAACATTCCGGGCGTCGGCAGCGCGGCGCTGACGGGTGTGGGCGTGACCTTTCCGGTCATCATGATCATCTCTGCGTTCAGCGCTTTTGTGGGCTTCGGCGGCGCGCCGCTGGCCTCCATCAAACTGGGCGAAGGCGACCGTGAGGGCGCTGAAAGCATTCTGGGGACGGGCGTGGTGATGCTGCTCGTGCTCTCCGCCTTGCTCATGGCCTTTTTCTTCGCCTTCATGCGCCCGCTTCTGATCGCGTTTGCCGCCAGCGAGCAAACCATCGGCTACGCACAGGATTACCTTACGATCTATCTGTACGGCACGCTGTTCGTGCAACTGGCGCTCGGTCTCAATCCCTTTATCAGCGCGCAGGGGTATGCCGCGACGGCCATGCTTTCGGTCATGATCGGCGCGGTGCTCAATATCGTGCTGGACCCGTTGCTCATCTTCGGACTCGGCATGGGCGTAAAGGGCGCGGCGCTGGCGACGGTGATCTCCCAAGCTGCCTCCTGCCTATGGGTGACGATGTTTCTCGCAAGCGCGAAGAGCCAGATTCGCATTCGTCCCACAAAGCTTCGACCTGATTTGCGGCGCGTCGCGGCCATCGCCTCGCTGGGCGTTTCGCCTTTCATCATGCAGTCCACAGAGAGCCTGGTACAGATCACGCTTAACCGCGGCATGCTGCAATACGGCGGCGACCTGTACGTAGGCACGATGACGATCATCATCAGCGTGTGCCAGCTCTTTTCTACGCCTGTAAGCGGCTACACGAACGGCATGCAGCCGCTCATGAGCTTTAATTACGGCGCCTGCAAGATGGATCGCGTGCGCCGCACGTTCAAGCTGCTGCTCGTAAGCACCCTGTGCATTACCCACGCGGCGACGCTACTCACCATCTGCTTTCCGCGCGCATTCATACGCATGTTTACCTCTGACCCGCAGTTGATCGAACTGACGGTGCGCGGTATGCGCATCTATATGCTGGGAATCGGTATCTTCGGCATTCAGAATGCCTGTCAGGCTGCCTTCCTTTCGCTCGGACAGGCGCGCGTCTCGCTGTTTTTGGCGGTGCTGCGCAAGATCATCCTGCTGATTCCGTTGGCGATGATCCTGCCGCGCTTCATGGGAGTGACCGGCGTTTACACTGCGGAACCGATTGCGGACACGCTTTCCGCGATCACGGCAGGCGCGCTCTTTTACATCAATTTTCCGCGTATCCTGAATCGAAGAATGGAACAGAAGAATATGTAAATGGCGGATGGCCGCGAAACGCGAGGACGTCGTTTTTCAAACGAGGGACGCCCAGCGTTTCGTGGACATCCGTTTTATGCGCGCTTCGCGCTTCCATTTCTTAAAGGGGACGCATTGGGATAATCGCCGCCCGCGACGGCAGAATAAAACTGCGATGCGGGAGGATGATGGATATGCATAAGGAATGGTTGACGCGCGGGGTGCTCGCCCTGACGGCGTGCGCGGTGCTGGGGATGCTCTTTTGGCCACGAGAGCAGGCGGTACGGGTGAAGACGGCGACCATCGAGCGGCGGACGATCGAGGATTGCGTCATGGGCAGCGGCGTTATCGGGCGAAGGGATACGAGCATGATCGCAAGCCAGACGGGCGGCCGTGTGGCGCAGGTGTATGTCGGCGCCGGCGAATGGGTCAAGGAAGGGCAGGCGCTCCTGCGACTGGATACGTCCCTGCTGGAAACCTCGCTGATGCAGGCGGTTCGCCGGGTGGAGAGCGCGAGCGTGGAGACGTTCGGAAACAGCACGGCCGATTCGCTGGTCAACGCGCAGCAGGCGACGATGCAGGACGAGGTGGAAACGCTCTGCGCGCAGGTGGCCGCGCAGACGCTGCGCGCGCAACAGGACGGGCAGGTGCTCTACACGCACGTGAAGAGCGGGGAGGTACTGCTCGCGGGCAGTCCGGCGCTCACGCTCGCGGGGGCGGAGCAGAGCGTCTCGATGCAGGTGGGCGAGCGAGACGCGGCGCGTCTTGAAACGGGGCTGCCCGCTCGGCTATTGCGCGACGAAAAGGTGATTGGCACGGGGCGCGTCACCTCTGTGGGCCTTCCGATGGCCCGCACGGACGGCATCAGCTTGGCAGACGTAGAGATCACGCCGGACGAGGAGCTGGAGCTGCCAGTCGGTTCTCGAGTAGACGTGCAGATCGTTCGCGCCTCCAGAAATGCGGCGCTCGTGCTGCCGGTTGAGGCGTTTTCCGATGACGAACAGAGCGTATGGCAGGTTTATGGCGAACGCGTATGGCCGCTGAAGCTGAAGACGGGACTTCAGGACGACTTCGGCATCGAGGTGCTCAGTGCGCCGGTGACGCTTACCGTCGCGGTGGATGCCCCCGATGCGCTTGAGGCGGGCACGCGTGTAAAGGCGGTGGAGCCGTAATGCGCGGTCGGGACATATTGGGGCTTTCGCTCAAGAGCATCTTTCAGACGCCGGTGCGCTCTGTCTTGACGGTGCTGGGACTTTCCATCGGCATCGGGGCGATTGTGGCGATAACGGCGATCGGCGACGCGGGGCAGCGCGAGGTGGAGACGGAGCTTGGGCGCATCGGCGTAGGCCGCGCATGGGTTCACGCGAGCGTTCAAGAGGGCGTTTCGCTCAGACGTCAGGATGCAGGACTGATCGAGCGGGGGATAGAGGACGTGCTCGTGAGCGCCAGCGCCGCCAGGACGGCCTACGCCACCCGCGCGGATGAGACGGCCGTCGTTAATCTGACGGGATGCGATGCACAGATGGGAGACATCGAAAAGGTAAAGATGCAGAGCGGACGCTTCCTGCTTTCAAGGGACATCGAGAATACGCGGCCCGTCGCGGTCATCGACGCAGCGGCGCAGGCATCGCTGTTTGGAAACGGAAACGCGGTGGGGCAGACGATCGACCTATCCGGCAGGCGATTTTCCGTGGTGGGCGTCATCGCACCGGCGACCACGGAGCGCGTGATCGCCACGGGCACAGGAAAGGTGTACATCCCGATCACCGTGTACGAGACGCTGTTTGGCGGCGGCGTGGATGAGCTGGTGCTTTGCGTAGACGCCTCGCGCGACGTCGGAGCGGTCGCAAAAAGCGCGGAAAAGATCCTGCTGAGGCGATATGGGGAAGGATATGAGGCGATCACCCTGGAGGAGGAGATGGCTGCGGCGCGGCGCATCCTGCAGATTTTCCTGCTCGTGATGTCCTGCGTGGCGCTCATCTGCATGCTGGTGGGCGGCATTGGGGTGATGAACATCATGCTCGTGTGCGTCCGAGAGCGAAAACGCGAAATCGGGCTGATGAAAGCGCTGGGGGCGACGGGGCGGACGATCCTGATGCAGTTTCTGCTGGAGGCGGTGTCCTACGCGATGCTTGGCGGCATGCTTGGCATGGCGGCGGGCAGCGCGCTGATCGTGGGAGCCTCTCGTCTGATCGGCATATCGATCGAGGCGTCCCTCAGGACGCTTGGGGCGGCGGTAGGCTTCTCCGGCACGATCGGCCTCTTTTTCGGTGTCTATCCTGCAGTGCGGGCTTCCCGCATGATGCCGGTGGACGCGCTTAGAAGCGATCAGACGTAAACGGCGAATAAGTTGAAGGCGGACAACAGGAAGATGCAGGAAATGGAAGGGCGGTAACGTTAACGCAATCCATATTGCGGCAAAAAACTGCATTTTCTGTTATTTCAATATTCAAAATGTTAAAGCTTGAAAAAGGTAGTATTCAAAACACGGCGAAAACATGAGAAAAACGACGGAAAATCGAGATTTTCCCTAACCAATTTCATTAACCGGGTAAGAGGATAAAAAATGCGGCGAGAGCGTGAAAAAATGTGGCAAAATTGTGATGGAGACTACACAAATGCGCCGCGCGAAGTTTGTGTATTTAAGCAATTTACGTTCGTAAAATAAACCGGTATAATGATGGCAAATGAGGTTGACAGTTAACGTTCAGCCCAGTTTGCCCGTAGGAACAACTCAATATTTAGTAAGGGGGATCTCTTGATGGCAAGCGTATCTTTGAAGCACATCTACAAGATCTATTCCGGCAATGTGACGGCAGTGAGCGACTTCTGCCTGGACATTGAGGACAAGGAGTTCATCGTGCTGGTCGGCCCCTCCGGCTGCGGTAAGTCCACGACCCTGCGCATGGTCGCAGGTCTGGAAGAAATCTCCGACGGCGAGCTGTACATCGGTGAGAAGCTTGTAAACGACGTGGCTCCGAAGGATCGCGACATCGCGATGGTTTTCCAGAACTACGCTCTTTACCCGCACATGACGGTGTACGACAACATGGCGTTCGGCCTGAAGCTGCGCAAGAAGCCCAAGGCGGAAATCGACAAGCTCGTGCACGAAGCGGCCAAGATTCTGGACATCGAGCACCTGCTCAACCGTAAGCCGAAGGCTCTTTCCGGCGGTCAGCGTCAGCGCGTCGCCCTGGGCCGCGCCATCGTCCGTGACCCGAAGGTCTTCCTCTTTGACGAGCCGCTGTCCAACTTGGACGCCAAGCTGCGCGTCGCGATGCGTACCGAAATTACCAAGCTGCATCAGCGTCTGCAGACCACGTTCATCTATGTCACGCATGACCAGACCGAGGCCATGACCATGGCGTCGCGCATCGTCGTCATGAAGGACGGCTTTATCCAGCAGGTCGATACGCCGCAGAACCTGTACGACTATCCCTGCAACCTGTTCGTCGCGTCCTTCATCGGCAGCCCGCAGATGAACTTCTTCACCGTGAAGCTGGAGAAGCAGGCGGACGGCGTCTGGGCGAAGTTTGGCGACAACAAGATCAAGGTGCCGGTCAGCAAGATTTCCAAGTTCGTCGACGAGAGCTACATCGGCAAGGAAGTTTACATGGGCATCCGTCCTGAAAACATCCATGATGAGGAAGTTTTCATCGCCAACTCCGAGACCAGCGTCATCGATGCGAAGGTCGAGGTTGTCGAACTGATGGGTTCTGAAACCTACCTGTACCTGAAGACCTCCGGCAAGGACGAAAACATCATCGCCCGCGTCGATCCGCGCTCCACGGCCCGCACCGGCGATACCATCAAGATCGCCTTTGATGCGAACCGCCTGCACTTCTTCGACAAGGATACGGAAGCGACCATCGTTTCCCGGTAAGGCATTTTTACGGAGCCGTAAGCAAGACTTACGGCCCCTTTTTTATTGCTCCGCCGTCCGCGCAGGCAGTAAAGCATCGGTGCCTTTGTGCGTTTTTGACTAATATCGACAAAATCACCAAATCATAACGGTATTACCACGCCAAAAAGAGTGAATCTGTCCATGTGCCTCTAGCATATTTTCAAAAAATCGATTATAATAAAAAAGGTATGATGCTAAACCATAAAGAGTTTCGTTCAGTTTTACTGAAAATGGATTGATATGGAAGCAACGAAAGGAGTAGGTTGGATGGTTCCTGAAAAACGCTTTTTGAATCAGGTTCAGCAAGTTCTGGCCCGGCTGATGCAGCCGATCTGGCTTTTGGACGTAGAAGGAAATGTGCTTTTACCCGAAGAACAGCAGGTTCAGCTGAACCTGCCCGAGTTCATGGAACCCGGGTTGCCCGTCGCCTTCGACGGAAAGACGTTCCTCACCATCGGCATTACGCCGGAACTGGTGCTTTGTGCGGATGCGCAGGGTGCCGCCACGCACGACTGCATCCTGTTGGCAGGTGCGATGATCCAGTCCATGGGACGCGGCGAAGCGCCGATCGCCAGCCGTTACGATGTCTATCGCCGCGTGCTGCGCGAGGAGCTGACCGGCTCCGAGCTGGAAGCGCTCGCGCATGAGCACCAGATCGACATGGAACGCGACCGCAGCGTGCTGGTCTTCCAGCTTTTGCAGACGGAAAACGACACCGCTTTTACTCAGCTTGAGGAACTCGTGCCGCGCGCCAACGGCGACCTGCTCATCGAGATGGATCGCCATACGGTCGTGCTGCTCAAGAGCATGGAACAGGTGGAAGCGTTCGACGAGCTGTTCCAGCTGGCAGAAGCTATCGATCAGATGCTGATGGACGAGCTGGGGCATAGCTGCATCGTGGGCATCGGCGAGCCCAAGCATCACCTTTCGGAGCTGGGCGAGTCCTACCGCGAGTCGCGCCGCGCGATCGAGGTCGGTCGTACCTTCTGTGCGGATCAGCACATCTTTGTGTACCGCAACCTCGTGCTGGAGCGCTTCCTGATGGATATCCCGCGCGAACTGGGACAGCGCTATCACAGCATCCTCTTCAACCGCCGCACCGCGCGGTTGTTCAACGAGGAAATGCTGCATACTATCGAGATGTTCTTTGCCAAGGATTTGAACCTATCCGACACGGCCCGCCAGCTTTACATCCATCGTAATACGCTGGTGTACCGCCTGGACAAGGTGCAGCGTCAGACGGGCCTCGACCTGCGCAAGTTCGACGATGCGGTCACCTTCAAGATGATGCTGCTGCTCGGCAAGAGCGGCAAGGACAAGCCGCGTCCCGTGTACTGAGCGGCGGGCGCCGATAGGTATAAAGGGGGATTCCGGTGACGAGCCGGAATCCCTTTTCATACACAGCGCTTTACGCAACAAAAACGAATCCGAAAACGTCAGATGCATAGACTGACAGAAAGGGCTTATGGCATGCAGCATAAAAATATGATGCGGATCGCGGCGGCCGCGCTGACGCTGACGCTGACGGGCGCCGCGCTGAGCGCCTGCGCGACGGGTTTTTTCCTCGGCACAAAGGGTAAGGAGAAGACGGTCACCATCACGCGGGAAGAATACGACCGACTGAAGCAATTTGAACGTCTGGATGAGCTGATGCAGATCGTGAACGCGTTTTACTACGAGGAGCCGGATACGGACGCGATGCTGGAATACGCGGCCATCGGGCTGATGGTGGGGCTCGACGATCCGTACTCCTTTTATTATACGCCGGAGGACTATGCCTCGATGAACGAAAACGTCGAGGGTACCTACGCGGGTATCGGCACGCAGCTTCTCGTCGATCCGGAGGACACGTTAATGATGGTGACGCGCGTGTTCAAGGGCAGCCCGGCCGAGGCGGCGGGGGTGCTTTCAGGCGACAAGATCATCGGTGTGGATGGCGTCGGCTATACCGGATACGAGCAGAGTCAGGCGGTCGCGGCCATGCGCGGCGAGCCGGGAACCGAGGTCACCATCACCGTTCTGCGCGGCGAGGAGACGATGGACCTGACCGTTCAGCGGGCGCAGATCGAAATGAACTACGTGGAATACGAGATGATGGAAGACGCCATCGGTTACGTCATCGTGTACGACTTCATGGGCGACGCGGCGGACGGGTTTAAGGAGGCTGTTTCCTACTTTCAGCAGCAGGGCGCGAAGGGAATGATCCTCGACCTGCGAAGCAATGGCGGAGGACTCGTCACCGATGCGGTGGCCATCGCGGACGTGCTGCTGCCCGAGGGCGTGATCGTCTCGACCGAGGACCGCTACGGCAACCGGACGGAAGAGCGCTCGGACGAGGAGGCTTTGGGACTGCCGCTTGCGGTACTGGTCAACGGTTACAGTGCGAGCGCTTCGGAGATCGTCGCGGGCGCGGTCAAGGATACCGGCGTCGGCACGCTGGTGGGCGAGAAGACGTTCGGAAAGGGCATCATGCAGGCGGTTTTCCCCTTTGATTCTGACGGCGCAGGCATGCAGCTTACCGTCGCGCGCTACTTTACCCCCTCGGGCACGTGCATTCACGGTATCGGCATCGAGCCGGATGTGCCGGTGCAGCAGGCAGAGGATGTGAAGCTGCGTTACGGCATCAATAACATCCCGCGCGATAAGGATGTGCAGCTCCAAAAAGCGGTCGAGGTCGTCCGCGATCAGATCGCAGCGGAAGGAACAGCAGAATAAACCGTTCAGAGCGGCTGGAATGGCCGCTCTTTTCCTTTGTGCCTGCTGAAAATTACGCGCGGGCTGGGTAGGCAAACGAGCGATGCAGGGACTCTCAGGCGGACGCGTGCACTGCCTGTCTTTGGGATCATATGGAAAGCCCTTGACATGCCGCCGGAGCGTGCTATAATCTATTTAGAAAAAAATCTAATTATCGAAGGCGGCATTCGGGCCGCAGAAGGAGCCATATGATTCAGCTGAAGCATCTGTGCAAGGCCTACGCGAAGGGCAGCGTGCGGGCGGTAGACGATCTGACGCTCCACGTCAATCGGGGCGAGATATTTGGGTTCATCGGGCCGAATGGTGCGGGCAAGACGACGACGATCAAGATGCTCACAGGCATTCTGCGTCCGGACGCGGGAGAGGTCGTCATCGGAGGCGTGAGCATGCAGAAGGACCCCATCGCGGCAAAGCGCATGATCGGCTACGTGCCCGATGGCGGAGAGGTATACGAGCGGCTGACGGGGATGGAGTACCTGTCCTTCATGGCGGACATGTACGGCGTGGAAAATTCACAGCGGCGGGAGCGCATCGGCCGATATCTTGAAATGTTCGAGATGACGCAGGCGGCGGGCGACCTCGTACGCAGCTATTCGCGAGGCATGCGCCAGAAGATCACGCTGATCGGTGCGCTGATCCATCAGCCCGCGCTTTGGGTGCTCGACGAGCCGATGGTCGGGCTGGATCCCTGGGCGGCTCATATCCTGAAAGAAGAGATGCGCCGTCACTGCGAGAGCGGCAACACGGTCTTCTTTTCGACCCACGTGCTGGACGTGGCGGAGAGGCTGTGTGACCGCATCGGCATCATACAGTCCGGCAGGCTGATCGCGGAGGGGACGATGGACGAACTGCGCAGCGCTGAGCATGCGCAGACGCTGGAGAGCATCTTCCTGGAGATGACCGACGCGGACGGCGGAAAGGAATGAGGCAGATGCGCACGTTTTTCTTGCTCTTTCGGGTACAGATGAAAAACCGAATGGGCCTTTCTGCCTTGCGGACGACATTTCGCACCGATAAGAAGCGATTTTGGCAGGGGACGATGATCGCTCTTGCCGCCGTCGCGGGTGTAGCCACGCTCATAGGCTGCTATGCGTTGCTGGTACATACGGTTTTTGGCGCGGCGACGGGACCGTTTTCGTTCGTCCGTGAGATGGTGCTGGCATTGCTTTTTTTGCTCATGCCTCTCATGATGCTCATCACCGGCACGGCGACGATGCTCGGCACGCTGTACTTTGGGCGGGATGTAGAACTGCTCGCCGCGCTTCCGGCACGCGAGCGCACGGTCTTCGCCTCAAAATTTGCGCAGGTGCTCTTCTTTGAATATCTGGTCGTGCTGGCGCTGTGTCTGCCGCCCATCCTGCTGTACCCGCAAGCCTTCGCGTTTTCCTATCTCGTCCGCGCAGTGCTGGTGCTCTTCCTGCTGCCGTTTATTCCGCTCGCGATTTGCGCGGCGCTGTCGCTTATCCTGATGCGTGCGGGCGCGCTCGTCCGTCACCGCGAGGCGCTGATGGTTGGCGGAGCGTTCCTCGGCATCGGAGCCGTACTGGCAATGCAGGCGCTGGTCCTCAAAAATGCGGAAGAAAACTTCACCGTGCAGGCAATGCTGACGTTCCTGCTTTCGAGGCGCAGCCTGGTCGATCTGTTGGTGAGCGCCTATCCGCCAGCGGGTTGGGCGCTTCGGGCGCTGAGCGGCGAGGGCGTGGCTGCGTTCGGACAGCTCGCGCTGCTGGCGCTTGCGTCTGCCGTCTGTCTTGCGCTGACGCTTCTGCTGTCCGGCAGATTGTACGAACGGGGCCTATCGGCGGCAGGCGAGACAGCTGCCGGCGGCAGACGCAGGCGAACAAGGGGGAGTGCGCCGCGGCGTTCGCAGACTGCCGCCCTGTTCCTGCGCGAATGGCGCGTGGCGCTGCGAACGCCTGCCTACGCGATGAACGCACTCATCGACATCCCGATGGCGCCGGTCATGCTGTGCATGCTTACCTTCGCCATGCCCCGGGATGTCGCAGAGCTGGCCGCGCTGTTTGGCGAGACGGTGGATGCGAACGTCGTGACGCTGGGGCTGACTGCGCTGCTCGCGTTGGTGGCAAGCCTGAATACCGGGGGCGTGACGGCCTTCTCACGGGAGGGAAGCCTTCTCGCGTTCGGGCGTTCGCTGCCTGTAAGCGCGTATACGCTGGCGCTGGGGAAGCACCTCTTTGGCGCGTCGGTGGCGCTGCTTGCGGTGCTTGCCGGGGTGGCGGCAGCGGTTCCGCTGCTGCATATCGCGCCTGCGCAGGCTGCATACGCTACATTTACCGCGTTTTTCTTTGCAGCTGGAGTCAACGCGGCGGGCCTGCTTTTTGACATGTATCGCCCGCGCCTTTCGTGGACCTCTCCGACAGAGGCGATCAAGCAGGGGTTGAACCCGATGATGTGCATGATCGCCGGGTTTGTATTCGCGGTCGTAGCGGGCGGCACGGCGTACCTGATGCTGCGCGCGGGCCTCGAGACGGAGACGGTTTTGGTGGGCACCGCTGCGGTCACTTTGCTGCTGAGTGCCCTTTCACACATGGCGCTTTTCGCGCTCGCGCCCCGGCTTTACGCCGGGCAGGGCGAAGCGTGAGCCAAAATGCGGGAAGATCAAAAGAACCCCTTGATTTTTGAAGGAAAATCGTCTACAATGAATAGGCTGTAAGGGCGATGACGGACGGGTCCTGTGCAATGAGGCGGTGTGAACCTTGTCAGGTCCGGAAGGAAGCAGCAATAAGCATTCAGCAGCATGTGCCGCGGGGATGCCTGGCCTGAGCCCTTACGGTTTTTGAATCTTAATAAATGGGTCTTCAAGACAGCTTATGGAAACGCCGGTATTGCGCCCGGCGTTTTTTTGCTGTTTATGAGGACTATGCGCGCTTGCCAACAGGCGCATCCGGCGATATAATAGGATAACGACAGTAGCACGAAAGGGGCAGTGAATTATGATAGACTTTGCGGCGATCCGGGCGGCCGATCCTCAGGTGGCGCAGGCGATGGAGGACGAGCTTACCCGCCAGCGCGCGCACATCGAGCTGATCGCATCGGAAAACTTCGTGAGCGACGCGGTGCTGGCGGCGATGGGATCCCACCTGACGAACAAGTATGCGGAGGGCTATCCGGGAAAGCGCTATTACGGCGGATGCCAGTATGTGGACGTGGTGGAGAACCTGGCGCGTGACCGCGCGAAGGAGCTCTTCGGGGCTGATCATGCCAACGTGCAGCCGCACTCCGGCGCGCAGGCGAACATGGCGGTGTACTTCGCCATGCTGGAACCGGGAGATACGGTCATGGGCATGAACCTTTCCCACGGCGGACATCTGACGCACGGAAGCCCGGTCAACATGTCAGGCAAGTACTTCAAGTTTGTGCCTTATGGCGTAACGGAGGATACGGAGGTCATCGACTACGACGAGGTGCTGCGCATCGCGCAGGAATGCCGTCCCAAGATGATTGTCGCGGGTGCGTCCGCCTATTCGCGCATCATCGATTTTAAGCGCCTGCGCGAGATCGCGGACGAGGTGGGCGCGCTGCTGATGGTGGACATGGCGCACATCGCCGGTCTGGTCGCGGCGGGAGAGCACCCCAGTCCGGTGCCGTATGCGGACTTCGTGACGACCACCACACACAAGACCCTGCGCGGCCCCCGCGGCGGCATGATCCTGTGCCGGGAGCAGTACGCGAAGGCCATCGACAAGGCGATCTTCCCCGGCACGCAGGGAGGCCCGCTGGAGCACGTGATCGCGGGCAAGGCCGTCTGCTTCAAGGAAGCGCTGACGCCCGCGTTTAAGGCCTATCAGCACCAGATCGTGCTCAACGCGAAAGCCATGGCGCAGGCGTTTGAAGAGGAGGGTATCCGTCTCGTTTCCGGCGGCACGGATAACCACCTGATGCTGCTCGACCTCACCGGCACCGGCGTCACCGGCAAGGAGCTGGAAGCGCTGCTGGGGCAGGCGAACATCACCGTCAACAAGAACACGATTCCCAAGGAAACGCTTAGCCCCTTCGTGACCAGCGGCATACGCGTGGGTACGCCCGCCGTAACGACGCGCGGTATGAGGGAAGCGCAGATGAAGACCATCGCCGGCTGGATCGCGCGCGTGGTTCGCGAAAAGGATGCGGCCCTGCCGCAGGTCAAGCGCGAGGTGGAAGCGCTCTGCGCGGCCTATCCGCTTTACGAGGGCGTCACCCGCATGTGATTATACGGGGATCTCGTACGGGCGGGGAGATCAATGCTGCCCGCGCATGCGGCTAAAGCCTGCCGGTTTAAGCAAAAATTCCCGCCGTTTCAACGCAAACGGCGGGGGTTTTTGCGTTTATTTCTGATAAAATAAGTCGAAATGAAACGCGTCCTATTGACAAGGATTAGGCCGCGTGCTAGGATAGACGTGCAATTCCGATAAAAATGATCGAGATTCGGCGAGAGGAGACAGACCATGAAGCTTTCGACGCGTGCGCGCTATGGGATCCATGCGATGTTCGAGCTTGCGACGCGTTATGGACAAGGGCCGCAGCCGCTCAAGAGCATCGCGGAAAGCCAGGACATTCCGGAGCAGTATTTGGAGCAGCTCATCGCGCTGCTTCGGCGGGACGGTTTGGTGGAAAGCGTGCGGGGGGCTCAGGGCGGCTATATGCTGGGCAAGGAACCCGCGAGCATTACGATGGGAGAGCTCATGCACGTGCTGGAGGGGCCGATCCTGCTGGCGGACTGCCTGTCGGACGATAAGCGCTGTGAAAGATCCTGCGCCTGCCCGACCAAGGTGGTCTGGCAGCGCCTATCCAAGAGCATGGACGACGTGCTCTATTCGGTGACGCTGCAGGATATGCTGGACGATCAAAAGCGAATGATGGAGGAAAGCGGAAAGGAGCAACCATGAGCATATATCTTGACAACGCCGCGACGACGGCGACAAAACCCGAGGTGTTGGAAGCGATGCTTCCTTACTTTACCGAGATCTATGGAAACCCCAGCAGCATCCACGCAGCGGGCCGCGAGGCGCGGCAGGCGGTGGAATGCGCGCGGGCCAAGGTGGCGAAGGCGCTCGGCGCGGACAAGAGCGAAATTTACTTCACCGCGGGCGGCAGCGAGGCGGACAACTGGGCTATCAAGGGCACGGCCTTTGCGCACAAAGCCCGGGGCAACCACATCATTACCACGAGCATCGAGCATCACGCGGTGCTGCACACCTGCCAGTGGCTCGAAAAGCAGGGCTTTGAGGTGACCTACCTGCCGGTGGACGCGGACGGACTCGTGAGCCCCGCCGACGTGGAAAAGGCCATCCGACCGGAGACGATCCTCGTCAGCGTCATGATGGCGAACAACGAGATCGGCACCATCGAGCCCATCGAGGAAATTACGCGCATCGCGCACGCGCACGGCGTGCTGATGCACACGGACGCCGTGCAGGCGGTCGGCGCAATTCCGGTAGACGTCCGCGCGCTCGGGGTGGACATGCTCTCGCTCTCCGCGCATAAGTTTTACGGTCCCAAGGGCATCGGCGCGCTCTACATCAAGAAGGGTGTCAAGGCCGACCCCTTCATGCACGGCGGCGCGCAGGAGCGCGCGCGGCGCGCGGGCACGGAATACTTGCCCGGCATCGTGGGCTTGGGCAAGGCGATCGAGCTTGCGACCGCGGACGTGGCGAGCCACGCCGCGCGTCTTACCGCGATGCGCGACCGGCTGATCGACGGCATCTTAAAGGAAATCCCCTATTCACGCCTCAACGGACACCGGACGCGGCGCCTGCCGGGCAACGTAAATGTATCGGTGCAGTACATCGAGGGCGAGGCGCTGCTGCTGCGTCTGGATCTTGCAGGCATTGAGGGCTCCAGCGGATCGGCCTGCACCTCCGGTTCGCTCGATCCTTCGCACGTGCTGCTGGCGATCGGCTTGCCGCACGAGGTGGCGCACGGCTCGCTTCGGCTTACGCTGGGCGATTTCAATACGGAAGCAGACGTGGACGCGGTGCTCGAAAAGCTGCCCGAGATCGTGAAGACGCTTCGGGATATGTCGCCCATGTATCAGGATATGCTGGAAGGAGCGGTGAAATAAAATGTACAGCGAAAAGGTCATGGATCACTTCAGCAACCCGCGCAACGTCGGGGAAATCGAGGATGCCAGCGGCGTCGGCACGGTGGGCAACGCCAAGTGCGGCGACATCATGCGCATGTTCCTCAAGGTGGAGGACGGCGTCATCGTGGATGTAAAGTTTAAGACGTTCGGCTGCGGCGCGGCGATTGCGACCAGCAGCATGGCGACCGAGATGGTCAAGGGAAAGACGATCGAGGAGGCGCTTAAGCTCACCAATCAGGCGGTAGCGGAAGCGCTGGACGGCCTGCCTCCGGTGAAGATGCACTGTTCGCTGCTGGCTGAGGAAGCGCTCAAGGCGGCGATCGAGGATTATCAGAAAAAGCAGCGGGCTGAACACGCCGAGCCTGCGGCGAAATAAAGGGCGGGCGGATACGACGTATCCGCCCTTTTTGACAGGAAGAGGGATGTATTTGCTTTACGGGAACACGACCGGAATTCGGGATTCGCTCCTTCGGGAGATTGAGACGCTGTACGAGGCGGAGATCGAGGAAAACGAGTTTGCCCCTATTGATTTTCTGCAGCGGCTCGCGCATTACACCTGCCTTATCAACCGCGAAATCAGCGTGTACGTCGCGCGCAGCGGCGAGGTGCTGGACGTGACCATCGGCGCGCTGGAAAGCGTGCCGCTCAAGGACATGCACCTTCGGCGCAACACGAAGAGGCTTTCCATGATTCGCTGTATCCACACGCATCCGGGCGGGGACGCACGCCTCTCGGACGTGGACTTGAGCTCCCTGCGCACGCTGCGCTTTGACGCGATGGCTTCGGTCGGCGCGCGGGACGACAAGCCCACGGGTATTCAGGCGGCCTTCCTGGGCGAATGCAAGGCGGGCGTGCCGCAGGTCATTTTGATGGAGCCGCTCAGCATCTACCGCATACCCCAGAAGGAATGGATGGACGAGATACTCCTGGCGGACAAGCGCGTACTGCAGGGCGAGGCGGCGAAGAGCGACGAGGGCGGCGCGGAACGCGCGTACCTGGTGGGAATGGATTCACAGGTGTCGCTGGAGGAGCTTGCGCGTCTGGCGGAAACCGCCGGTGCGCAGGTAATCGAAAAGACGCTGCAGCGGCGCGCAAAGCCCGACGGAGCGACCTACGTGGGCAGCGGCAAGGCGGACGAGATCGCCCTGGACTGCCAGGCGCTGGACATCGACACGGTCATCTTCGACGACGAGCTCACCGGTGCGCAGACGAGGAACCTCGAAAACCTGCTGGGCGTCAAGGTCATCGACCGAACGACGCTGATTCTGGACATATTCGCCCAGCGCGCGCAGTCGCGCGAAGGACGGTTGCAGGTAGAGCTCGCCCAGCTCAACTATCAGCTGCCGCGGCTGATCGGACACGGGCTTTCGATGTCCCGTCTGGGCGGCGGCATCGGCACGCGTGGCCCGGGCGAGACGCGATTGGAAGTCGACCGCCGCCGCATCCGCAAGAGAATGACGGACCTGCGCCGCGAGATCGACGAAATGCGCGCGCAGCGCTCCCTTCGCCGCGCGCGCAGGGAGCGAAACGCCGTGCCGGTGGTGGCGCTGGTAGGCTACACCAACGCCGGGAAATCGACGCTGCTCAACCGTCTGACGGAGGCAGGCGTGCTGGCCGAGGACAAGTTGTTCGCGACGCTGGACCCGGTCACGCGCAGCGTGAAGCTTCCGCACGGAGGGGACTTCCTGCTCGTGGACACGGTTGGCTTCATCAGCAAGCTGCCTCACGCCCTGGTGGACGCTTTCCAGTCCACCCTGGAAGAAGCGATGCTGGCCGATCTGTTGGTCATCGTGTCGGACGCCTCGTCGGCGGAGGTTTACGCACAGCGCGAGGTCGTTTGCGGGGTGCTGGAATCCCTCGGCGCGGCGGATAAGCCCGTGATCGACGTGCTGAACAAGATGGACGCAGCGGAAAGGACGCCCGATATTCCGGGGGCGCTGCCCATCAGCGCCAAGTCGGGAGCGGGTATCGAGGCGCTGATGGAGGCGATCGCACGCGAACTGATGCAGTTGCAGCGTCCCGTGTGGGTGCGAGTGCCCTACGCCCAGTCGACGGCGCTCTCCCGCCTGCACGACGAAAACCGCGTGCTTGAGGAACGATATGAGGCGGAGGGTACGCTGGTGCGGGCCATGGTGGACGACGAGACGTTCAGCAGGCTCGTGCGCGCGCTGGGGCCGAAGGCGATCTGCGAATCCCCGGAAGAACAGGAAAACGAGGGCAGGGAATCGCAGGGCTCAATCGTTTAATGTAACGGAAGAAAACGACGGCGAAAGGACTTGCTGCCATGCTGTTACCCATCAGAACCTTTGCCGCGCTGGCGGCGGCCGTATCGGTGTTCTTCGGATCGTTCAGCTATGCGCTGCCGGGGCAGAACGCGCAGGGCTCGCTCGTACTCGTGAACAAGCAGAATCGTGCGCCAAGCGCGCAGCCGATACTGGTGCTTCCGGACGTTACGCCCACGCGGCCCGCGCTTGCCGGGAACATTTACATGCGCCCGGAGGCTGCTACGGCGCTGGAGGCGCTGTTCCAGGCGGCGAGGGACGAGGCGGGTTTTACGCTTTACGCGACCTCGGGCTATCGCAGCTACGCGACGCAGCGCGCGATTTACGAACGGCGCTCAGAGGCGCTGGGTGAGCGACGCGCCAGCCAGGTTGTGGCAAAACCCGGATATTCGGAGCACCAGACGGGCCTTGCGATGGACATAGAAGGCGAAAGCACGCTGGGCATCGGCCTCGAAGAAGAATTCGGCGATTCGCCGGAGGGCATCTGGGTCGCTGAAAACGCGCACCGCTTTGGCTTTATCGTCCGCTACAAGCGCGGATGGGAGGATATCACCGGTTATGCCTACGAGCCCTGGCACATCCGCTACGTGGGCGTGGAGCACGCGACGGCGATCGCGGAGCTGAACATTCCGTTTGAGGAATACCTGGAGCTTTTGCAGGGGCAGAGAACAGGCGCGCTCAGCGGCGCCGTTGAAACGGAGGAGGACGAAGGATGAAGCTGAAGGACCCTAAGACGGCGGGGGCGCTTGCGCTCTCGATGCTGCTGCTTACGGCTCCGGCAGGCGCGTTCGGCCTTGGGCTGGAGTACGTCTCCGAAGAGCAATTGGAGCAGGAAGAGGCGTTTTTTAGCGCGTGGGACTATGCGCTCTCCTATGAATCGCTGATGGAAAGCGACTATCTGGTGTTGGCCAACCGGGATTCGCTGCTGGATAAGGACTACAAGCCCTCAGACCTGGTCAAGATCAAGGCGCGCAAGGTGTCTAGCGACGCGATTCAGATGCGGAAGGCCGCGTCGGAGGCCATGAGCGCGATGTTCGACGCAGCGCTGGAGGACGGCGTCAAGCTCTACGCCAGCTCCGGCTACCGCAGCTATCAGACGCAGAACACCATGTATTACAACCGGCTAAAAAAGAATAACGGTGTGGACGACAAGGTGGTGGCTTATCCCGGGTCTTCGGATCATCAGACGGGCCTTGGCATCGACATCATCAACTACTCCGGCATCGGCAAGCGCTTTACCAGCGCCTTCGCGGACACCAAGGAGGGCAAGTGGCTTGCGGCGAATTGCTGGGATTACGGCTTTATCCTGCGCTACGCGAAGGACAAGGAGGATATCACCCAGATCATCTATGAGCCCTGGCACTTCCGCTACGTGGGGCTCGAGCCCGCGCTTTACATGCGGGACAACAACCTGTCGCTGGAGGAGTTCACCGCCGAGTGGCACGACGCGGTGACGGCCTTTGACGGCACGGAGTTCACGTCCATCAGCGTAGAGGACATGGAAAACGAATAACGACCTTTTCGGGCAGAGGCGGCGGTGGCGCCTCGCCCGATGGGAGGTGGGGCTGTCCGCTTTATCGGCGGCGGCCCCTTTTTCTTTTTCGGCGCCTGCAGACGGCAGGAGATGGCGCGCGCAGGGGAGAATCCCCTAGCAGCTAAAAACCAAGCGAAAGGATGAAACAAATGATCGCACAATCTCTGAACGGGAGCTGGCGCATGCAGAGAGCGGGGGACGACGCATGGCTCGACGCGGTGGTCCCGGGCTCCGTATACGCGGATTTGCTGCGCGCAGGCAGGCTGGAGGACCCCTTTTACCGGGAAAATGAGCAGGCGGCGTTTGACGTGATGCGGGAGGACTACGTCTATACCCGCAGCTTTTCAGTGGACGAAACTCTGCTCGCCTGCGACGCGGTGCTGCTTCGCTGCGAGGGTTTGGACACGCTGTGCGACGTGACGGTGAACGGTGAAGCGGTCGCCAGCGCCGACAACATGCACCGCACCTGGGAGTGGGACGTGAAGGACATGCTGCGTGCGGGCGAAAACGAGGTGCGTATCCTGTTCCGTTCGCCGCTCAGGTACATCCTTGCGGAGAACGAAGCACGCCCCTGCTGGGGTACGACGGACGCGACGCCGGGATTTTCACATCTGCGCAAGGCGCATTGCATGTTCGGCTGGGATTGGGGGCCTCGCCTGCCGGATGCGGGCATCTGGAGGGACATCTCGCTGCTGGGGATCGAAATGGCCCGCATCGACAGCGTGTACGTCGGCCAGCTGCACGAGGACGGGCGCGTGATTCTTTCCCTTGAGCCGGAGCTGGATGCCTACATGGAGGAGGAGATGACCCTTTCGGCTACGGTTACGGCGCCGGATGGGCGGGTGTACCGCCCCAAGGACGACGAATCGCTGAACGTCGTAATCGGCGAGCCCATGCTCTGGTGGCCTGCGGGCTATGGAGACCAGCCGCTTTACACCGTACGCGTGGAGCTTTCAAAGGATGAAAAGCTGCTGGACGTGTGGGAGCGGCGTATCGGCCTTCGTACGTTGACGGTTTCGCGCGAGAAGGACGAATGGGGAGAGGAATTCTGCCATGTGATCAACGGCGTCAAAATTTTCGCGATGGGCGGCGATTACATCCCGGAGGACAATATCCTTTCCCGCGTGACGCCCGAACGCACGCGCCGCCTGTTGGAGGACGCAAAGCTGGCGCATTTTAATACGGTTCGCGTCTGGGGCGGGGGGTATTATCCGGACGACTTCTTCTTCGACATCTGCGACGAGCTGGGCCTGCTCGTCTGGCAGGACTTCATGTACGCCTGCGCGTTCTACGATTTGACGGAGGACTTCGAGGAATCCATTACACAGGAAGCGATCGACAACGTGCTGCGCCTGCGCCATCACGCGTCGCTGGCGTTGCTTTGCGGAAACAACGAGATGGAGATGTTCCAGAAGGAAGCGGCGGACGCCGTTCGTGCGGGGCAGTCCGGATTTGGCGTAAGGCGCCCCAGCCACATGGCCGATTACACGAAGATGTTTGAATACATCATCCCCAACGTGGTAAAGGCTTACGCGCCGCAGACATTTTACTGGCCTGCATCGCCCTCCTCCGGAGGGGCGTTTGACGAGCCGAACGACCCCAATCGCGGCGACGTGCACTATTGGGACGTGTGGCACGGCGAAAAGCCCTTCACAGAGTACCGCAAGTTCCACTTCCGCTACGCGTCGGAGTTTGGCTTCCAGTCCTTCCCGTGCCTGGAAACGGTCAAGTCCTTTACGCTGCCTGAAGACCGCAACATCTTCTCGCGCGTCATGGAGCGTCATCAGCGCAATCGCGCGGCAAACGGAAAAATCCTTTCCTACCTGTCGCAGACCTACCGCTACCCGGAGAGCTTCGATAACCTGCTGTATGCCTCTCAGCTCTTGCAGGCGGACGCCATCCGCTACGGTGTGGAGCACTGGCGCAGGTTCCGCGGGCGCTGTATGGGCGCGATCATCTGGCAGCTCAACGATTGCTGGCCCGTGGCGTCCTGGTCTTCCATCGACTACTATGGCCGCTGGAAGGCGCTGCATTACGCGGCCAAGCGCTTCTTCGCGCCGGTAATGCTCTCCTGCTGCGAGGAGGGCGAAATCACCCAGAACCCCCAGATCAACGAGTTCCATCCAGAGCCCATCGAGCGCTCGATCACCCTGTGCGTGGCCAATGAGACGCGCTTTACGGTGCACGGAATCGTGCGCTGGGCGCTTCGCACACCCGACGGTGCGGTCGTACGCGAGGGAGCAGAGGAGATCGAAGTGCCGGCGCTTTCCAGCCGTTGGCTGAAAAAGCTCTGCTTTGAGGAAGCGTCGCTCACGGCAAACTACGCGAGCTTTTCGTTTGAACAGGATGGCAAGGCGGTCTCCTGCGGCACAGCGCTCTTCTGCGCGCCTAAACACTTTGCGTTTATGGATCCCAAACTTGCCCTGCGCTTAGAGGGAGACGAGGTCGTCGTTACGGCCTGTGCGTTCGCTCGCTATGTGCAGATCGAATCGGAGGACGCGGATCTGCTGCTTTCGGACAATTTCTTCGATATGAACGCGGGCGAGCGCCGCGTAAAGGTGCTTCGCGGCAGCGCAAAACAGCTTCGGGCGCGCAGCGTCTACGACCTGTAAGCACGGCGTCACTCATGGAAGACCGGGGTGCAGGGAAGGATACATTTTGAACCGAACCGGATCGGAAGACGGAAAGGGATGAGAAATGTGTCTTTGAAGCACCTTTTGCAGCGGGATCAACGTGCCGCAGCCTTTTACGAGTCGCTGCACCCTTGCGTGAAGCGCGCGGTGGACAGTCGCATGGACGAAATCGACAACGTTGAAGATCTGAGCGCCGTCGCGAATAACGCGATGACACAGGGCTTGCGCGAGTTCGGCGGCATCTACGACGACAGCGAAACCTGGCCGGACTAGACGCAAACGTGCCCCGGCGGCTTGAACGAAAGCCGCTGGGGCACGAATCTATGTGAAAAGGCTTGTTGCCTTAGTGGGCACGCGGGCCAAAGGAGCGGCGGGATAGCGCAGGCAGGGGAAGAATTGAGGTGCCCAGCCGGGTGTCGATCGCGGATAGAAGCAGGTAAAGCTGCGGGAAACGAAGCGCGAGCTTCGTGAGAAAATTTTCTTTCATGAAGAATCACCTCCTGTTGTTGTGAAAGAGTATACAGCCCAACTGTGTCCGCAGAATGAACGCATAAAGGCCAATTGTGAAAAATGAAGGAGAGCGTGTGGCGACGCGCACGCGGTTGCTGAAAAAGGCGCGTCATGATAGAATAAGGAGAACGACAGGCGGAGGTGCAGAATATGGTATCGCTGGAACAATTCCACGAGATGCTGGACGAGGAGGCGGAAGAGCTCCCCGAAGTGCTTTACCGTGGGCTCAACGGGGGCGTCATCCTCTCTGAAGCCTGCCGTTTAAGCGAACACGCGCGCGCGGACGACCTGTATACGATGGGAGAATACCAGTACAGCGGCGCGATGGGCAGCCGCATCGTGATTTATTACGGATCGTTTCAGCAAGTATACGGGAATTGTTCCCCGGAGGAGCTCAGAAGGCACGTGCGCGAGGTGCTGCGCCACGAATTCCGCCACCACCTGGAGCGTCAGGCGGGCGTGCGCGACCTGGAACGCGAGGACGAGGCGGACATCCGCCGCTATCTGTACGGAGATCGGAGAAGGCGCTGATCCGGACGATGCCCGCATCCGACTTCGTACGTCCGTTGACGGCGTCCATTTGCGCATGCCAATGCAGCGCGTAATTTTCGCGGCAAATCAAAAGGGCCCGCCGGCAGATGCACCGGCGGGCAATCCTATGCGGAGCTTTATAGATTTTTGACGTGCAACGCGCGCGTCGCGTTAAGAATCGCGATCACCGAGACGCCCACATCCGCGAAGACGGCGGCCCACATGTTCGCCAGGCCCAGCGCGCCCAGCGCGAGCACGACGGCCTTGACGCCCAACGCGAAGACGATGTTCTGGCGCACGATGCGAAGCGTCCGGCGGGAAATGCGAATAGCGTCCGCAATCCTGGAAGGCTTGTCGTCCATCAGCACCACATCTGCCGCCTCAATCGCCGCGGCGGAACCCAGCGCGCCCATCGCGATGCCGATGTCCGCGCGGGTGAGAACGGGAGCGTCGTTGATGCCGTCGCCGACGAAGACGAGCTGTTCGCTTCCCTGCTTTTCGCAAAGCAGCCGCTCGGCCTGCTCGACCTTTTGCGCGGGCAGAAGCTGGGCGTGCACCTCGTCCACGCCGAGTTCGGCGGCAACTGCCCTGCCGACCCTTTCAGAGTCGCCGGTCAGCATGACGGTCTTGCGAACGCCGGTTTCCTTGAGCGCGGCGATTGCCTTTTTCGCGTCGGGCTTGACGGTGTCGGAGATCACGACGTGGCCCATGTACTGCCCGTCGGCCGCTACGTGTACGATGGTACCCGCCTTGTGGCAATCGTGCCATTCGACCCCTGCCTGGTCCATCAGCTTGCCATTGCCGGCGTAAATCAGGCGCCCGTCTACCCGCGCCTTTACGCCATGGCCGGGGAGCTCGCTGACGTCCTGCACGCGCCCGGCGTCCAGCTCGGCGTGGCAGGCCTCTCGCAGGGAACGGGAAATGGGATGATCGGAGAAGCTTTCCGCCAGCGCTGCGATCTCCAGCAGCTCCTTCTCGGAGACTTCGTCCGGGTGCACAGCCGTGACCTCAAAGCTGCCGCGCGTGAGGGTGCCCGTCTTGTCGAAGACGACGATGCCCGCATGAGAGAGCGCTTCCAGATAATTGCTGCCCTTGACGAGGATACCGCACTTGGAGGCGCCGCCGATGCCGCCAAAGAAGCTGAGGGGAATGGAGATCACCAGCGCACAGGGGCAGGAGATGACGAGGAACGTAAGCGCGCGGCTGATCCACTCGCCCCACCCGCCGCCCAACAGAAGCGGAGGAAGCACCGCCAGCACCGCCGCGCCGATGACGACGGCAGGGGTGTAGTAACGCGCAAACTTGGTGATGAAGTTCTCCGCCTTCGCCTTTTTGCTGCTGGAGTTTTCGACGAGATCGAGGATCTTGGAAACCGTCGATTCTCCAAAGGGCTGGGTCACGCGGACGCGCAACAGTCCGGATAGGTTGATACAGCCGCTGACGACGCCGTCGCCGGGGCGGGCCTCCCGGGGCAGGGATTCGCCGGTCAGCGCAGCCGTATCCAGCGTGGAGGAACCTTCCAGCACGGTGCCGTCCAGCGGTACCTTTTCTCCGGGCTTTACGACGATGACGTCCCCGACGGCGATTTCTTCGGGGTCTACCTGTACGAGCGCTCCATCTCGTTCGATGTTGGCAAAGTCCGGGCGGATGTCCATCAGAGAGGAAATCGACTGGCGGGAGCGTCCGACCGCGTAGCTCTGGAACAGCTCGCCCACCTGATAGAAGAGCATCACGAAGACGGCTTCTGCGTAGTCTCCTAGAGCAAGCGCGCCCAGCGTCGCCACGGCCATGAGAAAATTCTCATCGAAAATCTGACCGCCGCGGATGTTGCGCAGCGCGCGCCACAGGACGTCCCAGCCGACGAGCGCATAGGGAACGAGGAACAGCGCAGCGCGCAGCCATCCCTCCGCAGGGATCAGCGCCGCCGCGCTAAGAAGCGCAGCGCCCACGAGGATGCGCACGAGCATCTTTTTTTGCTTGTTGGACAAGAGAACCCTCCTCGCTTTCAACGGGCGGCCGTGCCGCCTATCGTTACAGAACGACGGTGCAGTCCGGCTCGATCTTCCGGCAGGCCTTGACGGCCTCCTTGACGACCGCGTCGAAGCGGTCGTCCGCTGCCGTAAGCGTCAGCTTCTGCGACAGAAAGCTGACGGATACATCTTCGACGCCTTCGATCTTGCGGATGGCATCCTCCATCTTGGCGGCGCAGTTGGCGCAGTCCAGGTCGATCAGTTTAAAATGCTTTTTCATGATTACCGCTCCCTTCTCAATTATGCTCCAGAACGATCGCGTTTGAATCTCGAAAGATGAACGATTGCTCATCTGCTGATATTATAGATCAATGAAATGAAAACGTCAATAGAAAAATCAATATATTTTGAATTATTGATATATTCTTGCGAGAGAACGGTATTTCGACCGGTTTTTGACGTGAAAGGTTGAACATTGCCGGTGAATGTGGTAGACTATATCAGATTGGTTTTCCACACAGGCAAGACGGCATCGTTGTTTTGCCATGCAAATACAGATAACGCCGCGCGCACCCGTATTTTGCGCGCCTACATTAGTTGAGGGATAGAAAATGGAGTTTAGAGACGCGCTTATCTCGCTTGACGTAAACCTTCCGGAAACGCTGCATCGTTTTTCCGGAAATGAAGGTTTGCTCAGGCGCTTCGTCATGCGGTTTCCGCAGGACGCGACCTACCGTGAGCTTAAGGATGCCATCGAGCAGGGCGATTCGCAGAAAATAGAGAGGACGGCCCACACCCTTAAGGGGTTGTCGGCCAATCTGGGCTTTGGAAAACTGCAGGCGGCCTGCAACGACCTTGTGGTCGCTGTTCGCCAGGGGCAAGGTTCGAGCGTACCTGCCCTCTATGAAACGGTGCGCGCTGAATACGATAAGATTTTGCAGTATTTAGGGCAGGTGGACGCTTAAAACGGTTCCGCGCGGAGCCTGAACGATACGGAAGATCAACAACGGAAGGAGGATGTGCTGTGCGCAGTGACAAAGCGCTGCTCATCGTGGACGACGTGGAATTGAACCGCGCACTGCTCAGTGAGGCGTTCAACGGCATCTATGCGACGCTTGAAGCGGAAAATGGCCGGGATGCGCTGGAGATCATCGACGCACATCCGATGGGGATCGCCGCGATCCTGCTGGATCTCGTCATGCCGGTAATGGACGGCTTTGCGGTGCTGCAGGCCCTGACCCTGCGCGGGCTGATGAAGAAGATCCCCGTATTCCTGATTACGGCTGAAAATTCCGACGACACGCTGCGGCGCGGATACGAACTGGGCGTGGTCGATATCATCAAGAAGCCCTTTATGCCAGAGTTCATCCGCAGGCGTATCAACAACGTGATTGAGCTGTACGAAAACAGAGAGCAGCTCAAGCACGTCGTGGACGAGCAGGAGATTGCGCTGGACAGGCAGGCCCGCCAGCTGGAGGCGCAGGCGCAGAAGATTCAAGAGACAAACAGCGCGCTCATCGATACCCTGTCGACGGTTATCGAATTCAGAGACTGCGAGTCGGGCGAACACGTCAAGCGCATCCGCAGCCTGACGGCGGTGCTCCTCAAGTACATCGTGCACCACTACCCGCAGCTCGGCATTCGGGAAGAACAGATTCCGCAGATCACGGACGCTTCCGTCATGCATGACGTAGGCAAAATATCAATTCCGGATTACATCCTCAACAAGCCGGGCAGGCTGACTTCGGAAGAATACGAGATCATGAAGGAGCACACCATTCGCGGGTGCGAAATCCTGCAAAGCGTGCCCAGACTTCAGGAGAGCGAAATCTACCAGTACTGCTACGACATCTGCCGCTATCATCACGAACGCTGGGATGGCCGCGGTTATCCGGATGGGCTCGTGGGGGATCAGATTCCCGTCTGGGCGCAGGTGGTGGCGTTGGCCGACGTCTACGACGCGCTGGTAAGCGTACGCGTTTACAAAAAGGCGTATACGCATGAGGAAGCGGTACATATGATCCTGGGCGGCGAATGCGGCGTGTTCAATCCGATTATGATCGAATGTTTTCGCGCGACGGCGGGATACATTCACGACACGCTGTACGCATCGGAGCCGGAGACCGTGAGGCAGTTGTACGAACGGCGGGAACCGATGCACGTCGCGTCACAAAAATGAAATCAGGCAGCCGAAGCGAAGGTTTCGGCTGCTTTTGTATGGAGGCAAAAATGCGGGAAGCGTGCAAAGCGTGCGACAGGGAGCAGGTGCGTAAGGTCTGCGCGCTGCTGAATCTGCCACGGGACAGGGAGGACGAGCTGCTTGCGCGTGCAGAGCTGCTGTTGAGCGAGGCGGAAGAGCATGCGTGCAACCCCGAGGTCATGGGCAGAATTTATGGCATGCTGACACAGGTGCTGGGCGAGGAGGATCCTTATCGGGAGCTCCGGGCCTTTTACAATGAAGAGGTTCTGCGTCTGGCGCCGCAGCTTCGCGCACAAATTGCCGAAGCACCGGCGCCTTTATCGCTGGCGCTTCGGCTCGCGATCAGCGGCAACCTGATCGACTTTGCGGCCCGGCATACGTTCAGTCTTCAAATGCTCAAGGAAAGGCTGAAAACGGTCGATACCCTGTCGATCGACGACAGCGCGCCGCTGTTTGAGGCGCTGACGGATGCGAAGCGTCTTTTGTATCTGGGGGACAACTGCGGAGAAATCGTGCTGGACAGGCTTTTCATTGAGACGTTAAAAGACCGGTATCCGCAGCTTCGCGTGACCTTTGGCGTGCGCGGACGCCCGATCGTAAACGATGTGACGCTGATGGACGCACGTCAGGTACGGATGGAGGAAGTGGCATCGGTACTTTCAAGCGGAGACGGCGCGCTGGGTACGGTGCTTTGCCATACGTCGCCTGCGTTCCGACGCGCGTTTGAAGAGGCGGACGTGGTGATCTGCAAAGGGCAGGGGAATTACGAGAGCCTCATGGCCTGCGGCAGGCCGAACCTGTTCTTCCTCTTCATGGCGAAGTGCGAAATCGTCGCCTTCCCGCTCGGCGTTCCGGTTCTGAGCATCGTCTGTCTGCGCGCAAAAGGCCCGCAGGACATGTAGGTTTGTCAAACATTTTGGACAGTGAAAGCAAGAAGGAACTCTCTAGGCGAAACCCAAAGGAGAGGGCGCATCGGTCTGTTGTTGGTGCGAGCTTGGTGGGCAGCTAGCTGCCCACCAAAGTCATCGAGCGAGAAGAAAGAATGGGTATTGTAGAATAGCTTTTGGTCTTCTCTGTGACTGCGTTCAACCTTACCGTTGTGGCGAGGTGTGTATGGTTTTATGAGCTTATGCCGAATTCCCAGATCAGCAGCCGTTTTCTCAAACAGCGTTACCTGATTGCGTTTGCTGTTGGAAAAGCGGTTGGTGAATTCAAAGCCGTTGTCGGTCTGGACACACTCTACCCGGATACCCCGGCGGGCATACCACTTGAACAGCCTTTTGAGAAAGTCAGCGGAAGAATAGGTGGACTGCTCAGGGTAAGCGGCCAGGAAGCGCAGTCGGGTGAACTCATCCATGGCAGTGTACTGAAACAGGCGCAGCTCCGGGTCCGCGATACAGCGGCGGGGCACCACCTTCACATCCACCTGAACGCGCTGTCCAGGATAGGTCATCTGCTCATAAGGCTTGGGCCTATAAGCCGGCTTCTTCTCGGCTTGTGGGAATAACCCCAGTTTCCGCATCACGCGGAAGAGGCTCTCCGGTCGGCGGGTATATCCCCGCCGACGTAAGCGGTGCCACAGTTCCACCATACCTAGTTTGGGATCTCTGCGGCGCATATCCCGGATCAGCTTCAGCTCCGCTTCGGTATGCTGGTTGGGATGGCTGTGGGGACGCCGGGACTGGCAGGCCAGGGAGGCCATGCTCCCATCCCAGCGAGCTTTCCAGAAGTAGATATACGACCGGCTCTTGTTGTATTTCCGGCTGGCCCGGCTCACGCCGTATTTCTCCGCATACTTCATCAGGGATTGCCGATATGCCATGTCCTGTGTTATACTCTTGCTCATGAAGGATGTGGCCCCCTCTCGTATAGTTGTTGTCCGCAACTCCAACTATAACCGATGAGGCCATATCCTTCATCCTTTTTTTCTTCTACTGTCCAATATGTATTGTACTCCTACACTGCGCGCAAAAGGCCCGCAGGACAGCGCTTGACAGAGAGCAGCAAAAGCGTTACAATAAAACCTGTAAACGGGGAGCTCGCTTTCCGGGCTGAGAGGAAGCCAGCCGGCTTCGACCCGAAGAACCTGATGTGGGTAATGCCAACGCAGGGAACGTGAAAGGCATACGTGCCGGGGCGCGTGTCCAGTGGGACGCGCTGCTTTTGTTTTTGGGGATGCGCCTAATTTTGCTATTTCCGCTCAGGGGCTACAGTTTTTGCTCCTTTTGTGGTATAGTGTTAAAAACCCCAAGAAGGAGGTACAAAGACAGATGAAAAAAGGACTTTTGGCGTTGGGAACCTCGCTGCTGCTGGCGCTCTTTTCGGTGGGCGCGCTGGCGGAAGGCCAGGCAACGATCACCCAGCAGACGGCGCAGACCTACGCCTATGAGGATGTTTTCTACGCGTACTACTTTGCGCAGATTGAAAACACGGGGGACGTCCCGATCGTGCTGGACGGCGGTACGCTGGAGCTGTACAATTCGGAGGGACAGGCGATCTATTCGACCCCGGTGTACTCCTGCTATCCCTCCGTGCTGGCCCCTGGGGAAAAGGGATTCGTTCGGGAATATACGAATCTGGATTCGCTCAACACGATGGCGGCTTACAAGTTCGATCTCGTAGCACGCCCTGCGGGCGAGGGATCGGTCATCCGGCTGAACTGCACCGCTGATTTTTCACAACAGACGCTCTACGGAGACGATATGTCTACGACCCTTAAAGCGACGGTTATGAACGACAAGCAGGAGACGGTCTCGAACATCATGATCGTCTACGCGCTGTACGACGCGGAGGGCAAGCTGATCTTCGTGGATACGCTTTCGCCGTATTACCTGGGCATTCCGGCTGGAAACTCGGTCGAACTGTCGACGGCGGTGGATCCGGAGATCGAAGCCTCCTGGGCTGAACGCGGTATTCGCCCGGCAAGCGCCTACGCGCTGGCGTATATTATCGCAGATTGAACAAAAAAATCCTCCCCTGATCGAGGGAGGATTTTTTTGTCTGTCTTTATTGAATCTCGATGAGGCTTCCGAGCACATAGCCTTCGTCGCCGCCGCGCGTATGGATGTAGTACCAAGTTTCGCCGTCGTCATCGGTGACGGTATCGAGAATGGTGGCCGTTTCGTTCAGGCGCAGGCGTGTAATGCGTACCCCTTTTTTGGTGGGCTTTGAACGGACGTTGACGTCGTTCTTGATCGCCTTGCCGATGGTGCGGTCATCGTCGTTTCCTGTATCCTTGGCGCTCTTAGAGGTGGTCTTTTCAGCATCCTTGCCGTCGTCCTCAGCGTCCATGACGTCGCCGCTATCGTCTTCCTCTTCGTCATCCTCCGACGCGGGCTCTTCTTCCTCTTCGGGTTCAGGCGTGATTTCGGGCTCCGTGCCGGTGATGTAGGGCGTCATGTCCTTGTCGTCTACGACCGTGATGAAGATAGGCTCGTCGTCGCTTTCCTCGTCATCCTTGTCGATGAGAACTACCCGAACGGCGTAGTTGCCAGGAGAAAGGGAGTAGGAATCTACGACCTTGTTGTCCTCTTTTTCGACGATCTTGCCGTCCCAGGCGATCGTCGCCGTGCCGGCTTTAGCCTTTTCGATGCCGTCGATCTCGTATATGCTGTTGTCGAGGTTGGTCGCGTTGAAGATATCGAGCCGCACGGATCCGTTCATCGACAGATCGACGGTGAACGTCCAGGGCTTTTTCTTATTTTCGTTGCTGAACTGGACGTTGGATACGACGGGGCGGGGCTGACCGGTCTTGATCTTCACGGTCGACTCCTTGGAGACGTTGCCGAATTCGTCGCGCAGCGTGAAACCGAGACGGTATTCACCGTCAGGGTAGAACGAGCCGTCGTCCTGTCTGGCGCAGTTCCAGGCAAAGCTGCTCGGGCCGCTGGGGTATTCCCGGTCGGTGAAGAGGGTTTCGATTTCGCCCCCGTCCTTGTCCAGCGTCCTGACGGAGAGGAAGCCGGGCATGCTGAGCGTCAGCGTCATTTCCGTATCGATGCCGGGGCGGATCGTAAATGAATTTTTGTTCACCTTGATGGTGGGATCGACCTTTTTAATGGCTTTTTCCGCGAGCGCGCCGGTCGAAAAGACGAAGATCAGCGCGAGCGCCAGCGCGGAAACGAGCATGCGACGGGTTCGAGGCATGTAGGAATCCCCTTTCCTAATGAAAATTCTACAATTTGAATACGTTCATCATACCTCAAAATAGCATTTGTTGCAAGGCCTGCGGGCAAAAAGGAAAAACGGGGTGCGCGAAAAAAGTGGAACGGACGGTTGAAAGCGCGCTCTGGGAATGCTAAAATGGCAGATACATGGCTGGCGGGGGGAGTAAAAGGATTGGAAGAGGAAATGCGGCGAATCGTCGAGGCGGTATCCGTCCTTCGCACGGCGCCCTGGCAGAGCGAAGCGCAGCTGCACGAGCAGATCGCTCGAGCGCTTGAGGTATTCGGGCTTTCGGCGCAGCACGAGGCAAAGCTCGGCGGCGGGCGGCGCATCGACTTTCTGTGCGGCACGGTGGGCATCGAAGTGAAGTGCGGAAAGCCTGAGCGCGCAGCGCTGCTGCGCCAGCTTGCCCGCTACGCGCAGAGCGAGGCAATCAGCGGGATTGTGCTGATCGTGCAGCGAAGCGCTATGATGCCGCGCGCGGTCGGCGGAAAGCCCCTTTGCGTGGTCAGCCTGAACAGACAGTGGGGGATCAGCCTTCCATGAACGAAAGAAACGAAATTCCGGCCTACCTGCAAAGAACTGGCGACGCGGAGCATTACTACGGTACGCTCAGCTACAACCGCCGCAGCCGCTGCTGGACGATCAAGGGCGAACCCTGCGTGACCGAGATGGCCAAGCGCCTGTTTCCGGGCTGCGAAGGGCATGGACGCGGCGAGGCGCGCTTCACGGCGCACCGGCGCATCGTGGGAGACCTGAACTGGCTGATGCTGCGTTATCCCCTGCGCGTGAGCGAGCGGGACGAAAAGCGCTGGGAAGAGGCGCTCACCCAGGCGCAGGCATACGCCGCGCAGCGTCTTCGTGCCCAGCGGATGCCCCAGAGCGTAACGCCCCCGGAGGCATACTTTGAGGGCGCGCTGCGTCCCTTTCAAAAGGAGGGGCTCGCCTGGCTGCTCGCCAATCCCCGCGCGCTGCTTGCGGACGAGATGGGCCTGGGCAAGACGGTGGAGGCGATCGCCTTTTTGGCGACGACGCGGCTTTTGCCGGTAATGCTCGTCGTGCCGTCACACCTCGTACGCAACTGGGAGCGCGAGCTTCAGCGCTTTTTGAAGCTGCCGGGCGGTCTGCGCGTCCACGTCATCCGGGGGCTTACGCCCTACGAACTGCCGGTCGCAGACGTGTACATCGTGCATTATCTGCTCCTGCGCGGGTGGAAGGAGGTCTTGCCGCGCCTTTGCATGCAGTCGGTCATCTTCGACGAAATTCAGGAGCTGCGCCACGCGGGAACGGAAAAATACTCCGCGGCCAGCCTGCTGGCGGAAAGCTGCGAGCACGTCGTGGGTCTCTCGGGCACGCCGATTTACAACAAGGGCGGCGAAATCTTCAACGTCATCAACATCCTGGACTTTCACTTTCTCGGCGACTGGGAGAGCTTCTCGCGCGAATGGTGCTATGGATACGGAAACGCCATCGTCGCCAAGCCGGATCTGCTGGGCGAGCATCTGCGCCGCGAAGGGCTGATGCTGCGCCGAACAAAGCAGCAGGTGCTTTCGGAGCTGCCGCCCAAACGGCGCCTGGTGCAGGAAATCGACGCGGACGACGCGCTGTACAAGGGCGTCATGAAGGCGGTGTGGGAAAAGGCACTGCGGCTGAGCGACGTATCGCTGGGCGCATCCGAGCGCGCGCTGCTGGCGGAGCAGGTCTGTCAGGGTGAAAGGCAGGCGACAGGGCTTTCCAAGGCGCCCTTCGTCGCGGCGTTTGTGCGCGCGTTGCTGGAAGGCGGCGAACGCGTGCTGCTCTTCGCGCACCATCATCAGGTGATGGACCGCTACCGGACGGAGCTGCACGCGTTTCACCCGGTCTTCATTACCGGGCGGGAGACGCAGGATCAGAAGGATCAGGCGGCGGGCGCGTTCATGTCGGGAAAGACGAACCTTTGCTGCGTGTCGCTGCGGGCGGCGGCGGGGCTCAATCTGCAGCGCGCGACCTGCGTGGTGTTCGGTGAACTGGACTGGTCGCCCGCTGTGCACAGCCAGGCGGAGGATCGCGCGCACCGCATCGGTCAGGAGGATTCGCTGCTTTGCTACTATCTTGTCTCGCCGCGCGGATCGGATCAGGACATGCAGGAGGCTTTGGGCCTCAAGGTGAGCCAGTTCATCGCCATCATGGGCGACGGCGCGCCCGACCCATCGCGCGAGGCGCTCGCGAGCTCACAGGCACGCGCGCACATGGAACGGCTCGTCGCGCGGCTCATGGAGAGGGCGAAAGAAGAGATACACTAGAGCGGGAAAGAAAGGGGTCTGGGCATGGAGATTTCCGTAAGTGACATTTTGCAGATGCAGCGGGAACTGCAGGAGAAATACCTGGACAAATGGGGAGGGCTCAGCCCGGCTAAGGCCCGCGAGCAGCTTCTTTGGATGCTCTGCGAGTGCGGCGAGGTGATCGACGTCATCAAGAAGATCGGCGACAAAGCGATCATGGAAGATCAGGACGTCCGCGCGCATTTCATCGAGGAAATGGTCGACGTGCTGATGTACTTTGGGGACGTGCTGCTCTGCTACGGCATCAGCCCTGCGGAATTCAGCGAGGCGTACCTGAAAAAGCACGCCCGCAACATGAAGCGTGATTGGACGGTGGAGATCAACCGCTTGCGGGAAAATCTGCACGAAGAAACGAACAGGGATGCGGGACGGGTGAAACCCGCTGAATGAGGATGCGAAGACGATTCACGGCTAAAGGCCTTGGGTCGTTTTTATTTGGATTTAAAAATCGCTTGCGGCCAATATGCCGTTCGGAGCGGAGGCAGGTCCTGCCGCCGCATTTTTTATTCCCCATTTTCATAGGATGCCTGCGGAGGGGTGCAAGATGCGTCGAAGAATTCTTTGGTGCGCGGCGCTGGTGGTGGCTTCGGCGCTTTTTCTCTTTTCAGGGCACGCGAATGCTCGAGGACCGGAACAGGTGATCGTGGTGGACGTCGAGCGCATGACGCTCACGCTCTACGAGGATCACGTGCAGATAAAGCGCTACCCGGTCGCGGCAGGCGCTTATAAGACGCCCTCGCCGCTGGGCGTCTTCAAGATCGTAAATCGGTTCAGCGGAGACCCGGGCGGCTTTGGAACCTGCTTTCTGGGGTTGAACGTTCCCTGGGGGACTTACGGCATTCACGGCACGAACAAGCCCAATTCCATCGGGTACAACGCGTCGCACGGGTGCATCCGCATGTACAACAAGGACGTGGAGGAATTGTACGCGCGGGTTCAAAACGGCGCGACGGTCATCATCGAAGGCGGCGCTTACGGGGAGCTGGGCGATTCCCTGCGTACGCTTAAGCCCGGAGACCGAAACGCGCACGTGCGCGCCGTACAGCGAAAGCTGCGCGCACTGGGTTTTTATCACGGAAACCCCGACGGCGTGTATGGCGACGCGACCAGCGCGGCGATCAAGGCCTTCCAGAAGGAAAAAAAGTTAAGCGGCGGCGATGTGGTGGATTATGGCCTGTATCATGCGTTGGGCCTGATGCTGTTTGAGTAGGCTGTCATGAAACGCGGACAGGCAACATACCATGAAAAAGCAAAACGGACAGTCCCTTGAGACGTGAAGGAGGAGCGGAGATGGGCGATTGGCGGGAGGATCTCCTGCGCTATCTGCCGTCCGCCGTCAGGCGGCGGATACAGGAGCTCAGCGCCCTGCAGGCGTGCGCGCTGCTCGAACTCCGCGTGCGCGCGGAGCAGCGCGTGGAGTGGGTGACAGATGAAGAAAGCACGCTGTTGGAATGGCGTCCCAGCGCCGCAGAGGTGCAGTCGCTGCTGGCAGCGCTGTGCGAGCACTCGCTCTACGCGCGGCAGGATGAGCTCTGTCAGGGCTTCCTCACGGTGCGGGGCGGTCACCGTATCGGCGTCTGCGGCAGGGTCGCGGTGCAAGAGGGACGGATCACAGGCCTTCACTCGGTCGGATCGCTGTGCGTTCGAATCGCCCGGCCGGTGCCGGGCGCAGCGGACGCCCTGATGCCTCGCCTTTTCGATGAAGAAGGACATCCGAAAAGCACGTTGGTTCTCTCGCCGCCGGGCTGTGGCAAGACGACGGTGCTGCGGGACGCGGCGCGCCAGCTTTCGGACATCCGTGGACAGCATGTTTGCGTTGCGGACGAGCGCTCCGAGCTGTGCGGCGCGGTCGACGGCGTGCCGCAGATGCCCGTGGGCGGCCGGACGGACGTGATGGACGGCTGCCCCAAAGC
This sequence comes from Beduinella massiliensis, assembly GCF_900199405.1. Taxonomy (NCBI): domain Bacteria; kingdom Bacillati; phylum Bacillota; class Clostridia; order Eubacteriales; family Beduinellaceae; genus Beduinella; species Beduinella massiliensis. Next base: position 2,049,573 of record NZ_LT963430.1, read on the forward strand.
GCAGGCCATGCAGATGCTGCTGCGCGCGATGAGCCCGCAATGGATCGTCACGGACGAGATCGGACGCGAGGAGGACGCGCAGGCGGTGCTGGAGGCGCTGCGCTGCGGCGTTTCGGTGCTTGCGAGCGCTCACGCGGATTCCATCGAAGCGCTGCGCGGGCGGCCCGTGCTGCGGCGGCTGATGGAGGAAGGGGCGTTTTCGGGTTACGTGCTGCTTGCCGACCGGGGACGGATCAAAGCTTGTTTTGACGCAGCAGGCCAAGCGGTCGCGCGTGCGGCGGAGGGGCTTTCATGATGCGGCTGGCGGCACTCGCCGCCGTGGGCGCCTGCGCTGCTGCGGCGGGCGTGGGAGCGGCGCAGGCTGCGCGCACGCGTGCCGACCTGCTGCGAGACCTGCGCGCCGCGCTGCTTCAGATGATGGACGGCATGCTGCTGGGCGCGTTGCCCCTGCCCGCGCTGCTCCGAAGGGCTGCGCGTGGACGTGCGGGCGCGCTGTTTGACATGGCGGGCCGGATCATGGGAGAAGCGCCGGAGCTTGGTTTTCAGGCGGCGCTGACGCGGGCCGAACGGGAGCTGCGCCGGGGGGCGCTGCGCGTGTTGCGTGCGGAAGACCTCGCCGCGCTGAATCCCTGGCTTTCGATGATCGGAGAGGGCGGCATGGAACAGCAGCGGCGCGCGCTGGAGGGAGCGGTTCGCGTCCTTGAAAGGCTGGAACAGGAAGCGCGCGGGCGACTCAAGGACGAGATGCGCCTGTACAGAACGCTGGGACTTACGGGCGGCGCGGCGCTGATCCTGCTGCTCTGGTGATCTGGCTATAAAAGGAGGTTTGCTCGTGAGCGTCGATCTGCTCTTTCAAATCGCCGGCATCGGTATTCTGGTGTCGGTCATCACGCAGGTGCTCAACCGCACAGGCCGCGAGGACATGGCCATGCTGACGTCCGTCGCGGGGCTTGTGGTCGTGCTGCTCATGGTAGTCAACGTCGTGGCGCAGCTCTTCAACAACGTCAAGAGCATCTTTCAGCTCTACTGACCGGGAGGGGCTTTAGATGGAGATCACGCAATGGGTGGGGCTGGGGCTCGCGTCCGCCATCCTCTATGCGGTGCTGAAAGAGGCAAAGCCGGAAGCGGCGGCCGTGTTTTCGCTCGCGGCAGGGGCTTTGCTGATGCTGGGCGTGCTGGGCGGCGTGCAGGAGGTCGCGGGAGCGATGCGCAGTCTTTCCAGCCGCGTCGGGTTGGACGGCGTGTACATTTCCACGCTGCTGCGCGTCATCGGCATCGCCTATCTGGCGCAGTTCGGCGCACAGGCCTGCCGGGATGCGGGCGCTGCAGGCATCGCGGACAAGGTGGAGCTCTGCGGCAAGGTGGCCATCCTCTCCATCGCCGCGCCCATTGTCGTTTCTCTGATGGACGTGGTGACGGGGGTGCTCGCGTGAGGCGCACGGTTCTTTGCCTGCTGCTCGTGCTGTTTTTTTTATCTCCCGCCGTCGGACAGGCTGAAACATTGAGCGAGCAGATGAACGGCGTTCTGAACAGCCTGGACTTTTCCGACCTTGACGAAATCACCGGGTCGATGCTGGAGGGCGCGGACGCCAGATCGATCGTACAGGGCCTTGCAAGCGGTACAGCCTCGCTCAGCGCGGAGGGGCTGCTCGAACGGATCAGAACAGCGTTTTGGCGTTCGCTCAGCGCGCTCTTCGGGCTCATGATGCAAATCCTGTTGCCCGCGGTGCTGTGCGGCGTAGTGACGCAGATGGGCGATTCGTTCTCCTCGGAGAATATCGCGGGGGTCTGCCGTTACGCCTGTTTCCTGTTCGTGCTCATCCCGGTGCTCTCACATCTTGCGCTGAGCGCGGAGACGGTCGGCAAGGCGATTCGCACCATGTCCGACGCCATGCAGGTGATCTTCCCGATGCTGTTGGCGCTGCTGGCGGCGGTGGGTGGCAGCGTTTCCTCCACGGTGCTGCAACCGGCGGTCATCGCGGCGTCGGGCACGATGACGGCGATCGTTCGGGATGTGACGCTGCGTCTGCTGCTGTGTGCGGGCGCGGTAACGGCTATCTGCCACCTTTCCGACCGCATCCATCTCTCGCGCCTGGCCTCCCTCCTGCGAGACGTGGCGAACTGGACGCTGGGTATCTGCTTTACGGTCTTCATCGGGGTCATGGTGGTGCAGGGCGTGAGCAGCGCCGCGGTAGATGGGGTTTCGATCCGTACGGCGAAGTACGCCATCGACAACTTCGTGCCCGTCGTGGGAGGCATGTTCGCGGATACGGTGGATACGCTGGTCGGCTGTTCGCTGCTCATCAAGAACGCGCTGGGCGTGTTCGCACTGATCCTGCTGTGCGGCGTGGTCCTCACGCCGCTTTTGCAGGTGCTGAGCTCGGTGCTCGTGTTCAAGGTCTGTGCCGCGCTGCTGGAACCGATCGCGGACGGGCAGCTCGTGTCGTGCATCGGGGACCTGGCGGACGTGCTCATGTCGCTTTTTTCTGCGCTGCTGTGCGTGAGCGCGATGTTCTTTTTGCTGGTCACGCAGCTGCTCGTCGTCGGGAACATGACGGTCATGCTCAGGTAAGGTAGAAAGGGGACGCTAATGTGGAGGGACTGATCTCGCTCATTACGAGACTTTGCGTGCTCAGCTGCCTGTCGGCGCTCTGTCAGCTTCTTCTGGGGCCGGGAAAATTCAGGGGGCATGTGCGTCTGGTCTGCGGGCTGCTGCTCTTACATATGATGATGACACAGATTTCTCTGCTGCTGAGGGGCGCGCCCCCCGCCGTGACGGACGCCGCATTTGTGACGAACGTGCTTACAGGAGGTGCGCCATGAGGGAGATTTGGGAGAAGCTGCGCGCCGTACGCGGCATCGAATGGCTGTTGGGCATCGGCGCGCTGGCCCTGCTCGCCTTGACGCTGATGGGCCAGGGCACGCCGGCACGGACGAATTCCAGCCTGGAGGAGCGGCTATGCGCGGTGCTGTCCAAGGTACAGGGCGCGGGCAACGTGGACGTCATCATCTACACGGCGCAGGATACCGCCGTGACGGCCGGGGCGTTTGGCGAAAGCACCCAGAGGACGAGCGAACGGCCCAGCGGCGTGGTGGTGGTGGCAGACGGCGCGGGCGATCTCCAGGTGCGCATCGAGCTTGCGCAGGCGGTTAAGACGCTGCTCTCGCTCCCCGCCTCAGCGGTGGAGGTCCTGCAAAGGGATGTCAATCAATAGGAGGGAAAGAAAGTGGAAAAGAAAAAGAGCTTCTGGGACAAAAAGACGGCGATGCTGCTGACGCTGCTGGGCCTGCTGGTGGTATCCGGGTACGTCAACTATCGCCTGGGTCTTGCACCCGACGCGCGCATCAGCGGCGAGGTACCGGTGGTGCGCATCGAGGGCGCTCGGCCCACCCCTAGCCCCACCCCTGCGCCGACCGGCGAAAAGGACACGTTCTCCGCGTATCAGCAGGACCGCGCCACGACGCGCGCTCAGGAGATCAGCATGCTTGACGCGATCATCGCGGACGGGAGCGCGGCCAAGGACACCGTGGCGCAGGCGCAGGCGCAAAAGCTCGCGCTGGTTGGATGCATGGAAAAGGAGACGAGCCTGGAAAGCATTCTCAAGGCAAAGGGATTTGAAAACGTGCTGGTGTCGGCAAAGCCGGGAAGCGTGACGGTCGTGGTCGGCGGCGGCGCGCTCAGCGACGCGCAGGCCGTACAGATTTTGGATGCCGCCACACGTGAAACAGAGGAAGAGGCCGAAAACATCAAAATAATCCAGACAAAATGAACGAGAGATTTGTCAATCAGACAAAAATCTGTTATACTAGAGTATATCCTCAAGGAGGTGTAGAGACATGAGTGAAAATCTGCCTGTAAATGTTGATGATACGAATGCAAAGGGTACCATAACCTACGCCAGCGAGGTCATCGCCACCATCGTGGGCGTCGCGACGACCGAGGTAGAGGGCGTTGCCGGCATGTCCGGTCCATCCGCGATCACGGGCATCCTCAGCGGCAAGTCGAAGTCCTCCCTGCTTCGCGGCGTCAAGGTGGAGGTCGGGGCGGAAGAAGTTACGGTGGACGTGTCGATCATCGTGGATTACGGCATGCCCATTCAGGTGGTCGGCCTGAACGTGCAGGAAAATATCCGCAAGTCCGTCGAATCGATGACGGGGCTTCACGTCATCAGCGTAGACGTACACGTGATGGGCGTCAGCTTTGAAAAGGAAAACAAGGAATTGCAGCAAAGCCAGGAGATGGCGCGGCTGCAGGCGCAGGTCGAGGCCAAGGTGGCCGAGGAAACCTCCGCGCCCGACGAAAAGCAGGGAGAAGGCGATGATCCCACGGAGGATCAGGCGCAGGAATGATCACCGCTGGCGGCTGAACGGAGGACAAAAAGATGAAACATCCTATCTGGGATCGTCTGCTGATCGTCGTTTGCGTGCTGGGGCTTCTGTGCGCTGCGGCGGGCCTAGGAGCGGTCGGCGCAAAGGCCGTTTCGCCGGCCTTCTTTGAAGGCCTCGTTTCCACCCTGCAAAACGGAACGTGGAACCGGCTGCTTACGTTCGCGCTGGCGGCGCTCGTCGCCGTCTTTGCGTTGCTGCTGCTGGCGGTCGTATTCCCCGGCGGACGCAGGCAAAAGCGCAGTTTTGCTATTCAGAAGAACGAAAACGGAACGGTGAAAATCTCCGTTAAGGCGCTGGAAGGGCTCGTCGCCAAGTGCCTGACGCAGCATCCGGAGCTCAAGATCGTCTCTTCGCAGCTTTCCAGCGACGGAGATGCGGTGCAGGTCAACGTGCACGTGACGCTGGCGGCGGACATCAGCATTCCGCTCGCGGTAGCGGCGCTGCAAAAGCAGATCAAGCAATACCTGGAGGCCTGTTCCGGCGTGGACGTGCGCGAGGTACGTGTCATCGTGGACAGCACGACGGACGCTACGGAGGCCGGTGGGTCTCCCTATGCGATTCCCGCGCGGCTGCAGACTTCGCACGCGTTTGCGCGTACGAGCGAGCCTTTGCCCGAACCGCTGCCGAAGATAGACGTGCCGCCGGAAAACCGTCCGGCGCTCGCGGTCGATGTGAAGGATATGGATGCGGAAGCGTCGGTTGAAATTGCGCCAGAGACGGTCGAGGAAACGCATAGCGATATCAAGATGCCGGAAGAGGATAAGGACATGCCCTGCGGCGAGGCGGAAGACGGCGAAGGCCGTGAAGACGACGAGCAGCAGGCCGAGTGAGGGATGACCTGTGGAAAAATTCAAGCAAATCCTTTCTCAGATTTTTGAACCCGGGACGCCCGCCTCCGTCATCGCGTACGGGTTGGTGGGCGTTCTGGTGGCTGTACTCTTTTTGCTCATCGGCTTCTGGCGCACGCTGCTGATCTGCGTGTGTTTTGCGGTGGGCGCATTCTTGGGCGGTGTGAAGGACAAGCGTGCCTTTATCGGGCGCATCATGGATCTCTTTCATCGCGACGAGAAGTAAACGACAGGCGGCCGGTTTTGCCGGCTCGGAAATACAATTTGGATCGGAGAAGAAGACATGGCGCGATCTGCGGCCCGCGAGGCGGCGATGCAACTGATTTACGAGCACATGATGGGCGGTTCGGGCGATGAAACGCTCGGCGGCATGATCGAATTTGTGCCCGATAAGGACGACGCGAAGTACATTCAGGCGGCGACTGAGGGCGTCTTTGGGGCGCTGCACGTCGTCGATCACAAAATAGCGGCATTTTTGCAGGACTGGTCGATGGAGCGCATCGCGCGCGTCGATCTGGCGATTCTGCGCTTGGCCGCGTATGAATTGCTGTACATGGACGACATCCCTGCGGCAGTGACGATCAACGAGGCGGTGGAGCTTTCCAGGCGCTTTTCGACCGAACAGTCGGGCGCGTTCATCAATGGCGTGCTGGGCAACCTGAACCGGCAGTTGGAGAGCGAAAAGTGAAGGCGGTCGTCGGGTTCGATACGAGCTGCTACACCACATCTGTAGCGGCTGTGTCAATCGAAGGAGAAATCCTGTCCTCGCGCCGTCGCTTGCTGCGCGTAGCGCAGGGTGAACGCGGCCTTCAGCAATCAGAAGGCCTTTTTCAGCACGTATCGGCGTTGCCAGGGCTTCTGCAGGAGGCGATGCGCGACATTGCGGGCTGCGAAGTGGCTGCGGTTTGCGCGAGCGTTCGTCCAAGGCCGGTGGAGGACTCCTACATGCCGGTCTTTAGGGTTGGCGAAAGTCACGCACGTGCGGCTGCATCGCTGCTGCGCGTGCCTTTTTTTTCGGCGAGCCACCAGGAAGGGCATATCCGCGCCGCGCGAGTGGATTCCGGAATCGCCGGCGAGGTCTTTTTAGCGCTGCATCTTTCCGGCGGCACGACCGAACTGCTGCTTTCCCGTCCGGGCGAGCTGCGTCTTTTAGGCGGTTCGATGGATCTGCACGCGGGTCAGCTTGTGGATCGCGTGGGCGTCCGAATAGGGCTTTCCTTTCCGGCGGGCCCTGAAATGGAGCGCCTGGCGATGGCGGGGAAATCTCAAGGATTGCTGAAGGTCAGCATGCGAGGGATAGATTGCTCGCTTTCGGGAGCGGAGACGCAGATGCTGCGTCTGCTTGACGCGGGGAGCATCGCCCCGCAGGATGCGGCGGCAGAGGTCTTCTCCCTGCTTGCGCGTTCGATTTTACGGATGCTGCTTGCGGCATCGGAGCGCACGGGGGTACGTCAGGCGTTGCTGGCGGGGGGCGTGGCTTCCTCGCTGCACCTTCGCACGCTGCTGCAGGAGAGGATAGCTAAAAGACGGCTGCCTTTGGAGCTGTGCTTCGCAAGGCCGGAGTTCGCGGGGGATAACGCGGTGGGCATAGCCCTGCTCGGCCTTGAACAATTGCTTAAGGAAGAAACGGAGGCGTAAGAATGGCTGCTACGTTGATGGATGGAAAGGCCGTGTCCTCGGCGGTTCGGGAAAAACTGGCGCTGCGCGCGCAAACCCTGCGGGATGCGGGGATTGAGCCCCACCTGGCGGTGGTGCTGGTGGGCGATGACCCTGCCAGCCAGATCTATGTGCGAAACAAGGAGCGCGGATGCGCGAAGCTGGGCATTCGCTCGACCGTCATCCGCCTTGGGGCGGACTGCACACAGCAAGAACTGGAGGACACCGTTCGTAAGCTGAACGAGGACCTCTCGGTACACGGCATTCTGGTGCAGCTGCCGCTGCCGCGCCATCTGAAGGAAGAGACCGTGATTGCCCTGATTGACCCGCGCAAGGACGTGGACGGTTTTCACGCGATCAATACGGGCAACCTGATGAACGGTGTGAAGGGCTTCGTTCCCTGTACGCCCAGCGGCGTAATGGAGATGCTGCGCTATTACGACATCCCGATCAGCGGCCGCAACGCGGTCGTCGTCGGCCGCTCCAACATCGTGGGCAAGCCGATGGCGCTGCTGCTTCTTTCCGAAAACGCGACCGTGACGATCTGTCACTCCCGCACGAAGGACATCGCGTCCTTTACGCGCGCCGCGGACATTCTCGTAGTGGCGGTGGGCAAGGCCGGTTTCATTACCGGCGACATGGTGAAACCCGGCGCGACCGTCGTAGACGTGGGCATCAACCGGGTGGACGGCAAGGTCGTCGGAGATGTGGACTTTGAATCGGTCAGCGAAGCGGCGGGGTATCTGACGCCGGTTCCGGGCGGCGTCGGGCAAATGACGATCACCATGCTGCTGAAAAACACGCTGGACGCGGCGCAGGCGTTGGGCCGCTGAAATGGAAGGAAGGGGAGCGCGTGCTCGTATCGGTCACACAGCTGAATGAATACGTGCGCCGCACGCTCGCCTCCGATCCGATGCTGCGGGGGCTTTCGCTGCGCGGGGAGATCAGCAATTTTAAGCGGCATACCTCCGGACATCTGTATTTCTCGCTCAAGGACGAAAATGCGCGCATCGCCTGTGTCATGTTTCGCCAACACGCGTTTGGGCTTCGCATGCAGCCCAGGGACGGCATGCGCGTCGTGCTGGACGGCGCGGTAAGCCTTTATGCGCAGGGCGGGCAATATCAATTTTACGCAGAGAGCATGCGGCCGGACGGTGTGGGCGACCTGTACCTTCGATTTGAACAGCTCAAGGCCGAACTGGAGCGCGAGGGTCTGTTCGATCCCTCGCTCAAAAAGCCGCTGCCGCTGCTGCCGCGGACGGTGGGCGTCGTGACCTCGCCGACGGGCGCGGCGGTGCGGGACATCGTGAGCGTCTCCTCGCGGCGCAATCCGGGCGTGCACCTGCTGCTTTGCCCAGCCAGCGTACAGGGCGACAGCGCAGCAGGCGAAATCGTTCGGGCGATCAAAACGCTGGACCGCCTGCCGGAGGTGGACGTCATCATCGTGGGGCGCGGCGGCGGTTCTATAGAAGAGCTTTGGGCCTTTAACGAAGAGGCGGTTGCGCGCGCGATCTTCGCGTGCAGGACGCCTGTGGTGTCGGCGGTCGGCCATGAGACGGACTTTACCATAGCGGATTTCGTCGCGGATTTGCGCGCGCCGACCCCGTCCGCCGCGGCGGAACGGGCCGTCCCGGTGCGGGATGAACTGCTTGCCGAGGTCGAGGGATATGCGGCGCTGCTCGAGCAGCGGATGGCTGGACGGATGCGGGACGCAAAGACGCGCCTTTGCCACGCGCGGGCGGTCGTGAACGCCTACAGCCCCAGCCGTGCGCTTTCGCAAAAGCGTCTGATGCTCGACCACGCAAGGGCACGGCTCGCGTCGCGCATCGGCCAGCTCCTCGGGATGCAGGCGGCGGCGCTCAAGGGGGCGCTTGGACGGCTGGAAGCGCTGAGCCCTACGGGCGTGCTGGAACGGGGCTACGCATACGTCACAAAGGATGGAAACCCCGTGCAGGCGTTCAGAAGCGGCGACGAGGTGACGCTTCACCTGAAGGCGGGCGAGGCCGAGGCCTCGATTAAGAAATGGAGGGATACGGCATGCCCGTAAAAAAGAAGGCGCCGCTCACGTTTGAAGAAGGCCTTGAAAAATTGGAAGCACTCGCGGCGGGCATGGAGGACGGTTCCATGCCGCTGGACAAAGCCCTTGGCGCATATGAAGAGGGGATGAGCCTGTATCGGGAACTTTCCGGAATGCTGGAAAATGCCCAGCTCCGGGTGGAGCAGATTCAGGCCGGCGCAAAGGACAACGCGGAAAAAAAGCCCTTTGAGGTGGAACCATGAATTACGAAGAGCAAAACGCCCGATATGTGAAGCGGGTGGAGGACGGCCTGCGCGCGATGCTGCCGCAAACCGAATCCGAATTTGAAACGGGGCGTATCCCGAAGGGGCTGGCGGAAAGCATGCGCTACAGCCTGCTGGCTGGCGGCAAGCGGGTGCGGCCCGTGCTGCTGCTGGCAGCGGCGGATATGCTCGGCGTCGATTGCGAGGAGGCGCTTGCGCCTGCCTGTGCGTTGGAGATGATCCATACGTACTCGCTCATCCACGACGATTTGCCGGGGATGGATGACGACGACACCCGGCGCGGCAGGCCGACGAACCACAAGGTGTACGGCGTGGGGCCCGCGACGCTGGCCGGCGACGGACTTTTGAACTTTGCGTTTGAGTGCATGCTTCAAAACGCGCTGCGTTACCCGGCGCACCTGGAAGGGCATGTGCGCGCCATTGCAGAGGTCGCGTCGCGCGCGGGCGTCACGGGTATGATTGCCGGACAGAGCATCGACCTGCTCTATGAAAACCGGCAAACGGACGAAAACGCTCTCTCGTATATCCACGAGCATAAGACGGCGGATCTGCTCACGGCGCCATTGCTGGCAGCCTGCTGGATTGCGGGCGCGACGGACCAGCAGATGCAGGCGCTTTCCTCATTCGGCCACAGCATCGGTATCGCCTTTCAGATTCAGGACGACCTGTTTGACATCGAGGGTGACGCGGCGGCGCTGGGCAAGGCGACAGGCATGGACGCGGCGAGGGGAAAGATGACCTGGCCCGCGCTGTACGGTGCCGCTGGGGCGCACAAAATGGAAGAGGCGCTTTGGAATCAGGCGCTTTCCGCACTCGATTGCTTCGGTGATCGGGCGGGTTATCTGCGGGAATTCACAGTGCGGCTTCGTGCACGCCGCGCGTGAGGGGGATCAGTGGTGGATACGCTCTTAGCAATATTGGGGAACCGGATTCTCTGGACGGGTCTGATTGCGTGGTTTACGGCGCAGCTCTTCAAGGTTCTGCTGACGCTTATGCTGCAAAAGAAGTTCGACGTGCATCGCTTCGTCGGCTCGGGCGGAATGCCCAGCTCGCATTCGGCGTTCATGTGCGCGGTGAGCACGGCCGTAGGCTTTCAGGAAGGGTTCTCGTCTTCCATTTTTGCCATTTCCGTATGCTTTACGATGGTCGTGATGTACGACGCCGCGGGCGTGCGCCGGGCCGCGGGCAAGCAGGCCGCCGTGCTGAACCGCATTATCGAGGACATGTTCACCAACGGCAAGGGATGGGACGACGAAAAGCTCAAGGAATTGATCGGCCATACGCCGGTGCAGGTCGTCGCCGGGGCACTGCTGGGGGTGCTAATCGGCGTTTTGCTGGGATAATACGAATTGTCCGTTGCAAGTTGGACAAAAAAATGATATACTACTCTCTAAGGTGGTGCAGTATCCTAGTCAGCGACATCTTCTCTGAAGGCGGGGCTAAAAATCCGTCAAAGGGCACATCGATGAAGTTTCTGGTGCTGGCTGCCGACGCCCAGTCGGGGGTTGGCGCTGGGAGTAAGAATTATGGGCGATCCCCAATGGCATGGGGGCGTTGACCCATCTTTCGTGGAGGCTTGGCGGTGCGGTAACCTCGCACGCCATGAAAACCTGTACTTGCGGTCGCGTTTATGGCTGCATACAGCGTAGCCTGCCTTGAGCGGGTGCGGTGGATAGCGGAACTACACAAAGGAGCCTAGGGCTCATGGCGCCTGCGTGATTGCCGTTTGAAACCGCGTCTGCAAAAGAGGCTAGGAGAAGATGAAACTGCCGAGGAAAGCTCCTAGGCTGTCGTTTTTTCGGATATGACAGGGATTACAGTGTGGTCTCAGTGGCAATCCGGTCGCAAACGCGGAGACGCTTTGCAGTCGGCTTTCAAGGGAAACCGCTCATCCGGTGACGGGGAGTAGCCGGCGGGGAAATCCTACCGGACCTAAAGCCGCAAGGTTTATCTGTCATATTACCACCATTCTTTTATGAGCTCACGCCTGTGAGCTTTTTTTATCGCAGAAAATGACTGTGGAGTTGAATTTGCAGCGTGGGTAAAGACGCAAAACAAAAGGAAGCTCGCTCAAAGGAGCAGGAGGCGGCCGCAAAGCAGCGACGCTGGGCGCTGTTCATCACCGGCATCTCCTTCGTGTTGTCCTTTTCCATTACCTTCGTATCCGAGGTCTTCATGCGCTCGATGGGCCTGGGGGTCGCGCTTATCGCGCTTTTTGTGCTGATTGGATTGGGCATTGCGGCGGACATCGTAGGTACGGCCATCACAGCGGCGGAGGAGAAGCCCTTCGTGGCAATGGCGGCCAAGCGCATCGCAGGGGCGAAGCAGTCCATCTGGCTGATTCGCCGGGCAGACAGAATTTCCAACATATTGAACGACGTGGTGGGCGATATCACGTCGATCGTCAGCGGCGCGGCCGGTTCCGCGATCGTCTATTACCTCATGGAGTTCGGCATCAGCAATACGCTGGGCACCATGCTCATGAGTGCGACGACCGCAGCCCTCATCATTGGCGGCAAGGCGCTGGGCAAGCACTTTGCGCTCAGTCGAAGTCACGACGTAATCGCATTTGTCGGTCGGACGATCGCGGCTTTCTCCTTTAGGAGGCGGGGCAAGGGCTGAGCAGCCCTCCGTAAAACATGCGTTTGTGTGCGAATGTACAGGGGCAGGCAGAGTGCCTGCCCGCATTCCTGCCGGGGAACGCACAGAGGAAAAGAGTGAAAAGATGGATATATTGCCGAATATACAGAGCCCGGAGGATCTGAAGTCGCTTTCATTGCCCGAACTGGAGCAGCTTGCCGGCGAAATTCGCCAGGAAATCATCGACACCGTTGCGGAAAACGGCGGGCACCTCGCTTCAAACCTCGGCATTGTGGACCTGACGGTCGCCCTTCATCGGGTCTTTGACAGCCCCAGGGACAAGCTGATCTTCGACGTAGGGCATCAAACCTACGCGCACAAGCTGCTCACCGGAAGGCAGTCGGACTTTCATACCCTGCGCACCTACGGCGGCATGAGTGGCTTTCCGCGAAGGAGTGAGAGCGAGCACGACGTATTCGATACCGGCCATTCCGCCACGGCGATTTCCGCGGCGCTGGGGCTTGCGCGCGCGCGGGATATTCGAGGCGAGGACTACCACGTCGTCGCCGTCGTCGGGGATGGAGCGCTTACGGGTGGAATGTGCTACGAGGCGATGAACGACGCCGGAAACTTCAACGAGGAGATGGGACGATCCACGCGCCTGATCGTCGTCTTAAACGACAACGAGATGTCTATCTCTCGCAACGTCGGCGCGATGGCGAATCACCTGACCAAGCTGCGCGCCAGCGCGAGTTGGCGGGGCACGAAGCTGGCGGTCAAGAAGGGCATCACGCGCATTCCGTTGGTCGGACCACGGGCGGCCAAGCGGCTCGAAAAGATGAAGAACGCGCTCAAGCACTTCTGGGTTCACGGCGAGTTTTTTGAGTCGCTGGGGTTCCGGTATCTGGGCCCCATCGACGGGCACGACATCGCGATGATGGAGCATGTGCTCGCGGAAGCTAAGCAGGTGACGGATACGCCGCTGCTGATTCACGTCATCACCTGCAAGGGACGCGGGTATGAGCGAGCGGAGCGCCGGCCCGAAAAGTACCACGGCATCGCCCCCTTCTTTCTGGAAGACGGCGCGCAGAAGAGCACCCCTATTATTCCGGCGACGGCAAACGTCGTGGGGGATACGCTGTGCGCGATGGCGGATTCGGACGATCAGGTGGTTGCAATTACCGCTGCAATGGCTTCGGGAACAGGGCTCATCCCTTTTGAACGCAAATACAAGGAGCGTTTTTTCGACGTCGGTATCGCGGAAGAGCACGCCGTCACGATGGCGGCGGGCCTCGCGCGGGGGGGCATGAAGCCTTATTTTGCCGTGTATTCGACCTTTTTGCAGCGTGCTTACGATCAGATTTTTCACGATATCTGCCTGCAAGACCTGCCTGTACGGCTGCTCGTGGATCATGCAGGTCTCGTCGGTTCAGACGGCAAGACGCATCATGGGGTATTCGATCTGTCGATGCTCAGCGCCATGCCGGGCCTGTCGATTTGGGAGGCGAGCGACAACGCGGAGCTTTCCCAGATGCTCTTTGAGAGCCTGAAGTGCGAGGGACCGCTCGCCATCCGCTATATCAAGGATGGCATCGATCTGGAGGAGCGCTGCCCGGGGCGTGTGTTTGAGCCGGGAAAGTGGCAATGGCTGCAAGACGGAGAGGACGGCGTGCTGATCGCACACGGGCGTATGGTGCAGCACGCGCTCAAGGCGGCGCAATGCTTGCGTGTGGATGGAAAGGCGTTTGCAGTCGTCAACGCCTCCACGCTTAAGCCGCTCGACGTTTTCAGCGTAGAACGAGCGCTTAGCGGCGGACGTCCGGTCTTCACGGTGGAGGAAAACATTTCTTCCGGGAGTCTGGGGCAGGCGCTCAGCCTCCTGTGTGTGGAAAAGGGCCTCGGAAAGCTCGCGGGCTGTTTTTCGATCGGAGATCGCTTTGTGACGCACGGCTCCATGCGCGAGTTGCTCACTGAGTGCGGACTCATGCCGGAGCAGATCGCGTCGCACGTACAGAACATGATTTCGCAGCCTCATAACATATAGAAGCTAAAGGAATTTAAGATGGAAAAGAAGCGTTTAGACGCCTACATGGTGGAATGCGGGCTCGCACCGAGCCGCGAGAAGGCCCAGGCGATCATCATGTCGGGCATCGTATATCTCGGCGGTCAAAAGGCGGAGAAGCCCTCCGCACCGGTCGCACCGGGCGTTCAGGTAGAGGTGCGCGGCGCGGCGCACGATTTCGTCAGCCGTGGCGCGCTCAAGCTGGATAAGGCGCTGCGCGTGTTCGATGTAAGCGCGCAGGGTGCGGTGGCGATGGATCTGGGCGCCTCGACGGGCGGTTTTACCGACGTGCTGTTGCGCAGCGGTGCAGCGCATGTCTTCGCGATCGACGTGGGATATGGCCAGCTCGACTGGAAGCTGCGCAATGATCCGCGCGTCACCGTCATGGAGCGCACGAACGCGCGATATCTGAAGCCGGAGGATCTTCCGCTCCACCCGACGCTTTCGGTGATGGACGTCTCCTTTATTTCGATCACCAAGATTCTGCCCGCTGCTGCGGGCATCATGGGCGAGACAGGTGAATTTGTCTCGCTGATCAAGCCGCAGTTTGAGGCCGGACGCGACCGTGTGGGGAAAAAGGGCGTCGTCCGGGATGCGCAGGTGCACCGCGACGTTATCGCAGAGATCGTGTCCTTTGTCGATTCCATGGGCTGGCGGGTACAGGAGCTCTCGTTTTCGCCGATCACCGGTCCAGAGGGCAACATAGAGTTTCTGGTGCATATCGTCCCGGGTTCACGGTGTGCATGCAGCATAGGGGAGACGGCCATCGCCCAAGTCGTCGAAGAGGCACATTTTTCCCTTAAATGAATGCCTTGCATGAATATTCATTTGATGGTATACTGTCACAGGATGACGGGAGGAGGAAAGCGGCATGGAGGTACGTTCCCTGGGGCTGACCTCGAACCCGAAAAAGCAGGAGGGCCCCGCGCTTGCGCAGGCCTGCATAAGCGTGTGCGGCGATCTAGGGCTGCGCGTCGTGGTGGATCGCTCGCTTAGCGAGCATTTGTCCATTCAAACGGGCTATGAGGTTTCCGACCGCCCTGCCGATGGGGTGGATGCGCTGGTGGTGTTAGGCGGGGACGGCACCATTTTGCGCGCCGTGCCCGAAGCGTCGGCTACAGGCATTCCCATACTGGGCGTCAACCTTGGTCGCATCGGTTTTTTGGCAGAAGTGGAACCGGAAAATCTACGCGACGCGCTGATGCGGCTGCGCGCAGGAGAATACCGGGTTGAGCGCCGGATGATGTTAGAAGTGATCATCGAAGGACACGAAAACATCTGCGCGCTCAACGAGGTCGTGCTCTCGCGCGGCACCTGTGCACGCATGGTGGGCTTTGACGCGTATGTAGGAGATACGCTGGTGGATCATTACATCGCGGACGGGCTCGTGGTGTCTGCGCCGACGGGCTCGACAGCCTACTCCTTGTCGGCGGGGGGCCCGATCGTAAGCCCGGACGTTCCCTGCTTCATACTGTCTCCCATCTGTCCGCACTCACTGCAATCGCGCCCCATCGTGCTCTCAGATCACGAGGTCGTGACGCTGGGCATTAACGCGGAGGAGCCGCGCGAGGGGATGGCTGTTTGCGTCGACGGACAGCGGACGTATGCTGTGCATAACCACGAACACATACGGGTTCGCCGCGCTGCAGCGGACGCCTGTTTTATCCGTTTTCAGGAAGAACGGAATTTTTTCACCCTACTGCGCTCTAAGCTGTCGCAGTGGAGTCTATGAGGAACAAAAGGAGAGCGATGGCATGAAGTCGACCCGGCACACCGCGATTGCGGAGATCATTGAATCGCGCAACATCGAGACGCAGGAAGAGCTCGCGGAGGCGCTGCGGGAGCGGGGAATATTGGTCACGCAGGCCACGGTATCGCGCGACATCAAGGAGCTGCACCTTATCAAGGTGCTTTCCGAGACAGGCGGTTACAAGTACGCGACGCTCGACAAGGCGGAAAAGGGGATGAATGAACGCTTCATCCGCATGTTTGGCGAATCGGTTCTCAGCGTGGTTTGCGCGAACAATCTCGTCGTCATCAAGACGCTTACGGGCAGCGCGCACGTGGCGGCCGAGGCGGTTGACAGCCTGAAGTGGCCTGAAATTTTGGGCTCCATCGCGGGAGATAATACGATTCTGGTGATCTGCCGTACGAACGAGGAGGCGCCCCAAATCGTGGAACGCTTCCGCAGCATGATGAAGTAAGGCCGTGAAAAGGAGCAGAAGCGATGCTGTTGCAGCTTTCCATTCACCACCTGGCGCTCATCGACGACATCACGATCGAGTTCGCGCCGGGCTTTAACGTGCTAACGGGTGAGACGGGCGCGGGTAAGTCCATCGTAGTGGACGCGGTAAACCTCGTGCTCGGCGAACGCGCGGAACGCGACCTCATCCAAAACGGCGAGCAGAAGGCGCGGGTTGAGGCGCTTTTTGACGTATCGGCCAACACAGCGCTTCTGCGACTGCTTGTGGATTTGCAGATGGAAGCGGAGGACGGGCTGCTTGCCATTTCGCGGGAGCTAACCAGCGGGGGACGTAATATCTGCCGCGTGATGGGCAGCGTCGTTCCGCTTTCGACGCTCAAGCAGATTTCCGCGCTGCTGCTCGACATTCACGGCCAACATGAACACCAGTCGTTGCTGGATGAAAAGCGCCATCTGTCCTTTCTAGATGCTTTCGGCGGAAAGCATCTACAGGAAAAACGAGCTCAGGTTGCGGCGCTTTACGGAGAATGGAGAAAGACCCGCACAGAGCTTGAACACCTGCTGAGCGACGCGGCGGAACGAGAACGGCGAACGGACATGCTGCGCTATCAGGTAAACGAGATCGACACGGCAAAGCTGCGTCTGGGGGAGGAAGAGGAGCTCGAGCGCCAGCGCGTCTTCTACCGCAACGCGGAAAAGATTACAAAGAGCGTTGAAAATGCTTATGAAGCGCTGTACGCCGGTTCTGACGAGCAGACGAGCGCACTCGACGCCTGCCGCGGAGGAATCGACGAGCTGAGCGCTATTGCACATCTGGATGAACGCTACGAAAAAATCTACGCACGGCTCGACGAGCTCTATTACCAGTTAGAAGACGCGGTCGGGGAGGTACGCGCATTACACGGTGAACTGGATTACGACGCTCAGGACGCCGAACAGGTAGAGGAGCGTCTGGATTTGATCGGAAAACTCCGGCGAAAGTATGGAAGGAGCGTTGCGGACGTGTTGCTGTTCCGTGAGAAGGCCGCAAAGGACCTTGACCGCCTGGAACATGCGGACGACTTATCCGGTCAACTGAAAAAGACGCTCGTAAAGCAGGAAGAAATCCTTTCAAAAGCCTCGGCGGAGCTTTCGCGGCTGCGAAGAGAAATTGCAGTCGGTTTTGAAAAAAAGGTCGAAAAAGAGCTGCACGATCTGGGCATGCAGCACGCGCAGTTTCAGGTGTCATTTTCGGACCAAAACAAAACCGACAGTCGGTTTACACCAAACGGTATCGACGAGGTGGAATTCACCATGACCGCTAATTTGGGGCAGCCGCTCAGACCGCTTGCCCGCGTCGCATCGGGCGGCGAACTGTCGCGCATCATGCTGGCGGTAAAGAACCTGGAAGCGGAGCAATCCGGCGTCCCCAGCATGGTCTTTGATGAAATCGACACCGGCATTAGCGGCCGAATGGCACAGGTGGTAGCCGAAAAAATGGCGCAGATCGCGGAGGGGCATCAGGTAATCTGCGTGACACACCTGCCTCAAATTGCAGCTATGGCGGACGCGCAATATATAGTAGAAAAGGGCGTCGAGCAGGGGAAGACCCGTACGAGCGTTTTACGCCTTGACGACCGGGGAAGAAGCGAGGAATTGGCGCGCATGGTGGGCGGCGCCGAGGCGACGAGCGAAAGCAGTCTGCGCCACGCAAGAACGCTGCTCGCCGAGGCTGCGCAGCGAAAAGGAAATTTGCGGGAATTATCTCGAAAAAGTGAATAAGTTCGTTAACAAATTGACATTTTTGCATAAAGCGACGCGAAAAACGCCGCTTTTTCCGTCTTAAAAAAGAGAAACTGAATTATTACGAAAAATGTCATACAAATGAACGGGTTTTCGTGCTATAATGATCGATGGATAATTTGAGCCCCAATATACAATAACCCTGTTGGGCTGAAGGGAGGAACTTGTCTGTGGCAAATACACGGACATTTAAGGGTGGCGTACATCCGCATGAGACGGGGAACGGGAAGCAATCCACCAATGCGCAGCCGGTGATCGACGCGAAGGTGCCTTCTCTCGTGACGATCCCGCTATCCCAGCACATTGGCGCGCCCTGCAAATGCGTCGTGACGCCCGGCCAGGAAGTGGCTATGGGACAGGTCATCGGCGAAGCGGGCGGTTTCGTTTCCGCGCCGGTGCATGCCTCGGTCTCCGGTAAGGTGAAGGCCATTTCCAGCTGTGTGCTCTCCAGCGGCAAAAGTGTGCCTGCGGTCGTCATCGAAAATGACTTTCAGGATCGCTGGGATGAAAGCGTCAAGCCTCGCAACAACGTTGGTTCTTTGAGCGCGAAGGAACTGATCGACATCGTCCGGGACCGCGGCATCGTGGGCCTTGGCGGCGCGACGTTCCCGACAGCTGTTAAGCTAGCGCCTCCGCCTGAAAAGCAGGTGGATACACTGATCCTCAACGGCGCGGAATGCGAACCCTACCTCACGAGCGACCATCGCCTGATGCTGGAGCACGCCTCCGATGTGATCGACGGCATGCTGCTTGAGGCGAAGATGCTCGGCGCGACCCAGTTGATGGTCGGCATCGAGGACAACAAGCCCGACGCCGTTTCCGCGATGGAGCAGGCGGCGCAGGGAAAGAACGTACAGGTTGTCGCTCTGCCTACGAAGTACCCGCAGGGCGGTGAAAAACAGCTGATCTTCGCGCTTACAGGACGGCGCGTGCCCAACGGCGGTCTGCCCGCCGACGTTAAGACGGTCGTGAGCAATGTCTCCACCGCTTACGCCGTGTCGAAGGCCGTTCGCGAGAACAAGCCGCTGATCGACCGCGTGGTGACGGTGGCAGGCCGCGTAAAGGAGCCCCGCAATCTGCGCGTGCGTATCGGTACACCGCTTTACGCGCTTGTAGACGCGTGCGGCGGCTTTGCAGACGGCGTGCGCAAGGTCGTTCTGGGCGGTCCGATGATGGGTATCGCGCTTTCGACCCTCGACATCCCTGTAACCAAGGGAACCAGCGGTCTGCTTGCTTTCGGCGACGAGGGTGTGCATGCGCAGGAATCTTCCTGTATCCGCTGCGGGCGCTGTGTGGAGGCCTGTCCGATGCGCCTGGTGCCGACCCGGATCGACGCGTTCGCGCGCCGTTCCCTCTGGGAGGACTGCGAAAAGATTGGCGCGATGAACTGCATGGAGTGCGGCGCCTGCACCTTCGTATGTCCCGCCAAGCGCGAGCTGACGCAGAGCTGCCGCATGGCCAAGCTGGGCATCCGCGCCAGCGTGAAGAAGTCTTGATCGTTCGGAGGAATGCTGATATGCAGAAAAAATACACCGTATCATCTTCTCCGCATCTGCGGGATAACGTATCCACGCGGCGCGTGATGCAGGACGTGTGCATCGCGCTGATCCCGGCCGGACTGGCCGGCGTGTGGTTCTTCGGTCTGCGCGCCGCGATATTGATCGCCGTTTCGGTGGTCTCGGCCGTATTTTCCGAGTGGTTCTACTGCAAGCATGCGAAGCGCGGCAACCCGATCGGCGATTTCAGCGCGGTGGTAACCGGACTGCTGGTCGCTTATAATCTGCCTGCGTCGGCTCCGTGGTGGCTGGCGGCGATTGGCTCGGCCATCGCGATCATTCTGGTGAAGCAGTTCTTCGGAGGCATCGGGCAGAACTTCATGAACCCGGCGCTCGCCGCGCGCGCGATTTTGCTCGCTTCCTGGGCGACGCTGATGACTGCATGGGTTGCGCCGCAGGGCGGCAACTGGATGGCCGGCATGGGCGGCGCGGTCGACGCGGTTTCCAGCGCGACGCCGCTGCAGGCTCAGGCGGGCACCTATTCCTTATTTGATCTCTTTATCGGCAACTGCCCCGGCACGCTGGGCGAGACCAGCAAGCTCGCGCTGCTCATCGGCGCGGCTTACCTGTTCGCCCGCCGCGTGATCAACTGGCGCATCCCGGTTACCTTTATCGGCACCGCGCTGATCCTCTTCTGGATTCAGACGGGAACCCTGTACAGCGCGGACGCGGGCACCGCTTCCGCTCTCTATCAGGTGATGAGCGGCGGCTTGATGCTGGGCGCGCTGTTCATGGCGACGGATTATTCCTCCTCGCCGGTAACTCCTTGGGGTCAGATCATCTTCGGCGTCGGCTGCGGCGTGATGCTTTTTGTCATCCGCGCGTTCAACAGCTCCATGCCGGAGGGCTGCTCCTACGCGATTCTGTTCATGAACGTCGTCGCGCCGCTGATCGAGCGCGTGACGTCGCCGAAATCCTTCGGGGAGGTGAAGAGCCATGCGTGACGTGTTGAAGCTGGGCCTCAGGCTCTTCGTCTTTACGTTGGTGGCTGCGCTCGCGCTGGCGGGTACGAACGCCATCACCTCCGGCCCGATCGCGCAGCAGGAACTGGCCGCGAGCCAGGGCGCGCAGCGCGCGGTGCTGCCGGAAGCGGAGATTTTCGAGGAGCAGGAGATTCAGGCTGCTCCTGAATACGACCAAATCACCGCGCTGTATGCCGGCAAGGCCGGCGATACGACCGTCGGCTACGTGATGACGGCGGCTCCGCAGGGCTACGGTGGACCGGTGCCGATCACGCTGGGCATCGGCGCAGACGGTTCCATCCACGGCATCTCCGTCGGCGATCTGCAAGAGACCGCTGGTCTAGGCATGAAGGTGGGCGAGGAACCCTTTAAGAGCCAGTTCCCGGGTCTGGCCGCCGATCCGGAAGAGATCGACACCAAGGTGCAGGCCATCTCGGGCGCGTCGGTTACCTCCAAGCCGTTTATTGCGGCGGTGCGCCAGATGGTGGCGTATTCCAAGGATGTACTCGGCGTGGAGCCGAATGCGGCCGTGCCCGCGCTGGAAGGCGAGGACCTTGACCGCAAGGGCTATGTGGAAGCCGCCGAGGCGTTTGGTGCGCTGGATGTGATGAGCCTTATCGGCGATTACGGCACGATCAAGTCCGTCTATGAGGGCACGGTGGGCGACGACGCAGTCGGCTACGTGTTCGATCTTTCCTCCAAGGGCTTTGCGGATCAGATTGGCCTGCGCATGGGCATCACGTCGGAAGGTGTAATCTCTAAAGTCGTCA
This sequence comes from Beduinella massiliensis, assembly GCF_900199405.1. Classification (NCBI taxonomy): domain Bacteria; kingdom Bacillati; phylum Bacillota; class Clostridia; order Eubacteriales; family Beduinellaceae; genus Beduinella; species Beduinella massiliensis. The sequence goes on from NZ_LT963430.1 coordinate 2,070,682, forward strand.
TGACCGAAAACAACGAGACCGAGGGCTACGGCTCCAGGACGACCGACCCGGATTTCTGTGCGCAGTTCGACGGCAAGGCTGCGACGGCAGAAGGCTACCTGGACGGTGTCGAGGCGCTTTCCGGTGCGACGGTTTCGTCCAAGGCGGTCTTCAAGGCCGTTGGCCAGGCGGTTGACTTCTATAACAGCTATCTGATTCCTCAGGAAGAGCCGGAAGGTACCGGCGACGTATACGAAGTAAACGGCTTTGGGCCGATGAAGGTTGCGGTTTCGGTCGAGGACGGCAAGATCACCTCGTTTGAGGTGGTGGAGCACAACGAGACGCCGGGCTTCGGCGCGGACGTGATCGAAAAGGGCTTCGAGAGCCTGATCGGACAGGACATCGCGACGGCGAGCTTCGACGCGGTATCCGGCGCGACGATGACCTCAAATGCCATCAATGACGCGCTCAAGCAGGCTGCTGAGAAGAACGGCGGCGCAGCAGGAACGGGCGACGTATACGAGGTAAGTGGCTTTGGGCCGATGAAGGTCGCGGTTGCGGTCGAGGACGGCAAGATCACCTCGTTTGAGGTGGTGGAGCACAATGAGACACCGGGTTTCGGCGCGGACGTGATCGAGAAGGGCTTTGAGAGCCTGATCGGACAGGACATCGCGACGGCGAGCTTCGACGCGGTATCCGGCGCGACGATGACCTCAAATGCCATCAACGACGCGCTCAAGCAGGCTGCCGAGAAGAACGGCGCTGCAGCTCCGGCCACCGCGCCGGAAGCTGCCGCTGCGGACGAGCCCGCCTCTGTTGGCGACGTGTACGAAGTAGTGGGCTTTCAGCCGATGAAGGTCGCGGTTTCGGTCGAGGACGGCAAGATCACCTCGTTTGAGGTGGTGGAGCACAACGAGACGCCGGGCTTTGGCGCAGACGTGATCGAGAAGGGCTTTGAGAGCCTGATCGGGCAGGACATCGCGACGGCGAGCTTCGACGCGGTATCCGGCGCGACGATGACCTCAAATGCCATCAACGACGCGCTCAAGCAAGCCGCCGAGAAGAACGGCGCTGCAGCCCCGGCCTCCGCGCCGGAAGCTGCCGCTGCGGACGAGCCCGCCGTTGTTGGCGACGTGTACGAAGTAGCGGGCTTTCAGCCGATGAAGGTTGCGGTTTTGGTCGAGGACGGCAAGATCACCTCGTTTGAGGTGGTGGAGCACAACGAGACGCCGGGCTTCGGCGCAGACGTGATCGAGAAGGGCTTTGAGAGCCTGATCGGACAGGACATCGCGACGGCAAGCTTCGACGCGGTATCCGGCGCGACGATGACCTCAAATGCCATCAACGACGCGCTCAAGCAGGCTGCCGAGAAGAACGGCGCTACAGCCCCGGCCTCCGCGCCGGAAGCTGCCGCTGCGGACGAGCCCGCCGTTGTTGGCGACGTGTACGAAGTAAACGGCTTTCAGCCGATGAAGGTCGCGGTTTCGGTCGAGGACGGCAAGATCACTTCGTTTGAGGTGGTGGAGCACAACGAGACGCCGGGCTTCGGCGCGGACGTGATCGAGAAGGGCTTCGAGAGCCTGATCGGACAGGACATCGCGACGGCGAGCTTCGACGCGGTATCCGGCGCGACGATGACCTCGAATGCCATCAACGACGCGCTCAAGCAGGCTGCTGAGAAGAACGGCGCTGCAGCCCCGGCCTCCGCGCCGGGAGCTTCCGCTGCGGATGAGCCCGCGACTGTTGGCAACGTGTACGAAGTAAACGGCTTTCAGCCGATGAAGGTCGCGGTTTCGGTCGAAGACGGCAAGATTACCTCGTTTGAGGTGGTGGAGCACAACGAGACGCCGGGTTTCGGCGCGGACGTGATCGAGAAGGGCTTTGAGGGCCTAATTGGTCAGGAAATTGGGACCGCCTCTTTCGATGCGGTGTCGGGCGCGACGATGACCTCGAACGCCATCAACGACGCGCTGAAGCTGGCGGCTGAGGAGGTGCAGGAATGAAGAACCTACGTAAAATCTTCATGAACGGCATTTTGGATGAAAACCCGACGTTCCGCCTGGTGCTGGGCATGTGCCCGACGCTGGCGATTACGACGGCCGCGTCCAACGGCATCGGTATGGGCTTGGCGGTTACGTTCGTCTTGGTCTTCTCCAATCTGGTCATTTCGCTGCTCAGAAACGCGATTCCGGAAAAAATCCGCATTCCTGCGTTCGTCGTCATCATTGCGACGTTCGTTACCATCGTGCAGCTGGTCGTAAAGGCGTTCCTGCCGGCGCTGGATAAGTCGCTGGGCATGTTCATCCCGCTGATCGTCGTCAACTGCATCATCTTCGCCCGTGCGGAAGCGTTCGCCTTTAAGAACCCGCCGGTCGCCTCCATGGCGGACGGTCTGGGCATGGGGCTGGGCTTTACTCTGGCGATCACCCTTCTTTCCTCCATTCGCGAGCTGCTCGGCAACGGCACGATCTTCGGTGTTTCCGTGCTTGGGGCGAGCTTTCAGCCGATGGCGATCATGACGGCTCCTCCGGGAGGATTCATCGCGCTGGGCATTCTGCTGGCGATCGTCAACGCGTTCACCAACCGCAAAAAGAAGACTGCGTAAGGAGGAGGGGAAAACATGGGCAATATCTTAACGATCTTGATCGGAGGTATTCTGGTCAACAACTTCGTCATGTCCCGCTTCCTGGGCATTTGCCCGTTCCTGGGCGTCTCCAAGAAAATTGAGACGGCTTTCGGCATGGGCATGGCGGTTACGTTCGTCATGGCGCTGGCCTCTTTGGTGACGTATCTTGTGCAGTACTACCTGCTGGTTCCTTTCCAGCTCGAATACCTGCAGACCATCGCGTTCATCCTCGTCATCGCCGTGTTGGTGCAGATCGTGGAAATGGCGCTCAAGAAGATCAGCCCCAGCCTGTATCAGGCCCTGGGCGTCTATCTGCCGCTGATCACCACCAACTGCGCCGTCATGGGCGTCGCCCTATTGAACATGACCGAAGGCTACAACCTGATCGAGTCCGTCGTCAACGGTGTTGCGGGCGCGCTCGGCTTCACGCTGGCCATCGTGCTGTTCGCGGGCATCCGCGAGCGTCTGGCAGTCAGCGACATGCCTAAGTGGATGGATGGTTTCCCGGGCGCGCTGATCACCGCCGGCCTGATGGCGGTATCGTTCCTGGGCTTTACCGGCCTGATTTAAGGAGGGTGCGACATCATGGATTTGACTTCGATTTTGATTGCCGCGCTGGTTCTCGGCGGATTGGGCCTGATCTTCGGCGCTCTGCTCGCCGTGACCGGCAAGGTGTTCGCGGTGCCCTCCAACCCCAAGGCGGATGCGCTGCGCGAATGCCTGCCGGGCGCGAATTGCGGTGCATGCGGTTTTCCCGGCTGTGACGGTTACGCCGCCGCGGTTGCCGATGGCAAGGCCGAGGTGGGCAAGTGCCCCGTCGGCGGCGCGTCGGTAGCTGAAAAGATGGGGGAGATCATGGGCGTGTCCGTCGATGCGGGCGCGCGTAGGGTAGCTTCTTTGAACTGCCAGGGCAGCGTAGGCCATTGCAAGCCCAAGTATGAGTACAACGGTATCGAGGATTGCCTTGCGGCATCTCTCGTCGCGGACGGCAACAAGTCCTGTCCGTACGCCTGTCTGGGCCTGGGCACGTGCGAACGTGCCTGCCCGTTTGACGCGATTCATGTCGACCCGATCCGTAAGCTTGCAGTCGTGGACGAGGAAAAGTGCCAGGGCTGTGAGAAGTGCGTGGCGGTTTGTCCCAAGCACGTGCTCTCCATGAAGCCCGTGGATCGCAAGGTATCCGTGGTTTGCAGCTCGCACGACAAGGCGAAGGACGTCAAGGAGCGCTGCAAGGTCGGCTGCATTGGCTGCACCAAGTGTGAAAAGGTCTGCAAGTTCGGCGCGATCACGATGGAAAATAACTTGCCTGTGATCGACTACACGAAGTGCGTCGGCTGCATGATGTGCGCGGAAAGCTGCCCGACGGGCGCTCTCTGGGGAGATCTGGAGAACCGCTTCACCGCAGAAATCGACCCGGATGCTTGCGTCGGCTGTACGCTTTGCAAAAAGCAGTGCGAGTTTGACGCGATTCTGGGCGAGCTCAAGCAAAAGCACAAGGTGTTGGATGCGTGCACAGGCTGCGGCAAGTGCGCAGTCAAGTGCCCGAAGAAGGCCATCTCGATGCGTGAGCGCCATACGCCGCGCGATGCGATGGCGACAGCCACCAAACTGGCGCCTAAGAAGGCCGAATAAGCTTGGCGGGTATGAAAAGGCGGTGTTGCAGATTAAAAAAATCTGCGGCACCGCCATTGTTGTACTCTTTTATGGTCACAACGCAGCCAATTTCAGCAAATAATCGAACAGCAAATAGACGTCCAACACAATCGTATTTTTAGGGCGTCTGTTTTTTATGAACAAAAACAGTTTTTCTGGGAAATCAGAATTTCAGCAGCGCTTTGGGACGCAGAAGATGCGTTTTCTGCCTTTGGGCGTTGCATTTGGAAATGTGCTTACGGATGTTCTGTGAGAGGGCAAGAAGGCATAGCTCCGTCATCACCTTGATATGACCACCGGTCAAAAAGCGCTTGAAATTGCGGTTATGCTTGAGTTGACCAAAGCTGCCTTCTGCCTGAATGGAGCGGTTCACCCGAAGCAGTTTTCCTTCCTCTGATGTGATTCGTTCCAGTGAAGCTTTGCGCAGATGTTCCATTTCCCAGCAGACAACCAGTTCCTTTTGCTTTTCGGGATCCTTGGCTTTACAGCATGCCGCACGATGTGGACACGCACAGCAATCCTCACAGCGGTAATGCGCCAATTCTTTCAGGGAACCGTCTTTTTCCTTTTCGGTTGTTGTCGAAATCCGCACCAGCATCCTTCCGGCTTTGCACAGGAAATAGTCCCCCGGTTCGTAATATGCCATGTTCTCTCTGCGTCCGATCTGCGCCTTGAACTTTTTCTCTTTTATGGCTTCGTAGTTATTGGGCTTGATGTATGCCAGCTGCTTGTTCCCTGCCAGATGCCGGTAGTTGAGCAAGCTTTCATAACCCGAATCCAAACAGACTCTTTTGTAGATAGCCTTCTGCCATTCTTCCATGGTTTTCAACAGGATGGAAAGCGTTGAATAATCCGTTCTAGCCGAAAAAACTCCGATTCCTGTGATGTATTCGCTATTGACTGCAAACTGCACGTTGTATCCCGGCTTCAACTGCCCGTTGCGCATATGATCTTCCTTCATGTGCATGAACGTTGCATCCGGATCTGTTTTTGAAAAGCTGTTTCGCCCGTCTCCCAAGGTCTTGAGCTTTTCTTCATAATCCATCCAACGCCGAACAAGCTCTTGAACCTCGTCCCGTAAACGTACAATCGTGGGTTTATGATGTCCGCGGCCTTTCTTCACCTCGATATTCGCTTGGGCAATCTCCCGATTCAATTCATCCAAATATGCCTGTGCCTTTTTCATCGTCGTGTATCCATGTTCTTCCGTTCGGTATTTTTTCAGCTTCTCTTTGGTTTTCTTCAGTTCCCGTTCTACTCTTTTTCGCCACACGAACGTATATCGATTCGCTTTGCTCTCGATCTTTGTCCCGTCTATGAACACTACTTCGTGATTCGTTTCGCCCTTTCGTTCCAGCAGATTGACATACTGCTCAAACAGATGCTGAATCGCTTTTCCTGTCTTTTTCCCGCTTCGGAATCTGGCGATGGTCGTGTGATCCGGCGGCTTATGTCCGTCCAGGATCAGCAAAAACTGCACGTGATTGCGGCACAGCTGCTCTATCCTTCTTGTCCTATACTCGTCCAGTGGACTGTATCCGGTTGAACGGACAGGAAAATAAAAGGATATTGTAGAATTACGCAACCTTACGCGGCGTTGCTCCTGATTTCATAGGGAGTAAGGCCGTATTTCAGGTTAATGCGTTCGAAGTTGTAGAAGTGGACATATTGTGCAACCAACTCCTCTACCTCTGCGCGAGTAGAATAATGGGCACGATAAAGGCATTCCGATTTAAGCGTTCCGAAGAAATTCTCCATAGCAGCATTGTCGTATGGACAACCGGGACTGGACATAGAGGGTTGAAAGTGATATTCTTTGCTTAGGTCGAAGTATGCTTCGGAGGTGTATTGAGACCCTTGGTCACTGTGGAGCGCGAGTCCATCAGTGACCTTCTCTGTTATCATAGCGTCTCGGATCGTCTGAGTAACCAGCGATGCGGCCATGTCGCCACCAATGCGATAGGCCAACACCATTCGACCACAAAGGTCAATCACCGCACACATATACAGCATTCCCTGTGGTGTGGGGATATAGGTGATATCTGTTGACCAGAAACGATTGGGCCGTTGCTGTTCAAAGGCACGCTGCAATAGGTTTGGGTATTTGTACACGTTTTGCTGATGTTGAGTATATCTTCTTTGCCGCCGAATCTGTGCAAGCAGATTGGTCTTGCGCATGACGCGCAGAAGTGCTTTAAGATTTACATTTTTTCTTTTCTTCCGCTGGATCCAGAGACGAACACGGCGGATGCCGTAGGTCTGGTTGCACTGCTGTTGACATTCCACAATCAGATCGACCAACCACTGATCTTTCGGCGTCTTTTCTTGCTTTTTACGCCAAGCATAATACCCACTTCGGGAAACTTCAAATACTTCACACATTGTGACGATAGGATAAATGTTGCGAAAACGTTCTATAACTCGATATTTCAATTTCACCTTCTTCCAACTTCTAACAGAAAATTTCGCAGCAGTTCCACCTGCATACGCAGTTTTACCAATTCATTATTCTGCTGGATTTCCTCGTTCTCCGGCATTTTACGCGGACGGCCTTTAGGGCGAGGTACATCGCCCTTTGCGATTAATCGTTCTCTACGGTTTTCTCGATTGACTAGTTGCTCAACCTGTTTCTTCGTTAGCCCAAGGCTGGCTCCGATTTCACGATTCGTTTCGCCCGTGATTTTCCGCTCGCGTATTGTTTCAATAAGGCCTTGTACCTTCGTGTATTTTTGCCTCATACAATAAACCTCCTGTCGTAGTTTGCTTCTTACATTCTACAACAGGAGGTCTCTTATTTCATTGTCCGTTTATCGGGATACAGTCCATTTTTTCATTTTCTTGTTACGGTCTTTTTGTGCAACGGCCCCTTTGTCTATGTTCGCTTTACAGAGAGGATGGGCTTTGCGTCAATCCCTCTGATTCATACGTCGAGGTATTGAACCATGAGCAGGCAAGGGGACTGCTCGCCCCAAAGCGCAGAGAGGCATTCCAGCGGCTGAAATCCCATGGCGGCGTAGAAACACCGGGTGTGCCGATAGTGGGGATCGGGATGGGAGCCGTCCAGCGTCTTGACCTGCAGGTAAGAAAATCCCTGCGATCTGCACCATTGCTTGCAGGCCGCCATGAGCAGCCGTCCGCCGCCACAACGGTGATGAGCCGGGTCGATGCCCATGGCGTAGATTTCGGCAGCGGCAGGGCTGGTGCGCTTGATGGACAGGAATCCGATGGGCGTGTTTGCTTCCATCAGGGCGATAAACGGCATGTACGCGCTTTCGCGAATGTATTCAGCCGTAGATTCTGAGATGCCGAACCACTCAGGCAGGAGAGAAAGGATGTGTGCTGCGATTTCGCGTTTTATGTCTGCATCCTGTATCCACTTGATTTCCATATGTTTCTCCTCAGATCGGCCGGTTGTAAATCGGTTCGACGTCCGCACGGTTTCTGACGATAAGCGCTTGAATCATGAGGAACGAAAAGCCCGCAAACACCAACGAGACATAGCGATAGGGAAGCACCTCTCCGAGCGCGCCTGCGCAAAGCTGGGCGAGCATCATCGCTCCGCTGATGAGCACGCTGAAAAGTGCGTTGACGCGGGCTCGCATATCGGGCGGCAGATAATTTTGCACGGCAGCGGTTCGCAGCGTCGCCGTGTTGACGCCCATAAAACCGCACAGGAAGCGGGCGGCAAGCATCAGCGGATACCATAGGAACAGGAGCGCGCCATCACATATTTCGTAGAAGCGGTACACCCAAACCGTCAGGGTATAGCGGCGTTCCTGCGGAATTTTAAAGACGTAATGCACGAGGCCGCCCAGCATGCGACCCACGGTTTCAGCCGATATGAGCAGGGCGTACATCGCGGTCGTGAGGGTGGTGCTGCTTTGAAAATGGGCCATAGCCATGAGATTGACGTTTTGACTGCACGCATTCGTGGTGGTCATGTACAGATAAATGCTGCGGATGCCTCGATCCTTACGCACATATCGAATGCCGCCGCTGATCTCGCGGCCGTAGGCGCAAAGCCGCTCCTTCCAGGGCGTGGATTCTCGCCGTTTTACCGCAAAATCTATGCGGATGCGGCTTTCAAATATCGCGGCAATCAGCAGCAGCACCCCCTCGGTCAGGACGATGGGAATGATGCCGTATGCGCCGTACAGAACGGAGGCTGCGGGGGTGACGACGGCCGTTACGGTCGGGTAAATCATGGAAGAAACCGCGTAGCCCTTTTGCGCAAACCCCTTGGGAATCAGATCGGGATAAAGCGCGTCGTAGGCCAGGTTGTACGTCGAACCGATACATCCGGTGACGAGGCTGAACGTGAGGTAAGCGGCGTAGGAAAAAGGGTGGCGGATCAGATAAAAGCCAAAGAGAAGGTAGAGCACGCCGCTGAGCGTATCCATGCGCACGATCAGACGCCTTCTGTCGCAATGATCCACGTACGGCGCGATCAGAATGGGGAGGACCGTTCCGGGAAAGAGCGAGGCCGCCGCAAAAATCCCTGAAAGCCATGTAGACGCAGTCTGATCGAATACGATAAGGCTGAGCGCCAACCCCATAGCGGTTCCCCCGATGGCGCTGATGACCGTTCCAAGCGTGATGGTGGTAAAGTTGCGCGTCCAAAGCGTAGAAGTTTTCAAAAAGACACCGCCTTTCTTTTTTATTGTACAACCAATTTAAACGAAAAGAAAGGCGGTTGTTTTGGGAAAACGGACATGAAAACAGCCTATTCATCTATGCTAATAGGCGAATTGAAAGAAAATTCGGATATCTCACGTGACACGGTCAACGCGTCCTTATACCGGCGCTGGTGTACATAGGCTTCGATTAAAAAAGAACCGTGGAACTGCTTGAAGCCAAAGTGCAGCGCTTCCTCGGATTCGTCGTATATCCCACGCAGTAGCGCGGTGTATTCGGGGTTGGAGAGATAATCGGTCGTCAGGCGCATCTTTGCCACGCACAGGATGCGTCGGTAAATGTCGGGCGTCTCAGGGGTGCACAGGGCCTCCGCCTTGGAAAGATATTGACATGCCTCCTCTACATTGCCTAGCTGAGTATGGACGATGGCGAGCTTATGATAGGTGAGCAGCGCGGAGGCGTCTTTCTCGAAGGGGTATTCAAGGGAGGCGTTGAGCGCTGTCAGCGCCTCGTCGTACCGGTTCAGCTCCAAACAGGTAGCCCCGATGTTGTACAATACCTGTCCGGCGAAGTCAGGCGCAAGGCTTTGCGATAGCGCAAGCGCCCGGCGAAAATAGCGCATCATGAACGGATAATGGTGCTGGTTGGCATAGCTCATCCCGAGAAGAGCGCTTGCGTAAAGCATGATATAGCCGTTGCCTTCTTCTGAGGCAAGCTGGTAGGCCTGCTCCGCTTCCTGCGCGGCCTGCACATACCGGCCGCGCAGGAAGTCAAAGTCCGCGCGGTGATATTGGACACAGGAGCAGGGGCGCAGACGCTGCGCGCCAAGAAAGGCATTTTCCCGCGCTTCGTCGTCGCCCCGAAGCAGCGCCCGCCCAAAGTGGTAGAGGAAGAGCTGGTCGTCGTTCAGGTAGGAGAGAAACGGGTTTAATGCTTCGATTTCAGCCTCCATAGCCATCTGATCGTCTGCATAAGCGGCGCGGTAGAGATGAAACAGGCGCAGCGGAAGATCCAGTGCAGACTCGGCAAGCGCTGGCTGATGTTCGTCCAGCCAAGCGCCGTCCTCCTCCTTTAAAACGTAGAGAAAAAAACGCTCAAAAAACGTGCGCAGCTCGGATTTTGCGCGCTTAAAGAGGATGGGATCCTCCATATATCGGATGCCGAGCGCACGAAAAAGCTGTTCGATAATCTCCGCGCCCGGCGTGACGAGCCCCTGCTCGATCTTGCTGAGATAGGAAACCGCGCAAATCCCCCGGCAAAGGCCTTCCTGGGAAAGATTCTGCCGCAGCCGCTCGCGCCGGATGAGAAACCCTGTGTAGTTTTTCATTTCGTCCACCTCGCAAGCACTATAGCATGAGGCAGGAAAAAAAACAAGGCCCCGCGAATGCGGAGCCAGGCGGATGCCTGAACTGTCCTTTCGTCAGGCACTAGCCTTCTGTACCTTGGGAGCGGAGGCGATCTCTCCCGCCTTCGTCAGCGCGACCTTCGTAATGACCGGCCCCACGAGTTCATAGACGAGCGTTCCTGCGAGAATGACCGCACGCACCGTGGGGCCATATTCGGGGATGACCTTCATCGCGAGCTGCGTCATGCCGATCGCAACGCCCGCCTGCGGCAGCAGGGTGTAGCCCAAATACTTGCGCACGTTCGGCTCGGCCTTTACGAGCGAGGAACCGATGAACGCGCCCAGCCATTTGCCCGCGCTGCGGAAGATCAGGTAACTGATACCCAGCAGACCGACGGTCGGCAATACGGAGAGGTCGAGATCCGCGCCGGAAAGAACGAAGAAGAGCATGAACAGCGGCGGGGTGAAGCGGTCGCACTGTTCGATGATCTTGCTGGACGCAGGGCTGACGTTGATCATCACCGCACCGATCATCATGCAGACCAAAAGAGAGGATAGATTCCACATTTCGCACAGAGCGAGGCCCGCGAGCACGGAAGAGATGGCCAACGCCAGCATGTTGCCGCGCGAGTGAAAGAAGCGGGCGGCGAGGGTCTGCGCAAAGCCGATTGCCGCGCCCAGAAGCAGGGAACCCACGATTTGAACGAGCGGGGAAACGAGCATGCTCTGCAGCGTGAGCGCGTTTCCGCTGTGCAGGGCGGCGGCAATGGCGCTGGAAATACTGAAGGCCATTAGGCACAGCGCGTCGTCCATCGCGACGACGGGCAACAGCATGCTGCACACGGGGCCGCGCGCCTTGTATTGACGCACCACCATCAGCGTGGCGGCGGGGGCCGTCGCGGCGGCGATGGCGCCGAGCATCAAGCACAGCGGAAGGGGGAAGCCCATCAAAATCAGGGCGACGTCGACGAACGCGACGGCGCAGAGGCCTTCAAAGAGCGTGATGATGATGGGTTTTGAACCGATCTGCTTCAGATAGCTGAGCTTGAATTCCGCGCCGATGGAATAGGCGATAAAGCCGAGCGCCACGTCTGTCAGGATCGAAAGAGCCTGCGCGGCCTCCTTGGGGATGATGCCAAGCACAGAGGGGCCGACGAGCAGGCCGCCGACCAGATAAGCGGTCACATTGGGAAGATGAATCAGCCGAATGATGCGGCTGAATAGAAGGCCTACGATGAGTGCAAGGGATACGGCGAGCAGGATGTTCATTTCGTCGCGCCTCCCAAGCCGTCGACGAAGAGCGTCGGGATGGAGAAGAGGATGCCCGTATCGGGGCGGTCAAGACCGCCGGTGACACGGTTTACGATCTTTCGCACCGTATCTACCTGTTCGTCTCTCAGAACCATAAAAACCGTCTTGCTGCTCTTGCGCTCTGGATCGAGCAGCGCGCGCATCATGCCGAACATGGGCATGTCGTCCGCGCGCGCGTCCAGCGCGCGCATCATGCCGGTGCTGTCCAGCACGGTCGCACCGCTGATTTTATTTTCTATGAGCGCTTCGAGCAGTTCTTCCAGGCATTCGGTTTTGTTGAGTACAAGCGTTACCACTTGCATGAATGCTCACCTTCCATTCGTTTATTCGGTGAACATTGTACGCTTGGCGCCCGATAAATGCAAGCGCAGCAGCGTTTTTTTTTCATGAGAAAGCTCAAAAAGATTCGTATTTTGCAGCGTTTAAGGGGAACAAAAAGAGGCATGATCGTGATAAGGGCCGATTCTGCTTCATTTTATGATGCAAAACCGCAGAGGCTGTGATATAATAACTTGAATGTACGCATGTTATCAGGAGGGATCGCTTTGTCAGGCGAAAGCCGGATCATCCTCGCTTCCCAATCCCCGCGGCGCAGAGAGCTGCTCGCTGCGATGGGAATTTCGTTTACGATAGACGTGCCGGACATCGTGGAGCGCGACGCGGCCACCCCGGCTGAAACCGTGTGCGGACTGGCGCTTCAAAAGGCGCAGGCTGTTGCACTGCGCCATCCGGGTGAACAGGCGCTCATCCTCGCGGCCGACACGGTCGTATACTGCGGGCAAATTCTCGGAAAGCCGAAGGATCGAGAGGATGCCCGGCGCATGCTTTCGCTGCTTTCCGGCCGCTGGCATGAGGTGTACACGGGCGTTTGCGCGATGGATGCTGCAAGCGGTTTACAGGAGGTGCGCGCAGAGTGCACGCGCGTGCATTTCGTTCCCCTGTCGGAGCCGGAGATTGGCCGCTACGTCGACACGGGTGAACCGATAGATAAGGCGGGCGCTTACGCCATTCAGGGACGTGCGGGCATGTTCATCGACCGTGTCGAGGGTTCGGCCTCGAACGTCATCGGGCTGCCGATGGCGACGGTTCGCGAACTGCTCACGCGCCTTGGCGTCACGCTTTGATATAGACGGAGGGTTTCTATGCGCTTTTTTGGCATTCACGCGCCGGATATCGGCATTGACCTGGGCACGTCCAACGTGCGCATCTATGTAAAAGGGAAGGGGATCGTACTCAGCGAGCCCTCGCTGCTCGTCGTGCGGGAGGACGCCTCGCGCGAGGTGCTCGCGGTGGGCGAGGACGCGCGGCTTCTGCTGGGCCGGACGCCCGGGGATATTCAGACCATTCGCCCGGTGCGCGACGGCGTCATCGTGGATTTTGAAATGGCGGAGATCATGCTCCATTACTTTATCCGCAAGGCGGTCGGCACACATTACATGATCAAGCCGCGCGTGGTCATCAGCGTGCCCAGCGTCATCAGCACGGTGGAGCGCCGGGCGGTAGGTGAGGCGGTGCGCATGGCGGGCGCGCGTTCCATCCAGGTGGTGGAGCATCCGCTCTCCGCGGCGCTCGGAACAGGCCTTCCGGTTTACGAGCCGGAGGGCAGTCTTGTCGTGGATATCGGCGGCGGCACGAGTGAAATCGCTGTGATTTCGCTGGGCGGACTGGTCGTCTCGCGCTCGCTTCGCGTGGCGGGCGACAAGATGGACGAGGCGATTGCCGCCATGTTCAAGAAGGAAAACAACATGTTGATCGGCGACCGGGCGGCGGAGGACCTCAAGCTCGACCTTGGCGGGGCGATCGTCCGCCAGGACGACGCGCGCCGCGCGCTGGTGCGCGGACGCGACATGGTGACGAGCCTGCCGATGACGGTGGAGGTGAGCGCGATAAAGATCGGCGAGGCCCTGCAGGGGCCGATCGCGGAGATCGTCGCATCCATCAAATGGGTGCTGGAACGCACGCCGCCGGAGCTCGCGGGCGACGTCATGCGCAGCGGCATCTATTTGACGGGCGGCATCGCGCAACTTCCGGATTTGGATCACCTGATCGCATCCGAGCTGGGCATTGCGGTATCCGTAGCGCGCAATCCGTCGGAGAGCGTCATCCTCGGCGCCGGGCATCTGGCAGACAACATCGAGCTGCTGGACAGCATCGGCAAGGGCGACGCGATGCGCGATTAAGGACATCAGGCAAAGGAGTTTTTTATGGCGAAGTCAAAAAAAGAACGCCCAGGCTTGATCAAATTCCTGCGCGTCGTATTTGTCATCCTGCTGGTGCTGGTGATGGCATTCGGCATCTTTACGCAATACGTGGGCAGGGAAAACCCGGCGGAAAACGTCCTCTCGTCGATTATCACGCCGATTCAGAGCCTGGTATCCCGTTCTCTTTCCGCCGTGAGCGACTATATGGCGAAGCTGAAGCTGCGCAGCAACATCGAATACGAGTACAACAGGTTAAAGGCTCAAAACGACGAGCTTATCCTCAAGTCGCTACTGTACGACGAGGAGGTCAACAAGAACGAACGCCTCAGCAACATGATGGGCGCTTACAACGCCAACACGGATATGAACCCCGTGCTCGCGCACGTCGTGGCGAGCGAAACGGGCAACTGGTTTTCAACCTTCACCATCGACGTTGGATCGCGCGACGGCGTGAAGACCGAGATGGCCGTCATTACGGCTGAGGGCCTGATCGGTCACGTATACGAGGTCTTCGACACCACGTCGAAGGTCATCACCATCATCGACACCAACTCCTCCATCGCGGCGCTGATCGAATCCAGCCGCGACCAGGGCATCGTCAAGGGGACGCTCGGCGTCAACGGGGAGCCGATGTGCCGCATGTATTATCTGCCGCTGGACAACGTGCCGCGCCCCGGCGACTCGGTCATCACCTCCGGCGTCGGCCTGCCCTTTCCCAAGGGCCTGCTGATCGGCTACGTGCGCGAAAGCACGCGCTCCATGGAGGAGAACAAGCATTACATCGTCGTGGAACCTGCGGCGGATTTTCAGCACATCGAGGAAGTGCTGGTGCTTCGCTATGAACCGACGGTCGAATTGATGCCGGAAGGTTACAACGAGGACGAAACGATCATCGTTTCGCCGCCGACCCCGCGTCCGCAGGTGACCATCGACTCCTCCAACATCGTATCCACGCCGGTGCCGCTGCCGGATGCTCCCGGCCGGCCCACGGCTACGCCCGATCCCTCCGTTACGCCGACGCCCGCGCCGGACGATATGCCGGACGAACTGGACGAGGGCGCGCAGGTGACCGACGAGGCCGACGAGATGTTCCCCGAATTTTAAGTCCTAAGGGAGGAAGCGCATGTCAAAATTTCTTAGGATGACGGCGGTCGTATATCTTTCCTACATCATACAGACGAGCGTGTTCAGGTATCTCGCCATTGCGAACGTGCAGCCCGACATCCTGGCCTGTGCGCTCGCAGCGCTCGTCTTCTACGGCGGCACCTACGAGGGATTCTGTGCCGGAGCGGCGTTCGGCCTGCTGATGGATACCGCGGTCGGGCAGGTGGCGGGCCTTTACATGATCCTGTATCCGCTGATGGGCTACGTCGCCGCGCGCATGCGCATGGGGTTTGAGCCAATGCTCGTAGAAAAAGCGGCGCCTAAGCGCCGCGCGGGAAGAAAACTACTGCTTTCAATCGTTATTTGTATGGCGATTACGTTGATGCGCGAGAGCGTGTTCATGATCTACACGTATCTTAACGGCGTAGACCTTACGATGCGGCATGCCGGGCGCGTGCTGCTGTGCACGGTGTATTCAGGCGTCGTCTGCGTCCTGATCATCAAGATGACGAACGCCGTCATGCACTATCAACGGCCCAGATTTCGCAAGGGCAAAGAAGCAGATACGGACGTATGACGTGCAAAATGGGGGCATGACACAGGCATGAACAAATACAGAGGACGTTATATCTTCCTGGGCGCGATCACGGCGATTCTGTTCACCATTTTGATCGTACAGCTTGCCAACCTGCAGATCCGCAACGCAGACATCTACGCGGAAAAGGCGCAGGGCAAAAAGACGAAGACGATCACCAGCCGCGGCGATCGCGGCACCATCACGGACGCGAACTCCATGACGCTGGCGTACGATAAAAAGGTCTACAACGTTCAGTTCTACCGCGACCCGACCTGGAAACCGGGCAAGGACGCGGACGGAAACGACATCAGCGCCTATGGCCAATACACGCAGGCGATCATCGACACGATCGAAATCGTGGAGCGCTACGGCGGCACCATCGAATCCAGCTTTTCCCTCGTACTCGACGAAGCGACGGGGCTGTGGGACTTTGACTGGGGCGACGTCAAGGAATCGGTCAAGGAAAAGCGCGAAAGCATGTGGCGAAGCAATTTTTACATGACCAAGACGGGCAAGCAGGAGCTCTTTACGAAGCTCTGCGAGCGATATAAGATTCCGGAGAGCCTATCGCTGGAGCGGAAGATTCAAATTCTCGGCATCTGGGAAACGATGCAGATGAACGCGTTCCTCACCTCGCCGATCACCATTGCTTCGGACGTGAGCTGGGAAACGGTCATTGAAATCGAGACGCGCGCGCTCACGCTGGACGGCATCTCCGTCGGCGTGACCACCAAGCGCGTGTATCCGAACAATACGCTGGCCTGCCATGTGCTGGGGTACGTCGGCAAGATTCAAAATGCCGACACGTATAACAATACCCTGAAGGACAAGGGCTACAGCCTCAGCGACCTCATCGGCTTGGACGGCGTAGAAAAGACGATGGAGGACTGGCTGACCCCGAACACGACCGAGCGTCAGGGAAAGCGCATCGTGGAAATCGACCGTTACGGCACGGTCAGCCGCGAACTTTCCTCGTCCGAGCCGAAAAACGGCAATAACGTCAAGCTGACGATCGATTCGGGCCTGCAGCGCGTCGCGGAAACGGCGTTGGAGAGCACGATCAACGAGATTCGCGCGAAGCAGGAAGAGCAGATGCTCAATCCTTCCTGGCTGGAGGAAAACAAGAAGGACCTTCAGGGCACGGACCGCGACTTTGAGGCCAACCCGATCAAGCTTGCGGAAAAGGGCGCCGCGGTGGTCGTGGACATGCAAGGGCGCGTGCTCGCGCTGGCGAGCTACCCGCCCTACGATCCGAACGCCTTCATCGTCGGCGGCGAGGCGGCGGCGGACATCCTGCTGGACACGCGGAACCCTCTGCTGAACTATGCCATCGGCTCGCGCGACACGCCAGGCTCCATCTTCAAGATGGTTACCGGCACAGCAGCGCTCGCGACGGGGCTGCTGGGGCCGTACGAACAGATCAGCGACGACGGATACTATACAAAGTACGATAAGACCAACCCGCCAAAGTGCTGGATCAACATCAACCAGAAGTGGCAGCACGCAAATCAGACGATAAAGGAAGGCCTGAACCACTCGTGCAACTACTTCTTTTACGAGCTGGCTTCCCGTCTCTATGAGGCGGGCAACAACGACCTGTACAAGTACGCCGCGCTTTACGGCCTGACGACGCTGACGGGCATCGATCTGCCCGGCGAGCTTCGCAGTTACGTCGGCAGCCAAGCTACGCTGTACGACCCGCAGAAGGCCATCAACGCCTCCGAGCAGGCGACGTGGAGGCCGTATCTGGTTTCCA
Source organism: Beduinella massiliensis (assembly GCF_900199405.1). NCBI lineage: Bacteria > Bacillati > Bacillota > Clostridia > Eubacteriales > Beduinellaceae > Beduinella > Beduinella massiliensis. The sequence goes on from NZ_LT963430.1 coordinate 2,087,869, forward strand.
ATCAGATCAAGAACCACCTGAAAAGCATCGGCAAGGAACGCGGCATGACGTTCGACGAGGCGAAGCTGGACACGGCGGTCAAGAGCCTGATGGACATGGCAGTCGCGACCAACCAAACGGACTGGGTGCGCAACATCCGTACCATCCTGATGGAAGAGCTGGATATGTCGCAAAGCCTTGTCTATCTACAGGCGGTCGTCGGAGACATCTACCTGGCGCTGAACGAGATCAAATGGGGCGGCAGCGAGGCGATCATGGTCGGCGTCGGCCAGTCGATCACCTCGGTCACCCCGGTCGCGCTCGCGCGTTACGTAGCGGCCGTGGCCAACAACGGCACGGTATACGACCTGTCCCTGATCGATTCGATCACTTCGCCGGAGGGCGAAGTGATCAGCCGGGGTCAGCCCGTCGTCGCGGCGGAGCTGACGGAAGCCAAGCCCTATCTGACGCTGCTGCGCCAGGGCATGAAGGGCGTGGTCGACGACGGCGGTACCGCAGCGAAATACTTCAAAAATTTCAAGTATGAAAGCGATATAGCCGTCAAGACCGGTACGGCTGAAAAGACGAAGATCGACCTGGAAAACAACGCGTGGATGGTGGGCTTCGCGCCCTACGAAAATCCGGAAATCGCCGTGGTCGTCTACGTCCCGAACGGATACGGCGGAGCGCGCGTATCCCCGGCCATGAAGAGCATCATCGAGTACTACATGGACCAGCGGACGATTACCGTGAACGAGACGATGCCGGCCTCGAACTGGCTGGCTTATTAAACAAAGGATGGAGGCGGCGCGATGGCGTGTGTCTGGGCATTTTTGTCCGGCAAGGGAGGGACGGGCAAGTCGACGGTCGCATTGTGCGCGGCCGCGGGACTAGCTCTTGCAGGGCAGCGCGCCGTGCTGGTGGACGCGGACGCGGGCGTGCGCAACCTGGACATGATGCTCGGCATGGAGAACAAGATTGTCTTCGACATGCTGGATGTCATCGAGGAGGAAGCGACGCTCGGCCAGGCGCTGACGGCCGTGAAGGACGTGCCAGGGCTCACGCTGCTGTGCGCGTCGCAGACGCGCGATCCTGGGGCCATGACGGGCGACGCCTTTCACAGGCTATTGCAGATGCTTTCTCGCCGCTTTGAACACGTGGTGGTCGATTGCCCGACCGGCATCGGCCCCATCGCGCAGGAGGCTATGGCTTCGTCGGATGAGGCGGTCATCGTGACCACGCCCGACGACATCGCCATGCGGGACGCGGACCGAACCGCGGGGCTCATCTCACAGCGCGGCGGGGCGCGCACGCGCGTCGTGGTTAACCGTGTGCGCGGGGACTACGTAAAGCGGGGGCTTCAATACCCGCCCGCGACCGTGGCAGCTTCGCTGGACGCGAAGTTGCTTTGCGCGGTGCCGGAGGACGAGGAAATCCTGCAGTGCACGCTGCAGCGCGTCCTGCCGCTTCGGGGCTCCGGCGAGGGAGCGAAGGCGCTCTCGCGCATCGCCGCCCAAATGCTGGGCGAAGCGGAATCAGCGCCGGAAAAGAAGGGCCTATTCGCGCGCCTGACTCGATCGTAGAGGAGTGATGCCTTTTGCATTTTGCCAATGATCGGCTGTCCAAGCCGCATTTCGACTGGCAGCTGTTCGTCGCGGCCTACGCGCTGGCGATTTTCGGCGTGCTGGCCGTTACGATTACCAACTACGACCCCTCCCTGGGAGCGGACCGCTCGATCATCGAGCTGGTCATGGATTCCTACAACGGCCGATGGCAGGCGGCTTTCGTGCTCGTCAGCTTTGTGGCCGTCGGCGGCATGATGTCCATCAACTATCAGTTCCTCGGCCGCGTCTGGCCCTTCCTGTACGTGGCCAACGTCGCCCTGCTTACGCTGGTGCTTGCGTCCGAGGCGATCACGGGCATGAAGGGCTGGTTCTCCATCATCTGGGATCGAACCATTCAGCCCTCCGAGCTGGCGAAGGTCGCAATCATCATCTCCCTGTCCAAGGAGCTTTCGCGCCATGAAAAGCCGGTGCCTACGCTGCGCTATTTCATGCGGCTGTGCATCCATATCGGTATTCCGTTGATGCTTATCATCGCACAGCCGGACATCGGCACGATGCTGGTGTTCGTCGTCATCTTCTTTTCGCTGCTTCTGGTTTCGGGCTTCCCGATGAAGTATTGGCTGGCGCTTGTGGGCGCGGGCGTCGTCGTCTGCATCGCGGCGGGTTTTATGCTGCAATCCACGGGCAACTGGCGCTGGCTGCGGCTGACGGCCTTCGTCAACCCGGAGGCGGATCCGACCGGTTCGGGCTTTCAGACGCTGCAGGCGATGACCGCGGTTGGCGCGGGCGGAATGACCGGCGTGGGCATGTTTAAGGAAGGTACGCTGACGCAGCTCAACTTCGTGCCCGAAAACCATACGGACTTCATCTTTTCTTCCGTCGCGGAGACGATGGGCTTTGTGGGGTGTATCATCCTGCTGGTACTCTACGCCTTCGTGATATACCGGATGCTCCGCCTTTCCTACCATACGTCGGATCGCTTCGGACGGCTGGTTATTGTGGGCGTGGCGAGCATGCTGATCTTTCATATGTTTGAAAACATCGGCATGAACATCGGCGTCATGCCCATTACGGGCATCCCGCTGCCGTTTATCAGTTATGGCGGCTCCAACCTCATCGCGAACATGGCGGGCATCGGCCTGGTGCTCAACGTGACGAGGCGCAAGCCGATCACGCGCGTCATGGACGCAACCTGATTGCTTCGACCTCCTGCTGTCCCGGCGAATGCCGAGGGCGGCTCTGGTCATCGACAAAGTCGATGGCCTCGTGCAAAATGAATCTTCATTTAGCACGAAGAATAGGGGAGATGTTTTCCTCCGCAAATGCTGTGTGTTTGACTACGGAAAACGCCCCGCCCGCCCGGCAAAGCCGGTCGATACGATTTCACATGCAGGGGAAGTCTCCCCTGTATGCATCCCCTCTTACGACGTTACTTTGTCGATGATCTATGCTGCCCCGGCGAATGCCGAGGGCGGCTTTTTGACTTTTCTGGAGGGGCCGTTCGGTGAGGGCGGCGGGCACCGCCCGCTTGCACCTTTTTCGCGCTGGTGCGTAGGATGGAGAAGAAGCGAGGAGGAGGGATGCGCTTGAAAATGCTGGTGGTTGGAGGGGATCGCCGCAGCGGCTGGCTCGTGCTCAGGGCGAGGACTGCGGGCTTTCAGGCCGACGGTGTCTGGCTTGACCTATTTGATCCTGCCTTTGCATGCGCCTGGCCAGAAGTGATGGATTACGACTTTTACATATTGCCTTACCCGGTAGCGGAAAAAGAGGGGATGGTAGCGACGCCGCTCGCGACGCAGCCGCTTTTGATGGCGCAAACGCGGGACAGAATCCCGAAAGGCGCAAACGTTCTCGCGGGAAAGTGCGAAGCGCAAGGGGTTTGGCGCCTGTTTTCGCCCGCCTCCCTGGAAAGCTTCGCCGTCGGCAACGCGGTTCCAAGCGCTGAGGGGGCAATCTTCGAGGCGATGCGCGAAAGTGAAAGCTGCGTCGCGGGCAGCCATTGCCTCGTCGTCGGATACGGGCGAATCGGCAGACTGCTTTCGAGAAAGCTCTGCGCGCTCGGCGCGGAGGTGACGGTCGCCGCGCGCAAAGAGAAGGATCGCGTCTTTGCGCGGGCGGAGGGCTGCGCAGCCTGCGATACAAAGGATATCGCCACATGTATTGGGCGCATGCAGTTCATCTTCAATACCGCTCCCGCGCCGGTCATCGGTGAAACGGAGCTCACGGCGATGGATCAGAAAGCGCTTGCGCTGGAACTGGCCAGCGCGCCTTATGGAATCGACATGCAGACAGCCGCGCGTCTGGGACGACGCTTCGTGCTCGCAGGCGGAATCCCAGGAAAATACGCGCCCGCTTATGCGGCGGACGTGCTGCTCGATGCAATCAGGACATTTATTGCGCAGGAGGGCTGAAAAATGCAAGGCAAGCGAATTGGTTTCGCCCTGACGGGCTCGTTTTGTACTTTCAAGAAGGTGCTGCCGCAGGTCGAGGCGCTGGTTTCAGCCGGCGCGGAGGTGACGCCCATCGTCTCGCCCAGCGTCGCAGCGACGGATTCCCGCTTCGGCAAGGCGGAATACTTCTGGAATGAGCTTGCACGGATGACTGGTAGGGAACCGCTCGCTACGATCGCACAGGTAGAGCCCATTGGGCCGAAAAAGCTGCTCGATTTGATGATCGTCGCCCCCTGCACGGGAAACACGCTCGCCAAGCTCGCGCTGGGCATCGCCGATACGCCCGTGACGCTGGCCTGCAAGTCGCACCTGCGCAACGGCAGACCGCTGCTGCTCGCGCCCTCCACGAACGACGGGCTCGGCAACGCAGCGAAGAATATCGGCATGCTGCTCAACGCCAAGCACGTATTTTTCGTCCCCTTCGGACAGGACGATCCCATGGAAAAACCCAACTCGCTGGTCGCGCACATGGACAGGATTCCGGAAGCGGCCAGACTGGCGCTTTTGGAATCGCAAATGCAGCCCATTCTTTTGTGAGCGGGAAAAGAGGAAAATCAGGGGACGCCGTGGAAAGAAAAGGCGTCCCTGTTTCGTTTATATGGAACAGAGGACGTAAAAGGGAGCTATGTCTTTAGAGTGAGCACGGCCAAACATCAAGCAACGGTACCGGATGGACGCGCCGGCCAGAAGGCGAGATAAAGGTACAGCAGCGCCGCGCCAAAAGCGGCGGTGCCCGGCATGTTCTGTTATGCCGGGCTTAAACGCGGATTGCCGGGATTGCTCTGGGCTCCAAAGGAGGTTGACGTATGGAACAAAAGTACACACGGCTGCTGACGATGCTGCTGCTGGCGCTGGCGCTGAGCCTCGCGAGTCTTTCGGCTCTGGCGGAAATACGGGTGGACGTGAAGGAAGAGACGGCAGGAAACAGCCGTATGAGCTATCCCGTGGTGAGCGGCATTGAGGACGAAATCGTTCAAGGCAAGATCAACACGGCGATCGAGACCGGTCTCTCTCTGGAAAGCACCCGGCTGACGATGAAGCGCATCGTGGAACGCGGCGGTGAAGCGGAGGGCGAAGCCACGCTTTTGATGGACACGGCGGTCTATCAAAAGGGGGATGTGCTCTCCGTCGCGGTGTCGCGCCGCGGCGAACAGGCGGATGGAAGCTTGGGCGACAGCGTGACCGCAATGGTGTTCGACCTGAAGACGGGGGATCGCATTCCGCTGGAGGCACTTTTTGCGGATCCGCAAGCCTCCTTGGGCGCGATGGAGGGCATTATCGAGACGGAAATCGGGGGAAGTCTCAACGCCTACATGGAGAATGCGAAGATTACGCCCATGCCGCGGGATAACTATTCCATCGATGCGCGGGGCGTCACGGTGTATTACCCTGCCAGCCAGTATTCCATGGTTTCCGGTAGTGCAGGCGCATGCCAGTTTTACTTCTACGAGCTCGAGGACGGCCTCTCCGAGCTGGGCAAGACGCTGTCCGCTGCGGAAGAGACGGCGGACGCAGCCAAGGGCATTCGGGACGCCGTTTCGGCGGGTGCGTTTCCGAATTGGGTCGCGGACGTGAAGCTCGGCGAGCCCATCGGCACGTACATGAAGGAATTCACCCAGCTCACCGACCCGGACTACACGCTGGAAAGCCGCGTATACCTGTTCGAGGAACCGCAGCTTCGCGGTATGTCCCTGGAAACCTGGCTGTACGCGGAGTGCGAGGAGGAAGAAGCGCCGCTCACGGCCATTCGGGCCGCGCGCATCGACCTTTTCGGTATCCGCCCGGGCATTTCGACGCTCGCGGAGTGCGAGAAGCTGCTCGGCGCGCCGGACGGTCGCGCGACGTTGGATGAGAACGACGCCGTAGACCTGATGCTGGAGCCCGGAGACAGCCTCTTCTACGTTTCCGGCGAGAATACCCTGGAAATCCATGCGGATCAGCAGGGTGTCGTCTCCTGCCTCATCCTGTACGCCGGAAAGCGTGTGGGTTGAGGGTTTACCGAAAAGCTTTTGTGTGATATAATAATCTGCCCGGCTTTTGTAAAGGCCCGGGCAGATTTGCTATTTGCATTGGGAGGACAGAGGATGGCCAAGGCCGTAAAGAATCGAAAAAAACGTAAGACGAGCACAGGCGACCGGATCACCCGCGGAGCCTGTGGAATTATGATTCTCTGCCTGGGCATTTTGATGTTCGTGTGCCTGTTCGTGACCTCGGAGGCCGCGGTGATCGTTCAGCTCCGCGCCGTCATGCAGGGGCTTGCGGGGGCAATCTGTCCGCTGATTCCGATCATCGTCTGTTGGGCGGGAATTTTGCTGACATTTTCCGCGCAGGCGCAGGTCAACGTGCGCAAGATCGTCTGTTTCGTCGTGCTGTTCATCTGCGTTTCGTCGATCTTTCAGCTCTATCAGATCAACGACGTGCGCAGGTACATGGAGTACCAGCACCTCTCGGAAGATTACATCACCTTTATCCGCCTTTCCTACATCCGCTCCAGCGCGATCAAGACGGGCGGCGGAGTACTCGGCGCGCTGCTCGCCTGGCCGATGTGGCGCGCGCTGGATCTGTGGGGCAGCATGCTGCTGTTCATCTTCGTGATTATCGCGGATCTGATGCTCATCACCAACGTAACGCTCTATCAGGTGGGCGATTACATCTCCGTCCTGTTCGGAGACATGCGCCAGAATCTGAGCGAGCGCAGGGAAGAGCGCCGCGCCGCCCGCGAGGCGGTGCAGGAGGAAGAAGCGCCTACGCCGTCCGCGCTCAAGACGCCTAAAGGAAAGAACGTAAAGCCCGCGCCCGAACCTGTTGAGTCTGAAGCGCAAGAACCGCCGGCGCCTGCTCCCTCCCGTGTAATTCGTGCGGAGGCGGAACTCGAAAAACCGCGTAAGCGCCGCGCACGCCGCAAGGTGGAAGAAGATCCGTTCGTTGCGGAGGAGCCCGTCTACGATCCCTATGTCGCTCCGGCGTATGGGATGGGAGAGGCGCCCTACGGCACGCGCGATGTTCAGCCCGAAGTGTATGAAGCGCAGGGCTATAGCGACGTCGGTTACAGCGATTACGACGATGCGCCGTCCCAGGGGGAGACGGGGTATTATTCTGCCTACTCGCAGGAAGAGATGCCTCCGTTTCAATACGACGACCGCAGCGCCTATGGCGACGTCACCGTTCACCAGACCGCTTATGAAGAGGTGCCTCAGCTCTACATCGAAAATATCGAAACCACGTCGGCCCCTGCGCCCGTCGCAGATTCGAAGGTACTCGACCTGCCGGATTTCATGCTAAGACGGCGCGAGGAAGCCGCAAGGGAGGCCGAAGCCGCCGCACAGATGCAGCCCGGGACGGAGGAATGGCCGCCTCCGGAAGAGCCGTGGGATGTGCCGGAGGAAGAAGTACCGGCGCCGCCTGCTTCAGACGATTCGGTGGAAGCGCCTCTTGCGGATGCGTCCTTTGACGAGGAACCCGCCGCGCCCGTTTCCGCGCCCCTGTCACCTTGGGCGGCGCAAAACCAGAACGCCGCAAGGCAGAGCGCTCCGGCCGTTATGAACGCTCCGGCGCGGGTAGACGCTGAAGAAACGCAGCCTTCTCCCCAAACGCGCAGGCTGGACGATACGCCCATCACGATTCCGAAGAAAGCGGAAAACCCACTGGCCAAGCCGGTGGAGCCGTACTTTTTTCCGCCGGTCGATCTGCTCAAGAACGGCAAGCCGCCGGTCAGCGGCGACACGCGTCAGCGGGACGAGGAAGGGGCGGCCAAGCTGGTCGGCACGCTGAAAAGCTTCGGCGTGCAGGCCAAGGTGCTCAACGTGACGCACGGTCCGGCGATCACCCGTTACGAGCTGCAGCCCGCGCCCGGCGTGAAGGTATCGCGCATCCTGGGCCTGGTGGACGACATTGCGCTCAACATGGCCTCTGCGGGCGTACGCATCGAGGCGCCGATTCCCGGCAAGCCCGCCGTAGGCATCGAGATTCCGAACGAGTCGATCTCCGCGGTCGCGCTGCGCGACGTGCTGGAAAGCGACGAAGCGCGAAGACATCCCTCGCCGCTCGCCTGTGCGCTGGGCAAGGATATCGCCGGGCGCAACATCATCGCGGATCTGGCAAAGATGCCGCACGTGCTGATCGCCGGCGCGACGGGCTCTGGTAAGTCGGTCTGCATCAACACGATTATCAATTCCATCATCTTCCGGGCGACGCCGGAACAGGTGCGCCTCATCCTGATCGATCCGAAGGTCGTGGAGCTTTCCGTGTATAACGGCATCCCGCATCTGCTGGTGCCGGTCGTGACCGACCCGAAAAAGGCCTCCGGTGCGCTGTCGTGGGCCGTCATGGAGATGGACCAGCGCTACAAGCGCTTTGCGGGGCAGGGGGTTCGCGACATCCGCGGTTACAACGCCTCGCTCCAGCCGGACGAGGAACGCATGCCCCAAATCGTCGTCATCATCGACGAGCTGGCCGACCTCATGATGGTCGCGCCCGGCGAGGTGGAGGAGTCGATCTGCCGCCTGGCCCAACTCGCGCGCGCGGCGGGCATCCATCTGGTGATCGCGACGCAGCGCCCCTCGGTCAACGTCATCACGGGCGTCATCAAGGCCAACATCCCCTCGCGCATTGCCTTTGCGGTTTCCTCACAGGTGGACAGCCGCACGATTCTGGACAGTGCGGGCGCGGAGAAGCTGCTCGGCAAGGGCGACATGCTCTTCGCGCCGCAGGGCACCAACAAGCCGCTGCGCGTGCAGGGCTGCTTCGTGTCGGACGAGGAGGTTTCGCGCGTCGTCGGCTACGTGAAGCAACGCTTCGCGGCAGAGTACAACGAGGATGTAATCGAGCACCTGAACAACACGGATTCCGAGCCGGAGGGCGAGGAAAAGAAGGATGGGGAAGAGGTCGTAGACGAGCTGCTGGAGCAGGCGATCGAGCTGGCGGTGGACGCCGGGCAGGCTTCGATCAGCATGCTGCAGCGGAGGCTCCGCGTGGGGTATGCGCGCGCCGGCCGCCTCATCGACGAGATGGCCCGGCGGGGTATCGTCGCCCAGGCGGAGGGGGCAAAGCCCCGCGCCGTGCTGATGACGCGTGAGGAATTTCGCAAGCTCAAGGAATGATTTGGGTTCCCATGGCAAACAATGCTTTTAAATACATAGGAGGGACTTTCCCATGGCTGAATGGCTAAGCGGATGGAAGCGCACCTGCATGTGCGGCGACGTTTCCACGGACAGGATCGGACAGGACGTTACCCTGATGGGCTGGGTGCAGCGCTCACGCAACCTCGGCAGCCTGATTTTCACGGATCTGCGCGACCGCGCGGGCATCGTGCAGGTGGTCTTTGACGGCGAGGACGACGACGAGCGCACTTTTGCCATCGGTAAGTCGCTTTCGCGCGAATACGTTTTGGCCGTTCGCGGCACGGTGCGCGCACGCGGCGAAGGCGCCATCAACGATAAAATGAAAACCGGTCAGGTAGAGGTGCTCGTGCGAGAGGCCAAGCTGCTCAACAAGTCCGAGACGCCGCCGATTTACATCGAAGACGATGCTGGGGAAGCGGAAAACGTCCGCCTGAAGTATCGTTATCTCGACCTGCGCCGTCCGGTGCTGCAAAACACGCTGGCCCTGCGCAGCAAGGTGCTTTCTGTCATTCGCCGCCACATGGAGGGCGAGGGCTTTCTGGAGGTCGAAACGCCCATCCTCACCAAGTCCACGCCGGAGGGCGCGCGCGATTACCTGGTGCCCAGCCGCGTGCACCCGGGCGAGTTTTACGCGCTGCCGCAGTCTCCGCAGATTTACAAGCAGCTGCTGATGCTCGCAGGGTACGACCGTTATTTTCAGGTTGCGCGCTGCTTCCGCGACGAGGACCTTCGGGCCGACCGTCAGCCGGAGTTCACACAACTTGACCTTGAAATGTCCTTCGTAGAGCCGGAAGACATTCAGAACGTCGTCGAGGGCGCGTTCGCGGACGTGTTCCGCGAGGTCAAGGACATGGACATTACCCTGCCGCTTCCGCGCGTTACCTGGCGCGATGCGATGGACATGTACGGCTCCGACAAGCCGGACACGCGCTTTGAGATGAAGATACGGTGCGTGGATGAGCTGGTGAAGGATTGCGGCTTCAAGGTGTTCGAGGACGCCGTGGCCGAGGGACGCACCGTGCGCGCGATCCGCGCCGAGGGCGCGGCGAAGCTCTCGCGCAAGGAAATCGACGCCCTGGGCGAATTCGTGAAGACCTATCACGTGAAGGGACTGGCCTGGGCGACCGTTTCCCTAGACGGCGCGGTGCGCAGCTCCTTCGCCAAGTTCATGAAGCCGGAGGCCTTGCAGACTTTGATCGAGGCCATGGGGGTAAAGCCGGGCGACGCGCTGTTCCTGATCGCGGACAAGAAGTACGTCGCGCTTACGGCCATGGGCCAGCTGCGCCTGCGTCTGGGACATGAACTGGGCCTCATCGACAAGAGTCGCTATGACCTGCTGTGGATCACGGAGTTTCCGCTGCTCGAGTGGAGCGACGAGGAAAATCGCTTCGTGGCCCAGCATCATCCCTTTACATGCCCCATGGACGAGGACTTTGAGCTCATGGAAAGCGACCCGGGCGCGGTTCGCGCGAAGGCCTACGACCTGGTGCTCAACGGAATCGAAATGGGTTCGGGCTCGATCCGCATACATGCCAGCGACCTGCAGGAGCGCATGTTCCGTCTGCTCGGCTTCACGCACGAGCAAGCGTGGGAGCGTTTCGGCTTCCTGCTCGAGGCGTTTAAGTACGGCACCCCGCCGCATGGCGGCTTCGCGTTCGGCGTGGATCGCCTCATCATGCAGATTACGGGACGCGAGAGCCTGCGCGACGTCATCGCGTTCCCGAAGGTGCAGAACGCTTCCTGCCTCATGATGCAGACCCCCTCGAACGTCGCGCAGGATCAACTCGACATGCTGCATATCAAGACCTGTGAGGAAGAAGAGACGGAGGAATAAACCTTGCGCAAGACGGGAACTGTGGTGAACGTAAACGCCGACGATACGATCGAGGTGCTCTTTGAGCGACCGGAGGCATGCGCCAAGTGCGGCGCGTGCAGCGAAGGGAAAACCCAATGCACGAGCCTTACGATTAAGGCGCGTGCTGGCCTCGGCGACGAGGTCGTGGTGGAGATTCCCGAGGGACGCGTGGCGCAGGCGTCCATGCTGGCCTATATCGTGCCGCTCGCGCTGTTCATCGCGGGTCTGCTCGTGGCGGGCCCCATCAGAACCGCGCTGAACCTATCGATTCAGGCGGATCTGTTCACCGTTTTGTGCGGCCTGCTCGGGATCGGCGCGGCCCTGCTCGTATTGCGCGCGCTCGAGCCGCATATGAAAAAGAAGGGCATGTGGCAGCCGCGCATTGTTTCGATCCGGCAGAAAAATGCTTGACGGCGCGTCCGGGATAAAACGAACGCAGACCGAAAAGGAGGAAAAATATGAACGCATTTGTTAAGGAATTTACGGAACAGAACTTTGAGACGGAGGCAATGGCCTCCGACCTGCCCGTGCTGGTGGACTTTTGGGCGCCCTGGTGCGGACCGTGCCGCATGGTCGCTCCGCACGTGGACGCCGTCGCTGAGCAGGCGCAGGGCAAAGCGATCGTCGGCAAGGTCAACGTGGACGAGAGCAGCGCGCTCGCGCAGCGCTTCGGCGTGATGAGCATTCCCACGCTTGTCGTGCTCAAGGGTGGACAGATGGTAGAGCGGGTCGTCGGCGCGCGCGGCCAGGCGGACATCCTCGCGCTGCTCACGCCGTACATGGACTGAAAAAATCTGTAAACATTTACAAATCCAGGCATGCGCTTTGTCAAAAAAGCACATGCCTGGATTTGTATTTTCTTTTGTACAGAAAGCGAAATGTGTGCTATAATAACCATGACATACTATGGCAGGGTGGACGGATACCTGCATAAAACCATACAAAAAGCACATGCCGGCATTGAAAGACATGCGGATTGTGCTTTAAGTAAATGTATACACATTCTAGTCGTGAGAGGAACAGGACGACTTGAAAGGAGGAAAACGTGGCAGAATTTCCATCTAAACTTCGTATCATACCGCTGGGCGGCGTGGACGAGATCGGCAAGAACATCACGGTTTTTGAGTATGGAGACGACATCATCGTGGTGGACTGCGGATCGATTTTCCCCAAGGAGGATATGCTGGGCATCGACCTGGTCATCCCGGACGTGACGTATCTGGTGCGAAACAGAGATCGCGTCCGCGGCTTGCTGCTCACGCATGGCCATGAGGATCACATCGGCGCCATCCCGTACGTGATGCGTCAGATTCCCATGCCCATTTACGGCACACGCCTGACGCTTGCGTTGGTCGAAAACAAGCTGCGCGAGCACAGGATCAGCGGAATCCCCATGCAGGTCATCCAGCCGAAGGATACCGTGCAGCTGGGGAGCTTTACCGTTCAGTTTATCAAAGTCAGCCATTCAATCGCCGGTGCGGTCGCGATGGCGATTACGACGCCCGCGGGCACGGTAATCGTAACGGGCGACTTCAAGGTTGACTACACGCCCATTGACGGCGTGGTAACCGATCTCAATACGTTCGCCGCCTGGGGCAGCCGGGGCGTGCTGGCGATGCTGTGCGAATCCACAAACGTCGAACGTCCGGGCTATACGATGTCCGAGCGCAAGATCGGCGAGACGTTTAACTCGTATTTTCGCGACGCCGCGGGACGCATCATCATCGCCATGTTCGCCTCCAACATCCACCGCATCCAGCAAGTGGTAGATCTCTGCGTACAATATCACCGCCGGATCTGTTTTATCGGCCGCAGCATGGTGAATAATATGAAGGTCGCCATGACGCTGGGCGAGCTGAAAATTCCGGTCGGCTGTTACATCGAGGCGGACGATCTGGACGACTTTCCGGACAACGAAATCGTGGTGCTCACCACGGGCAGTCAGGGAGAGCCCATGTCGGGGCTTACGCGCATGGCTTACAGCGAACACCGCAAATTGCAGATTCGCTCGACCGACCTGGTCATCCTTTCCGCCTCGCCGATTCCCGGCAACGAGGTGCTCGTCTCGCGCGTCATCAACCAACTATACCGCTGTGGGGCGCAGGTGGTCTACAAGGCGATCGCGGACGTGCATGTGTCAGGGCACGCCTGCCAGGAGGAGCTCAAGCTGATTCACACGCTCGTGCATCCCAAGGTTTTCATCCCGGTGCACGGCGAGTTCAGGATGCTCTGCCAGCACGCAAAGCTGGCCAAGTCCATGGGCATGGATCCTGACAACATCATCATTCCGGAACTGGGGCAGATCATCGAGCTGGGCGGCAACGGCGTGCACATCGCAGGCGCGGTGCCGACGGGCGCGATCATGGTGGACGGACTTGGCATCGGAGACGTGGGAAACGTAGTGCTTCGCGACCGCAAGCACTTGGCGCAGGACGGGCTCATCATCGTTGTCATCGGCGTCAGCCGGGAAACGGGGCTCATCTCTTCCGGTCCGGAGATCATCTCCAGAGGCTTCGTGTACGTTCGCGAAAACGAGGAGTTGATCGAAGGCGTCAAGCAGGTGGTGCAAAACGTGCTGTCACAGTACAGCACGATCGAGACGTCCGACTGGACGCCGATTAAGAATCGCATCAAGGACGACCTGCACCGGTACCTGTTCGAGTGCATTAAACGTAACCCGATGATTTTGCCGATCATCATGGAAACCTGAGCGAAAAACAAATGTATGAAAGCGTGCAACGCAGGGGATGCGTTGCACGTCTATATTGAGGGAGCGGATCGGACGTGAACATTTACGATACTGCGAACCGCCTGGCGGGCGAAATCAGAAACAGCGACGAGTGCAAGGAGCTTGCCCGTCTGCGCGAGGCCGCCTATGCGGACGAAACGAACCGCGCGCTGCTGAAGGAGTACAAAAAGTTGCAGCTACAGCTTCAGATGAGCATGACCGGCGCAGCTGGGAAGATGCCGGATGAAGAGATGAAGCGCTTTCAGCAGCTTGCCACGCTGCTATACATGAATCAGGACGTCCAAGCGTACCTGCTGGCGGAAATGCAGATGCAAAAGACGCTGGCGGACGTATTCAAAATTTTGTCAGACGCCGCGGGGTTGTCCCTGGAGCTGCCGGACGGCGTCTGACAGACGGGAGGCTGAACCCATTTGGGGAAAAAACAGAAAAAGGTGCCGCGCGATTACGACCACAAGACGCTGCATGAGGAGCGCTCCTACGGCTTCTTCTGGTACGACTGGCTGTGGGCTGTGCTGAGGCCGCTGGTCGTCTTCACTGCGTCGCTGGCAATCGTCTGCGGTCTTTTGATGACCGGCTGGAGCTTCGTGTCGGATCACTTCGTCGGTCCCGTGAACGCGGAAGATCAAACGCCTGTCACCTTTACGGTGTCCTCGGGCAGCTCGCTCTCGCGCGTTTCGCGCGAGTTGGAGGAGGCGGGTCTCATCCATAACCGCACGGTCTTTAAGTACGTGACGGACTTTATGGGCAAGGGACAACGCATTCAGTCCGGCGAATACATGCTGGCAAAGTCCATGGATATGATGGAGATCATGGATCAGCTGACCACGGGCGACGGCAAGCCGAACACCGCGCGCATCACGATCATCCCCGGGTGGACGGTGGAGGACATCGCCGCGCAGCTGTTCAAGGACGGCATTATCAAGACCGAGGAAGAATTCCTGACGTTGTGCAAGACCGGGGAAAACTACAAGGATTACTACTACATCGCGGACGTGCTGGGTTCGCCCAACGTCAGCCAGCGGAAGTACGTGCTGGAGGGCTATCTGTCGCCCAATACGTACGAGGTGTACACCTCCGCGACGGCGGACGACATCATCAAGAAGCTGCTGGCGCAGACGGAGGCCGTGTATCCCGCGACCTATGACGAACGCGCCGAGGAGCTGGGCCTCACGATGGATCAGGTACTGACGCTGGCTTCGATGATCGAAAAGGAAGCCAAGACGGCAGACTTCGCCAAGGTGTCGGCGGTGTTCCACAACCGTTTGAAGCAGAACATGACGCTGGGGTCGGACGTCACGATTAAGTACTACCTGAACTCCAGAAAGATGGCGCTCAGCGACGAGGAGTTGGCAGTCAACACCGGCTATAATACCTACAAGAACAAGGGGCTGCCCACGGGCCCGATCTGTAATCCTTCGACGGACGCCATCATCGCGGCGCTGTATCCGGACGAGCAGTACCGCCAGCAGGGGTATCTGTACTTCTGCAGCAAGGATCCAAACTCCGGCGAACTGCACTTCTCCAAGACGCTGGAAGAGCACGAAGCGGCGGTTTCCATGTACAGGCCGCTTTGGATCGAATACGACAAGAGCAGGGGCATTGAGTAAGCCATGAAAATTCCAGAGCTACTGGCACCGGCGGGCGGTATGCGGCAATTGCGCGCAGCCGTCCGCTTCGGCGCGGATGCCGTCTACGTCGGCATGAAGAATTACGGCCTGCGAGCCTACGCAGGAAATTTTGACGACGCGCAGTTAAAAGAGGCGATAGCCATCGTACACGGCGCGGGCAAGCGCTTGTACGTGACGATGAACATCTTTGCGTACGACGAGGACATCCCGGGCATGTTAAACGCCGCGCAGCGCGCGCAGGCGCTCGGGGTGGATGCGGCTATCGTTTCGGATCTGGGCGTGATGACCCTCCTGCGGGAGCAGGTGCCCGCGCTACCGCTGCACGTGAGCACGCAGGCCAACACGGTTAACGCGCGTACCGCCTCGCTGTATCATGCGTTGGGCGCGCAGCGCGTCATCCTCGCGCGCGAGCTGTCGCTTTCGCAGATCCGCCAGATTCGCGAAAACACCCCCGGGGAGCTGGAGCTGGAAGCGTTCGTGCACGGGGCTGTGTGCATGAGCTACTCCGGACGCTGCGTGCTGAGCAATTACCTGACCGGGCGGGACGCCAATCAGGGAAGCTGCGCGCAGCCGTGCCGTTGGCGCTACGCACTGGCCGAGCAGACGCGCCCCGGCGAATACATGCCCATCTCGGAGGACGCGCGCGGCACCTACATCCTCAGCGCGCATGACCTGTGCATGATCGAGCACATACCCGAACTCGTAGAGGCCGGCATCGCCAGCCTTAAAATCGAAGGACGCATGAAGACGGAATACTACGTGGCCACCGTGGTGGGGGCGTACCGCCGGGCGCTGGACGCGTATCAGCGCTCTTTGCCTGAATACGAGGGCCTGCGCGCGTCGCTTGTGCGGGAGCTGGAAAAGGCGAGCCACAGGCCGTCGGACACGGGCTTTTACTTCGGGCGGCCGGAGCAGTGCGCCGGTGCGGAGGGCTTCCGGCAGGACAGCGAGTTTACCGCCGCCGTGCTGGACCGGCTGCCGGGCGGTGAGATTTTGTTGGAGGTAAAGAACCGCTTCTTTACCGGCGACGCGCTGGAAGCAATGACCCCGCAGGGCATCGTCCCGCTCACCGTGGGGGAGATCGTGATGGAGGAAACCGGCGAGCGGGTCAGCGTCGTCGGTCATCCCAAGGCGCGCGTTCGCATCGCCGCGCCGGAGGGAATCGGCGCGGGCGATTTGCTGCGCGGGCCGTGCCGCAATCACGCGCGGCAGGGCGGTTGACGTTTTTCTCTGGCAAGGACAGACAGTTTTCGCGCAGATGCCGCATACGTTTCCCGCGGAGGGATGCGAAATGCTGACATCTGCGCTTTTATGGCTCGTCAAGGACGCGCTCTTTTTTCTGGCTTACGTATCAGGCAGATCCGCCTTTGCAAAGCCGCTGAACGCGAAGGAAGAGGCGCACTGCATCGCGCGCATGCAGGCCGGGGATGCGCAGGCGAAGAACGAGCTCGTCGAGCACAACATGCGCCTCGTGGCGCACATCGCGCGTAAGTACACCGTGCCGGGCTACGATGCGGACGACCTGATCTCCATCGGGACGATCGGCCTCATTAAGGGCGTAAGTACATTCAAATCGGGCACAGGCACCCAGCTCTCGACCTACTGCGCGCGGTGTATCGAAAACGAAATACTGATGGTGCTGCGTGCGTCACAGAAGCGCAAGGGCGACGTCTCGCTATCGGAACCGATCGGCACGGACGGCGAAGGCAACGAGATTACGCTCACCGACATCCTGGGCACGGACGAAAACGCAGTGCCGGACGAGGTGGACCGCAGGCTTTCCATCGGCAAGGTGGCGCGGCTGATCCGCACCCAGCTGCCCGAGCGCGAGCGGGTCGTGCTGGAGCTGCGATACGGGCTTACGGATGGCGTGCCGCACTCGCAAAAGGAGGTCGCCCGCGTGCTGGGCATCTCGCGTTCCTATGTGAGCCGCATCGAAAAGCGGGCGCTCGAAACGCTGTGCGACAGCTTCAAAAAGCCCCTGCCGAGCGAAAAAAGCACAATCGTTCAAGACAAGGCAGCCAGAATGCGATAAAATACGAAGGAACGGAGGATGCGCTATGTCTGGGTCTGGAATTGAGGCAGTGGAAATCAGCGGACAGGTGGTGCCGCTCACACGGCATTTTCACAGCTATTACGTCGTGGGGTTAATCATCCGCGGCGCGCGGATCATGTCCGCCGAGGGCGGCCAGTATCCCGTGTGTACGGGCGATATGATGCTGCTGAATCCCTGTCAGGTTCACGCCTGCGTGGCCGCCTCCGACGCCCCCTTCGCCTACCGTGCGCTGCACATCGCGCAGACGCAGATGGAGGCGATGACCGAATGCGCAGCGCCCCGGTTTACGGCGCCCGTCTTAAAGGACGCGGCGATTGCGGAAGATTTCCTGCGGGCCTATGAGCGCGATTCCTGCCGTCCTGCGTTTTTGCGACGCCTGAGCCGGGAACATATGCGCCGCGGGCCGCACGAGCCTGTGGACACGCGCTTTGAAGCGGCCTGCGCATACCTGCGCGAGCACTTTCGGCGCGGCGTTACGGTTTCTGAACTGAGCGGGTTTTGCGGATGCAGCCGCTCTTATCTTTTGCACTCGTTTACGCGCGAGCTCGGCATCCCGCCGGGAGCTTATCAAGAGGCGCTCAGGGTCGAATGTGCGCAGGAGGGGCTGCGGCGCGGGATGTCTCCCCTGGAGGCGGGCATGGAGGCCGGATTTTGCGATCAAAGCCATTTCACACGATTTTTTAAACGCTTTACCGGCATGACGCCGGCTTACTATCAGCGCATGATTGGAGAACGCACACATGAATAAGGATCCAAAAACGGGACATCTGCTGGCAGCGATGACGGTGATCGTCTGGGGCACGACGTTTATTTCCACGAAGGTTCTGCTCAGGACGTTTGAGCCGATTGCCATCCTGTTTATCCGCTTTCTGCTGGGGTACGGGGCGCTGTGGCTGGCCGCGCCGCGTCCGCTCAAGACACGCGGTTTTCGGGAAGAGCTGCCGATGATAGCCGCCGGTCTTTGCGGCGTGACGCTTTACTTTTTGCTGGAAAACATCGCGCTGGAGTACACGTATGCCTCCAACGTGAGCGTGATTCTTTCCGTCGCGCCCTTTTTTACGGCCATCCTGTCCTTCTTCTTTTTGAAGGGCGAACGGCCGGGTGGATTTTTTTTCGCAGGCTTTGCCGTCTCGCTTCTCGGCATCGCCTGTATTGGATTCGCGGGCAGCGCGCTCGCGCTCAATCCGCTAGGCGATGTGCTGGCGCTGCTCGCGGCCGTCGTCTGGGCGGCCTACACGATCCTGACGCGGCGCATCGCCGGCTTCGGTCACAGCACGGTGCAGACGACGCGACGGATCTTCTTCTGGGGGCTCGTCTTCATGCTGCCGGTGGTTCCCCGGATGGTTCATTCGTTCCCCTCGCCCGGCGGGCTTAGCCTAACGGCGCTGCTCAATCTGCTGTACCTGGGCTTCGTCGCGTCCGCGCTCTGCTTCGTCACCTGGGGGCGCGCGGTGCAGTCGATCGGCGCGGCCAAGACGAGCGCGTACATATATCTGGTGCCCGTAGTGACGGTCGCCGCGTCTTCGCTGCTGCTCAAGGAGCGGGTGACGCCGCTATCATTCCTGGGCGTGCTCCTGACGCTGCTAGGCCTGATTCTATCTCAGCGCAAAAGCAAAATTTGATGCCGTTTGGCCGCCAAAGTGTATTGGCGGCTTTTTTCTGCGTAAAAAAGCGCAATATTTTGCACAATGAGAAGGGTGCGCTGCAACAAAGAACTTGAATAATGGCGTTTTTTATGCTAAAATATTTTGCGCATATGGGCGCGGCGCATGCTGCGTTCTATTTTGAAGGAAGTGGAGAAATGAACGCACGTTGCGAGGCGCTTTTGCGGCTGCTGCCCGACGGAGCACAGGCCGCGCTGATCAGCAGCGCCCCCAATATCCGCTATTTGAGCGGCTACACGGGCGAGGGCATCGCGGTCGTTGCCGGCGGCAGGGCGGCGATCGTCACGGACTTTCGCTACACCGAACAGGCGCAGCGGCAGGCCCCGTCGTTTGAAGTATACGAAATCGCGTCAGGTGAGGCCCACGAGACGGTCGCTTTCCGCCTGCTTTCGGAAAAGGCGGTGCGGTGCCTGGCGGTGGAGGAGGACGTGCTGACGGTCGAGCAGTACAAAAAGCTGCAGGACGTCATGCCGGAAATGAACCTCGTATCCTTGGCAGGTATGACGCAGCGCCTGCGCCGGATCAAGGATTCGGGGGAGATCGAGGCGCTTTCCCGTGCCAACAAGCTGACGAGCGATTGCTTTGAGCACATGTGCTCCTTCATTCGTGAAGGGATGACCGAGCGGGAAATCGCGCTGGAAATGGATTTCTGGATGCTGCGCAACGGCTCCGAGGGCGTATCATTTGATACGATTGTAGCGTCCGGGCCGAATGGCTCCCTCTGTCACGCGATTCCTTCCGACCGGAAGGTCTGCCGGGGCGACTTCATTACCATGGATTTCGGCGCCGTGACCGGTGGATATCATGCTGACATGACGCGCACGGTTGCGGTCGGTTCGGTCTCGCCGGAGCTTCGTCGCATGTACGACACCGTTCTGCGCGCGCAGCTCGCTTCGCTTGAGGCGATCCGCCCGGGCGTACGCTGCAGCGACGTGGATGCGGTCGCCCGGGCCATCATCGATGAGGCGGGCTATGCGGGCCGTTTCGGGCATGGCCTTGGACACAGCACGGGCCTTGAAATTCACGAGGAACCGCGCTTCAGCCGCCTTTGCGGCGACATCGTCGAGCCAGGCATGGTCATCACCGTGGAGCCCGGAATTTACGTGCCCGGCGTCGGCGGCGTCCGCATCGAGGACAGTGTCGCTGTCACGGAATCGGGCGTGCGCATCCTGACCCCTGCGACAAAGGAATTGGTCACGCTTTAAGCGGGCTATTCGCCTTTTTCATCCTTTAAACACCATACGAAAAAGAATACGGAGGGATTTTTACATGATTACGGCAGGAGATTTCCGCAAGGGTATTACGATTGAATGGGACGGCGGCGTCTGGAACATCGTCGACTTCCAGCACGTGAAGCCGGGCAAGGGCGCGGCGTTCGTCCGCACCAAGATCAAGAACATCATGACGGGCGCGGTGGTGGAGCGTTCCTTCAACCCGACCGACAAGATGCCGCGCGCGATCATCGAGACCAAGGAAATGAACTACGTCTATAACGACGGTGGGCTGTACTACTTCATGGACAACGAGACCTTTGAGCAGATCCCGCTGACGCAGGATCAGGTAGAGGACGCGGTTCGCTTCGTCAAGGAAGGCGAAAACGTCACGGTTCGCTTCTTCAAGGGCAAGGCGTTCTCCGTCGAAGCACCGAACTTCGTGACGCTTGAGGTCACTCAGACCGAACCCGGATTCAAGGGCGATACCGCGTCCAACACCTACAAGCCCGCGACGTTGGAGACGGGCTATACGCTGCAGGTGCCGCTGTTCATCAACATCGGCGACAAGATCCGCGTGGATACCCGCGTGGGCGAGTATATGGAGCGCGCGTAATCGCGCGTGGTGCCGCCAAGTGCGGACAGGAGGAATGGACGATGAGCCAGATCACGGATCGCGCGGCCTATTTGAGAGGCCTGGCGGAGGGAATGGGAATCAACGCCGACACGAAGGAGGGGAAGCTCCTTCTGGCGATGGTGGATGCATATGCGCTGGTAGCTGAAAAGATGGAGCAGGCAGAAGAAGCGCACAAGGAGCTCGAGGAGTACGTCGAGGATATCGACGAGGACCTGAGCGAGATGGAAAACGCGCTCTTCGGCGACGAGGAAGACGAGGAGTGTTCCTGCGGTCATCACCATCATCTGGACGATGAAGAAGACGAAGAGGAAGACGACGAAGAGGACGATGACGACGGGCTGATTGAGTACGACTGCCCGAACTGCGGCACGAGCATCTACTTCGACGAGACGGCTTTTGACCTGGAGGAGGAGCATCTGTGCCCCAACTGCGGTAAGCCCGTCTTCGGGGAACTCCCGCCGGAGGATGGCGATCCAACCGACGAGGAATAAATTCAGCGTCCAGCCGGAAAATCACGGGATGATTTTCCGGCTTTTTTTCGTCAGTTTTCGGGAGTATTCTTTGCGGTTGCGGGAACCCCGGTACACATGTTATAATGACTGCAAATGTCCATTGCGGGGAGGAGGAACTTCTTTATCATGACCAAACGGCTGATTGCACTTTTTTTGCTTCTTCTTTTCGCATTTCCGCTCTGCTCTTTCGCGGAAGATGAGGAAATCGATATTCTTTACACCGGCGTCGTTACGAAGAACATGACCGTGCGCAAGACGAAATCCACGTCCGCCAAAAAGCTGGAAAGCGTAGAAAAGGACGAATCGGTCGATATTCTGGAGCTGGGTGACCAGTGGTTCAAGGTCGTAAAAAACGGCGAGGTAGGCTATATCCTGGCGCGCAATGTCATCAAGATTCAGGCGGCCAGGGAAGGCGTCGAGGTGCCGATGAAGTATTTTTACGAGGAATTCATCGACGTCTACACCGCGAAGGCAAAAAAGGATCTATCTGTGCGTCAGGCGCCCTCCAAGGAAGCCAAGATGGTCGCGACCGTTTATGAGGACGAGGAAATCATCGTCAGCAGCGTAGGCGAGACCTGGGCGCACGTGAAAAAAGGCAACAAGACGGGCTACGTGCTCAGCGAATTTCTGAATCGCTTCCGCGCTATCGATCCGTATCTGGGCCTGATTCCCGGAGCGGTCTGGTACCCCTACGCGGCGAAGGCCGTGGGCGATGTACAGATTTTAAACGCCGAAAACCCGGACGAAGTCTTCTTAACGATGCCGGAGGGATCGATCGTCTGCGTGAACGAGCCGGACGCCAGGGGGAACATGCTGCTTCCCTATCTCAGGACGACCGGCATGATCGCCGCGGGCTCGCGCATCACGCTGGAGCCGGTGAAGACCTGGGACGCCGCTCAACCCGGTGACCTGATCGGCGTCTTCGCGACTTTTTACGAAGCGGGCGACCGGAGCGAACTGGGCGTCGGACGCGTGCACAACATGCGCGAGGGCGTGCAGCGACTTCAGGACGTCGTCATCAAGGAAGGCGAAAACTTCTCCTTCAACGATTACTGCGCGCCGTACAGCGCCAGAAACGGCTACGAGCTGGGGCCCATTATCAACTACGTGAGTTCAAAAAAGACGGGCTACGGCGGAGGCATCTGCCAGGTTTCCACGACGCTTTATAACGTCCTCCTGCAGATTCCGGCGAAGATCGTCAAGGAGCAGCCGCACAGCTCGTACGGGATCGATTACGCGCCCATCGATTTTGACGCGGCCGTCGGGCAGGGGAACATCGATCTGCGTTTTCAAAACATGCTGCCGTACGACATTCGGATGGCGCTTCAGCTTACGGACGGCGTCGTGACGGTCATGATCTATCGGGCGGACGCATGATGAAAACCATGAAAAAATTATTCATTTTGCTTTGCATTGCGCTCATGCTGCTGCCCGCGACGGCGCTGGGCGAGGAAGAGGCCCTTTACACGGGCATCATCGGAAAGGACCTGAACGTATACGCGCGCGGCAGCGAGGAAGCGAATGTGTTGGGGCGCATCGAGGCCGGTACGATCGTGGACGTATATGAGAAGATGCGCACCTTTACGAAGATCGACTACGAGGGTCAGGTCGGTTACGTGCTCACCAAGTTCACCGAGCGGGTGCAGCGAAAGGACCCCTTTGTGGGCCCCATGCCCGGCACCTCCTCCTACGTCGCCGTCGGTCGCGTGACGCGCGGCGTCAGCTTCAGGCCGGAGGAGTACCGGTATGCCGTCAACGTCAGCGAGGGCGCATACGTTGCGGTAAAGAAGATCGCCGACGGTCGCGCGTACTTTGAATACCGCCGCGAGGAGGACGACCAGTCGGTGCGCGCGGACGCATTGGAATTGACCTACTTCGTCCCGTGGCAGGAGGCGCAGCCCGGCGACCTGCTTTACGCCTTTACGACCTACTATTCAACCGGGCGCTCTGAAAAGAACGTAGGGCGGATGTACAACATCGATCTGGCGGCGAAGCTGCTGACGCATATCGTGATCAGACCGGACGATGTCTTTTCCTTCAACGCCATCTGCGGCCCCTATGAAAAGGAAACGGGCTACAAGCTTGCCCCGATCCTTTCAGGCGACAGCAGCATGGGATACGGAGGAGGCACCTGTCAGGTCTGCACGACGGTGTACAACATCGTGCTGCGCATCCCTACATTCATCGAGGAAATGCACTGGCACGGCCAAGGCGGCGTCAAGTACATCCCAGCGGGCTTCGACGCGACCGTCGGCAGCCGCTCGGATATGAAGTTCAGAAACATCCTGCCGTATGCACTCCGGCTGGAATTTGAAGCGAAAGACGGTGTCATGACGGCGTTCATGTACCGCAATGAGGAATAGTATGCACGTATTGATTGCAAACGACGATGGCATTGGCGCCTGCGGCATCAAAGCCCTTGCACAGGCTTTCATCGACGCCGGACACCGCGTGACGGTCGCGGCCCCGGACACGCAGCGCAGCGCTGCCAGCCACAGCATCACGATGTTCCGCCCGCTGATGGCGCGTCCCGTGGAATGGCCCGGCGCCATGGCCTGGTCGATCGACGGTACCCCGGCGGACTGCGTAAAGCTCGCGCTGGACAAACTGACCGGCCCGGTGGACGTCGTCGTTTCCGGCATCAACGACGGCTATAATATCGGCACGGACGTGCACTACAGTGGCACGGTCGCCGCCGCAATGGAGGGAGCTTTTGCGGGATTTCCTGCAATTGCCGTTTCCGTCCCGTTTGGCAGGCACGACCTGTGCGCTGCCGCGGCGCAGACTGCATTGAAGGCCGCGGACCGGCTTTATGCAAAGCAGCTTTTGCCGATGACGGTGCTGAACATCAACCTGCCGGACGTACAGTTGGGGGCGACCCGCGGCGAGCGCGCGGCGGAATTGTCCCGGCTTCGCTATGACGGCGCGTATCTGGAGCAGGAGAATCCGCGCGTCGGGAAATATTACTGGTTGGTTGGCGGGGCGGCGGACGAACAGGAAGCCGGAGAAAACGACGTCACATTGCTGCGCAAGGGCTTCATCACCTACACCGTGCTGAATTTTGATTGGACGTCGCGCGGGGCGGCAGAGCGGTTTTTGCAGGAATAAGCGGGTTATGCTTGCAAATCAGCGGTGAATTTGATAGAATGTCAAAAGCGATCAAATTTGCAGCATGGAGTGAAGAAAATGCAGGACATGCAGGATTTAATCCGCCGTCTCAATCAATCCGGCAAGCGTCTGAGCAAGGGCCATCGACGGATTGCGGAATATATTGTGGAGCATTACGACAAGGCCGTCTTCATGACCGCTTCCCGCCTGGGCGAGAAGGTCGGCGTCAGCGAATCGACGGTCGTGCGTTTTGCCTCGGCGCTGGGTTACGAAGGGTATCCGCAGCTTCAGCGGGCGCTTCAGGAACTGGTGCGCCATCGGCTGACAGCGGTACAGCGCTTTGAAATGGCCTCTGACATCGATCAGTCGGAGGTGTTGCGCACGGTGCTGCGCGCGGACATGCAAAACATCCGTACGACGATCGAGGACATCGACACCGTAGCCTTCGACGACGTGGTGGATCGTATCCTGAGCGCACGCAATATCTACGTGATGGGCGTGCGCGCGGCTGCGCCGCTCGCGCAGTTTCTGGGCTATTATCTGAACTTTATCTTCGACAACGTCCGCATCGTGGGCGAAAGTGCGATCGACGTATTCGAGCAGATTTCGCGCGTCAACGAAGAGGACATGCTGATCGGCATCAGCTTTCCGCGCTATTCGACGCGCACGCTCGAAGCGATGACGTTCGCCAAGGCGCGCGGCGCGCAGGTCGTCGCCCTCACGGACGGGCCGATGTCGCCGCTGCATTCCGCCTCGACGATTTGTCTGACCGCACGTACCGATATGGCCTCCTTCGTCGATTCGCTGGCCGCGCCGCTGTCGGTAATCAACGCGTTGGTGGTAGCGGTCGGCCTGAGAAGGCGCGACGACTTGTCGGAGCATTTCCGGCTGATGGAAGGAATTTGGGATGAATATCGAGTCTACCTCGGCAAAGACCGTGCGTGAAGTCGCCGTCATCGGCGGCGGACCTGCGGGCATGATCGCGGCGCTCACGGCTGCGCGGGAGGGTGCGCAGGTCACGCTGCTTGAGTGCAACGAAAAGCTGGGCAAAAAGCTGTATATCACAGGAAAAGGACGTTGCAACGTCACGAATATCGCGGATTTCGAGGAATTTTTTGCGCAGGTTCCTCGAAATCCACGTTTTTTGAACGCAGCGGTGCGCCGGTTCTCCGCACAGGATCTGGTCGCGCTGCTCGAGTCGCTGGGGGTTGCGACCGTGGTTCAGCGCGGCGGACGCGTATTTCCCGAGAGCGAAAAGGCGAGCGATGTCACACGCGCGCTGGAACGCGCGCTGCGCGCGGCGGGCGTTCGGGTGCGGCTCGGCTGCCGCGTGCAGACGATTTTGCAGGGGGATGGCATCGTCCACGGCGTGCTGCTCGAAGACGGAACGGAGCTTCCCGCGCAGAGCGTAGTCGTCGCGACGGGCGGCGTGTCGTATCCGTCCACCGGCTCCACCGGAGATGGGTACCGCTTTGCAGAGGATCTTGGACACCGTATCGTTCCGCCGCGGCCGTCCCTCGTAGGCATGGTGACAAAGGCGCAGTGGCCTCGCGAATTGCAGGGGCTTGCGCTTAAAAATGTGCGGCTCAGTGCGCGCCTTGGCAAAAAGAAGCTGTACGACGAATTGGGCGAGATGCTCTTTACGCACTTTGGCGTGTCCGGTCCGCTGGTAATCGAGCTCTCGAGCCACATGACCGATTTGGAGCCGGCCGGCGTAGAGGTGCGGATCGACTTGAAGCCGGGTCTTGCGCCCGAACAGCTCGACAAACGCATTCAGCGCGATTTTGAAAGCATGCAGCGCAAGCAGCTCGGAAGCGTCCTTTGCGGTCTGCTGCCGCAGCGTCTGGCCTTGATTTTTCCTTCTCTTGTGGGCATGTCTCTGGAAATGCCCGTGCATCAGGTAACGCGGCCTCAGCGCCAAACGCTCGTGGAGGCGCTCAAGGCGCTTCCGCTCGAAATCGAGCGCATGCGGCCGGTAGAGGAAGCGATTGTCACGCGCGGGGGCGTGGACGTAAAGGAAGTCGTCCCCGGCACGATGGCCTCCAAACGCATAAAAGGACTCTACTTTGCGGGCGAAGTGTTGGATGTGGACGCCCATACGGGCGGGTTTAACCTGCAAATCGCTTTTTCTACGGGCGTACTCGCAGGACAGGCTGCAGCGCAGTCGCAGGGATTGTAACGCCGGACGGCGTTATACATATGAAACCAGGAAAGCGGGGAAACGACATGCGGTACGATGTGGTCATCGTCGGCGGCGGTGTGACCGGCTGTGCGATCGCCAGGGAGCTTTCGCGCTACGCAGCACGGACGGTGCTCGTAGAGGCGGCGGAGGACGTCGCCATGGGCTCCTCCAAGGCAAACAGCGCGATCGTCCACGCAGGATATGACTGTGAGCCAGGCAGCGTCATGGCACGGGTGAACGTCCGCGGCAACGCGCTGTTTACGAAGTGGTGTGAGGAGTTGGACGTTCCCTTAGGGCGCTGCGGCTCGCTCGTCGTCGGCTTCGACGAGGCGGATCGCGCGCAAATCGAGCGGCTCTATGCTCAGGGCGTTCAAAACGGCGTGCCGGATATGGAAATCGTGGACGGCGGCAGGGCGCGTGAACTGGAGCCCTCGCTGTCTGAAGCAGTTACCTGCGCGCTCTACGCGCAGACAGGGGGAATCACCTGCCCTTACGAGCTGACCATCGCGTGCAGCGAAAATGCGCGCGCAAACGGCGTCGAGTTTAAGCTGAACGCGCCCGTCACGGCCATCGAAAGGCTGGCGGACGGCGGATTTGCGTTGACCTGCGGGGACGAGCGGATAGAAGCCAACTACGTCGTCAACGCGGCGGGACTTTTTGCCGACGACATCGCACGCATGGCGGGGGACGATTCCTTCTCCATATCGCCCAGGAAGGGCGAGTACCTGCTGATGGACAGAAACGCCTGCCGTACGTTCAAGGTCGTCTTTCAGACCCCTTCGAGGATGGGCAAGGGCGTGCTCGTGAGTCCGACGGTGGACGGCAACATCTTCGCAGGTCCCACGGCGGTAGACCAGACGGACAAGCGCGACACAGAGGTGACGCAGGCGGGAATCGACGCCCTGCGCCGTCAGGCGATCCGGTCCGTGCCCGCGCTCGACTTTCGTTCGGTCATCACGTCGTTCGCCGGGCTTCGGGCCATTCCCTCTACGGGGGATTTCATCCTCCGGGCGAGCGAGCGAGCGCCGCATATGGTACACGCGGCTGGCATCTGCTCTCCGGGCCTTTCCAGCGCACCCGCTATCGCGGAGGAAATTACAGACCTGCTCCGGGCGCAGGGCCTGACGCTGAAAGAAAACCGCACGTTTGAGCCGAGGCGCAGCCACATCGCGGCTTTCCGCAGGATGACGCGCGAGCAGCAGGCGGCGGCCATCGCAGAAAACCCGCTGTACGGACGCATCATCTGCCGCTGCGAAACGGTGACCGAGGCCGAAATCGTCGAGGCGATCCGGCGCGGAGCGCGCTCCGTGGACGGCGTAAAGCGCCGCACGCGCGCAGGCATGGGGCGATGCCAGGGTGGCTTTTGCTCCCCGCGCGTGATGGACATCCTATCGCGCGAGTTGGGGCTTCCGATGGATGAAATCACAAAATTTGGCGGGAAATCCAACCTGGTCGTCGGCAAACTCAAGGAGGTGAAGCGCGCATGAACCGCAAGGTAGACGTGGTCGTCATCGGCGGCGGACCCGCCGGGCTGGCGGCAGCGCTTCAGGCACACGAGGCGGGCGTCAGCGTGCTCGTGCTGGAGCGCGACAAGGAGCCTGGCGGCATTTTGCAGCAGTGCATCCACAACGGCTTTGGACTTCATTACTTTGGGGAGGAATTGACGGGGCCCGAATACGCGGGACGTTTTATCGATAAAGTAAAGGAAAGCGGCATCGAGGTTCTGACGGAGACGATGGTGCTCGAGTTTACAGAGGATCGCCGCGTCTATGCGGTGAGCGCGCAGCAGGGTCTGCTCGAAATCGAGGCTGAAGCGATCGTGCTGGCGATGGGTTGCCGTGAGCGCACGCGCGGGGCGCTGAGCATCCCCGGCGCACGTCCGGCAGGCGTGTTTACGGCGGGCTGCGCGCAGCGGCTCACCAACATGGAAGGCTATATGCCCGGCAGGCAGGTCGTCATCCTGGGTTCGGGTGACATCGGGCTGATCATGGCGCGCCGCATGACGTGGGAAGGCGCGAAGGTGATGGCGGTCTGCGAGCTCATGCCGTATTCAAGCGGCCTGAACCGCAACATCGTGCAGTGCCTGGTGGATAACGACATCCCATTGAAGTTCAACCACACCGTCGTGCGCGTCCACGGGCGCGAGCGCGTCGAGGCCGTGACCATCAGCGCTGTGGACGAAAAGACGAAGCGCCCGATTCCGGGCACGGAAGAGACCATTCCCTGCGATACGCTGCTTCTCTCCGTAGGGCTTCTCCCGGAGAACGAGCTGACGCGCGAGGCGGGCGTGGAGATGGATCGCGTCACGTCGGGCGCAGTGGTCGACGAGGGCCGTCAGACGAGCCTCGCAGGCGTGTTTGCCTGCGGCAACGTGCTGCACGTGCACGACCTGGTGGACAACGTAAGCCACGAGGCGGAGTTGGCCGGCCGCAGTGCGGCAGCTTTCGTTCGGAATTCCCGCCCCGCGCAGCGTGCGCACCGCGTCGTCGCGGAGGGCGGCGTGCGCTACGCCGTGCCGCAGGTGCTGTCGAGCGAAGCCACCGGAAAGGTGGATCTGTATTTCCGCGTCGGCGAGGTATACCGGGGCGCCGCGCTCGTGATCAGGAGCGGAGACAGGGAACTGCTGCGGCGCAAAAAGCCGATCATGACGCCGGGCGAAATGGAAAAGGTGACGATCGACGTAACCGATCTGGCGGACGACGTCCACCTGTCGATCGTGACGGAGGGTTAAGCGATGACGAAGGAAATGATCTGCATCTCATGCCCGATGGGCTGCCAGCTGAAGGTGACGCAAGACGCGGACGGTCAGGTGACGGTCGTGGGAAATACCTGCAGGCGCGGCGAAACCTACGGCCGTCAGGAGATGACCTGCCCGATGCGCGTGGTCACTTCGCTCGTCCGCCTGGAGGGCGGCGTGCGTCCGGTCTGCTCGTGCAAGACGCATGCGCCAATACCCAAGGCAAAAATTCCGCAGGTTTTGGAAGCGATCGCGGCTGTCCGCGCGAGGGCGCCACTTCACCGCGGGGACGTGCTCATTGAAGACGTCTGCGGTACGGGCGCAAACGTCGTGGCGACCTCGGATATCCCGGCTCGGTAAGGACAAGCTAAAAGGACGGACGCTGGTGCGCCCGCCCTTTCTTCATTCGTGGGCAAAATGAAGAAGGAAGCGCAAAACCGGCGCATTCTTCGGCAGGAAAATGTGAAAAAATACAGAAATAATATAAGAATCGCACAAAAAGGGGGAAGCAAAATGGCGGAAAGGATTCGCCTTCATATAAATGGTCTGGCGGTCGAATGCGTGGTCGGCATGAGCATGCAGGAAATTCTCCATTTGTACATGCCGCAGGCGGAGGAAAAGACAATCGCCGTGCGTGTAGGCGGAACGGTAAAGGGCCTGCGCTGGCAGCCGCAAAAGGACTGCGACTGCGTGCTGGTCAACTACGAAGACGAAGAGGGCCGCCGCGTCTATGAGCGCTCCGCACGATTCATCTTCCTCATGGCGGTGAAGGACGTGATGCCAGGCGCGCACGTGCGGATCGAAAACAGCGCAGGCTACGGCGTATACGCGGTGGTCACGGGCGATGCCGCGCTGTCAGGCCTTCGCGTGCGACGCATCGAACAGCGTATGCGTGAGATCGTCGCCGCAGATCTTCCATTTGTTCGCACGCGCGTCTCGCGCGAGGAAGCAATGGCTTACTTTGAGGAGGACGGCCAGAAGGACAAGGTGCGTCTTCTGGCGTATCGTCCCTATACCTATTTTGACCTGTACGACTGCGGCGGCATGAAGGAATATTTTTATGGAGAAATGCTCCCTTCTACGGGGTATGTGCGCCACTTTTCCCTGCAATTCTACCTTCCCGGCGTCGTCATTCAGCTGCCCGCGCCCGCGCAGCCGACCCGGACCGCGCCCTTCGTGGAGCGTCCCAAGCTGCAGCGCGCGTTTGCCGAGGCTGCTCAATGGGGAAAAATCCTTTCCTGCAGCAACGCGGCGGATCTGAACGACCTGATCGAAAGCGGCAAAATCCGCGAATTTATTCGGGTGAACGAAGCGCTGCAGGAAAAGTGTATCGCCGACGCGGCCGATCGAATTGCGGAAAAGGGCGCGCGCCTCGTGCTGATCGCAGGCCCTTCTTCGTCGGGCAAGACGACGTTCGCGCGGCGCCTGATGATTCAGCTTCGACTGAGCGGCCTGCATCCCGTCTCCATCTCGCTGGACAATTACTATCTGGATCGGGATAAGGTACCGCTGGACGAGGCGGGGAAGCCCGACCTGGAGTGTCTGGAATCGCTGGACGTACCGCTCTTTAACGACCAGCTGGTTCGCCTGCTTCAGGGAGAAGAGGTCGAGGTCCCGGAGTTTTCCTTTAAATCCAAACAGCGCAAGCCGCAGGGGAATCTGCTTTGCGTGCGCGAGGATCAGCCAATCATCGTGGAGGGTATCCATGGGCTGAACAGGCAGCTTACGGAGGACGTGCCCAGCAAGCTGAAGTACAAGATTTACATCAGCGCGTTGACCCAGCTCAACCTGGACGATCACAACCGCATCCGCACCACGGACGTCCGTCTGCTGCGCCGCCTGGTGCGCGATTACCAGTTCCGCCATTCGCCCGTGGAGCGCACGATGGATATGTGGGATTCCGTACGCGCGGGAGAAGAGAAGCACATCTTTCCGTTTCAGGAAGAGGCGGATTTGATGTTTAACTCGTCGCTCTACTACGAGCTCGCCATCCTCAAAAAATATGCGTACCCGCTGCTCGAGGCCGTTACGGAGGACAGCCGCTGGTATACGCGCGTGGTGCGCATGATAAAATTCCTGAATTACTTCAAGACTGCGGACGTCGAGGACGAAATACCGCCTACTTCAATTCTGCGCGAGTTCATCGGCGGGTGCACCTTCTACATGGAATGACGCGCAATAACAAAAAAAGCTACCTGTGTTTTTCGCTTTTTCGGTTTGCTTTTCGCCCGCCTGCGCACAATACCCGTGAGGAGGCGAATGAGCTTTGAAAAAGACAATCCTAGTACTCTTGAGCGCCTTGTTGGTTGTATCCCTGGCTGGCTGCGCGAGCAATACGACGCCGACGCCGTCTCCCTCGCCGATCACAACGACAGCGGCGCCGACGCAAGAAGCGACGGTTGAACCCACGACCATGCCGACGGAAGCTCCGACGATTGCGCCTGACACGACGCTGCCCATGACGGACATGCCTGAGGCCGGCACGAGCGCTGAACCGACCGCGCCTGCGGCCAGCGGCACGATGAGCGACGAGGACGCCATGACGGTGGCTAAGAAGGTCAGCGACGAGGTGCAGCGGCTCAGCGAAATCAAGAAGGCGACGACGCTGGTAGTCGGCGATACGGCCTTAATCGGCGTGGAGTTTGACGCCCAATATAAGGGCGAGATGACCACGCGGATTAAGGATATGGTCGCTAACCGCGCCAAGGCGGCGGACAAGCGCATCCAGAACGTATCCGTCACGGCGGATCCGGACCTGCTGACGCGCGTTCAAGACCTGGGCAAGAAACTGGACGGCGGCTCCGTCATTTCGGACATCACGACAGAATTTACGGAAATTGTCAACCGCATCGCGCCGGTGGGTTAAGCGCGGTATCGAAAAAGGACGGTTTGTACCGCCCTTTTTTCTTTTGGTTTCGGTCATGCGCAAGCAGGGATGCAGCATACGCTCGGGGTACAAAGGAGCGGATGCAAATGGATTTGACGGGACGCGTACGCCGGTGGAACCGTGGCGGCTTCATCATTCTGTTCTTCGTGGGGACGCTTTGGCACTTTCTGTTTAACCTGTCGGGGCATTTTCCGCTCGTCGGCGCGTTTGCACCGGTAAACGAGAGCATTTGGGAGCACGGAAAAATTTTGCTATGGCCCATCACCCTCTGGTGGTTGTTGGGCATGGCGCTGATCCGGCCCATGCGCGCCGCCTGGCCCCAGGGTGATGTGGACGTGGAGCGGAGGCAGGCGCGCTGGCTGCTCGGAGCCTGCACGGCCGCATTGACAGCGCTCGCGGTGATGATCGCCGGGTATTATACGTATACCGGTGCGCTGGGGCTGCATGCGCTCTGGGCGGACATCCTTCTTTTCACGATCAGCCTCGGTGCGGGCCAGGCCGTGGGCCTGCGCGTCTTTGCGAGGGGGACGCGCAGGCGCTCCGTCCGGGTCTGGACGGCGACCTTGTTGGCGGTTCTGCTGATTTTGAGCGTCGTCTTCACGTTCTGCACGCCGCGTCTGCCGCTCTTTCAGTGCCCGGTGACGCTTACCTACGGGCTGTCATAAGCCCTCCACCGCGATAGGGAAGACCGCCTGATGATCCTTACCGTCCGCCTCAAGCGTGATCCAGCCGTCAGGAAGGGGGGCTCCGTCCAGCCGCGCCTCTGCTGCGCTGCGCTCGGCGCGCAGCGTATAGGCGCTGCCCTCAAAACGATAGACGATTTCAAAGCTGTCCCAATCTGCGGGCAGCGTCGGATTCAGGCGAATCTGGCCCGCACGCTTTTCAAAGCCCAGCAGTACGTAGACGCCCGCGACGTAGATCCAGGCCGCGGAGCCCGTATACCACGTCCAGCCCCCACGTCCCATCTGTTGTTCGCTCGCATAGATGTCCGCCGCGCTGACGTAAGGCTCCACGCGATAGCGCGCGGCCTTCTCCGGCGTATCCGCGTGCGTGTAGGGCAGCAGCATGCGAAAAATTTCCCACGCCTCTTCCACGCGCCCCAGCTTACGCAGGGCAGGCACGGCCCATGCGGCGCCGTGCGTGTACTGGCCGCCGTTTTCCCGAACGCCGGGCAGATAACCCTTGATATATCCCGGCTCCAGGTCGGTATCGTCAAAGGCCGGTGCGAGCAGTCGGATGATGCCGTGTTCCCGGTCGACGAGCTGCGAGAGCACGGCGTCCATCGCCTGATTCGCGCGCTTCTCCGGCGCGCCCGCGATCACGGCCCAGCACTGGGCGATACAGTCAATGCGGCACGCATCGCTTCCGGCGCTGCCCAGCGCTGTCCCGTCGTCCATATAGGCTCGCCGGTACCATGCGCCGTCCCAGCCCTGCTCGTCTGCGGCGCGCAGGGCATCGTCCGCGAGGCGGAGCAGCTCCTCCTGCACAGGCGGTTCGCACAGAGGCGCGAAGACGCGTGCGGTATAGCTGAAAAACCAACCGAGCCAGACGCTTTCTCCCTTTCCCTCGATGCCGACGCGATTCATGGCGTCGTTCCAGTCGCCGGTACCGATGAGCGGAATGCCGTGCGCGCCGAAGGATACGCGGCGAATGGCGCGCAAACAGTGATCGAGCAGCGGCGCGGCGTCCCGCGAGGGAACCGCCTCGCCGTAAAAGTCCTCGCTTCCGGCGGGGATTTCTACATTTTGAAGGTAAGCAATTCGCTCGTTTAGGACCGAGGTGTCGCCAGTTGCCGCGACGTAGGAGGCGGTGACGAAAGGCAAAAACAGCAGGTCGTCCGTCATATGTGTGCGCACACCGCGCGCGGGCGGGTGCCACCAGTGCTGCACGTCGCCGTCCTCGAACTGGTGCGCGGCGCAGAGCATCAGATGCGCTCGTACGCTCCCGGGATCCGTGTAGAGGAGCACCAGCATGTCCTGAAGTTGGTCGCGAAAACCCGTCGCGCCGCCCGCTTGATAAAAACCAGCCTTCGCGTACAGGCGCGAAGCGATCGTCTGATAGGGAAGCCAGCGTCCCAGCGCGGCGTTCAAAACCGCATCCGGCGTTCGCAGGCAAAGGACGCTTAAGCGCTCATTCCAGCGCTCCAGCGCTTGCCGCTCACGCACGGGTATTTCCGGTGCAGACAGTTCGCTTACCAACGCGGCAGCTTCCTCAGGTGTACCGGCATGGCCAATGCAGAACGTGACGTTCTGCCCGCCGCCGTTCGCGAGCTTCACGGAGCAGGCAAGCTGCGCCGTAGGTAAAAAGGGCAGCGGGCCGCCGGGCGCGGAAGAACTAAGCGTTCCATCCAGCCAGGGGGCGGACAGATGTGCGTCCTTGCCGCCCACGACCGCCGCAAACGTGACGCCCGGCATGCAGGGACTCTCCAGATAAAGCGCGTTTTCCTGCGTTCGCGCGCGGATCAGCGTCTTTCGATCGCCCGTCGTATCCAAAATAAAATCGACAGATAGCGAGACGGTCAGCTTTGCGGTTCGACCGGTCTGGTTTTGCAGCGATAGGGAAATAAACTGCACCGGTCGTTCGGCGTCCACAAACAGACTTACGGTTTGCACGGCATCAAGATAGACGCACTCCCATCGTGCACGGCCAGGGGTGTAGGTGACGCGCAGCGCGTCTTGCAGGGGCGACAGCTTATTTCCGCGCGCTTCGTCGACCAGGACAAGCCGCAGACCGGATCGATCGACGACCGGGTCATTGCTGAAAGGCGTCAGCCGTCCGTCATGGCTGCTCGAGGCGTAGGTGAGGTCGATTCCCCGCTCGGTGGCAATACACCCCATCTTCGGATTGGAAAGAAGGAGGCACCAGGGCGCGGGCGTGGGGCTTTGTCTGTCGATGACGTACGCGCCGTACGGATCAAAGCCGCCAAACCCATTGTCGCAAAGAAGCGCCGCACGCGGCAGAGCTCCTTTCGGCGCGGGCGGAAGGGGACGCGCCGTCTCAGGCATCCCCCTGAGCGCCTTGAGCTGTGCGCCCAAGGTGTCCTGGCCGCCATAAAACGTCAGGCAGGACATCGATAGCAGCAACACCCGAAGCGATTCTGAAACATTTCCCTCTTCGAGCACGTAGACGCCGCCCGGTTTATGGATCAGGTCGCGCGCATGGCCGCAGGCGATCATGCTGTTCAGCATGTCGCGTGCGGGTTCGCCGTAATCCCCCTTGCCAGGGCAGAGAAAGACAAGATCGGCCCAGATTCCCCATTGACGCCAAGCTTCGTGCAGTTTGAGCGCCATGCGGCACAGCGCCTGATCTGCCGTGCCTGTTGCCTGAACAGTGACGATCGGCAGATCGCCGGAAATACCCAGCGCCCAGATTTCCTCGCGCGCAAGCGTGTTCTTCTGCGCAACGGTCAGCTGGTCGGGGTTTTGCCCGCCATAGATCGCATAGGTAGCCGCGCGCTGCACAATATTCTGTGCGCCAGGATCGAGCGCGAGGTAGTCTGCGCTCACCTGTGCCTGAATCCGGGCGAGCGCCTGTGCACGCAGGCAGGCCTCCACGCCGTCGTACTGAGCGGCGCGCGCAGCGGCAGCCCCGGCGTCCGGCTGCGCGCCTGTCGCGTAGGCGAGCGTGCAGCCTTCTCCCGGCTCGAGGAACAGGTCCGTCAGCAGCGCGACGCAGGGATCGACGACCGCCCCGACGCTCCGTTTCGGAGCACCAGACAGCATCGCCGGGCGCTCTAGTGCGTCATTTTCGCGTCCGAGAAATGCCCCTCGATCGCTGATTTCGATAAACGAGGCATCCGGAATGCTGCATACGGCGGTGTGAAAGAGCGCAGGCGTGTCCTCGTCGCGGTTGCGGGCGCGGCGGGAGGCGACGAGCGTACCGGACATCGGGGTTGACGTCTCGACGAACAGCTTTACGAATGCCGGGTGAGCCTCATCCGCACGCTGCGAGCACAGCGCGACCTCCATATAGCTGGATACACGTAGCTTACGCGCCGCTTTGCCTGTATTCCTGATTTCGAGCACGTGCACCGCCGTTCCGTCCAACGGGCCGA
Source organism: Beduinella massiliensis (assembly GCF_900199405.1). NCBI lineage: Bacteria > Bacillati > Bacillota > Clostridia > Eubacteriales > Beduinellaceae > Beduinella > Beduinella massiliensis. The sequence goes on from NZ_LT963430.1 coordinate 2,124,263, forward strand.
CGCAGCAGGTAAGCGTGGTTTCCACCCCATTTTTCGCCTGGGTATAGACCGCGCTCCCTGTCTCAAAGCGAATTTCGCCTTCAGAGCCTACGCAGCCTGCCTGAAAAATCCGCTCTTCGTCGCGGACGTAAAACCGTATGCCGTAGCCTGGCGCAAAGGGATCCGAGCGAAAGCGGGAAAGCATGTAGCCGCCGCTCTTCAGCATGCCGCCGCCGCGCGCATCGCACACGAGCGTGGTGCCCTCGCCGTAGAGAACCTGGGCGTCGAGCGGAAGCGCGCTCGACGAGGCCTTGCGCGAGGCGAAGGAGGAGCGCGGCGTGGGCCTGTTTTCACCGCGGACGGCGCGCCTGTGAAAGCGGAGGGAACGGCGTTGGGGGATTCGCTCTTCCAGGAGCAGGGAATAGGCCGACACGTCCAGCCGCTCGCTGAAGAGCCGCACCAGCACGTCGTCCATGAGCGCGTTGCACATCGCGCACAGCGCCATGCCCTGATGATGCGCCATATGGCTCTGGACGAGGGCAAAGCCGCCGTCCTGCTCAACGGAGTAGTCCGCCGCTTCATAAAAGCCGAGCTCGCCAAGCCAGCCCAGTGCTTCCATCTGCATGAGGTTCTGCGCGGCGGCGTGCGGACGCACGCACAGCGCGAGCGCCGCGGCATAGGGCGCGATGACGTGACGGGCGGTTTCGCTTCGCAGTGCGAGCTGCGGCAGACCGAAGGCGTGGTATTGATAGTTCAGCGCGGGATCGAACTGATAATGGCCCGACTCCGAAATCCCCCATGGCGTCCTGGGGCACGCGGCGATCTGCTCGGCCACCGCTTGCAGGCACGCCTCATGCAGAAGCGTTTCCGGCGTGAGGCGCATCAGCAGGGCGGGCATCAGATATTCAAACATTGTCCCGCTCCACGAGGCGAGCGTAACGCCCCCTCGCGTCTTCACGAGCGAGCGGCCCAGGCTCTTCCAATGGTGCATAGGTACCTGCGCGGTTGCGACCGACAAAAAGCTGAGCAGACGGGATTCAGAGGCCAACAGGTCGTAGTGCGTCGGCTTCGGGCCTTCTGCCGCGTCGGGTTGGATGCCGACGTAGAAGAGCTCACACCCGGAATCGTACAGAGCATTTAAATCCATCTCGTCAAACAGCGATTCAAGCTCTTGTACGAGCGGCCGAAAGCCTGGGTCAAACCGCGAAAGGTCCGCACGCAGCGCCTGCGCGCAGCACAGCAGACAGGCGGCCAGGTTTCCGCTGTCCACACTGGAAACGTAAGCGGGATTTAGGACGTCGAGGGTCTTCGTGTCGTACCAGTTGTATAGGTGCCCGTTCCACTTTTTCAGCTGTCTGAGCGTTCCCACCGTCTTTTCCACGCGCGCGGCCATTTCGTCCGGCTCCAGAAAGCCAAGATACCGCGCGGCAACGCAGGAAAGCAGGTAGAGCCCGATGTTCGTCGGGGACGTCCTGTGCGCTTCCCCGCGTTCCGGGACAACTTGCAGGTTGTCGATGGGCAGGAAGTGCTCTTCCTCCGTCACCGTGCGCTCAAAAAAGGCCCAAGTCTTCTGCGCGTATAAAAGAAGCGATTCCTTTTCATCGGCGCCGAGCGGAATGCGCTCGTGCAGCGGAGAATTGAGCCATCGAGAAATCGCGGGCAGGCAAAGCCAGGACAGGCCAAGGGGCAGGGCGAGCCAGAAATAGACGACGTTTGCCGCGCCGAAGAAGAGCAGCAGGCCACCGCAGACCCTTGATAAGGCGTAATGCTCTGGCTTGTCCTTCGCCTTCTCCGCGTCGTGCGCCGTCACCCAGTCCAGCAATCCGCGATGCGACACGTATAGCCGATAGAGGCTCCGTATAGCCGCATCCGTCTGCACAAGCGCCTGGTGCGCGATAAGCGCCGTCTGCACGAACGCCGCGCGCAGCCCTTCACGAGAAGGGGAAAGCAGCAGGCCAAGGCTGGGGAGCAGCAGGGCGTAGGCGAGCGCTGCGCCGCTCGAGACGAGCATGCCCAGCAGCAGAAGCAATCCCTGCGCAGCCGGAATAAGGCTGCGGCGCAAATTGTCGTATATTTTGAAACGCGAAAGGAGGTCGAGCGGATTCTTCTGCTTTCCGAGCGGCGTATGAATCTTCGGCATCAGGTAGCTTACGATCTGCCAGTCCCCGCGCGTCCACCTGTGCAGCCGCAGAAAGTAGGCGCGCAGGGTAGCGGGCTGTCCGTCATAGAAAACCTCGTTTTCTGCGAACGCCGCACGGGAAAACTCGCCTTCCAGCAGGTCGTGCGAGAGCACGGTGCCCGGCTGGATGAAGGGCTCTGTCGCCTGCACAAAACGTTCGACGTCATAAATGCCCTTTCCGGCGAAGCTGCCTCGCCCGGCGATGTCCTGATATACGTCCGAGACGGCACTCACGTAGGGGTCCACTCCGCCGGGCCCGCCGAAGACGCGGCACAGATGGGTGGTTACGCGGTGCGCAGCCTGCTCCATCCGCGGCTGTATGAGCGCGCAGCCGCGCCTGCGTCCGTCGCGCTCGCAGGGCCGCATCAGCGGATGGGTAATCATGCCGACGAGGCGCAGCGCGCTTCCGGGCGGCATGATCGTATCGCTGTCCAGCGTGATGACCTGACGAAAACGTCCCTTCAGCCAGGTCGGGTCAAACGATGCGGCTGTAAAAGCGTCTCTCGTTTCACCCGTCAGGATCAGCCGGTTGAGCGTTTCCAGCGCGCCGCGCTTGCGTTCGCGCCCCATGAAGCGCTTCTGCGCGTCGTTCCATGTGCGGGCACGGTGTAAATATAGGAAGGTATCTCCCTGTCCGAGCGCGCGGATGCCCTCCATGCAGGCTTTCGTGATGTCCTCATCCTCGATTTCCTGCGCCGCGTCGCTGTCCCGAAAGTCCGCGAGCAGAAGGTAGGAGAGCCGCCTGTCGTCGTTGCCCTTTTGCAGGACGGCGAGGTGACGGATCATGTAGAGCGCCTGCTCCCTGCTGGAAAGAAGCGTGGGGACGACGACGAGCGTACGCAGCGATTCCGGAAGCGTCTCGTATTCCATGCACGGAAGCGGCTTTGCGGGCACGTTGCGTCGAACCCAAAGGGAGATTATTTCCTGTGCGCCGGCGGTAGAAACGATCAGCGCGGGAAGCAGCAGCAATGGGGATGGACGGCTCAGGCAAAAGAGAGCAAAGAAAAGCAGCGAACACAGAACGTGGGCGAGCGGGTACAGGATGCCCGCGTGCCTGTGCAAGAACAGCCGCACGCGTACGCGCAGGGGCGCGCTGCCCAGCCGTTCCCACAGCTCATATTCGCCCGCGTCCAGCAGGTAAAAGCCCACGTGCTGAGAAAGGGAATCCGCACCTTCCGTTCCGTGCGCCTGTGCGCATTCGAGCGCGCAGCGCGCGATAAGCCCTTCGGAGTAGATGCTGGCCCTGGCAAAGCGGGACACCTGCGTGCGGTAAAGCGCGCGGGTAGCGGCGTCCATCCGTTCGTAGACCCCGGACGGGTCCTCCCGCAGCAGCATTTCGACGGGAGAGAGCGATTCCAACAGCGGATCCCAATCGATAAGCCCCATCGCGCGAAGGCTCGTGATAGCGCTGGACAGGGCCTGCCGTTCCTGCGTCTGGCGCATATGCTCCGCCTCGACGATGCGTTGGGCGGTCTGATCGAGCGCGTCCAGCCGGCGGTCGATCATCTGCAGCGCCTCGGCGTTGCCCTGTTCGCGCAGGCATTTCAGCAGGTGCTCCCAAAACGTGCAGTCTTCCGGCGCGCGGCGCAGGGCACGGTTACTGAGCGTATGAGCGGCGTTTTCCGCCGCAAGGCGCTGTCTCTGGGCGGCCAGACATTCCTCCGCGAGACTTGATATGCGAAAAATCAACGCGGCGCGCAGGGCGAGCGGGAGGGTAAAAAGCTCTGAGAGCCACAGAGGGCTTATCTCCTGCCAGGCGGACACAGCTTCCCTCAGCATGCCTGTATCCACGTGCGCGCCCGTATGGCTGAGATACTCGCGCGCGAAGTCCATAATCCGGGGACGCCGCCCCCAAAGCGGCAGGGACCGAACCCCTTTCAGATCATACAGCAGGGCCAGAGATGCGTCCTCTAAAAGCCGCCCATTGTCTAAAAGCCACTGCGCGCCGGGGAGCAGGGCGTCTGAACCGCCCGCCGCGAGCGCGTCAAGCTCCTCGAGCGCCCGTCGAAGCGCGCGCACGCGCGGACGAAGGCCACGTATCCGGCCTAAACCGCGTACGTGTCCCGCAGCGGCGATACGCTTTAAGTGCGCGCAAAGCGAAGCAGGGCTGAGCTCCTCCTCGCAGTCCGGCTTATTGGGTTGGGCGTGCGCCACGGCTGCACAGAGGAACAGGAGGCTAAATAGCGCCGCGAAGGCGGCGATCAGGCTCAAGAACGTCATGACAGGCTCCTTTTCATTGGCTTTTCAGGATGATTGCTCCTATTTTGCGCAGGGGTATGGGCACATATACAGCGGAAACAGGAAAGGGCGCAAGTTTTAGCGCTGCCTCGCATAGAATAGAAAAGCGCCGTTTTGAGCGGCTACGCGAGGTGCAAAATCAGAAAAAACCGGTATACGCTTGGAATAAATGGTTGTAATTGATTTTTGTTTATGTTACAATGCAGGATAGTGCATTATCTCTATCATGAAATATGTACACCAAGAACTACTGGGAGGAACCGTTAGCATGACGATCTCTGTTGAAAAACTGAGCAGCAACAAAGTAAAGATTTCCTTTGACATCGAAGCGGAAAAGTTCGACGAGGCGATGCAGAAGGCATACCTGAAGAACCGCGGCCGCATCAACGTGCCGGGTTTCCGCAAGGGCAAGGCGCCCCGCAAGCTGATTGAAAATATGTATGGAGAGGGCGTCTTTTACGACGACGCCTTTGAAGTCATCTTCCCCGAAGCTTACGATCAGGCTGTGGCCGACAACAACCTGGAGCCGGTCGACCGCCCGAGCGTGGACATCGAAACCATCGAAAGCGGCAAGAACCTCGTGTTTACCGCGGAGGTCTTCGTGCGCCCCGAGGTGACCCTGGGCGAGTACAAGGGACTCAAGGTCGAAAAGCACGAGCATCCCGTGACCGACGAGGATGTCGACGCGAAGATGGAGCAGGATCGCCAGAAGAATGCGCGCGAGGTCACGGTTGAGGACCGCGCGGTGCAGGACGACGACATCGTGAATCTCGACTACGCGGGTTCGGTGGACGGCGTCGCTTTCGAAGGCGGCACGGCGCAGGGCCAAACCCTGACGATCGGTTCCGGCCAGTTTATCCCCGGCTTTGAAGAGCAGATGGTCGGCATGAACGTCGGCGAGGAAAAGGATCTTTCTGTGAAGTTCCCGGAGGAATATCACGCCAAGGAACTTGCCGGCAAAGACGCCGTATTCCACGTGAAGGTCAACTCCATCACGATGCGTGAGCTGCCGGAGCTGGACGACGACTTCGCCAAGGACGTGTCCGAGTTTGACACGCTTGATGCATACAAGCAGGACATTCGGGCAAAGCTGGAGGCGGACAACAAGGCGCACTGCGACGCGGCGTTTGAAAACGCAGTCGTGGACGCGGCGGTTGCGAACGCGACGCTGGACGTGCCTGAAGCCATGATCGAGCGGCAGATTGACGGCATGATCCGTGACTTCCAGATGCGTTTGGCGTATCAGGGCCTTCGCATGGAGGATTTCATGACCTATACCGGCCAGACGATGGAAACCATGCGTGAGCAGTACCGCGAAGAGGCCGATAAGCGCGTGAAGGCCGAGCTGGTGCTCGAGGCCATCATGAAGGCGGAAGGTATCGAAGCTACCGAAGAAGAGGTAGAGGCGGAGATCGCCAAGTACGCCGAGGAGGGCAAGAAGACCGCCGAGGAATTCAAGGCGACGCTTCGCCCGGAGGATACCGCGTATCTGAAGGATTCCATCGGCATCCGCAAGACGGTGGAGCTGCTGAAGGACTCGGCCATCGCCGAGTAATCCTGATTCCCCTGCTGTAAAGGAGGTATTTGCCATGAGTCTCATTCCTATGGTCGTCGAACAGACGAACCGCGGTGAACGTTCCTACGATATCTACTCCCGCCTGCTGAAAGACCGCATCGTGTTTTTGAGCGGTGAGATCGGCGACGATATGGCCAATACCGTCGTCGCGCAGCTGCTCTTTTTGGAGATGGAAAACCCCGACGCGGAAATTTCCATGTACATCAACAGCCCGGGCGGATCGGTGACGGCGGGCATGGCGATCTTCGACACCATGCACTACATCAAGTCTCCGGTGCGCACGGTATGCATCGGCATGGCTGCGTCGATGGCTGCCTTCCTGCTGATGGCGGGCGAGAAGGGCAAGCGTCTGGCGCTGCCCAACAGCGAAGTGATGATTCACCAGCCCTTGGGCGGAGCGCGCGGCCAGGCCACGGATGTGGCGATCCAGGCCGAGTGGCTCATGCGTACGAAAGTCAAGATGAACAAGCTGATGAGCGAAATGACGGGACAGCCGCTCGAAAAGATCGAGCGCGACGTCGAGCGCGATCACTTCCTTTCCGCGCAGGAAGCTCTGGAATACGGCATCATCGACGAAATCTACAAGAATCGCGCGTAATCCTTCTCTTAAAACAACGCAATGAGGTGCAAAATGCCAAGAGACAAAGACGATACCAGACAGCCCCGCATGGCGCGCTGCTCCTTTTGCGACAAGCCTCAGGATCAGGTTCGCCGCATCGTAGCCGGACCCGGCGTCTACATCTGCGATGAGTGCATTACCCTGTGCCAGGAGATCATCGCGGACGATCTGGGCACGACGCGCGATACGGAAACCGGCGATATTCCGCGTCCGACGGAGATCAAGTCTATCCTCGACCAGTACGTCATCGGCCAGGAGCGTGCGAAACGTTCGCTGTCCGTCGCGGTGTACAACCATTATAAGCGCATCAACTCTCCGGTCAAGCGCGGCGACGTAGAACTGCAAAAGTCGAACATTCTTATGCTGGGCCCCACGGGCTGCGGCAAGACGTTCCTTGCGCAGTCGCTTGCGAAAATTCTCAACGTTCCCTTCGCCATCGCGGACGCCACCAGCCTGACGGAAGCCGGGTACGTGGGTGAAGACGTGGAAAATATCCTCCTTCGCTTAATCCAGAATGCCGATTACGACATTCAGGCGGCTCAGCGCGGCATCATCTACATCGACGAGATCGACAAAATCGCGCGCAAGGGAGAAAATCCATCCATCACGCGCGACGTCTCGGGCGAGGGCGTACAGCAGGCGCTGCTCAAGATCATCGAGGGGACGGTGGCGAGCGTCCCGCCGCAGGGCGGGCGGAAGCATCCGCATCAGGAGTTCATCCAGATCGACACGACGAACATCCTGTTCATCTGCGGCGGCGCCTTCGACGGGATTGACAAGGTGATCGAACAGCGTACCGGCAAGAAGACGCTGGGCTTCGGCGCGGATGTTTCGCGTCCCGAAGATAAGCAGCTCGGCGAAATTCTGGCACAGATTCGTCCGGAGGATCTGCTCAAGTTCGGGCTCATTCCTGAATTTGTAGGCCGCCTTCCGATCGTAGTGACGCTGGAAAACCTCGACGAGGACGCGCTGGTGAAGATTCTGACGGAGCCGAAGAACGCCCTGGTCAAGCAGTACACCCGGCTGATGGAACTGGACGGCATGGAGCTGGAGTTCGAGCCGGACGCACTGCGCGAGGTAGCGCACATGGCCATTGAGCGCAAGAGCGGCGCCCGCGGGCTTCGTGCGATCATCGAAAACGCGCTTCTGGATACGATGTTCGAGCTGCCTGTGCGCGAGGACGTGTCCAAGGTCATCATTACGACGGACGTGGTTCGGGGCAAGGCAAAGCCGACCCTGGTGCCCGGCGTGCCGCAAAAGCGGCTGAGCGCCAAGACGCATCATGACGAAGGCAGCATGACCGCCCGCAGACCGTCGGTATCCTGACAACTGAATTTCGAGACTGCCGCGCTGCGGCAGTCTCTTTGTAGACGGAGGACGCATGCAGCTTGCATTTTTAGAGGATGAATTTTCTGTTTTAAAACTGGATTCTTTTCCGTCCGACGTACTGGACAAGCCGTTCGCCTTTGCTGCCCGAACGGACGGCGAGTGCTCGCTCGTCTGCCGGTCGCAGGATGCGCCCCGGGCGTTTGTCTCCTGTGAGCCTGGCTGGCGGGCCTTTCGGGTCACGGGCGTGCTCGATTTTTCCCTGATCGGCATTCTTTCCGCCATTACACAAGTGCTGTCTCAGGCGCGTATCGGCGTGTTCGTCATATCCACATTCGATACGGACTACGTGCTCGTCAAGTCTGAAAACGAGGCGAATGCAAAAGAGGCGCTCGCGCACGCAGACTACGACATCCTGAAACCGGAAGGGAATCGTTCCCTGTAAACAAGCCCCTGCATGCCTCCTTTCCATGTCACGCAAGATATAAGCGACATGTGACAGGGAAAGAGGGATGAACTTTGCTCAGCTTCGTTTTGCTTGGTATACAGCTCGTCGTGACCGTCGTTATCGGCATTTACTTCTTCATTCAGCTCAGGCAGCAGCAAAAGCAACAGCCCGCCGCACGCCGGGAGGGCGCGCAGGAGATGGATCGCCTGCAGCGTATGCGCGCGATTCGGCTTAGCGAGCCGCTCAGCGAGCGCGTACGCCCGAATAAATTTGAGGACATTATCGGGCAGGAGGAGGGGATCCGTTCGCTCAAGGCCATCCTCTGCGGTCCGAACCCGCAGCACGTCATTATCTATGGGCCTCCGGGCATCGGCAAGACCTGCGCGGCGCGCCTCGTGCTGGAAGCGGCGAAACAGACGGAGGGCACGCCCTTTGCGAAGAACGCCCCCTTTATCGAGATGGACGCGACCTGCGTGCGCTTCGATGAACGCGCAATCGCCGATCCGCTGATCGGCAGTGTACATGACCCGATATACCAGGGCGCGGGTCCTTTGGGCGTGCAGGGCGTGCCGCAGCCAAAGCCGGGCGCAGTCAGCAAGGCGCATGGCGGCGTGCTGTTCCTGGACGAAATAGGGGAACTGCATCCGACGCAGATGAACAAGCTGCTAAAGGTGCTTGAGGATCGCAAGGTGTTCTTTGAATCCGCGTACTACAGCCCGGAGGACATGTCCGTTCCGCGTTACATTCACGACATCTTCAAGAACGGCATGCCGGCGGACTTCCGCCTGGTCGCGGCGACGACCCGCAGTGCAAACGACCTGCCGCCTGCGCTGCGTTCCCGCTGCATGGAGATCTACTTCCGAGCGCTGGAGCCGCACGAGATCGCGACGATCGCCATGGGCGCGGCGGTACGGGCAGGCTTTGAGATGGATGAGGCGCAGGCGGAGCTGGTGGGCCGTTACGCGACCTGTGGGCGCGATGCCGTCAACATCGTGCAGATGGGCGCAGGCGTGGCACAGCTAGAAGATAGAAAGTGTATTACCCGCGCGGACATCGAATGGGTGGTGGACAGCGGTCACTACCCCGTGCGTCCGGAGCAGCAGGCCTCGCTCGAATGCGGCGTCGGCACGGTCCACGGTCTTGCGGTCTACGGCTGCCATCAAGGGGCGGTGATGGACATCGAGGCGGTCGCCGTCGCTGGCTCAGGCAGGATCGTCGTCACGGGCATCGCGGAGGAAGAGGAGATCGGAACGCCCGGCCACCTCATCCGCCGCAAGAGCACGGCACGCGGCTCGGCGGAAAACGTACAGACCCTGCTCCGCCGCATGCGCTACGACGTGGACAGCGTGGACCTGCACGTCAATTTTCCTGGCGGCGCGCCGGTCGACGGCCCCAGTGCAGGCGTAGCGATGGCCGTGGCGGCGGTATCCGCGCTGCTCGGCCGACCGGTGGACGGCGCGACAGCGGTGACCGGCGAAATCTCCGTGCGCGGCGACGTAAAGCCCGTCGGCGGCGTCCCCAGCAAGGTGGAGGCAGCCAAGCGCGCGGGGCTCAGGCGCGTTTTTGTCCCTGCGGACAATTACCTGGAGCGCTTTTCCAAGATCGGCATCGAGGTCATCCCGATCAAGACGCTGGACGATGCCCTGAACGCGATGCTGGTGGACGTCCCGCAGACGCAGGACAGTCAGAGCGCCGCACACGGGGACAAGACGCTCGCGGCCCAAAGCGCGGCCACTCCAGCGCAATGACTTGTCAAAACGCCGTGAGGTGGGTATAATAAAGGTTCATCCAAAGATTTAAAATAGAGGAGGGCTGACATTGGCACAAACAAAGAAAAGTAGGCCACAGCCTGAGTTGTTGCCGATGCTGCCGCTTCGTGGTCTCATGGTGTTTCCGCACATGGTGCTCCACTTCGACGTGGGGCGCAAAAAGTCCGTGCAGGCGCTCGAACGGGCGATGGTGGAGGATCAGCGCATCTTTCTGGCCGCCCAGCACGACGCGGATGTGGACGATCCCGCGATGAAGGATATCTGCGGCGTGGGCACCATCGCGAACGTGAAGCAGGTGCTGAAACTGCCGGGGGATACGCTGCGGGTGCTGGTAGAGGGAATCGCGCGCGCGCGGCTGGAAGCGATTGTGGAGGAAGAACCCTGCTACATCGCTTCGGTGGTGCCGGACGCGCAGAAGGCCGTGCGCAAGACGCTGGAAGTACAGGCACTCGTGCGCACTACGCATCAATTCGCCGAAGAATTCAGTAAAATCAGCGGCCGGCTTTCAACCGATACGCTGCAATCGATCCTGTCCATCGACGAGCCCGCGCAGCTGGCGGACGTCATCGCAGCAAACGTGCTGACGAAGCTGGAAGAGCGCCAAAGCGTGCTGGAGCAGTTCGACGTTGTGGAGCGGCTGGAGACGGTCTGCACCATCTTGGCGCATGAAACGGAGCTCGCCGGGGTCGAGAAGCAGGTACAGGCGCGCGTCAAGAAGCAGATCGAAAAAAATCAGAAGGACTATTTCCTGCGCGAACAGATCAAGGCCATCCAGACCGAGCTGGGCGATAAGGACGCGGGAGACGTGGACGACCTTCGGGAACGGCTTTCCCGTATGAAGCTGCCGGATGAGGTGCGCGACAAGGCCGCCCGCGAACTGGAACGCTTATCCCGCATGGCTCCCGGGTCTCCCGAAATCGGCGTGACGCGCACCTACGTCGAGTGGATTCTCGACCTTCCGTGGGACGTGATGACGCCCGACAACCTCGATCTTCGCCGTGCGCGTCGCGTGCTGAGCGAAGATCACTACGGGCTGGAAAAGGTCAAGGAGCGGATCATCGAATATCTGGCCGTACGGCGGATCAAAAACGACATGAAGGGGCCGATTCTCTGCTTCGTGGGGCCGCCCGGCGTCGGCAAGACGTCGATCGCACGCTCCATCGCGCGGGCATTGGGACGTAAGTTCGTGCAGATGTCCCTCGGCGGAGTGCGCGACGAGGCGGAAATTCGCGGCCACCGACGCACGTACATCGGGGCGATACCGGGCCGTATCATTTCCTCCATCAAGCAGGCGGGCACGTCCAACCCGGTCTTCCTGTTCGATGAAATCGACAAGATGGCCTCTGACTTTCGCGGCGACCCCGCGAGCGCGATGCTCGAGGTGCTCGACGGCGCGCAGAATTTCGCGTTCCGAGACCACTATCTGGAATTGCCTTATGACCTGTCGCACGTCATGTTCCTGACGACCGCAAACACCACCGATACGATTCCGCGTCCGCTGCTCGATCGCATGGAGGTGATCGAGATTTCCGGCTACACGGAGGAAGAAAAGCTGAACATCGCCAAGCGCCATCTGCTGCCTAAACAGATCGCGGAGCACGGGCTGGAGCCCAAGAGCGTACGGATCAGCGATTCGGTGATGCAAAAGATCATCGAGGGCTACACGCGCGAGGCAGGCGTTCGAAGGCTCGAGCGCACCCTCGCCAAGATCGTTCGCAAGGCCGCCGTGCGCATGCTGGACGACGGCACAAAGCTTGAATCCATCACCGTCCTGCGCCTTCAGGAGGACTTGGGCGCGCCGCGGTATCACTACGAGCAGGCGGGCAAGCGCCCCGAGGTCGGGGTCGTTAACGGGCTCGCCTACACGGTGGTCGGCGGGGATACGCTGCAAATCGAAACTACGACCATGCCCGGCACGGGCGCGATGGAACTGACGGGCTCTCTTGGCGATGTGATGAAGGAGAGCGCGCGGGCCGCGAAGTCCTATGTGCGCGCGCATGCGGCGGCGTTCGGAATCGATCCCGATTTTTATAAGAGCCTGGACATCCATATCCACGTACCGGAGGGCGCGGTACCCAAGGACGGGCCGAGCGCTGGCGTCACGATGACCACGGCGCTGGTTTCCGCGCTGACCGGCATCGCCGTCAGACCGAACGTGGCCATGACGGGCGAGGTGACGCTACGCGGGCGCGTCCTGCCCATCGGCGGGCTCAAAGAAAAGCTGCTTGCCGCGTATCGCGCGGGTATCGATACCGTGCTCATCCCCAAGGAGAACCTGAAGGACCTGGAAGAGGTTCCGAAGGCCGTGCTGGAAAAGCTGAAGATCGTCCCGGTGGAGGACGTCAGCGAGGTGCTCAGCGCCGCGCTGGTCGAAAGGCCCCAACCGGCGGCGCAATAAACGAAAGAGGTGTATCATGGAAATCAAGCGGGCCTCCTTTATCACGTCCATGGCGGAATACCGCGATTACCCAGGCATTGGCCTGGTGGAGGTCGCGCTCGCGGGCAAGAGCAACGTGGGCAAGTCCTCGATGATTAACAAGCTTTGCCGCCAGAATAAGCTGGCGCGCACCAGCAGTACGCCGGGCAAGACGCGCCTGCTCAATGTCTACACGATCAACGAAGCGCTACAGTTGATCGATTTGCCCGGCTACGGCTTCGCCAAGGTCGCTAAGGACGAAAAGATGCGCTGGATGGACATGATGGAGGGTTACTTCGCGGACTCCGCGACGCTGCGCCACGTGCTGCATCTCGTGGATATCCGGCACGACCCGACGGCTGACGATCGGGACATGAATGCCTTTCTGCGTTCGCACGACATTCCCTTCACCGTCATCGCGACGAAGGCCGACAAGATCAGCCGCGGAGCTCGCATGAAGTACATTGCGGCGATCTGCCGCGGGCTCGCGGTTCAGCCATGGGAGGTGATCGCATTTTCCTCCGAAGACGGAACGGGACGCGAGCAGGTGCTTTCGCTGCTCGAAAAGATCATGACCGAAGCGCAGGCGGAAGGGCTGAAAGCTGTCCGCCCGGAACAAATTCAGGACGAGCCTGAAGCCTGATTATAGAAATAGAAGGCCGCCCGGTGCTGAACTGCCCCCCTAATGTTAGACAGTATGGTATACTGAAAACGTTGGGGGTGCTTTTTATGCCAAAAGGGAAACCAAACAAGCGATACACGCCAGAGTTTAAGACGATAGTGGTAGAAACAATGCAACAGGAAAGGTTGGGTTACAAGGAAGCAGTGCGGCAATTCGAGGTTGGAGACGACAAGCGGGTCGCGGCGTGGGAGCGTATTTACCTAACAGAAGGCCCGGAAGGCTTTTGCGTAGAGCGTCGTGGGCGCGGGAGCAAGGGACGCCCACCAAGGCTACCTGAAAAAACAGAAGAAGATTTGCTTGCAGAAGTGCAGCGGCTACGAGCGGAGAATGCGTACCTAAAAAACTTGCAAGCCTTGGTTTTGGAAGACGAGCGGCGCCAGCGCAAAAAACACTGGTGATTCAAAAACTGAGGCAAGATTTTCGGCTGGATCTGCTCCTTTCCATCGCTCAACTCCCGCGTGCCACTTACTATTACCACATAAAGCGACAGACCGCGCCAGACAAATACGAATTGGAAAAAGAGTTGATATCGGCCATCTATCATGAGCACAGAGGTCGCTACGGCTGCCGCCGTATCACAGACGAATTGCGTGACAAAGGTTCTGTCCTCAACGACAAGACGGTACAGCGACTGATGCGTGACCTGAAACTCATTTGCCGCGTCCGGATGAAAAAATATCATTCCTACAAAGGAGAAATTGGCAAAATCGCTCCAAATCTGCTGGAGCGCAAATTTGAAGCAGAGAAGCCGAATCAAAAGTGGGTGACCGATGTCACAGAGTTCAGTCTCTTGGGGCAAAAACTCTACCTGTCGCCAATCCTCGACCTGTGCAGCCGGGATATCGTCAGCTACACCATTTCGGACAGGCCAGCGCTGTCTATGGTGACAACTATGCTGAACAATGCCTTTGCAAAAATTCCGGATGGAACAAATCTTATCCTACATTCCGACCAAGGCTGGCAGTATCAGCACAAGCAGTACCAGAGAATGCTGTATTTGCAGACGTTTCATTCCATGGAACATTTTAAGAAAGAACTGACTGACTATCTTGATTACTACAACAACCGCCGCCGCAAGGCAAAGACAAAGGGCTTGCCACCTGCGATGTACAGACAGCAAGCCCTTGCGGCTGCTTAATTAAACTATTTGTCTAACTTTTGGGGGGCACTTCACTAGACGGCTTACTTTATATTTTTTCACTGTCCTCTTGACGGGGGGCGGGTCAGCTTGCACCGGGCGGCTTTGTCATCTGTATGAGCGGGACTTGGGCTCCGGAACGCGCACATCGCGCGCTTTTTTCTTTTTGCGAAGCGAACGAAGCCTGCGGATGAACAGAATAAGGATGATCAGAAGGACGGCTGGAACCGTCACGTATTCCAAGGAAAAGCGGGGAAGAGGATTCTCGTCCTCCAGCGTGTAGCGCTCGATCTCCTCCAGCGTCGGCGGACCGTCCAGGCGGGCGGCGACGGACCGCGTCGCATAAAGTTCGTAATCGACCGGATCTCCGTCGCGCGGGTAGAACGTCAACACGCCCATCACGTCGCCCTCGTAAATCGGAGCGCGGAACTCACGCGTCCAGTTGACATGCGAGATGCTGGAGAAGTTGTTCTTCATCGTCTCGATTTCGTCCCGCGTGCCGACGACATGCACTTCGTTTTCCTCGTCCATCGGGCGGATGCCGAGCTTTACGGTACCGTACTTCTCCTCGTCGTTGTAGTAATCGTCCAGTGCAAAGCCGGCGATATCGATGTAGCGCGGATCCTCCTCGTAGATGCTGACGGGGTTGGTGCTGATGTACTGCGAAAAGCCGTAATCCATCAGCATACGGGTGTCGTTCCAGCGCCCACGTCGGGAGGTGTTGAAGACGACGCTGAGCAATTCCACACCGTCGCGATAGGCCGCGCCGACGTAGCAGTAGCCCGCCTTGCTGTGAAAGCCCGTCTTGACGCCGATGCCGCCGTTATAATAATAGGAATTCGGTTCCCCGTCGTTTTGGGTGGGGCTCATGAAATTCATGCTGTCCGACTGCAGGTTCCGGGCGGCCTGCAGGTTCGTCGCAGGGATCGTATACTTGTACGAGCTCGCAACGTCGCGGAACGTATCCACCTGCATCGCAGCGCGGGCGATGATCGCCATGTCGCGCACCGTCGTATAGTGGTTTTCGTCGTGATAGCCGTGCGAGTTGGCAAAGTGCGTGTTTTCGCTGCATCCGAGCATGGAAGCCGTCTGGTTCATGAGGTTTACGAATTCTTCCTCGCTGCCGGAGATGTGTACGGCAATCGCCTTGGCACCGTCGTTGCCCGACTTGACCATCGTGCCGTAGATCAGGTCCTTCAGCTTGATCATCTCGCCTGCGCGAAGGCCGATCTTCGACGAGTCCTCCGGGATGTCGAGCGCTTCCTCGGTGATTTCCACCTCTTCTTCCAGGTCTCCGAACTGAATGCCAAGCAGCGCAGTCAGGATTTTCGTCGTACTGGCCGGGTATAAAATCCGATCCTCGTTCTTGGCGAAGATCACCGTCCCCGTATCCATCTCCACGAGGATGGCCGCTTCTGCGAGCACCATCTCCGGTTCCAGCAGGTCCGGATGGCTGGAATCCCACTTGGCGACGTTGGGGGGATAGGTGGGATCTACAAATCTATCGGGGTCGGGGGTAGCCGTAGGTTTTGCAGCGGCAAGCGCCGAGGCTCCAGGCAAAATCGTATAAACGAGCAGAAACAGCACGATCAACCTGCGCAAGATACCGGCATGCGCTTTGTTCAAAGCAGCTGTCCCTCCTTTTTTGGATGCGTTTATAAATGAGCGTTTTATTACTATAACATGTTTTCCCCGGATTGTACAGATGCATTCCCTTTCCAAGCTTTCAATTATGACGATTCCAATCCCTATATATTACGAACTTGTGGTGAAAATATTGCATTTTTCTTGCGATTTGGGTTGATTTTGGACTGCGTGGGAGGGTACAATAGTCTCATACAGCAAAACGCGCTCAGGTGAGAAGGAAAGGGTGGGACCTTCAATGGCCAAACGGATATTGCTTGTCGACGACGAACCGCTCATCGTCAAGGGGCTTCGTTTCAGCTTGGAACAGGACGGATACGCCGTCGACTCCGCCGCGGACGGGGAAGAGGCTGTCAATAAATTTTTTTCGGGTTCGTATGATCTCATATTGCTCGACGTCATGCTGCCGAAGATGAGCGGCATTGAGGTTTGTCAGCGCATTCGCGAGCGTTCCAACGTGCCGATCATCATGCTAACGGCGAAGGGGGAGGACATGGATAAGATCCTAGGCCTGGAATACGGCGCGGACGACTACATGACCAAGCCCTTTAACATCTTGGAGGTCAAGGCGCGCATCAAGTCGATCTTCCGGCGCACAGCCCCGGCAGGTGAAGCGGAAGACAAGAAGGTCGTTCGCGTGCACGATCTGGAGGTCAACTTCGCGAACCGTTCCGTAACGTTGGGGGGCAAGGACGTCAAGCTCACGGCGAAGGAATTCGACCTGCTGCAGCTGTTCATCACCAATCGCGGAAAGGTATACAGCCGCGAAAACATGCTGGAAACGGTCTGGAAGTACGACTATCTCGGGGACATCCGCACGGTGGACGTTCATATCCGCCGCCTGCGCGAAAAGATCGAACGGGACCCGACCCAGCCGGAGTTCATCCTGACCAAATGGGGAGTGGGTTACTATTTCACGGACAAAGATTAACCCGTTTTCCAGCATCCGCACGAAGATCGTCATCGCATTCCTCATCGTCATCGGCGTCTCCTATTATGCGGTCGCGACCTCGCTGATCAAGATGGTCGGTGATTCGCTCTTTAACGAAAAGGTACGTGCGGAAAAGAGCACGGTTTCCGAACTGGCGGTGCAGTTCGCACCGCTTTGGGAGACGGAAACCACGGATTCGTTTTATAACGAGCTTCTCGAAGCCGGGCGCCAGACAGGCGGCCGGCTGCTCGTGCTCGACATGGACGGCAAGGTACAGTTGGACACGTTCAGCGAGTACAACGGGACGCGCCTGGCGCTGGGCGAGGTGAGCACCGTGCTTGCGGGCGAGCAGAACGCGGATTATGGATTTCATCTGCTGCCCGGAAACGGAAGAAGGCAGCAGTTTTCCTGGCTCGACCTCTTCTCCGGCCGCGATCGGGACAGCATCTGGGTCGGCTACTTTACCGCCTCGATCGTTCAGGACGGAGAACGCACGGGCGTCCTGCTTTACTCCTCGCAGGTGCAGGATATGGTGGATTCCCTCGTGAACATGCGGGACCAAATGCTCTCCACATTCGTTTTGGGAGCGCTCGCGGTCAGCATGCTCAGCTTCCTCGTTTCGCGCTGGATCACGCGCCCCATCGGCGCCCTGACCGCGGGCATCGAACAGATGGCCAAGGGCGACTTTTCCAGCCGCGTGCGCGTGCAGGGGCACAGTGAAATGGCTCAACTCGCGGAGACGTTCAACCTCATGAGTGAAAAGCTGGAAAATCTCGACAACTCGCGCAATCAGTTCGTCTCCAACGCCTCGCACGAGCTCAAAACGCCGCTGGCCACGATGAAGATATTGCTGGAATCCGTCATCTATCAGGACGACATGGACCCGGAGCTGCGAAAGGAATTCTTGCAGGACATCAACAAGGAAATCGATCGGCTTAACCTCGTCATCGGCGATTTGCTGACGCTGGTTCATATCGACAGCCACAAGATGAAGCTGCGCCGCGAGATGATGCCCCTGGGCGAGTCGGTGCGGGAGGTGATCCGGCGGCTCGCGCCTATGGCCGCCCAGCGCCGGCAGGAGATCGAGGTCGGCATCCACGACGAATGCGAAATGTTTGCCGATCCGCTTAAGCTTCAGCAGGTGATCTACAATATCGTCGAAAACGGCATCAAGTACACGCCGGACGGCGGAAAGGTCCGGGTGACCCTCGTGCGCGATGGACGTGACGCGATTTTAAAGATCACAGACAATGGCGTCGGCATCCCGCGGGAGGACCTGGCGCATATCTTTGAACGCTTCTATCGGGTGGACAAGGCTCGCTCCCGCGATACGGGCGGTACGGGCCTCGGACTTTCCATCGTGCAGCAGATTATCCGCCTGCATGGCGGCAACATCGACGTACAGAGCGAGCCGGGCAAAGGCACCACCTTTACCATCGAGCTGCCTGTCAAGTAAGGAGGGCGGATTCGTTGATTCGCAAGTTCATCGCAAGTTTGACGCTGGCCGTCCTCATTTTCTGCGGCGTTGCAGCGCTCGACCTCGGTATCGTGACGCTGCCCGTTGCCGTCTCGCAGCCGCTCTTCTCAGAGGAGGGGGCGGAGGAGCGCAAGACGACCATCCCGCTCACGACGACGCTGCCCGGCTCGACTGCGACGCCCGTTCAGCCCGCGGCGCAGGGGAGTCAGAGCGACCTGGCTGTCGCGACGCTCTATTACCGGTACTACCAGACCTCCTTCTTGGGGCGTGAGGAACGCGTGCTGAGCGTTCCGCGCGACGACGCGGTGGAGCTCACCATCGTGCAGGCGCTCATCTCGGGTCCCAGCTCATCCTATCAGGAGTTGGTCGGCCTCTTCCCCCCGGATACGCAGGTTGTCGCCACCCGGAGAAGCGGAAACCTTGTCAGCGTGACGTTAAGCGAAGCCTTTCTCGCCCCGCCGGCCGACGCGCCGAAAAACTGGGAGTCGTTTGAATACTGGCGCCACGAGATCCCGTTGCGCAGGCAGCTTGCGGTGCTGTCGATCGCAAACGCGTTGACGGAAAGCGGCCGGTGCGAGCGTGTACAGATCCTGATTGCGACACAGGAAGGGGATATTCAGGGCGATCGCCTCATGCGTTCTGCAATATATACGGATGAAGCAGATCCGAGCGTGGCGCTGGAGCCGCTGAAAAGAAACGAGGACGTCATTCTGTCCCCGCGCGGCGCAGTAAGAGCTGTGCTTTCCATGTGGCAAAGCAAGAGCTGGGAAACCCTGTACGTCTTCATGGCCAAAAGCGTTTCCGCAGGCGACGTGCCGCTGCCCTCGCAGACCGAATTTTTAAGCGAGGTGAGTCTGCGCGAGGTCTCCCTGCTCGGGTACAGCGTCGGCACGGGTACGGTTTCCGTGGACGGAATGCGAGCGACGGTACCCGTGAACATTCAGGTGCAGCGCAGCGACGGCAGTCGGGTTGGGCTCGAAAAGATCCCCGTCCCGCTGACATGTGAAAACGGGAACTGGAAGCTTTCGTACGCGTCGCTGCTGGCGCTGATGGATCATCAATAGCGGAGGAACAGAGATGAGAAAAAGTAGGCGGCTCTTAGCCGCATTGCTCTGCTGTCTGACGCTGGGGGGCTGCGTGGAGCAAATTGAGGAACGCCCGCCGTCCGAGCTGATCGCTTCGGACATATCGGTGGTTTACGACGCGCCGCAGGGCGATATGACGTCCGCCCGGACGCTAGATGCCGTGCTGCACTACCTGAGCTATGACGGAACACAGCTCGTCTCCACGGTGCGCAGCATCTACGTTTCAAACAACATGACGGAGGAGGAAGCGGTGCTGAGAGCCCTGCTCGCAGACCCGATGCAGGAGGGAATGCGCGCGATTGCGCCGGGTATTGAGGTGCAGAGCGGCGCCTCCGCGGTCGAGGTCTCCAACGGAATCGTGACGGTCAACCTCTCCTCCCAGGCGCGCACGCTTGAGCCGCAGGAGCTGTTCACGGCCCGCGTCGCGATCGCCAATACCCTGACGGAGCTATCCGGTGTGGATTACGTCAACGTACTGGTGGAGGGCAGGGAGGAAGGACAGGATCTGGGCGCGCAGATTCCGATGGGCACGCTTTCGCGCAGCGCGGGCGGAGACGTATCTGCGCTTTGGAACCAGCTCGAAGGGCAGCGTACCCAGGGAAACGGCTCAGGCCTTACGAAGATGGCGACGCTGTATTTTCCAATGCCCGGCGCGCGCTTCATGGTGCCAGAAGTACACAGCATTTCCTTCACTTCCTCAGCCACCGTGGATTACGCGGCAGAGCTCCTGCGGGAATGGGGGAAGGGCGCGAGCGCGGTGCAGGGCTCCCCTAGCGCTTTTTCGCCGCTCGACTACCTGATCGGCCTGCCCGAAGAGAGCCGTCTTGCCGGAAGCTCCTACACGATTGTCCGTCTGAATTTTTCGCCGGAGCTCGAAGAGGCGCTCGCTGTGTCGGCCATTCCCAAGGGACTTTTCCTCGCGATGATGACGTACACGCTGACGGGCTTTATTCCGATGCTCGACGGCGTCGTCGTGCACATCGGTGACAAGCTCGTCGACAAGCTGACGGAGGAGGAAAGCCTGGACGGCAGGGAACAGCGCTTTGAGGGCGGCATCCTGATGCGTCAGGATTTTAGTGCTTACCTGGCCGAATACTGTCGCCTGTACTTTCCGACCCAATCCGGCGACATGCTGGCGGGCGTCAACCGCCCGGTTCCGCAAAAGCAGAGCTTCATTCCCCGAGCGCTGTTCCGCCAGCTGCTCGAAGGGCCGCAGCGTGCGGACGCAAAGGAGGGCCTCGCCCTTGCGCTGCCGGAGGGGATCAGCGATGCGGACATCATCGGCCTCCAAATCGTGGACGACGTAGCGCTGATCAACGTTTCGCAGGCCTTTGCCGACGCGTGCGCGGATCTGAGCCCGCAGGAAGAGCGAAACGTCATCTATACCATCGTCAACACCATGACGGAACTGTCTCAGGTGCGGCGTGTCTGTTTCTTTGTAAATGGGGGGCAGGTCGCGTCGCTCGCGGGTTCGATGGGGATGCGCGGTTACTTCGTGCGGAATCCGGGCATTATCCTCCAGGAGGATTGATGGGAGGGCTGATCATGCGGCTAAAGCGAAGGCGTTCTGTGCGCAGAAAACCCGTGGAACGCTTCATGCGCGCGACAAAAGAGCTTCTCGCAGGCTGCGGCGTCCTCTCGGGGATCACGCTGCTCGCAGGCGTCCTGCGGCAGGACGCGCCCTTGTACGTTCTGCTGAGCGTGCTCCTCTTGGCGCTGAGCGTGACGCCCCTTGGCATGTTCGTCGTGATGAAGGAAGTCCTCGCCGCTATGGGCGAAAAAGGGCGTTTGCGTGTGACGATCGGCCGGATGCAAAAGATCGCCCGGGTGTCGGTGCTCTATCTGGGCGACGTAAAGGAGCTGACGGACGGACAGTACGGCGTAGGAGAAGTCGGTGCACCCTTTTTCCAGGAGGACGAGCGTGCGATGCGTCGAAAGAGCGCGTGGATGTTCCTGTGTACCGCGAGCGCGCTGTGCTCCGAAGAGGAGACTGCCGCATACGCCCGTTCGTTCGGCTATGATGGTCAAAAGCTGCGCGGCCAATTTCCGCCCATCCGACAGCTTAGGGAAGAGAACGATGTGCTTCTCAGCGAACATCAGGACGGCGGGCAGACGCTCGCCTTTCTCAGCGGCCCGCTGACGGGCGTGCTCGACCGCTGCCAGCTCGTCTGGGAGGACGCGCCCCGGCCCTTTGTGGAGGCGGAGCGTGAAGCCCTGAACGGTTTTGCGGCGCGGGCGATGCAGCGGGGAATGCGCGTCACGGGCTACGGCATGTCGCAGCCCGAGGGCTTTGCTTTCCTGGGCTATATCGCACTCGAGCCCCTGTTGAAGAACGGCGCTAAGGATCGTGTAAAAGCGCTGGTCGCAAGCGGCGTTCGCACCACTCTGCTGGGCGAGCTGGACGCAGGTGCTCGTGCTATCGCTAAAAAGGCGGGTGTCAGCGTACAGAACGGTCGCTTTAAGCCTTCGGGCGTGTATCTCCGCACGGCGGGCAGTCTGGGAGAGGTTCCCGCTGAGGGGATCGAAGTGACGTTCCCGCCGCAGGCGGGACTTGAAGGCGTACTGGAAGACATACAGACCGCGCGTCACCGCCTGTGCACGTTGGTAGAAGCGGCGAGAAGCGCAGGCAAGGCTGCGGCCTTGCTGGGCGTGCTCATCTTCGCGTCGTTTTTATCCCGCTTCAGCCTTCTGTGGCTGTTTTTGCCTGTCGTCGTGATCGTCTATACCTTCATCGCACTGTACTACAAAAGACGCGCCTAAAGGGGAGATAGAATGTGCCGGAAGGAGAAATGAGGGAGGAACGGCCGCGTTACGCGTTGCTTTACGCCGCAATTGCCTACATGGCGGGTACAGCGGTCGGAAGCCTCGTCTCCTTTCATTACGCGTTCATCATCCTGGAGCTTTTGCTGCTCGGCGTGTGCTTTGTCCTGCTCGCAGGGCGCAGACGCTTTGTCTATGTGCCGCTGTTTCTGCTGCTTGCCCTTACCGGCATGACGCGCTGCTCGCTTGCGCTCAGGCACATCGAGACGCCGCAGCCGGGGTCGGTGACGGTTGAAGCGCGCATCGAGCAAAAGCTCAAGTACGACGAAGAAAAGGGCCGGGCTACCTACCGCATGACGGACGTTCGCGTCACCCGCAACGGCGCCACGCAGCGCACGAAAGCGAAGGCGTACGCAAGCCTTCCCTGTACGGAGCGCCTTGCACCGCGCGCCGGACAAACGGTACGCTTTGAGGGATTTGTCTACGAGGCGCAGGAGCAGAGGAACCCCGGCGGATTTGATTTTTATCGCTATCTCCGCGGACGTGGCATGGACTTTGGCCTTTATGGCACCCGCGTGATCGACATTTCAGATACAGGCGTGTTCCAACCGCTCGCGTTGCTCGATGCAGCGCGCGGCGCGATTGCCGCGCGGATAGATGTCCTATACGGCGCTAGAGCCGGGATGATGCAGGGACTGTTGCTGGGGTATAAGAGCGGACTTGCACAGGCTCTCTACGACGCCTTTAAAAAAAGCGGTATCGCGCATCTGCTGGCGGTTTCCGGGCTACACGTCGGCTTGCTCGCGTTCCTGCTCGCCAAGCTCTTCGATTGGTTCTCCCTGTCGATCCGATTTCGCCTTGTCCTCACGTCGGCGCTGCTCGTGGGGTATTGCCTGCTCATCGGCGCGCCCGCGAGCGCCGTTCGCGCCTGCGTCATGAGTTTGCTTCTGCTGGCCGCGAGAGCTTCCGGGCGGGATTACAACGCCCCCACCGCAATGGCCGCAGCCGCCCTGCTGATTTTGACGTTTGAGCCGCTTGCGCTCCTTGATATGGGGTTCGTGCTGTCGTTTACGACGGTGCTGGGGATCGTGCTCCTGCATCCGCGCGTAGAAGGCGCGCTTGGCTTTTTGCCGCAACGGATGCGGGGTAGCCTGTCTATCGCTGTCGCCGCTCAGGCGGCTTCCCTTCCGGCACAGGCGATGTTCTTCGGCGAAATTCCGCTGCTCGGCATACCTGCCAACCTTCTTTGTATCTTCCTCGCTGGTTTTGCGGTGCCGGCCGGGCTTTTGTCGCTGCTCTTAAGCGCGATCTATATGCCGCTGGGGCGTGCGCTCGCATGGCTGGTGGGCGACTGCCTGCGTGGGATGGAGGTGCTTTCGCGCTTCTTTGCTTCATTCCCGCTGGGCAGCCTGCGCATTCCGCGCATTCCGTTGTTGGTCGTAGCTGCCTGCATCCTCTGTTTTTTTCTTCTAAGCCCTTACGTGCACATGCGAAAATTCGTTCGTTTCGTTTCCTGTTTTTCGGTGTTTTCGCTCGCCCTCTGCCTGTGGATCTCTCCAAAGGGGCTCGATGTCCGATACATTCAGTTGGACGTCGGACAAGGAGATGCCGCCGTCCTTTTGACGAAAGACTTTACCTTGGCCATCGATACGGGGCCTTCAGAGGGGGAAGCGCTGCGGGATTTCCTGCGCAAGGAGGGCCGCTGCGTCGATCTGCTGCTGCTCAGTCATCTGGATACGGATCACGCGGGCGGGCTCTCCGGTCTGCTCGACGCCGGCATCCCGATTGAACGCATCGGATTGCCAACCGGAATCGAAGCGGCTGAAACCGACGCGGGCGTGCTGGATGCGCTTTCCCGTGCCGTTTCTCGGGGCGCTTCTCTGGAGGGTTACGCGCAGGGCGACGTAGTGAAGACCCCGCCGGAGCTTCAGGTAGATGTGCTCTGCCCCACGCCTTCCGCCGAAGGCGCCAACGGCCGCTGCCTGATGCTTCGTATCGACGTAAACGGGGTTACAATCCTAACAGCAGGGGATGTACCCGTCCAAAACGAGGTGCATGTGGGCACCGACTGTGATATACTGAAGCTATCGCATCATGGAGCGAAAAACGGCACCAGCATGGAACTGCTGCGGCACGCGGCGCCGTCGCTCGCGCTCATCAGCGTGGGGGAAAACACCTATGGTCATCCCTCCGAAGAGGTGATGAGCCGCCTGCGGGAAGCAGGAATCCCCGCGCTGCGTACGGACGAATGCGGCGCAATTGAAATACGAATCCAAAACGGGGGCTACAGCGTCCGCCGTTTTGTGCAGGACAGAGGGGTTTTCTATGACGCATCAGGCATTTTTTGACGCGCTGAAGAACGGAACACCCGCGCGCGTCTACCTTTTTTCCGGGGAGGAAGAGCACGTGAAGCGAAGCGCGCTCAGGAAGCTGCGCGAGCGCATCCTGACGCCGGGGCTGGAGCAGATGAACGAGACGATTCTGGACAATCCTTCCGCCGACGCCATCATCTCCTCGTGCGAAACGCTGCCGATGATGGATGCTTGCCGGCTAATCGTCGTGCGGGACAGCGCCCTGCTCACTGCCGGGCGCGCGCGGGACGAAGCGGCGGAGGCAGAACGGCTTGCCGCGTACATCCCGCGCGTGCCGGAGACCTCCTGTCTGGTCTTTTATTGCGGCGGCACGATCGATAAGCGAAAAAAACTCTCGCAGGCGCTATCAAAGGCCGCGACAGTCGTGCAGTTCGACCCGCTGGACGACATGGAACTCGCTCGCTGGATGCGCGCCACGCTCAAGGGCTACGGCAAGACGATTTCACCGCAGGAGGCGCAGTTCCTCGCCTTCACCTCCGGACGTGATCTGACGATGCTGCTGCGCGAAATTGAAAAGCTGGTCAGCTACGCGGGCGAGCGAACGGAAATCACCCACGACGACATCGAGCAGGTCGCTACCAAGACGCTGGAGTGCACCGTCTTCAACATGGTGGACGCGATTTTAGCAGGCAAGGAGGAACAGGCGTTCCGGCTGCTTTCGCATCTGCTGGAGGCGGGGGAGGCGCGGATCGGCATTCTGGCGCTCATCCAGCGGCAGTATCGTCAGCTCCTGCACGCGAAGCTCATGCAGGAAGGAAAGGTGCCTCAGGGGGAACAGATGAAGCGGCTTGGCGTCCCATCGTTTGTGTTTAACCGCATACAGGGCCAAGTGCGCGGGTATGACGCGGCGGCTCTTGCGCGCTGTGTCGGACTCTGCGAAGAGACGGACTTTGCGATAAAGAGCGGCCGCATGAGGGAGGACGCGGCGCTGGAACGGGCGATGCTCATGTTGTGCGGGAAAACGGCTTGAAGCACCTTTTCTACGCGCATTCCTGTACGCACCATGTAATTTCCCAAAAGACAAAAAAGCCCGGTTCAAACGCGAACCGGGTACTTTTTTTGCATTACTTCGCGGCAGCCTGTGCCTTCACAAGAGCACGGGCCAGGCGGGCCTTCTTGCGGTTTGCAGCGTTCTTATGGATGACGCCCTTTGCCGCAGCCTTATCGACAGCACTGGAGGTAGAACCCAGCAACGCGGAAGCGGCGTTCGCATCGGAAGCGAGAGCAACCTCGTACTTCTTGAGCGAGGTCTTGGTCGCAGACTTCACCATGCGGTTGCGAAGATTCTTGGTTTCGCTCACCTTGACGCGCTTAATAGCAGACTTAATGTTCGGCAAAACAGTTCACCTCCTCATGTATCATTCGCTTTAGAATCAGCAAATAGTATTTTACCATGTTTTCAAGCCGATTGCAAGCTTTATATTTCTCGAAAACGCCTCTTTTTCCAGACATTTTTAAAGTAAATGCTGCAAATACCGCCGTGCATAGTTTCGCTTCCATCTGCACAGCCTGAGTGAAAAATGAATGGACGGGGAAAAGCATGCGAAGCGTGTTTACGGATTTAGCGCTTGAGCGCCACCAGATGGCGGGGGAAAAGGAGCGCGAGGGAATTGAGCTTACGACGGAGCGCAGTGGAGCCATCGAGCGAACCGTCGTGAAAATCGTAACAGAACAGGCAGAAAAGACGATGCAGCGTCCGCGTGGGTATTACGTGACGCTCAGCTTCGAGCAGCAATCGCAGCTCGATCTGGACGTGCGAAAGGAGCTTGCGGATGAACTCGCGAAGAGCCTTCGCCAGATGCTTCCTTCGGAGGGCGATGTGCTCGTCGTAGGGCTCGGCAACCGGCGCGTAACGGCTGACGCACTCGGTCCGCGCGTCGTGGACGCGACGCTCGTGACGCGTCACCTGCGCGCGCACCTACCGCAGTCGCTTTCAGAGCGCGTGCGCCCGGTCAGCGCGGTCGCGCCCGGCGTGCTGGGCATCACCGGTATGGAAACGGCGGAAGTCGTAAGGGGAATCGTCCATCACGTTCATCCGGAGGCGGTCATCGCGGTCGACGCGCTCGCGGCGCGCGAGTCCGGGCGCATTTGCAGCACGCTGCAGATTGCGGATACCGGCATTGCACCCGGTTCGGGCGTCGGCAACCATCGTCTCGGCCTGACGCAGAGCACGCTGGGCGTACCGGTGATCGCAATCGGCGTTCCAATGGTTGTCTACGCCGCGACCATCGCACGCGATGCGCTATCCTATCTGGTGCAGGACGTTCAGGAGGAGGGACAAGATCAGGAGCAGGTCGTCGACGCATTGATTCAGCGCGTCGTGACGGAGCAGCTCGGCGATTTGGTCGTCACGCCGCGCGAAGTCGATACCCTGATCGAGCACATGGCGGATATCGTCGCTACGGGCATCAATCAGGCGCTGCATCCGCAGCTTGATCCTGCGGAAATCTCCTTGCTCATGTCGTAAAGCGGTATGTTTGCAATGCTTTTTGCATACAGTTGATAGAGAAAAGCGGGGTGAAACGATGAAGCCTGAAACCTTGAAGAAGATCATCCTTTCAAATAGGGGACGAGCCGCTATGCTCATCGTAGCGGCCGTCTCTTTCTTCTGCCTGGGTCTTGGCCTCGGCGGGCTTAAAGAAGAAGAGCTTGCAGTGCCCGCTATGGCTTATCAGGACGCCCAGCAGCCAGAAAATCTCTTTGCATTTCCGCAGTCCTCGCCGGACGCTTCGGGGAAGAGCGTCGAGGTGGAGCCGGATGAGCTTCCTCAGCCGGGAGACATCCGCATCGAGGTCATCCGGCGCACCCACCAACCTCAGCAGAAGAAGCGCGTGCTCATCTACCATACGCATACCTGGGAGGCGTACGAGCCGACTGAAGCCAATTCTTACACGCCGACCGAGCGCTGGCGCACGAAGGACAACAATTACAACGTCGTCAAGGTCGGAGACGTGCTGACGGAGGAACTGACGCAGCTCGGTATGGACGTGGTGCACGACACCACTGCGCACGAACCACCGGTGCTCTCCACCGCCTATACGCGTTCACTTCAAACGCTGGAGGCGTACCGGGAGCGCGGGGAGACGTTCGACTACTACATCGACCTGCACCGCGATGCCTACGTCGCTTCCATGGCCGGGCATAACAGCGTCTCAGACGGGAAGAACTCCCTCGCCCACGTTATGGTGCTCATCGGAAAGGGAACCGGCACTTCCGGCGGGGAAGAATTTGAGCAAAAGCCGAACTGGGAGGTCAACATCGTGTTTGCACAGGCGATCACCGACGCCTTGAACGCGCAGGTGGAGGGACTTTCCTATCCGGTTAAGCTAAAGACGGGGCGCTTTAACCAGCATATCTCCGAAGGCGCGGTCCTGATCGAGGTGGGCAACAACATGAACACGCTGGAGGAGGCGCTCGCATCCATGCCCTATCTGGCGAAGGCGATCGTCCAGGCGGCCCAATAGTTGGATTTTTTACGTCAGATGCGCTATAATAGGTTCATCACAGATGAGGAGTACGGATATGAACGAAGATAAGGACGCGCCGGTCGGAATATTCGATTCGGGCGTAGGCGGCATCAGCGTTCTGCGCGAGGCAGTGCGCGTGCTTCCTCATGAAAGATACATCTATTACGGGGATACGGCCTACGCGCCCTATGGGACGAAGTCCGCAGACGAAGTGCTAACGCGCGTGCTTGCAATTTCTGATTTTCTTCTGGCGCGCCGAATCAAAGCGCTCGTCATCGCCTGCAACACGGCCACGGGCGTGGCCGCACAGGCGCTCCGCGAACGGCTGCAGATTCCGGTGATCGGCATGGAGCCCGCCTTAAAACCCGCGTCGGAAATGCGCCATGGCGGCAGCATCCTCGTGATGGCAACCCCGGTTACGCTTTCGCAGCCTAAGTTTTTGCGCCTGATGGGGCAGTACGGCGAAGGGGCGATTGCCCTGCCGTGCCCGGGACTGATGGAATTCGTTGAGCGCGGGGCGCTGCATGGCAGCGCGCTTCACGCTTATCTGGAAGACCTGTTCGCACCTTTCAGGGGGTGGCAGATCGATTGCGTCGTACTGGGCTGCACGCATTACGTCTTCCTTCGGGAGGAGATTCGCTCTTTTTTCCCGGACACCACACAGGTTATCGACGGAAACGGCGGAACGATCCGCCAACTCAAAAGACGCCTTGAAGAAAACGGCGTTCTGCGCACCTCAGGCGAAGGCGTCGTCGTCTTTGAAACCTCCCTCAGCGACCCGCAAAACCTTCAAAAGATGCGTGCCCTGATGCGTCTGGAATAGACTGAACCCCCTGGTCCCCGGCTGCCTCGTGCTGCCGGGGACCTTTTTAATACGAATAATGAAAGCAAAATAATGGAAACCTTCCGATCCATCCCGAACGTTTTTTACCTTGGCACAAAAAATATCAGAATTTTGAGAAACAATCTCCGTTTGGACAAAAAATTCTTTTCTTTTTTGTTCGTTTAAGGTATAATGATGTACAGATGGTGTGTGGCGGGTGCGAAAACGCTGCATGCCACCCTTATGAATCGGCTTAGACCGAACATTCGCTTCGTATCCGCACCTTGTCGGATACAGAAAATAGGAGGATTGAGCATGAAGGACTACCTGGCAAAAGACATTCGTAACATTGCGGTTCTCGGTCATGGCAGCGAGGGCAAGACGACGCTGGTTGAGGCGATGTTGTTTGCATCCGGTGCCATCGACCGTCAGGGGCGCGTAGAAGACGGAACCACGGTTTCCGACTACGATCCGGAAGAGATCAAGCGCCATATTTCGATTGGAGCGTCCGTCGTGCCGGTCGAGTTTTCCAAGAAGAAGGTCAATTTTATCGACGTTCCCGGTTATTTTGATTTCATCGGCGAGGCGGTCGGTCCGATGTGCGCGGCGGAAGGCGTGCTGATCGTGATGGGTGCGCCCTCCGGCATTACGACGGGCGCTGAAAAGGCCTGGAACAACGCAAAGCGCAACGGACTGGCGAAGTTCATCGCGGTCAATCAGATGGACCGTGAGCACGTGGACTTCCGCAAGACGCTCGACGCGCTGCGTGAAAAGTACGGCTCTTGCATCATCCCAATGGTGCTGCCGATCGGCGAGGGACCGAATTTCAAGGGGATCATCGACGTGCTGAGCAAAAAGGCGTTCGAGGGCAGCGGAAAAGCAATGCACGAAATCCCGATTCCGCCCGACATGGCCGCTGACGTCGAAGAGGCTATTGAGGCCTGCCGCGAGGCCGCCGCGTCTACGGAAGAAGACCTCATGGAAAAATACTTCAGCGAGGGAGAGCTCACCGACGAGGAGATGATGCGCGGCCTGTCTGCGGGGATTTACGACGGGTCTGTCGTGCCGGTCGCGCCCGTATCTGCCACGACGGGAATCGGCGTCGCGCCGCTTCTGCACGCGCTGGCTACTTACATGCCTTCTCCGCTGGGCCATTCGTTCCACGGCGTCAACCCGAAGACGGGCACCGTACACGTTCGTCACTGCGACCTGAATGAATCCTTTACCGCGCAGGTATTCAAGACCATCGCTGACCCGTTTGTCGGCAAGCTCTCGCTCATCAAGGTCATCTCCGGTACGCTGACGGCCGGAACCGCGCTCTTTAACGCGAACACCGAAAAGCTTGAAAAAGCGGCCAGCATCTTCACCGTGCGCGGCAAGAAGCAGACGCCTGTCAACGCGCTGTACGCGGGCGATATCGGCGCGCTTTCCAAGCTGCAGTACACCAACACGGGCGACAGCCTGTGCGAGGTCAACAAGGTCGTCAAGTATGACCCGCTGGAATTTCCGATCACGCAGATGTCCATGGCGATTTTCGCCAAAAAGGCCGGCGAGGAAGACAAGGTCTTTTCCGGACTTTCCCGCCTGATGGAGGAGGATCCCTCGCTCAAGCTGGAAAAGAACGTGGATACGACGGAATCGCTGCTTTGCGGTCAGGGCGAACTGCACTTGGAGGTCACGCGCCAGAAGCTGGCGGCCAAGTTCGGCGCCGAAGCCGTCCTCAAGGAGCCGCGCATTCCGTATCGCGAGTCCATCCGCAAGACGATCAAGGCAGAAGGGCGCCACAAGAAACAGTCCGGCGGTCACGGCCAGTACGGCCACGTCTGGATCGAGTTCTCCCCGCTGGAGGACAGCTCCACCGACTTTGAATTCGTGGATGCGGTCGTGGGCGGCGTCGTGCCGCGCAACTTCATTCCCTCGGTCGAAAAGGGACTGCGCGAAAACCTGCCCAAGGGCGTCCTTGCAGGCTATCCGATGGTCGGCTTGCGCGCAAAGTTGTACGACGGTTCCTATCACGCCGTGGACTCCTCCGAAATGGCCTTCAAGACCGCCGCGCGTCTGGCCTACAAGAAGTGTATCGATGCCGGCCCCGTGCTTCTCGAGCCCATTTATCACGTGGAGGTGCTCGTGCCCGACGAGTACATGGGCGACATCATCGGCGATATGAACAAGCGCCGCGGTCGTATTCTGGGTATGAACCAGGTGGAGGATATGCAGCAGATCGTCGCTGAGGTTCCGCTGGCGGAAATGACGAAATACGCTACGGATCTTCGATCTATGACGCAGGCGCGCGGAACCTTTACCAAGAGCTTCGAGCGCTACGAAGAAGTGCCCGCCATGATCGCGGCGAAGATCATCGAGGAGCACAAGCAGAGCGAGTCGGACGATGACGACGAATAAGAATTCCTTGGCCGGAGCATTTGCTCCGGCTTTTCTCTTGCCGCCCGTTGTTGGCGCCCTGCAAATGTGGTAAAATAAGCGCATGGAAAGCCGCGAGGCCGCAGGGAGGAATACAATGATTACATCGGTATGCCTGAATCCGAGCATCGACAGAACCGTTCAGGTTAAGGGATTTACGATCGGCGCGACCAATCGTATCACGAGCGAGCAGAGCGCTGGGCGCGGCAAGGGGGTAAACGTCGCGCTCGCGGCGAATAACCTTGGATTGGATACGTCCTGCACCGGTCTCTTGGGGGAAGACAACGCGCGCCTCATCCTGGAGCCGCTTCAAAAGCTGGGAATTCACGAGCGTTTCGTGCGCTATCAGGGGGCGGTACGCACAAATTTAAAGATCCAGGATGAGGAAAACCGGAGCATTACCGAACTCAACGAACCCGGCATGCCGGTGGACGAGTCGGCACTCGTGGCGGTCGCCGCGCGTGTGGAAGAACTCGCGAGGGTGAGCAGTTATCTGGTGCTGACGGGCAGCATTCCACCTGATTGCCCGGCATCTATTTATCGAATGCTGATGATGCGCGTGGAAAAGTCAGGGTGTCGGTGCGTGCTCGATGCCAGCGGCGCCTGTCTTTCGGACGGCATCCTGGGCGCTCCGTTCCTGGTCAAGCCCAATCTGCAGGAACTGGAGCAGGTTTCCGACAAGAAGCTGACGACCCTGCGCGAAATCCGGACGCAGGCGCTGGAATTCATCGCTCGCGGTACGCAGATCGTCGTCGTGTCGATGGGAACGGGCGGGGCGCTCATGACCGACGGCAAGACGACGCTGTATACGCCCTCTCTGCCGGTGAACGTACACTCGACGGTCGGCGCGGGCGATGCCATGGTCGCCGGACTGATCTGCGGATTTGCGTCGGGGGGCGAAATGAAGGAAGCGCTGCGCTGCGGCGTCGCCGCTGCTGCAGCTGCGGTCAGCAGCCCGGACGGCTGCCTCTTTGAACGGCAGGCCTACGAACAGCTCCTGCAGCGCGTCGAGATTGGGCGGGTATAAATGCGTTTTGAAGATTTCCTTGCGGTCGGTGTACCGCACGACGATGAAATTGAATTGAGGCTCCGCGGCAGGCTTCCGGCGATCCCGGAGGCGCAGCGCGTGCCGGTTTACGACTTTGAAATCTATCAGCCGCACGGACGGGAGGTCGTCGGCAACGTCTGTCTGCGCGTAGGCGAAAGCCCCCTGATCGAGTATGCAGGCCATGTCGGCTACGCGGTCGAGCCGGAGTACCGAGGCCGTCATTACGCCGAGCGCGCCGTGCGTCTGATCCTGCCGCTGGCGTGGCGTCACGAGATGGAGCGCGTGTTGATTACCGCGGATTTGGACAATCTTGCTTCCCGAAGGACGTGCGAGCGTTTGGGTGCGCGTCTGCTGGACGTGGTAGATGTACCGCGGACCTGTGAAATGTATCAGAGCGGCGCGCGAAGAAAGGTACGCTATATCCTTCAAAGGACAGAAACGGAGGCGAACTCATGATCGATCTTACCGTCCCCCTGCGGGAGGGGATGCTCCAATATCCGGGCGATCCGCCGTATCGCCGCGAATGGTGGTATGCGATATCCGAGGGCAAAGACTGCAACGTATCCAACATCCACCTGAGCGTCCATACAGGTACGCATATGGACGCGCCCTATCATTTTTTAGACGACGGCCGGACGCTCGATCGCCTGTCGCCCGACTGTTTTATCGGAGCGTGTCGGGTGGTGGATTTGACCGGGCGTCCTGTAATCGATGCTGCGGATTTACAAACGATTGCTCCGCGCGCAGGAGAACGCCTGCTTCTTAAAACGGATAACGCAGACGGCATGCGCGCCGACTGCTTCAATCCACAGTACGTGGCGCTCACGGCGGATGCCGCGCGCTACCTCGTGTCCTGCGAGGTTAAGGCTATCGGCATCGACTATCTCTCCATCGAACCCTATAATCAAAACGGAGACGTGCACCGCATTCTGCTCGGCGGGGGCGTAACCATATACGAAGGCTACGACGCCACGAGCGTCCATGCAGGCGCATATGAACTGATCGCGCTGCCCATGCTGATCGAAAAGAGCGACGGAGCACCCTGCCGGATGATCCTGCGGGAGTTGGAGAAGTGCGCTCTCTGAAGCTAAATGCGGCTTCTAAGCCGCAAAAGAGTGGTTGAAATTTGCAGAAATCGTGGTATAATAGGGGTGCGTAAAATTTAACGCTTTTACGCATTTACGCAAACATCGATAGCATAGGGAACACGGGCTGGACATGAGGGAGGAATGGATCATGAACATCTTGCTGACAGGTGGTGCCGGCTTCATCGGAACCCATACGTGCGTGGAACTGCTGGCCTGCGGTCATGACGTCATCATCGCGGATAACTTCTACAACAGCAGCCCTGAGGCGGTGCGCCGGGTGGAGGAAATATCCGGTCGTAAGGTTAAGCTGTACGACATCGACGTATGCGACGCAGAAAAGGTAGATGCGCTGTTCGCCGAAAACAAGATCGACGCGGTCATCCATTTTGCAGCCTATAAGGCGGTGGGCGAATCGGTCTCAAAGCCCTTGGAATACTACCGCAATAATTTGGATTGCACGCTGACGGTATGCGAGGCCATGAAGCGCCACGGTGTGAAGCGTTTCATCTTCAGTTCCTCCGCGACAGTTTATGGAATTCCGGATCACATGCCGCTGGATGAAACCATGCCGACGAGCTGCACCAATCCCTATGGCTGGACAAAATACATGAACGAACGCATCCTGACGGACATCGCTTTTGCCAATCCCGACTGGTCGGTCGTGCTGCTTCGTTATTTCAACCCGATCGGTGCGCATGTGAGCGGCCGCATCGGTGAAATGCCCAATGGCATTCCGAACAACCTGCTTCCGTACATCACCCAGGTCGCCGCCGGAAAGCTCGACCACCTGAGCGTTTACGGGGACGACTACCCGACGCATGACGGCACGGGCGTGCGCGACTACATTCACGTGGTGGATCTGGCCAAGGGCCACGTTGCGGCGGCGGCCTATGCCGAGAAGCACATGGGTGTCGAAATCATTAATTTGGGCACGGGCACGGGCTACAGCGTGCTGGACATCGTGCGCGCATTTGAAAAGGTCAACGGCGTCAAGGTGCCTTACCAGATCGTGGCGCGTCGCCCAGGCGACATCGCGGAGTGCTGGGCCGATCCCGCGAAAGCGCGCACGCTTCTCGACTGGTCGGCCGAGAAGACGTTGGAGGATATGTGCCGCGATTCCTGGAGATGGCAAACTCAGAATCCGAACGGCTACGCGGACTGACAGAGCGCACAACAAAAGCGGACGGTGCAAACCGTCCGCTTTCTGGCCATCGACAAAGTCGATGGCGTCGTGCAAAATGAATAAACATTTTGCACGAATGTCACGGGAGATGTTTTCCTCCGCAAATGCTGCGCATTTGACTACGGAAAACGCCCCGCCCGACCGGCAAAGCCGGTCGATACGATTCCACATGAAGGGGAAGTTTCTCCTTCATGTATCCTCTCTGACATTCCGTTACTTTGTTGATTCTCTGAAAGCGGGCGGTGCAAACCATCCGCTCTTTTCATATGTCTTTTTCCGAATTCTTTTTAAAGGAGAGCGCCCTGTCCCTGAATTTTTTGAACGCTTCACCGTAGCGTGTCGAATTCAGGCCGGGGAACGCGTGAAAGAGGCGCCGGTCTTGGTAGCTACGCAGGGACAGCAGCTTTTGAATACGCTCCGAATGAAACGGACTGTTTTCAAATTGTGATGCAACCTGCTCCCAGATCGCCTCTGCACGGCCCCGGAGATATTCCCTTCGCTCCTCGACTTGTCCCAGCAGGGCGTTTTTCTGCCCGTCCAACTGCGTAAGCAGCGCACTCGTCTGCGACTCGATCGACTGCCTGTACCCGTTGAGCGCTGCCTGTATTTCTGCCAGATGGCCGTTCAGCCGCAGCACGTGGCCGGAGGTCACCGCCGTATCGACAGCCAGCAGCGCAAAAAGGCTCCCGCTGAGGGCGTATAAAAGCGTTTCGTTGATTCGGTGGACGAAGAGCGCGACCGGTGGATGAAACACCCGGAGCATCGCCACAGAAAAGGCACCGAACACCAGCGCTCCCTCCAAGCAGACGCGCCCTGAGATGTTAAAACGGCGCGCAGAGTAATCCCACCAGCGGGCGTGAAAGAGCTTTTCCATCAGATAGCTGGTGAAGTACTCAAGCGTACAGGTCAGCGCGGCGCCCGCGAGAAAGAGCAGCAGAACCGGTGCATCCTGAATGGGGGAAAGGCACATCACGATCAGCAGCGCGCCAAACCCATAAACCGGGCAGATCGGTCCGTTCAGAAATCCACGGTTGACGATGTGCTTCCCGGCGATTGAGCAAAGCACGGATTCATAGAACCATCCGCAAAAGGAATAAAAGAAAAAATAGAGGATGTATTCTCCGAGGCTCCGCATGCGCATCCCCCCTCATCTTGGTTTCTTCCGCGCGCCGGGACGTCCCTTGGCTCGCGGCGATGCCTTGGAAGAGATGCCGCCGCGCCGTCCGGAATCCGTCGGTTCTACCTTTGGGTTCCGTTCCTGCGTCTTTTTGCGGTACGGTGCCGGCGTACGTGCGCCTTCGGGCGGCACGAGACATTGCTTTCCAAAGCCGATCAGATCCTCCCGCCCGGCCGTGCGCAGCGCTTCCCGCACGAGAGCAAAATTTTGCGGGCGTTTGTATTGTAAAAGGGCGCGCTGCAGCGCCTTTTCGTGCGCCGTGCGGGGAACATAGACGGGCTTCATCGTGCGCGGATCCAATCCCGTATAAAACATACAGGTAGAAAGGGTACCGGGCGTTGGATAAAAGTCCTGCACCTGTTCCGGCTGATGCCCGGTATCGCGCAGATATTCTGCCAACTCGATGGCGGCCGAAAGGTCGCTTCCCGGGTGGCTGCTCATCAAGTAGGGGACAAGGTACTGCTTTTTGCCAAGGCGTCTGTTCATCGCCTCGTATTTCCCGACAAAGGCATCGTAAATGTCGCGGCCGGGCTTGCCCATGTAGGAAAGAACCTTGGGACTTACGTGCTCTGGAGCGACCTTGAGCTGTCCGCTGACGTGGTGCTCGACGATTTCCCGCAGGAATGCGTCGCTTTTGTCCGCCATGATATAATCGTAGCGCAAGCCCGAACGGATAAACACCTTTTTGACGCGGGGCAGAGCGCGAATTTCCCGAAGCAGGGAAATATAGTCTCGATGATCCACTGCGAGATTTTTGCAGGGGGCGGGGTAAAGGCACTGACGCGCCGCGCAGGTACCGCGCGTCAGCTGCCCCTCGCAGGAGGGACGGCGAAAATTGGCCGTGGGGCCGCCCACATCGTGGATGAAGCCTTTAAAGTCCGGCATCTCCGTGATGCGCCGCGCCTCGTCGAGTACGGATTCATGGCTGCGCGAGGTGATGATGCGCCCCTGATGAAACGTGATGGCGCAAAAGCTGCAGGAGCCAAAGCACCCGCGCGTATGGGCGATCGAGAACTTGACCTCCTCAATCGCCGGAACGCCGCCCTCGGCGTCGTAATCCGGGTGCCATGTGCGCTGGTAGGGCAGTGTATAAGAGGCGTCCAGCTCCTCGCGGGTCAGCGGCAGATCCGGCGCGCTTTGCACGAGGTACCGGTTTCCGTGCCGCTGCATGAGCGCCTTTCCACGGACAGGATCCTGCTCGCGGTACTGTGTGAGAAACGCCGCGGCATAGGCGCGCTTGTCTTGGAGGCACTCCTCAAAGGAAGGAATCTCCGTGCAGCCGCGAACGGGCTGCGCGGACATGAAGCACACCCCCCGCATGGTGGGCAGTTCCCATGCCTGTGATCCGCGGTTGATCCAGTCTGCGGCCGCCAGAATGCTCCGTTCGCCCATACCGTAGAGCAGCAGGTCCGCTCCGCTGTCCTGAAGGATGGATGCGCGCACGCGATCATCCCAGTAATCGTAGTGGCAGAAGCGCCGCAGGGATGCCTCAACGCCTCCGATGATGATAGGGATATCACCGTAGGCCTCGCGGATGCGGTTGCAGTAGACGATCACGGCACGATCAGGCCGCCGCCCGGCCTTGCCGCCTGGCGTGTACACGTCCTCGCTGCGCCGCTTTTTCGCGGCTGTGTAGTGATTTACCATGCTGTCAATGACGCCGGAGGATACGAGGAAGCCAAGATATGGCCTTCCAAAGCGCTTAAAGTCCTCAGCGCTGTGCCAGTCCGGCTGGGCGAGCACCGCGACATGATAGCCCGCGCGTTCCAGCGTACGGACGATCACAGCGCTGCCGAAGGATGGATGATCCACATAGGCGTCGCCGCTGACGTATACAAAGTCCGGAACTTCAAAGCCGCGCGCGCGGCAGTCCGCCATCGTCGTGGGCGGGAAGAGCTCTCGCATAACAGACAGTCCTTTCCAGAAGACAAAGCGCCGCAGGGGACGTCCCTCTGCGGCGGAATCGGTTCGTTAACGGTTTGCGATATGGCGGGCAACCTTGATGCCCGTGACGGACGCCTGCATCAGGCCGCGCGTGATGCCGGCGCCGTCGCCGATCGTGTACAGGCCCTGAATCGGCGTCTCAAAGTTGTTGTCTACCAATACCTTAGATGAGTAAAACTTGACCTCCACCCCGTACAGCAGCGTGTTCTTGCTGAACAGTCCCGGCGCAACGTGATCAAATGCGCGCAGCGCTTCGATAATGCTCGTCAGATGGCGTGGAGGCAGCACAAAGGAGAGGTCGCCCGGCACGGCGGTTTTGAGCGTCGGAATGGTGGTAGAACGGGCCAGGCGGCTGGCCGTCGTGCGCCGTCCTTTGAGCAGGTCGCCCAGGCGCTGTACCATGATAGGACCGCCGGTGAGCATGTTACCCAGCTGCGCGATGTAGCGGCCGTACCGGATGGGCTGGTCAAAGGGCTCCGTAAAGCTCGTAGAGACGAGCACCGCGAAGTTCGTGTTGCCGGTGCGCAGCTTCGCGTCGCCATAGCTGTGGCCGTTTACGACCGCGATGCCGCCCTCGTAGTGTTCCTCAGAAACGACGCCGCCGGGGTTCATGCAAAACGTACGCACCTTGTTCTCGTAAGTGTCCGCAAAGTAGACGAGCTTCGCCTCGTAGAGATACTTCGTCAGATGATCCATGATGGAGTTGGGCACTTCCACGCGCACGCCGATGTCCACCTCATTGTTGCGCGTCTTGAGCCCCAGCGCTTTGACCTGCTCGCTCAGCCAGTCCGCGCCGCCCCGTCCGGGCGCGGCGACGACATAGGGCGCGCGTACCTCGAAGGTGTCTCCGTTTTTGCTTCGCAGGGCGACGCCGCTTGCGC
The DNA here is from genome assembly GCF_900199405.1 of Beduinella massiliensis. Classification (NCBI taxonomy): domain Bacteria; kingdom Bacillati; phylum Bacillota; class Clostridia; order Eubacteriales; family Beduinellaceae; genus Beduinella; species Beduinella massiliensis. The sequence goes on from NZ_LT963430.1 coordinate 2,162,931, forward strand.
GTCCGTCTTCCACCAGAATGCGATCGGCCGTCGTCAGCTCCGCGAAAGTCGTGTTCGTCTCTTCGATGAGGTAATCGTGCATCGCGCGCAGCACCTCGCCCGCGTGCTCGGTCCCCAGGTGACGGACAGGGCAGGGGACGAGGCGGATGTTGTAGCGCGACGCTTCGTAGGAAATTTCATCGACCTTTCTGTCGTCGAGACCGTGCACTTCCTCCGGCGCGCCGAAGCGCAGATACGTCTCGTCCGCGCGGCGGATAAGCGCCTGCGCTTCCTCGTGCGTCATGTAATCGGAGATATGACCGCCCACCTCGTCGGACAAGGAAAGCTTGCCATCGGAAAAAGCGCCGGCACCCGCCCATCCGTGTACGATGGCGCAGGGCGAGCACTGCACACACTTGCCCGTCGTGCGCGCAGGGCACACGCGCCTTACGATTTCACGGCCCGTATCGACCATGAGAATTTGCATTTCGGGACGGCTCTCCGTGAGCTCCAACGCGGTAAAGATGCCGGCGGGACCGGCTCCGATGATGATGGCATCGTATTGCTGCCTGATCATGCGCAAAAGTCATCCTTCCTAATCTGATCGTCTGATACGCACATAAAAGCCCTGCGGCATCAAGGCGGCAATCAGAGAGACTGCCCGCGCTTATGACGACAGGGACATACCTGATAGACTATAACAGATTCCCTATCATTCGTCAAGCGTTCGCGGCGATTTGGAGCCGCTTGTCAGAAAACGCAAAAGCGTCTATAATACACTCGTTATGTAAAGAAAAAAGGAGGGGGCGCATGCGCTTAGGCCTTACGACCGCCGCCTTCTACGGCAGAATGGAAACGGAGGACGCCGCGGAGCGGCTCCGAACGTTTGACGTAGACTGCGCGGAAATCTTTTTGGAGACATACAGCGAGTATTCGGCTGCTTTCGGCGCTCTGGTACGCGAACGGTTGGGCGGACTCCCTTCGACAAGCGTGCACCCGATGGGCACGGCCTTTGAAAACAGCCTGTTCAGCCTTTCCGCACGGCAGCGGCTGGAAGCGCAGAAAATCTTCGAAGGCGTGCTGAAAGCGGGACAGGCGCTCGGCGCTCGGATCTATGTCTATCATGGACGCCACAATGTAAAGGGAACCGGCATTGCGGCTAACTTTGACAGCGTCGCGCCGCGCATCGGCGAGCTGTGCGATCTGGCGGCGGATTACGGCATCACCGTCTGCTTTGAAAATGTGAGCTGGTGCCAAATGTCCACGCCGGAGCGGGTCTTGCAGGTGCGAAGCGCCTATCCCAAGGCGGGCTTTGTGCTGGACATCAAGCAGGCGATGCAGTCCGGCCACGACGTCTCGGAATTTATCAGCGCGATGGGGGACAAACTTTTAAACGTACACGTATGTGACTACGACGCCGGGGGAAGGCTCTTTATGCCCGGACAGGGGACGTTCGATTTTGAGGCGCTGGGACGTCGACTTCGAGCCGTGCACTATGAAGGCCCGGTCATATTGGAACCGTATACGACGCTTTATTCGTCCGATGAAGAGCTCGCACAGTCGATCGCATACCTGAGAAAGACGATGCAGATCGCTTCACAAAAATGCCCTGATCGTGTATAATATGGGATGACGCATGGGAAAAGACACAACCAGGAAAGGAATGTGTATGATGGATACCAAAAAGCAGATTCGTCTTGACGTGAACCACATGATGGCGGATACGCTCGGCATGCAGTACGCGATTGCCGCTTCGACCGTCGACGAATACGCGCCCTTCGCCGCCGCCGCGCAGCGTCAGGTGCAGACCCGCCGCGGAACCGGATGGCTCGGATGGATGGAACTTCCTTATAATCAGGAGGAAATCGTCGCCGAAATCGAGCGCGTTGCCGCGCGCGTGCGCAGCGATTACGAAGCTTTCGTCGTTCTGGGCATCGGCGGCTCCGCCCTGGGTCCGATCGCCGTACAGCAGGCGCTCAATCACCTGCACTACAACGAGCTGCCCGCCGAAAAGCGCGGTGGACCGCGTCTCTACGTCGAGGACAACATCGATCCTGAACGCATGGCCGCGCTGCTGGACGTCATCGACGTAAAGAGGACCTGCTTTTGTGTGATTACCAAGTCGGGCGCGACGGCAGAGACGATGTCGCAGTACCTGATCGTGTCTGATTTGCTGAAGCGCGAGGTCGGCGAGGGCTGGCAGCGCCAGATTATCGCTGTAACCGACCACGAGAAGGGCAACCTCATCAAGATCGCCAAGGAAGAGGGCTTCGACACCTTCTTCATCCCGGACGGCGTCGGCGGACGCTTCTCAGAACTCTGCCCGGTCGGACTCGTCCCGGCGGCCGTCTGCGGCATCGACATTCGCGCGCTGCTCGCCGGCGCGGCGGACATGGACGCGCGCTGCAAGACGGACGACGTGTGGAAGAACCCAGCCCTGCTGGAGGCGGTCTTGCAGTACATCGCGATGGAAGACCTCGACATGAACGTGCAGGTCGTCATGCCTTACGCGGACTCCCTCAAGTTCATCGCGGACTGGTTCTGCCAGCTTTGGGCGGAAAGCCTCGGCAAGCGCGTGACGCGCAAAGGCATGGCGGTCAACTTCGGTCAGACTCCGACGAAGTCCCTGGGCGTGACCGATCAGCACTCTCAGCTCCAGCTCTATACCGAGGGCCCGTACGACAAGGTCGTCACCTTCATCAAAGTGGAGTCCTTCCGCAAGGAAACGCCGATTCCGCACGGCTGCGAGCAGTTCCCGGACGTCGCCTTCCTGGGCGGAAAGACGCATAACCAGCTCATCGAGGCCGAGCGCCAGGGCACGGAGTACGCGCTGTACAAGGCGGGACGCATGAACCAGACGATCGTCCTGCCGGAGGTCAACGCTTACACCATCGGCCAGCTCCTGTACTTCTTTGAGATGTGCACCGCTTACGCGGGCGAGCTGCTCGACATCGACGCGTTCAACCAGCCGGGCGTGGAAACGTCCAAGATCGCGTCCTACGCGGTGTTGGGCAACCCCGCTGAAAAGTACGTGAAGGCGCGCGAGGAAATGACCGGTCGTCCTGGCGCGAAGCCGGAGTATACGCTGTAAACAGCCTCATACACGAGCGGGCGGAACGCAATGCGTTCCGCCCGCTATATGCTTATGTCAGTGCGTTTCGCGCGCGAGGCGCAGCATCGTCCGCTTGACCTGGGGAATCAGACAGATCAGGATACAGATAACCATTTCCGGGATGATGTAAGAAGCCTGGTAGGCTATGGAATAGAAGAGCGGGTTCTGGCCTTCGGGCGCGTAGTCCGCGAAGAAGACGACCCCGGAAAGCGTGGCGCATACAAAGCGTCCCAGGGAGCCCAGCACGATGCCGACCGTAAGCCCGTAACGCTCCGGAAGCTTGCGCCCCACGGCGCACAGCGCCAGCAGGCCGAACGCGAGCGGGAAATCGAGCAAAATCTGAATCGGATGGACGAAATAAGGATCCTGAATGAACTGTAAAATGCCGTACGCGATGCCCGTCACGAGCCCCGGAACCGCGCCATAAGCGTAGGCGAACAAAAAAATGGGAAGCATCGATGCGGCGGTGATACTGCCGCCCTGCGGCATCCTGAACAGGCGGATGCAGGAGAGGATAAAGGCGAGCGCAATGCAAAGCGCTGCGTTGGTGAGCATGCGGGTCGTCCACTTCTGACGGCCGCGCATGATGACGATCATCACGACGGCGACGAGGACGAGCGAGATGACGACCGCCCAAGCGGACATGGGTACTTCGGCAAACTTTTCGAACATGGATGGAAACCTCCTCATGATTTTGTGCATTGAACGTCCGCTCGAAGGAACAAAAAACCGCGCCTCCCTCCGGTGGCGCGGTCAGATCAGACAATGAAAGTCTTCCTTGATTCTATCGCTTCCCTACGGTAGGATTATCTACACAGGTTCAAAGGGACCGGCTTTCGCCATCTCAGCATGTTACATGCGCCCCTAGCGGCTATTCAATTCGACGTTATTATACACACGGGGACAAAAATTGTCAAGGAGAGCGCTGTATGAATCATTTTTTCGCTTATCTCTCGCGTCTCAATCACATCTACCGCTGGAGTCTCATGCGGAATACCTTCCCGGAAAACGTCGCGGAGCACACCGCACAGGTCGCGTTCATCGCCCACGGAATCGCCACGATCGGCAATGTGCGCTACGGACGCGGCTATGATATCGGCCGCATTACCCAGCTCGCGCTCTTTCACGACGCGGGCGAGGTGCTCACCGGCGACCTCGCCACGCCGATCAAATATCAGAACGAGGAAATCAAGGCTGCGTACAAGCAGGTAGAGGAAGGCGCGGCCAAGCGGCTCCTCAAAATGCTCCCAGACGATCTCAAGGAGGCTTACGAAGGCCTGCTCACTCCCCGTGAGGATCAGGCAGCCTGGAAGGTCGCAAAGGCTGCCGACCGCATCGCGGCCTACACCAAGTGTCTAGAGGAGCTCAAGGCCGGAAACCGCGAGTTTGAGAAAGCCGCGCAGAGCATTGAGGCGAGCATTCGCAAAATCGAGCTTGCGGAGGTGGGGGACTTCATGCGGGAATTCGTCCCCAGCTTCGCTCTCTCGCTGGACGAGCTGAATTAACCCATCAGAAGCGCCATGACCGCCTTTTGCGCGTGCAGGCGGTTTTCCGCCTCGTCGAAGACGACGGATTGCGCGCCGTCGATGACGCCGGCGGATACTTCCTCGCCGCGGTGCGCAGGCAGGCAGTGCAGGAAGAGCGCGTCGTCCTTTGCGCACTGCATGAGCGTTTCGTTTACCTGATAGCCTGTGAACGCCTTCAGGCGTTCCTGCGCTTCCTTTTCCTGGCCCATGCTCGTCCAGACGTCCGTATAGACGACGTCCGCCTGTGCGGCGGCCTCCTTCGGATCTTCCGTAATCTCGACGCGGCTTCCGTGCGCCTCTGCGTTTTCCTTCGCCCAGCCAACGTAGGTTGGATTGGGCTGATACCCCTTGGGGGAGGCAACCGCTACGTCAAGCCCCAGCTTGGAGCAGCCGATCAGCAGCGAATGCGCCATGTTGTTACCGTCCCCGACAAACGCGAGCTTGAGCCCCTTGAGCGTCCCCTTGTGCTCGTAAATCGTCAGAAGGTCCGCCAGCACCTGGCAGGGATGGAACTCGTCCGTGAGCCCGTTGATGATCGGGATCGAGCCGTGCTGCGCGAGCTGACTCAAGTCGGATTGGCTGAACGTGCGAATCATGATCCCGTCCACCATGCGCGAGAGCACCTTTGCGGTATCCGCGATGGGTTCGCCCCGCCCGAGCTGAATGTCGGCTGTAGACAGAAACAGCGCGTGCGCGCCGAGCTGCGATGCCCCGACTTCAAAAGAGACGCGCGTGCGGGTAGAGGATTTCGCGAAGATCATCGCCAACGTCTTTCCTGCGAGCGGCTTTTCACAGCCGCCTGCTTTCTGTTCAGCCTTGAGCTTCAACGCCAGCGCGAGGGACTGGTAAATTTCATCTTCCTTCCAGTCCTGTAGCGTCAAAAGATGACGCTGCGCAAACCGTGCCTTGGGCGCGTAATGCTGTAAATTCATGAAAAACATCCCCTTTATGTTCATCGATAAATCGAGATGGCTAATTATACATCTTTCAGAATAAAAATTCAACCATGCAATGCAAATTTATACATACGCCCGAAAAACGGACAATCCTGGCGCTTTCGCTTGAAATCTTCACCTTTATGCGGTAAAATAATGCATTATTGAAAGGAAACAGCATGCAGTCCGCCATAAGGGGAAGGATAGAGATGGGAAACATCATTTTGATTGGAATGCCTGGATGCGGAAAGAGCACCGTCGGCGTCAAACTCGCGCAGGCGCTTGACATGTCTTTTATCGATACGGACGACGTCATCCAGGAGCGCAGCGGACGAAGGCTGCAGGAAATGGTCGATGACGACGGCATCGATCGCTTTTTAGAGGAAGAGGCGGACGCTGTCTGCTCGCTTCAAGTGAGCGGATACGTCGTCGCGACGGGGGGCAGCGTGGTGTATAAAGAGCGGGCGATGCGGCATCTGCACGCCGTGGGCACCGTCCTCTACATTGAGCTTCCCTATGAGGAGATCGAGCGGCGCATTCATAACCTGTCTTCCCGAGGCATCGCCCTGCGCGAGGGGCAAACGCTTCGCATGCTTTACGACGAACGCATCCCGCTCTATGAAGCCCAAGCGGATGCCGTCGTGCATGCGCAGGGCTTAAAAATGGACGAGACGGTTCAGGCAGCGATCAGGGCTTGTTGTGAAAAGCGGCAATCCATGGTATAATGATTCGACGTCGGGCGCGCGCAATAAAAGGCGCCCGTCTTTAAGGGAGAATACCAGATGAAGAAATTGTATTACGCGACCTTTATCCCGGGGATGGAACGCGCGGTGGAAGGCCTCCTCCGGCGAGAGGGCGGCGTAACGATCGAACGGATGCTCAGCGGGGCCGTGCTGTATCGCAGCGTCAAGGAACTGCGGCTTAACTATATGCACCATAACTTTCTGGTGCTGACGCAGATGCACGGCGTTTCGGACGTCGACGCGGCGGTAAAGAAGCTGCTCTCCGCCGGGGATTGGCTGGATCGGATCCCCTATGAAGAGGCGCGGGAGAAGCGCTTTCGCATCGTTACCATGGATCGGGACAAGCTCGTGCCGGTCAATATGCGATACCTTAACATGCTTGAAAAGGCGATCATCGAACAGACGGGGATGAAGACGCTTCGCGAGCGCCCCGACGTCGAATTGTGGATCGCCCGCCGCAGCGAGGGCGTGACGCTGTTCCTGTGGCGTTTGGGTTCCAAACGATCCGTCAAGCCGGAAAAACCCGGCGCTCTGCGCGGCGATGTGTGCACGATCGTCGCGGCGCTTGCGCGCGTCGGCGGCAAGAACGCGCTGAATCTGCTTTGCTCCGAAGAGACGCTGCTCCGTGCGCTGAAAAACGCGGGTGCGCGCACGGTTACGGGTGTTTGCGAAAAGGCGGAGGCGCAGTCAGCGCTCTCGCGCGTACAGGGTGCGCGCCTGGTCTGTCAAAATCCGCTGAGTCTCTCGTTTGCGGATGGAGAGATGGACGCGGTCGTTGCGCATCTTCCCGAGCAGCTGGAGGCCGCTCAGCCCGAAGCATATCTGCGCGGCCTATTGTCCGAAGCGCGGCGCGTCCTGGACGACAAGGGACGCATCGTCCTCGTCGGCGTTCGATCTCAGGCGGACAACGCGGTCGCGCGCGCCCCGGGCCTTGCCGTCACAGACAGCTTTGACATCCTGCTCAGCGGCCGCAAGTGTTCTGTATGGATTTTGGAAAAGGCAGAAGAAGACGCGCAGTAAAATGCGCATGCTGAAAAAACCGAAGGGAGGTTAGCGTTTGAGACGAAAAAAACGCGTGCGCATTCATGCGCGGTTTTACATGTTCATGGTGTTTGTAGCGCTGATCGCCTTTGGTATCGGCCTGTGGTTCTCGCAGCGGGATCGGCTTGGCACGACGGCGATCGTTACCGAAGGGAGCATGGGCAGCCAATATCAGGGTGAAATCGTCATCGCGCGCAACGAAACCCTGTACGACGCCGAGGGCGTGACGCGAACCGACTACATCGCCGAAGAGGGCAGCCATCTGTACAAAGGAAACGTCATCTGTCAGGTCTATTCGTCCGGCTACAACCAGACGGAAATCAACAAGCTGGAAAATTACCGCAGCGCCATCCAGCAGTACCATAAAGAACAGGTCATGAAAAACTACGTCGACGCGCAGCTGGAAAAGCTGGATTTACAGGTGGACACCCTCGCGCTCGAGGTTCGCACGCTGGTGCAGGGGCAGGGCGTCGGCAGCCTCAACAACCTGGAAAAACAGCTGACCAATGCCATCAACGCGCGTCAGAACTACCTGCGCCAAAAATATCCGGACGATCAGACGCTCAGCAGCCTGTACGACGAGGAGAGCCGGCAGCTCAAAAAAATTGAAAGCTGGACGACGACGTACGACGCTAAGGAAGAGTGCATTGTCAGTTTCTACACGGACGGGTATGAATCGACCGTAAATGCGAAAACCTATGAGACGATGACGCCCGCGCAGGTGCGCGCGGTGCTTTCCGGTCAAAGGCTGGAGACGGACGTCGTCTCGCGCGGTCGCGACCCAATCTTCAGAACTATCAAGCCGGAGGGCTGGTATGCGCTGCTCGTGAGCTCGGAAAAGAGCTGGAATCCAGTGCCCGGCCAGGCATACAAAATGCAGCTTGACGGCTTTGATAACTACCTCGTCGACGCCACCGTCGAGTCGTTCACCCGCTCCGGCGGAGAGCTTCTCGTGCGCATGCAGATCGACACGAACGTGGAGCCGGTGCTCAACATTCGCACGTGCCGCGTGGTGGTAGGCGAATTCGTGGACGGTGTGAACGTTCCGGTTTCGGCGCTCTATTCGCAGAGCAATATGATCGGCGTCGTGGTTTCGGAGCTCGGCACCGACACGTTTGTCCCGGTCACGGTCATTTCGCGCGACGAGAAGACCGCGTTCGTCCGCTCGATCTATGCGGGTTCCCCGCTGCAGGCGGGCAAGACGGTCAGACTGTTTAATTGATTGCGGAAAGAAAGATGAAGCTGCATGGATGATATCGAGCAAAACGTGGCGGACGTCAGGGAGAATCTTGCGCGCGCAAGCGCGGAATGGGGGAAGACGCCGGAGATCATCGCCGTCAGCAAGACGATCGAACCCGATCGCATCAATCGGGTCCGGCAGGCGGGCATCACCCAGCTCGGCGAAAATCGGGTACAGGAAATCCTGGAGAAGTACCCCTTTTTAGACGCTTCTTTTGCAATTCATCAAATTGGACAGTTGCAAACGAACAAAGTTAAATATATAATAGACAAGGTATGCATGATTCAATCCCTGGATCGTGAGAACCTGGCACAAGAGATCAACCGGCGCGCGCAGGAGACGCAAAGGCGCATGCCGGTGCTGGTGCAGGTCAATATCGGCCGCGAGCCTCAAAAGGGCGGAATGGAGATTGAAGAGGTACTGCCTTTTGTGCGCGCGTACGCGAAGCTTCCCGGCCTTTGTATCGAGGGGCTGATGGCGGTCATGCCCAACACGCGCGACGAGACAGTGCTTCGCCCGCTCTTTCGGCGGATGCGTGCGCTCTTTGAGGCGCTGCGCGGCGAAGCGATTGACGGCACGCAGATCCGGCACCTTTCGATGGGCATGTCTTCGGACTACGAAATCGCAGCCCAGGAAGGGGCCACCATGGTTCGCGTCGGAACGGCCATCTTCGGCAAACGCACGTATCCGGCGCAGACAAACCGAATCTGAGGAGGAAGAACATGGCGTTCATGGACTTTTTGAGCAAGATCGGCGTAATCTTAGGCGTCTACCCGGAAGAAGCGCCGGCGGACGACGGGATGACCGGTTATGACGAAGAGTACCCTGCAGAGGATTATTATCAGCAGCCCGCCGGCATGCGCCAGGAAGCGGCCATCCAACAGCCTGCGGCGCGCGCGGGGATGGGCCTTAGCGGCAAGCGGGGCGCAGTGCAGCCCGGTGTCTATGAGCCGGAGGAAGAACCTGTCTATGCTCCTCGCAAGACAACCCCGATTCGAGATAACGTCGTGCCCATGACGCCCCGGACGGACGCGGAGACCCGCAAGCACAGCGAAATGATCGTCTGTGTCCGCCGGCTTGAGGACAGCCAGAACATCATCAACGCGCTGCTCGACGGCCGAAGCCTTTTGCTGAATCTGGAAGAGATCGACGATACCCAGCGCCAGCGCGTGATCGACATGCTGGGCGGTGCGGCGTTCGCGCTGCGCGGCAAGATGATCCGCGTATCGCATCGCACTTATCTCCTGGCGCCGTCGACCGTCGACGTCGTGAACAGCACGGAAGTTCGGGGTGCGGCGCCTGGGGCGGTGCCCGCCGGAGAGTTCAACCCGGCTTTTCGCATGTAAGCAGTATGGATGGAGGATAGGATGATCCTATATCAGATAATCGGCGGCGTCGGCATGTTTCTTCGGCTGCTGTCCGCGCTCATCATCATTCAGTGCGTATTGTCCTTTCTCGTTCCATCCTATTCCGGGGTCATGCGGTTTCTGGATCGGATCGTGCAGCCGCTGCTCGCGCCGATTCGCAGATTGATTTTTAGTCTGACGCACCGGTCGATGATGTTCGATTTTTCGCCGTTTATCGCGTTGATCCTGCTCAGCCTTTTACAGGGGCTTTTGAGCAGACTGCAGTTCGCGGCGCTGGGGATCTTTTGATGGATACACAGAAAACGCTTACCGCGCGTCTTGGCGAACTTGCTACGCGCGCCGCGCGAAGCGGCCGTCCTTCGTATACGCGATTTTTAGACCCGTCGGAGATGCGGTTGGCCGTTTATGCCGCCGGTCAGGCGGGAGCAAGCGCGAAGTCATGGGGCGGCTACGAAGAGGCGGAGCGCACCGTATGCTGTTTTTATGCGGGGGACGAGCCCGTATGGGAATGGCCGTTTTGCTGTCTTTACGCCAAGTGGGATCAACGTTACGCGAGCCTTACCCATCGGGATATCCTCGGTTCTTTAATGGCTCTGGGTATGATCCGCGAGACGATCGGGGATATTGTAGTACGGGACGGTCAAATTTTCCTGTTTGCCTTGGAAGAAATGGCCGACTACATTGTGCTGAACCTCATCAAAGCTGGAAAAGCCTCGCTTCAGCTGCACAGGCTTTCCGAAGTTCCGCAAATGCCGCTGCCTGCGGGAAAGCTGATCCGCGATACCGTCGCGTCTTTGCGGCTGGACGCCGTCTTGGCGGCAGGGTACCGTCTGTCACGCGGGGATGCCTCGCAGGCCATTCGCGATGGCAGCGTACGCGTCAACTTTATGGAGGAAACGCGGCCGGATGCGCTGGTCGGCGCGGGCGCGTTGCTTTCTGTCCGGGGGATGGGCAGGGTTCGTGTCGAGCAGATCGACGGTCCTACCCGTAAAGGGCGCATCGCGATTGTGCTGTTCCGGTACGAATAAATGTCTTCTATATTACCGCCTTGTGGCATACAACAGAAGGGAGCGAACTTTATGGCCGTTACGATCAAGATGATTCAGGAGAAGCAATTTACGATTAAAGCGCGGGGTTACGACACCGACGAGGTAGACGACCTGCTTGAGGACATCATGGATGAAATGGAAGCCCGCGAGCGCGAAATCAAGGATCTGCGCGCGCGTCTGGCGCAGGCGAACGCCGCGTCGGACAGGCCCGCCCCTCAGCCTGCCCCGCAGGTCGTAAAGGATGACAGCGAGAGCGCGCGCGTGCTGCTGGCGAATGCGCAGCGTGTGTACGACCAAACCGTGGCCGACGCGCAGAACCGCGCCGCTGAAATCCTTGCCAAGGCGCAGGAAGACGCGGACAAGGTCGCCGCGAACGTACGCAAGGAGACGCAGGAGCTCAACGACCAGCTCGATACGCTGCGCAGCGCCGCGGCGGACTACCGTGCGCGATTCCAGCGTCTGGTGGACGACCAGATGCACGTGCTCAAGTCCGAGAACGAGCTGTTTAAAGCAAAGTAATCACGCGAAGAGGGGCGGGCGTTTGACGCCCGCCCGTTTTGCATTTTCAGGAGCGGTGTTGTCCATACTGTCCACGAGGTGAAGCCTTCATGGAAAAGCGGATGCGTCTGCTTATCGGGCAGATCGAACGCCTTACGAAAAATGCGGAAAAGCTCCGGCTGTCGGAATACCTGCAGTACGTCAGCGATACAAAACGCCTGCTCTGGGTAAATTTTGTGTCGGGCGTCGCGCGGGGATTTGGCTTTGCCGTGGGTTTTTCCATTCTGGGGGCGCTGCTCATCGTGCTGCTGCAGCGCATCACGGTCGACAACCTGCCCGTGATTGGCGAATTTCTTGCCGAGGTCATCCGCGTAGTAGAGCGAAATCTTTAAAGGACTGAAGATTCTGATGCGAAGGTATTGGCCCATCGCGCTCGTCGTGCTGCTGCTCGACCGCGCAAGCAAAATTGCGGCAAAGTCGCTCCTCCCGGCGATGCCGGGGGGCAGCTATCCGCTCATGCCCGGCGTTATACATCTGACATATGCCGAAAATACAGGCGTCGCGTTCAGCATGCTCCAAATAGCCCCTTGGATGCTGGCCCTCCTGACCTTTCTGGTGCTCGTTGCGGCAGCCCTCGCGCTCAGGCGCTGGGTACGGCCAAACCGATTGAATTCGTGTCTGGTCTGGGCGCTGCTAGGCGGCGGGCTCGGCAACTGCATCGATCGCCTTCTGTACGGCTACGTGGTGGATTTCATCGAGCCGCGTTTCGTTCATTTTGCTATTTTCAACGTAGCGGATATCGCGGTCACGGTTTCCTGCATTCTGCTTGCACTGATGACAGCCTTTGAAAAGAACGGAGAAGAGCATGGAAAGGATTCAGGCAAAGGTCGATTCCGAAAGCGCGGGGACGCGGCTTGACCAGTTTCTGGTGCGGCACAGCGGCCTTACGCGTTCGCGATGCGTCCAGCTGATCGAGGAGGGCCATGCCGCAATCGACGGCGAAGGCGTCCTCAAGGCGGGGCACAGGCTCAAAGACGCGCAGGAGGTCGTCCTAAACATTCCGGATGCCCGTCCTGCGCAGGTTATCGCGCAGGACATACCGATCGCCATCCTCTACCAGGACGCGGACATCGCGGTGATCGACAAGCCATGCGGCATGGTCGTGCATCCGGCCGCCGGAAATGAAGATGGCACCCTCGTCAACGCGCTGCTCTACCATCTGGACGGCCTTTCCGGCATTGGCGGAGAATTGCGTCCTGGCATCGTGCACCGCCTGGACAAGGATACCTCCGGGCTGCTCATCGTCGCGAAAAACGACAGAGCGCATCTTTCTCTGTGCGAGCAGTTTAAGGCGCGAACGATGGAAAAGCACTACCTCGCCGTCGCATTGGGGCGCTTTTCTCAGGAAAGCGGACGAATCGACGCGCCGATCGCGCGGCATCCTGTGGACAGGAAGCGCATGGCAGTCGTCGCGGATGGACGCGAATCCCACACTGAGTATCGGGTCATCGAGTCGCTGAAGGGCGCTTCCTACCTCGATGTGCATTTGCTTACGGGGCGGACGCACCAGATTCGGGTTCACATGCAGCATATCGGCCATCCGCTGCTGGGAGATGCGATTTACGGTGCAAAGCATCCGACCGTCAAGATACCCCGGCTGATGCTGCACGCGCATACCCTGCGCATCACGCACCCGTCGAGTGGAAAAATTATGGAGTTTTGCGTGCCTGTCCCAGACGACTTCCTAAACGTCCTGCAAAAGCTGCGGTAATTGTCCGCTGCAAATGTTCTCCTAGCATGCGCGCTTAAAACCGGGCCACAATAGACACGTAAAGCGATGCAGGAGGAAGCGGTAATGACGCGTGCCAATCGTCTGATCGGTCTTCCAGTCATTCATAACGCCCAAAGAGTAGGCAATGTGCTTTCGGCTCCGCTCGGAAGGGATGGACATGCGCTCGCGGGTATTGTCGTGCAGGGCGGTTTGCACAGTCCGCGGTTTATATCGCGGGAGCATATCACCCTGCTGGGAAATATGAGCGTCATGGTCGATACGCAGCCAAGGGAACGTCCGCCAGTCTTTTGCAGGCCGGGCCGGGTTCGAGATACCGGCGGCCTGCGCGTGGGGTGGGCCACCGATATTCGGCTGAATGAGCGGACGCTCTTCGTGGACGCAATCGAGGTTTCATTCGGTCCGATCGACGACATGCTCTATGGCCGCAGATGGATGCAGGACTTTACGCTGGATTCTGTCAGCGGGGACATCGTCATACCGTGGTTCTCGCTGGAGAGCCTTGAACGCAGCGAGAGGAGGATGCAGGATGCGGATGTCGACGTTTCGGGGAATGGCGGCGGGCAGCGTCCTCGGCCTTGCCATGGGCGCAGGGCTGATGATGATGCCGCAGGGACGTAAGATGAAGCGAATGCTGGACAAGGGAAGCGCGCAGATCAAAAAGCAAATGATGGATCTATGGGATCGCTGAGGCGGCGCAAAAGCACGGGAGAGAAGGCGGGTGTATCCGCCTTCTCTTTTTTGAAAGGAGGGAACGTCATGACGAAAAGAATCCGGTCGATCTTCGTCTTTACGGGGTTGGCGACAAGTTTGCTGCTGCTCGCAATTTACCCACCGACGCGCAGCGTCATCAAGACGGTGCTTTGGGGTGTCGCATGGGCCGCGCTCCTGAGCCCGCTTTGTGCCGTATTCGAGGGCTTCTTAAAAAGGGGATGGGCCGTAGCGCTCGCCGTTCTCTCTTCCTTCCTTTTCATCGGCGTCCTGATCGCGCTTTTATTGCCGCCGGTCATCGCGCAGTCCGTGGCGTTGAGCGCCCAAATGCCGCAAATTTTGCTGGGAGTTCAGCAGCTTATCGAACGCGGTCAGGCGTTTTTGAGCGGCTACGGCATCCAGCTATCCGGCGGCGGGCAGTTTATCGCGCAGCGCCTATCCGGCATCGGCGCACAGCTTGCCCAAAGCGCCTGGCACCAGACGGGCGCTTTGATGGACGGCCTGTCACGCATGCTGATTGCGCTCGTGCTGGCCATTTACTTTTTAAAGGATCGCGAAGCATTCGGCTACCGGCTTTCCATGTGTATTCCGCTCCGCTATAGAAAGCGCTTTCTCGCGGCTACCTCTCAGATGAAGCGTGAGCTCTTTCAATACCTGAAGGGGCAATTTACGGTCAGCCTGTTCGTGGGGGTGATGACCGCCTTTCTGCTGTGGCTGCTGCGGGTACCCTATTATCTGCTGCTGGGCCTCGCGATGGGCATTCTAGATATCATACCGTACTACGGGCCCGTGCTCGGTACGATCCCGGTGCTGCTGTTCTCCGTGGATATGGGCTTTCAGCACATGCTGCTTGCGCTGCTCGCGGTGGTGCTCGTTCAGCAGGTGGAGGCGAACCTTCTGAGCCCGCGCATCATGGGCTCGAGCACCGGTGTACATCCGGTAGCCGTCATCCTTCTTTTGACCCTGGGAAGCAGCGTCGGCGGCATCCGGGGCATGCTGCTGGCGCTACCGGCTTTTCTCGCTGCGCGCGGTTTTCTGCATGCCGTACGCTATTATCCCGGCTGAATACATCAAAATTTTAAAATCTATTTTCCCTGTATTCTTGCCTTTTCCTGTAGAAGCCGGTATAATACCACCATATAGCACAGAAAGCGGGGCGAATTCGCATGGCAGATCGTTCTGAAAACGAAACGCGGTATTTTCGCGCGGTAGGCGAAGCCGCGGACGACGCGCATTCGATCTTGATGCGCGTATACGATGCGCTGCGTGCGAAGGGATACGATCCGATCACGCAGATCGTCGGCTATTTGATGAGCGGCGATCCAACCTATATTACGAGTTATCAAAGCGCGCGTTCCCTGGTATGCCGGATTGAGCGCGACGAATTGATGGAGGAACTGGTTCGTTCCTACATCGAGCACAACGCGAAGTAAGGGAGGCATGCGCTTGCGCATTCTTTGTCTGGACGTGGGGGACCGGCGAATCGGTGTCGCCGTGAGCGACCCGTTGGGCATCACCGCCCAACCGCTGGAAACGTACACGCGCGTCGGCTACGGGCCGGACGTCCGCCATTTTAAAGAACTGGCGGCTGCGCATGAAACCAATCTGTTCCTTTGCGGCTTGCCGCGCAACATGGATGGCAGCGCCGGCGGTCAAGCGGAGCGCGTGCGCGACTTTGCTGCTCAATTAGAGGCGGCTGGTCTTTTCGTGTACTATCAGGACGAGCGCATGACGACGGTAAGCGCGGAACGCGCCCTGCTGGAGGCCGACATGCGCAGGGACAAGCGCAAGCAGAAGGTCGATATGGTCGCGGCGGTAATCATCCTGCAGGCATTTCTTGATGCCGGTGGTTTGAAGCATATTTCATTACATACGGAAAAGTGAGGAAACAAAGATGGACGATATGGAAAATCTCGAAGGCATGGAAGAAACCGAAATGGAAGAAGACGATATCATCGAGCTCATCGATGAAGACGGCGAAAGCGTGCACTTCGAACACTTGATGACGCTGGAATACGAAGGCGATCTGTACGTGATGCTCACCGCGCTGGAAGCAACTCCGGATACGGACGCGGACGAGGTTTTCATCCTCAAGATCGCCAAGGACGAACAGGGCGAGGATTGCTACGTCACGGTTGAAGATGAAAAAACGCTTCAGGCGGTATTCGACAAGTTTGTCAAGCTGAGCGAATCGGACGTTCTGGACGACGAACCGCAGGAGTAAGGCGGGTGGGACACATATGAACGAACAAATGGATCCCACGATCGTCGAGCTCACCGATCAGAGCGGTCGAACCTTTCAGTTCCGCTACGTGATGGCGATGGAGGTAGCCGGCAAGACATACGTTGTTCTGAGCGAGCTGGAGCCCCAGAACGCGCAGCAGGAAGACGAGCTTCTCTTTCTGCGCGTGGAGAAGACGGCGGATGGGTTGGATGAATACGTCGTGCCGGACGATCCGGAAGAGGTCGAATCGGTCTTTGAAAAGTACGTTGCCTACACGCTCAAGGAAGCGATGGACAGCGTATCGGATGAATGCGGCGACTGTGATTGCGAGCACGGGGACGCCTGCTGTGAGCATGATCATACGCTCCATTAAAAAGAGCTTGCTTTTCATCTGTTTGAATGGTATAATAGCGAAAATTAAAAGCGTTGAAGGAGACAATGCCCGCGCACATCGCGTCACGCAGAGAGGGTGGTCTTGGCTGAAAGCCGCCTGTGTCCGATGCGGGAAATTCACTCCGGAGCTGCTCTGCTGAAAGCAATAATAGGCAGAGTCGGAATAGCGGCCGTTATCCGCGCGAGGCCTTAACGCAGATTTCTGCGCGAGGTGAAGTTGGGTGGTACCACGAAGCTGCATCAGCTCTCGTCCCTATGCGGACGAGAGCTTTTTTGATGTGATTTCCAAATCCAAAAGGAGGATATCTATGAACATGCACGACCAGCTGCAGCAGATTCAAAACGAGCTGAAAGACCAGCTGCAGCAAATTCAAGATTCCAGCGCGCTGGAATCGCTGCGCCTGAAGGTGCTTGGCAAAAAGGGAAGCCTCACGCAGATTTTGCGCTCTATGGGGCAGCTGTCCGCCGAAGAACGTCCCGCGATGGGGCAGCTCATCAACAAAGCACGCGAGGACATGACCGCGCGGTTGGATGAAATGGCGCAGAAGATTCAGGCCTCTGAAAAGGAAGCCAAGCTGCGTGCGGAGAAGCTCGATGTCACGCTGCCTACGCCCGCGCCGCGCCAGGGCTGTCAGCATCCGGTCTCTCTCGTCATCGACGAAGTCGTCAACGTGTTCACCGGCATGGGCTTCGAGGTTGTCGATGGCCCGGAGGTGGAGCTGGATCACTTCAACTTCGAGCTCATGAACATCCCCAAGAACCATCCCGCGCGCGATGCGCAGGATACCTTCTACTTCGACGACAACGTGCTCCTGCGCACGCACACCTCCCCGGTGCAGGCGCGCACCATGACGACGCGCAAGCCGCCTATCCGGGTCATCTGTCCGGGACGCGTGTACCGGGCGGACGAGGTAGATGCTACGCATTCTCCGGTCTTTCATCAGATGGAGGGGCTCGTCGTCGACGAGGACGTCACGATGGCTGATCTCAAGGGAACGCTGGACGCCTTCGCCAAGCGGCTGTACGGCGACGACATCAGGACGCGCTTCCGTCCGTCTTTCTTCCCGTTCACGGAACCCTCTGCGGAGGTCGATTTGACCTGCGTCGCCTGCCACGGAAAGGGCTGCCGCGTCTGCAAGGGCACGGGCTGGATCGAAGTGCTGGGCTCCGGCATGGTCAACCCGAAGGTGCTTGAAATGTGCGGCATCGACAGCACGAAGTACAGCGGTTTCGCATTCGGCGTCGGCATGGAGCGCATCGCGATGCTGCGCTATGGCATTACGGATATGCGCATGCTCTACGAGGGCGATTTGCGTTTCCTCTCGCAACTGCGTGCGGACTAAGAAGGGCAGGGGGGAATCATCATGAAAGTACCGATGCAATGGCTGAAACAATACGCCGACGTTCCTGTGTCGGCTCCGGAATATGAAGAACAGATGATCATGCACGGCACCGGCGTCGAGGGCATTGAGGACATGGGCGCACAGGTGCAAAACGTCGTCGTGGGCCGCATCTTGTCCGTCGTCAAGCATGAAAATTCGGATCACATGGTCATCTGCCAGGTGGATGTAGGGGACGAGGTGCTGCAAATCGTAACGGGCGCGCCAAACGTCTTCGAGGGCGCGCTGGTACCCGTGGCCAAGTGCGGCGCAGTGCTGCCCGGCGGCAAGCACATCAAGAAGGGCAAGCTGCGCGGCGTCGAATCCTACGGCATGCTCTGTTCTGGCCCCGAACTGGATGTACCGGTCGATTTGTACCCGTCCGTCGGGGACGAGGGCATCCTCATCTTTAACGAGGAGTACCCGCTGGGGGCGGATGTAAGGCCGATCCTCGGCATCGACGACCAGATCGTGGACTTCGAGATCCTCGCCAACCGTCCGGACTGTCAATGTGTCTGGGGGGTTGCCCGCGAAACGGCCGTCACACTCGGCACCGAGTTTCGCAAGCCAGAAGTAAAGGTGCAGGGCGTACCGGGCAAGATGGAGGATTACGTGCACATCGAGGTGCGCGATACCGACCTTTGCCCGCGCTATGTGGCGCGCGTGGTCAAGAACGTGCGCGTCGCCGCCTCGCCCATGTGGCTGCGCAAGGCGCTGCATGGCTGCGGCGTGCGTTCGATCAACAACATCGTGGACATCACCAACTACGTCATGCTTGAAACGGGACACCCGATGCACGCCTTCGATCTGTCAAAGGTTCGTGATGGGCATATTATCGTGCGCCGGGCCCACGAGGGTGAGATGATCGTCACGCTTGACGGCAAGGAACGCGCGCTGTCTCCCGACATGCTGGTCATCGCCGATCAGGAGCGTGCGACGGGTATCGCGGGCGTCATGGGCGGCGAAGAGTCCGAAATCGTAGAGGGTACGCAGACGGTCATGTTCGAGTCCGCCGCGTTCGAACACGCCAATATCCGCGTAACCTCGCGTGCGCTGGGCCTGCGCACCGAGGCATCCGGCCGCTTTGAAAAGGGCGTCTGCCCGGCGACCGCGCGGGAAGCGATCGACCGCGCCTGCCAACTGGTCGAACTGTTGGACGCGGGCGACGTCATCGAAGACACGGTGGACGTTTATCCGGCCCCCGCGCCTACCAAGATCATTGAAACCTCCGTGCGCCGCATCTGTAAGCGCATCAGCGTCGATGTGCCCGGCGAAAAGATGAAAGAGATTTTGGAATCCCTCGAGTTCGGCGTTGAGCTGTCCGGCGATCGAATGGTCGTGACGGTTCCGAATTTCCGCGAGGACGTCGAGATGGAGGCGGATATATCCGAAGAGGTGCTTCGCATTTATGGATTTGAGCATCTGAGCGCGACGCTTCTTCGTGGCGAGACGACGCCCGGCGGACGCAGTCCACGCATGCAGCTTACCGACAAACTGGGCCGCATTCTTACGGGGCTCGGCATGTATGAAATCAAGAACTTCTCTTTCGTAAGTCCGAAGCTGCTGGACAGGCTGGGCCTTGCGGCGGACGATCCGCGTCGTGAACAGCTCCGGCTGCTCAATCCGTTGGGTGAGGATACGAGCGTCATGCGTTCCACCCTCGTGCCCTCCATGCTGCAAACGCTGGCGCTCAACCAGAACAGAGGCAACGAACAGGCCATGCTGTACGAAATCGCTCCCGTCTTCGACGCGAGCGCACGCACGGAGGAAGGATTGCCCGACGAGCATTGGATGCTGTCTATCGGCGCTTACGGCTCGCAGATCGATTTCTACGCAGTGCGCAACGCCGTGACCGAAATGCTCCGTCAATTTGGAATCGCCTGTGAAATTGAGCCTGCGGCAGAACCGTATCATCATCCCGGCCGGGCCGCAATCCTGCGGGCGCAGGCTTCTGTGATAGCGCGCATCGGCGAGGTGCATCCCGACGTGCTCGAAGCCTTCGACATGACGCGCCGCGCGTTGATCGCGGAAGTCGATCTGCGGGCGCTCGACACGCTCAAGAAGCCCATGGGAGAGGTCAAACCGCTGCCGCGCTTTCCGGCGGTTACGCGCGACCTGGCGCTGGTGATGGACGAATCAGTACCCGTCGGCACGGTACTCGCCTCCATCCGCAAGGCAGGCGGAGCGCTCCTCGAAAGCGCCGAGATGTTCGACATCTATCGCGGAGCGCAGATGCTGACCGGCAAAAAATCTGTCGCTTTCTCTCTGATTTTCCGCAGTCCGGACCGCACGCTCGTAGATGAGGACGTAAATGCGGTGATGACAAAGATCCTTTCTGTCTGCGAAAAGGAATACGGTGCGGTGATCCGCGCTTGACGGAGGATGCATGCCAGCTTTAAACCTTCGCATCGACGCCGCGACGCTGAAGTTTGCGCTGCTCGGCGGCTCGCTGCCGCATACATGGTCGCCTCAGATTCATAACTCTCTTTTCGACGCTCGTGCGCTCAACGCGGTCTACATCCCGCTTCCTGTTTCCGGTGAGTCTCTCCCATCCGCCATTGACGTCCTGAGGCAGAGTTTTTCAGGATTTAACGTGACCATTCCCTACAAAGAAGCCATCATACCGTTCCTAGACGAGCTCGACATGGCCGCCTCTGCCTGCGGCGCGGTCAACACGGTTTCGATCAGTGAACATGGGCTTCTCACCGGCCATATCACCGATGGGCTCGGCATGATGCGCGCCCTGCAGGAAGCCTGGGTCGATACGGACAAGGCAGACGTGTTGATCTTGGGAAACGGCGGAACGGCACGCGTGGCAGGCTTTGAAATCCTGCGCCGCGGCGGGCGGGTTACGTTCGCCGCGCGCAGCCTGGAACGCGCCCAAACGCTCGCTGCCGCGCTCGCGGATACGCAATCTGACGGACACAGCCGCATCGCCTGCACGGCGCTTTCGGGCATTGAGGGGGCTTTCGATATCCTCATCAACTGTACGCCCGTCGGCATGTACCCGCATACCGGTGTAAGCCCTGTGGAAGAGGAAGTGGTCGCGCGCTGCGCCGCTGTCTTCGATGCCATCTACAATCCCCCGCAGACTAAGCTGCTCGAATACGCCGCCCGGCATGTGATCAAAGCGGTGGGGGGATTCGGCATGCTGTTTTATCAGGCTGCGGAAGCCCAGAAGATTTGGCTCGGGAAATTGCCGCCTGCCAAGGCGCAACGTGAAATCTTCAAAATGCTGGAACGGGAAATATAGCCGTTTAAGATTCTTCCGGATATACAAAAAGGAACCGAAAGTCTGCAATGTGTAAACAGACTTTCGGTTCCTTTTTTAAAGTTACAGGTGCAGGCCATTGTTGATATATCCAGCGAGTATTTCCGCAATCTTTGCATTTTTTCCGCCTTTACCGACGATGACGTCCGCATATTCGATATAGTTGCGGATGTAGCGGTCGAACATCGGCTTGACCGTGCCAAGATACTGCTCGGAAATGCCGTCGATATGGCGGCCCCGCTCCTTTATGTCGCGGCTGATGCGGCGCAGCAGGCAGATGTCCGGCTCGACATGCATGTAGAGCTTCAGGTTCATCATGTCCCGCAGACGCGCGTCGTAGAAAACGTGAATGCCTTCGAGAATGATAACCTCGCACGGAAGCAGGAGCTCGTCCGAATCCATACGACGATAGCGTGTATAATCATAACGCTTCTGCGTGATCGGCTTTCCAGCGAGCAGCGCCTGCATGTCGTGGAAGAGCAGATCGTGATCAAAAATGTCCGGCGCGTCGTAATTGAGCTTTTTGCGCTCCTCCAGCGTCATTTCGGGGTGATCCAGATAGTAGGCGTCCTGATTGATGATGCAGATTTCCCGGGTCGCCATGGCCGCCATCTCTTGGGCAAGCGTGGACTTCCCGCTGCCGCTGGCGCCGCAAATGCCGATGAACATCACGGATTCCCCCTTTTTTCATCGTTAGAGAAGATACCATTTTTCATATCTGTTTGTCAAGAGATTGCCGATTGGTGCGGAATTGCGCTTGATTTTGTCGCCTCTTATGGTATGATGAAAGGGAATGTGCTTGAAGGGAATGAGAAATACGAACACCGCCAAAAATCGTGCGCAGGAAGAAGGCGGGCAGCTCCGGGAGGTCGTACGCCTCGCCGCACCGGCCATCACAGAAAACCTGCTGGTAACGCTGGTGCAATACGTAGATACGGCGATGGTCGGCAGCCTTGGAGCGGTGGCGACGGCGGCGGTCGCCGTCAATGCGTCGCCCATGTGGCTGCTGGGCGGCATCATGACCTCCGTAGGCGTGGGCGGCATGGCGCTCGCGTCGCGCTTTTTCGGGGCGGGCGAGTACGACGACGCTGAGCGAGTCTGCGGACAGATGGCTACCTGTGCCCTCGCGCTGTCCGCATTTTTTATGCTCGTCGTCTGGCTGATCGCCGGAAGGCTTCCCGCATGGATGGGCGCAGAAACGGAAGTCCAGCCGCTTTCCGCCGATTATATCCGCATCGTAGCGCTTGGATTCATTCCCAACTATCTGGGAATCGTGCTCGCCAATGCGCTACGCGCCATCGGCGACATGCGTACGCCCATGCTGTTGACCGCCGCCTCTAATGTTCTCAATGTGATCGGAAATACCCTGTTAATTTTCCCTTCACGTACGGTACAAATCGGTTCCCTGTCCCTGTACGTGTGGGGTGCAGGCCTCGGCGTTCGAGGGGCAGCCATCTCCACCGCCATTTCCACGGCGCTGTCGGGTCTGTTGATGCTGCTCTGCCTCATGCGACGCAGGCGGCGCATAAGGCTGCGTGGGAAATACATGCGTCCGCAGCGCGATCTGCTCGTCCGAATGTTTCGCGTAGGCGTTCCCGCAGCGCTGGAGCGTGTCGCCATCAACGTAGGTCAGATTCTCTTTGCGCGTATGGTAGCCTCCTTTGGCACCGCGCAACTGGCGGCGCATCACCTGGCGATTACGGTTGAATCCCTCGGCTACATGCCAGGCTTCGGCATCCAGGCGGCGGCGACGGCGTTGGTAGGGCAGTCTCTCGGCGCGCGGGATACGATTCGCGCTGAACGCTACGGACGCATCTGCAACCGTCTGGGTATCCTCTGCATGTGCGCAGCCAGCGCGCTCATGGTCATCTTCGCTTATCCGCTCATGTCTCTCTTCACGCGCGATCCACAGGTACGGCAAATCGGCGCAAGGCTGCTCTATTTCTGCGCGGCAGAGGAACCCTTCTTCGGTGTGGCCATCGTAATGAGCGGCGCGCTGCGCGGAGCAGGGGATACCCGCGTGCCCTTCTACATATCGCTTTGCACGATGTGGTGTGTGCGTCTGGTGGTCGCCTATGTATTTGGCATCGCGCTGGGGCTGGGGATTTATGGCGCATGGGCAGGCATGGTGGCTGATCTCGCCGTGCGCGGGATATGGCTGTACATCCGATTTGCGAAAGGAAAATGGAAGACACTGAGCGTATAAAAATGGCAGAGACCAAACGCGCTTTCCCGCTGTCTATTTAGCAGTGTATCAGGGAAGGAGCGTGACGTGATGAGAGCCGCACGGCTATTTCAGGCCATGGCGCAGTTAGGAGCACTAATGATGATCATATCTACTCTTTGCATCCCTTTTTTCGGCACCCGTGCCGGTGTACCGGAGCCCGAAAGACAGCTGATGAGCGGCGCCTATCTGATGGATAAGGCTAACGTCGACCTTCGAGACGAGGATGCGCAGCATTTGACCCACCTCTTTTATTCCTTTGGTCTGATTGAAGACGGCCGCCTGAAGACATCTCATTTGCGGCATTGGCAGCAGATGACATCCTTCCGTGACAGGCATCCGCACATTCAGTTGATTCTCGCGGTCGGCGGATGGGGAGCCGACGGCTTTTCGCAGGCCGTTCAGTCGGCGGACGAGCGCGCGGTGTTCATCGATTCCATTCTCGACGCGGTTCAAAAATACGATTTGGACGGAATTGATCTCGACTGGGAATACCCGACGATCGGGGCGGGCGGAATCTCTGCCGCCCCACAGGATAAAGAAAACC
Organism: Beduinella massiliensis; assembly: GCF_900199405.1. Taxonomy (NCBI): domain Bacteria; kingdom Bacillati; phylum Bacillota; class Clostridia; order Eubacteriales; family Beduinellaceae; genus Beduinella; species Beduinella massiliensis. The sequence continues at coordinate 2,186,959 of NZ_LT963430.1, forward strand.
TCGTACACCTCGTGCGCGAGCTTCGCGGGGCGCTCGACGTCCTCGGCTCGCAGACGGGGAAGGCATACCATCTAAGCCTCGCCGTCGGGGCTTCCGAGGGAACCGTAAAGGGAATCGACGCGAAGGCGCTGAACGGCCTTGTCGATTATGTGAACGTGATGACCTACGATCTGCGCGCCGAAAAAAAGGCGACCCATCACGCGAACCTGTATCCCGCCGCCTACGACAAAAACGCAATCAGCGTGGACTCGGCTGTGCGCATGCTGGAGTCCATGGGTTTCTCGAGGGAGAAGCTCGTTCTGGGCGGCGCGGCCTATGGACGCGTCTGGAGCGGTGCTGAGGCGCTGGGGGCTGCCGCGCTCAACAGCGGCAGTAAGTTTGTGACCTACGACACGATTCGTGCCGATTATCTACCCTCTAATGCATACGTTTTACGCTGGGATGAAGACGCAATGGCGCCCTATCTGCTGGGGGAGCAGACCTTTATCAGCTTTGACAATCCCCAATCCATGCGGCTCAAGGGCGCGTACGCCCGTCAGCGAAAGCTTGGCGGCATGATGTTTTGGGATTACACGCAGGATTCCTCTGGAGAACTGCTGCGCGCTATGGCGCAGGGGCTGAGAACCGATTGAGCGGGGGTGCATAAGCTGTATTGAGCGCACTGTAAGCTTGGAGCATCGGGCTCCAATTTGCTTCAGGCGGAAAGGAGCAGCTTATGAATCAATCTCATTGCCTCCCAGGCGCCTGCGCGCCGATGCCATGCAGCCCCTGCTGCGATATACCCCGCCGATATCTGGTGGATCGAATCCTCTGTTCCGGTCGGGAATGGATTCGGTGTTTGGATACATGCCTTTGCATTACGGGAATTTGCGACTGCCTGCCGGCGCCGTTGACGCTGACGGAAGTCTGCTACGACGGCGGGCCCGTCGAATACAGGGAATGTGCCGGCGTACAGCGCGGCGCGCTGGTCTATGAAGTGGACATACCGCTTCGCGCCGTCATTCAGGACGCAGTTTGCTGCACACATGTCGGCTGCACAAAAATCTGCGTACGCGTTTGCATCCCGTTGAACTGTCCTCGTGGAGAATGCCGGCAGACGCGCGTCGTCTTTGTACCGGCCGTCCGGCTCGTCTGTGGCCCTGTCTGTTCGCAGGGGCTTTCCTTTGACGCGCGGCTGGAATGCGTGGTAGAGGCCTATCTGGTCCGGCCGGAAGCCGTGGGCGCCTCCGACCCGTGCTGCAGGCCGATGCCCAGGCCGCTGCCGCTCTACCCGGTTCCGTACGATCCATGCAGGCATGCTTAAAAACCTTCGGTTTTTCTGTTGTACATCCCGCTATATTGCGGTATAATAGAAAAACAATCATCTGATAAATACGAGGAGAAGTACATGAAGGCACTGGAAGATAAAATCCGCGCAGAAGGCCGGGCGCTGAATGCGGATGTACTCCTGGTGGATTCCTTTTTGAACCACCAGATTGACGTACAGCTGATGAAGGCGGTCGGCGAAGCGTTCGCCGATCACTTTAACGGAAAGGGCATCACGCGAATCGTCACCGTCGAAAGCTCCGGCATCGCGCCCGCAGCGATGACCGCCTTGGCGATGGATCTGCCGCTCGTCGTCATGAAGAAGCAGGGATCTCGTATTCTGACGGACGACGTCGTGCAGACGACCGTGCAGTCGTTCACCAAGGGGACGAAATATGAACTGACCCTGAAGCGGCATTTTATCAAGCCCGACGATCGGGTGCTGCTGATCGACGATTTTCTTGCGAGCGGCGAGGCTGCTGTAGGCGTACACACGCTCTTGTCCGGCCTGGGCGTGACGCTCGCCGGCATCGGTATCGTCATTGAAAAAGCCTTTCAGCCAGGCCACCAGCGTCTGGAAGCGATGGGCTGCGACGTCTATTCGCTGGCACGTGTAAAGCGCATGGACGCCGGATCGATCGAATTTATCGAAGACTGAAAAGATGTATAAAGAAGAGACGCCGCTCCGAGAAACGGCGTCTCTTTGCATCTTCACGCTTTAAACGGGTTTTCATCCCTATACAGCATGCTCTTAGGCTGATTAAAGGCGATGTCTTCAACGCCAAGGCATTTTATCGCGGCGAAGAGTGCTTTCCCTACATGCGAAAACGCGACGGCGCCGTGATGCGGGTAGTGCTTGGCGATCAAGACGTGCCTGTAAAAGCGGCCCATTTCCGGTATGGCGAAAACGCCGATGCCGCCGAACGAGCGAGTCGCGACGGGAAGAATCTCTCCTTGCGCGATGTAGCTGTGCAGCGTCGTATCTGCGCTGCTTTGCAGGCGGAAGAACGTAATCTCTCCGGCCTTTAAATCGCCCTCCAAGGTGCCGCGCGTGATGTCGGGTTCCACGTCCGGCTCGAGGGAGCGCTTCATGATGCGCTGGAATTTCATCTCGCCCTTTGCGAGATGGCAGATGGGCGTGTTGCCGCAATGGAACCCCATAAAGGTATCCGTGAGGGCGTAATCGTACTTGCCCTTGATTTCGCTCTCATACATATCCTTGGGGACGGAGTTGTTGATGTCCAGCAGCGTGGGGGCATTCTCCGTGACACAGGCGAGGATGTACTCGCTGAGCGCTCCATAGATGTCGACCTCGCAGGAGACGGGAATCAGGCGCGAGGTCAGGCGCGCGTTGACGTAGCAGGGAACGAAGCCGAACTGCGTCTGGAAAGAGGGCCAGCACTTATTGGCAAAGCAATAGTAATCGCTCGCGCCCTTATTCTGCTCCGCCCAATCGAGCAGGGTGATTTCATACTGCGCCAAGCGGGGAAGAATGCCCGGCATGCGGTTTCCTTCTCCAAGCTCTTTTTCCATGTCCGCAATCACTTCCGGAATGCGCGGATCGTCCTTGTGCGCCTGATAGGCGGCATACAGATCCAGCTCGGAGTTTTCCTGAATCTCCACGCCCAGGTCAAAAAGCGCCTTGATCGGGCCGTTGCAGGCCAGGAAGTCGTAAGGACGCGGGCCGAACGTAAATATCTTCAGCTTTCCCAGTCCCAACTGAACGCGCGCGACGGGCACAAACTCTGCGATCATCGCGGAGATTTCCGCCGCGGTGCCCACCGGGTATTCGGGAATATATGGGCGTAAATGGCGCAGTCCCAAGCTGTAGCTGGCGTTCAGCATGCCGCAGTAAGCGTCGCCTCTTCCTTCGATCAGGGAGTCCCTGCTTTCTTCCGCTGCGGCGATCACCATCGTAGGGCCTGCAAACTTTTGAATCAGCTGCGTTTCCGGGCCTTCGGGTCCGAAATTTCCCAAGAACAGGACGAGCGCATTGCATTCGCTTTGCCGAAGCTCCTCGAGCGCCTTTAAGCCGTCTTTTTCGTTCTCGACGGTTGTTTGAACTTCCACAATTTCTCCGCCCGCCTTGCGGTAAGCCTCAACGACCGCTGAACGTCTGCGCGAAGACAGCGCGATGGGGAAGCAGTCCCTGCTGACGGCGACGATCCCCAGCTTCACGTCGGGAATATTGCGCATGAATCATACCTCCTGAAATAAAAAATTCGTCGCCTTATTCTATCACAAAAAGAACGGAATGGAAATGCCTGTTTTGATACCTTGTCGTTTGTTTGCATACGATGGAAAATATGGTACAATAAAGCCTGATAAAAGGGACGGCTGCTCCTTGCACTCGTTTTTCGCCGAATCAAAAACCTGATCGCCCAGCGCAGAACGCGTAGACGTGATCCGCTCCCGACCTGTCTCGCGCCTGAATCAAAAGGAGGAAATATGCTGCATATTGGATGTCACCTTTCGGCCGCAAAAGGTTTTGAAGCGATGGGGCGTCAAGCCGTCGCCATCGATGCGGATACCTTTCAGTTTTTTACCCGAAACCCGCGCGGTGGAAATGCTAAAGCGATCGATCTGGACGACGTGCAAAATTTACGGCAAATCCTGCGCACGCACGAATTTCCCGTTATACTGGCCCATGCCCCCTATACGCTCAACGGCTGTTCTGCGGATGAAAGCATCCGCGCCTTTGCCACGCGCACGATGCGCGAGGATCTCGATCGGCTGGAATACCTGCCGGGCAATTTGTATAACTTCCATCCGGGCTCGCATGTCGGGCAGGGGGTGGAACGCGGCATCGAGCTGATCTGCCAGATGCTCGACGAGGTGCCGCTGGAGGACCTGCATACGACCGTCTTATTGGAAACGATGGCCGGAAAGGGCAGCGAGGTAGGCAGAACTTTCGAGGAAATTCGCGCGATCATCGACGGCGCACGCCACGGAGAGCTGCTCGGCGTATGCCTGGATACCTGCCATGTCTACGACGCCGGATACGACATCGTGGGCGATCTGGATGGCGTGCTGCGGCGCTTTGACGAGGTGATCGGCCTTGACAGGCTCCGGGCAGTCCATCTGAACGACAGCAAAAACCCCTTTGAGAGCCATAAGGACCGTCACGAAAAAATCGGGCAGGGCAGCATCGGCCTGGACGCGTTCGTCCGCATCGTCAATCATCCGCGCCTATGTCATCTACCGTTTTATCTCGAAACGCCCAACGAATTGGACGGCTACGCAGCGGAAATCGCGTTGCTGCGCGCACATTACGCACCATGAAATACGATGGCGAAAGCCTGCATCGCTGGGTCTTGGCACATGCAGAGCCTTCTTATCAGGCGTTTTCCGCTTCTCTGCTGCCAAACGTACCGGATTTGCTCGGTGTGCGTCTGCCTGTGCTCAGACGCCTTGCGCGCGTACTGGCGAAAGAGGACGCTGCGTATTACGTCTCGAAAATTTCCAACGCTTCCTTCGAGGAACGAATGCTGCGCGGGATGGTAATCGGCTACGCAAACGCAGAAGAAGAAACGCGCTGGCGCTGGGTTGACGTTTACCTGCCCGTCATCGACAACTGGTCTATCTGCGACAGCTTCTGTGCTACGCTTGCCGGACGAATGGGTGAGGAGGAAGCTCGCCGTGCATGGCCGCGCGTAAAAGCTTATTCCGCAAGCGAGCAGCCTTTTACGGCCCGTTTCGGCGTGGTGATGATGATCGACATGTATATGCGCCCGGAATCGATCGATGACGTGCTCTGCGCGCTTCCCGGCGTGCGGTGCGAGGCGTACTATGCTCGAATGGCTGTCGCCTGGGCTTTAGCGACGGCATGGGGTTATTTCCCGGCTAAAACCCGGCATTGCATGCAGGAAGCAGCATTCGATCCATGGGTTATAGAAAAGGCGGCTCAAAAGATGATCGAGTCACGGCGCGTCACAGCTTCGGACAAAGCGGAAATTCGCAGAACCTATCGCAGGAGGAATCGGTCATGAAATCCATTCAAACCGTCACGGTTGTCGGCTTAGGAGCGCTGGGCATTCTCTTTGCATATCAGCTTTCGCGCGCCTTGCCCAAGTCCGACCTGCGCATTTTAGCCGATGAAGCGCGCATCGCCCGTTACAGGCGGGAGGGGGTTTTCTGCAACGGACATCCCTGTGATTTCCAATATGTCGCTCCATCGGATCCCTGCGCGCCGGCCGATCTTTTGCTCTTCACCGTCAAGCAGGGCGGCCTGAAGGCTGCGATCGACATCGCCGCCGCTCACGTAGGTCCCGATACGATTCTCCTCTCAGCGCTCAACGGCATCTCCAGCGAGCGGGAAATCGCGGAGCGTTACGGCAAAGAGCGCGTGCTCTATTGCGTCGCGCAGGGAATGGACGCCGTCAAGAAAGGAAACCGTCTAACCTATGCGCATCCCGGGCTCCTGTGCTTCGGCGAAGAAACCCCCGGTGTCGTCAGCGATCGCATGCAAAAGGTATCGGATTTCTTTAGGTCGGTCGGTATCGCACATGAGGCGGTCGAAGATATGCTGCACAGGCAGTGGGGAAAACTGATGCTGAACGTAGGCGTCAATCAGACCGTCGCTGTCTTCAGGGGAAATTACGGCACGATTCAAGTTCCCGGAGAGGCGCGGGAACTGATGATCGCGGCGATGCGCGAGGTAATGGCGCTCGCCCCCTACGAGGGCATACGTCTGACGGAGGAAGACCTCTCCTATTGGCTGAGCTTATTGGATACCCTTGCGCCGGAAGGAAAGCCGTCAATGGCGCAGGACATTGAGGCCGGCCGCGACACAGAGGTCGAGCTTTTTTCCGGAACGGTATGCCGTCTTTCGCAGTTGCATGGTCTGCACGCGCCCATTAACGAACGTCTGTATCGCACGATACGGGAGATGGAGAAGACAAAGTGAAAAGGAACTATGAAAGAGGGGCTGCATGAGGACAAAAACGTGGTGTCCGCCGCCCGAATACACCGGGCGGCAAGTGTATTCAGAAGAATGACTACGTCGTGTTCACACGACAATATTTAATTGAAAATACAAAACCGCTTGGGGCACCCCTTTTTATGTAGGGGTACCCCAAGCGTTCTCTTTTTAGATCCTCCATAGCCGCATACCCTAACAAGGAAATGGGGAAGAGGCCAGGATTATGAAGCCTTCGCCTCTCTGATAGCGTTTGCGGGCCTTTTACGCTGCGCGCCGCTCCATGCGTGCATGACGAGCGCTACAGCGATGACGCCATAGGAGATGAAGACGCGGAAATACTCGCCGATCGCAGCGTTGCCGAATACATTTTTGCCTGCATCCGGCGCTACGATAAAGAGCAGGTGAAACAGAATACAGCCGAGCAGCGCCTGCGCGTTCGTCGCGCGCACGATCGACGCGCCGCCAACCAGAATCGCAGCGCCTGCATACAGGCCGACCTGCTCATGCGCGCCATACGTTTGCAAGCTGCCCATGTTTTGCACGAAGATGAGCTGTCCCCAGCCTGCCAGGATCGTCGAAATAATGATCGCGATGATCCGGATGCGGTTGACGTTAATGCCCGAGGCGTTTGCTACCGCGCCGCTTTGGCCGACCGCGCGGAACTGTTGTCCAAGCCTCGTCCGCATGATGATGACGTTGAACAGACAAAGAACGGCGACCAGTCCAAATGTAGCCATCGGGACGTTCACCTTGGAGAACAGGGCCTTCATCGCCGGGATTTGAATGAGCAGGCAGGCAGCAGCAGGGAAAGCGAGGCATACACAAAGGCGTTTCGCATCCCGATTGCCGGAAAGCAAATACCTTACGACGCAATACACCGCTATCACGGCCATGAATACGTACAGCGCCTGTTCAAAGGGGAGCTTCCACAGGCCGTCCAGTGCGTACTTAAGCCCGCCTTCACGGGAAAGATCCATCGTGTTAGCGACGCCCACCGAGCCTTTGATGACCAACGATGGGTTCTTTAGAGGGATCAGATTGCCGAAAACGAACAGGAAAAGAAGCTGATACAGTCCATTGGCGAAGTAGCCGAGGATCATCGAGCCGATCATTTCCTGCCCTTTCATCTTGTTGAGCAGCTTGCCGATCAAAAAACCAAACAGGCCCGCGATCGGCACGGTCATCAGTGCCGCAACGAGAAAACCCCAAATACCAGGAATGCCCCATTCGAGCACCCATAGCAGGGCGATTTGCGCGCCCATCGCACCGATTGTGATCGCGAAGTTGATGCCCATGCCCGCGACGATCGGAATAATCAGCGCGAGCACCAGAAAGGCGTTGCGCGATAACCGGCTGAACAGCTCAAACATGACGTGGGAGGGAGCCATTCCCGACAGGAACATGCACACCGCACAAAGCAGTACGAACATCACCGTTACCGCGTTTTCGCGCAGGAAGTCTGAAAAAAGCTTGCGGTCACGCACGTGAAGCACCTCCTGACTTTGTCAGCGCATATAGGATGATGCCGTTAGAAATCAGGATACGCAGCGTCTCCGAGATCGTGCTCTGCGGCACGAGCACGTTGGCGACCGGCATGCCCAGCGTCAGAACCCCCTGAAACAGGAATGTGCCAAGGATGACGTGGCTGATACGCGCTCGTGAAGTGCTGGCCCCGCCGATCAGGATGGCGGACGCCGCAACGAAACCGAGCTGGCGGGGCGCTTGATAGAGCTGCATAAAGCCATAGCTTTGGCTGTATACGATGATCCCCACCGCACCGAGCATCGTCGACAGCATCGTGCCAATGATGCGCATCCGATCGACGTTGATGCCAGTCGCCTCCGCGAAACGCGGGTTATTGCCTGCCGCGCTCATGGCGATGCCCGTCTTAGAGCGCATGAACAGCCACATAAGCAGGCAGCACAGCCCCATAAACAAAAGCAGGCCCGTAGGAATCGTTACGCCGAAGATTTTAAAGGAAAGAAAGTCGTTCAGCAGGTGGCGATAGGAGGACTTGAGGCTCAGCGTAACGCGCAGCCCGTCGCCCAGCGGCCACTTGAGTTCCGGTGAGTTAAAGGGGAGCACCAGCCAGCCGATGCACATGAGGGATACGATCGAGTAGCCGACGTAGGTCGTGACTGCCATCTCGTTTCCCTTGAGCCTGTTGAGCAACAGCGCGTACAGGAAACCCAGCACCGCTGAAATCACCAGACCGACGGCGACCGCAAAGATAAATCCTATCCAACCGCTGAGTCCCCACTCAATGCAGAGCAGGCCTCCCAGCAGACCGCCGATAATGCCCAGCGGCAGTCCCAGGTTCAAGCTGATGCCGCACTGTATGCCCGGCAGCATCGCAAGCACGAGCACGCTGTTCATGCCCATTCGGACGATGGTATTCCCGAGCAGCGCCGGAAGCGACAGGTCGTACAGCACAGCCAGAAGGCAAAGGAGCACGAAGAACATGCCGATGATGAGACGGGGGAGACCGAGTTTCCTGACGAGCGGCTGATAGAAAAGCACCAGCAGCGCCAGAATAACGAGTCCAATCGCAACCGTAATCAGGTTCATGCCGTTCCGCATGATAAAGTATTGCGCGCTGTTGTGCTGCGTGCCGGAAGCCGCCAAAAAGCGGTCGTACTGCGTTTCAAAACTGTCGCCCGCGCTGTAGGTAATCGCCGTCACGGTGGGCTTCAGCGTATCAAGGATCTCGTCGTCCAATTCCGGGAAGATCATCTTCAGATTCGCTTTGAGCGCCTCGTATCTTTCATCTACGACGCCCTGCAAGCGAAGCATTTCCTCGCTCGCAGTAAATCCCGAGAGATCGACGGTCCTTTCGGTGGAGATCGTATCGATTTCAGTTTCCGAGTCAGCTGCGACCTCTTCCTCCGCCGTCGCAGCGAGCTCGTCGGCGTGCTGTTCGATGTAAAGAGCCTGCGCCGCGGACTGTTCGATGAAATAATCGCGCTGGGCCTGCGAAAGCGCCTCGATTGCGTTCTTGATTTCGGTGGTATCGAGCGCGGAGATGTCCACGGAATCAAACTGCGCCTTTGCGCGCGCTTCTTCTTCCGCCTTTGCGGACGCCTCGCGTACCGCGGACATCCCGCCGCCTTCAGCTTTGACCTTCGCCGCCGCTTCTGCCTTCGCAGCTTTAACGTATGCCTCCGTAGCGCCCGCGCCCGCAGTATTCAGCACCGACTGCAAACGCATGGTGGTCAGCATATTCTGTCCGGCTGAACCGCTTCGGATCGTCAGACCGTACCCGCCCGTGCAGATGAGCACAAGCGCGGCCACCACGAGGATGGAAGCGGCGATCTTCTGCGCGGGGGTTGCCTTTTTAAGCATGACCGTCAGCTCCTTTCTCCGGTTTGATGCCCGACATCGCCAGACCGAAATCCGCGTCGGAGCTATCCGGTGGCAGAACGTCCACCACCTTGCCTTCCGCCACGATGGCGATGCGGTCGCAGATCGAACGAAGCTCAAGCAGCTCCGACGAAACCATGACGACCGTCATACCCATCTCGCGATTGAGCTTGACAAGCGTTTCGAGGACGAGCTTCTTTGCGCCGATATCGATGCCTCGTGTGGGCTCGGACACGAATAACAGCTTGGGGTTCATCGTCAGCGCACGCGCAATACACACCTTCTGCTGATTTCCGCCGGAAAGCGTGCCGGTGTGCTGCAGGGGAGAGGTACAGCGAATGTCCAGCTCTTGAATCATGCGTTTGGCGTGCTCCCGAATTTTTCGGCCGTTTTTGAAGTGCATGCCCGCGACGCTGGTCAAAAAATCGCCGTTGATCTGCATGGCGTTGAAGACGATGTTGTCCTCGATGGACTCATCCAGAAGCAGCCCGACGCCGCGCCGGTCCTCCGATACCATCGCCAACCCGCTTTGCAGGGCTTTGCGCGCATTATTCAGTTCCATCGGGTTTCCGTAGAGCTCTACCTCGCCCGCAGCCGGATAAACACCCATAATGCCATTGGGGATGCCGACTTTTCCCTGTCCAGCCAGACCGCCGATGCCGAGAATTTCTCCTTCCCGCACGTTCAGCGTCACGTCCGATACCTCTTCGCCCGGCATATCTACGCTCAGACGGCGAATAGAGAGCGCGACACGCGCGTCCGGGTCGGGCTGCTTCGGCTCCGCCTTGACCATCGCCTCGCCCTTGCGCCCGATCATCAGCTCTGCCAGTTCGACGATGGTGGTATCCTTCGATTCTCGCGCGGTGACGAGCTGACCGTCGCGCAGGATGGTAATAGAGTTGGACGCTGCGATCACCTCGTCCAGCCGGTGGGTGATGAAGATGATCGCAATCCCCTGCGCAGCAATCTTTTTCATGACCGAAATGAGCTGTTCCGCTTCGCTTTCCGTCAGCACGGCGGTCGGCTCGTCAAACACGAGCAGTTTTACGCCCGTCTTGTCGATCTCACGGGCAATTTCGACGAACTGCATATAGCCGACCGGCAGGCCGTTGACCAGCGTGTATTCATCGATTCCCATGCCCACGCTGTCCAGCGCGCTGCGGGCGTCCACAGCCATCGCCTTCATATCGAGCTGTTCCAGATTCCTTCCGAACACCCGGCTGAGCACGCCGGGCCTGGAAATCTCGCGGTTCAGCTTGATATTTTCCGTAATCGTAAAACCCGGAAGCAGCATGAATTCCTGATGGACCATGCCGATACCCTTGAGCATGGCGTCGTGTGGGGAAGAGATGGTCACCTTTTCGCCATCCAGATAGACCTCGCCTTCAAACCCGCCGGTGTCGTGAATGACGGGCATGCCAAAGAGCACGTTCATCAGCGTGCTCTTGCCCGCGCCGTTTTCACCGAGCAGCGCATGAATCTCGCCGGGACGAATGCGGACGGTTACATCCGACAGCACGGTGTTCTCGCCGTAGCGCTTGGTGATGCCCTTCATTTCCAGTACGTATTCTGCACCCAACTAGGTGTCCCTCCTCTAAGGAAGGCCGACCCGCCTCAACGCCTGAGTGAAGCGGGTCGGCCCTCTTTGCCGGAATCAATCCGTTTTGAATGATGGATCAGAGATAATCCGCGAAATCAACCGGCGCGAGCAGGATCGTATAGTAGTTGTCGAAGGTCGTTCCTTCCGCGTTGGTGTAATTGTCGATCTTCGCGCCTTCCATCTTCTGATTGAACAGGTTTTTGAGGGCGTCTCCGTCGTTGCGGGTGGTGATGTCGCCATTGATGAAAGCCTTCGCATACTCAACGCCGATGTCGATGACGGTCATCGCGACAGGGGACGGCCACGTGGAATAACGGCCCACAGCGTTGTAATCCTGCAGCTTGGCCGCAATCTGCCGCAGCGCGTCCTCGTCGTCGCCGCCGATCTTCAGCTGGTCGAGGCCGAGGGTCGCCGGGAAAGCGTGATAGGGGCTCGGGCAGCAGGGCTGCGGATAGTAGGCGTTTGCCTGGGTCAGGATCGCGGTCTGGAGCGCTTCCTGCATGCCGCAGTTGGTGGTGAAGAAGGCGACCTTCTTGCCGGCATACTTCTCCATCTGTGCGGGCACGTCCTCGAGGATGAACTGCTGGGAAGCAGAGGCACCTGCCTCAGCGGTCGGATCGGGCGCGGTCACGTCAACCAGCTCGATGCCCAGAGCCTCCGCATTCTGCTTGAGCAGTTCGTGGCGGCCGACGATCAGTTCCATCGCCATGTGGCGGGGGAAGGAGTAGTGTACGAGCACGTCGATGCCCCATTCAGAGCACTTTTCCATGATGGTATCGCCCTGCATGACCTCGTCCGCGTACATGACGATGTCGGCGGCAGCGGAGATGACAGCCGGATCCTCCTGCGGCGTGCCCGCGATCGTTAGAATGTCGTCGCGGCCCATCTCCTTCAGCTTGTCGAAACCGGCTTTCGCGCCGGGAACAGCCTGGCACATTACGATCGCCTTGACATCCGGGTCGGAACCGAAAGCCACGATTTTGGCAACGGTCGTCTCCATCTCGGCCATAAAGCTGTCGGGGTATGTGTCCGTGACGATGTGCTCGGGGTCGGCGGCCTGCGCACGCTCAGCAGCGCGGAACTCTTCTTCACCCTGAGAAGTCGTGCCCGTCAAAATCGCGATCTTGTAATCTGCAAGGGCGCTGGCGCAGACGCCAAGCAGCATCGCGGCGGTGAGGAGCATACAGAGCAGCTTTTTCATGTGGTTTCCTCCTTCAATCTTTGGTCAACCGACCATCTATGGTACCCGCAGAGGGGTTCCCAACAGGAGAAATGCCACGGAAGCTATACATTTTTAGACATCCGCGGCTCCAGAAGCGAGAGAAGTAATTTTCAGCCGATCGCTTCCGGGGTGCATTTTTTGTGTCCAGACCATAAAGATATACAATTTTGATTGAATGTTTTTATGATACCGTATGAGGAAAAGAATGTCAAGCAAAATTTGCATTTTCCTCGTATGCATTATGCATTTAAAAATGAAATCCCAGACGGTTTTGACAGGACGGTGGAGATATGATATACTTTATAAGTTCGTATATGCTGGAATTGTCAATCTAGTTTGAGAAGAAAGAGGAATTGCACGCAATGGAAACCATTCAAAAGTATGTGGATAAGGTAAAGAAAGATCCGGAACTCATCCGCTATATTATTATCGGTGTTTGCACGACGCTCGTAAACTATGTCGTATACTTTTGCTTTACGCGGGTAATTACGCTGCATTCCATGTTGGCGAACGGAATCGCCTGGACTGTTGCAGTGCTTTTTGCTTATGTCGCCAATAAGCTTTACGTCTTTCGTTCCCAAACAAACAGCTTTGCCGAACTGATCGTTGAATTTTTCAACTTCGTTTTGATGCGTGTGCTGTCCTTTGGCGCCGAAGAAGCGTTGCTCTGGATCTTTGTCGTAAAGCTTGGCGTTTGGGACCTGGGCGTAAAGCTCGTCGCGCAGGTTATTGTCATTGTGCTCAACTATATATTCTCGAAACTCTTTATTTTTAAGGGTGCAAAGCAAAAAAAGGAGTGAGTCCGGATATGAAGAACATTCGCGGAAGTCGTGCCTTGGCATTGCTTCTATGTCTTCTCCTGCTGCCGCTGAGTGTGCTGGCTGCGGATGACTACCCGGTCAAAATCGATAAAAAGGATCTGTCTCAGGCAGCGAGCGTTCCAAAGTCTATGCAGACGATCGCGCTCTTCCTTCTCGACAGCGAAGAATCCAGCGATGTGGAGACGGTTTTACTCGCCAGCATCGATAAAAGCAGCGGTCGAGCCTGTATGACGGACATTCGCACCGATATTTTAGCGGAAATTCCGCAAGTTGGATATATTCCGCTTGCAAAAGCTTACGCCTATGGCGGACCCAATCTAATGATGAAGTCGATCAACGAACTGCTGGAGATGAACGTAAACAGCTATGTTACGCTGGACGTTAGCAGCTTCGCACAGATTGCCGACAGCGTAGGCGGCATGCAGATGCCGCTCAACGCTGAAGAAGCTGCGGCGCTGGGCCTTTCTGAAGGCCAGCAGACGCTTACCGGTAAACAGGCGATCGCGTACATGCGCCTGAAAGGAAACAATATCGACGGGAAAAGCCGCCAGTATAAGTCCATCATGCAGATTCTTTATCAGGGCACGCGCGACAAAAACCCGATTTCCCTGATGGGGCTCGCGCAAAAGCTCATGAGCACGATGCAAACCAATTTGGGAATTATGGATATGATTACGCTCGCCACGAAGGTCATGGGCGGATCACAGCGCGATGAGCTCATGCTTCCCGGCACAGCAGCTCTTCTCGAAGGCAGGTTTGAGGATACGACCGTATACGAAACCGACTGGGCCGCCATGCGGCAGGAATTACACGCCTTTCTGTTCCCGCAAAATTAAAGCGGCTCTATCAAAAATGGACCGCTCAAAGGAAAATAGACAGAGAAATAAAACACCCTCGTGTTGTAGAATGAAGGCAATCAAAACTGCAACAGGAGGGTCGTTTCATGTCCAGATCATACACAAATGAAGGGAAAGGGATACACATACCATCAGATTTCGGCTTAAGCAATATTCGTTTCAATCGTGGGTATCGTCGGGTTCACGCAGCTGCGTGTGTTCTGCCGCGGAGCGCCTGCGATCCTCGAGCATGGCCGCATAATGCCGTCGTGTCGTATTGACGTCCGAATGGCCCAATACGTCGGCGACGAGGTAAATATCCTGCGTCGCGCGATACAGGTTGGTGCCGTACGTGCTGCGCAGTTTATGCGGGCTGATTTTCTTTTTCAGCGGCGCAGCAATGGCAGCATACTTTTTGACGAGGTTCTCGACTGCGCGCTGCGTGATGCGGCGGCGCTGTATGGAGAGAAAGAAAGCGTTTTCGTGACCCGGCAGCGCTTCTATTTGCTCGCGCTCCGACAGATAATCCTGCAGCGCCTGTGAAACCTCGTCGGACAGATAAAGCATGACCTCGGCGCCGCCTTTTCGCGTCACGATAAAGGCGTTTTGCGTAAAGTCGAAGTCGTCAATGTTCAGTCCGACGCATTCGCTCACACGGATACCTGTCCCTAAAAAGAGGCTCAGCATCGCTAGATCGCGTTTTCGCGTGATCTGGTGGAATTTTTGCTGGCGTGCCGTCAGATTTTCGCCCTTTTCGGCCTCGTCTAGAATGCGGGCTACCTCGTCGAGTTCCAAGCGAATAATCGCCTTTTCATGACGTTTGGGCAGCGGTACCAGTTCGGCGGGGTTTCCGGGAATACGGCCATCCGCATATAGATACTTGAAAAACGAACGCAGCGATGAAAGCTTGCGCATCTTGCCGCATTCGGCATTCTCGAGTTCACGCGAGGACACGTTTCCGTCCTCGTCGATGTCATTTTTATAGTAAAGCGTCAGGTATTGGCCGTAGCGCTCAATATCGGCTTTGGTGATCTTGCGAAGGTCTTCGTCGTCGAAGGAGAGGACGTCCTTGCCGCCAAATTTTCGAACTTCCGCAGAAAGGTATTGGAAGAAGATGCGAAGGTCATATGCGTAAGCAAGGCGTGTAAGCGTACCCGTCTGCGACTCTATAGCGATAAAGTAATCCAGGCAGCACTGGGGCAGCTCGCGTTCGAGCTTGCGAAGACTTTCCGTGCGCATGCGCGCCGTTTGCTTTTGATAATCGTTGGGCATATTTAACACCTGGTTCTGCGAATTTGTGAAACCAGTATATCATAATCGAGGAAGAAGGTCAATGTCTTCGCAAAAGAAGGCTTTTGCGAAGTGTTTTCAGTCTCACTTCCCCGAGCTAAAAACTACGGTTTTATCGCCGCCTTGGCGTTTTGCTTGATCTGACCGGTCGCCAGTTCGTCACAGCGGTTGTTGAAAGCGTTGTCCGCATGCCCCTTGACCTTATGAATTGTAACTTCATGATCCTGCATGAGCGTTAGCAGCCACTTCCACAGGTCCTGATTTTCGACCGGCTTTTTGCTGGCGTTTTTCCAGCCGTTGCGTTTCCAATTTTCAATCCAATGCTGATTGAATGCATTGACAAAGTAGGCGGAATCCGAATAGATCGAAACCCTACAGGGCTGTTTGAGCGCCAGAAGGCCTTGAATGACGGCGAAGACCTCCATCCGGTTATTCGTGGTATCCGGCATAAAGCCGGACATCTCCTTCCGGTGATCCCCGTAGATCAGGACCGTTCCCCAACCTCCCGGTCCGGGATTGCCGGAACAGGCGCCGTCCGTATACATGGTAATTTCTTTCATTGCCGCACGCTCCTGATGATCCTCGAAAAAAGACCCGCTTCGCCCCAAAGCGAAGCGGGTCCAGATACTTTATCGCAAGTCTTACTTTTCGTTCTTTTCCATGATCGCAGCGTGCGCAGCCGCCAGACGGGCGATCGGCACACGGTACGGCGAGCAGGAAACGTAGTTCAGGCCAACCTTGTGGCAGAACATGACGGAAGACGGATCGCCGCCGTGCTCGCCGCAGATGCCCAGCTTGATGTCCGGGCGGGTCTTGCGGCCCAGGTCAGCAGCCAGCTGCACGAGCTTGCCTACGCCGTTCTGATCCAGACGGGCGAAGGGATCGGACTCGAAGATCTTCTTATCGTAGTAAGCGTCCAGGAACTTGCCCGCGTCATCGCGCGAGAAGCCGAACGTCATCTGCGTCAGATCGTTGGTGCCGAAGGAGAAGAATTCCGCTTCCTTGGCGATTTCGTCCGCGGTGACAGCCGCACGCGGAATCTCGATCATGGTACCGATCTTGTAATCGAGCTTTACGCCCTTCTCGGTCATGACCTGCTCTGCGGTCTCCACGACGATCTTCTTGACGTAGGCCAACTCCTTGACCTCGCCAACCAACGGAATCATGATCTCGGGATGGATCTCGATGCCGTCTTCCTGAGAAACCTCGATCGCAGCCTCGATGACCGCACGGGTCTGCATCTCAGCGATTTCCGGGTAGGTCACGGCCAGACGGCAGCCACGGTGACCCATCATCGGGTTGAACTCGTGCAGCGCGTCGATCTTGGATACGATGGCTTCGGAGGTGGTGTTCAGCTCCTTGGCGATCGCCGCGATCTCCTCGGTCATATTCTTCTGGGGCAGGAACTCGTGGAGCGGCGGGTCGAGGTAGCGAACGGTCATGGGACGCCCCTGCAGCGCCTTGTACATGGCCTTAAAGTCGCCCTTCTGCATCGGCAGAATCTTCGCCAGCGCGACGCGGCGCTGATCCTCGGTCTCGGCCAGGATCATCTCGCGGACAGCCGCGATGCGGTCCGCTTCAAAGAACATATGCTCGGTGCGGCACAGGCCGATGCCTTCAGCGCCGAACTTGACGGCAACCTCGGTATCGCGCGGATTGTCCGCGTTGGTGCGAACCTGCAGCTTGCGCGCTTCGTCCGCCCAAGCCATGAGCGTCGCAAAATCACCAGAAACAGAGGCCTCAACGGTCTTGATGGCTTCGCCGTAGACGTTGCCGGTGGAGCCGTCGATGGACATCCAGTCGCCTTCCTTGAAGACCTTGTCGCCGATCGTAGCGGTCTTAGCCTCTTCATCCACCTTCAGCGCGCCGCAGCCGGCTACGCAGCAGGTGCCCATGCCACGGGCCACGACGGCCGCGTGGGACGTCATGCCGCCGCGGGCGGTCAGGATGCCCTGGGAATGCGCCATGCCCTCGATATCCTCCGGAGAGGTCTCCAGACGAACCAGAACGACCTTCTGGCCGGACTGAGCGGCGGCGGTAGCCTCGGCAGCGGTGAAGTACACCTGGCCGCAGGCGGCTCCCGGAGAAGCGGCCAGACCGGTGGCAATCGCCTTGGCGGCCTTCAGAGCGGAAGCGTCGAACTGCGGATGCAGCAGCGCGTCCAGCTGCTTGGGCTCAACCTTGAGCACGGCCTCTTCCTTGGTGAGCATGCCCTCGTTCACGAGATCGACGGCGATCTTCAGCGCAGCCGCGGCGGTGCGCTTGCCGTTACGGGTCTGCAGCATGTACAGCTTGCCGCGCTCGATCGTGTATTCCATGTCCTGCATGTCACGGTAGTGCTTTTCCAGCGTATCCGCGATCTTCGCGAACTGCTCGTACACTTCCGGCATGACGTTCTTCAGGGTGGAGATCTCCTGCGGCGTGCGGATGCCCGCGACGACGTCCTCGCCCTGCGCGTTGATCAGGTACTCGCCGTAGAGCTTGTTTTCGCCGGTTGAAGGATTGCGGGTGAACGCAACGCCCGTGCCGGAGGTATCACCCATGTTGCCGAAGACCATCGACTGCACGTTGACTGCGGTTCCCCAGTCGCTGGGAATGTCGTTCATGCGGCGATAGTAGATAGCGCGCGGATTATCCCAGGAGCGGAAGACGGCCTTGATGGCCTCCATCAGCTGAACCTTCGGATCCTGCGGGAAGTCTTCGCCCTTTTCTTCCTTGTAGATCGCCTTGAACTTCTCGGTAACTTCCTTCATGTCCTCGGCGTTCAGGTCGGTATCGTACTTGGCGCCCTTCGCTTCCTTGATGGCGTCCAGAACGCGCTCGAACTTGGACTTCGGGATCTCCATCACGACGTCGGAGAACATCTGGATGAAGCGGCGGTAGGAGTCGTAAGCAAAGCGCTCGTTCTCGGTCAGCTTCGCCAGGCCCTTGACGGCCACGTCGTTCAGACCGAGGTTGAGGATGGTATCCATCATGCCAGGCATGGAAGCACGGGCACCGGAACGGACGGATACAAGGAAGGGATTATCCAGATCGCCGAACTTCTTGCCGCAGATTTCTTCCGTCGTGGCAAGCGCCTCGTAGATCTGCGCTACGATGTCGTCGCCGATGGTTTTGTTGTCCTGGTAGTAGCGCGTGCAGGCTTCCGTCGTCACGGTGAAGCCCTGCGGCACCGGCAGGCCCAGAGACGTCATTTCAGCGAGGTTGGCGCCCTTGCCGCCCAGCAGATTGCGCATGCTGGCGTTTCCCTCTTTGAACAGGTATACGTACTTCGTCATGCCTAGTCCTCCTTGTTCAAAAGAACATTAGTAAGAAGCGGCGCAAAGAAAAATGTGCCGCTACCTTGCAACAGAAATAATAAGCCACGACATGGCTCACATAGGAATTATACTATAAACACCCGAAAATAGCAAGTAAAAACAGGCAGCCCGTTGGGCGTTTTTCAATTTCTCGCCAAGGTTGGACCATTTTTCTCAAATCTTTTTCGCGCTGCGCGCACAATCGCGTCGGCTTCCTGTGCATATGCGGGCGAACCACGGAGGGTTCGCCAGGCTTCCTGCGTCTCCTTCAGCAGCGCCGTCTCGCCGCAGAGCATCAGCGCAGGCATTTGGGGTTCCCCATGCTGGCGCGTGCCGAAGAACTCTCCCGCTCCGCGGAGCTCCAGATCGCGCCTCGCCACTTCAAAGCCATCATTCGTCCCGGTAAGCGTGCGCAATCGGTCGTTGGGCTCCGCCAGCAGGAAGCACCAGCTTTCCTTTTCTCCGCGCCCCACGCGTCCACGGAGCTGATGCAGCTGCGCAAGGCCGAACCGCTCCGCGTTCTCCACGACCATGATCGTGGCGTTCGGCACGTTGACGCCCACCTCGATGACCGTCGTCGCGACAAGCACGTCGATTTCCCCGGCAGCAAACGCGCGTAAAACGCTGTCCTTGTCTACGCTGCGCATTCTGCCGTGAACGAGTCCGAGGCGAAGCCCCTGCAGTGGGCCGTCTTTCAGGGATTCATAGAGTCTGGATGCGCTCACGAACTCTTCCCCGTCGGCTGATTCTTCCACCAATGGACAGACAATATACACCTGCGCGCCTATCTTCACTTCTTTCCTGATAAAATCGTAAAGCCCCGCGCGCTTTTCTTCTGCGACGATACGCGTTTTCACCGCCTTGCGTCCCGGCGGCAGTTCATCTACGACCGAGATGTCGAGATCGCCGTACAGCACGAGCGCGAGCGTACGCGGAATCGGCGTCGCGGACATTACCAGCACGTTAGGCGATTCTCCTTTGAGCGAAAGTCGCGTGCGCTGGCGCACACCGAACCGATGCTGCTCATCGGTGACGACAAGGCCCAGCCTCGCGTATTCCACGCCCTCTGAAATCAGCGCGTGCGTGCCGATCACCACATCCCAGGACCCGTCGCGGATGGCCGCACGCGCTTCCCTGCGCTGCGCCGCGCTCATCTTGCCGGTGAGCAGTCCGCATCGAACGCCCAATGGTTCGAGCATCTGCTCGGCAGAGCGCATGTGCTGGCTGGCGAGCACCTCCGTAGGCGCCATCATAGCACCCTGAAATCCGTGCTTCGCGGCAGCATACAGCGCCGCGAAGGCAATCGCCGTCTTGCCGCAGCCCACGTCGCCCTGCACCATGCGCGCCATGGCCTCAGGAGCCGCCATGTCCACAAGGATCTCTTCCAGCACATGCGCCTGCGCGTGGGTCGGGGTAAAAGGCTGCGCCCGCCAGAATGCTTCCGCATCCCCCGTACCGCAGCCGATTTGAATGCCGAGCGGTTTTTCCGCTGCAACGCCCGTGAGCGCTGCCTGGAAGTACAGCAATTCTTCAAACGCGAGCCTTCTCTTGGCGGCAGCGAGCGACGAGGCGTCCTTTGGAAAATGCGCCTGCCGCAGTGCATATGTGCGGTCACACAGAGAATGTCTCTCTCGAAGTGAGATGGGCATGTCGTCCGCGCAATCGTACGTTTCCAGCATCTGCGCCACGGCATCTCTGATCAGCTTTTGCGGTACCCCCGGAATCTGCGCGTACACAGGCGTGATGCGTCTTTCCCGTTCCAGAGTAGGGTTCATCGCAATAAGACCGGTCTTCTTTCGGACGATGTGCGCATACATCAGGACCTCCTGCCCCTCGTGGATCTGCTGCTTCATCCAAGGCTGGTTAAACCACATGCAGCGCAGAACGCCGCTGTCATCTCTGACCTTTGCGCTCACCCATACCATACCGTGCGCGCGATGCAGGTGAACAGCACCATCGATCCAGCCCGCGAAAGCGCATTGCATGCCGTCTGAGAGCGCGGCGACGGGCATCGGCACGGTAGTGTCGCGGTATCCGGTCGGCAGCTGCTCGAGCAGCTGTCCGGGCGATTCAATTTCCCGCGCAGCGAGCGCCTTTATGCGCGCCGGTCCAAAGCCCTTGAAGTCCTTCCAAGCGAAAGCCTGCATCGTTTCCTCCAGAAAAGGGCCGCCTGAAATCAGGCGGCCCTTCGTTTACTCAGCCGAAAAGAGGTAGTAATACAGGGGCTGACCGCCGTATTGAATCTCCACGTCGCGCTCGCCGTACATCCCGGCGATTTCGTCCGTCAGCGCCTGCGCGTCTTCCTCCTTGGTATCTTCGCCGTAATAGACCGTGATCAACTCGTCCTCGTCGGTCACCAGAATCTTCATAAGTTCCAGCGCTACGTCGTGTACGTCGCTGCCCACGACCTGAATCTTTCCATTGTAAATGCCGATGATGTCGCCTTCCCTGATTTCCTTGCCCTCAAAGGTGGAATCGCGCACGGCGAACGTAATCTGCCCCGTCTTCACGCGATTGGCTGCCTCCGTCATGTTCGCCGCGTTTCCGTCCGGATCCAGATCCGGCTGGAAAGCGACGACCGCGCCGATGCCCATCGCAACGTTCTTGGTCGGGATGACGATGACGTTTTTATCGGACAGTTCGGCCGCCTGCGTCGCTGCCAGAATGACGTTGGAGTTGTTGGGCAGCACAAAAACCGTCTTGGCGTTCACGGCATCTACCGCACCCAGGATGTCCTCGATGCTCGGATTCATCGTCTGACCGCCCTCGACGATATGGTCTACCGAAAGATCCTTGAAAATCTGCGAGAAGCCCTCGCCGAGCGAGACGGCGACCATGCCGTAATCGCTTTGCGGCTGCTCCTGCTTCGTTTCGCGCGCCTGACGTGCCTGGCGTTCCTTGCGTTCCTCCGCCATGTTATCGATTTTCAGGTTGATGAGATCGCCCATGGCGCAGGCGTACTGCAGCGCCTTGCCCGGTTCGTTTGTGTGCACGTGCACCTTGACCAGCGAGAAGTCGCCCACGACGACCACGCAGTCGCCGATGCGTGCCAGGCGGCGGCGGAAGGTGTTGATGTCGTTTTCCGTAATGGTTTCCGGCATATCCTGAATGATGAACTCCGTGCAATACTTGAACGTGATTTCTTCAAGCGCGTCGTGGTCGTCCTCAAAGTCAAGCGTCGCAGCCTCTCCGACTTCCATGTTCGTATCGTCGATATGCTCGCCGTTCAGGGTCGCCTTATAGCCTGTGAAGACCGTGAGCAGGCCCTGTCCGCCGGAATCGACGACCCCCGCCTGCTTGAGCGCGGGCAGCATGTCCGGCGTCTTCTTCAGGATGGCCTCGCCGCTCTGAACGACAACGTCCATCAGCGCGTGCATATCGTCCGGATTCTTGCGAACCTGACGCAGCGCCTCCTCCGCGATGACGCGGATGACCGTGAGAATCGTTCCTTCCTTGGGCTTCATGATGGCCTTGTAGGCCGTATCCGCACCGCTCTTGAGCGCCTGCGCGAACAGCACCGGCGTGATGATCGCCGCGCCGTCCAGGCCGCGCGCAAAGCCTCTGAAAATTTGCGATAAAATGACGCCCGAATTGCCGCGGGCGCCCTTCAGCGCACCCTTTGACGCGGCCTCGGCTACTTTTGCCGCGTTCGCCTCGTCCAGGGCCGAAAGTTCTTTGACCATGGACTTCATCGTCAAGGACATGTTTGTGCCGGTGTCGCCGTCCGGAACGGGAAACACGTTCAGCGCGTCGATCGCCTCACGGTTGCGCTCCAGCAGGCTGGCGCCGGCCAAAACCATTTCTTTGAACAACAAACCATCGATGGTTTCCTGTGACAAGTTTTCCGCCTCCAGTTCGTATCAAAGGCCGCTCAGACGCGAATGCCTTCAACCGTGATATTGATGCACCGCACCTTGGCGCCGGTCATGCTTTCCATCTTGTAGCGCACGGTCTCCGTGATCGCGTTGCAGACCTCCGCGATCGAAATGCCGTACTCCACGATGATGAACAGGTCTACGTCGATGACATTTTCCTCGACGCGAATCTGCACGCCCTTCGTCAGGTTTTCGCGCCCAAGCCATTCCACGAACCCATCTTTGGCACGCTTTGATGACATCGCTACGATGCCGTAGCATTCCAGCGCGGCATAGCCCGCCACCTTCAGCATGACATCCTCGCTGATAGAAATTGTACCCAGATCATTTTTGATCTTACATTCCATGAGAAACCCTCCTTGCACAAGGGTCAAACGGACCCGGTCTCATTGGATCAACTTACAGTATACAGGATTTGTCCCAAAGGCGCAAGAATATTCCTTTAAAAATATAATATGGTCGTGCCGCCTGGGCTTATTCAGGGATCTTGAGATGTTTTTTTCTGTGGGTTTCAAAAAGTACTTGTCAAAACCCCGAAAAGATGATAGAATGATTCTGTTATATGACTGTTTCCGCTCCAGAAGGAGGTGTGACTTATGGGAAAGTTTTGTGAGGTTTGCGCCAAGGGCGTCATGTCCGGCAACAACGTCAGCCACTCCAATCGCAAGACCCGTCGTAGCTGGGCGCCGAACACGCAGCGCGTCCGCGTAGTGGTCGATGGAAGCGTTTGCCACATGAACGTGTGCACGCGTTGCCTGCGCAGCGGCAAAGTCCAGCGCGCGCTGTAATCTCTTTTGAGCGATTAAAAACGTGATCCAGAGCATGGATCACGTTTTTTTCGTCTCCGTTCAGCGCGCGAAGAGGCGCAGGAAACCCCGTAAAAAACGAGGTGCGCGCAGACAAACCATCCGAATGCGCATGAGCTCTTCCCCCCTTTCAACGCTTCCCGTACCGCAATCCTTTTCATCCCCTTCGCCCGCCTCAAGGTGTACGGATGAAAAAATATCCCAGCAGGATCAGCGCCGCGCCAAAGAGCACGATCCAAATTTGAAATGGAATGCACAGGAAGATGAGAAAAAGGCCGATCAGCATCAGAATAATCCCAATCAACACCTGGCCGCGCCGCGGATTGCCGCCGCAAGGCGGCGAAAAGCCGCGTGTTCCCCTGCATCTGCCCATGGCCATCACCCCCGCTTTTACCACACTCTATGCGGAAGAAGGCCAAAATGATGCGGAAATACGCGGCTTTTTTCTGATATCCCCGTCTATAGCTTACTTGATCTGAAAGAAAAGTACGTCGCCTGCGTCCACCTCGACCCGGATGCAGGATGTCTCAAACAGATTGCTGATGCCGATCGGATAGTCGCTCCTCATCGCGTAGTCGCAGAGCGGATAATGCGCGCCTTCCAGCGAAGCTACGTGCGCCGCCCCTAAGGAAAGCAGCGAAAAGGTCTGGCCGCTGTGCCCCTCGATCTTACGGCAGCCGCGAAGCAATTCGATATGCTGACCGTCTTCTTCGATACAGGCAGAGAGACCGCGGTTTGCGGCACGCACGAGCAGCATGCAGTTGGCCAGCGCGTGATCGAGCCTTCCGCCCAGCGCTCCAGTCAGCGTAATTTGCTTTACGCCGAGCCCGATCGCGTAATCGAGCACGGCTACGCCGTCCGTATCGTCCTTCTCGCGGGGAAGCCGCAACACCTTTCCGTTTTCGGAAGCATAGCGGTTCAGCAGATGATCCGATACGCTGTCCATATCCCCGATGACCGCGTCCGGACGTATGCCGCCCTCAAGCGCCGCCTCCAGGCCGGAATCAGCGCATAAGACGAGCGACGCCCTCTTCGCCAGCTCCTGCAAAAGGCCTGAAGAGGGTTTTTGGCCGCCGAGTACGATCAGCGCATTCATTTTTCTGCGCCCTCGCTCGCGGCGCGAAGCATCGACATGATATTGCCCGGATTCGCGCTGTTAAACAGTGCCGTGCCCATCACCAGAACCTCCGCACCCGCCTGCACCGCCTGCATGGCGTTGTCCATCGTGACGCCGCCGTCTACCTCGATCAACGCACCGCTTCCCGCTCCGCGCAGCATTCGCTCGACCACGCTGACCTTGTTCAGCATTTCCGGCATGAGCTTTTGCCCGCCAAACCCCGGTTCCACCGTCATGACGAGCACGAGGTCTATCTTTGAGAGGCATCCCTCCAGTACAGAAGGTTCGGTAGCGGGCTTCAGCGAGACACCCGCCTTCATGCCGGCTGCGTGGATGCTGTCTAGGGTTTGGCTCAAATCCTTCACCGCCTCCGCATGAACCGTCAGATAGTCGGCGCCCGCCTTGGCGAAGGCGTCGATGTAACGATCCGGGTCGACGATCATGAGGTGGACATCCAGCGGGAGATTGCTCTGCATGTCCACCGCGGAAACAACCGCAGGGCCAAAGCTGATGTTGGGCACAAACAGGCCGTCCATGATGTCCAGGTGCAGCCAGTCGGCGCCCGCCTGTTCCATCCGGTCGATATCCTTGCCCATGTTCATGTAATCGCAGGCTAAAATAGATGGCGAAAACCTAATCATACCGATTCCTCCACAGTTCGCGCAATTCGCCGAGCAGCACGCAGTACCGTGCCCAGCGTTCCGTCGATATTTTTTCCTGCTGCATCGCCTCGCGCACGGCGCATCCGGGCTCGCGGTCGTGCAGACAGGGCGCAAAGCGGCATTTTCCTTCGTACGGCTCAAATTCCGGGTAATACGCCAAAAGCTCTTCCGGCTCAAAGCCCTCTTCGAATCCGAGAAGGCTGAAACCCGGCGTATCCATCACCCGAAAGCCCTCTGCAAAGATAAGCTCCGCGTGTCGTGTCGTGTGCCGCCCGCGCTCTGTCTTGCGGCTCACATCTCCCGTGGGAAGCGACAGGTTCAACAGCGCGTTCAGCAGCGAGCTCTTCCCCACGGCCGACTGCCCCGCGAAGCACACGGTCTTCCCCGCCAGATAAGCTTTCAGCGCGTCAAGCCCCCGTCTTTCATGCGCGCTCACGGTAAAGACGGGAACCTGCGCGCGCTCATAAGCCGCACGACAGGCCTCGTCGAGATCGGCCTCCAGATCGCACTTATTCACGCAAAGCAACGGCTGAATGCCGACGCGGCGCGCACAGACGATCATTCGATCGATGAGCAAAAGGTCCGGCTGCGGCACTGGCGCGACCACCAGCGCCAGAACGTCGACGTTGGCGACGGGCGGCCGCACGCAGCAGGTCGCCCGCGGCAGGATTTCCTCCAGCCAGCCGTGCTCCTCGCCGCTGCCGGGGCTGAACGCCACCCGGTCGCCCACCATCGGCGTCATATGCTGCCTGCGCAGCTTTCCACGCGCCCTCAGCACAAATTCCGTTTCGCTTTCGTCCTCCCGGACCGTATACAGGCCGCCGATTCCGCGGACAATGCGTCCCGTCATTCGGGCAATCCCTTCCCTTCCGTCGTCCGGCTTCTGATCGCCGGTTGGGTCGTCATTGCAATGTGACCTCCGTCTCGCTGACGAACTGATCGTCGATGTACAGGCGATATGCCATGCGTCCGGAATACTCGCTGCGAAGCGTGATGGAAAAAGCGTTCTCACCGGCCTGCGTCAGCATGGCCGCGTACTGATCCCGCTCCGTGCCGCCGGGTTCAACCAGCGCCACGCGTACATGTGCGCCGTTTGAGGGCACCGTCACGGTGATTGCGACCGTGGCGCTGTATTTCCGCTTGTCGAGCTGACCCACGATCAGGTCGACCTCCGTATCCGGGAACACGCGCTCGAATTTGCTCGGATTCTGGGAGAGCACCACGCCGTCCTGTTTCGCATTGTCCACCGGCTGCGTCGTGACGTTGCCGCGAGGCAGGCCGAGGTTTTGCAGCTCCGCCTCGCTCTCCTCCAACCGCTTGCCGGAAAGATCGGGGATGATGACCAGGCCGCCGCTGACGCGCAGATCGACCACGGCATCCTTGTCCACAACCTTCCCTGCGGGCGGCTCCTGCGAAAAGACCGTGCCCGCCATGGCCTCGGATATCTCTACCGTGACGTCGCCGAGCGTCAGCCCCGCCTGGCCGACCGCATACTCCGCATCCTCCGCCGTCAGGCCGAAAAGGTCAGGTACCGTCAGCGTATTGGTTCCGTTGCTGACCGTGATATAAACGGCGTCTCCCCGCAGCATGCTTTCACCGCTTCCGGGCGTCTGTTCCAGTACAATCCCCACCGGGTTTTCGCTGTATCTGCGGGATACGACCGGCGTCACGCCGGCGCGGTCGAGCATTTTGACTGCGGTTTCCTCATCCAGGCCCATCAAATCCGGCATCGTGACGTGGCGAACGGTTCTATCGTAGATCATAACCCCCGTGTAGGCAAGTCCGGAGAGCAGCGTCAGGCTCAACAGACAGGTAAGCGTGATGGTCAGCGCCTTGCGCTTGCGCAGACCCTGTCGAATCTGACGCTGCATCTGGCGATGACGGCGCGTCTGTGCCCCGGGTTCCGACGCCGGGCGCATGTTGACAAACCCCCCCTCCGGGTGGCGCATCGCCCGCCGCAGATCCCTCGCCATCGCGTCCGCCGACTGGTAGCGCTGATCCGCCTGTTTGCACAATGCCTTGTTCAGCACCTGCTCCAGCGCCGGGGAGACATTCGCCTCCTGCGAGACGGGCTTAGGAAGCTCCGTCAGGTGCTTCATCGCGACACTGACCGGCGTATCGCCTTCAAAGGGCACATGGCCCGTCAGCATTTCGTAGAGCATCACCCCGACGGAATACAGGTCGCTCGTCTCCGAAACGGGCAGGCCCTTCGCCTGTTCGGGCGAAAAATAGTGGACAGAGCCCATCACGTTCCCGTCTGCGATGGTCATCGTCGCGGAATCGGTCATCTTGGCGATGCCGAAATCGCCCACCTTGATGCGTCCGTCCTCGTCTAGCATCATGTTCTGCGGCTTGATGTCCCGGTGGATGACGTGCTGCTCGTGCGCGTGCCCGAGCGCCGCCAGAATTTGCAGCGTCAGGTGAACCGCCCACTCGGGCCGCAGCTTGCCGTGTTCCTTGATGAGTTCCTTGAGCGTCTTTCCGCTCACGTACTCCATGACGAGAAAATGCGTATCTCCATCGGAGCCGAGATCCAGCATGTTGACGATATTCGGGTGCGAGGACGTCTTCGCGTAGACCTCCGCCTCGCGGTCGAAACGCCGCAGGAACTCCTCGTCGCTGCTGTATTCCTCGCGCAGCACCTTGACCGCCACGACGCGGTGGGTTCGCAGGTCCTCCGCTCGGTATACGATCGCCATGCCGCCTTTTCCGATGAGGGAGTCGATCCGATAGCGTCCGGCCAGCACGCAGCCGATCATGCATTCACCTCCTCGTCGTCCAACGCGAGGATGAACGTGATGTTGTCCGTGCCGCCCGCTTCCAGCGCCAGATGCAGCAGTTCGTCCGCAGCCTGATCCGGCGGAAGGGTGCTCAGTATTTCCTGCATCTTCTGATCCGACAGCATGTTGCTGAGCCCGTCCGTGCACAGCAGCCAGATATCCCCTTTATGCCGCTCGTGCTCGCGCAGATCGACCTCTACGCTCGGCGCGCTGCCCAGCGCGCGCGTGATGACGTTCCGATATGGATGCTTCCGCGCCTCTTCCGGCGTGAGCAGACCGCTTCGCATGAGCTCCGCTACGACCGAATGGTCGTCCGTCACCTGATGCAGAATGCCGTCCCGCAGGAGGTATGCGCGGCTGTCGCCCACGTGCGCCAGCAGCATCGAGGCGTTCGTCTTCCACAGCGCGGTCATGGTCGTACCCATGCCGTGGCAGTTTTCCTCGCCTTTCGACACGTCCGCAATGCGCCGGTTCGCCTCTTCAAATGCAAGCCGCATCAGCTTGAGGTCCGGTTTGTGCGTCCGGAGGCGCTGTTTCAGGGTATCGATCGCCATGTAGCTGGCCACTTCGCCCGCTTTATGGCCGCCCATGCCGTCGGCGACGGCCAGCAGCGATTGCGCGGCCCCCACATAGGCCGTATCCTCATTCTGCTTGCGCACGCGTCCCACGTCGCTTCTTACGATGGATTTCACGATCAATCCCCCCAAACTTCCGTCATTCGTTTTCCGTATTCGCGATGTACTTCCTGCGGAGCTGTCCGCAGGCGCCCTCGATGTCGTCGCCCATCTCGCGCCTGCGCGTGACCGAAATGTGCCGTTCTTCCAGCGCTGCCTTGAAGGCGGATACCTCCCGTTCGCTCACGCCTTGGAGCCCGCGCTCCGGGACGCTGTTAAGCGGGATGAGGTTGACATGGCACTGCATGCCGCGCAGAAGGGTCGAGAGCTCATGCGCCTGAGCGACCGAGGCATTCACGCCGCTGATGAGCGCATACTCGAAAATCACGCGCCGTCCGGTCTTCCCGATGTAGTTTTTACACGCGCCGATGAGCTCCTCGATGCTGTAACGGTTCGCGACCGGCATGATCTTTCTCCTGACGTCGTCGTTTGGCGCGTGCAAAGAGACCGACAACGTCACAGGCAGGTCCTCATCCGCAAAGGCGTACATCTGCGGAACCAGGCCGCAGGTGGAAAGCGACACGTTCCTAAGGCCGATATTGACGCCGTCCGGCTCACGCAGCAGGCGCAGAAAGCGCGTCGTGTTTTCATAGTTGTCCAGCGGTTCTCCGCTGCCCATGAGCACGATGTTGTGCACGCGCTCCCCTTCACCGAGCACGCGGTTGGCGCAGACCACCTGCCCCAGCATCTCGCCCGCGCTCAGGTTGCGCACGCAGCCGTCGAGCGTGGAAGCGCAAAACGCACAGCCCATCTTGCAGCCCACCTGCGTGGAAAGGCAAAGCGTGTTGCCGTGCTTGTAGCGCATGAGCACGCCCTCAATGACGTTGCCATCCAGGAGGCGGTACAGTAGCTTTACGGTGCCGTCGATCTTAGATTCTATCGTCTCCAGGACGGACACGGTGTTTTCGGACGCCTCCGCGCGCAGACGTACGCGCAGGGCATTGGGAAGGTTGAGCATCTGTTCAAACGGCGTCCCCTGATGCAGCCAGGAAAAAAGCTGCTTTTTGCGAAACGCGGGCTGGCCCCAGGAAGCGAGCAGCTCACCCATTTCCGCCTGCGACATGCTTAAAAGTTCCAGCAAGCTCATCCCTCCGACCTGCGCATCCGGGCGATGAAGAAGCCGTCCATGCCGTCGCGATGCGCGAGCAGCTGAATCATTCCGTTTTCTTCGTGTGGGCGAATCGCTTCCGGCAGCAACTCCCCGAGCGGCTCCAGGTGAAATTCCGAATGCGCCTTTAAAAAAGCGTTCACCTGCTCGACGTTCTCTTCCGGCAAAATTGAGCAGGTCGAATAGACCAGCGTTCCGCCGGGACGGACATACTGGCAGCAGGCCTCCAGCAGCTTCTGCTGGGTGCTTACGAGCGCCGCGACGCTCTCCTGCGTCTGGCGGTACTTGATGTCCGGCTTTGAGAGCATGACGCCGGTGCCGGAGCAGGGCGCGTCGAGCAGCACGCCGTCCATCGTCAGAATGAGATCCTCTCTCAGCTGCGATGCGTCCCGCTGCGCCGCACGCACGTTGTCCAGGTGCAGCCTCTGCGCCATGGCACGAATCAGGGTGACTCGATGCTCGTGCAAATCCCAGGCGTAGACGCGGCCAGTTCCGTGCATCGTCTCGCTGAGCACCGCCGTCTTGCCGCCGGGCGCGGCGCAGGCATCCAGCAGCGACTGTCCCGGCCTTGCGCCCAAGGCGTTCGCCGCGAGCATAGAGCTCTCGCTCTGGATCGAGAACAGGCCGCTCTTGTATTCGGCTCGCGCCGTCATGTCGCCGGGCTGCTTTACGCGATACGCGCCCGGCACAAGGCCGGGTTCAAACTGAATGCCGCTTTGACAAAGAAAGCGTTCAAAGGCCTCAACCGTCGTTCGCTCCAGATTGGGCCGCAGCGTCATCTCGTGTTCGTCCTGGCGGTATTTCGCGATCGCAAGGGCCGTCTGCGGGCCGTAGGCGTCGATCAGCCGCTGCGCGAGGAACACCGGCAGGCTGAACATTACCGAGAGGTACCGTGCGGGCTCCGCGTCGGGCTTAGGATAGACGACGCGGTCTTTTTCGCGCAGCATCGTGCGCAGTACGCCGTTCACCAGTCCCGTGTAGTTCTCGCCTGCCCTGGCGCGCGTGAGCTTGACGGCTTCGTCCACCGCCGCCATGTCCGGCACACGGTCGAGAAAGAAGAGCTGATAGGCCGCCATGCGCAGGATCTCGCGTACCACCGCGTCGAGCTCTTTTCGCTCCAGATAGCTGTCGATCATGTAGTCCAGACGAATCTTATTTTCCAACGTTCCATAGACCAGCTCCGTCACGAGGCGCTTGTCGCGGTCTGAAAGGAAAATGGGCCCCTGCAGGTGATGGCTCAGTGCCAGGGACGCGTATGCGTCCTGCAGGGACACCTCCAGCAGAACGTCCAGCGCGACGCGGCGGGCGCTCTGTGAAACGAAGTTGCCCTCGCGGCGCGCGGGCCTGGACGGCATGTCCTTGCGAAAGGGCGCGCCCTTTCGCGCGACGGGCTTTGCGGTGCCCGGGGCGGGTTTGCGCCCGTAAGGCGGTCGGCGGGTTTCGTTCGTCATACTTAATTGCCCTTTCCAAGGCGCGTCCCCACAGGGATCGCATGGCCTCGCAGATAATCCTTTGCATGCATTCGCTTGCTGCCCGGCGCCTGTATTTCCATAAGCTCCAGGCGTCCCTCGCCTGTCGAGACGACGAGCCCCTGCCTGGGGTCGGACGTCATTACTTCTCCGGGAACCGCGCCCGCATCGCCATGAAACGCAGCGGCCTTCCAGACCTTGAGAACGCCCGCGTCCATCTCCGTCCAGGCCCCCGGCCAGGGATTGACGCCGCGCACGAGGTTCGCGATGCGCTCCGCGCTCATCGTCCAGTCGATGTGTCCGGTCTCCTTTTTCAGCAGGGGATAGTAAGAGGCCTTCTCCGGGTCCTGCGCCTCTCGGGGGCAGGTTCCCGCCTCGACCGCCTGAAGCGTCTCCATCAGCAGCTTCGCCCCCATGACGGCGAGCCGCTCCGTCAATTCGCCCGCCGTCTCCTCCGGGCCAACCGGCGTCTTTACGCGCAGCATCATGTCGCCCGTGTCCATTCCTTTGTCCGTGAGCATGGTCGTAACGCCCGTCTCGCGCTCGCCGTTGATGAGGCACCAGTTGACCGGCGCGGATCCGCGATATGCGGGCAGCAGAGACGCGTGCACATTGATGGTTCCGAACTTGGGAATGTCCAGCAGCTCCTGCGAAAGAATCTGACCGAACGCAGCCGTAACCCAGATGTCCGGCGCAAGGCCGCGCATCGCCTCGACACCCTCCGGGCGGCGTATGCGTTCAAACTGAAAGACTGGAATCCCCTTTAAAACCGCATATTCTTTGGTCGGGCAGGGCTGGGGCCTGCCGCTGCGCCCCTTGGGCCGGTCCGGCTGACAGACGACGCCTACGACGTCGTAGCGGTCGGATTCGACCAGCGCGCGCAGGCTCGGCACCGCGAAGTCCGGCGTACCCATGAAAACGATTCGCATCAAGATTCCTCTTCCTCCGTCTCCGTGTCGAAAACCTCTTCGTGCATGATGTCCACATACAACTGGCCGTCCAGGTGGTCGGTCTCATGACAGATACAGCGCGCGAGCCAGTCTTCGCCGGTAATCTCAATCGGGGCTCCGTTTCGGTCCTGCGCCCGCACGACGACCTTCTGCGGCCGAACGACGTAGCCTTGCCTGCCGGGGATGGAAATGCACCCCTCCACGCCGTCCACCGCTCCCTCTCGAGAGACGATCTCCGGATTGACCATTTCGATCAGTCCGTCGCCCACGTCCATGACCACTACGCGCTTGAGCACCGCAACCTGCGGCGCCGCGAGTCCGCAGCCGTTGTTCTTGTACATGGTTTCCGCCATGTCGTCGAGCAGCGTGTGGAGCCGCTCGTCAAAGCGCTCCACCTTGCGGCTCTTCTTGCGCAGCATCTCGTCCTCGATATATACGATCTTTCTTAAAGCCATTTTTCATTCATCTCCTCTTCATTAAACCATGCTGGATGGATTGATTTCCAGGAAAACCTGCGCGCCCGGCCATTCGACGCGCGAAAGCTCCGTCATCTTCTCGACGATGGGGTCGCTTGCGGGCACGTCGATCAGCTTGACGACGACCTGCCAGCGGTACTTTTTGCGGATCATGCGAACCGGAGGCTCCATGCTTCGCATCGAGATAAGCTGACGCGCAAGCCCCGTATGCCTTTGCATAAAGGCGTTCATCTGCTCTGAAAGCGCCTGCGCCGTACGGATCAGAGGCGGCTGCTCCGCAGCCTCGATGAGCAACCGGCAGATTTGTGTAAACGGTGGGAAAAGCTGCTGCCTGCGCCTTCGCATCTCCTGCTCATAAAAAGCCCGAAAGTCCTGCCTCGCCGCGGTCTGAATGCTGTAGTGATCCGGCGTGTAGGTCTGCACGAACACCTCGCCTGTACATTGCGCGCGCCCGGCGCGCCCAGCCACCTGCGTGATGAGCTGAAACGTTCGCTCGCTTGCCCGGTAATCCGGCAGTCCCAGCATCGCGTCCGCCGCGATGACGCCTACGAGCGTCACGTTCGGGAAATCCAGTCCCTTGGCAATCATCTGCGTGCCGATGAGCACGCGCGCCTCCTGCCGCCTGAAACGGCCGATGATTTCGTGGTGCGCGTCGCGGGTACGCGTGGTGTCGTTGTCCATGCGCAGCAGCGGCACGCCGGGGAAATACCGCTGCATTTCCTGCTCCACCTTCTGCGTGCCCGTACCGAAGTAACGGATGTAATGGCTTTGGCAGGAAGGGCAGACCGTCGGGGGCTTTTCCTGATGCCCGCAATAATGGCACTGCATCATCTCGCCGTCCTGATGATAGGTCATGCTTACGTCGCAATTGGGGCACTTGACGATGTAGCCGCAGCTGCGGCAGGAGACAAATGTCGAATAGCCGCGCCGGTTGACGAAAAGAATCGCCTGATGCCCGCCTTCCAGGCAGCGCTTCATTCCTTCCATCAGCGCGCCGCTGAAAATGGTATGGTTCCCCATCTCCAGCTCCTCCCGCATGTCCACGAGGTGCACCTCGGGCATCGGGCGATTGTTCACGCGCGCAGGCAATTCCAACAGCGTCAAATCGCCCCGTTGTGCGAGCGCAAAGGAACGCATGCTCGGCGTCGCGCTCGCGAGCAGCAGCGTCCCCCCTTCGTTTTCGCAGCGCATGCGTGCAACCTCTCGCGCGTCGTAACGCGGCGAATTGTCGGCGATGTAGCTTTGTTCATGCTCCTCGTCCACGATCACGACGCCCAGGTTTTCAAGCGGCGCGAAGATCGCGGAGCGGGCGCCGATGACGACGCGCGCGTCGCCCTTACGAATGCGCCGCCACTCGTCGAACCGCTGCCCCGCCGATAGACGGGAATGGAGAACCGCCGCTCCCTGCCCAAAGCGCGCCTTAAACCAATCGACCATCTGCGGCGTCAGGGCGATTTCCGGCACGAGGACGATAGCCGTCTTCCCACGCGCTAGGACGTCCTTCACCGCGCGGATGTAAACCTCTGTCTTGCCGCTTCCCGTCACGCCGTAGAGCAAAAAGCGCCCCGTCCCGGCGCACAGCGCCGGCAGCAGTTCCCCCAGCACAGCGGACTGAGAAGGGGTCAGTTCGGGCTCCTCGCCGCAGACGTCGGGCTTCGAATAAACGGGAGCTCGCAAAACCTCCTGGCGCTTCAAGGTGATCATTTGCTTTTTTACGAGCGCATTTACCGCAGCCCTGCAATCCGGAATCTGGGCGCGAAGAGCCTCCATCGTCATCGCACGC
This sequence comes from Beduinella massiliensis, assembly GCF_900199405.1. Lineage (NCBI taxonomy): Bacteria > Bacillati > Bacillota > Clostridia > Eubacteriales > Beduinellaceae > Beduinella > Beduinella massiliensis. The sequence goes on from NZ_LT963430.1 coordinate 2,221,313, forward strand.
CCCTTCGCCTCTGCGAGCGCGGCGAGCACCTGCGCCTGCCTGGGCGCCCGATTCAGGGATGCGATGACCTGCGCAAGCACCCCCGCATCCACGGAAAGCGAAACCATTTCTTCTTCCTTGGGCTTAACGCGCTCTCCGCGCATCTGGGCGGGAATCATCAGGCGAATCGTCTCCGCCAGCGGGCAATGCGCTTCATGCGAAAGCTCTACCGCCAGGCACATCATGTGCGGCAGAAGGGCCGGATAATCCTCAAGCGGCCGAATGACGCACTTGCACGGGATATCGGAACGCTCCGTCAGGCGAACGACATACCCTTCTATCTTTCGCGGGCCGAAGGGAATCTGCACGCGCATCCCCGCTTCAAGCCGCATGCCCTCCGGCACGCGGTACGTGAACACCTTGTCGACGTTCTCATGCACGATATCGACAATCACCTCGCAGAATGCCATTTTGCTTCCCTCCTTTCTTGCCCATCGTCGGTATTCACGAGACAGCACATAACTGCATCGTATCATTATAGCGTTTCCCGCGCAAAATCTCAAGTATTGCCGGATAATGGACAGAAAACAAGCGGCTCTTTGCAAAGCCGCTTTACTTGCTCAGAAAAGTTCCAGCACGCGATCCAGTATGCGGTCCGCCACCTCACGCTTGGAAAGCAATGGGAGCGGGCGCACGTCATCCGGCGTGATGAGCGTCACGATGTTCGTGTCCACGTCAAAGCCCGCGCCGGGCTTCGTCACGTCGTTCGCGACGATCAAATCAAGGTGCTTTTTCTCCAGCTTTTTCTGCGCGTTTTCTTCGACGTCGTTCGTCTCAGCCGCAAAACCGACGAAGCATTGGCCAGGGCGCTTCGCCTCTCCGAGCGCCTTCGCGACGTCAGGATTTTCTGCGAGACGAAGCGTCAGCGCCCCGCCGTCCGCTTTCTTGATCTTCTGCGGCGCGATTTCTGCCGCGCGGTAATCCGCGGGCGCCGCGGACTGGATGACGACATCCTGAGCGGGGGCGTGTATCTTCGCGAGCGAGAGCAATTCCTCCGTCGTCTCAAAGTGCAAGACGTTTACCCCTGCGGGCGGCGTCAAGTGCACCGGCCCTGTCAGCAGCGTCACCCGCGCGCCGCGCAAAGCGGCGGCCTCCGCGATGGCATAGCCCATCTTGCCGGAAGACCGGTTCGTCAGGTAGCGCACGGGATCGAGCGGTTCGCGGGTCGGCCCCGCTGTCACCAGCACGCGCCTGCCCTCAAAATCCCGACGCGGGCAGAGCAACTCGCATGCCGTCTCGACGATCGAATCGACGGAGGCGATATGGCCCTTGCCCATAGCGCCGCAGGCCAGACGCCCTTCATCCGGCCCTACGAAATGCGCGCCGCGCCTTTCAAGCGTCCTGCGGTTCTCCTGCGTCACAGCGTTTTCCCACATGGCCGTATTCATCGCAGGCGCAAGCAGTACGGGCGCGCGCGTAGCGAGCACGGTGGTGGAAAGCATGTCGTCCGCAAGGCCTGCCGCCATCTTCGCCATGATGTTCGCGGTCGCCGGGGCGATCAGAAAGAGGTCCGCGCGCTGCGCCAAGGCAATGTGCTCCACTTCCCAGGTTCTGGCGCGCTCAAACGTGTCGCAGACCACAGGGTTCGCGCTCAGCGTCTCCAAGGTGAGCGGCGTGATGAATTCACACGCGTGCTTCGTCATGATGATGCGCACGTCCGTCCCCAGCTTTTTGAGGCGGCTCGTGATTTCAGCGGCCTTGTACGCTGCGATGCCGCCCGTCACACCCAGAACGACACAGCGCTTTTCAAGCGTCATAGCGCATCATTCTCCCAGTTCGGTCGGGCGCTCATAGCCGATCAGCCCGCGGTTGACCTCGTCGATCGAGATGGAAACGGCCTTCGTCTCCTTGGTGTCGATCAACGGCTGCGCGCCGCCGACGAGCTGTCGGGCACGCTTGGAAACCTCGACCACCAGCGTATAGCGGCAATCCACCTTGTCGAGCAGCTGCAAAATCGTGGGATTGGTCATGGCCATAGATATTACCTCCAAATCGCTTTAAGCTTCGTTCTTTTCGGGGATGACGGGGAAAAAGCGCGTCGTGCGCTGCTTTTCGGCCGCGACGACGGCCTTCAACTCCACGATCGCTTTCTCCACGGTCGTGTTGATGATGGCGTACTGGTAGCGGGAAAGCTGATCGATCTCACCCTTTGCATTGCCGAGGCGGCGGTTGATCTCGTTTTCATTCTCCGTGTTGCGCGTGTGCAGGCGAATGCGCAGTTCTTCATAGCTGGGCGGCAGGATAAAAACCGTCACACAGTCCGGCATGGCCGCCGCAACGCTGCGCGCGCCCTGCGGGTCGATGTCCAGCAGGATATTTTCCCCGCGTTCCAGGCATTCGCGCACATATGCGCGCGGCGTGCCGTAGCGGTGCCCGTGCACGACGGCGCATTCCAGAAAGTCGCCCGCGTCCACGCGCTCCTGAAATTCGTCCTCCGTCAGGAAGTGATAGTGCACGCCGTCCACCTCGTCATAGCGCGGGCCGCGCGTGGTAGCGGAAACGGAAAACTTAAAGGTCGGGTCGTCCGCGAGCAGGCGCTTGGCGAGCGTCCCCTTGCCCGCGCCGGACGGACCGGATATGACGAGCAGCATACCCTTGCGTATCGGTTGTTCCATTTATGAATCTTCCTCCTCCTCGGTGCTGTCCTCTTTTGCGTTCAGGCGATGCGCGACCGTCTCCGGCTGCACCGCGGAAAGCACCACATGGCCGCTGTCCGTAATGATGACGGCGCGCGTACGCCGCCCATACGTCGCGTCGATCAGCCTGCGCTCCTCCCGCGCCTCCTGTATGATCCGCTTGACGGGCGCGGATTCCGGGCCGATGATGGCGACGATGCGGTTTGCGGACACGATGTTGCCGAAACCGATGTTAATCAGCTTTATTGCCATGTCCGCTCCTCCTGCGTTATTCGATGTTCTGAACCTGCTCGCGCAGTTTTTCAATCTCGCTTTTCGCCTCGACGACGAGCCCCGCGATCGTGAGATCGGATGCTTTGGAACCGATGGTATTGACCTCGCGGTTGAGCTCCTGCACGAGAAAATCCAGCTTACGGCCCACAGGTTCCACGCTCTCAAGCAGAGACAGCAACTGCGAAATGTGGCTGCTCAGCCGCACCAGCTCCTCGTCGATTGCCGCGCGGTCCGCGAAAAGGGCGACCTCTTGAATGAGGCGCTGCTCGTCCATCGGCCCTTCAGTCAACTGCTCGATACGCGCCTTTAGCCGGTCGCGGTAGTCTCCAGTGACGAGCGGAGCGCGCTGCGCGATCAGCCCCTGCAGCTCGGACAGGCGGTCGAGCTTTCTGCGCATGTCGTCCCGAAGGCTCGCGCCCTCGCGCTCGCGCATGGCGATGAGGCCGCCAAGCGCTTCGCCGAGCGCCGCCTTAAGCAGCGCTGTCACCGCATCCTGGTCTTCCTCCTGTTCGCTTACCGTCAGCACGTCCGGCAGGCGCGAATACGCGGAGAGCTTCATGTCGTCCACGAGGCTTCCCGCTTCCCGCATCTGCGCAAGCGCCCTTTGATAGGCCTGCATCAGCGCGACGTCCACGCTTACCACGCGCGCGTCGGCGCGGGCGTTGCGGTAAGTCAAGAATACGTCCACGTGCCCGCGGCTCATGTGCGCGGACAGTTCCCTGCGAATGGGTTCTTCTAAAAAGGAGAGGCTCCTCGGCATGCGAAACGAAATGTCGAGAAAACGGTGGTTGACACTTTTGACCTCCACCGTCATTTCCCGTCCATCTATTTCCATGCGGCTGCGGCCGTAGCCGGTCATGCTTCGCACGGGCATCCATCCTTCTTTATTTCATGATGAACTAGTATAGCACAAACGCACCCAAAAGGAAACCCGGCGTCTGCCGTCACTTTTTCGCGATTACGCGGTAAATCTCGTCGCTCTGAGGCGGGGCGAGGGGGGCCGTCACGCCGCTGTGCACCTGCTCCATCCCTTCTTTTTGCAGCACGCCGATTCTCGTCGCCTCGATGCCGTGCGCGCGCAGCGCAGCGCACAGCGCCTCGCCGTCTGGGTGCGTCATCAGCATGACGCCGCTGGAGATCAGGCGCAGCGGATCAATGCCAAAATGGTCGCAGATTTTCCGCGTCACGCTGCGGACGGGGATGGCGTCCGCGTCGACGCGAACGCCCAGATTGGAGGCGGATGCGATTTCCCAGCACGCGCCCAGAATGCCGCCCTCCGTCGCGTCGTGCATAGCGGTCACGCCCATGGAGGCGCCGATGCGGCCCTCGGGCAGCACGCTTACGCGCTGCGAAAACGCGCGCGCATCGCAAAGCTCCTGCTCCGACAAAACGGCGCGAAGCTCCATCTCGTAATCTCTCGCGAGGATCGACGTGCCCTCCGGCGCGGCAAACTTGCTCATCACCAGCGCGTCGCCGCACTGGGCGCCGCGCGTCTTCACCATGTTTTCAAGCTTTGTGCGGCCGATCACGGTGGTGGAGACGACGATGCGCGTCACCGCATCCGTGACCTCCGTGTGCCCGCCGACGATGTCCAAACCGTGCGCGCGCGCCTCCTCCGATGCTTCGCGGATGACCTGCTCGATCTGCTCGATCCGCGCCTGCGGGGGCGCGAGCAGCGTCATGAGCACGCCCACGGGTTCCGCGCCCGCGCTGGCCACGTCGTTGAGCGATACCTGCACGGCCAACTGGCCCATACGGCTTTCGGCTGCAGTGATCGGATCGGTCGAGAGCACGCACGCCTCATCCCCAAAGCGAATGGCCGCGCAGTCCTCCCCGACCCCCGCGCCGAGCAGCACGTCCGGATGCATAGGGCGAATGTTGGCCAGGATGACCTTCTCGAGTTCTTCGTTTGTCAGCTTGCCTTGACGCATAACACGTTCCTCTCACGCATCCTCGTCGCTACCGGATGCCATCTTCAAAAATGTGTCCTCGTCGATGACGGGAATGCCGAGCTTTTGTGCCTTTTCCAGCTTGCTGCCGGCATTTTCGCCTGCGAGCACATAGCTGGTCTTCTTGGAGACGGAGGACGTGGCGCTGCCGCCGTTCCGTGTGATGATTTCCTCCGCCTGCGCGCGCGTCAGCGTCGGCAGCGTGCCCGTGAGCACGAACGTCTTTTGCGCAAAGACGTCTGATTCCGTCTGCGTCTCCATCTCGCGCGGAGTTACGCCCGCCTCCAGCAGGCGGTTCACCAGCGCGTTGTTTTCATCAAAGGCAAAGTACTCCAAGACGCTGCTCGCGACGATGTCCCCGATGTCGTCGATTGCGACGAGCTGCTCCGCCGTCGCCCCGCGCAGTGCGTCCAGCGAGCCGAAGACGCGGGCGAGATCCCTCGCGGTCTTACGACCGATGTTTGGAATGCCCATCGCATAGATAAACGCGTCTAGCGGGCAGTCCTTGCTCTTTTCGAGCTCCGAAAGCAGCTTTTCGGCTTTCTTGGGGCCAAAGCCTTTGAGCGGAATCATCTGCTCCGCCGTCAGCGCGTACAGGTCCGCCGGATCGCGCAGACCAAGCTCGTCATAGAAGAGCTCCGCCGTCTTCTCGCTGAACGCCTCGATGTCCATGGCGTCGCGGGAAGCGAAATGTGCTAACCGGGCGACCGCCTGCGGCCTGCAGGATGTGCGATTGAGGCAGAAGATGTGCGCGCCTCGCTGGGTCAGCGGCGCCCCGCACGCGGGACAGACCGACGGCGCCACGATCTCCTCCTGATGCGCATCCCCGCCGCCTTGGACGCATCCCATGATCTCCGGGATTACGTCGTTGGAACGGCGGATCCACACGTCTGAACCGATGCGCACGTGCTTTTTCTGGATGTCCCCGACGTTGTTCAGCGTCGCGCGCTTGACGGTAACGCCGCCGATGTCCACCGGCCTGAGATGGGCCAGCGGCGTAAGCTTTCCGGTCCTCCCCAGCTCCCACGTGACGTCCTCCAGCCGAGTTACCATTTCCTGTGCCGGGAACTTATAGGCCAACGCCCAGCGGGGGAACTTGTCGGTGTAGCCCATCGCCTCGCGCAGCGCGAAGGAGGTAATTTTGATCACCGCGCCGTCGATCAGAAAGTCCAGCGATTCGCGCTGCGACTCCACCTCGCGTACGGCCTCCATCGCCTCCTCGATGGTCGAGGCGGTCTTCAAATACGGCGTCACCTGAAAGTGGTTTTCACGAAGAAAATCGATCATCTCGCGATGATCGGCAAATGAGCGCCCTTCGATGTATCCGATCTGGTAAAAAAACGCGTCCAGCTTGCGGGCGGCCGTCACCTGCGGGTCTAGGTTACGCAACGCGCCTGCGGCCGCGTTGCGTGCGTTCTTCAGCGGCTCCGTCGCCGACTTATTGTACGCCTCCAGCGCGGACAGGCGCATGATACCCTCGCCCTGCACCTCCATTCGCCCGGTAAAAGGGATGCGCGCGGGGATCGTGCGGATGGTGCGCGCCTGTTCCAGGATTTCCTCGCCTACCTCGCCATTGCCGCGCGTCGCCGCGCCGACCAGAAGCCCGCCCTCATAAGTCAGGTTGATGGTCAGCCCGTCCAGTTTATACTCCACGGCAAAGGCGAGCGGCGGAACGTCCGCCGCTTCCATCGCTTCGCGCAGGCGCTCGCACCGCGCGCACCAGTCGTAAACCTCGCCTTCGGACTGCGCCTTGCCCAGGCTCCAAAGTCTGCCCAGGTGCCGGTGCGGCGCGAACGCCGCGATGGGCTGACCGCCCACGCGGCGCGTCGGGGAATCCGGCAGTCTGACGCCCGTCTTCTCTTCCAGAGCCAAAAGCTCGTCGTACATCGCATCCCACTGCGCGTCGGAAATCACGGGGTTGTCGAGCACATAATACGCGTGCGCCGTCTCGTTCAGCCTGTCGACGAGCGATTGCATGTGCTGCACTTCGTCCATGTTCAGCCTCCTACCTTGATGATCGGCGCAATGGACAGCGCGAACTCCTTTACGCCGTAAGCGGCAAATTCGATGGAGATGCGCGCGTCGTTTCCGCTGCCGGTCACCTTGACGACGTCGCCTTCGCCGAACTTCTTGTGAAGCACGCGGTCGCCGGGTTTGAATACAGCGGGCTTGACGTAAGCCTGCGCCTGAGAGGATACCGTAGCAAATCCCTTCTGTACGCCGGGAATGTTGAGCGAACCTGAGCGTCCGCCCGCAAAGTCCTTGACCGGCTGACGGCCGACGTGCAGCACCGGGCGCTCGCGCGTGGACGAGGATTGCTGCTGCCGCTCATCGTGCGCGCGGAAGGCACTCTGCACCGCCTGTCGCGCTTCCATGCCGCCGTCGATCAGACGAGAGGGAATCTCATCCAGAAATTGTGAAGGCCGGTTGTGTTGCATCAGGTTGAACAGCATGCGCTGCGTGGCATAGGAAAGAAAGAGTCGATCCTGCGCGCGGGTGATGCCCACGTAGCAAAGCCTGCGCTCCTCCTCCATGCGCTCCTCGTCGTTCATCGAGCGAAGGGATGGGAAGATGCCGTCTTCCATGCCGATCAAAAAGACGTTCTTGAATTCCAAGCCCTTGGCGCTGTGAAGCGTCATGAGCGTCACCGCCTGCGCGTCGTCCGTCATCGAGTCCAGGTCGGTCACGAGCGCGACGTTTTCGAGGAAATCCTCCAGCGTCGGCGCTTCCGCCTTCTCCGCGAACTCCTGCACCGCGCCGATGAACTCCTGGATGTTCTCTACGCGCGTTCTGGCCTCGTCGGAATCCTCCTTCGTATACTGCGCGAGCAGGCCCGTCTCGTCGATCAGCCTTTGCACGAATTCCGAAAGCGGCATCGTCTCGCGCTCGATGGTGAGCCGGGTCATCAGCTGGGCGAATTCCCCGACGCACTTTCGCGCGCGGGAAGCCAGCGTCTGCGGCGGCTCCAGCATCGCCGTGAAGAGCGAATAATCCTGCTCCGCCGCGCTGCGCACGAGCTCCGCGATGGTCGCGTCGCCGATGGAGCGCTTGGGCTGGTTGATGATGCGCCGCAGCGACACGTCGTCCGCCGGGTTTACGATGACGCGCAGATAGGCCACGATGTCGCGCACTTCCTTGCGGTCGTAAAAACGCATGCCTCCGTAAATCCTGTAGGGAATGCCCGCGCGCACCAGCATTTCTTCCAGCACGCGGGACTGCGCGTTCATGCGGTACAGCACGGCCATCGCGTTGTAGGATACGTCCGTCTGGTGCATCTGCTGCATCCGGTCGCAGACCCAGGCGGCTTCCTCCCGCTCATCTCCTGCATGGAACAAGCAGATCTTTTCGCCTTCGTCCTTCTCCGTCCACAGCGCCTTTTCCTTGCGGCCGGCGTTGTGCGCGATGACGTTGTTCGCCGCGTCCAGAATGTTGGCGGAAGAGCGGTAGTTCTGCTCGAGTTTAATGACCTTGCAGTCCTTAAAGTCCTTTTCAAAGTCCAGGATATTGCGTACGTCCGCGCCGCGCCAGCCGTAGATGGACTGGTCGTCGTCACCCACCACGCACAGGTTCCGGTATTCGCCCGCCAGCAGCTTTACGAGCATATACTGCGCATAGTTGGTATCCTGGTATTCGTCCACGTGAATGTAATGGAACCGGCGCTGATAGCTTTCCAGAACCGGCGGGTGCTGGCTGAACAGCTCTAGCGTCTTCACCAGCAGGTCGTCAAAGTCCAGCGCGTTGGCGGCCTTGAGCCGCTCCTCGTAGGCCGTGTAAAGGTCCATGATCATCTGCATGCGATAATCCCGGCTAGAGGCGTGGAACCACTCCTGCGGGTTTTGCAGCTTGTTCTTCGCGTCGGAAATCTTGCTCTTGACCTCGCGCGCGGGCAGGAACTTTTCATCGACGTTCTGTTTTTTGAGCAGCTCCTTGATGACGGTCATCTGATCGTCGTCGTCGTAGATCGTAAAAGAGCGCGTGTAACCCAGCTTTTCGATGTCACGGCGGAGAATCTTCGCGCAGCTTGCGTGAAAGGTAGAAACCCATACTTCGTCCGCCTGCTCGCCCGCAAGCTTTAAAAGGCGTTCGCGCATCTCTCGCGCCGCTTTGTTGGTAAACGTGATCGCCAGAATCTGCCAGGCGGGCACGCCCTTATCCAGGAGGTTGGCGATGCGGTATGTAAGCGCGCGCGTCTTTCCGGAGCCCGCGCCCGCCAGCACGAGCAGCGGCCCCTCCAGCGTTTCGGCGGCAAGACGTTGTTCGCGATTCAATGCAGTTAAATCCATGATTACTCCTTCTCCATCCGGTCAAGCACCGTATTGTAGCCGTCCGCCCCGTAGGTCAGGCAGCGATTGACGCGGCTGATGGTCGCCGTGCTGGCGCCCGTCCGTTCAGCGATGTCGTGATAGGTGATGCGCTCCCTGAGCAGGCGCGCCACCTCGATTCGCTGCGCGAGCGCCTGTACCTCATGTATCGTGCACAGGTCGTCAAAAAGGCGATAGCACTCCTCGTCGGTCTGAAGGGAAAGGATCGCCTTTACCAACAGGTCGGTTTGGGCGTTTTTAATTTTTGATTCAAACACCTTGCGGACCCTCCATGCGCTTCGTTCGTTCATTTACAAAAGGGCATACGCCCTTACTATAATTCATTATACCATAAATCTGCCCGTAAAAAAAGGATACAATTCACCGTGTTAAAGCCGGAAAGAATCTTTTTCGGAAGAAAAAAATGAATCCAAATAAAAAAGATGCCCGCATCGGCGGGCAAAGGCGCTCAGGCATGCTCCGAGATTGCTTTTTCGTTTTCGAGCGGCATCGCCGGGTGCAGTGCCTCTTCGGAAACGACCTCCAGATGGCCGACCGAAACCTCGTAGGCCGTCTTTTCCACCACGCTGCCGTCCGGCATCTGCTTTTGATAGCTGCGGCTTTGCAGCCGTCCGCTCAGGTGGATGTGGTCGCCCACCTTGAGCCTGGAGGCAAAACGCGCGCTGCGTCCCCAGGTGATGCAGGGAATGTAATCGCTCTTGCCGTACGCGCGGTTCACGGCCAGCATGAGATCCGCGATTTCGCGTCCGAACGGCGTCGTGCGGTAGGCAGGCATCTTGCACAGCGTCCCCGTCAGGTGCACCTGATTGGGGTTTTCCTTTTCATCCACCGGCAGGATCTTCTGCGCGAAAGCCGTGATGAGCAGCCGCCCTGCGCCGTCGATGATCTTGTTGTAGGAGCGCACCTGCCCCTCCAGCGACAGCGTCGTGCCCGATGCGAGCTCCCCCTCCTCGAGCAGCCGCTCCGAGATCGTGACGGGCAGAAGATCCTGCGTGCCCGACAGTCTCGGCACGCCGAGCGTCAAATAGTAGAACTTTTCGCCGAACGCTTCGTGACCGACCTGCGGCGTGTCGACGATCTGGCCGGTCAGGCGCAGTGTATTGACCATGTTCTCCATCGTATCACCCCTTATGGTTTCGGTTGCGGCGCAGCGGTCTGCAGGTGCTGCGTTCCCTGATGATCGATCCACGTCTCCCCCTTCAGCAGCAGTTCGGAGACGGGGATGATCTTGTAACCAGCCTCTGTATACGTCTTGAGGATGGTGGGAAGCGCCTCCACGATGTATTTGGAGTCGTTATGAAACAGCACGATGTCACCCGGATGGATGCTTTTTGTACATTGCTTGATCATATCGTCTACGCCGCGGTTCTTCCAGTCCAGCGAGTCGACGTTCCATTGCACGCATTCATAGCCTTCATCGCGGCTGACGCGAACAACGGCGTCGTTGTATTCGCCATAGGGCGGGCGAAAGAGCGTTGTGGGTTTTCCGGTAATGTGCTCGACCAGATCGCTTGCTTTCTTCAGTTCTTCCTTGATCTGCGCCTCAGACAACTTAGACATATGCGGATGCGTCGCGCTGTGGTTCCCAACTTCGTGCCCGCGGAGCACGATTTCCTGCACGAGCTCCGGGTACTTTTCAGACCAGAAGCCCACCAGGAAAAATGTCGTGCGCACGTCGTATTCGTCCAGGATGTCCAGTATCTTTTCAGTCTGCGCGCTGCCCCAGGCAGCATCGAAGCTGATGGAAAGCACCTTTTCCTCCGTATCGACGTTGTAAACCGGTAATTCCCGCTTTGCCGCCGCCGTCGTGACATCTCCCGATATCGTCATGCCTGCATAAACGACAGACAGTACGGCCAGGCATGCGACCAATGCAATGCGCTGCAAGCTCCCGGGGTGAATCTTCTTATCCGCCATGTGCATCGCCTCCGTTTTTACTCTGCCCATCTGTATGAAAGACGGGCCTTTGTTAGAACGAAAGAATGCCTGCCGGATCGCCCCTTTGCTGCAACCCACTGCTATTATATGACGCTTCAAAGCGGAAAATGTGTGCTTTTTATTCTTAGATTTTTGCGCTCACTTCCGTCACGACGTCGTCCATCAGCGCCATGACGTAGGGCCTTCCCTTCGAGGCGCGCGGCTCGATCATGACGGCGTCGGTGTTCATCGTGGACTGCATGCCGCCCTGCTGCCACACGGTAAAGTCAAAGGGCTCCCGCACGTACAGCGCGCCCGCGACGCGCGTTCCGTTTGAGCTGTTCTTGTTGAACGTGAAAGCCCGCAGCCCCTTGCCGTTTCTGTTCTGGATGTCGAAATCGACGATCAGCACGCGCTTGGCGTAGCCCCGGTCGCTGAACAGCACGGCCTCTCCCTCCGGATAGACCGGTGAAGAAAAGACGACCGCATCGCCGAGTTCGAGCGCCATTGCCTTGACACCCGCCGTCGTACGCCCGGTGACCGGCACGCTTTGCAGCGCAAACTGTATGGACATGGCGTTTCTTGAAAGGAGCAGCATGTTCGGCTCGTCCGACAGCACGTGAACGGCCTGCAATTTGTCGCCGCCCTTGAGGTTGATGGCTGCGAATTTCGCCTTGCGCACGCCGTACTCGGCGGCTGCGGTGCGCTTAATCATCCCCTGACAGGTGACGAACAGCAGGTCTTCCGTCCTTTCCAGGCTGCCGTTTTGAATCGCCAGCACCCGAACGACCTGTTCGCCGTCCTCCAGACCCATGAGCAGCCCGCCCAGCGTCAGCCCGCGATCCTTTGCGCGCACGATTTCGGGCACGGCCGTTGTGCTGACAGGGTAGCAGTTGCCCGCGTCTGTAAAGAAGTACAGGGAGTAGTCGGTTTGAATCCGTATGAGACAGCGCGGCAGCTCCTCCGGCGTCTTGAACTCCGCCTTTTCAAATGCCTTGGGCGCTATGCGGCGCGCCTGTCCGCCGCGCGTCAGCAGAAAGACCGTGTCTTCCGGCTCCGGCTGCTCCTCCGGCACCGTCATAGCTTGGGTGTCGTCGTCCACGATCTGCGTCCGTCTCTCGTCTCCGAAGCGCTCCCTGATCTCGAGCATCTCCTTTTTGATGACGCCTAGGAGCTTTTTGTCGCTCTTCAGGATTCCTTCAAGCTTGTCGATCAGGCGCAAAACCTCGTCGTATTCCTTGCGCAACGTCAGGATTTCCAGGCCCGTAAGCCGCTGCAGGCGCAGATCCAGTATCGCCTGTGCCTGTACGTCCGTCAGGGCAAAGCGGGCCATCAGCCCCTCTTTTGCTTCCTTCGCGTTTTTGCTCCCGCGAATGAGCGCGATGACCTCGTCGAGGTTGTCCACCGCGATCATCAGGCCCTGCAGGATGTGCTCGCGCGCCTTCGCCTGCGAAAGCTCGTAGCGCGTGCGGCGCGTGACGACGCTCTTCTGGTGTTCAACGTAATAATGTATGATTTCCTTGAGGCCCATCTGCTTGGGTTTCCCGTTCGCGATGGCGACCATGTTCACGCCAAATGTCACTTGAAGGTCCGAGTACTTGTAGAGCACCGCGAGCACCTTTTGCGGGTCCACGTCGCGCTTGAGCTCGATGACGGCGCGAAGGCCCGTGCGGTCGGACTCGTCCCGAATGTCGTGAATGCCGCCGAGTTGGGCCTTGCGCTCTTCGCTGAGCCGCAGGATTTTTTCGAGCATCGCTGCCTTCGGCACCTGATAGGGCACCTCGGTGATTACGATCAGCTTGCGGCCGGATGGGCCGTCCTCGACGTGCACGCGCGCCCGCACCGTGAGCTTAGCGCGCCCGCATTCATAGGCGCGCCTGATCTCCGGCGTGCGCAGCAAAAAACCGCCTGTCGGAAAGTCCGGCGCGGGGATGTACTTCATCAGTCCGTCCACCGTGATGTCCGGGTCTTCCATCTGCGCCACCACCGCGTCGATAGCCTCGCGCAAATTGTGGGGCGGGATGTTTGTCGCAAGGCCCACGGCGATGCCCGACGCGCCGTTGACCAGCAGGTTCGGATAACGCGCGGGCAGCATGTCCGGCTCTTTGAGCGTGTCGTCGAAGTTGAAACTGAAGGAAACGGTGTCCTTGTCGATGTCCCGCAGCATTTCAAGCGCCAGCGGCGCCATGCGCGCCTCGGTATAGCGCATGGCGGCGGCGCTGTCGCCGTCTATGGAGCCGAAGTTGCCGTGGCCGTCCACCAGCAGACCGCGCAGACTGTACGGCTGGGCCATGCGAACCATCGCGTCGTACACGGACGTATCGCCGTGCGGGTGATATTTACCCAGGCAGTCGCCGACGATGCGCGCACACTTGCGGTGTGGTTTGTCCGGCGTCATGCCCAGCTCGTTCATGGTAAAGAGGATGCGCCGCTGCACGGGCTTGAGCCCGTCCTCTACGCGCGGCAGCGCGCGCTCCAGAATGACGTGTTCTGCGTAAGGGATCATCGACTGGTGCATGACCTCTTCCATCGGGGCCTGCACGATGCTCTGGGCGATCGGCTTTGGCGTCATGTCGTCCTTCTTTCGGCCCATTTCTTACGCCCTCCCCTCGTGCTCCAGGAATGTATCCACCTTGTTGAAGTTCGCGTTGGCGCTGATGTAGTCTCGCCGGGGCTCTACCTTGTCGCCCATCAGGATGGTAACCATGCGTTCCGCCTCAGCGGCGTCTTCGATGGTCACCTGCATGAGCTTGCGGTTCTCCGGGTTCATCGTCGTATCCCACAGCTGCTCCGGGTCCATCTCGCCCAGGCCCTTGTAGCGCTGGATCGTATAGCCTCTGCCGCCGCTCTTCGTGAGCCGGCGCAGCTCCTTGTCGTCGTAGGCGTACTGGATGTCCTTGCCGCGCTGCACGCGGTAAAGCGGCGGCATGCCGATGTACACGTGGCCTTCCGTGACGAGTTCGCGCATGTACCGGTAAAAGAACGTCAGTAGGATGGCACGGATGTGCGCGCCGTCCTGATCTGCGTCGGAAAGGATGATCACCTTGTGGTATTTGAGCGGCGCGAGGGTGAAATCCTCGTCGATGCCCGTGCCTAACGCGGTGATGATGGAGCGGAACTCGTCGTTCGCGAGCACCTGATCGATGCGCTTCTTTTCCGCGTTGAGCGGCTTGCCGCGAAGCGGCAAAATCGCCTGAAAACGCCGGTCGCGTCCCTGCTTGGCGGAACCGCCGGCAGAATCACCTTCGACGATGAACAGCTCGTTTTCCTCGGGCTTTCTGCCCGTGCAGCTGGACAGTTTGCCGACCAGCGGGGCCGCGTCGAGCTGGTTTTTCGCGCGCGCCACCTCGCGGGCCTTGCGCGATGCCTCGCGTACCTTGGCCGCACGGATGGCTTTTTCGACGATCCGCTGCGCAAGGTCCTGATTCTTTAGATCCTCCAGAAATGCCGTCAGCTTTTCGCTCACCAGCGCTTCGACCGCCGGGCGCACCTCCGTATTGCCCAAACGGCCCTTTGTCTGCCCCTCGAACTGCGGATTGCGCACCGAACAGGAGAGCACCACCGTGAGCCCCTCGCGGAAGTCCTCACCCGCCAGGTTGTTGTCTTTTTCCCTGAGCGCGCCGATCTTGCGGGCAAAATCGTTAAAGGCCTTCGTGTAAGCGGCCTTGAACCCGATTTCGTGCGTTCCGCCCTCCGCTGTGGGGATGTTGTTGACGTAGGAAAAGACGTTGTCCGTGTAGCTGTCGCTGTATTGAAAAGCGATGCGGGTGATGACGTCGTCCTTCATACCCTCAAAAAAGACGACCTGCTCGAAAAGCGGGGTCTTGTCCCGGTTCAGGAACTGCACATAATCGACGAGCCCGCCGTCAAACTGGAAGACGTGCTCGCGCTCTTCCGGTTCCTTGACGCGCTCGTCCGTATAGACGATGCGAAGCCCTTTGTTGAGGTACGCCAGCTCGCGCAGGCGGCGGCGGACGGTGTCGCCGTTGAAGACCGTCTCCTCAAAGATCGAATCGTCCGGCATGAACGTCACCCGCGTGCCCTTTTTGCGCGTATTCCCGATCTTTTCGAGCGGCCCCACGGCGCGTCCGGCCGTGACCTTTCCCTCCTTCGGGTCGTATTCGCTCCTGAACTGCATGCGGTAGTGCGTCCAGTTGATGTAGACGTCCACCGTCATCCACTTTGAAAGCGCGTTCACGACCGAAGCGCCTACCCCGTGCAGGCCGCCGGAATACCCGTAGTTCTCGTGGTCGAACTTGCCGCCCGCGTGCAGCTTGGTGTAAACGACCTCGACGCCCGTAATGCCCAGCTGCGGATGCATATCCACCGGAACGCCGCGCCCGTTGTCCTCCACGCTGACGCTACCGTCCTTGTGCAGCTCGACCTTGACCTCGCTTGCAAAGCCGTTGGACGCCTCGTCGATCGCATTGTCTACGATCTCCCATACCAGATGATGAAGACCTCTTTGACCCGTTGATCCGATGTACATGCCGGGGCGCATGCGCACCGCGTCCAGGCCCTCCAACACTTTCAGCACGCCGGCGTTATACTGCTTTGCCATTGACCATCCTCCTGATTCATCCCAAGCAACCAATTTTGCTAAATATTAATTCTATCATAATTCCGCTTTTTTCGCAATCCCGTCCATCTACTACGCTGATCTTTTGAAATCGTCCACGTAAAAAGGATAATCTCCCTTCCTTTCCCGCATAATACGTCCGTCAATAAATCCCGAAACGAGGTGCAGTCATGTCTATTGGGATGGTACTCCTCACCGTTTTGGCGCTGCTCATCCTGTTCGGCGTCGGCCAGCGCGTGCTGGACCGCATGTATCTGACGGACCGCCAAGCGCTGCTCATGGTCGCGGCCATCTTTGTCGGAGGCTGGCTTCCTGACCTGCAATTCGGCCGCGTGACGCTCAACATCGGCGGCGCGCTGATCCCGTTGGGAATCTGTATTTATCTGCTCGTGCGCGCCGGAACGAATAAGGAGCGCATCCGCGCCCTCGTCGCCGCCGTCCTGACGGGCGCGGCCGTCTACCTGCTGGGACGGATCATGCCGGCCGACCCGATTCAGACCTACATCGACCCCAACTACGTCTACGGGCTGGCGGCAGGCGTCGTCGCCTATCTGCTCGGCCGTTCGCGCAGGGCGGCCTTCTTCGCGGGCGTCGTCGGCGTGCTGCTGGCGGATATCGCCGTCGGTGCGGTCAACTGGGCGAACGGCATCGACCAGACGCTGCACCTGGGCAGCGCGGGCGCGCTCGACGCCGTGGTCATTTCCGGGCTGCTCGCCGTCCTGCTGGCGGAGTTCGTCGGAGAAGCGCTGGAACGGCTCACGAGCGGCGCGGCGAAGGAGCCGATGGAGGATGGCGCAATCGCCACAGGGAGGCGGAAAAAATGAAAAAGTACCTTGCAATGCTCGCTTCCGTCTGCCTGCTGCTGATGCCGCTGACGACGCGGGCAAGCGTCGGCGACACCGCGGACGAATGCTACACGGTCTTCACGGAATCCGGCGATCAGCTCTTTCAAATCGCGGGAACGGTGAACGCCGACGACGAGTACATCAGCGCGGACAACAAGCTCTATCGGATCAAATCCGCGGATGAGGGGCAGAAGACAGCCGTGGCCCTTCTCGCCGGCGACGAGGAAATGCCGGACGTCTCGTGGCTTGACGCACAGGAAGCCGTCTCCGTCTATGCGCAGGAACAGCAGAAGCTCATCGCGATGTACGTGACCCATAGTGACGAGTCGTACATCCCCACGGACGGCACGGAGAGCAAGGAGACGCGCGGCGGCATTTACGACGTGGCCGAGGAGCTCAAGGCGGCGCTTGAAAAGCGCGGCATCACGGTCGCGCTCGATACCTCCACGCACCTGCCGCATGACGGCGGCGCGTACCGCCGCTCGCGCCAGACGGCCACGCGTCTGGCCGAAAAAGGGCCGGACGCCCTCATCGACATTCACCGTGACGGCATCCCGGCGCCTGAGGAGTACACGCACACGGTGAAGGGGG
Organism: Beduinella massiliensis; assembly: GCF_900199405.1. Classification (NCBI taxonomy): domain Bacteria; kingdom Bacillati; phylum Bacillota; class Clostridia; order Eubacteriales; family Beduinellaceae; genus Beduinella; species Beduinella massiliensis. The sequence continues at coordinate 2,238,464 of NZ_LT963430.1, forward strand.
AAAACGTATCCAAGGTACGCCTGTTGGTAGGCAAGGCGAACCAGAACAGCGACGCGAACCGGGCGTTCGCCAAACAGATCAAGGCTGTGGCCGACAAGATGTACCCCGGTCTCATCAAGGACATCTTCATCGGCAAGGGCAACTATAACCAGGAGATCATGCCCCACGCCATCCTGCTGGAGTTCGGCACGCACACCATCTCCAAGGAGCGCGCCATCGCCTCCGCGGATTTGATGGCGAACGTCCTGTCCAAGACGCTGTACGGCGAGGTCAGCGGCAGCACCTCCGGCAGCGCGGGAAATACCCCGCAGAAGAGCGCTTCCTCCGGCGGTACGCAGTCGGGCGCGTCCGGCGGCAGCGGCGCGGATGCCGCCCAGTCCGACGCGGGCTCCGGCAGCGGTATCGTATGGATGCTGGTCATCGCGGGCGTCGCCGTGCTGGTCTTTGCCTTTCTCGCCACAGGCAGCGGCAAAGGCATGGGCGAAAAGCTCAGGAGGAACACGAGTGAAATCACGGGCGGATTGTTCGGCAAGCGGCCTGACAAGGACAACCCGCCGAAGTGACGGGCAACCGGGACTGTAAGCGCTGCTTACAGCCCCTTTTTTGCCTGCGATTTTGCCGAAGGCTTGACTTTGATTCCCAAATACCCGATAATATGTTGGGTTTACATCGCAATCTACGCTGAACCGAGGAGGCTGTCCGATTTGCCGCAACGCATTGTCGATGTCGCGCCGCATTCCATTTCTGCGCGCCACGGCGTCAAAAAGGGCGATACGCTCATCTCCATCAACAGAACGCCGGTGCTGGATCAGGTCGACTACCAATACCTGACGGCCCGAAAGCACCTGACGCTGCTCCTGTCCCGCGAGGACGGAACGGAGTATTCGTTTTCGATCGACAAGAGCGATGCGGACACATTGGGCCTGACGCTGGAATCGACGCTGATGACGTACCCCAAGACCTGTGCGAACCACTGCATGTTCTGCTTTATCGAGCAGATGCCCCCGGGCATGCGCCCCTCTCTTTACGTGCGCGATGACGATTGGCGCCTTTCCCTGATCGCGGGCAATTTCGTCACGCTGACCAACCTGCCGCCCGCCGAAATGCAGCGCATTATCGACCGCAAGGCCAGCCCCATCTATATTTCCGTCCACACGACTGATCCGGAGCTGCGAAAGCGCATGCTTCACCACAATCAGGCGGGCCGCATCATGGAACATCTGCGTCGCTTTGCGGACGCGGGTATCCACTTTCACTGTCAGATCGTCCTGTGTCCCGGAATCAACGACGGCGGCGCCCTGGAGCGAACGCTTGCGGATCTGACGGGCCTTTGCCCGGCTGCGCTGACGGCCGCGCTCGTACCGGTCGGCCTCACGAAGTATCGCGAAGCGCTCTACCCGCTTCGCCCGTACACGAAGGAAGAAGCCAAAGCCGTCGTCTCAACAGCGCACCGCTGGCAGGAACGGATGCTGCGCGCGCATGGAACGCGCTTCGTCTTTCCCTCGGACGAATTCTATCAAATCGCTGAGGAACCCATTCCGCCCTGCGAAGCCTATGAGGACTTTCCGCAAATCGAAAACGGCGTCGGGCTTCTGCGGCAGTTTGCGGATGAGTTTGAGACCGCCCTGCGTCTTGACCCCGACGACACGGGTGCAAGGCCGCGCCGTGTCGTGATGGCGACCGGCACTTCTGTCGCGCCTTTTATGCACAGCCTCATCGCCTCGTACCCAATTCCGGGCGTGGAGGTGACGGTGCAGCCCGTACTCAATCGTTTTTTTGGGGAAACGGTCACCGTTTCCGGCCTTCTGACCGGTCAGGACCTCGCGGCACAGCTCGCGGGCGTCGAGGCCGACGAAATCTTCATTACACAATCTATGCTGCGCGCGGGCGAAAACGTCTTTCTGGACGACATGACGCTCGAGCAGGTTGAACAGGCGCTTCGCATACCGATTCGCCCGGTGCCCAACGACGGCGCCGAGCTGCTCTATGCGCTGCGTGGTTTGGAGGGATAATCATGGCAAAACCCCTGGTCGCCGTCGTGGGACGCCCCAACGTCGGTAAATCGACATTTTTTAACCGCATCGCCGGAAGGCGCATTTCCATCGTTGAAGATACGCCCGGCGTTACGCGCGATCGCATCTATGCGGACGTGGAATGGCTGACCCATAAGTTTACGTTGATCGATACCGGCGGCATCGACCCGCGCACGGACGACGTGCTGCTTTCCCAGATGCGCGAACAGGCGGAAATCGCCATGGAAACCTGCGACGTCATCCTCTTTTTTGTCGACGGGCGAACCGGCATGACCGCGGACGACATGGACGTGGCCAACATGCTGCGGCGCACCAAGAAACCGGTGCTGCTCGTGGTCAACAAGATGGACACGCCCGACATGAGCGACAATATCTACGACTTTTATACGCTCGGCATCGGCGAGCCCATCGCGATCTCCTCCGCAAACATGCTGGGTCTGGGCGATCTGCTCGACGAGATCGTAAAGCTGCTGCCCCAAGGCAGCACGCAGCAGGAAGATGAGGAGGAGCATGTCATCCAAGTGGCTATCGTAGGCCGCCCCAACGTCGGCAAGTCCTCGCTCACCAACCGCCTGCTCGGCCAGAACCGCACGATGGTATCCGATATTCCCGGCACCACGCGCGACGCGATTGACACCGAATTTAGCCAGGACGGCATACGATATAACATCATCGATACCGCCGGCATACGTCGTAAGCGCACCATCGAGGACGAATCCATCGAGCGTTACAGCATCGTGCGCTCGCTGACCGCCGTCCGGCGCTGCGACGTGGCTGTCATCGTCGTCGACGCAAACGACGGTGTCACCGAGCAGGACACCAAGATCGCCGGCTACGTCCACGACGAGGGCAAGGCGGCTATCGTGGTCGTCAACAAGTGGGATGCCGTCGAAAAGGACACCAAGACGTTGGAGAACTACAAAAAGCAGGTGCTGGACGACCTCAAATTCATGACCTATGCCCCGGTGCTCTTTATCTCCGCGCTCAGCGGCCAGCGCGTTTCCAAGGTGCTGGAGTCAGTCCGGGCGGTCTACGAGCAGGCCAGCAAGCGCATTACCACGGGTGTGCTCAACGACGTGCTCGCGGACGCTACCACCGCGCTCCAGCCGCCCGCGAGCGGCGGGCGGAGGCTCAAGATCTACTACGCGACGCAGCAGGGCACCTGCCCGCCCACCTTCGTGCTGTTCATCAACGACGAAACGTTGATGCATTTCGCGTATGAGCGATACCTGGAGAATCAGTTCCGCAAGGCGTTCGGATTTGAGGGCACGCCGGTTCGTTTCATCTTACGGCAGAAGCAAAAGGAGAATTGATATGCTAAAGCTATTGCTGGTTCTCGTCGTCGGTTATCTGCTTGGCAATTTTTCAACCGGCGTGGTGCTCTCCCGCTGCGCGAAGGGCATGGACATCCGGGATTACGGCAGCAAGAGCGCCGGTTCCACCAACATGCTCCGCGTCCTCGGACGCTCCAGCGCGGCGCTGACGCTCATCGGCGACATGCTCAAGGGCATCATCGCCGCCCTGATCGGCGGATGGCTGCTCGGCGGCAAGTTCGGCGCGCTGCTCGGCGGCATCGCGGCAATCGTGGGCCACGACTTCCCCGCGCTGCTGCACTTTAAGGGCGGAAAGGGCATCGCTACCTCCTTTGGCCTGCTCCTCTACCTCTATCCCATTCAGTCGCTGATCGTGCTGGCGTTCTTCATCCTCATCGTGGCGCTGACCCATTACGTATCCGTCGGCTCCATCGCGAGCGCCTGCCTTTATCCTTTCATCATCACCGCGACCACGCCCTTTGATCTGCGCGTCACGCTCTGCCTCGTCGTCATCTGCGTGCTGGCCGTCTTCTGCCACAGGGCGAACATCCAGCGGCTGCTGGCAGGCAAGGAAAACAAGCTCGACTTTTCGACCCTGAAGGGAAAAAAACAGAAATGAACCCCTCGTTCAAGCCATAAAAAAGAGAAGGACTGCGATCATTTCGCGTTCCTTCTCTTTTTTCATGTCGTTATCGGTTTACCATGTCGCCGTTGTAGACATAACCGCAGTTCGGGTCAACGGATACGCTCATGCCGTCCTTGAGCTTGTGCGTCGCCGTCATCGAACCGTCCAGGATGACCGGAATGTCCAGCGCACAGCCCACGATGGCCGCGTGGCAGGTCAGGTCGTCGCTTTCCACGATAATCGCGGCGGCTTTGCGGATCATGGGAAGCATGTCATTGGTGGTCATGGAGGTTACCAGCACGTCGCCGGGCTGAAATCGGTTGCCTAAGTCGCTCGTCTTATGGGCGACGCAAACGCGCCCGGAAGCGCTCGTGGTGCCGACGCCCTTGCCGCGAAGCAGTACGTCGCCGACTACGTGCACCTTGATAAGGTTCGTGGTGCCGCTGACGCCGGTGGGCACGCCCGCCGTGATGATCGCGATGTCGCCGTCGGAGAGGAATCCAGCGTCGCGCACCGCGTCTACCGAGGACTGCACCATGTCGTCCGTGTTGCCCGCAGAGGGCATGTGTACCGGCTGCACGCCCCAGACGACGCCCAGCTGATGGTAGGTCTTCTCGTTGTCCGTCGTCGCAACCAGATGGCAGGAAGGCCGGTACTTCGCGACCAGCCTCGCCGTGAACCCGCCGCGCGTAGGCGTGATGATCGCCGCCGCGTTCAGATCCATCGCCATCGTGTAGCAGGCATAGCTGACCGCGTTGGTGAGCGAACGCCCCGTCTCGGAAACGTCATGAAGCTGCGCCATGCGCTTGAAGCTGAAACGCTCCTCGACGTAATTGGCGATGCGGCGCATCGCGTTCAGCGCTTCCAGCGGGTATTTTCCGGATGCCGTCTCGCCGGAGAGCATGATCGCATCGGTGCCATCCATGATGGAATTGGCTACGTCGTTCGCTTCCGCGCGCGTCGGACGGGGGTTGCGCATCATGGAATCCATCATCTGGGTCGCGGTAATGACGGGCTTGCCCGCGATGTTGCACTTGCGCGTAAACGCCTTTTGCAGCACCGGTACCTCTTCCATGTCCACCTCGACGCCCAGGTCGCCGCGCGCGATCATGATGCCGTCGGAAACCTTCAGGATCTCGTCAAAATTGTCCACGCCCAGGCGGTTCTCGATCTTGGAGAAGATCTGGATGTTCTCGCCCCCGTTATCTTCCAGCAGCTTGCGGATAAACATGACGTCGGAAGCGTGGCTGATGAACGAAGCCGCGATCAGGTCGATGCCGTTTTCAATGCCGAAGAGAATGTCCTCACGGTCCTTCTGACTGATCGCTGGAATTTCCAGATCGACGCCCGGAACGGAGACGCCCTTCTTGCTGCCCAGCACGCCGCCTTCGACGACGCGGCACACGATATCCGTGCCCCCCTCGACGCGGATGACCTCCAGACCGATCAGGCCGTCGTCGATGAGGATGCGCGTTCCGGCTTTCACGTGGGTGCAAAGCGCCGGGTAGGTCACGGAGACGGACTTTTGATCGCCCTCTACCTCACGCGAGGTGAGCACGAACGTCTCCCCGTCCACGAGCGTCACCTTGCCGTCCTTCAGCACGCCCGTGCGCACTTCAGGCCCTTTGGTGTCGAGCATGATCGCAAGAGGAATGTTCTTCTCCCTGCGCAGGCGCTTGATGTTCTCGATGCGGGGTCGTTGTTCGTCGTAGCTGCCGTGCGACATGTTCAGCCGCGCGACGTTCATGCCCGCGTCCATGAGGCTGGAAAGCATCTGTACGTCCTCGCTGGCCGGGCCTACAGTGCAGACGATCTTGGTTTTTCTCATAAGAAATGGTTTCCTCCTTCTTTGATTGGAATGCCCCGCGCCAAAGGCGCGGGGTACGGCTTGGCTTTATGATAGCAGCATCCGATCGTTGTTCAGCGCGTCGCCGCTGGCGCGTTCGAACATCACGAGCAGGTCCTCCACGTGCAAACGCTCTTTGGTCCTGCTGTCAATGTCCAAAATGACCTTGCCTTCGTGCATCATGATCGTTCTGTTGCCGTATTGCAGAGCATCCTTCATATTATGCGTGACCATCATGGCGGTCAGGCCGTATTTTTGAACGATGCGCTGGGTCAAGGTGAGGACGTTCTTGGCCGTCTTGGGGTCAAGCGCTGCCGTGTGCTCGTCGAGCAGCAGAAGCTGCGGCTTGTTGAGCGAGGCCATCAGAAGTGTCAGCGCCTGTCGCTGGCCGCCGGAAAGCAGGCCGACGCGCGACTTGAGCCTGTTTTCCAGCCCCAGGTCGAGCGATCTCAGCGCTTCGCGATACTGCGCGCGCTCTCCGCTGCGTATGGCCGGCGCCAGCGTGCGGCGTTTGCCACGGCGCAGCGCGATGGACAGGTTCTCTTCGATCGTCATGTTCGCGGCGGTGCCCATCATGGGATCCTGGAACACGCGGCCGATGAGCGCGGCGCGTTTGTACTCAGGCGTCCTGGTAACTGCGTTTTCACCGATGGCGATATGCCCGCCGTCTACCGTGTAAACGCCTGCTACGGAGTTGAGCAGCGTCGATTTACCGGCGCCGTTGCCGCCGATAATGGTGACAAAATCACCCGGATCGAGCTGTAAATCGACGCCCGCCAGCGCGATCTTCTGGTTGATCGTGCCCGCGTTGAACGTCTTGGAAATGCCGCTGATGGACAGCGAAGAGGACGTCCCGCCCTGCTCCGCCTCCTCCACCGGCTGCGTAAGCGTATTATCGTGCTTCTCCGTCTGCGCCTCCTCCGCCTTCACGCTTTGCGAAGCCGCTTCCTTCTTCTTGCCGAAGATGGGGGCCAGCTTTTCCGAGATGACGGGCAGCGCCAGCGCGATCGCGATGATGATCGCGGAGAGCAGCTTAAAGTCCTCCGGCGGCCAGTTGAGGATCAGCACCACAGACTGAATAATGCGGTAGACGATGGAGCCGAGGATGACCGCGATCAGCTTACCGAGCAGAGACTTCTGACGGAAGAGCACCTCGCCGATGATGACCGCCGCAAGGCCGAATACGATGCCTCCCGCGCCCATATCCAGGGTTGCGACGCAGTTGTTCTGCGCGATGAGCGCGCCAGACAGCCCCACCAAACCGTTGGACAGCATCAGGCACAGAAGCTTCATCGCATCCGTATTGACGCCCAACGCGCGCGACATGCGCTCGTTATCGCCGGTGGAGCGCATCGTAATGCCGACCTCCGTATTTAAAAACCACCAAAGCAGCGCGATGACGACCGCCACGATAATGCCGCCGTACAGCAGAATGACCATCTTGTCGGAAAGCCCGAAAGACGGCACCTCGTTGAACAGCGTCAGGCTCGTGCGCTTGCCCGCGACGAACGTGTTGAGGGAGATGTTCGCCTTGGTCATCACGTGCAAATTGACCGAATATAAACCGATCTGCGTCAGAATACTGGCCAGTAGACCGGGAATTTTCAATTTTGTGTGCATGAGGCCCGTGCAGGCGCCCGCAAGCATACCCACACAGAACGAAAAAAGCGTCGCGATAAAGGGATTCATTCCAAGCGTCGCAAGACGCGCCAGCACGGCGCCGCCCAGCGCAAAGCTGCCGTCGACCGTAAGATCCGCAAAATCAAGAATTCTGTACGTGAGATATACGCCCAGCGTCATGACGCCCCACAGGAAGCCCAGCGAAACGGCGCTCGGCATCGCCTGCCACAGTCTGGCTAAAAACATGTGCAATCTCCTGTCTTTCAAAACCCGCCAAAGGCGATGGCAAAACGCCACCGCCTTTGCAGGTGTCTTTGGAAACGAAGAGGCGCTTATTCGGCCTTGACGATGTTCACCGCCGCGTCGACCAGCTCCTGCGGGAAGACGATGCCCACCTCGTCCGCCGTCACCTGATTGAGGTAAACGTCCGCGTCTCCGAGGCCTTCAATCGGCATTTCGGCGGGGTTAGCGCCATCCTTCAGAATCCGCACCGCCATCATACCCGTCTGATAGCCGAGCTTCGTGTAGTTCAGGCCGATGGTCGCGAGTCCGCCCTCGTTGCACATGTTTTCCTCGCCGACGATGACAGGCAGCTTCGCGGGATTCGCGACGGAGGCGATGACCGCCATAGCCGACGCGCAGATGTTGTCCGTGGGGATGTAAAGCGCGTCCACCTGGCCGACCAGGGATTCCACCGCCTGCTGCACCTCGCCCACCGCGCTGATGGTCTTGGTGACGACACCGAGGCTGTAGCGGGCAGCTTCCTGTTCCGCCATCTTGGCCTGGATTTCGGAGTTTACCTCGCTGGAGGTGTACAGCACACCGATCGTCTTCGCGTCCGGCACGAGCTGCATCAGCAGGTCGATCTGCTTGTCCACCGGGTTCATGTCGCTCGTGCCCGTCAGGTTCGCGCCGGGCGCTTCGTTGGAAGCGACCAGCCCGGCCGATACGTAATCGGTTACGGCCGTACCGAGGATCGGCTTGTCGCTCACAGCGGTAAGCAGCGCCTGCACGGCGGGCGTCGCGACGCCCAGCAGTACGTCATAATCTCCCGACGCAAACTGCTCCGCCATGAGCTGCAGCGTCGCGTTGTCGCCGGAAGCGTTCTTGTAATCGATGGTAACGTCCTCATAGCCGTTTTCCTTCAGGGCCTGCTTAAACCCTTCTGTCGCGCTGTCCAGCGCCGCATGCTCCACATACTGTAAAATACCGATCTTCACGGAGCCTTCTTCGTCGGCGAGCGCGGCCGTCGTGCCCAGCACGAGCATTAGAGAGAGCAGCAAACCAAGGATGCGTCTGGCGTTTTTCATGGGGAATCCTCCTTATTCTACTTGCGGCGGATGACCGCCGCCCTACTAGCGGTAGTGTAGCGCATACAGGGGGGTCATGTCAAGCGCAGATTCGTTTGCCTGAAACCTTTCTGTAATTTGAAGCGCCTGTTTTGACGGTTCGGCACAGAAAACGAATGATTAGGCGGCTAACGCTTGATGCTGAGAACCGATCGCAGTATGATACAACCACCAAGAACGATCCCCACAAGGAACCAAGGAAGGATGAGCGATTCCATGCGTACCGTCAAAAAGCCGGAAGAAAGAAAAGCGGAAATGGTCGAGGCCGCGGCCAAGCTGTTCACGATGCAGGGTTTTGTGAAGACCTCTGTCGCGGAAATCGTCGCTGCGGTCGACGTGGCCAAAGGTCTCTTCTATTATTATTTTACCACCAAGGACGATATGGTCAAAGCCGTCGCAGAGGGATGGGCTTCTCACTGCGAGGACGTGATCTGCCGCATTGCCGACGCTCCGCTGACCGGGCATGAAAAGCTTACGGCCGTGCTCGACAGCGAAATTTGGGGCCGCCTGAAGGAAACGCCCTTCTTCGCGGACCTGTGCTTGCCCCAGCATGCTGCGCTCTACGAGGACGCCGTCACCCGTATCACTGACCATGTCGTCCCCTCCCTTTGCCGGATTGTATCGCAGGCCGCGCAGGAGGGCGAAGCGGACGTAGAATACGTCGAATGCAGCGCGCGCGTCATGCTTTACGGCCTCGCTCATCTCGCTCAGCGCGGTGAACTGACCCGTCCCGTCAGCGCCTCGCTGATCTCGCATACGCTTTCTTTGAAAACAGCCCTGTAAAGGGATAACATAGATTTCCCCCGTATCGCATATGAAAGATGAAAGCGATCCTTCCACCCGCTGAAAGGATCGCTTTCATCTTTCTTTTGAATCTCATTCGTTTAATGCGGAGGTACAGTGCGGGCACCGCGTGGCATCCTTATGGATTTCCGCCTTGCAGTACGGACAAAGGCGCGGTTCTTCCTTGGGCGGTTCGGCCTTTGCGGGCATGACCTTGGCGATGAGCTTAATCATCAGGAAGATACACAGCGCAATCAGCAGAAAATCGATGACGTTTTGCAGGAAAACGCCGTAATTGAGCGTTCCGACGCCCGCATCCGCCGCGGCCTGCGCAGAGGCGTAGGCACCGCCGTCCAACGCGTAGAATGCACCGCTGATGTCGATGCCGCCGGTGAGCATACCGATCAACGGCATGAAGATATCCGCAACCAATGAAGAGACGATCTTTCCGAACGCACCGCCGATGATGACGCCGACCGCCATATCCACGACGTTGCCGCGCATCGCAAATGCCTTAAAATCATTAAAAAATTTCTTCATTTGAATCTTCCCCTCTCCTCATGCCGCTTTATTCCGTCTCGCTTACGGTTTGAAAGGGCATCTTTCCCCATGAAAGGACGGATACCTCGAGCGGCACGCCCGTCTTGGCCAGGCGCGCCAGGGTATCCGGCATCAGCCGGTAAAAGATGCGCGCGTAGTCGGACTTGACGTGCATGCGCAGAATGATCGCATACCTGTCTTGCAGCGCGGACAGCTTTTCCTTGTGCTGCGCCAGCGTCTCCAATAGGTCGTTCATGGCCGTGTCTACGTCGTTGCTCTCCGTAAGCTCGATCTCGTGATACCATTCGTCGTGCTCCGCGACGATTTGGGGCAGGCGGTTGATGACCTCACCCTTGTGGCGCACGTCCGTGCTTTTGAGCCCCAATGCGTCGGAAATCGCCTCAAAGTCGATTCCATCGCCGCTGATGAGCAGGACGAGCTGGCTTTGGGGCTTGCTGAGCGGGTTTTGCCTTTGCGTCATGTGCTTTTCCTCCCTTTTCGTTTTCAACCGCAAGAGCGGCCGTCGTCCTTCCTTGCCTATTCTTCCGCTGCTCCCGCGTTGACCGCGGCTTCAACCGCGCTGAAGTCCACCCGGGGCAGTTCATCAAGCGAGGATATGCAGAAATGCCGGAGAAATTCGTCCGTCGTGCCGTAGAGGATGGGACGGCCGAGCGTCTCCTTGCGTCCCACCTCGCAGATCAGGCGTTTGTTCACCAGCGACTGCACAGAGTAATCGCACTTGACGCCTCGAATCGCCTCGATTTCACCGCGCGTCACCGGCTGCTTGTACGCGATGACCGCCAGCGTTTCCATGACGGCCTGCGAAAGCGTCTGCTTTTGAATGGGCTGCAGGAGCCGCTCGACGTAAGGCGCATAGTCCGGCCGCGTGCCGAGCTGCACGTGGTCTCCGAAGCGCAGCAGGCGAATACCTCGTTTCTCGCGTTCAAAGTCGTTCTCGAGCTCGTCCAGCGCCGCCGTAAGTTCCATCGAGGTTACCTCCAGCGCCTTTTCCAGCTCTGCCTGCTCCACGGGTTCTCCGGAGACGAAGAGAATCGCCTCGATCACCTTGCTCAGTTCAACTTGCTCCACTGGGGATCTCCCTCCTGCCCGGCAACAGCAATATGTCGTCAAATACGTGCGCCTGCTCGATGTGCAGTCTGCCAAGGCGTAAAAGCTCTAAAAGCGCCATGAAAAGCGTAATGACCTCGTCCCTGCAGGGGCTGTCGCTGAAAAGCTCCGTAAAATACGCGGGCCCCTTCTTTATGCGCTGGGCTATGCGCACGACGCACTCCTCGATGGAATAGCTGTCCCGCTCGATCGAACGTACCGATGGGCCGGGCGCGTTTTTAAGCTCAATACGGGCCAGTATGCGCTCGATCGCCGCAACCAGCCCCTCCATCGTCAGCCCGTCCAGCTGATAGGTCGGCGGCGGCAGCGGATATTCCTCCGGCAGCTTTGAAAAGACAGACTGCGCCGCTTTTTCAAAGTCCTTCATCTGCCCGGCGCTCTCCTTGTAAAGCTTGTACTCGGTCAGACGGCGAATGAGCGCCTGCTCCGGCGTCTCCTCCCCCTCTTCTTCCGGCTCCGGCGGGCGCGGCAGCAGCGCGCGGGATTTGATCTCAAGCAGCGTCGCCGCCATCGCAAGAAATTCGCTTGCCGTATCCATGTCTAAAGAGGCGACGTCGCCCATCGCCGCCAAATACTGTTCCGTGATCTCCGAAATGAAGATGTCGCAAATGTCGATCTGCGCGCGCGAAATCAGGTGCAGCAGAAGGTCGAGCGGGCCCTCAAACTGTTTAAGCTGTATGATATAGGCCATGCAATCCTCACATAAAGAAGCGTAAGATGAAATTTTGAATGCCGGTCGCGGCAAAATTGAGGGCGATGGAGAGCCAATTCGTCATAAAGGAAACCGCCAGCACGACGCCGATACCGATCTGAGCCTGCCGCTGCGTAATTTGCCAGCGTCCTCTGAGCACCAGATCGTTCAGCACGTGATAGCCGTCCAGCGGCGGCACGGGCACCAGATTAAACAACGCGATATACAGGTTGATGTGGGCGATCTGCATGAGCATGCGCAGGACGGGAAGCGCGCCGGGATGCAGCATGGAATCCGCAAAAAAAGCGCTGTTCCCCATCATAATATTCGCCGCTATACCGCTATTGATGCCCAGGAGGCTTTTCAACGAGTAGATTCGCAGCATCTCCGGTGTCCAGGCATAATAGGTGACGCCCACGAGCGCCAGCGTGCATCCAAGAAAAATCAACAGGTTAACCGAAATACCCGCAATGGAGACCTTCAGGTCGTCCCAGCGTCCATTCCGGAAGTTATGGGGATTGACGGGCACCGGTTTCGCCCATCCGAAACCCAGAAAGAAAAGCATGATCGTTCCCACCGGGTCCAGGTGACGCAGCGGGTTGAGTGTCATGCGGTGCATCAGTTTAGCGGTCGGGTCGCCGCAAAGGTAAGCGACGAACGCGTGCCCCCACTCGTGACAGCAAAGCGCAATCAGAACCGCGGGCACGCGATAGAGTGAAAAATCAAGAAATTGCATCGGATTGTCGCGAAGCATTTTTAATAAATCCATCAAACGCCTCCAGCAGCTTTTTCGTTCGATTTATTATACCGCATTCGCGCAGATCGCGCAACCGAAGGAGGAAGCGTCGCTTGAATCTCGGCCTTTACAGAACGAAAAAGGCGCCTTTCGGCAGCCTCTGGCCATCGACTTTGTCGATGGCCTCGTGCAAAATGAATCTTCATTTTGCACGAATGTCACGGGTCATGTTTTCCTCCGCAAATGCTGCGCATTTGACTGCGGAAAACGCCCCGCCCGACCGGCAAAGCCGGTCGATACGATGACACATGAAGGGGAAGCTTCCCCTTCATGCATCCCCTTACAAGACGATACTTTGTTGATGGTCCGAGGCGCCTTTCGGCAGCCTCTTCGTTTTTCTAATTTACGCGCCAGTTTTCCAAGATGCGCAGCAGCGCCTCCAGCATGCCCGGCATGCCGATAGATTCCGCCGCCACGGCAGGCGCGGTTGCGACGACCCGTTCGCCCTTGCGCACCGTGATTTCGCCAATCGCCTCGCCTTTTTGTACCGGCGCCGTGATCGTCTCAGGCAGGGCGACTTCGATGCTGAGCGCGCCTTCCTCGCCCTTCCTGAGCAGCATTGAAATCTCCTCGCCTGCCAGCACGCCTACGCTGTCCTTGAGTCCCATCTTGACGGCAACCTGCATGTCCATGTCGGCTCCCTCGCCCACCACCTTGGACATCTGGTAGTTCGCAAAGCCGTAGTCCAGCATCTTGCGGGCCTCGTCAAACCGCACCTGACCGCCCGGTGCGCCAAGGACGACGGCGATCAGCCGCAATCCCCCGCGTTTAGCCGACGCCGACACACAATACTTCGCCTCGTTGGTGGAGCCCGTCTTGTATCCGTCGCAGTTCTCGTAAAAACGAATCAGACGGTTCGTGTTTGTCAGCTCCGTCACGCGACCACCCTTATGGGCGATGGTGTCCATCCAGATCGTGCTGTACTTATAGTAGAGCGGGAAGCGGTCCAGCTGGCGCGAGAGCGTGGCGACGTCCCGCGCGGTGGTGTGCTGCCCCTCGGCCGGAAGGCCCGTGCAGTTGACGTAATTCGTGTTTTCCAGGCCCAGCTCCTTGGCGCGCGCGTTCATGCGCTGCACGAAGACCTCCTGTGCGCCCGCGATGTGCTCCGCGAGCGCCACGGCGGCGTCATTTGCGCTGGCTACGATGGTCGACTTGAGCAGCTCGCCCAGCGCATAGGGTTGGTTCGCATCCAGCAGCGCCTGGCTGCCGCCCATTCCCGCGGCGTTTTGGCTGACCATCACTTGGTCGTCCAGCGACACGGCCTTTTGCTCGATCGCCTCCAACGTGAGCAAAATCGTCATGATCTTGGTCACGCTCGCGACCGGGCGCTGTTCGTCCGCGTTTTTTTCAAAGATCACTTGGCCCGTGGAGGCCTCGATCAGGATAGCGGACGGACAGCTCAGTTCGACAGGTACATTTTCTTCCAGCGGCGCATCCTGCGCCATCGCAGTTCCGGATAAAAGGGGAACCAGCGCGCACAGCATCAGCGCGGCAAACCGCTTCATGCCCTTCACAATCTAAAACCTCCCGCAGCGTTTGGAAATAGCATCCCCGCTGCGGAAGGCTTTCTATTCATAAGGAATATCTACAGCGCGCTGACGATTTCATCCAGCAGCGCGCGGAACGTGCCCTTCACGCGCTCGCCCGTCTCCATCACCTCGGCGTGCGACAGCGGTTTCCCCAAAATACCCGCCGCCATGTTCGTAATACAGGAGATGCCCAGCACGCGCATGCCGCTGTGACGTGCGACGATCACCTCCGGTACGGTGGACATTCCGACAGCATCCGCCCCCAAGGTACGCAGCATGCGAATTTCCGCGGGCGTCTCATAGCAGGGGCCCGGCATCTGAGCGTACACGCCCTCACGCGCCGTGAAACCGAGCCGCGCCGCCTTGTCCTTTGCTAAACGGCGCAGTTCCGGGTCAAAGGCGTAACTCATGTCCGGAAAGCGCGGGCCAAACGCGTCTAGATTTTGACCAAACAGCGGATTTGCGCCCGTCATGTTGATGAAGTCCGAAAGGATCATCAGATCGCCGGGCCGGAACGACGTGTTTACACCGCCCGCCGCATTGGTGACGATCAGCGTTTCCACGCCCAGGCTCTTCATCACGCGAACGGGAAGCGTCACCTCTTTAAGCGAGTATCCCTCGTAGTAATGAAAACGTCCGCGCATCATGCATACGCGCCTGCCATGCAGCTTTCCCGCATACCACAGGCCCGCGTGCCCCGATACGGTAGACACTGGGAATCCGGGCAGTTCCCGATAGGCGATCGTCTTCGCCTCTTCCAACGCCTGCGCGTAGTCGCCAAGGCCGGAGCCTAAGATAATACCGATTTTCGCCTCACCGCAGGCCGCTCTTACAGCGGCGGCGGCGGCCTCGATCTTTTGCAATTCTTCCATACCTTCGCGCTCCTTTATCTGGTTTCTTCGAGGAATGATGTCCCCGTAAAGGGATTGTCGAGGTCGAAAAAGTCGAGGATCGTCGCGCTGATGTCCGCATAGGTCGCGCGCGTGCCCAGGTCGACTCCCTTGCCGATGCCCTTTTGATAGCACAGCATCGGCGTGTGCTCGCGCGTATGGTCGGTGCCCGGATGCGTCGGATCGCAGCCGTGATCCGCCGTAATGATGAGCATGTCGCCCGCGTTCATGCGCGCATAGATTTCGGGCAACTTCCGATCAAACGCTTCCAGCGCATCGGAATACCCCTGAACATCGTTACGATGTCCGTAGAGCATATCGTAATCTACCAGATTGGTGAACAGCAGGCCGCTGTAATCCTCCTCCATCGAGCGGAGCGTCGCCTCGATGCACGCGGGGTTGCCGCTCGCGTGGTTCGATCCAGTCAAGCCGCGATGGCAGAAGATATCCTCGATCTTGCCGACGCCAAACACGGTGAGCCCAGCCGAGGAGAGCGCGTCGAGCAGATTGCGGGGCGGCGGCATAGAAAAATCGCGGCGGCGCCCTGTGCGTACGAACGCCCCTGGCGTTCCGATGAAGGGCCGCGCGATCACGCGCCCGACGCCAAGTTCGCCCTGAAGCATTTCACGGGCAAGCTCGCAGTACCGGTAGAGCTCGTCGACCGGCACGATCTCCTCGTGCGCGGCGATCTGAAAGACGCTGTCCGCAGAGGTGTAGACGATCAGCTTGCCCGTCTTCATGTGTTCCTCTCCCAATTGATCCAGAATCGCCGTTCCGGACGAAGGGTAATTGCCGATCGTGCCGCGCCCTGTACGCGCTTCGAATGCCTCGATGAACGCCGCAGGGAAACCCTCCGGAAAGGTCGGGAAGGGCTGATCGAGCTTTACGCCGGCGATTTCCCAATGGCCGGTCGTCGTGTCCTTGCCTGCGGAGACCTCGCGCATGCGGGCATAGGCGGCAATCGGCGCGGGTTGTGTCTCGCCAAACCCGGCGCCCTCGATGTTGCAAAGCCCCAGCTTCATCAGGTACGGAATGCGCGTATGGCAGGCATTCACCACGTGGCGCAGCGTGTGCGCCCCTGCGTCGCCGTAGTCCGCGGCATCCGGCAGAGCGCCGATACCGACGCTGTCCAGAACAATCAGGATTACTTTTTTACGGTTCATATAGCTTCCCCTCCGGCCTGCGCGCTGTGCGCGGCCCTTACTGCTCGTTTCAGAATCAACCCATCGTACTTTGCGCATCCGCGCATCCTGCATTTTGGCTTTGCAGCCGTACGCGCTCCGCTAGCATGGCGATCAGCTCGCTGTTCGTCGGTTTGCCGCGCTGCGGATCCATCGTGTTGCCGAACACTGCGTACAGAAGCTGTGGGCTCGCATGATTGACGGTGCTCTCGATGGCATGCCGAATTGCGCGCTCCACGAGCGTAGGCGTGGTTCCATACTTATGAGCGACCCATCGATAGACGCAGCCGTTCAAATTCTTGGAAAGCTCCAGGTTGACCGAGGCGATAGCGGAGGATGTGGCCAGATACGCAAAACCCAGCAGCGCACTGTTCATGCCGATCTGCATGAGCAGCTTCGAGGCCAATTCCGTCCGTTCACTGATGCGCATAAAAGCAATTTTGCTCAAAGGCTGCCGTTCGACGGTCTTCTTGAAGTTTGAAATTTCGCGCGCGCATTCCTGTTTCGCCCAAAGCGCGTCCGCCCCCTGTTCGAGCAGGGCTTCTGTCCGCTCCATCAAAGCGGGGGCCGTCATAGCCGCTATAAAGGGCAGCTTTTCGATCGTGCCATCCTTCAGACGCTGCAAAAACGCGGCACAGTCGAGACCCGGAAGAAACGCATCCATGATGACCGCGTCCGGCAGCCACGCGCCCGTCATCTTCAACGCGCTAAGCCCGCTTGGCGTTGCGCCGATCAGATCCCACTCCGGGTCGCGCAGGATTTCCGATTGCAAAAATGCGGAAAGGTTCTGATCGTTCAAAGCGACCAGAACCCGAAAAGGAGCCTGCATGTTTTCTCCCCCCATCTTGCTTCTTGCAAGACGGGTATTCGCCACAGCATGCGCAAAGTCCTTCCTCTTTTACGCAGCGGTCGCCTGTTTTGATTGCTCCAGCATCCACTCGATGTACATGCCGTATCCCTGGGTCGGGTCGTTCACGTACACGTGCGTGACCGCACCGATGATGTATCCGTCCTGCAGGATTGGGCTTCCGCTCATCCCCTGTACGATGCCGCCCGTCGTTTCAAGCAGTTCCGGATCCGTTACGCGCAAAATCATTCCCTTCTGCGAAGCGCTTCCCTGTGAAACGCAGCGGGTGATCTCCACCTCGTATTCCTTGATCGTATCACCGTCTACCGTAGAGAGGATGCTCGCCTTTCCTTCGTGAACGTTGCTTCTGGAACCGACCGGGAGTCCATTCGGATAGAGCAGGTTTACGACCGCTTCGTCGCTCTTGCCGTAGATACCGAACTGATTGTTGAGCAGAATATTTCCGAACGTCTCTCCTTCCTTCAGGAAGGAACCCTTCAGCTCGCCCGGCTCGCCGCGCTGACCCTTCAGAACGTCCACGATGTGTGCATGCATGACGTTCCCCTCGCGGACAGTCAGGAATTCCCCGGTGTCCACGTCCGTGATAGCATGTCCGAGCGCGCCGAAGTACCCGCTGTCCGGGTCGTAAAACGACAGCGTACCCACGCCTGCCGTGCTGTCCCGCACCCAGACTCCGAGCCGGTATTTCCCGTCGATCGCGTCCACCACCGGCGATACGTTCAGGTGCACCTGTTTGCCCGTACGCTTCACGACCACCTCGACGGTCGCGTTTCCCAGCTTGTTCACGACCTCCGCCAGGTGCTCCGCGCTTTGAATTTCCTGCCCGCCGATAGAGCAGATGAGGTCTCCGGGCTTCAGCCCCGCCTTTTTCGCGGGATTCGACGCGCCGCCGGAGAGGTCGGAGGTTCCCACGACTAAAACGCCGCTCGTGTGCAGCGCCACGCCGATCGCCTGTCCGCCGGGGACGAGGATCTTTTGATCCTGCACCTGTACGTCGACGTTTTTAAACGGCCAGCTTCCAAACAGCGAAAGCTGCACCTGCGCCTGACCGGCGTTTACGGCCGCGAGCTCCACGTCGGTTCTCGCCACGTCCGACAGCGTCTCGTCGCCGGAGGAAATCACGGCTGCGTCCTGCTGGTTCATGCGCACCTTTAAGGGAAGCCCCCATGCTAGGCGCACCTCCTGTCCTTCCCGAAGCACGAGCGCGTCTGGAAGGCTCGTCAACTGCTGCACCGGCGTCGAATAGTTAACGGCGACAACGAGCAGACTGAGTACGACTCCGATGATTTTTTTAAGACGTTTTTGATTCATAAAAAAACAACCCTTTCCCAAAGCCATTCCATCGCTTTATCACGCCTACGATGCGCAAAAAAACGATGAAATATGCCGGTAAAGGGTTGCCAGGGATGTGCTCACCTGCCGCTCAGCGCTCTTTTTCCTGCTCCTTCTCCCCGCTGGGAGCGTTCTCCGCGAGCAACTGGCTCAGCTCATGCATAAAGGACTGAATATCCTTGAACTGCCGGTAAACCGACGCAAAGCGTATGTAAGAGACCTCGTCGAGCTTGCGCAGACCTTCCATCGCCATCTCGCCGATTCGCTGCGTCGTCACTTCCTGCTCCATGGAGTTGAGCATCGCCATCTCGATTTCGTTGACCAGCGCTTCGATATCCGCAATGGCGACGGGACGCTTTTCGCACGCCTTTACGAGCCCGCGGCGGATCTTGTCGGCGTCAAACGGCTCGCGCCGGCGATCCTTCTTGATGACCAGCAACGGAAGCGTCTCGATTTTCTCATAAGTGGTAAAGCGCCGCCCGCAGCGTTCGCATTCGCGGCGCCTGCGAATCGCACCGTCCTCCGTGGGGCGGGAATCGACCACGCGGCTGTCCGTACAGTTGCAAAAGATACATTTCATGAAAGTGCCTTCCTTTCGAAACGCCGGAATTCGTTTGAACTATTATAACCGAATCCCTGCGAATCGTAAAGAAAAATTGTCAGCTCTGCGTGTCGTCCAGGCAAACGAGGATGACGTCGTCCCCGATTTTCTGAATAAGCTGCCATGGAATGACCACACCGCTGCGCTCTCCCTTGATGAGCTGCCACGCGCTGAACGCGCCCGGCACCACGATCGCCTGCACGCGTCCGTCCTGCGGGCAAAACTCCAGGTCCATCACCTTGCCCAGCACGCGCCCGTCGGGCACGTTCACGACATCCTTGTTTCTCAGCTCGGACAGGCTCATAAGATTCCCCCTCCCTCGCATACTCTATTGTATGCGAGAGCGCATCAGCAGGCAGCTTGTCACACGAAAAAAGGCGGATTAATCCCGCCTCACAGAGCATCAACACAGTAACGGAATGTCAGAGAGGATGCATGAAGGGGAGACTTCCCCTTCATGTGGAATCGTATCGACCGGCTTTGCCGGTCGGGCGGGGCGTTTTCCGTAGTCCAATGCGGAGCATTTGCGGAGGAAAACTTCCCCGTAACATTCGTGCAAAGTGTGTATTCATTTTGCACGAGACGGGTTGATTCCGCCTGCAGGCTCTACATGTATTTGCGCATGTGTGAAAGTGCCGTCTTTTCCAGGCGGGACACCTGCGCCTGCGAGATGCCGATTTCGCTCGCCACTTCCATTTGCGTGCGCCCATCGAAAAAGCGCATCTTCAGAATATGCTTCTCGCGCTCGCTCAACCGGTGCATGGCCTCGCGTATGGCGATTCCCTCCAGCCAATCCTCGTCGTTTGTCTTTTCATCCTTCACCTGATCCATGATGTACAGCGCGTCCCCGCCGTCGTTGTAAACGGGCTCAAAGAGCGATATCGGGTCCTGGATCGCCTCCAGTGCGAGCACGACGTCCTCGCAGGGAAGCTCCATGTGCTTGGCAAGTTCCTGGATCGTAGGCTCTCGGCCGAGCGTCGAGGCCAGCCGGTCCCTCGCGGATAGCGCCTTGTAGGCGATATCGCGCAGCGAGCGGCTTACGCGAATCGGGTTATTGTCCCGAAGGTAGCGCCGGATCTCGCCGATAATCATCGGCACCGCATACGTCGAAAAACGCACGTTCTGCGTCACGTCGAAGTTGTCCAGTGCCTTGATGAGCCCGATGCAGCCGACCTGAAACAGGTCGTCTACGTTTTCCCCGCGGTTGTTGAATCGCTGAATGACGCTGAGCACCAGCCGCAGATTGCCGCGGATGAATTCTTCCCGCGCTTTTTGATCTCCCCCGTGCACGAGCGGAAACAGCTCGCGCATCCGTTCGTTTGTCAGCACTGGAAGTGTGGATGTATCCACCCCACAGATTTCTACTTTGTTCGTCGCCATGCATTCTCCCTCCGTCCTTGCCGGATGGGAGCATTATTGCCTTGGCCTGTGCGTTTTATGCGTCAGCCCATGCGCACCATGTCCTTTTGAAGCCTGCCCAGAATGCGCTTTTCGAGCCTGGATATGTAGGACTGAGAAATGCCCAGAATGTCCGCAACCTCCTTTTGTGTCTTCTCCTTTCCTCCCTTGAGCCCAAAGCGCAGGTACATAATGTTCTTTTCACGCGAGGACAGCCGGCTCAGGGCAGAAGCCAACAGCTGCTTTTCGACGCCCTCTTCGACGGAGCGGTAGACCATATCCCCCTCGGTTCCAAGGATGTCGGAAAGCAGGAGCTCATTACCATCCCAATCTGTGTTCAGCGGCTCGTCAAGCGAAACTTCGAGCTTCGTCCGGTTGTTCCGGCGCAAAAACATGAGAATTTCATTCTCGATGCACCGGGAGGCGTAGGTTGCGAGCTTGATCTTCTTATCGGGATCAAACGTGTTGACCGCCTTGATAAGTCCGATGGTGCCGATGGATATCAAATCCTCGATTCCCACGCCTGTATTTTCAAACTTTCTGGCGATGTAGACGACCAGACGCAGATTGCGCTCGATTAACAGGCTCTTCACCTGCGGGTCGCGCTGCTTGAGGCGCTGCATGAGCGCCAGTTCCTCCTCGTGCGACAGAGGCGCGGGCAGCGTGTCGCTCCCGCCGATGTATCCCACCGTCGTCTCCGGCACGCGGTTCAGGATCGTCAATAGCCGCGCCCGCGCCTGTGTCGTAAACCCCCAAATGTCCGTCGTGCTGCACTGCATCATCTTTCCATCTACCTCTCTTTCGTTTTCACGAAACGTTTTATACAAGGGAGAACGGTACGAGCGCGCCCTCCGGCAGAGGACGCGGCGCTACGGCCATGACGGCCTGCACCTCGCACCATGCATCCCTTTGTCTGACCCAAACCCTGGGATGAAAGCACATCGCCATCTCCGTACCGCAGACGCCTGCCATGGCCAACAGCCTGAACCCGGGCGGCAGGGTCGAAATATCCGTAGGATCCGCAGATTCGGGCAGCATCCCGCGCACGTCCGCCGCGCTTACGACGATCACCGGAAGCCCGGTGACGGCATCGATCAGGCGGTTGCCGCTGTCCACGAAGCCGTCGATCTCCGCGCTGTTCCCCCGATATCCGCAGCGCAGCCGTATTGTCATCGATCCAGATCGTTCGGTACGCGTGCGCACCAGACGAAGGACGCAATATACTGCGATGGGTGTACCCAAAGCAAGCGCGAGGCCTCGACTTTTTAATGCCTGTGTGAGCGCATACCCTGTTCCGCCCAGCAAAAACGTGCAGCCAATCAAGGTGCCCGCGCACCGCAAGAGCACGCGCAAGCGCATCTGCGGTGCAATGCTGGCCGCCATTAAAAGGCTAACGGGGAAAAAAAGAACCGTCTTGGCAGGCGGCCACGTATACGCCAACAGCGCGTACGCCGTACCCATCCATGCGCCGCAGAGGATTCTTCCGGGTCGGATACGCTTGCAAGAAGCGATGCGTGCGCTCATCAAAAGCGTAAAACCATTCATGAGCAGATTCAGCAAAATAAAACCTTCCAGCGCAATGCGCATGAGTCACACCTCATTTCGCATGTCCCCATTATAGGCTGCAAACGGTTCGCGGTTTGTTGAAAGAGCGCGCGAAAAAAGCAGACCCACGGTTTCAGGATGTCGAAAATCGCTCATTCAGACTTTGGTCTGTATACATCCCAGCAAACTCTCGGTCTGTTTTATTGTTTCGCGTTTCCCATCGGATTCATAAAAAAAGCTCCCCTTTCATGCTCGAAAAGGAAGCCTCTGGCTGTCTTAAGTTCGTATCGCACATTTTCGTCCTGCTTGTTGCGTACTCAGGCCTTTCTATAAGTCATTTTTCTCCTCTGCGTCATCCACGCGAATCTGGCAGCGCTCATCCTCCGCATGCACGCACTGTGTCCTCATACAGATCTGCAGTTGGTCTATTCGCGCGGTCAGACGTTGAATGTGTTCTTTCACCGGATCGGGCAGGTGGACATGATCCAGATCCGCCCCTTGCGTCTGCACCCCTTCCTTGCGGACGACACGTCCCGGATTGCCGACGACTGTGCAGTTAGGCGGCACCTCTTTGAGGACGATTGCCCCCGCGCCGATCTTGCTGCCGCTTCCCACCGTAAATGGACCGAGCACTTTTGCGCCCGCCCCAACCGTCACGTTATCCCCAATCGTCGGGTGACGTTTGCCTACGTCCTTTCCCGTCCCGCCTAAGGTCACCCCCTGATAGAGCGTCACTCCGTTTCCTATGACCGTCGTCTCGCCGATGACGACGCCGTCTCCATGGTCGATAAAAAATCCCTTGCCGATCTTGGCTCCGGGATGAATCTCGATGCCCGTCTTGTGCCGGGCATGCTGAGAGATAATTCTCGCCCATGTCGTATGATTTCTGAGATAAAGCCTATGTGCAATTCTATGCCAGAACATTGCGCGCACGGACGGATAGCAGAGCAGAGCTTCCCACTTGCTCTTCGCAGCGGGATCACGCTCCATTACCGCGGCGATATCTGCCTGAATATCGCGAAACATAACCGATCTCCCCTTTCCTTGCGGGCTTGTCTGCCGACAAAAAATCCGCCGTCTCCTACTAAAGAGACGGCGGACCGTGGTTCCACTCTCATTGGGCATGAAGCCCCACTCAATCGCCTTAACACGGCGCCATGTCGCAGCCTACAAACGCACTACATGCCTTTTTCGGTGCGCAGCTCCCGAATGCACTTCAAACCGCTTTCCTCGAAATGCGCTTTCAGCCGGTGACGCATTCTCTCTTTCAATTCAAACGGTCTTACTTTTTCGTTCATCGCTTTTCCGTCTTATTATATGCGGGTATCCGTAAGCTGTCAAGGCTCTTCCTGCCAGGTTCGCTCCGCGCGGCGTATCAAAATCTCCTGAATATTACGCTTTTCTTCTCCCGGAGCCAGCGGTGCACGGTCGTAGCTGCCGTCGGAATGCATGTGCCACGCCTTTGCGTTGTCGCTGAGAGACGAGAAGAGGATATCCTCCACCTGCGCAGCGATCGCGCGGTCCTTTACGGGAAACATCAATTCTACGCGCCGGTCAAGGTTTCTCGTCATCCAATCTGCGCTGGAAAGATACACCTCGACATTTCCGTCGTTTTCAAAGCGAAAGATGCGGCTGTGTTCGAGGAAACGTCCGACGATGGAAGAAACCTCTATGTTTTCACTCGCTCCCTTGATTCCCGGCCGCAGGCAACAAATTCCCCGCACCAGCAGGCGAATTTTGACTCCCGCACAGCTCGCGGCATAGAGTGAACGGATGATTTCCGGATCGAGCAGAGAATTCATCTTGGCCGTTATGCTCGCAGGCCGCCCTGCCTTGGCATGCTCAGCTTCACGGTCGATGAGCTCCGTCAGCCTTTCACGCAGCAGGCGTGGTGCATAGACAAGATCGTGCATCTGCGGAGTTTCACTGTAGCCCGTGAGCATGTTAAAAAATGCCGAAGCGTCCTCTCCGATTTCTTCGTCCGCCGTCATGACTGCCATGTCCGTGTACAGCCGCGCAGTCACGTCGTTGTAATTCCCCGTACCCAGGTGCACATAGCGACAGATTCCCTCTGCCTCTTTTCGGACGACGAGCGTAATCTTCGAGTGCGTCTTGAGTCCCTTTAAGCCGTATACGACGTGGCATCCGGCGCGCTCGAGCTGTTTTCCCCATTGTATATTATTTTCCTCGTCAAAGCGTGCCTTGATCTCCAGCAGCGCCGTCACCTGCTTGCCCGCTTCCGCTGCGTCCGCCAGCGCCCGCACGACGGGAGAGTTGCCGCTGACGCGATACAGCGTCTGCTTGATCGCCATGACCTGCGGGTCGCGGGCTGCAGCCTGCACGAATTGGACCACCGGATCAAAGCTGTCGTAAGGATGGTGCAAAAATACATCGTGCGCCCGAATCGTGTCAAAAAGGGTGCCTTCCTCCGGCAGCAGCTCCTGCGCGATATGCGCCTTAAAGGGCTTATATTTGAGATGATCAAAACCAGGCAGCCCATATACCTGCTTCATCAGGAAGTCGAGATTGAGCGGACCGTCGATACGGTACACCTCGTCATGGCTGGCCTCCAGCGCGTGACGAAGGAACCGAACCAAGGCATTGTCCGCATCGTGTGCGATCTCCAGACGAATGACCGCCCCCCACTTGCGCTTCTTGAGCGATTTCTGAATCGCAAAGAGCAGATCTGCCGCATCCTCCTCGTCGAAGCTCAGGTCGCCGTTGCGCGTAATGCGGTAGGGGTGGCAGCACAGCACACGCCTGCCGTCAAAAAGGCGGCTAATCGAATGTTCGATAATCTCCTCCATCAGGATAAACGTGCGCTCCGCCTCCCCTCGCAGGCAAGGGAGCTCGACGATACGCGGCAGCGCGGATGGTACCTGCACGGTCGCAAAGTCTGGATCCGCGCGCTCCTTATCGCGCGAGGCGAGCAAAACGCCCAGATTCAGGCTCTTGTTCAGAATCAGCGGGAAGGGACGCGAGCTATCCACGGCCATAGGGGTCAGCACGGGATAGATTTCGTGTTCAAAATAACCCTGAATCCACTCAAGCTGCTCCGGCGAAAGCTGTTCATGCTTGAGAAAACGGATGCCGCTGCGAAGCAAATCAGGCATCACGCCCTGGCGCAGGATCTGATACTGCTGGGCAACCATCTGCTGTGTTCGCTGTGTGATCAGAGCGATCTGGCGCTTGGGCGTAAACCCTGCGGCATCGGGCTTTTTGTAGCCCGCATTGCACTGGTCGCGCAGAGAGGCCACGCGAATCATGAAAAACTCATCCAGATTGGAAGAGACGATCGACAGAAATTTCATCCGTTCAAAGACAGGGTTATCGGGGTTTGCCGCCTCCATGAGCACGCGCTGATTGAATTCAAGCCAGCTGAGTTCTCGGTTCACGTAATAATCGCTTGCGGCAAATCGGTCTGCGTTGGGGTTATCCATATGAACACCTCATCCGTTGTAATGCTACAATTATAGCATAGAAAGCGCGTTTTTCGTAGATTTTTCATGATTTTTACATTTGAATGCGCTCCAAAATTTCTTTACCGCTTATCCGAAACGTGCTATAATAACAAAAGCGAACCGGAATGGAGGATGGATATGACAAAACAAACGAAAGCCGCTGAGCGTAAAAAAATGGCTGTCCGCATCTTGGCGGGCGTCGTGGCGGTTGGTCTGGTTGTAATGATGGTGCTGCCCTCTCTGCTCAGTTATTAAGAAGAATTACGGGACCGTATTTAGAGCGGTTGAACTTACCCAGATGGAACGGACAAGAAAATAAAATCTTGTCTTGGAATTACATGACTTTACGCGGCCTTGCTCCTGATTTCGGAAGGAGTGAGGCCGTTTTGTGTGGACGGTCTTTGCGTGGACGATCTTTAGACCGAGGTGTATAGCCTGCGGCAATTCGTTCCTCCTTCAGCAGTTCATGCAATTATCATTTTGTTCCTTGCTTAAACGGTAACGCTCTGCAATTTTGCGGTAAGTTGCCCCTGATTTCTTTCTTGCAAGTACTTTTTCTGCTAATATTTAAATCTTCGTATATTTTGCCACAATAAAATCTTCCGTTGTAGCTTTCTCTTATTCTACAACGGAAGGTCTTTTTTGCCTGTAAAATTAATAGGATGCAGACTTGTCTAATTTCTGCAGCGATCCCCCTCCTATATTCAAGATAGATACACCAAGCATAGTCTGTAGAAATGCATACATTTTGCAGCTGATGCATGGCTCCCCTTGACGGTGTTAACGATGTTCTCGATGCCACCTACGGTAATCGCGCGGATCTTCGGATGATTCTCTTCTTCGGCCGCATTCACCACGGTTCAAGCCACTCAATGAATCATCGCTATCGCATTCTGTTCTTCGTCGTGCAGCACATGCGCACAAGCTGCGCTATCGGTGATGTCCGGTTATGTACATATGGTGCTGCGTGCCCCACAGTCATACCGCTGCTCCCCGCTTTGCACCAGGGCGATATCGCGCTGTACATGGCCTCATTTCCGCGTGCGACCAACTTATTTACAATATCGTTGCCCAGCTGGCCGCCCATGCTCATTACACTTTGTCGGGTCGTTCAAGCAGTTGAAGATTATTAGCGGGAGCAGCTTCTCTAGAAAATGATACCGGCCATAGTTTTGAGAGCAACGGGAGGATTCTCACCGGCAGACAGTAGATTCTGTGATATACCAGCAGTCCGCCCCTGCCTTAGATTTCGAGTACGGGCTAGAGGTATAAATAGGCCTTTTTTCGTTAAAGAACAGATCCGGGCGATCCAGCGGCAAGTCGTCGTGGTTCTTGTCGGTGGCTACCTGATGATAGCACTTAATACTGTACTTGCGGAAGGCATCCTGCAATCGCATTCATCTGATAGCGGCGATGTCGTGTCCTTCACGAATAGACGCATTTCCACCACCTCGCCCCAATCTACGCTGATGCTCGGATCGTCAAGCTGGATGCCGCAGCTGCATTCCTTGCTATATAGGTTGTCCATCATGGCGCAAAACCGCACGTCGTTCGTAAGGGTCTTAAAGCCGTAATTGGACTGCTATAACGGAAATAGACAAAAAAACAAACCCGGACGTAGAATTACGCGACATTAGGCGGCCTTATTCCGAATTTCGAAGGGAGTAAGGCCGTTTTTCATGTCAATGCGCTCGTAGTTGTAGAATTGAATGTATTCGTCGACGAGCTGCCGAACCTGTTCACCTCTTTCTTTTTCAGCCCAAGGGAGGCTCAAATTCTGCTGAAAACCGCTCCCGTGAGCGAAAAACCACCCTTCATAACTATTCTTTCGCAGTGGCCAGTATCCTGGCCTCGTGGATTGGACGTTCATTCCTACATAATTCGCCTAAAATAGCGGTGTTTTCCGGAGTATTGAAACGAAATTCGCAATACAAACTCAATAAAATGCAAAAAAGACACCGACATTGCATCAATATCG
Source organism: Beduinella massiliensis (assembly GCF_900199405.1). Classification (NCBI taxonomy): domain Bacteria; kingdom Bacillati; phylum Bacillota; class Clostridia; order Eubacteriales; family Beduinellaceae; genus Beduinella; species Beduinella massiliensis. Next base: position 2,265,971 of record NZ_LT963430.1, read on the forward strand.
GTGCCCCTTCGTGGCAGGGGCAGAAGGACTCGAACCCTCAACAAAGGTTTTGGAGACCCACGTGTTACCATTACACCATGCCCCTATGCCCTGTGGCCAATCAAAACCACAAGGTATGGCGGAGAGTTAGGGATTTGAACCCTAGGTGGGGTATAAGCCCACACACGATTTCCAGTCGTGCGCCTTAGACCACTCAGCCAACTCTCCATGACTGCTGCTCAATCAGCGAGATTTATTATAGCAAAATCTGCGATATGTGTCAACAACAAAATGCAAATTCTCTGGATATCTTTGTATAGGAGTACAATACATTATTGAACTGCTCCCCGTCAAGTAGACACTGAAATAATTTACGGTTTATTTACGCTGCCACGCAAAATCCATTTTTGTCCAGAAGCAACCAAACGGTTCTTGTAGGACCGATTATGCCGCTCTATACAGTTCGTGCTTTTCCAAGGGCGTGAGAACGCCCAAGGCGCGCTGGAGACGCCTAAAATTGTAATAGGCGATGTACTTCCTCTATCATCCGGGTCAACTCTTCCCGGCTGGTAAAATGCCTGCCGTAGTAACGCTCACGCTTGAGAATTCCCCAAAAGCCTTCCATGGGGCCATTATCAATACACTTGCCAATACGCGACATGCTCTGAACCATGCCGGCATCCACCAGTTTATTGTGGAACACCTGCGTCGTGTATTGGATTCCTCTGTCACTGTGAAAGAGGGGATGTGCCCCAGGGTTCTCTGCAATTACCTGGTCAAAAGTATCATACACCAATCCGCAGTCGTTAGTGTCCCCAATGACAAAGGCCACAATCCTTCTGTCACAGAGATCCAATATGGCACTGAGGTAAACCTTGTGCAGCACAGGGCCAACGTAATATCTCAGTTCGGTCACATCCGTCAGCCACTTTTCATTTGGCCTGTCCGCATGGAACCGGCGGCATAGCAGATTGTCCGCGATGTGCTGCGGGTCTGAAGCGCGTTTCGTACAGCCATGACCGGCGTATTTGATTGTGGATTTGATATCCAGACTGCGGCAGATGCGCAAGGCTCGTTTGTCATTTACCGGGGTTGCGTAGTAACGTTCCAGGTCGTCCCTGATACGGCGGTAACCTTTGTCCGGGCTTTGTGCATGAATTTCTTTTACCATATCCACAATGCGCCTGTTTTCGGCGGCACGGGCGCTGATTCTGCCGGAACACCACTGATAATAGCCCGCTCTGGATACATGCAGCGCCAGACATGCGGCATCCACAGGATATCCCTGCTCTTTTACACATCTGCTGATTGCTTCATACTGCCGTTCCTGCCGGAATTGTCTCAACGATCCCCCCTTTCCAGTTCCTTCACTTTTTTTAACAAATCCAACTCCATTTTCAGCAGATAGTTTTCCCGCTCTAATCCGGCATTCCAGATTCGCAGTTCTTCCTCCTGCGTCCGGGGCGTCTGCTCTGCCATACGCTGCCCCCGCCGGTCCTCCAGTCCTGCCAGACCCATTCCCTGGTATTTTTTCACTCAACTACGGACCAGCTGGGTACTTAAATCATATATATTTGCAATCTCCGAAAAGCTTTTTTCATTCTCCAAATGCTCTTTCACGACCTGTACCCGTTCTTCTAATGTGTATCTTCTTTTCGCCATAACGTCTCCTCCTGTTTCTTTTCCGTTATGACGATGATACTCCTTAACCCAATCTAATACCAGATTTCCTGAGCGAAGTTTATACTTTTCTGCGATAGACAAGGTGCTGCCCTTGCCGGATAGATATTCCTCAACCACTTTTCGCCTGGTCTCTTTGTCGTACCTTCTCTTATCCCGATTTCCATCCTGACGAAGTCCCTCGATTCCTTCCGCCCGGTAACGGCTGATCCAGCTTTGCATCGTTGAGGACCCTACTCCGGCCCGACGGGCTGCTTCTCTGCCTCTTATTCGACCTGCTATGTATTCCTCTACCAGAAACACTTTTTCTTCTAAATCCATTTCTATTCTCTTTCCCATAATTGCTCCCTTGTTTTGTTTTTTATTGTCTCTCTTATAGGGAGCATATCATATTTGGACAGAAGAAGAAAAAAAGGATGAAGGATATGGCCTCATCGGTTATAGTTGGAGTTGCGGACAACAACTATACGAGAGGGGGCCACATCCTTCATGAGCAAGAGTATAACACAGGACATGGCATATCGGCAATCCCTGATGAAGTATGCGGAGAAATACGGCGTGAGCCGGGCCAGCCGGAAATACAACAAGAGCCGGTCGTATATCTACTTCTGGAAAGCTCGCTGGGATGGGAGCATGGCCTCCTTGGCCTGCCAGTCCCGGCGTCCCCACAGTCATCCCAACCAGCATACCGAAGCGGAGCTGAAGCTAATCCGGGATATGCGCCGCAGAGATCCCAAACTAGGTATGGTGGAACTGTGGCACCGCTTACGTCGGCGGGGGTATACCCGCCGCCCGGAGAGCCTCTTCCGCGTGATGCGAAAACTGGGGTTATTCCCACAAGCAGAGAAGAAGCCGGCTTACAGGCCCAAGCCTTATGAGCAGATGACCTATCCTGGACAGCGCGTTCAGGTGGATGTGAAGGTGGTGCCCCGCCGCTGTATCGCGGACCCGGAGCTGCGCCTGTTTCAGTACACTGCCATGGATGAGTTTACCCGACTGCGCTTCCTGGCCGCTTACCCTGAGCAGTCCACCTATTCTTCCGCTGACTTTCTCAAAAGGCTGTTCAAGTGGTATGCCCGCCGGAGTATCCGGGTAGAGTGTGTCCAGACCGACAACGGCTTTGAATTCACCAACCGCTTTTCCAACAGCAAACGCAATCAGGTAACTCTGTTTGAGAAAACGGCTGCTGATCTGGGAATCCGGCATAAGCTCATAAAACCATACACACCTCGCCACAACGGTAAGGTTGAACGCAGTCACAGAGAAGACTAAAAGCTATTCTACAATTCCCATTCTTATAATCCGCCTTTCTACGAAAGGCACCAACGAGGTTATGAAACTCGGTGCTTTCGCCGTAAGTTATAGTTCGCTATACTGTTCATGGGAAGGGCGGTAAACTACACAACCCGTGGAGATGAGTGGCGGGGCGGTATAGCGGCCACCCCGCATTCTTATATGGTGTCGGTCGTCCGTGAAGGCATCAACGAATGGCGCAAGCAAGTAGCCCGTAAACTTATCTCTTCCGAATCGACTCGATTTTGCAGGACGACCAGTCAATGCGGCCCTTTCCAATTCATCTTGGGAGGTTTGCTTTTGTTCAAGATTCATTGGAATAACTGCTGTGGTCTGGACGTCCACAAAACTTGGATTTACGCCTGTATCGGAACCACTGACGCCAATGGAAGAACCGAATACAAGGAAGCCCGTTTCTCCGCTTTCTCCAGAGCCCTTCAGGATTTGGCAGCTTGGCTTGACCAACATTCCTGCGTTGAGGTCTGTATGGAATCGGCAGGAAAGTACTGGATTCCCGTGTTCAACAGCCTTGAGAACGGCAGACTTGTTACCCTCGCCCATCCCAAGTATACAAAGCCGCAGAAGGGCAACAAGACCGACCGTAAGGACGCCAAGTGGATTTGCAACCTGTTCATGTGCGGCATGATCAAGCCCAGTTTTATCCCTCCTCCTGATATTCGCCAGCTTCGCGATCTTCTGCGCTACCGCGGAAAGCTCACCAACATCCTGACCGGCGAGAAAAACCGAGCACAGAACTGTCTGACCGTCTCCAATCTGAAGCTGGATGATGTGTTCTCGGATGTATTCGGCAAATCGGCAAGGTCGATTACCGAATACATCCTTGAGCATCCGGGTGAGCCCTTTGACGTTGCCCCCTTCGTTGACAAAAGGTGCAAGCATTCTCTTGACGAGATTCAGGCCGCAGTTGACGGCGCAATCTCTCATGAGCAGGCTGTCAAGCTCCGCGAATCCCTTGACCACATGGACGAGCTTGAAAAGCACCGTGCGAAGATTGAAAGCGTGATTCTTTCCTTGACCGAACGCTATTCCCACGCGCTTGATTTGCTTCACTCCGTTCCGGGCTTCTCCGCTAACCCGATGACCGCAATCTCAATCATTGCGGAAATCGGCGCGGATATGTCCGTGTTCCCTTCGGCCAAGCATCTCAGCTCGTGGGCTGGTTGCTGCCCCCGCAACGACCAATCCGGTGGTAAGGTCAGGTCTACACGCATTTCCCGCGCCGGCTCCTACATTAAACCATTACTGGTTCAGGTCGCCAACGCCGTCATTCGCTCTAAAGAACACCCGGAATTTGGGGAACGTTACCGCAGAATCAAAGCCCGTCGTGGGCACAAAAAAGCCATCATTGCCGTGTGCCGTATGCTCCTGACCGCTATCTGGAATATATTGACCAAGCTGGAGCCTTACTCTCCCGATGGCTTCCTTTCTCCCTCTCCTGTGGATAAAGCAAAGGTTCTTACCAAGTCTCAAGCGTTGGAGCTTTTGCGATTGAGGGGCTATGTCATTACAGACGAACCGCCCGTTTTCGCTCACGCTTAGCGCTCCTTCGCTTTCTCTGTCTGGCTGCCTTTTGACAGCCTGTTTGCTGTCCCCTTTGTTATGGCCGTTATCCTTGTGTTTGTTTCAAACTTCTTCTCGCTCGATGACTTTGGTGGGCAGCTAGCTGCCCACCAAGTTCGCACCAACAACAGACCGATGCGCCCTCTCCTTTGGGTTTCGCCTAGAGAGTTCCTTCTTGCTTTCACTCTCCAAGTTGTTTGACAAACCTACAAAAATGCAAATTCTCCGGGTATCTTCATTAAATCACAGTACCCCGAAAGATAACCGTTTCTTAGCTTGACGCCCCTTCTTTCGCATGCTAGAATGCCCATGGTACGATTCTTCGTCAATCAATGCGCGAAAAGAGGATGGGAGCCATGAACAGGCTGCTGACAAGGGATACGAATTACTATCACGACCTATTAAGGCTCGCCATTCCGGTAGCTTTACAAAATCTAATCACCTTTCTGGTCTCTTTTGCCGACAACCTGATGGTCAATACGCTTGGCGACGGCGCGGTATCCGGCGTATACATGGGGTCGCAGATTCAAGTGCTACTGCAGATGTTCACATCCGGCATCGGCGGTGCCGTCATCATTATCGGCGCGCAATATTGGGGAAAACACGACACGCTGCACATTCGCCGCATCGTCGGGATCGGCCTGCGCTTTGCCGCGCTCGTCGGCGCAATTTTGACGGCCGTGTGCGCGCTCTTCCCTACGCAGATCATCCGCGTCTTCACCAGCGACCCGCTCGTCATTGCAGAGGGAGCCGTCTATCTGCGCTGCGTTTGTTTCTCGTTCGTCTTCTTCTGTATCACGCAGGTACTGCTCGCCTCCATGCGTTGCGTTGAGACGGCCAATGTCGGGATGTACGTATCTGCCATCTCGCTCGTCGTGAACGTCTGCCTCAATTACGTGCTCATCTTCGGTAAGTTCGGATTCCCGGCCCTGGGCGTTCGGGGCGCGGCTATCGCCACGCTGATCTGTCGCATCGTCGAAACCTGCGTCGCTCTCTTCTATGTTTTGAGGGTCGATAAAAAGCTCAGCTTCTCGCTGACGGACACCCTAAACGGTGATTCGGAGCTGACCCGCGACTTCATTCGATACGGAACGCCTCTGGTGCTCGGTGAAATCGTCTGGAGCGTCAACATGATGGCCAACAGCATCATTCTGGGCCACTACGGCGCAAGCGTAATTACCGCTGCAAGCGTCGCCAATACCATGAACACGCTCGCTTACGTAGCGATCAACGGCCTCGCGACAGCGATGGGCATCATCACCGGAAAGACCATCGGCGCGGGCAAGACCGAGCTGATGAAGGAATATGCGCGCACGACACAGGTCATCTTCCTCACGCTCGGCTTCGTCATCGGCGCGCTGACCGTATTGATCGCAGGGCCCTTCGTGTCGCTCTACGGCGGCATCAGTGCGGAGGCTGCCGTGCAGTCCACGCTGTTCATCCGGGTGCTTTCCGTCACCCTCATCGGCACCTGCTATCAAATGCCCTGCCTCTTCGGGCTCGTCAAGTCCGGCGGAGACATCAGCTTCGTATTTAAAAACGACACGATTTTCGTCTTTCTCGTCGTACTGCCCAGCGCGATCATCGCTTCTTACCTAGGTGCAGCGCCCTGGGTCGTCTTTGCCTGCCTCAAGTGCGACCAGATTTTAAAGTGCTTTGTCGCAGTCGTCAAGGTTAACAGGTACAACTGGATGAAAAATCTGACGCGCACCACAGCAGCATCGTGAGGGGAGATTCGCATGAATAGGGGCGACGCGGTCTGGGCGGCACGTGAATGGGTGAATCGGGAAGGCGCTGACATGCCCGGGTTTTGTGGAGCCTATCTGTCGGGGTCCGTTCTGGAAACGCCGGATGACGCCGCATGGTCCATCACCTCGGACGTCGACGTGGTCGTCGTGCTGCGCAAACCCTCCCAATCCCTCGGCAAGTTTACGTATCAGGGGGCCCTGTTGGAGGTAACCTGTATCGATCGTGCGGCTTTCGATTCGCTTGAGCACATTTTGACGACGCATTACCTCGCCTATGCGCTGCAGGCGAACGGCATCCTCTCCGACCCCGAGGGGTGGCTTGCGCCTCTGCACAGGGCCGTCGCGGAGCAATTCGCATCTCCGTATTGGATCAGGCGACGCTGCGATGGCTTCATCGCCTCCATCCGAAAAAGTGCCGCAGCCTTTGACCCTTCCGCGCCCTACCCGGAGCGCGTCAACAGTTGGCTTTTCCCCACGGGGATTTCAACCTTTCCCATTATTTCAGCCGGACTGAAAAACTGCACGGTGAAAAAGCGGTATTCACAGGCACGGCGCGTCCTTTCGCAATATCGTTTGGAGGAATTCTGCACGCGCTTGCTCGCTCCGTTGATCGGCGACGCTTTTGACGCGGCTTGTCTGCCTATGCATCTGCGAGAACTCATCGCTACATATGACCTCGCCAGCGCATCCTTCGGTCCATCCAAAGCGTATCGCTTTCGCGCAGACATCACCCCACAGGCTCGAAACATTTCCATCGGCGGTATCGAGGAACTGCTCGCTTCAGGCTACCCGCAGGACGCGGTCTTCTGGATGGGGGCCACGTTTGCGCGGTGTCAGATCATTTTGCACATGGATGACGCGGAAAAGGCTTCCGCGCGGCTGCCAGCCTTTAGGCGTTTCATGGCCGATCTCGGCTTGCGAGACGACGACGATTTTAAACGCCGCTTCGATTCCTTGCTCGCCTTTCTGCCGGACATACAGAAGGTTTGTGAATCCATCCTGCAAACGCGCGCCTGATTTTTCAGGTTTTTCCCTTTTGTACGCAAGATCGCGAACAAACGTTTGATGACGCCTTGCTTTTTCCCTTCCGTATATGATATACTAATTTCAGCTACTATGTACACAAGGTGGTAACGTCTCATGAAGAAACCGCGCGGCGATAATCAGGCAAAAATTCTGGCATTTATTAAAAGCGAAATACAGGAAAAGGGCTATCCCCCGTCCGTTCGGGAAATCTGCGATGCAGTCGGCCTAAAGTCCACCTCGACCGTGCACGGTCATTTGCAGCGTCTGCAAAAAAAAGGGCTCATTCACCGCGATGCCATGAAACCTCGCGCGATGGAGGTTTTGGGAGATCCCTCCTTTAACCGCCAGGAAATGGTACAGATTCCCGTGGTCGGCCGCGTCACGGCAGGCATTCCCATTCTTGCGCAGGAAAATGTCGAGGATCAGTTTACCTTGCCCGCTGATTTTCTGGGCGATGGTGAGCACTTTGTGCTCCGCGTCCGCGGAGAAAGCATGATCAACGCAGGCATTCTGGATGGCGATTATCTGGTCGTTCGCAAGCAGCCCCATGCCAATAACGGTGATATCGTCGTCGCGCTCATCGAGGACGAAGCGACGGTCAAGCGCTATTATAAGGAAAATGGCCATTTTCGTCTTCAGCCGGAGAACGACACGATGGAACCGATCATCGTCGAGGAAATGTCGGTGCTGGGCAAGGTCACTTCGCTTCTTCGCCGCATGTAAGTTCATAAAAAATCGCAGAATGCGCGTGTTCCTGATTGGATTGGAAACGCGCATTTTTTCTTTCCGGCGGAGTGATTGTCATGCTGATTTTTTTCATCTTAAGAAAGACCAGCTATAAAGATTCATAGAAAAATTTCGATTAAGGGCATAATTTTTTCACACAAGACAATATAAAGTCGATTCCAAAATCATCAACCCAATTCTCTGACAGATGAGCGCAGTCTAAGAGCGTGGATATTGCCAAACGCCAAGTAGCAATACGAGAAGCCAATTGTATTGAGCTTTTAGGGAAATCTCTCTTTGAAATTGCGGAGTATGATTTGATAATCTGTGAAGAAAAAGAAGGATTCCATCCACTAAGCACGCTAATAAAACCCAATTCAAAAACCGGGTTACCAATCAATGCTTGTCCAAAGTCAAGAAGTACGACTTTTCCTTTAGATAACAAAACATTATCTTCATTCACATCAAGATGAAGTATTGAAAAAGGAGGGATGTTTATAGAATCTAACGCCTGAACATCCGCTGCTATTATGGCGCGATTGTCTTGAATACGAGTTTTCAGCTCATTTAAACGGGGCGTATGATAGTCGGATAAAGTCTTAATCTTGTTTAGCCTATCAAAATAATAATTTACCGATATATGTTCTACGAAGTCAAAAACATCAGCATTTATAGAGTGAAGGCTATGCAAAGCCATTGCTAATGTTGTAGGGCTATCAGTTATAGATAACGATGGTGAATCGATAAATTCCATTGAAAAAGCTTTGATCTCAGGGTGATATGTGTATGCCTTTGGCACAAAATCAATCATTTGTGAGAGGGTATGAAGCAAGTTGAACTCTTGCAAAATAGAAAATCCAAGCAGAACATACTCTTTACGCATAACTTTTAATGCTTGTTTGAACCCGGTTTTTTTATCTACCAGCACATAAACAATGGCATAGTACCCATCCTCAATTACATTTTCGATGATGTGTTGAGGATATGATATATTTATCCATTCGATAATCGAGGCTGTCAACTAAGCATCCCCCTTCAACCCCTGCTTCTTCGGCGGCGCGGCTTCACACGGCCTGTTCTCTCTGAGAATCGTGAAGATGATGTTGCACATTTTTCTTGCAATTGCGCCAACGGCAGTCAGGTGATGTTTCCCTCTGGATTTTAACGATTGGTAGCAATCGGACGGGATTGAATCACAGAATGCCGCTCGGTTGGCGGCAAGCCAAAGAGTCCGCCGAAGATAAGGCGAGCCACGTTTGGAGATATGCTGTCTCGTGCCTGTAAATTCCCCGGATTGCGTCCCTAATATAAGATAGCGAGCGCCCCTGAACTCCTTTCTGGAAATCAGGGCGCTCGCTGACGGTTAGATACGACGGTTCTGACTCAGGGCTTTCGCCATAGTACCATGGACCTGCACGCTGATCGTCCGCCGCATCCTGGCAGGACACAGTTATTTAAGCTGTAAGGTATCGACCTTGCGGCCGACGGCCGCGGCCGCATAGGGCCCTTCCAACACCTTGCGAGCGATCTCCATGACCTCTTCGCGGGTCACGCTTTCGATCTTCCCAACCACGGTGTCGATCTCATTGGCGTATCCAAGCAGCAGCTTGCTGCGCCCGATCGACGACATGCGGCTCGACGTGCTTTCGAGCCCGAGGATATAGCCGCCTTTGAGCTGGTCGCGCGCCTGTACAAATTCCTTGTCAGTAAAGCCCTCGTCTAAGAAGCGCCTGACCTGATTATGAATTTCGTCTATCACCGCCTGCGCCTGCTCGATAGAAGTACCCGCATAGATCGCGTAAACGCCGCACCCCGGATAAGAAGTCGGGTAGGTATAGACGGAATACGCGGCACCCATCTCCTCGCGGATTTTCTGGAAGAGGCGCGAGGACATGCCGCCGCCCAGGATGTTGTTGAAGACGGATAAGGGATATGCCTCGTCCGTCCCGAGCGGAATCCCCTGATATCCGAAGCAGAGATGTACCTGTTCGATGTCCTTGTTTTTCGTCTCCGCGCGCGCTGCACAGCCGCCGAACGCATCCCTCTGCGGCGCATGGACAGGCTCGCTCCAGTCCCCGAGGAAACGCGCAGCCATCTCCTTTAGCTGCTCCAGGTCATAGCCGCCCGCGACGGCGAGAACGGTGTTGTCGGGCCTGTAATGCCGGCGATGAAAGGAAAGCAGCTGATCACGGGTGACACTCCGTATGACGCTCTCCGGGCCGAGAATCGGCCTGGCGAGCGCATGATCCGCAAAGTACGCCGAGCTCAGGAGCTCGTACACGAGATCCTCCGGCGTGTCCTCTGTCATCGCGATCTCCTCTAGAATCACGCCCCGTTCTTTCTCTAAATCCTCCGGATGAAACGCAGCATGCAGCAGCATGTCGCTGAGCAGGTCGAGCGCCTTCTCGAAGTGCTCGTCGATAACCTTCGCGTAATAACACGTGCATTCTTTGGACGTAAAAGCGTTCATCTGCCCGCCGATCGCGTCCATCTCCTCGGCAATCTGCATGGCGCTGCGGCGCTCCGTCCCCTTAAAGAGCATGTGCTCGATAAAGTGCGAAAGCCCATTTTCCTCCGGCGTCTCCTGCATCGAGCCCGTACCCACCCAAAGGCCGACACTTACCGAGCGAAAATGCGGAATTCTTTCAGCGATCACGCGTAGCCCATTGGGCAGTGTAAACTCGTCGTACATGTCCTAAACTCCTTTCATCTCCCAGACACGGAAGCCCCCTGTCGGGAGATCTACGCCCGGCAATGCCGCATGCGCGCTGCGGCATGTAGCCGAATGATACCTTCTTTAGCATTTCCCGGTTCGGCGCAAGCATACGAAAAAAAGGATGCGGCATCGCCGCACCCCGGATTGTTTTAGTCCTTGAACCCGCCCGAATGTTCGCGGCGCGGCGGGCGGCGGTCACCAACCGGTCCACGGCGCACAGGCTCGTTGTGCTCATACACGATATCGTTGCGGACGAGGTTGATGCGGCCCTGAGAATCGATCTCTGCGACCTTGACTTCGAGCTCATCTCCGACCTTTACGACGTCCTCGCACTTCTCCACACGCCCATTGGCCAGCTTGGAGATATGCACCATGCCGTCCTTGCCGGGCAGCAGCTCAACGAACACGCCGAAGTTCATGATGCGTACAACCTTGCCGGTGTACACGTCGCCGACTTCGACGTCCTTGGCAATGCCCTCGATGATACGGCGTGCCTTGGCAGCGGCCTCCTCATCCGGCGTGGAAATGAACACGCGTCCGTCGTCCTCGATGTCGATCTTGACGCCGGTTTCCGCGATGATCTTGTTGATCATCTTTCCACCCGGCCCGATGACCTCGCGGATCTTTTCAGGGTTAATCGTAAAGCGGATGATCTTAGGCGCGTACTGAGACAGATTCTCGCGCGGCTGCGGCAGCACTTCCAGCATCTTGCCCAGGATGTGCAGTCTGGCTTCCAGCGCCTGCGAGAGCGCCTGACGGAGGATCGGCTCGTCAATGCCCTTGATCTTGATGTCCATCTGAATCGCGGTGATGCCGTTCATCGTGCCCGCGACCTTGAAATCCATGTCGCCCAGGAAGTCCTCCAGGCCCTGAATGTCGGTCAGAACCGCCACCTTACCCGTCTCCGCATCCTTAATGAGACCCATGGCAGCACCGGCGACCGGCGCCTTGATCGGTACGCCAGCGTCCATCAACGCAAGCGTAGAGCCGCACACAGAGGCCTGAGAGGTCGATCCATTGGAAGAGAGCACCTCGCTCACGAGGCGGAGCGCATACGGGAAATCCTCCTCAGAGGGAATCACCGGCTCCAGCGCGCGCTCGGCCAGCGCGCCGTGACCGATCTCGCGGCGGCCTGGGCCGCGCAGGCGGCCAGCCTCGCCCGTCGAATACGGCGGGAAATTGTAATGGTGCATGTAGCGCTTGGTATCCTCGTTGCTGAGGCCATCCAGCGTTTGCGCGTCGCCCATGGCGCCCAGCGTCGCTACGGTCATGACCTGCGTTTCGCCGCGGGTGAACACGGCAGAGCCGTGCGGGCGCGGCAGCACGCTCGTCTCGCACCAGATCGGGCGTACCTCGTGCAGGTTGCGGCCGTCCGGACGGACACCCTGCTCGAGGATCTTCTTGCGCATGATCTCTTTATTCAGATAGTAAAGCGCATCGTCGATTTCACCGGCGCGGCCCTCAAACTGTTCCGCAAAGTGCGCCTGCACCTCGGCCTTGACCGCATCCTCGCGATCCTGGCGCTCGTGCCGGTCAAAGCACTCGAAGATCCACTCGCACTTTTCATACGCATACTCGCGCACAGCGGCCTTCACATCCTCGCCGGTGGTGACGATCGGGAATTCCGCCTTCGGCTTTCCGATCTCCGCGACGATCTGCTCCTGGAAGGCGACGAGCTGCTTGATGTGCTCGTGCGCAAACAGGATCGCGGAAAGCATGACCTCTTCGCTGACTTCCTTTGCGCCCGCCTCGACCATCATGACGGCGTCCTTCGTGCCGGCCACGACCAGGTGCAGGTCGGACTCCGCCCGCTGCGCCTCCGTCGGGGAAAGAACCAGTTCGCCGTTCACGCGCCCCACCATGACGGAGCCGGTCGGCCCGCCAAAGGGGATGTCGGAGACCGACAACGCCGCAGACGAACCGATCATCGCCGGAATTTCCGGCGGCACATCCGGGTCGACGGACAGCACGGTCGCGACCACCTGTACGTCGTTGCGCATACCCTTGTTGAAGAGCGGACGGATCGGGCGGTCGATCAGGCGGCTGGTCAGAATCGCCTTTTCCGTCGGGCGCCCTTCACGCTTGATGAAGCCGCCGGGGATCTTGCCCACCGCGTACTGCTTTTCTTCAAAATCCACGCTCAGCGGGAAAAAATCCATGCCCTCGCGCGGCTTGGCCGAAGCCGTCGCCGCAACGAGCACGACCGTATCCCCGTAGCGCACCAGCACAGAACCGTTCGCCAGGCCGGCGTACTTGCCGAAATCAAGCGACAGCTTGCGCCTGGCCAGCTCTGTTTCAAATACCTTATGCATGAGAGGCCTCCCTATTCTTGATCCGTTTTCTTTCTTCATGTTGAAAAAGCCGTCGTTTGGAGGGGAACCCCCAAACGAACGGCCCTTCATCTGGGGCATGGCGTGGCTTTCGCCCCACAGATTTACTTGCGCAGATTCAGGCGCGCGATCAGCGCACGGTAGCGCTCGATATCCGTCTGCTTCAGGTACGCCAGCAAACCACGACGCTGACCGACCATGAGCAGCAGGCCGCGGCGGGAGTGATGGTCCTTCTTGTGATCCGCCAAATGCTCGTTCAGGTGATTGATGCGCTCGGTCAGCAGCGCAACCTGAACCTCAGGAGAACCGGTATCCCCCTCATGACGGGCATATTCCTTGATAATCTCGTTCTTGCGTTCCTTGTCCATTTGAAGCACCTCCATTTATGTTCGGGCATCGCCGCAAGCATGGTAGGACGTCGGAGATTCGACCAACCGCGCATACGGTTCAAAAGACCCGTTGTTTATTTTACCATGTCCAAACCTTTTTGTAAATACACCGTCTCTATTTATTTTGCGGCTTCTTGCGTTCCTCAAAGAACTGCACCGTCGCTTCAAGGTCCAGCCCCATCTGCTCTTTAAGCGCATCCAGCGACGCAAAACGCTGCTCAGGCCTGCGGTAGCGCCAAAGCTCTACGCGCAAATGCTTACCATATAAATCGCCGTCAAAATCAACCAGATACGCCTCAATGCTGGGCGGTCCGCCCGGCGCGGTCGGATGGGTGCCGATGTTCAGCATCGCCTCATACGCGTCCCCTTCCATCCACACGCGCGAAAAATACACGCCCTTGGGCGGTATCGCTTTGTTCTTCGGCCAGGCAAGGTTGGCGGTCGGAAAGCCAAGCTTGCGGCCCAGCTGTTTGCCGCGAACCACCTCACCGCAAAGGCTGTACGGCCTGCCGAGCAGCCTGGTAGCCTCCCCCATGCGCCCCTGCTGCAAGAGCTCGCGAATGCGTGTGGAGGATACCGTCTCCCCGTCCCGAACGACCGCCCCGACGACATGCGTTTCAAAGCCATAGCGGCGCCCCAGCTCTGTAAGCAGCTGCGGCGTCCCGGCGCCTTTCAGTCCGAACGTATAATTAAAGCCCACCACGATATGGCGCGGATGGAGGCTCTGCGCGAGCGTCTGAACAAACGCTTCCGGCGAAAGCGCCGCAAACGCCGCGTCGAAAGGACGCATGATAAGCGCGTCCGGCCGGTATCCGCTGATCGCCGCGATCTTTTCAGCCCGTGTCGTCAGCATCGGCGGTACGCGGTCCGGTGCGATGATTGAAAGCGGATGCGTGGAAAACGTCTGAATGACGCTCTTTAGGTCGTGTAGCGCCGCCAGATGATTGGCCGTTCGAATGAGCTGCGCATGCCCGATATGCACTCCGTCGAACATGCCGAGCGCAACGACCGTCTCCGGACCTTGCCAATACGTCTCGTGCGTTAAAAGCTTCATGCTATCTCTCCAGTAACATTGCGTCAAACTTAAATACCCGGCCGTCATATCTGCCGACCCCGGCGAACGCCCCCGCCAGATATGCGCGCAGCGGCGTGTCTGCGGATAAATCCCCCTGCAGCTGATACGCACGGAGTGCATTCCCATTTTGGCAAAAAGACGCGGCTTCCGGCGTGACCTCGACGCGCGGAATATGCGCAAGCGGTGCGTCCATGGGCAAAAGAAACGGCTGCAAATCCTCCGCCGCTTCGATTTCCTCTACCGTATGCGCACCCCTGACGTCAAAGACGCCCGTCCGCTCTCGCAGCAGGTAGCCCATGTGCGCGCCGCATCCAAGCGCTTTGCCGATATCGCTGCAAAGGGTTCTGATGTACGTCCCCCTGCCGCAGCGCACGCGCAAAAGAAACGATCCGTCCTGCAGGCGCTCCAGCACTTCGATCTCATGAATCTGCGCAGGCCGAGCGGCGATTTCCACGCTTTGACCGGCGCGCGCCATGTCGCACAGCTTCCGGCCGTCCACCTTCAGCGCCGAATACATCGGCGGGGTCTGCAAAATCGTGCCCAGAAAATCTGGCAGCACGTTCTTGAGCTGCGCCGCAGAAATTCGTTTTTCCGACCGGCTGAGCACCTTTCCGTAGGCGTCCTGTGTGTCGGTCTCGATCCCCGTCTTCAGCTGCGCAATATATATCTTTTCCTTCTCGACCAGGTAATCAAAAAGCCGCGTGGCTTTGCCGACCATCACCGGCAGCACGCCGCAGGCCTCCGGATCCAGCGTTCCGGCATGTCCCACCTTCGTACCGCGCGGAAGGCGTCTTCGCACGAGGACGACCGCGTCGCTTGAGGTCATACCCGGCGGTTTGAGAACGCAAAGAAATCCGTTCACAGCCTCACCCCACGTCGATCGCAGACAGCATCGCCGCGACCGCAGACTCCATCGAACCGGCAATCGTGCAGCCCGCCGCCAGAATATGGCCGCCGCCGCCAAACCCCTTGCAGATCTTCGCTACGTCGTACGGCGGCTTGCTGCGCAGGGAGAACTTGATCCCATCTGCCTTTTCACGCGCTAAAAAGGCAACCTGCACGCCCTGCGTCTCGATGGCGAAGCTGATGATCCCCTCGCTCATGTCTTCGCTCGCTTCGCAGCGCGCAAAGTCGGCCGCGCACAGCGTCATATAGGCGATACGGCCTCCCCGTTCAAACTTGAGCGAACCCAGCGCACAGGCCATGAGCTCGGTCTTCGCGCGCGGCTTTTGTCGGTAGAGCCGTTCTGTGAGGACCGCCACGTCGATCCCGGTCTCCACGCACTCAGCCGCAGCGCGCATCGCCTGTGCGTTCGTGTTTGCGAACTGGAAATGGCCGGTATCCGTGGATAGAGCCACAAATAGGCACCGTGCGATCTCCCGGGTAAGCGGAACGTTCAGCGCATGGATCATGAGAAGCGCCATCGCACCCGTCGCGGAAGCCTCCGCGTCGACCCAGTTCTCCTGTCCAAAGTGCGTATTAGTCCCATGGTGATCGATCAGAAGCCTTTGAGGAACGCTAAAAAAGAGCGGCTCGCATCTTCCCATACGTCCCTCGTCCGATACGTCCACCGCCATTGCGAGGTCGTACGTCGTTTCACGCACCGCTTCCGGGCGCAGCACTTTTTCCGCCCCGGGCAGGTGCATGTAAAGCCTCGGAACTGGGTCCTCGCACACCACGTCCGCCGTCTTTTCAAGGGATGAAAAAGCCAGACGCAGCGCGAGCGCCGAGCCCAGCGTATCACCGTCCGGCGATACGTGGGCAATCAGCAGGATGCGCTGTGCCTGTCTCAGCTGTTGCAACATTTTTTCAGGAATCGGCATCTTCCGTCCCCTTTTCCTCTGCAATGACATGATCGATCAGGCTGGCAATATGCACGCCGTATTCGATGTTTGTGTCGAGCTCAAAGAGCAGCTCCGGCGTATATCGAATCTGGATGCGCTTTCCGATTCCGCGGCGTACAAAGCCTGCCGCCTTCTTGAGCGCAGCCATCATGGGCGCACGGTTTTCCGGCTCCATGATGCTGACATACACCTTGGCATAGCGCAGGTCGCGCGTCACATCCACGTGCGTGATGCTGAACGTACCCGCGATGCGCGGGTCGTTCAGATCTTCACGTATGATGTGGTCGATTTCCCTGCGCATCTCTTCCGCGATGCGATCCGTCCGTTCAAACTGAAATGGCATGGTCTCTCCTCATTTCGCAGAAGGCTCAGCGAGCGACTTCCTCCATGACGAAGCACTCGATGACGTCGCCTTCCTTGATGTCGTTGAACTTCTCCAGGCTGATACCGCATTCATAGCCGGAGGCGACTTCCTTGGCGTCATCCTTGAAGCGCTTCAGGGAATCCAGCTTGCCTTCGAAGACGACGACGTTGTCGCGCAGTAGGCGTACGGACGCGTTGCGCTGTACCTTGCCGTCGGTGACGTAGCTGCCCGCCACGGTGCCGACGCCCGTCACCTTGAACACGGTGCGCACTTCCGCATGGCCCAATATATTCTCCTTGAATTCCGGCGCCAGCATACCCTTCATTGCCTTTTCGACGTCCTCGATCGCCTGGTAAATAATGCGATAGAAGCGAATGTCGATGTCGTCGCGCGCCGCCGCTGCGGTCGCTTTAGCGTCTGCGCGCACGTTAAAGCCAATGATGATCGCGTTGTCGATATTGGCCAGCATGACATCGTTCTCGGTGATCGCGCCCACGCCACTGTGGATCGTGCGCACGCGCACCTCCTCATTGGAGAGCTTTTCAAGCGACTGCTTGACGGCCTCCACCGAGCCCTGAACGTCCGCCTTGATGATGATGTTGAGGTCCTTGACGTTGCCCGCCGCGATCTGAGAATACAGTTCGTCCAGCGTAACGCGCGCGGACTTCTTGACCATTTCGGCCTTCTGCTTGGCGCGGCGCTCCTCCACAACCTGACGGGAAAGACGCTCGTCGACCGCGCTGATTTCGTCACCGGCCTCCGGCACGTCGCCAAAGCCCGTGACCTCCACCGGCGTGGACGGTCCCGCGCTCTTCACGCGCTCGCCGCGCGAATTGACCATCGCGCGGATACGGCCGAACGCCATGCCCGCAACCACCGTGTCGCCCGTATGCAGCGTACCATTCTGCACCAGCACCGTCGCGACCGGGCCGCGCGCCTTGTCCAGACGCGCCTCGATGATGACGCCTCGCGCCATACGATCCGGGTTCGCGCGCAGCTCCTGCACGTCCGCCAGCAACAGGATGTTCTCCAGCAAATCCTCAATGCCCTCGCCCGTGTGTGCGGAAACGGGGACCATGATGGTGTCGCCGCCCCACTCTTCGGAAACGATCTCATAACGCGTCAGGTCTTCCTTGACCTTCTCGATGTTCGCGCCGGGCTTATCGATCTTGTTGATCGCCACGATCAGCGGCACGTTCGCCGCCTTCGCGTGGTTGATGGACTCGATCGTCTGCGGCATGACGCCATCGTCCGCCGCGACGACCAGCACGGCGATATCCGTCGCCTGGGTGCCGCGGGCACGCATCGAAGTAAACGCCTCGTGGCCCGGGGTATCCAGGAAGGTAATCGTACGGCCCTTGCACTGCGCGGTGTACGCGCCGATGTGCTGAGTGATGCCGCCCGCTTCGCCCGCCGTCACATGCGCCTTGCGGATGTAGTCGAGCAGCGAGGTCTTGCCGTGATCGACGTGGCCCATGATGGTGACGACCGGCGGACGCGGCAGAAGATCCTTCTCGTCGTCCTCGATCTCGACGTTCTCGGTGAGCACGTCCTCCGCTGTCTTTTCGATCTTCTTTTCGAGCTCGATGCCGAACTCGGAACAGACCAGCTGCGCCGTGTCGTAATCCAGCTCCTGGTTGATCGTGGCCATGATGCCCAGCAGCAGCAGCTTCTTGATGATTTCGCCCGCGGGCTTGCCGATGCGCTCGGTCAGGTCCTTGACCGTGATCGTCTCGGCGGTCATGTATGCCTTTTCGATCTTGATCGGCGCCATCAGCTGCTGCGCGGACTGCACCTTGCGCTTCCTGCGTCCGCCGCGCACGACATCGTCGTCCATGCCGATGCCGTTCTCGCGCACCATCTGCTTGCGGTTGCGCGCCACGCGCTCCGGGTCATGCTGGCGCTGATAAAGCTTCTTGTTCGGGTCGTAATTGGAAACGCGCTCCTTCTCGACCGTCGGGGCCAGCTCCGGCCCCTTGCTGCGGCCCATGCCGGGACGCGGGCCCATCGGACGCCCAGCGGCCTGACCGCCCATGGGGCGCGCGCCGCCCTGCGGCTGCTGGCCGTAAGGACGCGGGCCCTGGCCCTGACCTCCAAACGGACGCGGTGCTCCCTGCCCCTGCGGGCGAGGTCCCTGGCCTCCGAACGGACGCGCAGGCCCCCCCTGCGGCGACTGACCGTAGGGCCGGGCTGGGCCGCCCTGCGGCGACTGACCGTACGGACGGGCCGGACCGCCCTGCGGCGATTGGCCGTACGGACGCTGCGGAGCGGGACGGTTCATGCTGCCCTGCTGCTGCATGGGCGCGCCGGGGCGCGGCCCCTGCTGAACGGGGCGCGGCTGCTGCGGGCGAACGCCCTGCTGCTGCGCCGCGGGACGTACAGGCGTACCGGCCGGCGCTGCGGGCGCCTTTGCAGCGGGCTGCGCCGGGCGCGCCTCCTCGACGGCCGAAGCCGCCTGCGCGGGCTTGCTTTCTTCCTTCGGCGCCTCTGAAGCCGGTTTTTCGGCTGCGGGCGTTTCTTTCTTGGGCGCGGGTTCTGGCGCAGCGACCTCTTCCGCATCCGGCATCGTCCATGCCTTGCTTTGCGCGCTCAGAATCTGGCGCTGCTGCTCTTTCAGCTGCTGCTCCTTGATTTCCTCTTCCTTCTGAACGAACGAAGCCTCTACCTTTTTGAGCGATTGAAGCAAGTCCTGCGCATTACGACGAACGCGCGTGACATCTTCGAGCAGCTTGCCAGCGCCCTGACTCAGTTCTTTTGTAGCTTCTTGCACCTTGACTTTGGACATTCGGCCCTTGCACCCCCGCTTATAAGCGATTCAATTTAGTAATCTTATTGACATCTATATGTTAGAATCCGGCCGCAATAACCTTTGCAGTTGCTGCGCCAGAGAACCTGGTTTAACCGCCGCAATCTTGCGGCCGGACTTGCCTATGCTTTCGGACAACCTTCCGCTCTCCAGAAGGTAGAGCGGCACGCCGCGATACCTGCAGGCATCGCCCATCGCTTTTTGAGTCCCCGCCGACGCGTCTTCATCGATCAGCACCAGCGCAGCCTCGCCCTTTTTCAGCGCGATTTCGCACGTGGATTCCCCCGAAACGACGTAACCCGCGCGGCTTGCGAGCCCCAAAAGGCCCCATACCTTTGGATCAGTCATGTGCTTCCACCTGCTCCATCAGCTGAGCGTAGACCGCCTCGCCCACCGGCATTTCCAGCGCGCGTTCAAGCTGGCGCTGCTTTACGGCCCGCGTGAGGCATTCCTTACTCGGGCACACATAAGCGCCGCGCCCCGGCGCCTTGCCGATCCGATCAAAAGCGATCGCGCCTTCCGGCGATTTCACGATGCGCAGCAGCTCCCGCTTGGGCTTCATTTCGCGGCAGCCCACGCACATGCGCATGGGAACCTTACGTGGCTTGAGCAACCCCTACACCCCTCTTTATTCGGCGTCCTCGGCCTGCGCAACTTCTGCCGCGGCCTCTTCAGCTATCTCCTCTGCCTGGGACTGGCTCTTGATGTCGATCTTCCAGCCGGTCAGCTTCGCCGCAAGGCGGGCGTTCTGCCCCTCTTTGCCGATGGCCAGCGAAAGCTGGTTGTCCGGCACGATGACGCGGCAGGCCTTATCCTTCTCGGAAACAAAGACGTTGATGACCCTCGCGGGGTTGAGCGCGTTGGCGATGAATTCCGCCGGGTCGCCGGACCACTTGATGATGTCGATCTTCTCGTTCTTGAGTTCGGTGACCACTCGATCCACGCGCGCGCCGCGCGGGCCCACACAGGAACCCACCGCGTCCACCAGCGGATCGGAGGAAAATACCGCCATCTTCGTGCGGGAGCCCGCCTCACGCGCGATCGACTTAATCTGTACGATGCCGGATTGAATCTCCGGCACCTCCAGTTCAAACAGGCGCTTGACGAGGCCCGGATGCGTGCGCGACACGAGCACTTGCGGCCCTTTTGCGGAGCGCTGCACTTCCAACACGTAAACCTTCAGGCGGTCGCCCAGGTTGTATTCCTCGCCCGGCATGTGATGACCGGGATCGATGATGCCCTCGGTCTTTCCCAGCTCTACGAATACGTTTTTGCCTTCCACGCGCTGCACGATCGCGGTCAGAATCTCGTTTTCCTTCTCGATGTATTCGTCGTAGATGATGCCTCGCTCCGCTTCGCGGATGCG
Source organism: Beduinella massiliensis (assembly GCF_900199405.1). Classification (NCBI taxonomy): domain Bacteria; kingdom Bacillati; phylum Bacillota; class Clostridia; order Eubacteriales; family Beduinellaceae; genus Beduinella; species Beduinella massiliensis. The sequence goes on from NZ_LT963430.1 coordinate 2,286,894, forward strand.
CTGCACGATGACCTGCTTGGCCGTCTGCGCGGCCACGCGGCCGAAATCGCGCGGCGTGACCTCGATTTCGACGATGTCGCCCTCCTCATAGCTGGGCTGAATCGCGCGCGCCGCGCTGAGGGAAATCTCCATCGCGTCGTCCGTGACCTCGTCCACGACGACCTTGCGCGCAAATACCTGCACGGTTCCGTCCTCGCGGTCCAGATTCACGCGCACGTTCGGCATGCCGGCCGTCGCCTTTTTCAGGTTCTTTTTATAGGCGGACTTGAGCGCCTCTTCGATCGCGCTGAACAGCACTTCCTTGCTGATGGATTTCTCCTTGGCCAGCGCGCCGATCGCTTCAATGACTTCCCGATTCATCGCTTTCAGCTCCCTCTATTTCCAGGTCTTCAAAATCAACATCCTCAAAATGCAGCACAGGCACGACCCTGGAGGCGCTCTTTTGCGCAAAGCGCGCCTGTCCCTCCGAGGTGTCAAGCACGATCTCGCCGTCGATCAGGCCGACGAGCGTGCCTTCAAAAACCTTTTTTTTATCGACGGGTTTGTACAAATGGACCTGCACGTCCTGACCGATGTGCGCGTCAAAATCCCGCTGTTTTTTCAGCGGGCGGTCGAGCCCCGGCGAGCACACCTCCAGGAAGTCGTAATCCACGCGCTCCACCTGGGGCTGAATCGCCCGGTGGAAGGCCTCACAATCATCCAGCGTTATACCGCCGGGCTTGTCAATGTATATGCGCAGGTATCTGCCGGCGCCTTCCTTGGCAAGCTCGACGTCTACCAACTCAAAATGCATTTCACCTGCCAGCTTTTCACAGGCCGGCATGGCCACGGTGACGATATCGCTTTGCGCCATGTACACACTCCTAAACCTTTTAAACGGATAAACAATAGGAAAGAGTGGGATGTCAAGCCCACTCTTTCACGCATGCCGACATTCGCGGCACTACAGTCTCACTATCCTACCCTCGTTATTATAACACAGGAAGAAATGAATTACAACCCCTGCGGCGGCAAACAAACCTGTTTTCAGCGGCTTTTGCTTCATTTAGAGCGTAAAAAGGGAAACCTGATTGGTCTCTGGCATACTGCCGAGGCATCCGCAGTCCCGCAAAAGGTCCACTGCGGAACCCGGAAGATGCGTGCGCTCCTTGAATTCCTCAATGGAGATGAAGGGGCCGTTTGCCCGCGCATCCACGATTCCCTGCGCCGCGTTCGCGCCGACGCCCGGCAGGGCGTTGAACGGCATGCGGATCAGCCCCTCGCCGATGACCTCGAACTTGTCCGCCTGCGACTTATACAGATCCACCGGCGCGAAGTGAATGCCACGGTAGTTCATCTCCAGCACCAGCTCGAGCAGGGTGTACATGTCCTTGTCCTTCGCCGTCGCATCCTTCATGGCGTCGATTTCCTTCATGTGCTCCTCGATGCTCTCGATGCTTCCCGCGAGGATGCTCGCGTCAAAGCAGTCGGCACGCACCGTGTAGAAGGCCGCGTAATAAGCTTCCGGCCTGTACACCTTGAACCAGGCGATGCGCAGCGCCATCGTAACATAGGCGACGGCGTGCCCTTTGGGAAACATGTATTTGATCTTTTTGCACGAGTCCATGAACCAGTCCGGCACGTTGTGCGCGACCATCGCCTGCTCCATCTCGGGTTTCAGGCCGCGGCCCTTTCTGACGCTCTCCATGGTATCGAAGGCCATCTTCGATTCGACGCCGATGGCGATCAGGCCGTTCATGATGTCCTCGCGCGTACAGATGCAGTCCGCCAGCGCGACGCCCTGATGAATCAAATCCTGCGCGTTACCGATCCACACGTCCGTGCCGTGTGAAAGGCCCGAGATCGACAGCAGCTCGTTCATGGTGGTGGGCTTCGTTTCCTCCAGCATCTGACGCACGAAGCGCGTTCCAAACTCCGGAATGCCGTAGGTGCCCGTCTTGCTGTGAATTTGTTCGGTCGTGACCCCCAGCGCCTCCGGCGAGGAAAAGAGCGAGATGACCTTGGGATCGGTCAGCGGCAGGGTGCGCGCGTCGATCCCGGTCAGATCCATCAGCATGCGGATCATCGTCGGATCGTCGTGGCCCAAAACGTCCAGCTTGACGAGCACATCGTGCATGGAACCGAAGTCGTAGTGGGTGGTGACGACAGAGGAGTTTACGTCGTCCGCGGGGTGCTGAATCGCCGTGAACTGATAGATCGTATACTCCTTGGGCAGCACGACCATGCCCGCCGGATGCTGGCCCGTCGTGCGTTTAACGCCGACGCATCCCTGCACCAGCCGGTTCTTTTCCGCCTCCGTCACGTGCAGGCCGCGCTCCTCGCAGTATTTGCTGACGAAGCCGTAGGCCGTCTTGTCCGCGAGCGTGCCGATCGTGCCCGCGCGGAAGCACTGCGACTTGCCGAAAAGCTCTTCGATGTAAGCGTGGGCCCTGGGCTGATACACGCCGGAAAAGTTCAGGTCGATATCGGGCACCTTATCGCCCTTGAACCCGAGGAAGACCTCGAACGGGATTTCAAACCCGTCGCGCGTGAGCTTCTCCCCGCAGACCGGGCAGTTCATCTCGGGCAGGTCGACGCCGACCTTGTACTTGACCTTGTCCACGTCGAAGTTGGAATATTGGCACTTAGGGCAGCGGTAGTGCGGGGGCAGCGCGTTGACCTCCGTGATGCCGACCAGGTGCGCTACGAACGACGAGCCCACCGACCCGCGCGAACCGACCAGGTAGCCGTCCGCGTTCGACTTTTTCACCAGCTTTTCCGCGATGTTATACAGCGTCGCGAAACCGTAGCCGATGATCGCGCCCAATTCCTTTTCGATGCGCGCCTTGACGATTTCCGGCAGCGGATCGCCGTACCATTCGTGCGCCTGCTGATAAGACATGTTGCGGATGTTGTCCGCCGCGTCCGGCCAAAAGGGCTGGAACGTCTCTTTCCCCTCCGGGTGACGCGGGAAGAGCCGAACGTCGCCCACGCGGTCTGCGATCTTCTGCGGGTTGTCGATGACCACCTCTTCGCACTTTTCCTTGCCCAGATAGGCAAACTCCTCGAGCATTTCATCCGTCGTCTTAAAGTACAGCGGCGGCTGCTCGTCCGCGTCGGAGAAGCCCTTGCCCGCCATCAGGATTGCGCGGAAAACTGCGTCCTTGGGATCCAGAAAGTGCACGTCGCCCGTCGCGACGACCGGAATGCCGAGCTTTTCACCCAACGCTACGATTTTTCGGTTGTAATCGCGCAGCGCTTCCTCGTCCTCTGCGGTGCCGTTTCGAATCATGAACGCGTTGTTGCCGATCGGCTGAATCTCCAGGTAGTCGTAAAAGCGCGCGATGCGCGTGAGCACGCTGTCGTCCTTGCCGTCCACGATGGCGCGAAAGAGCTCGCCCGCCTCGCAGGCGGAGCCTACGATGACGCCCTCCCGGTACTTTTGAATAATGGAACGCGGGGTATGCGGCTGGCGGTGAAAGTACGTTAAATGGGCCTCCGAAACCATGCGATTGATGTTTTCGATCCCCTTCTGGCTCTCCGCAAGCAAAATGATGTGGTGCGATTCGCCGATGGCCCCGCCCTGCAGCGCCGTATTGATGTCGCTGAGCTTTTCCACGCCTTGTCCGCGCGCGGTAAAGAACATCTTGTTGAGCATGTGCGCCGTCGCGCGCGCATCGTGCACCGCGCGGTGGGCGTTTTTCAGGCTGATGCCGAGCGACTTGCAGACCGCTCCGAGGCGGTGGCTCTTGAGGGAAGGATACATGCGCCTGGAGAACTCCAGCGTATCGATGACGGGGCAGCTGAACTCAATGCCCAGCCGCCTGCATTCCTCGCGCAAAAATGCGGTGTCAAAGGAGGCGTTGTGCGCGGCGAGGGCCGCGCTCCCGATAAATTCCAATAATTGCGGAATGGCGACGCTGGCGTCGGGCGCGCCCTGTACCATGCTGTCGTTGATTCCCGTAATCTCGGTGATCTTCGCCGGAATCGCGGTTCCGGGGTTGACCATCTGCGAAAGCTCCTCGACGATCTGCCCGTTTTGAATGCGCACGGCGCCGATTTCGATGACCCGCTCCCTGCGCGGGTTGAGGCCCGTCGTCTCAAAGTCGAGCACGACGATCGGCTCATCGATCGACCGGTCGTCCGGGTCGGTCACTACGGTCGTCTCGTCCGTCAGATAGGCCTCGACGCCCGGGATGAGCTTGATGCCGTTTTTCTTAGCCGCGCCGAAGGCTTCCGGGTATGCCTGCACCACGCCGTGATCCGTGACGGCGACGGCGGGATGGCCCCACTCCGCCGCACGCTTGATGAGCGCGGATGCAGAAGATACGGCGTCCATGTTGCTCATCTGGGTATGCAGGTGAAGTTCCACGCGCTTGCGCTCCGCCTTGTCCTCTCTGCGGGGCTTTTCGTGCAGGTTGATGTCGGTCACCATGATCGCCGTCTCGTGCATGAACTTATCAAACTGGCAGTCGCCGCGAATGACCAGCCAGTCGCCCGCCTTTACCGCGTCCACCACGTCCTGAACGGCTTTCTTTTCCTGCTCGGTCGGCTCCTTGGCGTCGCCTGCGTTGGGATCCGCCTTGCGGAAACGGTTCTTGTAACGCAAAAAAGCCTTGCATTGTATGGTGCCGGTGTAGTCCGTGACCGCAAACGAGAGCAGCAGCATTTCTCCGCCCTTGAGGTCTTTCGTCTCCACTGTGAGCACCTCGCCGCAGATGGCGACCTTGCCGCTATCCTCCAGGAGCTCCTTGACCTCCACGACGGGATCGGCTATCACCCGGCCGTATACGTTCTTCGGCCGCTGCTGCACAGGCTTTTCTGCCTGCTGCTGCGCGGCTTTTTCCGCCACTTCTTTAAGAAGCAGTTCTTCTTCCTTCTTGCGCTCTTCCAGAATTTCTGCGATTTGCCGTTCCTGATCACCGCTCACCTGAAAGCGAACGGGCACTTCGATGGCGAATACATCCTTTACAATGCGCGAAATAAAGGCCGCCGTGTCGTTCTTTTCAAAGTACGGCAAAGCGGCCGCCAGAGGCAACGTCGCTAAAAGGGCCCCTTCCTCCATGGACCAGGAGACATCCTTCAGCCAGGGACGCAGCGACGCGTAATGGCGGCCGATGCAGCCTGTCAGCACCGCACCGTATTCAGCGGGATTTTTCAAAAAATCGTCCGCCAGCTGCGGACTCGTGATGCGCACGGATACCCTGCATTCTGGAAAGGAAGCCTGAATGGCCTTCTTCACAGCCAGAAAATCCTTCTCTCCGATGAGCTGGTCCGATGTAAAACAGACGAGCAGACGCTGACCGTCCCGACTGACCTTCGCCCGGCTCAGGGTTAAATGTCCGGCAATGGGCCGAAGCGGCTGCCCCAAAAGCGTCTGCCACGATCCGGTTTCGTTCAAGACTGGCCCTCTCCTTCTTCTCTCGCCTTCAGCAGCGCCCAAATCTCGTCGATCAGCGCCTGTGCGAGGTCTCCCTGTACCTTGCGCGGCGCCTTGCCCTTTACGAACAGCGCGCCGCCATCCTTACCGCCCGCGATGCCGATATCCGCCTCGCGCGCCTCGCCCGGGCCGTTGACGACGCAGCCCATGACCGCAACCTTGAGCGGCACGCGCACGTCGCGAAGCGCATCCTGTACGCGGCGCATGATGCCGCCGACGTCGATGCAGGTGCGCCCGCAGGTCGGGCAGGAAATATAGCTGACGTGATCGCTGCGCAGCCCCACGGCGCGCAGGATGTCGATGCCCGCCTGCACCTCCGGCACGGGGTCGCCCGTCAAAGATACGCGGATCGTGTCCCCGATGCCGCCAAGCAGCAGGGAACCTATGCCGATGGCCGATTTGAGCGTGCCCTCGCCGGGCAGACCCGCCTCGGTGACACCCAGATGCAGCGGATAGTCGCATCGCTCGCTCGCCAAGCGGTACACGTCATAGGTGTCGCGAACGTTCGACGCTTTCATCGAGAGCACCATGTCGTAAAAGCCGCAGCGTTCCAGCATGCGGGCGTGGTTGAGAGCGCTTTCCACCATCCCTTCGGGCGTCGGCCCGCCGTACTTTTGCAGGATGTCCGTTTCCACCGACCCGGAGTTTACGCCGATGCGAACCGGGATATGGTGCGCCTTCACGCAGTCCGCAAGCGCGCGCACGTTCTGCTCTCCACCGATGTTGCCGGGATTGATGCGCAGCTTATGAATCCCGTTTTCCGCCGCCGCGATCGCCAGTTTGTGATCGAAGTGGATGTCCGCCACGAGCGGCACCGGGGAACCGTCCACCAGCTCGCGCACCGCTCGGGCGCATTCCATGTCGTAAACCGAGACGCGGACGATGTCCGCTCCCGCCGCCGACAGCGCGCGGATTTGGGATAGCGTCGCCTCCACGTCGCGCGTGTCCGTATTCGTCATCGACTGCACGCTGATGGGCGCGCCGCCACCCACCGCGACAGAGCCGACCTGTACCTTTCGCGTCATCGTTTTAAGCCTTCCTTTCGTACATCCATCCGTCCGTCAGGCGAATATGCGCAGAATGTCCTTGTAGGTGAAGACCACGACCACCAGCATGAGCAGTACGAAGCCGCACATGTGGATCATCCCCTCCACGTTGGGGTTCACGGGCTTACGCCGAATCGCCTCGATGGCGAAGAAAATCAGACGGCTTCCGTCAAGCCCCGGGATGGGCAGCAGGTTCATAAAGCCCAGATTGATGCTGATGAGCGCTGCGAGCTTCAAATAAATGTCGAGCCCTCCGGCGCGCGTTTCCTTTTGAATGATGTCGATCGTCCCTACCGGCCCGGCGATATCGTTTACGCCTTCTCCGCGCGTTACCAGCCCGGCCAGCGCGTCCCAAATGCTCTTCACCGCCGAGATGTTCCAGTCCACCGCAACCTTGACGCTGTCCAGCAGCGGCAGGCGCACGCGCGCGCTCCCGAAGGAGATGCCGATCGCATAAGCGCCCATCTCCGCGCTGTACGCGGGCGAGACGGATACGTGACGATATCCCCCGTCCCGCATGACCGTCATCGTCACAGGGCTGCCCCCGCTCTTCGAGATGGCATCCGTCACCATAGCGGCGCTCGTGATCGTCTCGCCGTTCACGCCGACGAGTACGTCTCCTGCCTCCAGTCCAGCCGTCTGCGCGGGCTCGCCCGCATTGACGGACTGTATCTGAAGGTAGTATTCGCCGATCGCCGTCACGAAGACGATCACGATCAGCAGCGCGATCACAAAGTTCATCAACGGCCCCGCGAGAACGGACAGGAAACGCTTCCAGACCGCCTGCTTGTTGTAAGCGCGCGGGTCGTCGTTGTCCTCATCTTCTCCGTAAAACTTGCAGTATCCGCCCACCGGCAGCGCGCGCAGGGAGTAAACCGTTCCTCTCTTGCCCGTATGCGCCCAGATCTTCGGGCCCATCCCGATGGAAAATTCCATGACCTCGATGCCGCACAGACGCGCCACGAAAAAGTGCCCCGCCTCATGCACCATGACCAGTACGCCCAACATCACGAGGGCAAGCAAAACATAGAAAAGCGTGCTAAACGTTGAAAACACTCTCCTTATCCATCTCGCCCTTGGCTCTTTTAAGGCAGGGGCGATTCGCGTCCGGCTGCGCCGCGCACGCGCTGTCCGGTGCTCTTGATTCAGCCGTCCTTGCTATTCTACGCGACGGCCGTGCGTATTCTTCCCACTTCTCCGTATTTTGCCCCAGGGGATATCAGGCAAGCAGCTCTTGCGCCGCTGCACGCGCAGCCTGATCCGCCTCGAAGACCTCTTCCAGGCTAGGCGAATGCACAACGCTGATGCGCTGCATCGTTTCTTCTACGACCTGTGCGATGCGGCCAAAGCAGATGCGGTCCTCCAGGAAAGCCTGCACCGCCGCCTCATTCGCGCCGTTCATCACGGCTGCCGCCGTGCCGCCCGCTTTCAGCGCGGCGTATGCGAGATTCAGCGCAGGAAACTTATCCGTGTCCGGCGCTTCAAAGGTCAGCGCGCCTATTTGGGACCAGTCAAGCGCCTGACCGCCCGTCGCCAGCCGCTCCGGCCAGGACATGGCGTACAGGATCGGCAGACGCATGTCCGGCGTCCCCATCTGGGCGATCACCGCACCGTCTTCATACTCGACCATGGAATGCACCACGCTCTGTGGATGAACGAGCACGTCGATTTTCTCGGTGGGCATGTCAAAAAGCCAGCGCGCCTCGATCACTTCCAGCGCTTTGTTCATCATCGTCGCGGAATCAATCGTAATCTTCTGGCCCATCGACCAGTTTGGGTGCTTCAAGGCCTGCGCCTTCGTCGCCCGATAGATGTCCCGCTTCTGCCACGTGCGGAAGGGGCCTCCGGAGGCCGTCAGCAGCAGGCGGCGAGGCGTATTTCCCTGCGCCCCCTGTAAACATTGAAAGATTGCGCTGTGCTCGCTGTCCACAGGCAGTAGCGGCTTTCCCGCCCGACGGGCGGCCTCTGTCACCAGCGCGCCGCCCGCGACGAGCGGTTCCTTGTTGGCGAGCAGCACGCGCTTCCCGCTTTGAAGCGCCTTCATCACCGCAGACAGTCCCGCGATGCCGACGACCGATACCAGCACGTCGTCCGCATCCGCATGCTCCGCCGCAAAGGTCAGGGCTTCCTCGCCGAAGACCCATTCGATCTGCTTCAAGTCGTCCGGAATCGCGTCCGGACGCACGACAAGCCCCGCAAGCCTGGGCCTGAAAGCGCGCACCTGTTCAAAAAACAGCGTATAGCTCGACCGCGCGACGAGCGCCGTCACCTGATAGCGGTCTGCGTGCAGCGCAGCCACCTGAAGCGCCTGCGTGCCGATGGAACCCGTGGAACCCAATATCGCCAATTTGCGCATGCGAGAAGTCCTCCTCATTTCCGTTTCCCGCTTACATGAGCAGCAGACAATAGGAACACACGACGATCAGCGTAAACAGCACGCTATCCATCCGATCCATGATGCCGCCGTGCCCCGGAAAGACGGAACCGAAGTCCTTGATCCCGCAGTGACGCTTGACGAGCGATGCCGTAAGATCGCCTACCTGTCCCGCGACGCCGCCGACCAGCGCGAGCAGCACGACGCTGCCAAGGCCCGGCATCTGCATGCCGCCCAGCGTGCACAGATAAAACGCCGCAAGGCATGTCAGCGCCCCGCCGACCAGCCCCGCGATGGAGCCCTCCACCGTCTTCTTCGGGCTGACCGCCGGACACAGCTTATGCTTCCCGAAAAAGGAACCGATAAAATACGCGAAGATGTCGCCGGAAAAAGCGATCACGAACGTGAGCACGACCAGCGCGATGCCCACAGGGTAGCGCACGTCGTCCAGCAGGATGAGAAAAAGCGACATAGGCAAAAAGACGGTCAGCAGCGGATAAAGGGAGGCTGCCGCGTCGATCCACTCCGGCGACCTGCGCCGCACGACCTCAAGCATGATAAGCAGCATCGCAAAGACGAGCAGCGGCAGGATAATATAAGGCCCTTTCCACGCGTAAGCCGGCCACATCAGCACCGCCGCAAGCAGACCCGGCCAGGCTACCGGCTTATGGCCGCCCGCCTTAAAGGCCATGTATTCCTCGTAGAGCCCCATCACGCAAAAGACCGCTACCACGAGCGACGCCACCCAGCCCCTGAAATAGAGAATCGCGATCAGCGCCAGGATTCCAAATACGCCTGTTATGATGCGTTGTACCATCTTTTGATCCTCCCGTCACGCTTTTACGCCGCCGAAGCGCCTGTCTCTCTTCTGATATTCCATCAGCGCCGCCCGGTACGCGGCCAGGTCGAAATCCGGCCAGAGCGTGTCCACGACGACGAATTCCGCATAGGAAACTTGATAGAGCAGGAAGTTGCTCAGCCGCATTTCGCCGCTGGTGCGGATCAGCAGATCGACGTCTGGAAGCCCCACGGTATACAGGCAGGACTCAAATAGCCGCTCATCCACCTGTTCCGCGCGAATCTCCCCGTGTTCAACCCGCTCAGCGATCGTACGCGCCGCCCGCACGATCTCCATGCGGCTTCCGTAATTGAGCGCAATATTCAGCTTGAGCCCCGTGTTGCCGCCCGTCTTATCCATCGCGGCGACCAGCGCCTCCCGCTGTGGTGCAGGCATTCCCTGTACGTCGCCGAGGATGCGGATGCATACGCGGTTCTCGTGCAGCTCGTCGATTTCTCTTCCAAAGAACTCCAAAAGCAGGCTCATCAGTGCGCTGACCTCGTCCTTCGGACGCGACCAGTTTTCCGTCGAAAAGGCGTAAATCGTCAGCGCCTTGATGCCAAGGTCGCTGCTCTCCCGGATGATGGCCCTGAGCGCCTCGACGCCCGCGCGATGACCAAAGGCGCGCGGCTGGTTGCGCCGTTTGGCCCACCTTCCGTTTCCGTCCATGATGATCGCCACGTGCTGCGGCAGACGCGTTGGATCGAGCCCGACGTCAGGCTCGACCTTTTTTGCTTTTCCCCAAAATGCCATAAGCCATTCCTTTCGCTGCGTCTTTTCAAAAGGACAGGCGGGGGTTCGCCCCGCCTGCTTATTCAACCGATTGAATGGGATCTACAAACAGCGCGACCGTCAGCTCGTTTTGAGCTTCGTCATAGCGCAGCACGCGCAGGACACCCCTCTGCGCCTCGTCCCGCCGGCGCGGCGCGCAGGTCTTCACGATTCGGGGCGTCTTCCCGACCGCCCTCAGGCGCTCAAGCGCCGTTTCAACGGGCAGCCCCGCCAAGCAAATACCGCTCATCTGACGTCCAGGATTTCCTTTTCCTTGTCCGCGCAAATCTTATCGACGTCCTTGATCGCCGCGTCGGTCAACTTCTGAACGTCTTCCTCCGCCTTCTTCTGGTCGTCCTCGGTGATCTCCGCGTCCTTCTTCATCTTCTTGAACTGCTCCATCGCATCGCGGCGGATGGCGCGAATCGCAACCTTGGCCTCCTCGGCGTTTTTGCGCACGACCTTCGTGAGCTCCTTGCGGCGCTCCTCAGTCAGCTCCGGCAGCATCAGGCGAATGACCTTTCCGTCGTTGGAGGGAGTCAGCCCCAGGTCGCTCTTGAGAATCGCCTTTTCCACGGTGGACAGCATCTTGCTGTCCCACAGGGAAATCTGCAAAAGCCGCGGCTCCGGCGCCGAGATGTTCGCCATCTGCGTCAAGGGCGTAGGCGTGCCGTAATAATCGACCGTGATTCGGTCGAGCAGCTGCGGGTTCGCGCGGCCAGCGCGAATGGCCATCAGGTCCGAGCGAAGCACGTCCTTCGTCTTGTTCATTTTATGTTTAGCGGTATCCATAACGTCCTTAATCATTGGAGCTACCTCCCATAAACGCAAAATTCTTGTCTATATTGTATACGTTTCCTGCGATTCTGGCAAGAGTTTTCTTTAAGCGGTCGATGATGTTCCGCAAAATCGCCTCTCATGCGAGGGAAAAGAAAAGCGGGCGCGGAAAACCGCGTCCGCCTAGGCGATCCCGCTTAGGGATGAACGAGCGTACCCATGCCGTCTCCCTGCATGACGCGCAGGATGTTTTCCGGATCGTCCAGCCCGAAGACACGAATCGCCGGCACCTTATTTTCCATGCAGATGGTGATGGCCGCCGCGTCCATGACGCGAAGCCCGCGCTGCTGCGCCTCGGCGTAGGTGATGTCCTTCAGCAGCTTTGCCTCCGGGTTCTGCCGCGGATCGTCGTCGTAGACGCCGTCGATGTTCTTCGCCAGCAAAATGGCATCCGCGCCGATCTCCACTGCGCGCAGTGCGGCCGCGGTGTCGGTGGAAAAGAAGGGGTTGCCCGTGCCGCAGGCGAAGAGCACCACGCGCCCCTTTTCCAGGTGCCGCATCGCGCGCCTGTACGTATAAGGCTCCGCGAAGCGCGTCATCTCGATGGCGGTTTGCAGCCGGGTCTGAATGCCCTGCCGCTCCAGCGCGTCCTGCATCGCAAGGGAGTTGATCATCGTCCCCAGCATGCCCATGTGGTCTGCAGTAACCGCGCCCATCTTCGCCGCAGGTCCCTGCCGTCCGCGCCAGATATTTCCCGCGCCGATGACGATCGCGATTTCCGCCTGCATCTCGTGCACCTCACGGATGACAGCGGCGACGCGGTCGATCTGATCAAAGTCAAACAGCCTGCCGTTTTCACCGAGTGCCTCGCCGCTCAGCTTGATGAGCACGCGCTTGTACTTTTGTTCCATCACGCATCCATCCTCTCTTCGTCTCGCCTTAAAAAAAGGAACACGTCCGTTCTGACACGGAGGGTGTTCCTTTTCTTTGTGAATTACTTCCGGCCGGCTTCCGCCATGACTTCCTCAGCGAAGTTATCCTGGCGCTTTTCCAGACCCTCGCCGCGCTCATAGCGCGTAAAGCGGCGAATCGTGATCTTTTCGCCGATGGTCGCCGTCGCCTCCGCGATCAGGTCGCCGATGGTCTTGTCGGGATCCTTGACGTAGGGCTGCTCCATCAGGCAGATTTCCTTGTAGTACTTCTCCACGCGGCCCTCGACCATGCGGTCGACGATCTTTTCGGGCTTGCCCTCGTTGAGCGCCTGCGCGCGCAGAACTTCCTTTTCCTTGTCCAGCGCGTCGGTGGGCACTTCCTCGCGGCGCACGTACTGCGGGTTCGCAGCGGCGATGTGCATCGCGACGTCGTGGCACAAGCTCTTGAAGTTGTCGGTCTTAGCGACAAAGTCGGTCTCGCAGTTGATCTCGAGCAGCACGCCGATGCGGCCGCCCATGTGGATGTACGCGTCGACCAGGCCCTCGGCAGCGATGCGGCCCGCCTTCTTAGCGGCCTTGGCGATACCCTTTTCGCGCAGGTAATCGATCGCCTTTTCCACATTGCCCTCGCACTCGACGAGCGCCTTCTTGCAGTCCATCATGCCAGCGCCGGTGCGCTCGCGAAGGTCTTTGACCATGCTAGCGGTGATTTCCATCGTGTATTCCTCCTGTTGCGTTTCGTGTCGGCCTTACTGCGCGGCGGCTTCCGTCGTCTCCGGCTCGGCCTGCTCGCCCTGCTTGCCCTCAAGGATCGCGTCGGCCATCTTGCCGGCGATCAGCTTGACAGCGCGGATCGCGTCGTCGTTGCCGGGGATCACGTAATCGACCTCGTCCGGGTCGCAGTTGGTATCGACGATCGCGACGATCGGGATGTTCAGAATGCGGGCCTCGGTCACCGCGATGTGCTCCTTGCGCGGATCGACTACGAACAGCGCGCCCGGCAGGTTCTTCATCTCGCGGATGCCGCCCAGGTTCGCTTCGAGCTTTTCACGCTCGGCCATCAGCTTAATGACTTCCTTCTTGGGCAACACTTCAAAGTCGCCGCGCTGCTCCATCGCGTCAATCGCGTTGAGGCGGGCGATGCGGGTCTTGATGGTCTTGAAGTTGGTCAGCATGCCGCCCAGCCAGCGGTTGTTGACGTAAAACATGTTGCAGCGCTTGGCTTCCTGCTCAATGGACTCCTGCGCCTGCTTCTTCGTGCCGACGAACAGCACGGTCTTGCCCTCCATCGCGAGGTTGCGCACGAACATGTACGCCTCGTCGATCTTACGGACGGTCTTCTGCAGGTCGATGATGTAGATGCCATTGCGCTCGGTGAAGATGTAGGGCGCCATTTTGGGGTTCCAGCGGCGGGTCTGGTGACCGAAGTGCACGCCCGCTTCCAGGAGCTGCTTCATAGAGATAACTGCCATTTGGGTTTCCTCCTTTTTTAACCTCCCCGTGCGTTTCCTTTATTTGGGCCCGTTGGGCAGGACAAATAAATCGGCACGGGTGCGATTTCCGAAATAGTATACCACAAACCCGCGCTTTGCACAAGTATGCCGCGCCTACTTTTTCGGCTCATGATGAAAACGGAGCGCGCTTCCTCCTGCGGAAGCGCGCTCCATGCGGTTGTGAGCGGAGCCTGTAAGCCGAGTTCTGTCGTGAACGATCATCTATCTAGACCTGCCGTTGCCGGCAGGTTCAAGCGAAATCCTGGAGCATGACGGGCCGCCATATGCGCTCTATCGTATCTTGCACCGGGTGGGGTTTACATAGCGGACAAGTCGCCAAGCCGCTGGTGAGCTCTTACCTCGCCTTTCCATCCTTACACGCTCGCGCGTGCGGTATCTCTCTGTTGCACTTTCCTTGGAGTCGCCTCCACCGGGTGTTACCCGGCACCCTGCCCTATGGAGCTCGGACTTTCCTCATGCCGAAGCACGCGACCGTTTAGCAACCTCACAACCTTACGAAGCATAACATACGGCGGCAGATGTGTCAAGCAACACGACACATTTGCCGCCGCAAAAATTTTACTGGGTGATGATGATGCGCCCGCAGTTTTCGCACTCCACCGCCGCGCTGCCGGAACGAATCTGGCCCAGCACCGCCGCCGGAAGCGACATGTTGCATCCGCCGCAGCGATCCCCCTGCAGCCGGGTCATCGGCGGAATGCTGTGCTTTTTGATGACCTTATAGCGCTCCAGCATCTCCGGCGTGATGTCCTTGGCCGCTTTCGCCGCGCGGGCGCGCAGGCGTTCCAGCTCCTCCGACTGCTTTTTGTACTCCACGTCGTAGATTTTCTTCAGCTGGTCGAATTCCGCACGCGTCTTGGCCGCGCGCACGCGCGCCTCGTGCTGGTGGCGGTCGCGAAGGTCCGCGTCCTTGCGAAGCTTCGTCAATTCGGATTCATAGCGCGTGATCGTATTGACGAGCTTCTGCGCCTGCTGAATCTGCTTGCGCGCATCCTCCACCGTCTCCGGCGGGTTCTTCTCCGTCTGTGCCCCGAGATCGGCGACAGAATTCTGAAGGCGGATGATCTCGTCGCGGATAGCCTCCATGCGGTCGGACATGATGGCCACTTCCTGCTCGATGCGCTTGACGACGTTCTGCTGCTCCATCAGAAATTCACGCTGCTTGAGCAGCTTCTGACGGTTCGGCGCCTGACGCATTTCGCGCTCGAAACGTTCAACCTCCATATCTACCTGCTGGTATTGCCATAAAAGTTCTAATTGCTGTTCCACGAAAAAACCTCCTACCTGATCCCGCCTTAAACGAACGGATTGACCTTTGACCGAATGACATGTACAGGATATTGTAGCGCATTCGCCTGACTTTGTAAAGCTTGATTTAGCGCGTCCGCAGCCGGTTCTTCGCTCGGCCCATGACCTACGAGCGCCACCCGCAGGCCCAACTGCATCGCCTCCAGCAGCTCGTGGTGCTTGAGTTCGCCGGTCAGATAGCAGTCCGCGCCCGTCTTCGCCGCCGCCAAGAGCTCTTCCCCGCCCGCGCCCGAACAGCAGGCGAGGCGGCGTACCGGCCGCGTCCGATCTCCGTAGAAGAGCGCCTGCGTCTTCAGGCGAAGGCTGAGCGCCTGCACCAGCGCATCCGGCGCGAGGGGGGATTCGATCTGCACCGTTCGAAGGAAGCCTTCGCCTGCGGCTCCTTCAAAGCCTGCCGTCTTCATCAGCGCGTCGTTTGATCCGCCCCTCGCCAGATCCCAGTTCGTATGTGCGGCGACCATCGAAATACCCGCTCTCAGCATCGACACGATCAATCTTCCCTGCAGGTCGTCCGCGCAGACCCTTCGCACCGGAGAAAAAAGGATCGGATGGTGCGTCACGATGAGCTGCGCGCCCCGCGCCTTCGCTTCCTCGATCACGCCCGGCGTCGCGTCCAGCGCCGTCAGGACGCATGTGACCGTAGCCTCCGGGTCTCCCGCCAGAAGGCCGACGTTGTCCCACGATAGCGCAGTCTCAAACGGCGCGAGCGCGTCGATCAGGGCTACGATGTCCTTTACCTTTGCTTCCATGAAAGCGCCTCCTCTATCCACGCAAGCTGTTCGTCCAGGCGTTCTCTCCGCAAAAGCGCGTGCGGAGTCGCCCCCTGCGCCACATGCTCCCGCTCGCGCAGGCGCACGTCCCGCAGCCAAAGCAGGTACGCTTCGTAATTCGCGGGACGCCCGCGCAGGAGCTCCGGCCCCAGAAAAGCCTCTTTGCCCGAAATCGAAGCGCTTTCTCCCTGTCTTGCACAAAGGATAGGATAAAACCGCCCGGACGCGCGCGCGATGCGCTCTGCGATGATCTCAAAGCCATTGCCGCAAAGCCATACGCGAAGCTGGTCCGCGTCCAGGTTCGGCTGAAGAATCAGCCTTGCCGCACCGATTTTCTCCCTGCCGCCTTCCAGGATGCCCCGGATCGTCCTCGCCCCCATGCCCGCGATCACGATCGCCTCCACGGGCTTTTCAATGCCTTCAAGGCCGTCTGCCACACACAGGCGCACGCGCGGCAAGAGCCCCCGCTCGCGCAGCAGGCGGCGGGCCTTTTCAAGGGAAGGTGCGCTCACGTCCGATACGGTCATCACCAGGCCGGGGTTTCGCTCCAGCAGCGCGCACGCCAGCCGCCCATGATCCGCCCCGATGTCTGCGGCGGAAGCCGCCTTCCCGACAAGGGAGGCGATCGTCTCCAATCTTTCGTCCAGCAATATCTCCTGCACGTTCTCCTCCGTAAATGAAAGAAAGGAACCTCGGGGCGCCGCCCCCAGGCCCCCCGTAAGAGGCTCCGGCCCCTTCGTTCCTCTTAATCCAGAAAGTCCTTCAGCTTCTTAGAGCGGCTCGGATGGCGCAGCTTGCGCAACGCCTTCGCCTCGATCTGGCGGATGCGTTCACGCGTCACGTTAAATTCGCGCCCAACCTCCTCCAGCGTGCGCTGGCGGCCGTCGTCCAGCCCAAAGCGAAGCCTCAGCACCTTTTCCTCCCGCTGCGTCAGGGTGTCGAGCACGTCCATGAGCTGTTCCTTCATCAGCATGAACGACGCTGCATCCGCGGGCGCTGGCGCTTCGTCGTCGGGAATGAAGTCTCCCAGGTGGCTGTCCTCTTCCTCGCCGATGGGCGTCTCCAGCGATACCGGCTCCTGCGCGATCTTGATGATCTCGCGCACCTTTTCGACTGGGATGTCCATCTCGCGCGCGATTTCCTCCGGCAGGGGCTCCCGGCCGTACTCCTGGAGGAGCTGGCGCGACACGCGGATCAGCTTATTGATCGTTTCCACCATGTGGACGGGGATGCGGATCGTGCGCGCCTGATCCGCGATCGCCCGGGTGATCGCCTGGCGAATCCACCAGGTGGCGTAGGTGGAAAACTTGTATCCCTTGCGGTAATCAAACTTTTCAACCGCCTTGATGAGGCCGAGGTTGCCCTCCTGTATCAGGTCGAGAAAGAGCATCCCGCGTCCCACATAGCGCTTGGCGATGGAGACGACCAGGCGCAGATTCGCCTCAGCCAGCTTGCGCTTTGCCTCCTCATCCCCGGCCTCCATGCGCTTGGCGATTTCGATCTCCTCCTCGGGCGAAAGCAGCGGCACCTTGCCGATCTCCTTGAGGTACATGCGCACCGGGTCGTCGATACCGACGCCCTCCGGCACGGAAATGTCCACTTCCTCCTCCGGTTCGCTGACCGCCTCCTGACCGTCCTCTCCGTTTACGACGGAGATGCCCAGCGATTCCAGCGTATCCAGCACTTTATCGAATTGGTCCGGCTCGATCTCCATCTCAACCAGCTGGTTCATGATTTCCTTATAGGTGAGCACGCCCTTGGCCTTCCCGGCCTTGATGAGCTCTTCGATTTTGCTTTTGTTCGCGTCCGGTGTATTGCTCACTTGGATCATTCCTTTCGGCCGGCCTTGGTGCGGCGCATCCCCTCAAGCTGCATGAGCTGCGAAAGCGCTTCCCTTCTCTCCTCACCCTGCAGCGTCGCAAGCTTCTCCTTGAGCTCGTCGATCTTCGTCTGTATGCGGTATTTCCGCATCCGCTCCAGACAGTCTGCGACGATTTGCAGCGTTACATCCGCCTCACCCTTGGGTTCACATTCCATGATCTGCGCCGCCTGCGCGCGCAGTGTTTCATCCTCCATCTCTTCCAGCAAAGCGCTGGCAGACTGTCCGCTCAAAAGCGCCTCAGCCATCTGCCGGTGCAGCGGCTGCGTAAAATCCTCCGGCCGCACGAGCGAGTGCTCCATCCGCCCGGACGACAGAAAGGACAATATGGACTGTTCCGCCTTCAAATGGTCGGGCAAAAACGCCTGCCTGTCCTCCTCGGCGCGCGCACGTCTTTTGATCGACACCTCCGCGGGCGACGGGGAGGCGGTCTGCCTGCCCACCTGCTGCATCAGCACTTCGCGCGGAAAACCTGTCTCTATCATCAGACGCTGAATATAGCTGTCCAGTTCCACCGGTTCCTGTACTTTTTTTAGAAATTTTGAACAGGCAAGCGCGTACTGCGTCCTTCCCTCCTGCGTGGAAAGGTCCAATCCGTCCGCCGCCCGCTGCATGCGATAGGCCACGGCGCCGATCGGCGTCAGCTGTTCAAAGGCCGAAAGCCCGTCTCTGCGGATAAACTCGTCCGGGTCGAGGTTGTCCGGGAAGTACAGCACCCGCGCCGGAATCCCCTCCGCATCGAAGATGTCCAGCGCCCGGAGGATGGCGTGCTGCCCTGCGGCATCGCCGTCATAGGCCACCCAGATCTCCGGGGCGTAGCGCTTGAGCAGGCGCGCCTGTTCCACGGTGAGCGACGTTCCCAGCGTGGCGACGACGCCCGCGACCCCCTGTTGCACGAGCGAAACGACGTCCATGTAGCCCTCCACCAGGATGACGCGCTTCAGCCCGCGCTGCTTGCGCAGAAGGTTGGCCGCATATACGCCCAAACGCTTGTTGAACACCGGCGTGTCCGACGAGTTGAGGTACTTCGGCTTCGCGTCTCCCAGCGCCCGACCGCCGAAACCCAGAACGTTTCCCTGCGCGTTGATGATCGGGAAAATCGCCCGATTGCGGAACATGTCGTAGACCTTCTCGTCCTTCTGAACCGTGATGCAGGCCCGCGTCAGTTCCTCCACGGTATAGCCTTTGGAGAGCAGATAGCGCGTGGCGCCGTCCCAAGCGGGCGGCGTCGCGCCCAGCCCGAATTTCATGATCGTGCCGTCGTCCAGACCGCGCCCGTGCAGGTAGGCAAGCACCTGCGCGCTTTCATTCTTCCAAAGCTGCGCATGGTAAAAGCGCGCGGCCTCCACGTTTGCCCCGAGCAGGCGTTCCCGTTCGCTCTTCAATCGCGCGTAGTCCGGGGAATACGTCACCTGCGGCAGCTCCATGTGCACCTGCTCCGCCAGATGCTTGACCGCATCCACGAACTCCACGTGCTCCATATCCATGACGAACTGAATCACGCTGCCGCCCGCCTTGCAGCCAAAGCAGTAATACATCTGCCGTTCGGGATCGACGCTGAAGGACGCGGTCTTTTCCCCGTGAAACGGGCAGAGGCCCCAATAGCGGCGGCCGTTTTGCTTGAGCTGCACGTACTGTGAAACCACGGTAACGATATCCGCCCGTGCGCGCAGCTCGTCCAGCCACTGAGGCGGAAAGCGTCCTGCCAAATTCCTTCACCGTCCTTAATCCTTTGATTCGCCAAAACCGTTTCATTTCCTGCCTGAATCGCGAAAACCAAAGGCCCGCTTTACAGGCTGTCAAATGCGGCGGGGACGAACAGCTTCTGGTAGGTCGCGACCGCGTATCCGTCGGTCATACAGGCGATATAGTCGCAGACGCTGCGCTCCAGCCCCTCGCGATAGCTGATCTCGACGTATTCCAGAGGCATCTGCCCCGGATGCTCGGCGTAGTAGCGGTAGAGGGCTTCGACCACGTGATCCGCCTTCTTTTCTTCGCCCGCCGCCCAGTCCCGCGAATATACACGCGAGAAGAGAAAGGTGCGAAGCTCCATGCTGGCCTGCCAGATTTCGTCGGACATCTTCACCTCGTCCCTGCCGGCGCTGCTGGTGACGATGTCCGCAATCATGGTATTGAGGCGCTTGCCGTGCGTATCGCCCAGCGTCGCGACACACCCGCGCGGCAAATCGTCCCGCTTTAATACGCCCGCGCGGAGGGCGTCGTCGATGTCATGGTTAATGTAGGCGATCCGATCGGCGAAGTGCACGCAGCGCCCCTCCAGCGTCGCCGCGGGCTGCTTGCCCGAGTGATGGGCGATGCCGTCGCGCACCTCCCAGGTGAGGTTCAAATCCTCCAGCACGTCCACGACGCGAAGGCTCTGATCCTTGTGGTCGAACCCCTCGGGCGTCATGCGGTCGAGCGTCCGCTCTCCGATATGGCCGAACGGCGTATGGCCCAGGTCGTGCCCCAGAGCGATGGCCTCGGTCAGGTCTTCGTTGAGGCAAAGCGCGCGCGCCAGGGTCCGCGCCACCTGCGACACCTCCAGCGTATGCGTCAACCGCGTACGGTAATGGTCGCCCTGCGGCACGAGGAAAACCTGCGTCTTCCCCTTGAGGCGGCGGAACGATTTGCAGTGGAGGATGCGGTCCCGGTCGCGCTGGAACGCGGTGCGCAGCGTGCAGGGCTCGATCTCCCGTTCGCGCCCCCGCGACTGCGCGCTTTTCACCGCATAAGGCGATAGAAAGCTCTCCTCGCGCGCTTCGATCTGTTCGCGTACGTTCACGAAGCCTCCCCCTTTCGTGCGTCGGGCCGACTGCGCCGATAGCAGCGCCCGAAGCGCCTGTCCGTCTATTTTGCGCGGCGCCCGATGGGCAAATTCCACACAATATGGTATTGATTCGACAAAAACAGCCCAATCCCTTGAAGGCGGACGAAAAAAACACACTTCGTCCGCCCATAAGCGCAAGGGTCAGTTGCGCGCCAGATTTTTCATCACCTTTTCCATGATCCTGACGCCCTCGTGCAGCATCTCCTCCGGCGAAAGCGAAGGATCGCGCAGGTTGAGGCTCGGCGGCTGTGAAGCCGAAAGGATCAGCCGTTTGTCTACGCCTTGCACGGCGGAAAGCAGCTTGGCGCCGTCCGGGTGCGCGTAGGGCGAGAAGCGCATTTGCAGTTGGCCTCCGCGATGTAGGATCAGATCGATGCCCAGCTGCTCGCACATCGCCTTGAGATGGGCGATCGCGACCAGGTTGATGACCGGCTGCGGCTCGTCGCCGAAGCGGTCGATGAGCTCCTCCTCCACGTCGTCGCGCGACGCGCTGTCCTCGATGGACGCGATCTTCTTGTAGACCTCGATGCGCTGCTGCTCGCCGCCGACGTACTCCATGGGCAGGAAGGCGTCCACATGCAGTTCCACCCGCGCCTCGATGTCCTCCACCGCTTCGCCCATTTCCCCGCGAATTTCGCGCACGCTTTCCTCGATGAGCTTACAGTACATGTCGTAGCCGACCGTGGAAAGGTGGCCGCTCTGCTCCGGCCCCAGAATATTGCCCGCCCCGCGCAGTTCCAGGTCGCGCATGGCGATGCGAAAGCCGGAGCCGAACTCCGTGAACTCGCGGATGGCGTCCAGCCTCTTTTGCGACACCTCGCTGAGCACCTTGCCCGCGCGGACCGTCAGATAGGCGTAGGCGAGACGATTGGAACGGCCCACACGTCCACGAAGCTGATAGAGCTGCGACAGCCCGAAGTGATCCGCGTCGTAGACGATCAGCGTGTTCGCGTTGGGCACGTCCAAGCCCGATTCGATGATCGTCGTGCACAGCAGCACGTCGTACTTGTGCTCGTAGAAGTCGAGCATCACGTCCTCCAGGGCGTGCTCGCGCATCTGTCCATGGCCGATGGCGATGCGCGCCTCCGGCACGAGCTGGGAAAGCTTTGCATAGCACTGGTCGATCGTATCCACCCGGTTGTACAGGAAGTACACCTGCCCGCCCCTTTGCAGCTCGCGCAGGATCGCGTCGCGGATGAGCCCGTCCTGATACTCGATGACGTAGGTCTGCACCGGATAGCGTTCGTCCGGCGGGGTTTCGAGCAGGCTCATGTCCCGGATGCCGACCATGGACATATGCAGCGTGCGCGGAATCGGCGTCGCGGACATGGTGAGCACGTCCACGCTGCTCTTGAGGTTTTTGATGCTCTCCTTGTGCGCCACGCCGAAGCGCTGCTCCTCGTCCACGACGAGCAGCCCCAGATCCTTAAAGACCACGTCCTTCCCCAGCAGACGGTGCGTGCCCACCAGGATGTCCACGGAGCCGTCCTTCACCGACTGCAGGATTTTCTTTTGTTCCGCGCCGGTCTTGAACCGGCTGATGACCTCCGCGTGCACCGGGAAGCCCTCGAAGCGCTTGAGGACGGTGTTGTAGTGCTGCTGCACGAGGATTGTCGTCGGCGCGAGGAACGCCACCTGTTTTCCGTCCATGACCGCCTTGAACGCGGCGCGCAGGGCCACCTCCGTCTTGCCGTAGCCTACGTCGCCGCACAGCAGGCGGTCCATGGTGCTGCTGCTTTCCATGTCCGCCTTGATGTCCGCGATGGATTGCAGCTGATCCGGCGTCTCCTCGAAGGGGAAGTTCTCCTCAAACTGGCGCTGCCAAGGCGTATCCTTGGAAAAGGCGTAACCCTTTTTCGCCTTGCGCTCGGCATAAAGCTTCACCAGGTCGAACGCAAGCTGCTTGATCGACTGCTTGACCTTGGCCTTTTGCCGCTTCCATTCGGAACCGCCAAGCTTGTTGATGCGCGGCGCGGTGCCCTCCGCACCGATGAATTTCTGAATGCGGTCCAGCTGGTCGGTGGGCACGTACAGCTTGTCGCTCCCCTGATACTGGATGAACAGATAGTCCCGGTACGTGCCCTCGCTGCAAAGGCGCACCGTGCCCTGATAGACGCCGATGCCGTGCGTCTCATGCACGACGTAATCTCCGACCTTGAGGTCCGTAAACGCCGCGATCTTCTCGCCCGCCTTCTTCTGACGCGAGCGGGTCTTTTTCTGCGCGACGCCGAAGATGTCGCCGTCGGAAATGACCATGAGCTTGATCTGCGGATACTGAAAGCCGTGCGTCAGCGCGAGCGGCACGACGGCGCATTCCCCGGGCCTGACGCTCCCGCCGTCTTCCCGAAACGTGCAGGCGGCTCCCAGCTCGCTCAGCGAGGCAAGCAGGCGCTGACCGCGCGCCACGCCGCCGGAGAGCAGCGCGATGCGCCAGCCGTCCTGCTGCCAACGCGCCATATCGGCGCACAGGTCCTTCAACTGCCCCTGATAGCCGGAAACGCCTGTGCCGTCGAGCTGAACGACGTCCTTGGGGGTAAAGCCGCCCATCGTGCGCAAAAAGCCCGTCATCGCCACCGCGCCGTTTTGCGTAAGCTTGGGCAAAAGACGTGGGTAGTCGAGCAGCAGCTCAGCCTGCTCGCTGAGCGCTTCCGCGCGTTCCAGTGCGCTTTTATACGCCTCGATAAACTCAAAATGCCGGTTTTCGCAACGTTCGCGCAGATGATCCGGTTCGTCGAGCACGACGATCGGATCCTTCATGTACGTAAGAATCGTTTCGTCCGCGTCGTAGAGCAGGTTCATATAACGCTCCAGCCCGCGCACATAGCGTCCTTCTTCCAAGGCGTCCGCGATGTCACGCACCGCCCCTTCCAGGCGCTCCCGGGGCGTTCCGGGCCGCGCCGCGCGGGAAATCACCTCGCGCGCCACGTCGTAGCGCTCGCCGGTCAGGTAGTCCTCCTGCATCGGAAGCGAGCCGAGCAGCGAATCCTGCTCGCGCCCCTGCGCTGCGGCGAGCGCCAGCTCGAGCGACGCGCGCAGGCGGTCTGCGGCTCCCTTCGCCTGCTTGCCGTCCACCAGGGCCTCGGCGGCGGGGGGGATGACGACGTCCTTGAGGCGGGCCTGTGAGCGCTGGGTGAGCACGTCAAACGTGCGGATGGAATCGACTTCGTCGTCGAAGAACTCGATGCGGCAGGCGCTGAGCGCGTCCGGCGGGAAGATGTCCAGAATGCCGCCGCGAAGCGCGAACTGCCCCTTTCCCTCCACCATTTCCTCCCGCGCGTAGCCCGCCTGTGAAAGGGCGGCTGCGAGCTCGCCCGGCGAATAAACGTCCCCCTCCGACAGGCGAATCGTGTGTGCGGCAAAGAGTGCCTGCGGCATGAGGCGGTGCATCAGCGCGTCGACCGGGGCGACGACGATTTTTGCCTCCCCCGCGCGCAGGCGCTGCATCGTCTCGATGCGGCGGCAGGCGAGCTCGTGGCTTTGGGCGACAGCCTGATAAAAGTTCACCTCCCGCGCGGGAAACAGCGCCGCGCCGCCGCCCAGCATCTGCAATATATCCTCGTGCGCGCGCGCGGCGACCTGGTCGCTCGGCACGACGAAGAGCACCGGACGCCCCGTATCCCGATGGAGCGCGGAGACGATATGCGCCTTTTGCCCTTCGCTCATGCCATAGGCCGCGACGACCGCGTGCGCGCGGACGTCGAGGAGCAGCCGATTATAGGGTTCCCAGCCGCTCAGCGGTTCGAACAGGAATTCATTCGCCATGTTTTCCTCCCTCAGCCCTTGACGTTACATGCCCGCATCGCGGCTTCGACGCCCTCACGCACGATCGTCAGCGCGGTGTCCGCCGCGTGCAGGAATGCGTCGAACTGCGTCTTTCTCTCTTCCTCGGTCTGGTAGTGCGAGAGCACCCAGTCCGCGAGGTCCCAGCCCTCCGGCTTCGCGCCCACGCCCACGCGCAGACGCGGAAAGTCCTGCCTGCCCAGCAGGCCGATGACCGAGCGCATGCCGTTGTGCGTGCCCGCGCTGCCGCTCGCCCGCAGGCGCAGCTTGCCCAGCGGAAGGTCAATATCGTCGTAAACGAGGAGCAGGCGGTCGTTTTCCGGCTTATACCAGTTTACCAGCTCCACCACGCTGCGCCCGCTGTCGTTCATGTACGTCTGCGGTTTACACAGCGCCATGCGCTCCCCCTCGACGCGCGCCTCCCAAACGAGGGCGCTGCACATCTTTCTGGGCGCTCCTGCGTTCAGCTTCTCCACCAGGACGTCGATCACGTCAAAGCCCACGTTGTGACGCGTTCGCGCGTACGGACTGCCGGGATTGCCCAGCCCTACGATGACAAACATATTCAAAACCCCTCTTTTTGATCGCCCGCGTCCAAAACAGGGCGATGCGGGGAAAGCCTGCGCCTCCCCCGCTGCATTTTTTCTCAATGTTCGGTTTATCTGATTCGACGCGATCAGAGTTTTCCCTGCTCCCTGCGCGCCTCGACCCAGCCCTCTTTGATGGTTTCGCGCTCGCGCGCGACGCAGAGCGCGCCCTCCGGCACGTCCCGCGTCACGGTCGAACCGGCGGCGACATACGCCTCCCTGCCGACGTTGACCGGCGCGACGAGGTTTACGTTGCAGCCGATGAAGGCGTGGTCGCCCACCGTCGAGCGGCGCTTCACCTTGCCGTCATAGTTGACGAACACGACGCCACAGCCCAGGTTGATGTCCCGGCCAAGGTCGCTGTCGCCCACGTAGGTAAGGTGGGATACCTTCGTTCCATCGCCGATGGAGCTGTTCTTGATCTCCACGAAGTCTCCCACGCGGCAGCCGCTTCCCACGCGCGTGCCCGGCCGCAGGTAAGCATACGGACCGACGGTCGTGTCGCTTTCCACCTCCGCCTCGAGGATGACCGAGCTTTCAACCGTGACGTGATCCCCGATCTTCGCGCCGTGAATTCTGGAGTTCGGCAGCAGCTTGCAGTTTTTCCCGACGACGGTGCCGGCTTCCAACACGCAGCCCGGATAGACGCGCGTGCCTGAGCCGATCTGCACGTCCGAATCGATATAGGTCGCGTCTGGGTCGATCATCGTGACGCCGGCCTTCATCAGCCGGCGGTTAATCCGCTCGCGCATCGCCCTGCTCGCCTGCGCCAGCTGCACGCAGTCGTCCACGTCGATGCACTCCATGGGATCGCGCATCTTCACGCCCTGCACGCGGTATCCCGCGCCGCTCAGGATGCCCACCACGTCAGAGAGGTGATAGAGCCCGTCGGCCTCGCTTCGCTTCACCAGCGGAAGGGCCCACATCAGCATGTCGATGCGCACGCAGTAGACGGAAGCGTTGCACGCACGGATGCGCGAAAGCGACTGCGTCAGGCGTTCGTTCTTCGCGACGGACTGCACCTGACCCAGATCATCGCGTACAATCCGGCTGTACCCGCTGGGGTTTTCCATCGTCGCGTACAGCAGCGCGGCGACGCTGTCGTCCTCTTCAACGGCGCGCACCAGGCGTTCCAGCGACTCCTCGCTCACCAGCGGCATGTCGCCCGGCGCGATGACGACGCAGCCGTCACGGCCGGAAAGCATCTGCATCGCCGCGCGCACCGCGCGCGCGGTGCCCCAGCCTTCCTGCGGATCCTGAAGCACGTAGGGCACGTTCCGGCCGACGCAGTTCAGCACGGCTTCGCTGCTCTTTCCCAGCACGTAAGCCACCTCGCCGCACACGCTGTTCATCGCGTGCGCCACGTGCTCGATCATCGTCCTGCCGCACAGCGTGTGCAGCGCCTTGGGAATGCCCGACTGCATCTGCGCGCCGTCGTCGGCGGCCAGAATCAAGGCTATACGGTCCATTCGCTACGCCTCCTTGATGTTATTGGAGAAGCCAATCGGAAGGATGGATGATCGCGCGTTCCTGCGCGTCGTCCACGTCCTCCATCAGCAGAAGGGACTTGACGCCGTCCACGCGTTTCTTCGCGGGCTCTTTCGTGGCCATCACCACGCTGATGCCCACCACGGTCACCGCGAACTCACGCATCATGTCGACCATGCCGCGCGCCGTGCCGCCCGCGCGCATGAAGTCGTCGACGATGAGCGCCCGCTGCCCTTCCTTGACTGCCCTGCGTGAAAGGGACATCGTCTCCACCCGGCCGGCGGAACCCGACAGATAGTTGATGTTCACCGCCGGCCCCTCGTAGACCTTGCTGTCGCGCCGTACGATCACCAGCGGCACGTCCAGCGCCTTGGCTGCCATCAGCGCGACCGGGATGCCCTTCGTCTCCATCGTCAGCACGAAGTCCGGCTCCTGCTTATAAAACTGCGACGCCATGATCATGCCCATTTTTTCCACCAGATCGGGCATGGAGAGCACGTCCGCCATGTAGACGAACCCGCCGGGCAGCACGCGCCCCGGCGAGGAGAGCATCTCTGCGACCGACTGCACGCATGCGAGCGCGTCGCCGCCCACGAGGATCGGGCGATAGCGGACGCCGCCCGCCGCGCCCGTGACCGTCTCCAGCTGACCCAAATGAAACTGCGCGAGCACGTCGCGCAGGATGTCTATGTCCTCGCTGAGCGTGGACTTCGCGGCCCCAAACATTTCGCAAAAATAGCTAAGCGTGAAGATATGATTCGGCGCAGCCACCAGAATGCGCGTCATCGCGGCGAGACGCTCGTTGCGCCTGATACGGTCCATGGAAGATCCCCCTTCAAAACTACGAATGTTTCACTGAATAAGCCCTATTATAATTCACTTTTCAGATGAAATCCAGTACAAGCACACATTTTCGTGCATTTTTGTTCGAGTTTTTACGGTTTTCTTCCTTTTTTCCGAAAGCGGTTGATACCAAGCCCTACAAAAGCGTATAATATGGGCATTACGCGTTCAAAAGTTCTTGCTTTTAAAGGGAGTGGTCTTATGCTTTCACCGCACATCCGGGATTATACCGGCAAGCGCGTCCATATGATCGGCATCGGCGGCAGCTCCATGTCGGGCCTGGCCGAGATGCTCCAGCAAAAGGGCTACGCCGTCACGGGTTCGGACGGCACCGAATCCTACGCCACGAAAAAGCTTCGCGCGCTCGGCATCCCCGTCGAGATCGGGCACCGTCCGGAGAACGTGCGCGGCGCAGGCCTCGTGGTCTATACCGCCGCCATCGCTCCCGACAATCCCGAACGTTTGGAAATCGCCCGCCTCAACATCCCCAGCATGGAGCGTGCGACGCTGCTCGGCCAGCTCATGGAGGGCTATCCACGGGCGGTAGGCGTCTGCGGCACGCACGGCAAGACGACCACGACCTCCATGCTCTCTCAGATCGCGGTGAACGCGGGGCTCGACCCCTCTGTTCACATCGGCGGTCAGCTCGACGCCATCGGCGGCAGCACGCGCATCGGGGGCGGCGACGCCTTCGTGGCCGAGGCGTGTGAATTTAACGCGAGCTTTCTGCACCTGCGCCCGACCATCGCGGTCGTGCTCAACATCGAAGAAGATCACCTCGATTTTTACAGGGATATCGACGACATCACGCAGACGTTTGGCAAATTTCTCTCCCTGCTGCCTTCGGACGGCCTGTGCATCGGCAACGGCGACGACCCGCGCGTCGCTTCACTGATGGAGGCTCTTTCCTGCGCCCATGAAACCTTCGGCATGGACGGCCGGTGCGACTGGCACCCCGATAACCTGCTGGAAGACGATACGGGGCGCGCCGGCTTTGACCTCGTGTACAAGGGAGAAGCGCGCACCCGCGTCCAGCTCAGCGTGCCCGGCCGCTTCAACGTGCTCAACGCCCTGGCGGCCATGGCTGCGGCGCATGCGCTGGGTGCGTCGTTCGAGGATTTGAAGCGCGGTATGGAGGCTTTTACCGGCGCGCACCGGCGCTTTGAGCATACCTCTACCGTGCAGGGCGTCCGGCTGTATCACGACTACGGCCACAACCCCACGGAGATGCGCAATGCTCTTTCCATCGCGAAGATGCAGCATCCCACCCGTCTGTGGGCGGTCATGCAGCCGCACACCTACTCCCGTGTCAAGCACCTCTTTGGCAGCTACATCGACTGCTGCCGCGACGCGGACGAAATCCTCATCACCGACATTTTTGCCGCGCGCGAAAAGGATCCCGGCGACATCCACGCCACCATGCTGGTAGAAGCAATCGAAAAGACCGGCCAGCGCGTGCATTATACGCCCACGTTCGACGACGCGGAAGCCTACCTTCGCGCGCATTGGCAGCCGGGCGATCTCGTGCTCACCATGGGCTGCGGCAATATCAACCTCCTGAACGACCAGATCGCGCAGCACGAGCCGCAGAATTGACGGACGGACGAAAGCGCACCCCTCGGCATAGCCGCGAGGGGCGCGCTTTTTTGCTTAATGCTTTTTTGCGATGACCTCAATTTCAATCTGCACGCCGAGCGGCAGCTTGCTGATTTCCACGCACGTGCGCGCGGGATAATCCGGGCCAAACCAATCCTTGTAGATCGCGTTGACCTCTCCAAACTTGGACAGATCGGTCAGGTATACGGTCGTCTTAAGCGCATCCTGCATCGTCGCCCCCATCTCTTCGAGCACGAGCTTGATGTTTTCAAACACGCGAACCGCCTGCGCCGTGCAGTCTCCCTCCACCGGCTTCTGGGTTGCGGGGTCGATCGGGATCATGCCGGACAGGTAAATCGTATCGCCGTATTCGACCGCGGTTGAATACGGCCCGACCGCCTTGGGACCCTTTTCCGTCAAAAAGCACTTCTTTTCCATCGTACGTTTCCTCCCTTATATTCGTCTATCCCTCTGGGATAATCTCTTCCGGGGCAGGCGTATCCACCGGTCTTGGTGTGACGCCCACATAGATTTGCGGCGCGCTGGCCTTATACGTATCCGTCGAGATCAACTCGCGCTCCATAAGCGCGGAATTTTTCGTCGTCACGAGGTACGTCTCCACCACGTAGCCCTGACGGCCCTTGCTCGCCTGGTACTCCTCGTCCTCATACACCACGTACCTGGCGTCCTTATCCTTCACGTAAATCGGATCGGGCAGGGGGAGCGTTTCCACTACCGTCGATTCGAGCGTGTAGCGAATGCCGTCCGGCAGGGGCTTGCCGAAGATCGTGATTTCGATGAACTTGCGGCTTCCGTCCTCCACCATGCGCGCCTTGAAGTAGATCGGCATGTCGCTCGTATTCCGGAAGATGAAATCGAGGCCGCGGTCGGACACGGTTGCGTCCTGTCCCGGTTCGGCGTAGTTGGAGGGAATCGCGTGCGGCGTACGCTCGATGATTTCGAGCCCCCCGCGCGCGACCGCCTGATACAGCGCCGTGGATACCTGGCAAACGCCGCCACCGATGCCCTCCACGTACTCGCCGTAAGCGATTTCGAGCGCCGTGGTGAACCCGTTCGCTTCCGTGCGCCGGCCGACGGCGCTGTTGAAAGAAACGCGCTCGCCCGGCGAAATGACCAGACCGTTCAGCTTTTCCAACGCGACCGCGATGTTTTGGTTGCGGCCCGCTTCGCTCGAGGAGGATATGTTGCTCTTCACGATGACGACGGCGGAGATGTTCTCTTCCAGCATCGCGCGCGTTACCGTAGGCGCCGTGAGCTCCGGTTCGAGCACGATGTCACGGCTTTCCAGCGAGCGAACCGCCTCGAGTATCTGCTCCTTGACCGGCACCGTGTCCAAATGACGCCCGTATACCTCGTCCGTAAACGCGAAGGGCGTGTCGCTCGAGGGCTCAAAGGAAGACGCCGCGTTCTGCACCTCCCGCTCAAGTCCTTCCTGAACCTGGCTGAGGATGCTGTCCAGCATCGCCTCGTCATACGAGATCTCGCCGATGATCGCCATCGGTTCCTTTTTGGCGCTCTGGATCTGCGAATAGCGCTCGTACAGGCTCCCCGACCGTCCGATCGCCCACGCTTTGTTGAGCTGATCGCCCACTTCAAAGCGCATCGAGAGGTCCGCCGGGGTAATCGTCTTGGTTACATCCTGATAGGTCAGGTTCACGTGCCAGCCTTCCATGCCCGTCTGGGCCACGCCCGTGAGCTGCGCCGCCGCCTGCTCCGGGGTCATGCCGCCGAGCGAAACGTTGCCGATGTAGACGCCGGGCACGAACGTGTCGTCATAGGCGTGAACGCTGACGCTCATGTAGACAGCCAGACCGATCGCGGCCAGCACCAGAACGATCAGCGCAAGCAGCAGGCCGAAGACCGCCTTGGCGCGCTTTGAAAAACGAATGCGGCTGCCGGGTCTGCGCCCTCTTCCACCTTTTTTTATGGGCTGTTTCGGAGTCTTCGGCTGATGAGGGGTTTGCGGCGTATACCCCGCCCTTGAATAAGACATACCGCTCACTCCTTTCGATGGTATTACGGGCTCAACGCTTGAAGCATTCAGGCGCCCCTAAGGGTTCCCCAACGAGTGCCTGCGGCGTTCCAAAGCGCCTTCGCGTCAGCATCGCAGGTCTCCCATCTGTCCAATCCGTCGCCAAGATGGGTTTCTCGCATCTGCTCGCCGTGGTAATCGCTGCCGCCCGTCACGAACAGGCCCTTCCTGCGCGCGAGCGCGCACAGAAAACGCAGATGATTGGCCTGATGACTGGGATGATATACCTCAATGCCCGCCAGGCCCTGTCCGACCCACTCGCTGACGCAGGCCTCCAGCGCGGTCTCCCCCATGCGCAGCAGGCCCGGATGCGCCAGCACAGGCACCCCTCCCGCCTCCCGCACAAGTTCGCACCCCTCCGCCACGGTCGTCTTTTCCCGAGGCACGTAAACCGGCTTTCCCGGGTTCAGATAACGTTCAAAGGCCGTGCGCATGTCCGGAACGAAGCCCTTTTCCACCATGAGCTTGGCGATATGCGCGCGGGACAGAACGCCCTGCGCCATAGCGCGCACGTCCTCAAGCCGGATTTCCATCCCGAGTGCGCGCGCCTTGTCCACCATAGACCGCATGCGCGCCGCCCGTTCCACGCCCTTCCGCTCAAAATAACGAAGGAGCGTCGCGTCGTTGGGGTCGATTCCATATCCTAACAGATGAATTTCTCTGTCCATTCCGGCGCTCGCGACGCTGAGCTCGACGCCCGGCAGCAGCGCGATATTCTCCGCAAGCGCTCCGGCGCGGGCCTCTTCCAGCCCGGCGATGGTGTCGTGATCGGTCACCGCGATCAACGAAAAGTCCGCATGTGCCGCCGCACGTACCACCGCATTTGGAGCGAGCGCGCCGTCCGAGGCGGTCGTATGGATGTGTAGGTCCGCCTTCATGCGCATTCGTCCTTTCCTCGTGGGTTCGGATGCCTGTCCCGGGATTCAGTCAGGAATCCCGATTTTATCCCGCGGGATACGCGAAAGCGGCGCAGGTCCCCGCCCGCAGCCGCTTTATGCCGGCCGCGGACGATCCTTCACCGCATCGCTATCGTTTTTCGGGCAAAAGGCCTCATTCGGAAACGCCCCTACGGAGCGCGGCGCAGCCATCCCCCCGGGCAGCGCGGCACAAAGGCAGGCCTCATCCGCCGCCCCTCGCCGCGCAAGGACGCGCCTTCCCCTAGCGCTCTCAATGCTCGAAAACCGCATGTAGCTCCCCTTTAATCAGGCTTCCTCTTCCTTGTTCATAAAAGCCTCGAACTCCGCCTTGTACACCGTCTCTTTTTCGATCAGCAGCTCGGCAAGGCCGTGCAGCTTCCCGACATTTTCCCGCAGGATATCCGTCGCCCGATAGTACGCGTTTTGCAGCTGCTCGCGAATTTCCGTGTCGATGAGCGCGGCAAGTTCCTCAGAGTAATTGCGCGTCTGCTGGCTCATATCGCGCGCGAGGAAGACTTCCTGTTCGCCGCCCAGATAGATCGGGCCCAGCTTGTCGCTCATGCCGTACTGCGTCACCATCGCACGGCACAGCTCCGTCGAGCGCTTCAGATCGCTCGTCGCGCCGTTGGACACGTCGCCGATGACGAGCTTTTCCGCCGCGTAACCGCCCAACGCCATGGTCACGAAGTCGACGAGCGCATTCTTGGTCGAAAAATCGCGTTCCTCCACCGGCAGGGACAGCGTGTATCCGCCCGCGCCGTTGCCGCGCGGCACGATCGTCACCAAGTGTACGTCGTCGCAGTATTTCAGCTTCGCCCCCACGATGGCGTGCCCCGCCTCGTGATAGGCGACCAGACGCTTATCCTGTTCGGTCACGACGTGACTCTTCTTTTCGGGGCCCATTTGCACGCGCTCCACCGCGTCGCGCAGGTTCTTCATCGAAATGACGGTACCGCCCGCGCGCGCGCAGAGGATCGCCGCCTCGTTCATGATGTTTTCTAGATCCGCGCCCGTGAAGAAGGGCGTGCGCTTGGCCAACACGGAGAGGTCTACGTCGTCCGCGAGGGGCTTGCCGCGCGAATGCACCTTGAGCACCGCCTCGCGGCCGCGCACGTCAGGGTAATTGACCGTAATTTGCCGGTCAAAGCGTCCGGGGCGCAGCAGCGCCGGGTCGAGGATGTCGCGGCGGTTCGTCGCTGCGAGCACGATGACGCCCTCGTTGATCGAGAAGCCGTCCATCTCCACCAGGAGCTGATTGAGCGTCTGTTCGCGCTCGTCGTGCCCGCCGCCCATGCCCGCGCCGCGGTGACGGCCGACGGCGTCGATCTCGTCAATAAAGACGATGCTCGGCGCATGACGCTTCGCCTGCTCAAACAGGTCGCGCACACGGCTCGCGCCGACGCCGACGAACATTTCCACGAAGTCGGAGCCGGAAATCGACAGAAACGGTACGCCCGCCTCGCCCGCGACGGCCTTCGCCAGCAGCGTTTTGCCGGTGCCGGGAGGGCCCACGAGCAGGACGCCCTTGGGAATGCGCGCCCCGAGGTCCGTAAACCGCTTGGGGTTTCGCAGGAAGTCCACGATCTCGGCGAGCTCTTCCTTCTCCTCGTCCGCGCCTGCCACGTCCGCAAAGGTGATCTTGTTCTTGTCCGGGTCAAAGACGCGCGCGCGGCTGCGGCCGAACGACATGACCTTGTTGCCGCCGCCCGACTGCTGGCGCATGATGAACATCCAGAAGACGAACACGAGCGCCATCATAATCAGGAATGGAATGAACTCCAGATACCACGGCGTCTGCGGCTGAGGCAGATAGGTAATGCCGAACGCGAAGTCCAGCTCGCTCACCTGACTGACCGGCTTGCCCAGCTTGTCCGCGTAAATCTGGCGCACCGTCGCAAAGAAGTTGTCCTTGTCGATGGTCGTTTCAAAGTCGTACGCCTTGTCGGGGAAATCCATCTGCGCGATCTTTGTCGTGCGCATCAGGCCCACCAGCGTGTCGTCCAGAATGGCGACGGCGGAGATCTCGTCCTTTTCGATGTACTCCAAAAGCTTGTTGTAATCTATCTTGACGCTGCGGGTCTGCCCCATCGCGCCGAACATCTGACTGATGATGATGATCGCCAGTATGATGACGGCATAAAGCGCAAACCCCCTGTATGACTTCTTCAAGCGCTGACCTCCCTAGATGATGATGATCGTATTATTATAGCACGACTCGCGCCGGCTTGCAAATCTTCTTACTTCGAATAGACCTCCGGGCGCAGCACGCCGATATCCGGTAAATTGCGGTACGTCTCCGCGTAATCCAGCCCGTAGCCGACGACGAACTCGTCCGGAATCTGGAATCCCGCGTAGTCCACGTGCAGGTCCACCCGCCTTCGCTCCGGCTTGTCGAGCAGCGTGCAGATCTTCAGCGACGCCGCGCCGCGGGAGAGCAGATTGTCCTTGAGGAACGAGAGCGTCAGGCCGCTGTCGATGATGTCCTCCACGACCAGCACGTGCTTTCCGACGATGTCCTTGTCCAAATCCTTGAGGATACGCACGACGCCGGAAGACTTGGTGGCGCTGCCATAGCTGGAAATCGCCATGAAATCCATCGAAAGCGGCAGATCGATCTCGCGAATCAGGTCGGCAAAGAAGACGATCGCGCCCTTCAGGATGCCGACCAGCACCAGCTCCCCCTCCATGCCGTCATAATCCCGGGTGATCTCTTCGCCCATCTCCCTCACGCGCGCCGCGATCTGCTCCTTTGTCAGCAGCAGTTCGTCCTTTAAGTCCCTGTACATCCTGCGTTCCTGTTGCATGTTTCAAGCTCCTTATTTCCTCTTGTTCGTTTTTCTTCTATAGCCAGGGCAATCTGCCCGAAAAGGCAAGGTATTCCGCACCCCGACCGTCCTTCAGGACGGCCGCTTCCTGGCTCACGCGCAGCCCAATCGCCCAAAGAATCCTGTCTTTATCGGCAATCAGGGGGACGAGGTCTCGAAAAGGCCGATCCAGCCGGCAGTCGATCATCGTCTGCTTGAACTTTTGCGCTCCGGCGGCGCCCAGCGGCCAAAACCGGTCGCCCGGCCGCCTGTAGCGAACGACGGCGCCTGACAGCGCATCCGTACGCAGAGCCTGCCGCCGTATGCCGTCGCCCAGCCCTTCATATTCTCCAGGGACGTGCCTCAGGCATCCGCCCAAGGGCAGCGTTCTGCCTGCCAGCGCCTCTTGCAACGGAATCTCAAACGATGTTTCGGGGCTGAACCCTTCCGATACGACGTGCAGATGCGTCCAGCCCGCGTGCGCCGTAAAGCCGCCCGTAAGGCTGCACGTACCGCCCATTCTAACCGTATTTTCCAACCGTTCAAGGCACTCATAGGACAGGTTTTTGACCCCCGCCTCGACGAGGAACCCGTAAAGTGCCCGGGACAGCAGCGCCGGATGGAGCGGCCGCAAGGGTTTAAGCGGCATGCACAGACCGTAGGGCACACCTATGGGCGCAGGCAGGCAAAGGCTTTTCAGCGCCTCGTCAAAGTACGCTTCGTCGCGCCGCGCCATGCCTGCCAGGCGGCAAAGCGCCTCCTCAACGCGTGGATTGACACTACGAAGAGACGGCATCACCGTGTGCCGCACGCGGTTGCGCGCGGGCTCTAGAGAGGCGTTGGTCGAATCCTCACGCCAAGACAGGCCCCGTTCATCCAAATAGGCGAGGACTTCCGATCGATTTACGCCCAGCATCGGGCGGACGTAAAGGCCGCTGCGCGCTTGCATCGCGCAAAGGCCGCGCCCTGCGCTCCCCCGCGCCGCATGCAGCAGCAGCGTCTCTGCCTGATCCTGCATATGATGTGCCAGCGCGACGGCCTTGATGCCCCCGTTCGCCGCGCAGTCCTGTAAAAAAGCATACCGCGCCTGCCGCGCGGCGTCCTCCAGGCCGTTTTTCCACGCCCGCGCAAGCGCCGGTACGTCTGCGCTCCCTTCGTGCAGCGGAATTTGCAGCGTATCGCAAAGCGCACGCACGAATCGCGCGTCGTCGAGCGATTCCCCGCCGCGGATACCGTGCTCGAAGTGCGCAGCCTCCAGCCGGATTTCTCCGGCCTTCGCCATACCGTACAGCGCGTGCAGCAGCGCGACGGAATCCGCCCCTCCGCTGACCGCGGCGAGCACCACATCCCCCGTATGCACGCCGCACGGCCCCAGCAGCGCTTCGCGGACCTTCTCTTCGAGCATGGATATTTCCCCCATCATATACAGGCTATATTGTACCCGCTAACGGCTGGAAGCGCAAGACGAAAAAAAGAAAAAAGTCACCGCTTTATGCCGCGGCGACCCTGGGTTATCCTCTTTTTCGTCCCTGCCGGTATTCCTCCATGCCGCTCTCGACGATGCGCACGCACAGCACCGTCATGTCGTCGCCCGCCTGCCCGCCCTGTACGCGCAGCGCGCGCTCCAGCAGCGCACGGCTGATCGTCTGAGGACTCTGCGTGCGCAGGCGGTCGATCGCCAGCATCAGCCCTTCCTGCCCCTGCGGGAACGTATCCGCGACGCCGTCCGTCATGAAGATCAGCAGGTCGCCCACGTCCACCTCCACCGAGCGGGAACAGGGCTGCACGTCCAACAGCATGCCCATCGGCAGGGTGTCCGCTTCCAGCGCTTCGCACTTGCCGTCATGGACCAGAAAGGAAGTGCACGCGCCCAGCTTTTCAATCGTAGCACGCCCCTCGTATAGATCCAGCAGACACAGGTCCAGCGTCGCGAAGACATCCTCCCCTGCGCAGGAAACCATCAGGCTGTTGACCGCCTTGAGCGCCTGCGCTCGGGAATATCCGGCCTTGAAGCAGCGGTACAGGAGCCTGAGCGCTGCTTGGCTCTCCCGCCGCGCGGCGCTTCCGCTCCCCATACCGTCGCTGAGCGCCACCAGGCACCTTCCGCCCCGCAGCCGGTGGGTAAAGTTGCTATCCCCCGCGACCTCCTCGCCTGCCTTCTTCATGCTCGCCGCCGCAACCTCGGCGTCCAGTGGAGCGTCCTGCTCGAAGTACAGCTCGGTTTGCAGCAGTTCGTCGTAGATGCAGCGCACCGGCGTCTTGGCGGCCGCGGCGATGGCCTCCTGCACGCTGCCGATCGTGGACTCGTCCTTTCGTTCCACCATCACCCGCAGCCGTCCGCCGCTGCGTACCGCGTAGATGACCCGCGCCTGTATACCAGCCCGCGTAAGCGCCCTCCTGATCTGCTCGCTGACCGCGTTGTCCAGTTCTATGTCCTCGCACAGTTCGCCCGACAGACGCGTCACGGCCTGCGCCAGCGCTCCCAGTTGGCGTTTCATCGTCCCGTGCTGCTCAATGCAGCGCGTATAGGCCGCATTTTCCATGCGTTCCTGCATGAGCTGGCCTCTGCGCGCCTCCGCGAAGTGGCGGCTTCGCTCGCAGCCCATCGCTTCGGCTCCCTGACGCACCTCCTCGTCCGAGCGCTCCGGCAAAGGCCGCAGCATCTGAGAAACCCACTGCTTGGTATGGGCGAATTCGTCGTTCCAGCAGACCATTCGCTTCCCGCACTGCTCGCAAAAGCCCTGTGCAAAGCGCTCGACGCGCGCCTCATCCTCCCGTTGTGGCGCGTGCGGGGCGGGCAGCGCGTCGGTCATCTCCCGCAGACTGCAAGCCACGTCGCGGACGCTATGATATGTATAGCGCCTCGATAGCTCCGCACGCGCGTCCTCGCCCAGGGCGGGCGAGATGCGCTTTTCCATCCAGATCAACACGGACTGCGGACACAGCGTCAGCGCCGCCGCCGCGCAGAGGATGGACAGCAGCGTCCCCCACCGCAGGAACTCGAGCCCAAAGAAGGCGCACGTGCAAAGCGCCGCGACGCCGACTCCCGCCGCCGCCCGGTTGCGGGTTCCGCCGCGCGCAAGGGCGCAGAAAAAGCCCGTCAGCAGCAAAAGGACGATTTCGTGCGCGGGACGCCCGAGCAAGGCCAGCGCAAGCCCGACCGCGCCGCCGCAGGCCACGCCCGCGACGCCACCTCCGGCATAGGCGCAGGCGCCCGTAAGCGCGACAGACACCACGCGCACGAGAAATCCGCCCGCAGTTCCCAGCCCGTTCAAACCCGCCAGCATACAGACCGCGAGCACCAGCATGCACAGGCAGTCGTCCGCCGCGCCGGCGCTTTCCCGTCCCTGGATCATCAGAATGATGCGCGTAAACACAGGCGTCAGCGCGAGTACGCCGACGCCGAGCTCCACGCACTGAAAAATGGCGGTGAATCTGTCGCTCTGCACGAAGAGCGTCGGCAGTGCCGCCGCGAACGCCGACAGCGCGTAAAGCCAGCAATGCCATTTGGGCTTAAAGCATCGGCGCGCCACGGGCATCATGAGCGAAATGACGATACACTCCGGAAGCTGCCAGCCCTGCATCATGACGCCGCGGAAAACGCCCGTGAGCGCGCCCGCGATGATGCCCGCCGCTCCCCAGGCCGCCGCCTCGTCAAAGGCCAGCAGCGCCGCAAAAAATGCCGGTGCGACCGGCATGCTGCCGAAAGGAAGCGCCGCAAAGGAAGACAGGAACGTACAAGCGAAGAAGAACAGCGAATGCAGCGGTTCAATCCGCACCTGACGGCGCTCCTTCCCCGCGCTGTGCGCGGTATGCCGCCGCCGTCCGTCCCGGCGCTTTTCACGCCTGTCCGTGCTTGTCCCCACTTCAAGCCTGCATACCCTTCTCTGCGCCATACACAAAACTCCCGCTCTATCCGTTTATGCCCTATTATAGTTCGGGCCTAACGGCGGGGTTGTCGTACCTGCGCGCGAAATTGCGCGCGAATCCGACGCCAAAGGACGTTCCTTGAACGAATACGCAAAATCCCCGTCCACGCGATGGACGGGGACGGAAAAACTATTGGTCGCAGCGCGCGTCGATTTCCGCCGCTACGCGCTCCCGAAGGTTCAGCAAAAACGCCGGATCCTTGGGATAATTATCAAAGGTGAGCCTTCGCATGCCGCAAAGGCCGCAGATCATCTCCTCGACAAACGCTCTTCCGGCGAGCGATTCCAGCTGTTCAAGCGCCCGAAGGTCAAAGAGCGCGTCCGCCTGTACTTCCGCGCGGATCGAGGAAAGCGGCTCTCCGTCCGGCCCCGGATAGACCAGATAGGGATCCCCGGAAGGAAAAGCGTACCTCGCATGGGTTACGCGATACGGATCGATCGGCTGCAGGGAGTACTGCGCGTTATAAAAGTTGTATCCCCAATGCAGGAAGCCTTCGATGCGATACAGGTACAGCAGCACACCCATCATGCGATTCCGGCTGCTCGGCATCGCGTAAAACCGGTTCGGGACGTCCTTGCACTGGCCGCAGCAGTAGTAGGCCCAAAGCCCCGGCACGCCCGCCTCGACAAAAGGCTCGATGTGGTCTACGGCGACGACGGGATGATCGACGAGCCCTTCACGATAGAACCCAATGTCGCTCAGCGCGTCCATGATCCGGCAGCCCTGCAGTAAGTCGGCGGCCTGCGCCCGCGCCGCGCGGTATTGGCCGGAATGCCCGGCCGAGGGCTCGTCGGAAATGTGGTAGATCACATGCTCGTCGTCATACCCCAAACCGGCGAGGTATTGGCGAAGCGCAGGCAAAAACGCCTCCAAAAAGGCACGATACAGAGGACTCCTGGCGGACACGTCCCATCCGAATTTTCGGTGCAGCGCGCCTTGCTCGTGCACGTAGATGTTCGGCGTCGCCGCCGCGCCCCACTGGGTGAAAAGGTGCGCTATCTCGAGCGTGTCGACGCCGTTCCTCCGGCAAATATCCGCCCAGCGCGCAAGCTTTGAAAAGTCAAAGCGATAGGCACCTTCTTCAAGCTCGATGTCGACCAGCTGTACGCACAGCCGCTCGTGCCCGACCGCGGTGTCCAGAGGCGGCGTAAACACAGGCGTCAGCAGCACGTTGATGCCATGCTCTTCCGCCGCTGCCTTTATAAAGCGCTCGACAATTCTCCAGTGCGCTTCGCTGTAAGCTTCAACGCCATAGTACTGCGCAAGGCAGTCCGCGTGAAACCATTCGGTATGCAACAGCTTCTGGGGCGGAAGCGACGCGCGCGGCACCCGCAGCGTAAAGTGCAGGACACACGCACGCTGAGCACCCTCGGGGCGCTTTACGCGAGCTCCGTTCGGGGCGACGTGATCCTCCACCGCAGCGACGGTCACCTGCACCGGATAATCCCCCGGCCTTGCGTCCTTGGGCACGTCAAAGGTCAGCCACAGGCTGCGGTACTGCCGGGGCAGCGGCTCGATCTCGTCCGCTTCGAGCGGCCAAAGCAGATCCGGGTACAGGCCCGGCTGATCCCGCAGGTAGTTTTCATCGCGCCGTTCATAGCACGGGAAGTCCGAAGGCAGGCACTCCACCCGCCGCATTCTCGGCATCTGAGGCGCGCCCGAGACCGCCACCTTGAACCGCCAGGCCGCCGCCCCCGCCTGCGAATGAAAAACGAGCTGCACGCCCGCGCGCGTCCCGCGCCATGCCGTGCACACTGCCCCCTCGGCGAGCGCATCGGGTTTTTGATCGGGAAACACCTTTTCCAGTGAAGACGCGAGAAAAAACGTGTAAGGCTCCATCCCCTTCTCCTCCTGCTTCCTTGGCCGCGAGCGGCCGGTCGTCTATGCGCCTTGTACGTCCATTATAGCATGGCAGCGGCTGAAACAAAAGGAAGCGGTATACAAAAATGCCTTTTCCCCGCGCGCAGGCATGAAAAAAGGGCGGGCTTTCGCTCCGCCGTGTTTTTCGCTATGACCTCGCCTGCGGCATGTGCTTTAGGTGCTTCATGACCATCTGCGCGATGATGCCGGTCAACACGCCCGTAACCACGCCGACTACCAGCAGAATGGGCAGATACGTGGTAAACAGCTCCGGCAGCTTCAGCTGAAGCGCCGCGACGAGGATCTGACCGACGTTATGAAACGCCGCGCCGACGACGCTCGTCCCGATGACGCTGACTCCCTTGATCCGCCTGACGAGCAGCATCATCAGAACGCTGAGCAGGCCGCCCATAAAGCTGTACGTCATCATCTGCGGGTTGCCGAACATGAATCCCGTAATCAGAACCTTGAGCACCATCAAAATCAACGTCTGACCGATACCCATCATGTACACGGAATACAGGAGCACCGAATTCGCCAGACCCAGCTTAATGCCGGGCACCGGTATGGGGATCGGGATCTGGATGGCGCTGTCAAAGTAACCCAGGATCACCATCAGCGCGGTCAGCAGGCCCGAAAGCGCCACGCGCCTCGTCCGCTCGCTCATGGAGCTTCCTCCTCGCCTGCGACGAGCCGGATGACCACCTGATTAGGCAGGCACACGATGAGATTTCCCAGAATCCGGTTCGTCTCCATGTAGTTGATCGGGATTTCGTCCTGATAGACGCAGTCCTGGTTTTCGCAGGTGGAAGAATGCATCTTGACGCTCGTAGGCGTAATGCTGACGACGTTGACCGCCCCGTTCTCCTGCCTGACCGTAATTTCCTTGTCCATATCCATGGGAATGGGGTCGCCCCAGCGCTTGCTTTTTACCTCGATGACGACGTAGTTGTTCGTCTGAATGCGCTGCGGCACGGGCGGACCCACCACTGCGCTTTGTGCG
Organism: Beduinella massiliensis; assembly: GCF_900199405.1. Lineage (NCBI taxonomy): Bacteria > Bacillati > Bacillota > Clostridia > Eubacteriales > Beduinellaceae > Beduinella > Beduinella massiliensis. The sequence continues at coordinate 2,328,210 of NZ_LT963430.1, forward strand.
TTTGCCGCTGTGGGCTCCGCCGCCGGGGGCGCTTCCGTTTGCGCGTCCGCCGTTTCAGCCGGCGCCGTGGTCGTGCGGGGCTGATCCTCTGCCTTCGGCGCGGCCGTCTCCTCCGGCGGCGTCGTAGGCTCCACGCGCCCGGCGGTATTCGCCGGGATCGTCATCCTCTCCGGCGGTCTGCTCTGCGTATAGGAAAACGCGCCCAGCGCCGCGACGAGCACCAGGACGATGATCAGTACGTCCCTTTTTTTCATCATACCTTACTGCCCTTCGCCCTGCGCCTCTTCAAAGCACACGCCGTTCGCGCCGTCCGACCACAGGCGCTCCAGCTGATAATACGCGCGATCCTGCTCATGGAAGATGTGAATCATCAGGCTGCCGTAATCCAGCACGATCCACCGTCCGTCCCCTACGCCTTCCTTGCGGCGCGGGTCGAAGCCCTGTTCATAGAGTTTCTCCTCCACGTGCTCGCAAAGCGCCTTCACCTGCGGCACGGAGCGTCCGGAACAGATCAGCATGTAATCGGTGATGACCGTCATCTCGTGCACGTCCAGCAGCATGATGTCCTGCGCCTTTTTTTCGTCCAGCAGTCTCGCCGCGAAAATAGCCATTTGTTCATTGCTCAGCATTTCGTTTCCTCCTGTAAAGGTTCTGTCAGCGCGATCAGCGCTTTTTGCGTATCGGGATGCAGCGCCTGGCGGTTTTCGTTCACGTAGCCGGCGCTTTGGGATAAGGCCAGGCGCATTGCGCCGTCAAGATCCGATTCGCACAGGGCGCGCACGTCCGAAAGGCCCGGGTATTCCTTGCGCCCCGGCTCGATCATGTCCGCCAGATAGATGATCTTGTCCAAAGCAGACATGCCCGCGCATCCTGTCGTGTGGTAACGGATGGCGTGCAGCACCTCAGGGTCGTCCACGCCGTATTCCGCGCGCGCACGCGCCACCCCTGCAGGGCCGTGCATCAGCGCGCGCGAAGCGCGCATGTCGCTATCTACCGTCTGTGCTATGCTATCATTCTGTACGTACGCGTTCATTTCCTGCAAAGAACAGCATTTTGCGCAGTCATGCAGAAGCCCGGCGAGCGATGCCTTCCGCTCGTCCGCCCCGAACGTCCGCGCCATCCGAACGGCCGTCTCCTCGACGCCCAGCGTATGGCTGTAGCGCTGCGGGTCCAGCGTCTTCTTCAGCTTTTTCAGCATGTCAGTTCGCGTCATCGCCCTGCCCTCCGTCACGCGCCGTACAGAGCGTGGTTTCGTATGTACGCGGCGACCTTCGCCGTGACGGCCTTCTCCAGCGGCCCCTTTTGCGCAGCAAGAGCACGCACCATGGTCGCCGATATGTCCAGCGCCGGCATGTCGAGCCAATACATGACCGCACCGCTTTGGCGCAGGGTGTCCATACATGAGATCACTTCCTCCGATCCGTATCCCGGCCGCCCGCACACGATAAAGCTGGTAAGCGAGAGCACCTCGTCCACATGTCGCCAGGTGTGCAGATCCAGCAACGTATCCGCACCGATCAGATAATACAGCGAGGCGTCCGGCATGCGCGCGCGTAGGAGATGAAGCGTATCGACCGTGTATATCACGCCGCCCCTCGTGACCTCCAGATCGCAGGCCTGAAGCCTCGCATCCTCGAGCGCCGCAAGGCGCACCATTTCCAAGCGGTCGCGCTTGTCCGCCAGCCCCTCCCGCTTGTGCGGTGGGTTACCGGTCGGAAGCAAAAGCATCTTTTGAAGCGAAAAAGCGTCCAGCGCGCAAAGGGCCATGGCGATGTGGCCCCTGTGAATCGGGTTAAAGCTGCCGCCGAATACGCCGATCTTTTGCACGCCGCGTCCTCCTCCAAGATTCGTAACAGCAGATATTATACCCGATTTGCCGGCGAACGGGAAGAGAAAAATTCACCCCCGCCGATCAACGAGTCGGAAACTGAAAGGCCCGCAGCGCTTCCACCGTCTCAAAGTAAAAATCGCAGTGCGCGCGCATGAACCGCTCGATTTGTTCCACCCGTCCGGACCATCCGGCGCAGGCGAAGGACACGCCGCAGGCGCGGGCCATGTCAAAACCGGGCTTGAGATCATCGACGACGAGCAGCTCGCCGGGCGAAAGACCAAAGCGTGCCATGATCTCCTGGAGCGGGTAAGGATCAGGCTTTCGCCTGCCCTCCCCCTGCTCCCAGCCGAAGACCGCGTCCGGCGCGATGCATCCGTTTTCCCGATAATCGCGCAGGATGTTGTCGGCGTAGGAGTGCGACACCACGCAGACGTGCCCGCCCGCTTCCTTCTGCAGCCGAACGATCTCCGCGATGCCGTCATAGAAACGCGGAATTTTGTTCTCCGCGTGTCTTCGCCAATTCTGAAGCTGAAATGCCATTTCCGTTTCCGAAAAGCCAAGCGTCTCATAGCAGAAGTCGCTGAAGCCCGGATCGAAGCTGGCCAGCAGAAATTCTTCCAGCGTCAGGCGCATGTTCGGGCGCAGCACGGAAAGGGTGTCGACGAAAGCGGGATAGTGAATATCGGGCGTGCTTATCGCCACCGTGTCGTCATGGTCTAGCACCAAGCATTTGTACTTCATCGCCGCGCCTCCTGCCGTCGTCTCAGTTTGAAAAGCTTCCGCCGCTTCCGCTGCCGCTGCCGCCGCCGGAAGAGGAAAAGCCGCCGCCGCTGCCAGCGGCGCTCGCATCCGCGGCGGGCTGCCACTTCGACGCCGTGCGCATCGAATCTCCTAGGTCATGCAGGCTGCTGTTCATCGCGGAGGAATACAGGGCATAATTGTACCACGGATTCACACCCCCGTCATAGGGCCCCGCCTTCATCTCCGGATAGCGCAGCGGAAGCGCCTCGAGCAGCCGCTCGTCCCTGCCCATGGCCGTGGCGTAGACGATCCACTGCCTCCACACGTTCACATCGGGCAGTTCCGTCTCTTTTTCGAGCACGAAGGCGTCCAGATAACGCCCAAATGCGCTCCAACCAGCGAGCACATCTTCCCCTTCCTGGCTCAGGCGGACGCCGGGCGCGCCCCATCGAAGGACGATGAAAAAGAGCGCCGCAGCGAGCAGCAGGCCCGACAGGTACATTTCGACGGACGTCAGCAGCGTCACCCCGACGCAAAGTAGGAAGGCAAGCACAGACGACATGCCCGCCAGCACGAATCCGTTCTGGTTCCAGCGGGGCCTTTCGGTCAACGATTTCAGTTCCGTCTCGACGGGCGCAAAGAACGCATCCAGCTTTTTCTTCGCTTCCTCCGGCTTTTCTTCCATCCGCGCTTTGACATCCTGCATCGACAGGCGTGCCCTGTCCTGCGCAGCCCACAAGAGCAGCTCGCGCATCGCCTGTTCGTGCGGCAAAAGCTCCGCATCCACCTTATTGAACGACAGATACGCCTGATCCGTGTCATTTTCTATCTTTACACAGCCTTTGCGGCTCAGCTCCATCAGCGTCGCCGTCAAAATCTGCCCGGATACGTCCGCCCGGTCGTAAAAATGGCACAGCAGCCCCACGAGCGCCGGAGAGCGGCCGTCGGGCAGGGCATACAGATATTCCGGCTCGTTTGCGGCGTCGTGCCGCCAGGCGGAACGCACGCGCTCGCCGCCTGTCGCGTAGCCGCCGCGCCCGATAACGCCCGTACGCTTCAATATCCAGGCCAGGCATAGACAAAGGGCCGCTACGGCCGCCAGGACGCAGAGGCGAATCGTCAGGGCGTGCCTGCGGAAGTTCGCGCGCTCTGCGAGGCGCGCTTCCTGCGCAAGGATCGTCTCCATACCGTTTCCATCCATCCTGTGCCCGCCGGTAAACCAATCGGGCGGCATGGCGACGCGGACGTCCAGCGGCTCTTCGCCCGGCACGTCGCCGACGCTCAAAGATGCGTGGTTAGCGTCTTCCTTCACCAAGCTGCCGTTCAGAGGACCGTGCGCCCAGATGTGATAATCCGCAGTCTCCGCCCCTTCCGCGTACGGCAACGTCAGGGAGGCCCGTACGTACCCCGTATGGGAGACCTCGCTCGCGCCCGTCAGGTTCCACGCAAATTCAGCGACATCGTCATAAAGAAGCACTGCGTCCTGAACCGTGTAACCGATTTCGATCGTGCGCGCTTCGTTTTCGCTGCGATGGTATACCTCCACCACTGTTCCGCGCTCGTCCTCGTAGACCGCGGCCCGGCCTTCCGGTCTGGCCTCATCCGGAGCGCCAAGGATCGTGCACGGCTTCCCATCCACGGCGACACGCCAATCCGTCAGCGCATAGCGCTGCGAGGGAAGGTATACGCGCCCATAGCGCGAAAACTCGTCCTCCCCGCTGAACTCCACTTCCCATCTCTCCGAAACGATCGCGCTTCCGTCCTCCTCAATCTCGATCAGGAAGTCCGCCGCGCGCTGATAGGTCGCCTGATCCTCCGCCCCGGCGCCCGAAGCGATTCCGAGCAGCAGGAGAAGCAAGCAGCATACGATCATTCTCTTTTTCACGTGGGTACGCCCCCTTCCATTACAGGTGTATTCATTATTGACGATACCGCGCTTTCCGTCAATCCTTGAAATCGCGGTATTTGCTGGCAGTGTCTTCCGCATTCATCCGTCGGCCCTGCGCAAAAGAGCCGCCCTGCCGTCCGGCAAAGCGGCCCGAATCCAGCGATCATGCACCGACCTCGATCACTTCGACGCCCTCCAGCGCGGATGCGATCAGCGCCTCGCCCGCCAGCGCCTCCTCCGCCTTGCGGATGAGCTCGGCCTTGGGGTGTGTCGTCGGGTGCTTGGGCGTAAAGATGGTGCAGCAATCCTCGTAGGGAAGCGACGAGGTTTCGTACGTTCCAATCTTTTCCGCGCGCTCCACGATCTCGATTTTGTCAAACCCGATGCACGGACGGAACACGGGCATGCCGACCACCTCGTCCGTGCAGCCGAGCGCCTCCATGGTCTGGCTCGCAACCTGTCCGACGCTTTCGCCCGTGATGAGCGCCTGCGCGCCGTCCATGCGCGCCACGCGCTCGGCGATGCGCATCATAAAGCGCCGCATGATCAGCGTCGTATAGTTTTCCGGGCACTTCTGATGGATATCCATCTGAATCTGCGTGAAGGGCACCACGTACAGCCTGATTTTTCCGCAGTATTCGCTCAGGATGCGCGCCAGCTCCACGACCTTTTCCTTGGCGCGCTCGCTCGTGTAGGGGAAGGAATGGTAATGCACGCAGCAGAGCTCCACCCCGCGCTTGGCGATCATGAAGCCCGCGACCGGACTGTCGATGCCGCCGGAGAGCAGAAGGCAGGCGCGGCCGTTCGTGCCCATGGGCATGCCGTTCACCGCGGGAATGCAGCGCACGTACAAATACGCTTTGTCGCGAATTTCCACGCTCAGCACGTGATCGGGCTTATGGACATCCACGCGGAGCTCCGGCAGGTTTTTGAGCACGCACCCGCCCACCTGATGGTTGATCGCGGGCGAATCGAGCGGGTAATGCTTGTCCGATCGGCGCGCATTCACCTTGAACGTGCCTGTAAGCGGCCGCATGAGCTCGACCGCCTCCCGGCAGACCGCCTCGAAATCGTCCTTCTCCATCTCGACGGCCGGGCAGACCGAATGCACGCCGAACACCTTCGTCACGCGGCGAATGCATTCGTCCATATCCTCCGCGTCGGAAACGAAGATCCGGCTGTCCGAAATCCAGACGTTGCCGCCGATCTCCCGCACCGCGTTTTTCACGGCGTTCACCAGCGTGCGCAGAAAATAAGGGCGGTTCTGCCCCTTTAAGTGAACCTCGCCGTAACGGACGAGCAATAATTCTCTCATCGATCAATGCCTCCTAAACAGCTTGAGCTGCGCATGCGCCGCGATGGCCGCATCCGCCGCGCGCTCGATCTCCTGCAGGGTGTTCATGGGCGAAAGGCTGAAGCGAATCGCTCCTTCGGCCTGCGCCGGCGAAAGGCCCATCGCCCGAAGGCCCGTGCTGACCTTCTGCCTGTGGCTGGAACAGGCGGAACCGGTGGACACGTAGATCCCCTGCGCCTCCAGCGCGTGGAGCAGCACTTCACCGCGCACGTCCGGGAACGAAATGTTCAGGATATGCGGCGCAGCGTCCGCTTCGCCCGCAAGCGGGCCATTTACCTGCGCGCCGGGAACGCCGGCGAGGACGCGCTCCATCAGCGTCCGCTTCATATCAAGCAAGTGCGCGAGCGGGGCCTCCAGCCCCATGAACGTCTTCACCGCCGCGCCGAGCCCGGCGATGCCCGGCGTATTGTAGGTGCCGGAGCGCAGGCCGTTTTCCTGACCGCCGCCGAGCATGTGCGGCGCAAGGCGCGTGCCTTTTCGGACGATCAGCGCCCCTACGCCCTTGGGGCCGTGAATTTTATGGCCGCTGAGCGTGTACAGATCCACGCCCAGCCTGCTCATGGAAAACGGGACGCGCAAAAATCCCTGCACGCCGTCCACGTGCAGCCTGGCCTGCGGGCAAAGGCTCGCCATGCATTCGCGGAGCGCGCCGATAGGCTGCACCGCGCCTGTTTCGTTGTTGACCTGCATCACGCTCACCAGCGCCGTGTCCTTCGTCAGCAGCCTTTGGGCGGCCTCGATATCCAGTACGCCGCGCGCCGTCACGGGCAGGACTTCGACGTCGTGCCCCATCCCGCTAACGCGCTCCATGGCTTGAATCACCGCCGGATGCTCCACCGCGCTATACAAAAAGCGCATCGGCCTGCGGCAAAGCTGCGCCGTCCCCAGGATAGCGAGGTTGTCGCCCTCCGTGCCGCCGCTCGTAAACACGACCTCGTCCTCCCGCGCGCCTGCCGCGCGGGCGATACAGGCGCGCACGTCGCGCATCTTCTTTTCCGCCTCCACCGCAGGCTTATAAGCAGCGGAAGCGTTGTAAAAGGACGCGCGCATGGTCTGCGACACCGCCTCGATCACCTCGTCGAACGGGCGGGTCGTCGCGCTGTTGTCCAGATAAACTTCCATGGTTTCCTCCGATGAAAAGCCTCCGGCGGTGCAGCCGGAGGCGTCAGATTGATCGAATCGGCCTGCCTGTCAGCCCTGAAACGCGCCGTGCGCCGCGTACTGCCGGATCAGATCGGCCATTTCCTTGGAGGGTTCGATGACGATAATGCGCTTGCTGCCTTCTTTCACGAAGTAGAAGTAGAACAGGTTGGAATCGCGGTTGAGGAACCAGTTGTCCTTGCGCACGCCCGGCATGCTGACGTAGCGCTGAAAGCTGGGGCCTGCCACCCATCCGCAGGCGTCCACGTTCTTGATACGCATGCTGCCCAGTTCCTTGCGCTTGTTGTTGCCGTACACGCGGGCAAAGTCCATCTCGCCGTTGGTGAACGTGTATTCGTATTCCGTGCGCAGGACGTCCTTCTTAAAAAACAGCATTACCGCGATGCCGCCGGTCGCCAGCATGGTCACGATGGCCATGATGTTAAAATTCAGCACCATGATCGTGCTCTGCAGAAGCATCAGCGCCACCAGGCCGAATACAACGATCAAAATCCACGCCATGACGTAGAGCAGGTCGTTGAGTATGCGGTTGCGGCGTACGACGACCTCTTCTCTAAAATTGTCCATAACCATCCTCCATTGCTTACAGCCATATGTACATAGTATAACACGAAAGAACCGGCTGGGCTAGTATTCTCGCCGACTTTTCGTTGACCGGTTCAAAATTCCCGCAGCGGCAGGATTTTGGCCTCGCGATTGCGAATAGAAGCTATTTACGGTTCTCTTATGCGTATCGAGACAAATGGAGGTTGAACGCCCATGAAATGTCCGTCCTGCGGATATTGGAATAAAGCGGATTTCCCCAGGTGCTTCAAATGCGGGGCGCCGCTGCCGAAAAACACCCTGGAGGATGCCGGAGCGACGCGCGGCTGGGAGCAGGAGCTCCGGGACGCGGTGCCGGAGACGTCCTACGAACGCTATGACGAGGATGAGACCGTAGACGTGCTCAGCGAAGAACCCGAGGACGCCGCGCCAAAGGACGACAACGCGCAGCTCGCCGGGGAAATCGAGCAGCTCAAAGAGCGGCGCGTGCGCGGAGAGGTCTACCTGGAGAAGATGCGCGCGCGCGCCCGCGCGGCACAGGAAAGCCTGCGCACCGCGACGGTCATCCGTCCTCTGCCCGAAGAGGACGCCGAAGAAGAATATTCGCCGGACGACTTGCCGCAGGAGCCGCTGGAGGAAAGGCGCGCGCGCAAGCGACGCGAATACGCGCGCGCGCTTTCGGAGAATCCCCCGCCCCCCGAACCGCCGGCCGGAGACCCCTATGACGAAGCGCCTGGCGACGATTTCATCTTCGACGACACAGACGAAAACGCGCCCGTGTTCTACGACGGCTACGAAAGCCCTGTGGACGAGACGGATCCCGGCGCATACACCGACTATCAGCCTACGCGCAACTACCGCGACACGCATACCTATTCGAGCACCACGCTGCGCACCTACGCCGCTTCGAGCGCGCACAGCAAGCGCCCTCACAGCAAGCGCCGCCTGTGGCCCAAGCTGCTCGTCTGGCTGGCCGCAGCGGTGGCCGTCATCGCCACCAGCTACTTCGGCATTTCCCTTTTCATCAACCTCTCGGGCCTCTCCGCGCCGCAGACGATCGCTTCGCAGGTCACCATCGAAGAAGCGACCGTCAAGGAGCAGCCGGGCCATATCATTACCATCTCCGGCAAGGAGGGCGCGCAGATTTACGTGCGCGAACTGCAGACGTCCTACATCGTCACGGACGGCGTGGCGACCATCGAAATTCCGGATTATTACTGGTACGAGAACACGGAGATCGTCACCAGCGACACGATGGACGTCGAGCTCACGCCCTTCATCAAGTACAGCGACGGCGACCAGGCGGCGCTCTCGCCGATCCAGTACACCATCAGCGTGCCGCTCTCGCCGATTACGCTCGTCCGCCCGGAATCGCCCTACGCGGACGTTTCCACCTCGATCTTTGAAATTCGTCTTCAGGTCGAGAAAGGCAGCCGCGTCGTTATCGATGGCACCAACGTCTCCGACCAGGTCAACAACAACGGCGTCGTCTCCAGCAACGTGCAGGTGCAGCCGACCGGCGAAAACCGCATTCAGGTTTCGGTGCGCAGCAAGTACTGCCGCGAGAACAACATGGAAATCGTCCTCAACCGTCCCCAGCAGGACATCGCGCTCGAGTTCGCCGCGGATACGCTGGTCGAATCCAGCAGCGCCTATGCCCGCATCTACGCAACCACGTTCCCGGGGGCGACGGTGACCATCGAATCTCCCTACAGCGTCCAGAGCGAGGCGGAGCTCACCCTCATCAACAAAGGCGAGCTGGCATTCGTGAAGGGCGGCGACGTCGAAGTGGACGCCAACGGTTCGTTCAACTTCATCGCCTACTTCCCCACGATCGGCGACAACACGATCACGGTGCGCGCGCAATACCCGGGGCGCGCGGACTCCGTGGTCACCCACGTCATGTACTACATGCCCCCGGCGGACGTGTATACGCGCAAGGCGTGGCCGTTCAAGGCCGCGGACTACCAGGACCTCATCAACAACATCAACATGCGCAAGGGCCAGGTCTACGTCTGCAAGGGCACGATCACCCGCATCGTGAGCACGCAGCCGCAGCTCGCAATCATGGATACGGGCACCGACGGCATCGAACAACTGGTCATGCTCGAAAACAGCACCAAGACCCAATGGGAAGTCGGCAAATACTACCGTGTCTACGGCGATGCCTACGGCATGTACAGCAACATGCCGCGCATAACCGCACGATACACCTATACGGATTGACAAAAGGCGCCGCCCGAAGAAGGCAATCTCCGGGCGGCGCCTTTGTATGCCGCGGCCTTTTGCGGGCACACTACCCGCGGAGGGATGGATATATGATCACACCGTTTGAGCAAAAGAGCGCCCTGGCGGGCCTGCTGGACCGCGTCGGCCTGCGCGCGCTTCTCTTTCTTCTGTCTATCCTGTGGTTTTACAGGCTTTGGGGAAATGCGGCCAGCTCCCTCGCCGCGGGCAGCGCGCTGGGCCTGCTTCTTTGCATCACGCTCTCCCTTTGGCAAAAAAAGACCCTGCACCAGCGCGAAAGCGCACTGCGCGTTCGCCTGGGCGGGATGCTCGCGCTCGAGGAAATGACGCTGCTCGGCGAACAGGCGGCGGCCGAATGCGCCGCGCGCTGCCTTCAAAGCGTCTATCCCATTCGTATTGAAAAAAAGACGCCCTTCGGCGTCCTGGCTGTTTTCCACGACGAAACGCTCCTCGTCCGCTGCAAGCGCGCCCACGTGAGCGCACGCGTATCCTGCGGCGACGTGCTGGAAGCACAGCGCGCGCGCATCGGCAGCGGCGCGGCGCGCTGCGTACTGTGTGCGACCTGCTCTTTTGACGCGCAGGCGCTCCGCCTGTGTCAAACCCTGGTCCCTCCCGTGCGCGCCGTAGACGGCGACGCCCTCGCCGCGATGGCGGGGCACCTCTCCCCCGCGACGGACGAACAGCTCGTCGCGCTCGGGCGCAGGCAGCGCCACCCCTTTGCCTGGGAGCAGCTGCGCGCCGTGGTCTTCGAGCCGGAAAAAATCCGGCGCTATTTGCTCTACGGCTTTTTCCTCTACCTTTTCTACATCTTCACCGGCCGGCTGTACGCGTTGATCCCCTCGCTTCTTTGCCTTTGTCTGGCCATCGTCAGCAGGTATCGCCAGTTTCAGTACAGGGCCCTTTGACTACCGGGCTATCCGGTAGATGCGCTCGACCTCCGCGGTCGGTGAGCCGTCCATCTCGCTCATCAGAAGCGGCGGCAGCATGTGCAGCATGGGCCTGCCGTTTTTGATGCATTCCAGCAGCAAAAGCTTGGGGGCTTTGTCGGCCCGCGCGTAGACCAGCCGCATGCGCTTGGGTTCCAGCCTCTGCGCGCGCATACAGTCCGTCAGTTCCAGCATGCGCGGCGCGGGAAAGATCACGCACATGCGCCCGCCGTTGCGCAGCACCTTCGCGGCGCTCTGCGCAATTTCAGGCAGTGTACACGCCGTCTCATGGCGGGCGAGCGCTTTCGTATCTTCGGGATTCAGAAGCCCGGCGCCCGCGCGCCCATAGGGCGGGTTGCAGACGAGCAGATCGGCGCATTCATAGCCGAGCAGCTCCGCAGCTCCCCGAAGATCCGCATGATGTACGCGGATGCGCTCCGTCAGAGCGTTCATCTGAACGCTGCGCGCCGCCATTTCGGCCATGTCCGCCTGGATTTCCAACGCGTCAAACACCGTGCGCTCCGTGCGCGAGGCAATGAGCAGCGGCAGAATCCCCGTGCCCGTGCCGAAATCCACCACGTGTTCGCCTACGCGCGCGGCCGCAAAGTCAGCTAGCAGCACGGCGTCCGTTCCAAAGCAAAACGCACCGGGCTTTTGCAGGATGTGCATGCGCCCAAACTGTAAGTCATCAATCCGTTCTCCAGCTTTCCGCCATTTTTCCATCGTATGTTCCTCGATTACAGGATGTTGAGCAGGCCTTCCAGGCAATAGCCCTCCCGGCCTCCGCCCGTGCGCACGCGCGCCCAGCCGTCCTCCACCCGATAGACGGTGACCACCTCTGCGTCCGACAGCGTGCCCACCGCCGCCGATTCCTCGCTCTTTTCCTCGTAGAGCGGACTTTCCGAACCGTTCAGATCACAGACAGCCGCCCAATAATCCAGGTACAGATCCGTCAAGCGCACGTAGCCGTAAACGCCCTGCGATTCCGCGCGCGCCCACTGAGAGGACGTGTATTCTACGACGCGCACGTCGTCGCCCTGCTCCATCGAGAGCAGCACCGGCGCGTCGTCCCGCGTCTTTTCGCGAAGGGCCGCCCCTTGGCGTGCCTCGCCCGTGTTGATGACGTCGCCGGGCCTCGCCGTCGGCTGCGGTTCCCGGGTCTTTTCAGGGGCGGGCGTCTCTTCGGGTTCCGCGGTTCTTTCCGGCTCAGGCGTGTGGTCCGGCTCTGCCGTCGGTTCTGCCGTTTGTCCCGGTTCTTCCGTCCGTTCCGGGCTCGCCGTCGGCTCGGGCTCTGGCGTCGGAGCGGGCGCTTTCGTGGGCTCAGGCGGCGCGTCTGCGTAGATCGGCACGACGTAGTCCGCGCTGACCCAGCCTTCCACAGAGCCATAGCGCACCTGATACCAACCGGTCCCCTGCCCGACGACCGTCAGGCGTTCACCGTCGTAGAGGCGCGCAACGATCTTCCCGCGCGTGCTGGGGGTGCTGCGCATGTTCAGGCTGCTGGATACTGAAACGACAACCTCGCTGGGCATCCATTCCTCCGGCGATTGCGTAGGCGCCGGGGTGCTCTCCGGTGAATCGGTCTGCTCAGGCGTCTGCACCGGGCGCTCCTCCAGTACCAGGTACTGTGAGGAAACGTAGCCAGTCCATCCTTCGTAACGTACCTGGCTCCATGCAGGGTCGTAGCTTTCCACATGCACGTAGGCCCCATGCGGGATGCGGGTGAGCACGTCCGCCCAGGTTCCGGCCGACGCGCGCAGGTTCAGCTTGCTGCCCGGGCCCGAAAGCGCGATGCGCGCGACCAGCTCGGTGGCCACGGGCGTGTTCGTGGGCTGCGGCGTCTGCTCCGGCGCGGGCGTCGCCTCGGGGTCCGGGGTCGCCTCCGGATTCAGCGGCGCCTCCGGCGTCGGCGTCGTCTGCGGCGCCGGAACATACTCCTCGAAGCGCACGTAGCTGTTGAGCACATAGCCCACAAGCCCTGTGGCGTTTACCCGGCTCCAGGTCTGATAGCGTTCCTCGACCTCCAGCACCATACCGTGCGGCAGCCGTGCGATCACACGGGAATCCAGGGACGGCGTTTCGCGCAGGTTGAGTGTCTGGCTGCTGCTGGACAGCTCCACCACGGCGCGCAGCTCTTTCTGGGGCGCAGGCGTGGGCGTAGGCTCCGGCGTCGCGATGGCGTCGGGGTCGGGCGTGCCCGTCGGTTCCGGCGTTGCCGTCGCCTCCGGAACAGGGGTGGGCGTAGGCTCTGCGGACGAACCGCCGCCCGAAATCTCGATGATCTGCACGTACTGGCGCGATACGTATCCTACGACGCCTTCGCGCGACACGCGCACCCACCCGCTGTAGGAGGTATCCAGCACGTCGAGCATCTCACCGCTGTACACGCGCGCGAGCACGGCCGAAGAGGTATACGGCTCTGCCCGCAGGTTGAGGTATCCGCCGCTGAGCACCACATAGGCCTTGTAGCCGCTGGTCTGTCCTCCCGGTGTCTGTGTGGGCCGCGGCGTCGTTTCGCCAGGCACGGGCGTCTCCTGCGCGGACACAAACGTCAAATAACTCCTGACGACGTAACCCGTCTGCACGCCGTACCGCACGCGGCACCAAGTGCCGTCGTCCTCGAGAACCGCGAGCTGCGTGCCGTGCGGAATGCGCGCGATGACCCCGGAATCCGTGTTCTTCTGCGCGCGCAAATTAAGCACGTCGTAAGCGGAGGAGAGCGAAACCACCGCGGTCGCTATCGTCTCCTCGCCATTGTCCGGGCCGTCGTTTCCGTCGTCCGGGCCGGGCGCTTCCTCAGGCCAGCTGGAACCGCCCAACGCCTGAAGCAGACCCGCGCGCGTAAAATTGATCTTCACGCGGGAGACCCCCGGGTAATAAAACCCGATGATGTCCTCATAGCGCATGCCCTCGCTCGCCATCTGCTGCGCGCCGCGCTGGCTCATGCCGATTCCGTGGCCATAGCGCCTCGCCGTGATGCGGAAGGTGCTGTCCGTCTCGCTGACGCTGACGAGTTCGTTTTGCGTCGTGTTCAGGCTCAGGCTCAGCGCGCTTTCCATCTCGCTGAAGTAATCAAGCGAGACCGTCACGGGCGAGGACAGCCCCTGCACCCGCACGGTGAACTCGACCTTGCGGTACAGGCGCGAGGGATCGGCAAACTTGGGGTCGTAGGCACGAACGTTCACGTATTCCGTGATCGTAACGCCGTCCGTGGACAGTCCCGTCGCGCTCGCCACCTTCTGCTTGACGAGCCTTTCCAGCGTCTGATTGCTCGTCCCCTGCGAGGGCGTCTTGTAAACGGTCACGGAGCGCGTCGGCGACATGCTGTTTTTGAGGTCGTAGGGATCGTCCTTGACGGAGAGATACGGATAGCCGCTCGTCCCCCATGCGTTTTTGATGGATTCCGTCTGTCCGCCGTTGCTGGCGGTGTAGTACGCGCCGATGTAAGCGCCGTTGTACATGGCGACGATGCCCGCCGTCTCCTCGACCGCCTGCTTGCAGGTCGCGTTGCCGCTGGGCGTTCCGCGGTACACCTGATCGCTGGTCGTATCCACCACGTCGTAGGTGGAGCGGTTCTGCGCCATTTTCGCGGCCACATAGGTGCGCGCGGCGACGGCCTGCGCCTTGAGCGCCTCCAGCGGGAAGCCATTGCTCATCTCATAGGGCAGCACGCCGTTCATGTAATCCTCGATATAGACGTGCACGATGGCCTGCACCTTTCCCCCATTGGCGCGAAACTCGATGTCGCCGCCGTAAAGGTTCGCGCTGTTGCGGGCCTGGGCGATGCGCACGCCGTTTTCGCCGCTCGTCTGGTGGCGGCGCAGCTTAAAGCTGGAGCCCATCGAGCGCGCGACGCCGCCCTTGGAAAGCGTCAGCGAGCTGCCCGAACAGCTGACCGTCACCTGATCGCCGCGCGTGAAGGCCTGCGTCGTGTCGCCGTTCACGCTGTAGCTGCCCGCGATGGTCAGATCCAGCGAAGAGAGCGACGAAAGCGAGGAAAGATACACCCGCACCGTGCCGGAGGCCGCCGCGCTGCGCTGCGTCAGCGGCGCGCTTTCCGCCGCGAGCGGAAATGCGGGCATCAACCCCAGCAGCAGCGCCGTGCACAGCGCCAGCCACTTTTCCCGTACCGCTCTTCTTCGTTTCATTTCGACGTTCCTCCTCACGCTTTGTCGTACCCCAATCTAATCGCGCGAATCGCGTTGTTAATCCGCGAAAATTGTAACACAATCTTAATAATTTGTCCATTCTCACTTTGCGCGGTTTTGTTGGTAACATTCGGATAAATCAATGGGACCCTCCTAGGCTTTCCGGTCAAAATTTTGCAGGAGCGGCGCTCTTCTGGCCCCGGACATAGCGCTCCACCCTTTACGTCGAAGCCGCTTATCTGCTATAATGATCGAAGCTTTGGCAATATGAAAACAATGGAGCGAAGCCGATGAAAAAATCGTTATGTCTCATGCTCTGCGCGCTGTTGCTGGCAGCTTCGCTGGGCGGCTGCACGTCCCCCGCCGCCCGACAGCCCGACGCAACCGCCGCGCCCGCGCAGCAAAAGTTCTCCATCCTGTACTTCGATACGTTCGATACGCTCATCCAGTTGACCGGCTACGCCGTGGACGAAGAGACGTTTAACAGCGTCGCCGAGAGCGCGCACAAGAGCTTTCAGCGCCTGCACATGCTCTTCGACGCCTACCACGATTACACGGCGCAGGGGGTCGTCAGCGTCTACACGGTCAATCAACGCGCAGCAAAGGAGCCCGTTCAGATTGACCCCGTGCTCATGGACCTGCTCGTCTTCTGCCGTGACAACCAGCCCGACCTGCACGGCGCGGTCAACGTCGCCATGGGCAGCGTGCTCTCGATTTGGCATGCCTATCGCGAGGCGGGGTTGGACGATCCCACGAGCGCCAGCCTTCCTCCGATGGAGGAACTTCAAGCCGCCGCTGCGCACATCAGCATGGACGACGTGGTGCTCGACACCGAAAACTCCACCGTCTTCTTCAAGGATCCGGAGTTGCAGCTCGATGTCGGCGCGGTCGCCAAGGGCTATGCCACCGAATACGTCGCCCGGCAGCTCGCTGCCTCGGCAATGCCCTCCTTCGTCATCAGCGCAGGAGGAAATGTGCGCGTGGGCGCCGCCCCGGCCGACGGGCGCGCCGCATGGACCATCGGCGTACAAAAGCCGGAGGGGTTCATCCTCTCCAACTCCGAAAACGACATGCTCGCGAAGTTCGCCGTCTCAGACATGTCCATCGTCACGAGCGGCGACTATCAGCGCTACTACACGGTCGAGGGCAGGCGCTATCATCATCTGATCGATCCAAGGACGCTGATGCCCGGCGCCTATTACCGGGCTGTCACGATTCTGACCGCCGATTCCGGCCTTGCGGACCTGCTCTCTACCGCGGCATTTCTTCTTCCCTACGAGGAGAGCCGCGCGCTGATCGAAGGTCTGGATGGCGTCGAGGCGCTCTGGGTTATGCCGGATGAAAGCATCGTCATGACGGTCGGCGCGCAGGCGCTCGCACGTTCTTAACAATCCCTCATACATGGAAAAACCCCCGCACAGCGCAAATTGCCAGGCGCCGTGCGGGGGTTTTTCCAACACAATCGGGTGTAAAACGCGTTACCGGTGATACAGCTTTTTGGTCTCGTACCGTGCCTCGCACGTGAGATTGATCTTGAGCTTGCGGAAGATCGACGCATCCACGCTCGAAAGAATGACGGAAGAATGCGCCTCGCATCCATCGAGCCGTGGCAGGCATTTGAGCGCCGCAGCCGCGCGCTCGTCGCTCGCCGCACTGATGGAAAGGGCGATCAGCACCTCGTCCATGTGCAGCCGCGGGTTGTGGTTGCCGAGGTATTGCACCTTGAGCGCCTGCACCGGCTCGATGACTGCGGCGCTGATGAGGTGCACTGAATCGGGGATGCCCGCCAGCGCCTTGAGCGCGTTGAGCAGCAGCGCCGACGACGCGCCGAGCAGCTCCTTGGTCTTTCCGGTTACGATGCGCCCATCCGGAAGCTGCAGCGCCGCGGCGGGCGCGTCCGTCTTCTTCGCGACGCTCTGCGCAGAGGGCACTACCGCTCTGTCCTTTGCTTCGATATGCTCCTGATTCATCAGCAGCTCGATCTTGTAAACCGCCTCGGCATCGCCCGTTCCCTGGCGCTGCGCGCACAGCGCCTCATAATACCGGCGGATGATCTCCTGACGCGAGGCCTCGCAGACGACCTCGTCGTCCACGATGCAGTTGCCAACCATGTTGACGCCCATGTCCGTGGGCGATTTATAGGGAGATTCGCCGTAAATCTTCTGAAAAATCGCATTCAGAACGGGAAAAATCTCCACATCCCGGTTATAGTTCACCGCGATGCTGTCGTAGGCCTGAAGGTGGAAAGGATCGATCATATTGACGTCGTTGAGATCCGCCGTCGCCGCCTCATAGGCCAGATTGACGGGATGCTTGAGCGGCAGGTTCCAGATCGGGAAGGTCTCAAACTTCGCATAGCCCGCCTTGATTCCGCGCTTGTGCTCATGATAGAGCTGCGAAAGGCAGGTCGCCATCTTGCCGCTTCCAGGTCCCGGCGCCGTGACGACGATCAGGGAGCGCTCCGTCTCAATGTACTCATTTTTGCCATATCCCTGCTCGCTGACGATCACCGGGATGTTGGAAGGGTAACCCTCGATCACGTAATGGCGAAAGACCTTGATGCCCAGCGAGCGCAGCCGTTTGCGGAACGCATCCGCGGCGCTCTGCCCCTTGTACTGCGTAATGACCACGCTGCCCACGTACAATCCGATCTCCCGGAAGGCGTCGATCAGGCGCAGCACGTCCACGTCGTAGGTGATGCCAAGGTCGCCGCGCCGCTTGTTGCTGTCGATCGCCGCCGCGCTGATAGCGATGACGATCTCCGCCTGATCCTTCAGCTTGAGCAGCATGTTCACCTTGCTGTCCGGCTTAAAGCCCGGCAGCACGCGCGCCGCATGGTAATCGTCAAATAGCTTGCCGCCGAATTCCAGATACAGCTTGCCGCCGAATTCCGAGATTCGCCGCCTGATCTGTTCCGACTGCATGGCGATGTACTTGTCGTTGTCAAATCCGATCCTGGACAAACCGATTCCTCCTCTTTGTCCCATAGCCTGCCGCTTCATTCCATTCGACTATTATGCCATATCCGCCCCTTACCGGCAATCCATTTGCGAAAAAATGCGATGGATTTTTCCGCAGCCGCTTCCCCAGCCGAACGTTGCTTTCGCGGCGGTTTAAACCCGCAAGGGTTCCCTGCATACGTCCAGCAGACCGTCAAAGCCGTCCAGCGCATAGGTCGCAAGGCCGCATTTCACCGCGTCGCCCATGGCCGCGCTGTCGAATCCACCGGCAATCGCCGCCTCGATGCCCGCCTTCGCATCCTCAACGACGAGACATTCCGCCGGCGCAAGCGACAAATACTGCGCCGCCTTTAAAAACACCTCCGGGTCCGGCTTGGAGCGGGTGATGTTGTTCCCGTCCGAAACCGCGTCAAAGAAACCCTCCAGCCCGATGCGTGAAAGGATAAACTGTGTATTTCTGGAGGAAGACCCGATCGCGAGCGCAAAGCCGCGCTCCCGAAGGATCGGCAGCGTCTTTCGCACCGCCTCCGGCAGATCCGCAGGCGTCATATCGGAGAGCAGGCGTTTATAGATTTCGTTCTTTTCCGTCGCCAGCTCAACCTTTTGCGCGTCGGTCAGCACGCCGTCATAGCGCTCCAAAATGATTTCAAGGCTTTCCATGCGCGACACGCCGCGCAGCCGGTTGTTGATCGCTTCATCGAAGTAAATGTCCAGCCTGTCGGCGACCGTCTTCCACGCGCGGTAATGGTACTGGTCGGTATAGCAGATCACGCCGTCCAAATCAAAGAGGATGCCCCGATATTGCCTTTCCATAAATACGCCTCCGTCTATTTTGCTCTATTCAGTTTAACAAAAAGCGCGAGGCCTGTACACCCTCGCGCCGAATTTCTTTTTTGTCATTCCAGTTCGCTCGCAAGCGCTTTGCTCTCACGCCGGATGACGCCCGCGTTCTTCCAGCGCCCGCTCATGTAAAACGCGACCGAGCAGGCTGCGGCGACCGTCCAGCCGATCGGCCAGGAGAGCCAGATGCCCGTCGTGTCCTTCATCAGCCCAGCCAGGACGAAGGAAAGCGCCACGCGCAGCACCAGGTCGGTAAACGTGGCGATCATGAAATCCCGCATCGCGCCCGCGCCGCGCAGTACGCCGTCCGCCATGAGCTTGACAGAGATGACGAAGTAAAACGGGGATACGATGCGCAGAAACGTCGCGCCCGTACGCATCGCCAACCCGCCCGGTTCGCCTAGGAAAATGCGCATGACGGATTCGCTCAGGAAGAAGAAGGCGGCGAAGAACGGAACCGCCACTGCAAACGCCATCACGAGTCCGGCCTTTAGCCCGCCGCGTACCCGTTCAAATCTGGCTGCGCCGACATTCTGAGCGGTAAAGCTGGAAAGGCCGTTTGCCAG
Organism: Beduinella massiliensis; assembly: GCF_900199405.1. Taxonomy (NCBI): domain Bacteria; kingdom Bacillati; phylum Bacillota; class Clostridia; order Eubacteriales; family Beduinellaceae; genus Beduinella; species Beduinella massiliensis. The sequence goes on from NZ_LT963430.1 coordinate 2,347,415, forward strand.
GGTGGTGAAAGAGGTAATTGTAAACGTGTTGAGCTTGACTGCGGCGGAATACCCTGCGATGACCGCGGAGCCATAGCTGTTCACCAGCCCCTGAATGAAGATATTGCCCACCGAGATGAAGCTCTGCTGCAGGATGCTCGGCACAGCGATACGGCCGACGTCCATCAGCATCTGCGTCGAAAAGCGCGCGGAGGGCCCGTCCGCGTGAATCCGGCGCAGGCGCCCCAGCAGCGTCGCAAACGCCAGCACGCAGGCGGCGCCCTGCGCGAGAAACGTCGCCCACGCGACGCCCGCAACGCCCCAATGAAAGCCCGCGACGAACAGAAGGTCCAGCACGATGTTGCCGATGGAGGATCCGATCAGAAAGTACAGCGGCGTGCGCGAATCGCCAAGCGATTGAAAGATGCCCGTGCAGATGTTGTACAGAAACAGGAAAAGAAAGCCGCCGATGTAAATACGAAGATAGAGCGCGCCGTCTGAAAAGATGTTTTCAGGCGTGTTGATGAGGCGCATGAGCCCCGCGCTCCCGCCCAGGCCCACGACGGTCAGAACAATCGACAGCGCGACCGACGCGATCAAAGTGGTGGAAACGGCGGTCTTCATCCTTCCCAGAAGCCGGGCCCCGTACAGCTGTGAGATGACGACCGAACAGCCGATGTTGCTGCCGACCGCGATTGCCATAAAGATCATCGTGATGGGATAGGAAGCCCCGACGGCTGCGAGCGCGTCCTCGCCCGCAAACTGCCCCGCAATGACGCTGTCCGCAATGTTGTAGAACTGCTGAAAGATGACGCTGATGAACATGGGCAGCGAAAATCGCCAGAGCACGCGCCCCGGATCCCCGACGGTCAAATCCCGCTCCACGAGCTATTCCCCCTTGCAACGCTTTATCGCATGTATTATACTGACGGCGTCATCCATTTGCAAATATCAATTTTTTATATTATTCATTCATTTTTATTGTAGATTGTAAAGGAGGCAAACGTGAACGAGGACTGGAACGCCTATCGAATCTTCGCCGCCGTGGCGGAAACCGGAAATATCACCTATGCAGCCAAGGCCCTGTACCTCTCCCAGCCGACGGTCAGCCGCTGCATGGCGCAGCTGGAGGAAGCACTGGGCTGTCGCCTGTTCGTCCGGACGAAAAAGGGTGTCTCTTTGACGCCGGAAGCCGAGCTGCTCTACGCAGGTGTCGAAAAGGCACGCAGGCATATCGCGGACGCAGAAGAAGCGCTCTATCAGCGTCGCGCGCTTCGCGAGGGAACGCTGCGCATCGGCGCGAGCGAAACGACCCTTCAGCACTACCTGCTTGGGCCGCTCGAACGCTTTCGCAAGGCGTATCCCGGCATACGCCTGAAGATATTAAACGGATTAACCGACGCCGCTCTGCAGGCTCTGCGCGACGGGCTGGTCGATCTGGCGGTCGTCGTCTCCCCAGTCGGAGAAACGGACGGGCTCAGCGTGACGCCGCTTTGCGCCTTTCGGGATATCGCCGTTGCCGGAAGCTCCTTTGCTTCTCTGCGCGGGCGCACCCTGACGCTGAGCGAGATGTGCGCGTATCCGCTGGTCTGTCTGATTCCAGGAACGCACTCACGTCAGTATCTGGATCAGTTCTTTGCGCGTCAGGGGCTGACGCTCGCCCCGGACATCGAGCTTTCCACCGCGGATCTGCTCGTGCCCGTCGTTCGCCGGGGACTCGGCATCGGTTTTGTGCCGCAGGATTTTGCGCGGGAGGCCATCGCGCAGGGAGATCTCTTTGAGCTATCGCTCAAGGAATCTCCGCCTCCCCGCAGTATCTGCGCCATATCCACAGCGGGCCGTCCGCTCTCCTTCGCCGCGGATACGTTCCTCTCCTCCCTGCTCCATGCATCCCTGCCAAATAATTTTGACGAAAATACTCGGAATTAACGTTGCCTCGACGATGGACGTGTGCTATACTGTCCCTGCGTCCTGCATCGGCTGCTGTCGATTCGGACAAGCTGATGTTTGTCCTCCGATTGAACGCTCGGCATGCCGATTGATATACCATCAGAAAGAAGGAACAGATATGCTTCAACTGGAGCGAATTTCCTGGGATCTGCCGGATGGCGGCGGAATCCTCAAAGACATCGATCTCGCCATTCCGGACGGCAAGCTGGTCGTCGTAACGGGGCCGAACGGCGGTGGGAAGACGACGCTTGCCAAGATCATCGCCGGGCTCGAGACGCCCTCTACGGGCAAAATCCGCATGGACGGGGAGGACATCACCCCCCTCGACGTCACGGAGCGCGCGCGCCGCGGCATCGCCTACGCCTTTCAGCAGCCCGTGCGTTTCAAGGGAATCACCGTGCGCATGCTCATCGAGCTCGCGGCCGGCGGCAAACTGACGGAGTCGGGGCTGTGCGACGTCCTCGCGAAGGTCGGCCTATGCGCGCGCGAATACATCGATCGGGAAATCAATGCCAGCCTGTCGGGCGGCGAGATCAAGCGCATTGAAATCGCCAGCGTCCTCGCCCGCGGCGCGAAGGTTTCGATCTTCGACGAACCGGAGGCGGGCATCGATCTGTGGAGTTTTTCCAGCCTCATCAGCGTGTTCAAGGAAATGCGCGGAAAGCTCTCCGGTTCGCTGCTCATCATCTCGCACCAGGAGCGTATACTGGATATCGCGGACGAAATCGTGGTCATCGCGAACGGGAGCGTGCGCACGTCCGGTCCCAGGGAAGAGGTATTGCCTACGCTCCTGCAGGGCGAGGCATTTGCGGGCTGCCCGCGTCAGGTGGAGGTCATGCAACATGAATAAGATTACGGAAATGCTGCTCAGCGTCGTATCCGATTGGAAGGGTTCCTTCAACGGCGCGTTCAATATTCGGGAAGACGGCCAGTGCGCCGGACGCCAGTCCAGCGAGAACATCAAAATCGACTCCAAAAAGGATGCGCCCGGTCTCATCATCCACGTGCTGCCCGGAACGAAAGGGGAAACCGTCTTCATCCCCGCCTGCGTGACGCACGGCGACGTGGACGATCTCGTGTACAACGACTTTTATATCGGCGAGGGAGCGGACGTCGTCATCGTCGCGGGCTGCGGCGTGCACACCGACGATGAGGAGGAAGCGCGCCACAACGGCATCCACCGCTTCTTTCTGGAGCGCGGCGCACACGTCCTGTACAAGGAAAAGCACATCGGTACAGGCACGGGCACGGGCGCTAAACGCATCGATCCCGTGACCGACGCGACGCTCGCGGAGGATGCCAGTCTGGAGATGGACACGATTCAACTCAGCGGCGTTAATTCCACCGTGCGCACCACGCGCGCGAAGCTCGCAGCCCGCGCCCGCCTCATCATTCGGGAGCGCCTGCTCACGGACCATGACGAACAGGCGAAGACCGAATTCGAGGTCACTCTCGACGGCGAGGATTCCGGCGTGGATCTCATCTCCCGCTCCGTCGCCAAGGGGCGTTCCCATCAGGAATACCACTCCGTCATCCGCGGCAACAACCGTTGCTCGGGTCATTCTGAGTGCGACGCCATCCTGGTGGGCGACGGCACGGTCAACGCCGCGCCCGAACTGTGGGCGGCCCACACGGACGCCGCGCTCATTCACGAGGCCGCGATCGGCAAGATCGCAGGCGAACAGATTCTGAAGCTGCGCACCTTGGGTTTGACTGAACAGGAAGCCGAGGAAAAGATCATCGCCGGGTTCCTGAAATAAGCGCGCAAAGGAGGTCCTTTCATGGCAAATTCCCTCTTATGGGCCGCAGGCGGCACCGGCTTTACCTTTCTGATGACGACGCTCGGCGCTTCCCTCGTCTTCTTTTTCCGAAACAAAATCGACGCCGGCATTCAGCGCATCTTTCTGGGGCTCGCCGCGGGCGTCATGATCGCGGCCTCCGTCTGGTCTCTGCTCATTCCTGCCATCGAAGAGGCGGAAGCCGCCGGCGGAATCGGCTGGATTCCTGCGGCGGGCGGATTTCTGATGGGCATCGCCTTTTTGATGCTCATGGACAGCCTGCTCCCCCACCTGCATCCGGGCGCGGACAAGCCGGAAGGCGTCTCCTCCTCCTGGAAGCGCACGACGCTGCTCGTCTTCGCGGTCACGCTGCACAACATCCCCGAGGGGATGGCCGTCGGCCTTTCCTTTGCCCGCGCCGCGCAGCACGGCGGCAGCGTCGCGCTGGGCGCGGGCGCAATCGCGCTCGCCCTTGGCATCGGCATTCAGAACTTCCCGGAGGGGGCGGCAATCTCCCTGCCGCTGCGCCAGGAAGGCCTCTCCGCCACAAAGGCATTTGTATTGGGCAGCCTTTCCGGCATCGTAGAACCGATCTTCGGCATCCTCACCGTGCTCGTCGCGGGCGGCATTCAGCCTTTGATGCCCTGGCTGCTCTCCTTTGCTGCGGGCGCGATGATGTACGTCGTCGTGGAAGAGCTCATCCCGGAGGCGCATCTGGGCGAGCACTCCAACGCCGGAACGCTCGGCGTAATGGCGGGCTTCATCATTATGATGATTCTGGACGTCGCGCTGGGTTAATTTAGTGTCTTCCCTAAAAAATGGCTGACGCAGTTATCTGCATCAGCCATTTTTCTAATCCCCTGCGGGCGAAACCGAAACATCCGTTTTTGGCCTCGGCTTTGACTTTAGTTTTGTAAATCGCCCTTTCAATGAATTCCAGCGTTTTCTTCGCTTCTCGCGTATGTCGAGGCGTTCACCTAGGTCGCGCGCGCCTACGCCGTACACGAGGTACAATATAAGGCCGGAGACCAGCATGATGAAGACCGTCGATGCGCAGCGGCGTCCCGAAGCGTTCACGTTGTAGCCGTACAGCCCCTCATCCGCGCACATGCTCTGAATGACCATCGCGTAGGTGGTGCCGTAGGAGCTGGCGAACGTCGCGGACATGTCGTACTCCGTGAACAGATAATTGAAGTTGAGCGCGAATACCGCCAGGACGCTGGGCAAAATGATCGGCAGCTTAACCTTGAGGAAGGTCGTAAGCCCGCTCGCGCCCAGGTTTCGCGCCGCATCCTCCAGCTCTTCGTCTATCGCGTAGAACGACGCCTTTATCATGCGCAGGGAGAATGGCAGCCTGACCACCGTATAGGCGATGATGATGAGCAGCCGCACGTTGTTCATGTAGTACAGGTTGTTGTTGAACACGTACCAAATTGAGTCGTCGTTGAAGAACGTGCGGTAGGAATAGCAGATCAGGATCGTCGGCAGCAGCCACGGAAACAGCATGCTGTACTCCAGCAGAATGCCCGACTTCTTGTGCTTGAAGATGTAGTTGCAGGCGATCACGACGATCAGGCAGGCCAGCGCCGCCGCGATGACGCTCATCACGAAGCTCGTGCTGATGCCGCTCATCGTCGAGCTGTTGGAAAAGAGGCCTGAGATCGCGCCCTCTCGTGTTCGGTATGTTCCCCGATTCGTCAGATACGAATAATCCTGCGAACCAAAGAAGTTGATCGTCGTCCAGTTGGCGAGATCCAGCTTCTTCATTCGGATCGCGCTGTACGTCTGGAACGAAAAGATGACGATCATCACCACGGGCGTCATGTAGATGATGAAGAGCACGTAGGCATAGATGTGCGCCAGCACGTTGGATACGGGGTTCGTGATCTTCTGCTTGACCAGTTTGGCCTTCGTCTTGGAGACGGAAAGGTAGTGCCCCTTGCGCTCATAGAAGGAAAGGACGGTTAACAGGATGATCGTGAACATCGCCAGAATGATCGAAAGCAGCGCCGCGCGCGCCTGCGGAAAAGCTTCGTCCGCGATAGACGAGCCCGCCAGACGGACGATTTCCGGATTGATGGAGTCATACCCCAGCAGCGTCGGCGCGGACATGGCGCATAGGCCGGTGATGAACGTCATGACCGTCAGCGAAAACATCGTAGGTATCAGCGTCGGGAAGACGACCTTCCACAGCACCTTGAAGGGCTTCGCGCCGAGATTGCGCGCCGCTTCCACCGTGTTATAATCGATGCCGCGGATGGCGTTGCGCAGGAACAGCGCGTGGTTGCTGGTACAGGCGAACGTCATCGTGAAAAGCACCGCGTTAAAGCCGGAGAACCAGTTGGGGTTGAGCCCCGGAAAGGCGTTGACGAGCATCGTCGTGATGATGCCGTCCCGGTCGTAGAGAAACAGATAACCCGTTACCAGCGCGACGCCGCTGTAAATCAGCGTCGTCATATAGCCCAGCCGCAGAATCTTCGCACCCTTGATGTCGAAGTACTCCGTCAGCAGCACGATCGAAACGCCGACGACGTTAACCGTGACCACCAGACACAGCGCCAGTTTAAGGGAATTGAGCACGTACTTGCCCATGTTGCCGGCGAAAAAGAAGCGGATGACCGCAAAGGGATCGGCCTCGCCTGCCGCGTTCTTCGCGTTGAATACCTGCGTCAGCGTGTTCAGGCAGGGAATAAGCATAAAGCCAAAGAAAAGGTAGGCGAAGAACGCGATCCCCAAGACCTTGACGAGAATATCCGTACGAAAGCGCTTTTTCTGTATCGTCTGCTGCATACGTCGCCCTCCCCTCTACGCCTCGGCGGGCGTATAGGCCATGACGTCCGCCGGGTTGATGTTGATGTGGACGGTTTGACCGGGCTCGTAGATGTTCACGCCGTCGTTCTTCTCGATGACCTTGATCGTCTGCCCGCAGGCATGGATGTAATACTTGATGTAAAGGCCGTAATACTCGCGGTTCTCAATCTTGCCTTCTACGACCATCACGCCGTCCTGCGGCGGGGTATTCACGTGCAGGCGCTCCAGGCGTACGTAGTTGTTGTCCTTGATCGAGAGCTTCGCGCCCTTGGCGATCATGCGCCCGACGATCTCCTCCCCCAGCCGGTTGATGTCGCCGATAAAGTTGCAGACGAACTCCGTCGCGGAGTGGTTGTACACCTCGTTGGGCGTACCGATCTGCTCGATAAACCCCTTGTTGAAGACCGCGATGCGGTCAGACAGGGTAAGCGCTTCCTCCTGATCGTGCGTCACGTAAATGGTCGTGATGCCGAACTCCTTCTGCATCGCCTTGAGCTCGTTACGAAGCTGTACGCGCAGTTTGGCGTCCAGATTGGAAAGCGGTTCGTCCATACAGATGATCGCGGGCTCCGTCACCAGGGCGCGCGCGATGGCCACGCGCTGCTGCTGACCGCCCGAGAGCTGCGATACCGCCTTTTTAAGCTGCTCGTCTGAAAGATCGACCTTTTTGGCGATTCCCCGCACCTTTTCATCGATCTCGCCCTTTTTCAGCTTCTTGAGCTTGAGGCCGAACGCGATATTGTCGTACACCGTCATCGTTGGGAACAGCGCGTAGCTTTGAAAGACGATGCCGATGTTTCTCTCTTCGATCGGCACGTGGGTGATATCCCTGTCCTTTACGCAGACCGTACCGTGCACCGGCTCGATGAAGCCCGTGATCGTGCGCAGCGTCGTCGTCTTTCCGCAGCCCGACGGCCCCAGGAAGGTGAAAAACTCGCCTTCCTTCACGTTTACATTGATATCGTGAAGCGCGGTGAAGTCCCCAAACTTCACTTCGATGCCGTTCAACTGAATCATTTTGAACACCTGCTCTCTGATTTCAAATCACTCGCTCCATGCGGGGCGAAACATGGAGGAACATCGTACGGCGAGCCGTAAAACGACTCGCCGCACGAAACCGTTCACTATGCTTTTGTATGATCCTGTCGCTTAGGCAGCGGGCTGCGTCAGCACGGCCCAATCGAGATTTTCCCAATCAGGCTCCGCAGCGGCGCCGTTCGCGTCCGCCCAGTAGAAGCCCAGATTCGTCATGATGTTGGTCCATTCGCTGGAGTGGGCCGCCACGTACTCGGCGTAGTTCATGTCGGTGCCTTCCACCTTCTCCAGCGCGAAGTTCTTCAGGGTGTAGATCGCCGGGACGCCATCCGGGTAGAGCATCTTGGCCGCGTCCTCGTTGCAGGGGTAGGAGTCGAACTCTTCGCCCCACGCAGCCTGCACTTCGGCGGAACCGAACCACTCGGCAAATGCCTTGACGGTCTCGGTCTCTTCATCCGTGCGGCCTTCGCGGTCGAGCACGCCCAGGTACTCGGCGATGTAATAGGTACCGTCCTCAATGTCGACGAGTTCCCAGTTCTCCGGCGTCATCGTGCCCTTGAGGGGATTCTCGGAGCTGTCCGCCGCCGCGTCGATCTTGCCGTAGAGCGAGGAGGAATAGAACGTGGAAACCTGCACGTCGCCGCGGTTCAGCGCGTCAAAGCCGTAGGAGTCGCCCGTGAACATGCCGTTCGCGCAGTAGTTCCACAGGGTCTTCCAACCGTCGATCGAGATGCCGCCCGCCTTGGAGGTCGGATCGACAAACGCATAGAGCATCGCGGAGTTGATGTTGGCGTTCGTGGTGCCGCCGACCTTGCCCTGGCGATACCACTTGTAGCCGCAGTCCACGATGTCGGCCCAGTGCTTGAAGGAGAGCTTCTCGCCCTTGGTGCCCAGGTCGTCCGTGCGGTACAGCATCAGGACGTTCTGAATGACCAGGCCGTAAGCCTTGCCGGGGTAGACGTACGCGCCCACCTGATCCGCCCAGGAGGGCGTCCAATCGATCACGGACAGGTTTTCATACGTGCCGTTGACGACCTGGCTCCAACGCGTCTCGTTGAGGCCGAAGAGGATATCGCCGTCCTTCTTCTCGTTCGCGGCCTGAATGGCGGCCGTGTCGCCCGAGAGGACGGTGTTGTCGTCGATGGAAATGCTGAAGCCCGCCTGCTTGGCTTCGTTGATCAGCCAGGTCGTGCGCTCGGTGGAGTTGGAGTTAGAGTAGATGCGGATGGTATATCCCGAGTCCGCGCCGGCAGAGCCAACGCAAACGAGAGAGAAGACCATCGTCAGGGCCAGAAGGGATGCGATCCATTTCTTCAAGAAAAAACGCCTCCTAAAATGATTGTCAGAATGCCGGCTTCCAGACGATCCGAATACCGACAAGACTTGTGGTTATTATAACGCAAATCTTATCGACTGGCAAGGTGGACTCGTGAAAAAATATCAAATATTTAACAGTGACACGTGGCACCTTGCCCATTCACATCCCAAAGCAGGCGGCTCATGCCCTATTTTCCTTCCAGCGCCAGCCCGCGCCTGTAGCGTCCCGGCGTCATGTGATTCATCTCCTTAAAGCGCGAAATAAAATAACTCGCCGTCGAAAACCCCGTCTGCATCGCGATTTCCGTGGTCGAAAGGTCGGTCGTCAGCAGCAGGAACATAGCCTTCTTGAGGCGCACCTGGGTGAGCGTCTGCGCAAAGCCGCGCTGCGCATACTGCGAAAAGAACCGTGAAAAGGACGTATACGACATGTCGCAGTAGCGTGCGGCGTCGCGCATGGTGATCTCCTGCGCATAGTTGTTTTCGATGAACGTAAATGCACGCTCGAGCAATCGCGCCGCCGTGTCGCTGAGCGCCTCCACCTCGTTCTTTTCGTGCCAGCGGCGCAAAATCCAGACAAAAAGCCGCCCGATGCCTGCGCGCGCCGCGAGCGTATAGCCGTATCGGCGCTGCGCAAATTCCTGATAAATTTCGAGCACCGCCGCGTCCATACCCGCAGAGCGCATTTCCTCGTCCGTAAAGATCTTCTGGTGCGTCGCGCCAAAGCGCAGATACGGTACGAGAGCGCCCAACTCGTAAAGCGGCTGTTCGGCGCTGTAAAGAACCTCCGGCGCAAACTTCAGCACGATATAGGCGTTCTCCCCCGGACCGACCGCCTGCGTATGGTGCGCCTCCATCGGATCGATGAGCGCCATGTCCCCAGGAGACAGCCGAAAGGGCTGCCCGCCGACGCGAAGGCGGAAGGCGCCCTGCGTACAGTACAGGATCTCAAAGCACTCGTGGATGTGCGCCTGCGCCACCGTCGCCCGCCCCGTGCGCCGCTGCAGGTTACAATCGTATAAATACTGCACGCTGTCCGCGGGCTTGCGCGTTTCATGATAGATGCGCATGTGCTCCCTCTTTCGCAAAAAATTGATACTTTCAGCCAAAGTTATTATATCAAAGCCAGCCCGTTTATGCTATCCTATACTCAAAAAAACGGGAGGTTTTTTCCATGTCCAAGAGACTTCGTATCGGCATCATCGGCTGCGGCGGCATCGCCAACGGCAAGCATATGCCCTCCATCAAGGCGGTCGACCGCGCGGATATGGTCGCGTTCTGCGATCTCGTCCCCGAGCGCGCCGAGAAGGCCGCCAAGGAATACGGCACGCCCGACGCCAAGGTTTACACCGATTACAAGGAACTGCTGAAAGACCCGACGATCGATGTCGTACACGTGCTGACCCCCAACCGTTCCCACGCGGAGCTCACCATCGACGCACTTCATGCGGGCAAGCACGTCATGTGCGAAAAACCCATGGCCAAGACGGCGGCCGACGCGCGCCGCATGGTGGAAGCGGCCAAGGAGACCGGCAAAAAGCTCACCATCGGCTATCAGCATCGCCATAAGCCCGAAAGCCGCTTCCTCAAAAGCGTCATCGAGCGCGGCGACCTGGGCGACATCTACTACGCCAAGGCCCTGGCCATCCGCCGCCGCGGCACGCCGAATTGGGGCGTCTTCCTCAACGAGTATGAGCAGGGCGGCGGGCCGCTGATCGACATCGGCACGCACTCCCTCGACCTCACGCTCTACCTCATGAACAACTACAAGCCGCGCATGGTCGTCGGCACCAAGTACAAGAAGGTCGAGCATCCCGAGTGCGGCAACCCCTGGGGCGGCTGGGCGGAAGGCGCCAACACCCTGGAGGACGCAGCGTTCGGCTTTATCGTCATGGAAAACGGCGCCACGATCACCCTGGATGCGACCTGGGCGCTCAATACCATCGAGCCCATCCCGGAAGGCAGCGTACAGCTTTGCGGCTCCAAGGCTGGCGCGCAAATCAAAAACGGCCTTTCCATCAACAAGGCAGAATTTGACCGTCTGATCGAGGTCGTGCCGGACATGGCGGCGGGCGGCGTCGCGTTCTACGACGGCGTGAAGGAAACCCCCGGCATCACCGAGCAGCGCCGTTGGATCGATGCGCTGGAGAACGACACCGATCCCGTCGTGCTGCCGGAGCAGGCCTGCGTCGTCTCTGAAATCCTCGAGGCGATTTATACCTCCGCCCGGACGGGCGAGCCCGTGTATTTTAACAAGTAAGGGAGGGCGTTAGCATGCTTAAGGTTGCGCTCATCAGCAAATGGCACGTGCATGCCAGGGACTATGCCCACGAGCTTTCCTCCACGCCCGGCTGCGAAATTGCCGGTGTTTGGGATGAGGATGCGGCGGTCTGCAAAGCCTGGGCCGAGGAACTCGGCTGCCGCGCATACGAAAGCTATGAGGCGGTGCTCACCGATCCGCAAATCGGCGGCGTCTCCATCACCACCTCCACCAATCTGCATCCGGACATCATCATCCGCGCCTGCGACGCGGGCAAGGCTGTGTTCACGGAAAAGGTGCTCGCACTCAGAACCGAGGATGCGCTGCGCATTCAGGAGGCTGTGCGCCGTAACGGCACGCGCTTCGTCATCTCCTTCCCCCACAAGTGCAACCCGTCGATCCTGCGCGCCAAGCAGATGGCCGACGCGGGCGAGCTGGGCGAGGTGACCTATGCCCGCGTACGCAATGTGCACAACGGCAGCACCGCCGATTGGCTGCCCCCGCACTTCTACGACCGCACGCTCTGCGGCGGCGGCGCGATGATCGATCTGGGGGCGCACCCGATGTACACGCTGTGCTGGCTGCTGGGTGAGCCCCTGTCCGTACAGTCCACCTTCACCAGTTTCACGAACCGCCCGGTTGAGGATAATGCGGTCAGCGTGCTGACATTCCCCAAGGGCGTCATCGGCGTTTCGGAGACGGGCTTCGTCTCCCAGAACAACCCTTACACGCTGGAGATCAGCGGCACCAAGGGCGCGCTGATGGTGCACGGCACGCTGCAGGCCTGCTGCGAGGCGACCGGCGGCGAATGGAAGGAAATTACCGATCTGCCGGAAAAGCCGGAGCTGCCTGTGCGTCAATGGGTCAGGGCCGTAAACGAGGGCTACGACCTGCCGGAGTTCGGCATCGAGCAGGCCGTGCTGCTCACGCGCGTGATGGAGGCTGCATACCAGCCTAAAGCGGCGCAGGGCGCCAGCCTATAATCAAACAAATGCTCGCAAAAGGAACCAGCGATCTGTCAAAAGACGCTGGTTCCTTTTATCCTTTAAATAATCTCGCGTTTATTCCGTGAGGGTAGTTCCGGAAATTTTGCGTGTGGCAGATCCTGATACCAATAAACAACGCTTGCGATGTCGTCCTGGAGAGGCAAATATCTTCCTTCTTTACGCCAGCCCAACGCCTGCATTCTTACGGTGAGCTCTCTTTCAAAAAAGATTGGATCGTGAACGTGAAAACGGTATAGAATGAAGCGTGAACCCGCTCGCATACAGCCTGGCTGCCCGTCTGATGCGTCAATGTATCCAAAGTAAGGTGCTGAAAAGCTACGGCTGTCCTTTTCGTGTGCAAATCCCCAAGCGCCACCAAAGTAATCCTCGGTGCCTGTCCCTACGATCGAGGGATATGTTTCGTCGCCGTCCAGGTACATTTCGATTTCCCCTTCGCCCCACCACCCAGCATTGTTTTGCTGCCATGCCATAAACGTACCGACATACTGCCCACGCCCCTCGATCTTATCGATCAATGTGTAGTGCTTGCCGTATGCGAGTGGGTTTGAACGTCGGAATTGTGCATGGAAATAAAGCGCATCTTCCCCTACTGCTTCTAAAGTATAATTAATCGTATAAAAGAAGCCAAGCAACTCACAAGGCGAGTCATTCGTCACCGTAATCCGTGCGTGCCGTCGAAAGGGCATGGGAAAAAAGCAGTTCATTCCTCCACGCGGATTGACGTTTATGGGGATGGAAAAGACGTCCTGTGCTTTGTTCCAGCTATTGCAGAAAAAATCTCCGATTGGGCTTTCGACAGAGGGTTCTTCCTCTCCATCCCAGTACATACGAACAATAATATCGCGGTAAAAGGCAGGGTCCAGCGTCATCCAGATGTGGCGTATAATACCCGGTCCATCATTATCCATGATTTCGACGGTTTCACCAGCCGCTAAATCCAGGCACGGTGATACTTTATTGCCCATCCCTAATTCACGGCTAGCGGATGCGATCCTTTTGTTTCTAGCGGTCTCAGGGGTATCCATCCCGCCCTTCCCCTTTTCCCCGCGAAAATTTTCCGCATTAATCGAACGGGACTGCGCTTGGCGACGTGCAAACAAGTTTCCGAGGTCGATGTACATATGCCTCCTCCACCTTTCAAAATAGTTTAGCCTTTGACGCTTCCCAGCAAAATACCCTTGACAAAGTATTTTTGCAAAAAAGGATAGACAAACAAGATAGGCAAAATACCGACAAACATCTGCGCAGATTGAAGCGTGCGCTCGGAAATTTCCTTCAGCTCTTGACTACTGCTGCTGCTTACCTCTAGGATGTCACTTTGAAACAACAGAATGCGCAAATAGCTGGACATTGGATAGTTCTCCGGTCGGTTCATCAGGATCACGCCGTCAAACCAGTTGTTCCAGTGATTGACGAGTGAAAACACCGTGATCGTTGCGATGGCAGGAAGGGAAGCGGGCAAGTAGATTCTCATAAGGATTTTCCATTGTCCTGCTCCGTCAATAAGAGCCGCCTCCTCCAGCTGCTGCGGAATCGCACGATAAAAATTTAGCATCACCAATACGTTGAAGACAGGGACCGCTCCCGGAAGAACGAGCGCCCAAATCGTATCGAGCATGCCGAATTCCTTTATGAGGATATACCAAGGAATAAGGCCGCCTGAGAAAAGCGTAGTAAAAAAGAGGAACCATACGTAGGGCGTGCGCATTGAAAAGCGTTCTCGTGATTTAGAAAGCGGATAGGCCGTTAGTACGCACATCAGCACGTTGATCGCGCCGCCAAGCACGACGCGTTCTATTGAAACCCACATGGACTTCCAAAACATTACGCGCTTGAGAACATAAGCGTAAGAGGTGAGCGTAAAACCCTTAGGCCATAGCCATACCACACCTGCAGAAGCCGCCGTATTGCTGCTGAGCGAGACAGCCAACACATGTAGAATCGGAATGAGGCAAGTTGCGGCCATCAGCGTAATCAGTGCTGTGCAGACAAATGGAAACGGATCGATCTTCTTTTTCATCTTTGCCCTCCTAAAACACACGGTAATCCGCAAAACGATACGCCATGTAATAGGACACACTGATGAGTATACACGATATGACGGATTTAAATAAGCCCATGGCCGTCGCTACGCCGTACTTGAAGTTGATAATGCCCATGCGATAAACGAACGTATCAATGATGTCGCCTGTATCCATGACAATCGGGTTATACATGTTGTAGATCTGGTCAAAACCTGCATTCAAGATGTTGCCCAAGCTAAGCAGGCTCATTAACACGATAATCGACGCCATTCCCGGCAGCGTAATATGCCAGTTAAGCTGCCAGCGGTTTGCTCCGTCGACCCGCGCAGCCTCATAAAGTTGCGGGTCGATATTCGTTATCGTAGCGAGATAGATGATAGAACTGAAACCAAATTCCTTCCAAATGTCTGAAATAATCATCGTGTACGGAAAGACAGCCGCTTTGCTCAGAAAGGGAATAGATTTCAACCCCAACGTCTTTAGCAGTGTATTGATCATGCCCGAGCCGGAAAGCAGTTTTGTAAGAATCGCGGCCATGATCACCCAGGAGACGAAGTGAGGAAAACTCACAACCGTCTGAAGCACGCGCTTGTAGCCAGGCCGATTCACCTCGTTGAGCAGGATAGCCGTCAGAACCGGCACGATGATCAGGCCGATCATCTTTCCAACCGAGATAAAGACCGTGTTGCGTATGACGTTCAACGCATCCGGCATGGAAAAAATGTACCTGAAATTTCCGAGACCAACCCATTGCTGATCTCCGAACATTCCTTTTGCCGGAATAAAATTTTGGAAGGCAATGGTAATTCCGCCCATTGGGATGTAAGCGAATAGGAACGTGAGGATGAGCGCGGGCAGCATCATCGCATGAAACGAAAACTCTCTTTTAAACTTTCGAAGCATATTACCACCTATATTTGTAGGTTTGCCGGATTGCATCCAGGGATACAATCCGGCAAATGGTTTATTGATTCGCTCCGTACCAGGCGTTCATCTCTTGAGAGATCGCCTCGCCGCCCAGCTTATACCACTCGTCTACCACCTTATCAAAGTCGTCAACAGGCATTTCGCCCATGATCATCTTGATGAAGGAATCGTTCAGCAGCTTTTCGCAGACCACGCCGCGGTCTTCCTCTGCCTGCGTCCAAGCACGGGCAGCCGTCACGACAAGATTGTTGTCGCGCTGGAATTTGTTTACCGAGGTCGTGGAATACGGGTTGGGCGACATTACAAACTCATTGGCCCAGGCCAACTCGTCGTGCTGCTCACGGTAGAGCATCACTCCGTTATAGAATCCAACAGCAGGTGCGAAAATTCCCTCAGAGGAACCTTGCGCAAGTCCTTTTTCTATACCTTCCATAATCAAGTAATTGTTATAGGGATGCAAGAAGTTAAACGGGCACAGATGGTACATTCCCTCCGCATCGCCCGCGCCAAAGTAAACGTCTGCTTGTGCGGTCTCTCCCCAGCATTTTTCCGCAAAGAGATTTAATATCTGAATCAGCGCCTCCGGATGTTTTGCGTTCACGTTGATGCCGTAGTACTCTGCCGTAGAAGAGGTGCCCGTCGTCTTCGCATAGGGCTCACTCACGTGCGGCAGGACGTAAGCTTGCCACATCGCACCGTCGAAATTGTGGCTTGCCTGCGTAATCCACGGCACGTATGCCGGGCCATAAACAACACCGATTTTGCCACCAATCACGTTTTCGCCCACATCGTTGACGACAAATTCCGGATCAATCCAGCCCTTTTCGTACATTTCATTCAACTGGGAGAGCATTGCCTTCATTTCCGGCTGCACGCTGCCGAAAATGACCTTACCGTTGCCGTCGTCATACCAGATAGACGGATATGCGCCGTAGGCACAGGCGAAACCCTTGACGTTGTACAGGTCGTTCCAAAGGTCGTCAGAAATTCCCAGCGCATATGTATCGTCCTTACCGTTGCCGTCAGGGTCTTTCGTAACGAATGCCTCCATGATGGCAAGCAGATCCTGCTGCGATTTCGGCTCCTGAAGCCCTAGCTTATCCAGCCAGTCCTTACGGATAAAGCAGGACTGGTAGGTATCCTGTGCGGGCGAAATCTTGGGAATCGCACCGAGAATCCCCGCAAAGGTACATGCGTTAAATTCCACTTCGTTATCAAGCGCATAAATTTCCTTGAGCAGCGGCGATGCATATTCGTCAAACAACGGGCGTGCATCCTGAACATAACCTGCCTCTACCGCCTGATGAACCTGGCTCAAGGACGTAAACTTGATGAAGTCCGGCATATCGCCTGAAGCCAGCGAAAGGTTGAGTTTCTGATCGTATTCCTCCACACTTCCGGCAATCCAGTTGTACTTGATTTTTATACCAAGTTCCTCTTCAATGAGTCGTGTCCAGCGGTTATCCTCGTCATTTTCGCCGGATCTCGAGATGAATGTCAATATACGATCACCAACCGAACTGCGTACGGTAGTAATTTCGATCGGTTCGTCCTGCGCCAACGCGAACGAGGAAAGAAGCGTAGATATAAGCATCAGAACCAGAAAAAAACTTAACTTCTTCAACGAAATCCCTCCTAAGCTCTTTCGTGATCCTGCTGCGTGTGCACCCACATCAGTCACTTTTGCTGTTTTTATTATAAAGAATATATGCAACATCGTCTACGCAAGGATTTTTACATCTAGTATCTTTTGTTTACCTCCTATTCCGCTTTCTCCATTCAACAGGCGCTAGCCCATATTGCTGACGAAATAGCTTTGCAAAGTACTTTGAAGAGCCATAACCGCACCGCTGTGCAATATCCTTAATAGGAAGCGGCGAGCCGTCAAGCAATGCCGCCGCATTTTCAAGTCTCACCCGATTAATAAAATCCTGAAGGCGCTCGCCTGTTTGTTGGTGATAAAACCGAGATAAATAGGACGGATTAAAATGAACCGTATCCGCCAGCTTTAAAAGTGAAAGCTCCTGATCTATATTTTCAGCCACGTATTGCTGGATTCGTCGGATCGCCCACTGCCGGGAATAGTCTTGCTCTCGATAGGCCATGAGCAGCAGATCGCCCTGCCCACCGCATCTTTCCATCGTACTTTGCAGAGAAGAAAAAACACCCGGAAGATCCTGCGGCTGCAGAACCGACTCACCGTAGACGAACGACGCTGCTATGCCGCGTGCTTCTGCCATGTTCTGCTGTATCTTTTCAAGCATTGCCTCAAAGTAAATATGAGAAAAAGATTTCTCCCGCGTTGGAGGACCACAAAACTGCAGTAGCGCGTACAGGACGGTATTGCTAATCGAATAACAGCAGACAAAGTCCTGCGCAAGAAAACGGCCTATCGCTTCATCGACCGCCATACGCAGATCAGGAGAATAAGGGCTTAAGTTCCCATACAATGAAAAAGAAGGGCGCTGCCAATCCCACCGCGCAAGCATCGGATTATCCTTCCGTAAATCGGTATCATTCATAGCATTTTGAAGCACGCGCTGCCAAAAATCATTCGTGTCCAGAGAATTTAATGCCTGACGATACACCATAGCCTGCATTCTCATCGAATGCCGTGTGCGAAGAAGCTCCATCTCTTTTTGAATTCTCTCCCAAATCTGATCGTAGCCGTCTGTCTTTAAGATGTAACTGACCCCTTCGTACTTCAGCGCCCTGTAGGCATAATCAAAGCTATCAAATCCGGTAAAATAAATCACGCGAATCTCCGGCCACAGTGAGCGCGCCTTTTCCATCAACTCAAGTCCGTCCATATCCGGCATCGAAATGTCCGCCAGCAGGATATCGAAGCTCGCCTGCTCCAGAAGGCTTAACGCCTCCAACGAAGCGTAGGAGCGGTATACATCCAATTCTTCGCACTGCTTGCGAAGAATGTAATAATAGAGCGCATCGACAATGATCTGTTCATCGTCCACGATTAAAACACGAATCATCCGCTTCTCCCCTGTCAATCAATATAATCATCCGCACACCTCCAAGCGGGGACGCTTCTGCTCGCAGTCCGCTGCCTTCACCATACACACCACGAAGGCGGGAGTGAATATTGTTAAGCGCAATGCCGACATATCCTGTGTCCTTCTGTGCTAAAATAGCCTGGATCTTTTCAAGGTGTTCAAACTGATTTCCGCTACCGCTGTCCTCCACAAGGACTTCGATCCGACTGGAAGAAACTCGATATTTCACCTCAATCACACCAATTTGTTCTTTGGCGATGCCATAAGCAAATGCATTTTCGATCAAAGGCTGTAAGATGAGGCGAGGAACCCGTACATCTGCAATCTCCGATGGGAGCTCCGAAAAATTTGTCTTCAGCGTGCGCATAAAACGAATCTGCTGTATCTCCATATACGCCCTGGCATGTCTATCCTCTTCTTCAAGCGTGGAAAAGGGTTGTCTGTTTCGCGTGATATATCGCAGATAGGTTCCCAATACATTCGTCATGTGTTCTGCGCTTTCGTACTCCTCTTCTTCAAGAAAGCTTTGGAGGATGAAAAAGGAATTATAAAGAAAATGTGGACTGATTTGAAATTGCAGTTGCTTGAGCTCTGCATCTTTTAAGAGAAGTTGCTGTGTATATTCCGTCTCTATATGCCGTTTGAGTTCTCCTGTCATCTCGTTAAAACTCTGATAAACCGATTCGATATCGCTAGTTCTCGCTCCTTTCAGCGCTACTGCAAAATCTCCTTGTTTTACTCGCAAAAATGATTCCGTCAACCGCTTCATTGGACGGTACAATCTGCCATAAACCAAAAAGATAAAGGTGTTTATCACGATAAACACAAAAACCGTAATGAGGGGGATGAAAATCTTTAGATCGTTTATGCGTCGAAAAGCGACCGATTCATTCACAGCTTCGTATAACTTCCACTCAGAAAGAAACGATCCCGCGCCGAATACCGTGTACAACTCTTTACCAACTTTAAGGGGAGTTGCGCTTTCAATACCTTCTTTTTCCACTATCGCGCAAACGAAGTCTGCCTGCTTTTCGCTTTCGAGAGTCGAAGTGATGACCGACCGTCCGCTAAGGAGCAGAAAATCCTTTCCCTGCTCAGTCCCTGCATGGATTTGGAGCTCTTGTTCCAGCGTTTTGACCGAAACTTTGGTGATAATGACAACCTGTGGTAACATCATAGAAGGCTCCAGCTTGGCGGCACCGCGCGCCGTCGATGCGGTTACCAAGAAGATGTCCTCTCGCGTTGCTAGCATGCCCTTTGCATTTTTGTATACATCATTCAGCCAGTGCAACGTCTCTAGATTTTCTATAGCTTTATACCCAGATTCCGCATTTTGGCTTAAAACGAATCCTTTCTCCGGATAATAAATCGATATCGTATCTATGATGTCGTTCAGACTGACGACCAAACGCAGCGCAGACTGAACTTTCTTAATATCCGAAACGCGTTCATATGCGCTGCCGGTGCTGTACTTTGGAAATGCCAGCCTTGTTACGGTATCGTCTTCCAAGAGCTCAAACTGCCGCGTCTGGATGGATTGGATACTGCGTTCTATTCCCTGCATAGCGGATTCGCATTCATATCTAATGGTCTGAAAGATGGTTTCCCGGTTGCTTTTAAAGCTCATGTTGATAAATGTGAGAAAAAAGACGTAGAGTGGTATGACACTGATAACAAAAGCAGCGACAATCAGTTGACAGAGCGACGCCTTTCCCTTGTGCTTCTGTTTCATCATAAAATGCCCTTCTTTATGATCAATGATTGCCGTCAAACGCTTTCTATTACATCAAATCTTCCGGCTAAAACCCGTCATAGATCGACGGAGTGATTGCAAATTGTATCATACATTTTAAGCAAGGTCAATTCCAATGCCTGGAATAGCAACTTCAGCAAACCTCTGGAAAATTGAAAAATCCCATGATATAATACTCAATAGATGAATCAATCCGGAGGATAAGATGATGAGCGATACACCCTATCAATGGCATGACCGCAAGCGCACACTTTTTGGGCTCCCCTGGTCCTTTACCGTTTACAAGCTGACGGATGAAAAGCTGTTGATTGAGACGGGTTTTTTTAACAAGAAGGAAGAAGAGGTCCGCCTTTACCGGATTATGGACGTGACCCTGAAGCGCTCGCTGGGAGAGCGGCTCTTCGGCCTGGGCACTATCCACTGCTGTTCTGCGGACAAATCGACCCCGGAGTTCGACATCAAGCGCGTCAAGCATTCTGCGCAGGTCAAAGAGATGCTTTCCGACATGGTAGAGTCTCAGCGTGAGCTGAAGCGGGTCAGCAGCCGTGAATTCATGCAGTCCAGCGAAGACGAGGATAATTTGCTGTAAACAGAAACTATACAAAAAAAGTGGCGTCCACCACTTTTTTTCTTTTTATGGATAGCCCCTTGCGCAATCAGGCCAGAAGGGAAAAGCCGTTGCGCTTGATCTCGCCGATGATGCGTTCCGCATGGTCACGGTCCTGCGTCTCCACGGAGACCTCCAAAAGCGCATGGTTGATTCCAAGCTCCACACAGGAGCGATCGTGATGCACCTGCACGACGTTGCCGCCGCATTCGGCGATGATGCGCGAGGTCAGGGTGAGTTGGCCCGGCTTGTCCTCCATGACGACGCGCAGCTTGATCATGCGCCCCGCCTTGAGCATGCCCTTCTCGATAATCCGTGAAAGCATCGTAACGTCGATGTTGCCGCCTGAAAGCACCGCCGCTACCTTGCCCCTGCACTCGAACTTGTGACCCATGATGGCCGCCACCGCCGCTGCGCCCGCGCCCTCGGTCACGATCTTGCAGCGCTCCATGAGGTAGAGCACCGTCTGAGCGATCTCGTCGTCGTCCACGGCGACGATGTCGTCCAGGTACTTATTGCAGATTTCAAACGTTTCGTCGCCCGGCGTCTTGACTGCGATGCCGTCGGCGATGGTCTTCGCGCTGTCGAGCGTGACGACGTGCCCCGCCTCGCGCGACGCCTTCATGCAGGCCGCGCCCGCCGCCTCCACGCCGATGACGCGGATGTTCGGGTGCAGGGATTTGACGGCCACCGCGATGCCTGCCGCGAGTCCGCCGCCGCCGATGGGCACGACGATGGCGTCGACATCCGGCATGTCGTCCACGATTTCAAGGCCGATCGTGCCCTGTCCTGCGATGACCATGGGGTCGTTAAAGGGATGGATGAACGTCGCTCCGCTTTCCTTTTGCAGCTTGCAAGCGTACGCAAAGGCGTCGTCGTAGACGGTGCCGTGCAGCACGACGGTCGCCCCCAGCTCGCGCGTCGCTTTTACCTTGGCGATCGGCGCGCCCTCCGGCATAACGATGGTGGCCGGCACGTCGAACGTGCGGGCCGCCAGCGCGACGCCCTGCGCGTGGTTGCCTGCAGAGGAAGCGATGACGCCCGCGGCACGCTCTTCCGGCGTCAGGCTGGCGATCTTGATGTAGGCGCCGCGCACCTTGAACGAGCCCGTATCCTGCAGGCTTTCTGACTTGAGGTAGACCTGATACTCCCCGTTGCTCAGCGGTTTGGAGGGAACCAGATCCGTGCGATGCACGACGCCTTTCAGGTGCTCGCGCGCCTCCAGCACCATACCCAATGAAACGTTCATACGTTTATCTCCCTTCGTCTGCGGGCCGCGTCAGCTCGTAAAGCATGATGCCCGCAGCAACTGCCGCGTTTAGTGATTCCGCGCCCCCGCGCATCGGCAGCTTCAACCGGTGCGTGGCCACCCTGGATACCGCGTCTGACACGCCGCGCGCCTCGCTGCCGATGACGAGCACGAAGCGTTCGCCCACGTCCTTTCGCTGGTAAAAAGGCGAACCGTCCAGCTCGCTGGTGACGACCGAATAGCCCGCTTCCCGATAAGCCGTAAGCGACGCCGGAAGCTCAGGCACGCGCAGCACCGGCACACGAAAGATCGAACCCATCGTCGCGCGCAGCGCCTTGGGGCCGAATACGTCCGCGCAGCCGTCGCCCAGGAGCGCGCCGTCAAATCCGGCGGCGTCTGCGGTGCGCAGAATCGTGCCGACATTCCCCGGATCCTGCACGCCGTCCAGCGCCACCAAGCGTGTGCCCGCGAGGCGCTGCGGCGCTTTGGGCATGCGCACGCTGGCCAAAATACCCTGCGGCGTCTTGGCGTCGCTGACGCTCTTGAGCACGTGCTCAGGCGCGCGCAGCACCTGCGTTCCCATGCCCTCCAGCTTGTCAAGCAGGGGCATAAGAGCATCCACATGCGAAGCGTCCACCAGCACCGTCAGCACCTGCATGCTGTCCGCGGCCTCGCGCACCATCTTGACGCTTTCCACCAGAAAGCAGCCGGCTTCTTCCCGGCCCTTTTTCTGCGAAAGCGCCTTGAGCGCGCGTATCTTTTCATTCTGAGTGCTGGTGATTTCCTGCATGCCCCATTCCTCCGCCCGGCGAGTGCTTTTTCCTATTATACATGCTTTTCTCCGTATAAAAAAGCCCCTGTTTCGCTTTTTGTCGAAACAGGGAATACTTTTTTACCTTACGCCTTCTTAGCCAGCTCGACGATCTTCGCGAAAGCAGCCGCGTCGTTCACGGCGAGGTCGGCCAGCATCTTGCGGTTGACCTCGATGTTCTGCTTCTTCAGGCCGTTGATGAAGGTGGAGTAGGACATGCCGTTCATGCGGGCCGCCGCGTTAATACGGGAGATCCACAGGGTACGGAAGTCACGCTTGCGCAGTTTGCGTCCGATGTAGGCATAGCGTAGCGAACGGCGGACCTGTTCGCTCGCGGCACGGTATTGCTTGGACTTGGAGCCGTAGTAGCCCTTCGCCAGCTTCATGATCTTCCTGCGCTTCTTATGGGCGTTCACAGCCCCTTTAATTCTTGCCATGGTAATTCACTCCTTTGCTGGACGAAATGCTTACTTGTACGGGATGAGCTTCTTCATCGTCTTGGCTTCCGTTGCGGCGACGTAATCCGTCTTGCGCAGGTTGCGCTTACGCTTGGTGGACTTCTTGTTCAAGATGTGGCTCTTATAAGCCTTGGCGCGCTTGACGAGGCCGTTCTTGGTGAGAGACAGGCGTTTCGCCGCACCACGATGCGTTTTCTGCTTAGGCATAATGGGGTCCTCCTCTCCGGTAAATCACTCTTTAGGAGCCGTTTGCTTGGTTTCCTTGCCGGGGTCTTTGGGTGCGAGGATCATGATCATGTGGCGCCCTTCGACGAGCGGCCTGCGCTCAACGACGGCGGCGTCCTTTACACGTTCCACGAAATCCTGCATCACGCGCATGCCGATCTCGGTATGCGTAATCTGTCTGCCGCGAAAGCGAATCGATACCTTCACCTTATCCCCGTCGGAGAGGAAACGCAGCGCGTTCTTCGCCTTGGTCTGGATGTCGTTTTCCTCGATCGTGGCGGAGAGCTGAACCTCCTTCAGGGATACGACCTTTTGATTCTTGCGGATCTCGCGCTCGCGCTTGGATTGTTCGTAGCGGTACTTGTCGTAATCCATCAGCTTGCAAACCGGCGGCTTTGCGTTGGGTACGATCTTCACCAGGTCGAGCGCCGCCTGCTCTGCCAGTTCCAGCGCCTTGCGCGTCATCATGACGCCAAGCTGTTCGCCGTTTTGATCGATTACACGCACCTCGCGGTCGCGAATTCCCTCGTTGATCATCAGATCCATGTTGATATCGATACACCTCCTGCAATCATTGCGCTTTTTGCGCGTTATCCCGGTCCTCCGGGGACAGACGCCCCTGCCCCGCTTTTTCCGTAGACAAAAGAAAAGAGCGGGCGAAACCACCCGCTCTTGCACGATAACACAATGCCTGAACCGCGGCAACGGCGTCGCCGGGTGAGAAGCGGGCAGCTTCTACTTCATACGCGTTTTATCTTACCACGCATCCCGCTTCCTGTCAAGCGAATTATCGGGCTTTTGTCCGGATTTCTTCCTCCAGGCGCGTAATTACGTCCGCAAGCGCCATCGCACCCAGGTCTCCGTCCTTGCGGCTGCGCACTGCGGCCTTACGCTCTTCCACTTCCTTGTCGCCGAGCACCAACATGTACGGCGTCTTCTCCATCTGCGCTTCGCGAATCTTGAACCCGATCTTTTCGTTGCGAAGATCCGTTTCCACGCGCATGCCGCGGCTCTCCAATTCGCGCTGGATCTCCTTGGCCCAGGCGTCCGCGCGGTCGGTGATGGTGAGCACCTTCACCTGTGTGGGGGCAAGCCATACGGGCAGCGCGCCCGCGTACTTCTCGATCAGCAGTGCAAGCGTGCGCTCGTAGCAGCCCACGGACGTTCTGTGGATGATATAAGGATACTTCTTCTGTCCATCCGCGTCAACGTACTCCATGCCAAAGCGTTCGGCCAGCAGCATGTCAATTTGAATGGTGATGAGCGTATCCTCCTTGCCGAACACGTTCTTGCACTGAATGTCGAGCTTCGGGCCGTAGAACGCCGCCTCGTCGATGCCGACGGTATACTCGACGCCAAGGTCCTTCAAAATCTGCTCCATCGTGCTTTGGGCCGTCTCCCACTGCTCGGCCGTTCCCTCGTACTTGTTCTTCGGGTTCTGCGGATCCCACTGCGAGAAGCGGTAGGTGCAGTCCTCCTTGAGGCCCAGCGTGTCGAGCATGTAGTTCGCCAGATCCAGACAGCCCTTGAACTCCTCCTCCAGCTGATCCGGCCGCAGGATGAGGTGGCCTTCGGAGATCGTGAACTGACGCACGCGGATCAGGCCGTGCATTTCACCCGAATCTTCGTTGCGAAAGAGCGTGGACGTTTCGCCCAGACGCATCGGCAGGTCGCGATAGGAACGCATCCGGTTGAGGAACACCTGATACTGGAACGGGCAGGTCATCGGGCGAAGCGCGAAGCACTCCTTCGTCTCGTCGTTCGGGTCGCCCAGCACGAACATGCCGTCCAGGTAGTGATCCCAGTGGCCGGAAATCTTGTACAGCTCGCGCTTGGCCATCAGCGGCGTCTTGGTCAGCAGGTAGCCGCGGCGCTGTTCCTCGTCCTCTACCCAGCGCTGCAGCAGCTGAATGACGCGCGCGCCCTTGGGCAGCAGGATCGGCAGGCCCTGGCCAATATAATCGACGGTCGTAAAGAACTCCATCTCGCGGCCCAGCTTGTTGTGGTCGCGGCTTCTCGCCTCTTCCACCTGCTTGACATAGGCGTCCAGCGCTTCCTTCGTGTCGAAGGCCGTGCCGTAAATGCGCTGCAGCATCTTGTTTTTTTCGCTGCCCCGCCAGTACGCGCCCGCGACCTGCGTGAGCTTCACCGCCTTGATCTTGCCGGTCGAGGGCAGGTGCGGGCCCGCGCACAGGTCGGTAAAGTCGCCCTGGCGGTAAAAGGAAATGACCGCGTCCTCCGGCAGGTCGTCGATGAGCTCCACCTTGTAGGGCTCGCCCTTTTCCTCCATGAACTTGCGCGCCTCCTCGCGCGGCAGCTCGAAGCGCTCCAGACGCTCGTTCTTCTTGACGATGCGCTGCATCTCCTTCTCCAGCGCCGATAGATCCTGCGCCGTAAAGGGCGTCTCTACGTCGAAGTCGTAGTAAAAGCCGTTTTCAATCGCCGGGCCGATGGCCAGCTTCGCCTGCGGAAACAGGCGCTTTACCGCCTGCGCCAGCACGTGCGAGGCCGTGTGACGAAAAACCCGCCTGCCCTCCTCGTCCGAAAACGTCAGAATCTCGAGCTTCGCGCCGTCCGGCACGGGCTCCACGAGGGAGCGCACCTCGCCGTTCACCTTCGCGGCGACCGCCGCCTTGTACAGCTCCTTGTCCACCTGCTTTGCGATGTCCAGCGCGTTCATGCCGTCCTCAAACGTGTGCGCGCCGTTCTGAATTTCAATCTGCATGGGAATGCCTCCTTCTTACCGCGCCTTTGCGCGGATTTCTTCTTCGATCTTCGCCGTAATCTCTTCAAGCGGCATAGGGCCCAGATCTCCTTTTCGATCGCGCACCGCAGCGGTGCGGCTCTCGACCTCCTTGTCGCCCAGGACGAACATGTACGGCACCTTTTCCATTTGCGCCTCGCGAATCTTGAAGCCGATCTTCTCGTTGCGAAGATCCAGCTCCGCGCGGATGCCGCGGCTCTCCAGCACGCGTTCGATCTCCCGCGCCCATGCGTCGCTGCGCTCGGTGATGGTCAGCACCTTCACCTGAACGGGCGAAAGCCAGGTCGGAAACGCGCCCGCATACTGCTCGGTCAGGATGCCGATGAATCGCTCGATGGAGCCGAACACCACGCGGTGGATCATGATCGGGCGGTGCTCCCTGCCGTCCGCGCCCGTGTAGGTCAGATCAAAGCGCTCCGGAAGCTGGAAGTCGAGCTGAATCGTGCCGCACTGCCAGGTGCGCCCGATGCAGTCCGTCAGATGAAAGTCGATCTTCGGGCCGTAGAACGCGCCGTCTCCTTCGTTGATCACGTAGGGCTTTCCCTTTTTGTCCAGGGCGTTTTTCAGGGCGCGCGTCGCCGTCTCCCACTGCTCGTCCGTACCCATGGAGTCCTCGGGCCGTGTGGAGAGCTCCACATGGTAGTCGAACCCGAATACGCTGTACACCTCGTCGATCAGGTCATACACGCCGAGAATCTCGCGCTCGATCTGTTCCTCTGTCATGAAGATATGGGCGTCGTCCTGCGTGAAGCAGCGCACGCGCATCAGACCGTGCAGCGCGCCGGACATCTCGTGGCGGTGCACCAGCCCCAGCTCACCGCAGCGCATCGGCAGGTCGCGATAGCTCCACTTGCGCCGCTTGTAGCAAAGCATGCCGCCCGGGCAGTTCATGGGCTTGATGGCAAAGTCCGTCTCGTCTATTTGGGTGGTGTACATGTTTTCACGGTAGTGATCCCAGTGTCCGGAGC
Source organism: Beduinella massiliensis (assembly GCF_900199405.1). Taxonomy (NCBI): domain Bacteria; kingdom Bacillati; phylum Bacillota; class Clostridia; order Eubacteriales; family Beduinellaceae; genus Beduinella; species Beduinella massiliensis. Next base: position 2,374,349 of record NZ_LT963430.1, read on the forward strand.
GCTCCCACAGCGCGCGGTTGAGCATCATCGGGGTCTTGATTTCCTCATATCCGTGCTCGCGGTGAATCCTGCGCCAGTAGTCCTCCAGGGTGTTGCGCAGCACCATGCCCTTGGGAAAGAAGAACGGGAAGCCAGGTCCCTCGTCCAGGATGTCGAAGAGGTCGAGCTGACGACCCAGCCTGCGATGATCGCGCTTTTTGGCCTCCTCGATCTGCGTCAGATACGCGCTGAGCGCTTCCTTCGTGTCAAAGGCCGTGCCGTATATACGGCTGAGCATCTTGTTCTTCTCGCTGCCCCGCCAGTACGCGCCCGCGATGCTGGTGAGCTTGAACGCCTTCACCTTGCCCGTGGAGGGCAGGTGCGGGCCCGCGCACAGATCGATAAAGTCGCCCTGCCGGTAAAAGGAAATCACCGCGTCCTCGGGCAAATCGTCGATGAGCTCCACCTTGTAGGGCTCACCCATTTCCTCCATGAGCTTGCGCGCATCCTTGCGCGGCAGCTCAAAGCGTTCCAAACGCTCGTTTTTCTTGACGATGCGCTGCATTTCCTTTTCGATGGCGGCCAGGTCTTCCGGCGTAAAGGGCTTCTCTACGTCGAAGTCGTAATAAAAGCCATTCTCAATCGCCGGGCCGATGGCCAGCTTCGCCTGTGGGAACAGACGCTTTACCGCCTGCGCCAACACGTGCGAAGCCGTGTGACGCAGTACGCGCTTTGCGTCCGCATCCTCAAACGTCAAAAATTCCAGCTCCGCGCCGCCCGTCACGGCCTCTGGCAGCGATTTCACCTCGCCGTTTACGCGCACCGCGACGGCTTCCTTATAGAGCTCCCTGTCCAGTTGCTTTGCGATGTCCAGCGCGTTCGCGCCGTCCTCGACCGCGTGCGCTTCGCCCCGATAGACGATTTTCATATGCTTCACCCTTTCCGGTTCAAATAAAAAACGCCCGTCCCGCATAGGGACGAGCGTGAATGCCCGTGGTTCCACCCTGATTGAGCGTATAGGCGCTCCCTCTCGTAGGGGCTTTATCGCGCCCCGCGCGCTTCCGGTCCAAAGGTGGTCTTCATCCGTCCTTCACCCCGCGCGCTTCCAGCCGCCGGCACGCGTTCTCTGGAGGGTTTCGTAGCGGATTACTCTTCTTCTTCATTCCCGAAGTTAGCATTAGTATACGCCCAATGCTCCCGGACGTCAAGCCCCAATTCGTCCCCCGGAATTAACCGTTGGTTTGGATCGTTCCCACGAGCTCCTGCACGTTTTTGACGCCCTGTCCCTCGCAGTAGGCTTCCAGCTCCCCGATGATCCGCGGGCAGGCGTAGGCGTCCATGAGGTTTGCCGTACCGACCATGACCGCCTGCGCGCCCACCAGCATAAAGGAGGCCGCGTCCTCGCCGGTCACGATCCCGCCCATGCCGACTACCGGAATCTTCACCGCCTGCGCGGCCTGCCAGACCATGCGCAAGGCGATCGGGCGCACCGCCGGGCCGGACATGCCGCCGACGTTGTTGTAAAGCGTCATGCGCCGCGTGCGCGCGTCCACCGAGATGCCCGTCAGCGTGTTGATGAGCGAGATGCAGTCCGCCCCGCCTTCCTCCGCCGCCCGGGCGTTTTCGCGGATATCCGCCACGTTGGGCGACAGCTTCACCATCAGCGGCTTTTTCGCGTGCGCGCGCACGGCCTTCGTGATCGCGTATACGCTTTCCGGCCGAATGCCAAAGGCCACGCCGCCCTCCTTCACGTTCGGGCAGGAGATGTTCATTTCCAGCATGTGCACGCCCGCAGCGGAAAGCTTTTCCGCCATCAGGCAGTACTCTTCCTCGGTGTTTCCCGCCATGTTTGCGATGACCGCCACGTCCTTTTGCAGCAGCCAAGGCAGATCTTCCTCGATAAAGGCATCCACGCCGGGGTTTTGCAGCCCCACGCTGTTGAGCATGCCGCCAGGCGTCTCCGCGATGCGGTGCGGCGGGTTGCCCAGCCGCTTTTTCAGCGTCAAGCCCTTGACCGAGATGCCGCCGAGCTTTGAAATGTCGTAAAGTTGATCGTATTCGCGGCCAAAGCCGAACGTGCCGGAGGCGGCGATGACGGGATTCTTCAGGTGAACGCCGCACAGGTCGAGCGAAAGATCAATCATCGAAGAGCACCTCCCGCGCGTCAAATACCGGGCCGTCCACGCACACGCGTTTATAGTCGAAGCCGTCCGCCGCGCGCACCTTGCAGTTGCACACCAGGCATGCGCCCAGCCCGCAGCCCATGCGTTCTTCCAGAGAAATCTGGCAGGGAATATCCCTTTCAAGGGCGATCCGCTGCACTGCGCGCAGCATCGGCGCCGGGCCGCAGGCGAAGATGACGTCCGGCGCGCCCGCCTCAATCGCCCGCAGCAGCGGTGCGGTCACCAGCGCGCGTTCCCCCAGCGTGCCGTCGTCCGTCACGACGTGGGCCGGGCAGTCGAGGCCGTCCAGGCCGTAGACAAACGCCTCGCTTCGGTAGCCAAAAAACGCTTCGCAGGCGCATTCCTGCTTGAATTGATCCAGCGCGCCGCGCACCGGCGCGACGCCGACGCCGCCGCCCACAAAAAACGCGCGCTTGGCGCCGCACAGCTCAAACCCGCGCCCAATGGGGCCCAGCACGTCCGCCGCGTCCCCCGGACGCAGACCGCGCAGGCGGCGCGTGCCCTCGCCCTTTATCTGTATCGCCATCGTCAGCGTCTTCTCGTCAAAGCCCATCAGGCTGATCGGCCTGCGCAGGATGTGGCCGCCCGCGTCCGGCACCGCGAGGTGCACGAACTGGCCGGGCTTCGCCGCTTGGGCGATGCCCGGAGCTTCCACCTGCAGCAGGAAGATGTCCTCCGCGATGTCCTCGACCCGCAGAACCTTTGCCATCGTCTGTTCCATGTGCCTACCTCAGCGCCTTGCCCGCAGCCGCGAGCCCGGCGGCGATGTCCTCGCGCATGCGGATGGCCTCTTCGCGCGCCGCCTGCGTAAAGGGAACGCCCTCGCGGCGTTTCCAAGCACAGAGGATCGAGCGGCTGGCGTTCACGATCGCGCCCAGGCCGCGCCCGTCAAAGCATCCCGCGAGGTCCGCGCCCGTCGCCCCCTGCGCTCCATAGCCCGGCACGAGGAAGAACGTGTGCGGCATGCGCACGCGCAGCGCCGCCCCCTGCGCCGGATACGTCGCGCCGACGACCGCGCCCACCGCGCTGTAGCCATGCTCGCCCACGAGGTCCCTGCCCCACTCCTCTACCAGGTCGCCCACGACCTCGTAAACCGTGCGCCCGTCCTCGACCTTCATATCCTGAAGCTGGCCGGAGGAAGGATTGCTCGTCTTCACCAGAGCGAAGATGCCCGTTCCGTGCTCAGCCGCCTGCTTGGTAAAGGGCGCGATGCCATCCACCCCCAGGTACGGGTTGACGGTCGCGAAGTCCGCCGGAAACGCCTGCAGGCGCTCGCCCGCCACGTCCGTTCTGCCGATGTAGGCGGCGGCGTAGGCTTCCGCCGTTGCGCCGATGTCGTTGCGCTTGACGTCGGCCATCACGGACAGGCCCTTTCTGCGCGCATAGGTCATCGTCTCTTCAAAGCACTTCATGCCCGCCGGGCCGTACATCTCGTAGTAGGCCACCTGTACCTTTACCGCAGGCACGATATCGTAAAGGGCGTCCACGAGCGCGCAGTTGTACTGATAGATCGCCTCCGCCGCGTCCTCAAAGGAATGCACGCCCGCCGGCATGACCGCCTGCAAAAATTTTTCCGGCAGGTATTCCAGCCGCGTGTCCAGGCCCGCGACCGTCGGGTTCTTCTTGTCGATGATGCGCGAGATCAGTAAATCCATCTGCTGCATGTTTCAGCCCTCCTCATAAATCGTCTGTCCGCCGCACAGCGTCTTCTTCACGCGCCCCGTATACGTCTTGCCGTCAAAGGGCGTGTTCTTCGACTTGGAATGGAGCTTCTCCGCGTCCACCGTCCAGCGCTCGCCGATGTCCGCCAGCGTCACATCCGCGCGCGCGCCGGGCGCGAGTGTGCCCGCCGGAAGGTTCAATATTCGCGCGGGGTTCGCCGTCATCAGCGAAACCAGACGGCTCATGTCCATAAAGCCCTTTTCGACCAGCTCCGTATAACAGATCGCAAAGGCCGTCTCAAAGCCCACCATGCCGGAGGCTGCGAGCGGGTATTCCACGTTCTTCTCGTCCGCGTGATGCGGCGCGTGGTCGGTCGCGATGCAGTCCAGCGTGCCGTCCACGAGCCCTGCGATCACGGCGAGGCGATCCTCCTCCGTGCGCAGCGGCGGGTTGACGCGGGTGTTGGTGTCGTAGTCCTGCACCCAGGCGTCCGTCGCGCCGATGTAGTGCGGCGCGGTCTCCGCCGTCACGCGCACGCCGCGCGCTTTGGCCTCGCGCACGAGCTGCACGCCGCCTTTGGTGGAGACGTGACAAAGATGGATGCGCTTGCCGTAAGCCTCGGCCACGAGAATGTCCCGCGCGATCATGACCTCCTCCGCCGCGCGCGTCGTGCCGCGAAGCCCGAGCAGCGTGGACATATAGCCCTCGTTCATCACGCCGCCGTCCGTGAGGTCCAAATCCTCGCTGTGCGAGACGATCGGCACGTCGAAGTGGTCCGCGTAGATGAGCGCCAGCTTGAGCAGATTGGCGTTGACGACCGGCCTGCCGTCGTCGGAGATGGCGACGATACCCGCCGCCTTCATCGTGCCGATTTCCGCCAGCTCCGCGCCCTTAAGTCCCTTGGAAATCGCGCCGATCGGATAGACGTTTACGCCGCTTCCGACGGTCTTCGCTCGCTCCAGAATGTAGCGCGTCACCGCCGCGCAGTCGTTCACAGGGCTGGTGTTGGGCATGCAGCAAATGCTGGTAAAGCCGCCCGCCGCAGCGGAGCGCGTACCGGTGGCGATGTCCTCCTTGTATTCAAAGCCCGGGTCGCGCAGATGGCAGTGAATGTCCACCAGCCCCGGCAGCACGCAAAGGCCCGCGGCGTCGATTACTTCTGCATCCGCTTCCTCGATGCGCTCCGCGATTTTTACGATCACGCCGTCCGCGATCAAAAGGTCGAATACACCGTCGATCCCCTGCGAGGGGTCGATCACGCGGCCCCCGCGAATCAGCCGTTTCATCATGCCTGCACCTCTCTTCTCGTGAGCATGTAGAGCAGCGCCATGCGCACCGCCACACCGCTTTGCACCTGCTCGGCGATGACGCTCTGCCCGCCGTCGGCGACGGCGCTCGCGATCTCCACGCCGCGGTTCATGGGGCCGGGGTGCATCACGAGCGCCCCGGGCTTTGCGAGCGCCACGCGTCCAGGCGTGAGCTCCCAGTTATCGCAGTACTCCGCGACGGAGGGAAACAATCCCTTCTGCTGGCGCTCGCGCTGAATGCGCAGGCCCATCACCACGTCCGCGCCTTCCACGGCGTCCTCCACCGTCGGGGCGAGAATGGCGCCGGTCTTTTCAATTTCCACCGGAATCAGCGTCGGCGGCGCGGCGAGAAAGACCTTTGCGCCCATGGTCTGAAGTCCCCAGATGTTGGAGCGCGCGACGCGGCTGTGCATTACGTCGCCGACGATCGCGACCTTGAGGCCCGACAGGCCGCCCAGGTGCGTCTTCATGGTCATCATATCCAGCAGCGCCTGCGTCGGGTGCTCGTTCATGCCGTCGCCCGCGTTGATGACCGATGCGCGCACGTGCTTGGCGAGCAGCGCCGGCGCGCCGGACATCGGATGGCGGATGATGATCACGTCCGTGCCCATCTGGTCGAGCGTAACGCCCGTGTCGATGAGCGTCTCGCCCTTTTGCACGCTGGAGGCCGAGGCCGAGATATTGGCCGAGGCCGAGGACATGTACTTGCTCGCCAGTTCAAACGACATGCGCGTACGCGTGCTGTTTTCGTAAAAGAGGGTCACGATCGACTTGCCCTGGAGGTGCGGCGTCTTCTTGTTGTTTGAGAGCAGCACCTGTTTCATGGCGTCGGCGGTCGTGAGGATGCTTTCGATCTCCCGCGCGCTCACGTCGCGCAGGCCCAGCAAATCCTTGCGTTTCAGGGTCACGTTCTCACCTTCCCGTTATCAGTCCGTAAAGGAAGTTTGCATTTACAATGAGGAGCGCGCCGCGGCAGGCACCGCGCCTCGCCCATGTTCCAAAGCAGGCGGCGGATTGCTCCGCCGCCCAAGGGAGATTACTTGTCGATGGGGTTGGGCAGCACCTTGTTGAGCACGATGCCCAGCACGGCCGCCAGCGCGGTGCCGCTGAACGTGACCGCGCCAAAGGTAACGCTCGCGCCGCCCAGCCCGAACACCAGCATCACCGCGACGATGAGCAGGTTGCGGGAGGCCTTGAAGTCCACCTGGTTTTCGACCAGCGTGCGCAGGCCGACCGCCGCGATCATGCCGAACAGCACGACCGACACCGCGCCCATGACCGGGCCCGGCAGCGTCTGCAGGATGGCGCCCAGCTTGCCCAGGAAGGCCAGAACGATGGCGAAGCAGGCTGCGATTTCAAGCGTCACGGGGTTGTAGTTCTTGGTCGCCGCCAGCACGCCCGTGTTTTCGCCGTAGGTGGTATTGGTCGGGCCGCCGAGCAGGCCGGCCAGCATGGTCGCCAGGCCGTCGCCCAGCAGCGTGCGATCCAGGCCCGGATCCTTCATAAAGTCCTTGCCGACGACCGCGCCGTTAGCGGTGATGTCGCCGATGTGCTCCACGAAGGTGACGATAGCGATGGGCGCGATCATCACGATCGCCTCCCAGCCGAACTTGGGCAGGAAGAGCAGCGGCATCTGGATGAAGGAAGCCTGGCTCACGGGCTCGAAGTTCACGACCGGGATGCCGAAGGCCGTCAGGATGGAGGAGAAGGCGTAGCCTACGATGATGCCGAAGAGGATCGGCACCAGCTTGAAGAAGCCCTTGGCCCACAGCGTCACGCCGATGATTGTGGCGATGGTGACGATGGCGATCAGCCAGTTCCAGCCGGTAGAGACGCTGCCGATCTGGGTGGTGATGTTGGTGACCGCGGTGGGCGCGAGCATCATGCCAATGATGATGACCATCGGGCCCGTAACGACCGGCGGGAAGAACGAACGGATCTTCTCCGCGCCGAAGATGCGCACCAGAAGCGCCAGCACGACGTAGAGAAGGCCCGCGACCATCACGCCGCCCGTCGCATAGGGCAGGCCGTTTGCCACGTACTCCGCGCTGCCGACGGCCGCGCCCCCGGAATACTTGGTGGCGACCGCCGTAATCGCGGCGATGAATGCGAAGCTGGAGCCGAGGTAGACCGGCACCTTGCGCCCGGTGATGAAGTGGAACAGCAGCGTGCCCAGGCCCGCGCAAAGCAGCGCGGTGGAGGGGCTGAGGCCCGTCAGCGCGGGCACGAGCACCGTCGCGCCGAACATCGCGAACACATGCTGAATGCCCAGGATGAGCAGCTTTCCGGTCGAATCCTTTTTGACCGCCGTCGTTTTAACCATGGTAGAAACTCCCCCTATTCCCTCTGTTGTATGACACCGGCCGAAGCCGGGAATCAACGAATCGCCTTCCTCAGACGCGTTCCATCAGGACGACTTCCTTCGCCCCGTCGACCTCCGGCAGCCGCACGCTCACCATTTCGCTTTGCGAGGTGGGTAGGCTCTTGCCCACGTAGTCCGCGCGGATGGGCAGCTCGCGATGTCCCCTGTCGATCAAAACCGCAAACTGAATGCGCCGCGGGCGTCCCATGTCGCACAGCGCGTCCATCGCCGCGCGGGCGGTGCGCCCCGTGTAGAGCACGTCGTCCACCATGATGAGCGTCTTGTCCTGAATGACAAAGGGAACGTCCGTGCCGTTGAGCACCGGGTGCTCGCTGAGCAGCGAAAGGTCGTCGCGGTAAAGCGTGATGTCCAGCACGCCGACCGGCACCCGCGTACCCTCGAAACGCTCGATGACGTCGGCCAGCGTTCGCGCCAGCGGTACGCCGCGGCGCTGTATGCCGACCAGGCAGACATCCCCCACGCCCCTGTTCTTCTCGATGATCTCATGCGCAATGCGCGTCAGCGCGCGGTCCACAGCCGCTTCGTCCATGATATGTGCCTTTTCGCGGAATTCCGGCATGGCGCTTCCTCCCCTTAATTCACAGAAAAAAGCCTTGTCCTGACGGGCAGGGCAAGGCCATTGCAGCACAAATTACCGGCGCAACCTTACCAGCCTCACGGGACCGATTTAAAGGCGTCCTTCGTTTTGATCTGCGTTATTATAGCACAACCCATTCGGGAAAGCTATATCCTTTTGAGGGCGTTTATAAATTTTTTGTCGAATTGCGCCGGCCGGCGCATTCAAAGTGCAGGATGGCCTATGCGTTTCCTTTCCGTTTTTCCCGAATGTCTCGCTTTGCACGAGAAAATCCGAGCGCGCTGATTGGAACGGCTCTGAGGAGGCCGCGCCGTCTCCTCAGAGCCGTCAAAAGGTTCCGCCCGCGTGCGCCTACAGGTCGTCCGCGTCCTGAACAGGGCGGTCGTCGCCCTCCTCCAGCGGCGTCCCGGTGTAGCTTCCCTGCACGTCCGAAGGGATCGGGGCTTCCTCGCTTTCCTCCCGCTCCTCACGGCCCTTGCGCTGCCACGTGCGAATGACGCGGGGCAATCTGCGTTTCATCATGCATCGCTCCTTCATTGATGGTCGTTTGGCCTTGGCCTAGTATGCGCAAAACGCCACAATTTACCCGGATTAAAGCGCCTGCGCGCCGCAATGACTCTTAAAACGCATGAGGCGCGAGGCCGTTTTTCCGGCCTCGCGCCCGCCATCTCTCTATGAGCCGCCATTTTGTTCACCCTTCATGCCTGCGCTTTTCAGGCTCGGAAATTTCTTTAGTTTCCTCCCGCCGCGCCTCATCAAACGCCTCGGTGCTGTCCGCCTTGAAAAAGACGGTCAACGTGCGCAGCATCAGCTTGACGTCCAGCCAGATGCTGTAGCGCTCGATATATAGCAGATCCATGATCATCTTGTCCTTGGGCGACGTGTTGTACTTGCCTTCGATCTGCGCAAAACCGGTCAGGCCCGCCTTGACCTTCAGGCGATAGGAAAACTCCGGCACGTCCCGGGTGTACTGCGTCACGTTTTCCAGCATTTCCGGGCGCGGCCCCACGAGGCTCATGTCGCCCTTCAGGATGTTGATAAGCTGCGGCAGCTCGTCCACACGGCATTTTCGCAATACGCGCCCGACGGGCGTAATGCGTTCGTCATCCCGCGTTGCGGAATGCTGCTTTTCCGTGCCCGCGCAGACCCGCATCGTGCGAAATTTGTAGATCTCAAATATGCGCCCGCCCCGCGTCGCGCGCCGCTGACGGTAAATGACGGGCCCCCGGTCGCAGCACTTGATCGCGATCGCGCAGACGAGCAGCAGGGGGCTGAGCACGACGAGCGCAACCAGCGACACGGCGATGTCCATGGCCCGCTTGATAAAGCGCTGTTCGATGGAAAGCGCGCCGTTTTCCATCTCCAGAAAGGGCAGGTCGTCCAGCACGATATGCTCCGCGCTGTGCGTGATGACGTCCGCCACGCCCATGTGGATGTAGATATTTTTGCCCAGCGCATAGCAGCGTTCCATCAGATGCACGCGCTCGCCCGCCGGCACGCCGCAGAAGAACACCGTGTCGCACGCGTCCAACGCGCGAAAAAGCGCGTCGTCGCGGTAATCCAAGACCTGCCGCACCGAATATTGCAGCGGCAGCCGCTCGATCTTGCGCACGATGACGCTCGCGTCGCCCTCGCCCGCGGTGATAAGCAGGCAGCGCTGCGGCGCGTGGAAGCGGAAAAAGAGCCGATTCGCCGCGCGAACAAACAGGGTTATCAGAACGACCTGCAACGCCGCCGCGATCAGCAGCAGCCAGATGTCCGGCCCAAAGAGGATCAAGTGGTCGTTATTGGCTTCATTGACGTTCATGATCTGAAGCTGCAGGTATGTCACCACGTCCGTCAGCATAACCGCCAAAGACAGAGAAATGGCGATCGGCCGGCTCTTTTGCCTGCCGACCGCAAACCCGCCGTAGACCGACACCATCACCACGCCGAACATGAAGAACGTCAGCAGCGACACGGCCGCCGTACGGGATATGCACAGAATCTGCGGGTTGTTGATCGACATCAGCACGAAAAACACGGCGCACAGCAGCACGTAGAGCGCCGCCTTGATGCCCAGCACCGCGATCTCCGAAAGCAGCCGCTTGTCCTTCTTCATCGTCCGTCCTCGTCCTTCACGTAGTGCAGCAGGTTAAAGTCCACCGCCATCGCAAGCGGCACCCAGTACATCGCGTACTGCGTCGCCGTGCCGACGGAAAGGCCCGCCCTGTTCTGGACCTCAAACGTGATCTCGCTGCCCCGAATCGTCCCGCGCACCTGCTCCCTCACGCGCGCATCCGCGCTCTCGCAGAAGGAATCCACCACCAGCAGCTGTCGTTCCCCTTCCTGCACGCGCGCAGCGCAGAGCAGCACGATGTGCCCCGCCCGGATGTTGGAAAGGGCGACGCCCCGCCCGCCGCTTACATGCGCCCAGAGCGCCTCGCGGTCGTTCAGGTGCCCGTCCATGTGATAATCAAATCCAAGCCGCGCCGCAAGGCCCCGCTCCTTGACCGCCGCCAGCAGCGCTGGGCGATCGGTGCCGTCGTCGCCCCGGCCTCCGTTCTGAACCGAGAAGTCCGCCAGCGACTCGATTGAAACGCGCCTGCCTGTCATCCATTCCACCGCATGCGAAAGCGAAAAAATGCCGCAGCCCGCCGCGTGCAGATCCTCGCCGTCCCCCTCGTACGCGTAGGGATGCGTCCACTCCCGGCAGCGCTGGTTGCAGATCAAAAGGGTTTTATCGTCATAAGAGACCTCAATCGTCTTTCCTGTCATACGTCCGTTCCTTTCGGGTAGCGCCCGTCTGCGCGTGCGCCTTTTTCTCCATGGTAAAACGAAGCGCTCACCTTGTCAACGCTCTTTTTCGCCCCATTCTGCGCAAAGACGCGAAAATTCGCGCAGCGGCGGCGACAAAAATTTATCCTTGTGGTAGCACAGGCTGAAATTGCGTTCAAAAGCCGCGTCCTTTACAGCGATCTCTCGCAGCGTGCCTCTTCGCAGCGCTTCCTCCACGAGGCGGCGCGAGATGACCGTCAGGCCGAGTCCCGCACTCACAGCCGACACGATGGACTGCGCGCTCACGCACGTCCAGCACTCTGAAATAGAGACCCCCTTGGCGAGGAGCGCCTGCTCGAACAGCTCGCGCGTGCCGCTGCCCCGCTCGCGAAGCACAAACGGCAGCCCTTCCAGCTCGCGAAGTCCGACGCTCTCGCAATCTTGCAGCACGCCGCCTGCCGAGTCTACCAGAACAAGCCGGTCGCGGATCACCGGACGCGACACGATCTCGGCATGCTTGATGGTCCCTTCCACCAGCGCCATGTCCAGCTCGCTCTGCAGCATCCGCTCTTCGATCACGGATGAGTTTTCCACTCGAACCTGACACTTGACCGCCGGGCACTGCGCCTGAAGCTGACGCACCAGCCCGCTCATCACACACGCACCTACGGTCATGGTCGCGCCCAGCGACACACGCAGGCTGTTTACGCCGTTGCGCATCGTGGTCTCCATGTCGTCCGAAAGCGCGAGCAGACTGCGCGCGTATCCCGCGAGACGTTCTCCCATCGGGGTAATGACCAGCCGCCTGCCGATGCGGTCGAATAAAAGGGCGTCGTAGTGCGCCTCCAGCTCCGCTATCGCGCCGCTGACGGAAGGCTGCGCGATGTAAAGGGCCCTCGCCGCCGCGCTCATGCTGCCGCTGTCCACGACCGCAAGGAAGACCCGTAAATGTCGAAGCGTCATGCCAAGCCCTCTTTCCATAGGCTTTACCCTATTTATCGTACTCTATTTTATTATTTTACACCCAGTACGTCAAGCTGTATAATGAAGAACATTGGCGTCCCACGACGCAGACCTGTAAAAGGAGATTCTACATGCGCAAATGTTTTTACGCCCTGTTGGTCATGCTCGCGCTCTTCCCCGCAGTTTCCCTCGCCGGTTCCTCCTTTGAGGATGCGCAGGGGCGCACCCTTTCCTTTGCCGAGACGCCGCAGCGCGTCGTCTCTCTCTACGGTTCGTTTGCCGAAACGTGGCTGCTCGCGGGCGGGGAGCTCGTCGGCACCACGCAGGACGCCGTTTCCGAACGCGGCCTGCCGCTCAGTGCGGACGTTCAGATCGTCGGTACGGTAAAGGAGCCCAATCTGGAGGCCGTTCTCGCCCTTGACCCGGACTTCGTCCTTCTTTCCGCCGACATTGCCTCGCACGCGCCGGCCGCCGAGCTGTTCACGCAGATGGGCATTCCCTGCGCCACGTTTCGGGTTGACGCCTTTGCGGATTATTTGTCGATGCTGCGCGCGTTCTGCGACCTGACGGGACGGGACGATCTCTACCAGCAAAACGGCGAGGCCGTCGCCGAGAAAATCCGCGCGGTGCGGGAGGAAACGACAGGGCAGCCCGCTCCCCGTGTGCTGCTCCTTCGCGCCTATTCCAGCGGCGTCAAGGCCAAAGGCTCCGACAACCTCGCCGGTGTGATCCTGGAAGATCTGGGCTGTGACAATATCGTCAGCAGGCACGATTCCCTGCTCGAGGATCTAAGTCTGGAAGCCATCGTCAGTGAGGATCCGGATTTTATCTTCATCACCGTCATGGGCGCCGATCAGGAGGCCGCCCTCGCCTTTGTGGACGAGCGCTTCGGCGGCGATCCCGCCTGGCAGGGGCTCACCGCCGTGAAACAGGATCGTCTCATCCTCTTGCCCAAGGAACTGTTCCATTACAAGCCGAACGCGCGTTGGGGGGAAAGCTATGCGTACCTCGCAAAAATCCTCTACCCGCAGTGCTTCTAAAGCGCTTCTGTTTCTCCTGCCGCTGCTCGCGCTGCTTTCCGTCGTAAGCCTCAGCTTGGGCGCGAGCGGCACGAGCCTGACGGTTTCGCTCACGGACGTGCTGCACGGTAACCTCGCCACCTCCGCGGCGCGCATCCTCCTGTACGTTCGTCTGCCGAGGACGCTTTGCGCGCTTCTCTCCGGGGCGGCGCTCTCCGCCAGCGGCGTACTGATTCAGGCCGTGCTGGGCAACCCGCTTGCCGGTCCGAACGTCATCGGCGTGAACGCAGGGGCCGGCTTCGCGACGCTGATCCTCTCCTGCCTGTTTCCCACAGCGCTGCGCTTGCTGCCCGCCGCCGCGTTTCTTGGCGCACTCTTCGCTTCGCTGTTCATCTTCGTGCTTGCGGATCGCACGGGCGCTTCGCGCATGACCATCGTCCTCTCAGGTGTGGCGCTTTCCAGCATTCTGTCCGCTGGCATCGACCTCATGACCACGCTCTTTCCCGAATCGACGCTGGGGATGAGCGGCTTCATGATCGGCGGCTTTTCCGGCGTCACCCCCGCGCGCCTCGGCGGCGCGGCGCTGTATCTGCTGCCTGCGCTGCTGCTGGCGTTCCTCGCAAGCGGCGAGCTGGACGTGCTGCAGCTCGGGGACGAGGTCGCCGCAAGCCTCGGCATGCGCGTGCGGCGCACCCGCTTCTCCCTGCTCGCGCTCTCTTCCGTGCTCGCCGGAGCCGCCGTCAGTTTTTCCGGGCTGCTCGGCTTCGTGGGGCTGATCGTACCGCACGCCGTTCGCCGCTTCACCGGCGGAGAGCACCGCGCGCTTATGCCTCTTTCCATCGTCTGCGGGGCGCTGTTCGTGCTCGTGTGCGACACGCTGGGGCGCACGCTCTTTCAGCCTTTCGAGCTGCCGGTAGGCATTCTCATGTCCTTCATCGGCGGACCTTTTTTCCTGCTTTTGCTGCTTCGCCAGAAAAGGGGGCGTACCCATGATTGACCTTCGGGGCGTCTCCTTTGCCTACGGCAGCGCGCCCGTGCTGCGGGACATCTCGCTCCTCGCGCCCGACGGCGCGGTCACGGTGCTCCTGGGCCCCAACGGCAGCGGAAAATCCACGCTACTGCGCCTGATGGCCCGCCTGCTGAGCGCGCAGGGCGAGGTTTTAATCGACCGACGCCCCGCCTCCGCCTATGCGCCGAAGGAGTTGGCGCGCACGCTCGCGTTTTTGCCGCAAACCCGTGCGGTGCCCGCCATCAGCGTCGCCTCGCTCGTCGCACACGGGCGCTTTCCGTATCTTGGCTTCTCTCGTGTGCACACAAAGGCGGACGATGCCGCAGTCGAGCGCGCCCTTCAGCTCACCAGCCTTGAAGGCTGCGCGCAGCGTGACCTGCGCACGCTCTCCGGTGGCGAACGTCAAAAGGCTTACCTCGCCATGCTCATCGCGCAGGATGCCCAAAACTTGCTGCTCGACGAACCCACGACCTTTCTGGACATCGCCTATCAACTGGAGCTCATGCGGATCCTGCGCGCGCTGCGGGACGAGGGCCGATGTGTCGTCGTCGTGCTGCACGACATCGATCAGGCGCTCGCCCTTTGTGACCGGGCGGCGTTGCTGCACGGCGGGCGGCTGCTCTTCACCGGCGGCCCCGAGGAGGCTGCACTGCTGCCCGCCGTGGAAAGCGCCTTTGGCGTCCGTGTCCTGCGCCGCGAGGGCATCGCGTTTGAACGTGCGTAAAATTCAGAGCGGGGAGCATCCGCGCGGCCATACGCAATTTCTTGATTGAATCAAAAAAGACGGTCCGTCGGCTCGCTTTGAGCCGCTGACCGCCTTTTATCTATAAACCTTTCCCTTTATCTAAGCTCAATGCGTACGAGCTCCGGGATGTTGCAAAACCGCGGTGGGACGATGCGGTATCCTCCCTTTGTGTAAGTGCCGAGCCCGCGGGAAATAACCGTCGGGATGCCGTTTATCAGGTGTGCGCCGTCGAGGTACGGTGAAAACCACCCCAGGTGCGTCGAATAGAACCCGCCGTAAAAAGGGATACGCACCTGTCCGCCGTGCTCGTGCCCGCAGACCGCAAGGTCGATGTCCCAACGAGCCTCCGGGTCGTCGTCCAGCAGAAAGTTCGGCTGGTGCGCCAGCAGCAGCTTGAAGTCGTCCGTATCCTCAAAGCCCGCGAGGAACCTGTATCCCTCCGTCTGCCGGTACGCTTCCTCGTCCATCCCATTCCTGTTGAATACGAAGTCGTACAGGCCGCCGATGCGCAGCTTCTGTCCCTTGACGACCACGTCCACGTAGCCGGCGTTCAGCGCAGCGGCTCCCGCCTGCTCGATTTCGTCAAGCAGCCCATAATCCTGTGACTGGGTCATGTACTTGGCGTCATGATTTCCGACCGTAAAGTAGACCGGCGCGATGCGGCTGAGTCTTTCCACCAGATTCGTCACGTAGTCGTGCGATTCGCTGTACCAGTTGAGCGCGTCGCCGGCGATCAAGATCACATCTGGCGCTTCCTTCGCCACGCGGCGAAGGAGCCGTGCATTTCCCTCCTGAAAGCTGTGCGCGTGCATGTCCGTCAGGAGCAGCAGGTCGATCGGCTCCTCGATTTTGGGCGACTCACAGCCGTACACCGTCACCACGATCGCGTTCGCAGAAAGGTAAACGGAGACGAGAATGAACAAAATGCCCGCCACGAACAGCGCAAGCAATACGAACAGAACGCGCCTGAATCTTCTTTTCTTCATACTTTACCCTGTGCTTTCGTGTTCAGCGCCGTACTGAGCCGAATGCTCTGCACAGCTTTTGTATCTGCGGCAACGGTTATCTGCACGATAATCGCTTCTTCCACCGTATAGAGCCTGATTCCTTCAAAGTCTTCTTCTGTATAGGCATAGCCCGACAAGACCTCCAACAGGGCGCTTTCCTCCATACCCACGCTCACGCTCTCCGGCAGCTCCAGCGAGGCCGCATTCGCCTTTTCACCGGCAGAGATGGAAAGCACGAAACAATCCAGCAGGTTCGCCGCTTTTTCCTCCAAATTGCACGCAAGCACGTTTAGGTACAGTCCGCCGCTTTCCAGAGAAATCTGCACGCTGCCTTGACCCGGCACGACGACCGCCTCGTCCGGCCTGCGCGATTCCACGGCGTCCAGTATCCAGCCCGCCTCCATGAAGGCGTACACGGGCGCGGGCATTTGAAAGAGCTCCCCCTCCAGCGCGAAGCTTCCGTCCGTCAGGCTTGCGCCCATGGCGTCGGGCGCGCTGTAAGCGAGCGCGCGCTGCGTATGCTCAAAGAGCTGCGTCGCAGGCGCCTCCTGTCCCGAAGCTTCAAAGTTGTAAAGCTCAACGCGGGACAGCTTCCCGCTCGCTTGATCGATCCCCAGATACGCCGCCTTCGTCAATCCGTATTCATAGCAAAGCTCGGTCATGCCGTCCTGCTCGTACACATTGACGGGTGCACCATAGGCGCTTTCAACTTCCCCGCGCCCAGCCTCGCCGAGCGCGATTCCCTTGGGCAGCGTCACCTGGATGTCCTCCGTCCGCTTCTCGACCACGAGCCCCGCGACGGAGCAGCGCTGTGTCGGCTGCGTATCCATTCCTGTGTTCATGAAAAAGGCCTCCGCCTGAAATCCCTGCGCCTCCATAGCGAACGCACGGCTGATTTCGCCCGGCGCGAGCTCGCCAGTAACTTCTCCCGCCGAGAAGCCCAGCGCCAAGAGTGCCTCGTAATCCATGGGCAGCGCGATTTCCCGACCGTCCAGGTCGATTAGAAAATCGTACAGCTCCGGCTGCCGCGCTCCGTTCTGCGCTGAAGGAGCCGCTGTCGGCGCGCGATGCCCGTCGTTCTCCGGCTGAGGAATTGGCGTCACGCGCCTGCACCCCGTCAGCGTCAGCAGCAGGCAAAGACAGATTGTCAGTTTCTTTTGCATACCCTGTTCCTTTCTCTCATGGAGCACCCTTTCGCTCTTCGCGCGCGCAGAGGCCGCGGGCCTGCCGTGCGATCTCCCCGCGGAGGCTACAGGGCTTCAACACCTCCAGCGCGTCGCCGAAGCTCAAAGCCCATCTCAGCATCTCCGTTTCGCTCGTAAATCCCACAGACAGGAGCAGTCGCCCGTCTTCCGTCCGCGCAAAGCTCTGCGGGCCGTATTCCTCGATCAGGCGATAGCGCATGCGCTCTTCAAACAGACCCGAAAACTGAACGGCGCCGGTAAAGTATTGATCCGGATCGACATCCTCTGCGCGCACATCACGCGGCGAGAACGGCTCGTCCAGCAGCCTGCAATCCCAAAGCCGCGTAAGTTTAAAAAGGCGAAAGTCCTCGCGCTGCCTGCAATAGCCGTACACATACCAATCCGTCCACTTGAAGAGCAGAAAATACGGCTCTACGCAGCGCTCGCTTTCGCCCTTCTCAGCATAATAGGTAAAACGGATCAGCCGTCTTTCGCGAATCGCCCGCCGGATACGGTCGATCTTTTCCGTGAGCGAACCTCGATAATGCGATGCGAGGTCGATCAGCACGCCGTCCGTCGCGGCGATTCGTCCGCTGCCCTGCAACTTGTCCCGCAGGGCGCTCTCGCGCGGCGCTGAAGACACGCTGTCGATGCCCCGCACACCTGCGAGGATCGCTTCCAGCTCCTCGCGCGTCAGCAACGCCGCATCGACCCGATACCCCGCCGCGATGGAGATTCCCCCGCCGCTTCCCTGCTCCGTCACGATCGGGATGCCCGCGCGGCACAGGGCTTCCACGTCGCGGCTGATCGTGCGGCGCGAAACCTCAAATTTTCGCGCCAGCTGCGGCGCAGTCGTCTTTCCCTCCCGCAATACCGTCATCGCGATCCCCAACAGCCGATCCGTCTTCACGCGTTCCTCCCAGTTACCTTTGTCATTACGATCTATTTTAGCACACGCATGCAAGAATGAAAATTCCAATCCGTCTAAAAGACACGGTATGAATGTACGTTCAGGCGCGGGCCTCGACGTGCAGGAAGCGCCTGTTTTGCTGACGGTAGTTGGAGAGCGGGCGCCACCATGCGTCCAACGTGTGCGCCGCAACGTAAATCTCTCCCGCCTCCAGTCCGACGATGAGCGCGGTATGCGTGTAGGGCGTTCCCCTGAATCCCAACTGCACCACGTCGCCCATTTCGACCTCCGCGCTCTTTACCTCGCGAGCAAACGGACCCGATCCCCGGTTGCTCACAAGAAAGCTGTAAAGGTAGGACACGCCCGTCCAGGAGGCGGTACGTCGGTTGCCATCGATGTAATACCAGCCATAGGTCGGCGTATAGTTCATGACGCTGCACCCCGCGAACAGACACTGGGAGACAAAGTTGCTGCAATCTCCGCCCAGTCCCTGAAAATCCAGAAAATCGGGATTGCGCGAAAACGCCCAACGCTTCGCATACGCGACCGCTTTCCCGCGGTCATAGACCGTCCCCATTCGTCATCCCTCCCCTGCCAGCGTATGCATGCGCCAGTGGCCTGTGACAGTGGCTTTGTATCTGCAGAAGAAGACGAAAAGAGCTCTCCGGGTCGCCCGGAGAGCTCTTTAAACGAACGGATTACTTGGAAGCTTCCTCAACCGCCACGGCCACAGCCACGGTCGCACCGACCATGGGGTTATTGCCCATGCCGATCAGGCCCATCATTTCCACGTGCGCCGGGACGGACGAGCTGCCCGCAAACTGCGCGTCGGAGTGCATGCGGCCCATGGTGTCGGTCATGCCGTAAGAAGCGGGGCCGGCGGCCATGTTGTCCGGGTGCAGCGTGCGGCCCGTGCCGCCGCCGGAAGCCACGGAGAAGTACTGCTTGCCGGCTTCCCAGCATTCCTTCTTATAGGTGCCGGCAACCGGGTGCTGGAAGCGGGTGGGATTGGTGGAGTTGCCGGTGATGGAAACGTCCACGCCCTCGTGCCACATGATGGCCACACCCTCGCGCACGTCGTCCGCGCCGTAGCAGCGAACCTTGGCGCGCTCGCCGCTGGAATACGCCGTCTCGCCCACGATGCTGAGCGCATGGTCTTCCTTTACGTCGGCGGAGAGGTAGTCATACTTGGTCTGCACGTAGGTAAAGCCGTTGATACGGGAGTTGATCATGGCGGCATCCTTGCCCAGGCCGTTCAGGATGACGCGCAGCGGGTTCTTGCGCACCTTGTTGGCGTTGCGGGCGATGCCGATGGCTCCCTCTGCTGCGGCGAAGGACTCGTGGCCCGCGAGGAACGCAAAACACTCGGTCTTTTCATCCAGCAGCATCGCGCCCAGGTTGCCATGACCCAGACCCACCTGGCGCTGATCCGCGACCGAGCCGGGGATGCAGAAAGCCTGCAGGCCTTCGCCGATGCACTTGGCGGCTTCGGCAGCGGTCTTGACGCCCTTCTTCAGCGCGATGGCCGCGCCCAGTTCGTACGCCCACTTGGCGTTTTCAAAGGCGATAGGCTGAATGCCCTCCACGATCTTGTAGGCGTCCACGCCCTTGGCGTTGTTGAAAGCCTTCAGCTCATCAAAATCCTTGAAGCCGTACTTCTCGAGGACAGGCTGGAGCTGGGGCATGCGACGTTCATAACCTTCAAACAGAGCCATTTCCTGCACACCTCCTATTACTGCTTGCGCGGGTCGATCCACTTGACCGCGCCGTCTTCAGCCTTGAACCGGCCGTAGGTGCCGATGTTCTTTTCGTAGGCCTCGTTCGGGGACATGCCCTTCTTGATGGCGTCCATCATCTTGCCAAGGGACAGGAACTGATAGCCGCAGACCTGATCGTCCTTGTCGATGGCGAGCTTGAGCACGTAGCCTTCAGCCATCTCGAGATAGCGGGTGCCCTTGAGCTTGGTGCCGTACATGGTGCCCACCTGCGAACGAAGGCCCTTGCCCAGGTCTTCCAGGCCCGCGCCGATGACCAGGCCGTCGTCGGAGAAGGCGGACTGAGTGCGGCCATAGACGATCTGCAGGAACAGCTCGCGCATGGCGGTATTGATGGCGTCGCACACCAGGTCGGTATTCATCGCCTCCAGGATCGTCTTGCCGGGCAGGATTTCGCTGGCCATCGCGGCGGAGTGCGTCATGCCCGAGCAGCCGATAGTCTCCACCAGCGCCTCTTCGATGACGCCCTGTTTCACGTTCAGCGTCAGCTTGCACGCGCCCTGCTGAGGAGCGCACCAGCCGATACCGTGCGTAAGGCCGGAAATGTCCTTGATCTCCTTCGCCTGCACCCACTTGCCCTCTTCGGGAATGGGCGCCGGGCCGTGGTTCGGCCCCTTGGCGATACAGACCATTTCTTCAACTTCCTTGGAGTATTGCATTGAATTGATTCCTCCTATCTTAAGATAGTCGCAGCACAAGGCTTGGCATTATCCAATTAATTATATCATGTTTTTTCCGGAATGAATAGGGGATTTCCCGGGATACGCGCGATTTTTGTCGCGCGCCGAAAAGACCGCCTGCCCCGCGCCGCAGCACCGTACGCGAAAGCATTGATAAAAATGCGATTTTTCCCACCCGCGCTTGCCTTTGGCTGAGGCTGTGCTATACTAAAGATCGTTGATATTTGTTTTATAGGAGGAAACCGTCATGAGCCGCCTGGGAGATCTCATCCTGCTCGAACGCACCCGGCAAAAGATGACCCCGAAGCAGGTCGCGCGCAAGTGCGGCATTTCGGAAAAATATCTGCTCGAAGTGGAGAGCGGCAAACGCATTATTCAGGACGATCAGGCGCGCCGCATCCTGCGCACCATCGGTCTGCGCGAGCAGACGGAGGCCGATTTTTCTCTGGACGAAATTGCCGCGACCGTGGACCTTGAAATGCTGAAGTCACAGGAAAAAGCGCCCGCTCCCGCGCGCTCCGCGCCGGCGCCCGCAGCCGTGAAGGTAGCCTCCGCGCAGGAGGAATCGTCCGCAGCCGCGAGCGGCATTTGGCTCGACGCCCTCACCGGCGTGCTCAAGGCCGTTCCCGTCATGAATGCCGCCTGGCAAAGCGTAGACCGCAGGCTGCTGCCGATTCAAAACGGCCGCATTGAAGGCGGGAACCCGGAAAAGGTGCTCTACTTCCTTTCCCCGGACGATTCGATGCGGGGCTTTCGCGTGCTGGCGGGCGACCTCGTGCTGATCGTACCCGCGCAAAGCCCGATCGACGAAGCGATCATGCTGGTCGAATATCAAAACCATCGTGCGCTGCGCAAGGTGAAGAAACTGGACGCTACGCGCGTGCTGCTGCAAAGCTACGGACGGGAGTACAGCGCCGACACGCTGGACGCGTCCGACGTGAACTTCATCGGACGCGCCGTGCGCCTGGAAGCGAGCCTGTAATCTTTCATGGAGGAGGGGTTTTCTTGGGCCTGAAACGTTACCGCTACGACGGCGAGCGCAAGCTCTGTCTTCAGGAGCTCCCGACCGACAGCCTGAAAGACGGCATGGAAAAAGCCGAAGCGATAGAAAAAACGCAGAAGAACCTCAGGAAAATCAGCGCTTTGCAGGACATGCTCTACGCGGACGGCAAGGAAGGACTGCTGATCCTCCTGCAGGCGCGTGACGCGGCGGGCAAGGACAGCACCATCCGTCACGTGATGAGCGGCATCAATCCGCAGGGCGTGAGCGTCAAGAGCTTTAAGCAGCCCTCCTTCGAGGAACTTTCCCACGATTTTCTCTGGCGAGCGGTGTCCGCCCTTCCGGAGCGCGGAAAGATCGCCATTTTTAACCGCTCGTACTACGAGGACGTGCTGGTGGTCAAGGTGCACGGACTTTACAAGCACTACAACCTCGCGGAGCGCTGCCTGGACGACGCGACCTTCTTTGAAAAGCGCTACCGCCATATCCGCCACTTCGAACAGTACCTGTACGATACCGGCACCCGCGTGCTCAAGCTCTTCTTAAACGTCTCACCGCAGGTTCAGAAAGAGCGCTTTCTCGAGCGCATCGACGAGCGAGATAAGAACTGGAAGTTCAGCCCCGGCGATCTGGACGATCGGGAAATGTGGGAAGAGTTCAGCGCCGCCTATGAGGACGCAGTCAACTTCACCGCCACGCGCGAATGCCCGTGGTACGTGCTGCCAGCCGATCAGAAGTGGTACACGCGCTATCTCGTATCCGAGGCGATCTTAAAGGCGCTGCGGGAAATCGACCCGCACTACCCGGAGCTTACCGAGGAGGCGCAAAAAGCGCTGCCCGTATGCAGGCAGCGCCTTGAAAGCGAAGAATAACTTGACCGAGTTTGGACATCGCCCGGACTCAGACTGTCGACAATGTACCGTCTTGTATCGTCTTGTATTTTAAGAAGGGATGCATGAAGGGGATGTTTCCCCTTCATATGCACCGTATGGCTTCGCCGGTCGGGCGGGACGTTTTCCGGAGTCAAATGCGCAGCATTTGCGGAGGAAAACATCGCCCGCAGCCTTCGCGCAAGAGGAGCCTTCATTTTGCATGAGGTCATCGGCTTTGCCGATGGCCAGAGTCCGGACATTGCCCGGGCTTTTCTTGTCGCCGAAAAGCGCGGCAAAGTCCTTCTTTATTCAACGCGCCGTATCCACGCGCGCATCATATCCATTTCAAATAGTGCCTCGCCCGCGACCGGATAAAGCGCCGCGCACTTTTCCGCCCGGCGGTACAGCTCCCTTGCGCGCGCGACGTCTCCCTCGCACTGCAGCGCATAAGCAATTTCCACGCGCAGGTGCGATAGCATGAACTGCGCCTTTTGGGCAAAAGCGCGCGCCCCACGGCCATAGACAAGGTCCACCGTCTCGCAGCTTTCCTCAAAGAGCATCATCAGGTACGCGCGTTCGCAATCCAGTTCCAACTGATAATAGACAGGAAGAGCGTCCCTCTGCCGCTGCATGGCGTCAAGCTCTTCCCGTGCCCGGCTCAAATTTCCCGCGTCGAGCGCACGCGCATAGCGCATCTGCCGCAGCGTCACGCTGAAAAGATCCCGCGCCGCCGGTTCCAGCGCGAAAAGCTCCTCGGACAGATCGCGCGGACGCTTTCCCTCGCTCATCAGGCCGTTGATAGAAAGCTGAGCGGCGAACGCCCTTCGAGCCGCCGGATTTTTCATCATGACGTACAGGTTGTAGCCATCGTTTGGAATGCCGCCGATTTGAAGTGGAATGCCGTTAAAAAGGCCCAAAATCAGCCCCGCTGCGCTGAATATCCGAAAAAAAACGCCGGGAAGGAAGCATGCCGCGAGGGAAAGCAGGAGATTCATCAGCACGCCGCCCAGATTGTACAGGATGTAGGGCGGCTCCCCCGCGCAGTCCCCAGGCATCATCAGGCACTGCCCCGCCGTGCCCGGAATTGAAAAGCGCCGCATGGCAAAGCCCTTGCCCGTACGCACGAGGGTAAAACTCGCGACGCGAAAGGAGACGAAGCGGTATCCCGTCGTCAGGCCCGCAAGCAAATGCCCGGCCTCGTGCAGCAGGATGTGAAGGTACGCGCAAAGGCAGAAAAACACCAGCACCTTTGCGGTGCTGAAAATCTTTCCCGTGGTGATCGACGCCCCGCCTGTATGCCCGGACCAGGCGATGAGGTAGCCCGCCGCAAAGCAGCAGATCAGAAAAGCGGCATACCCCATCCAGACCTTCGCCCGTTTCGTTGCCTTTTTCACGTCCATACTCCGTTCTCAATCCCTGTAAAAGCAGCGCGGCGGCTTCGCTTCAAGCCGCCGCACCCGTCACCAGGCGGCCTTCATGGCCTTTGCGACCTGGTTTTGATGTTCCTTATCGACCTTGTCGCTTCCGTGCGTTTTGCTTCCGAAAAAGTGGATGCAAAATACGCCGTCAAACTGGTTGTCCTTGATGTTTTCGTCCTCTTCCGCGTGCGGCATGCCATTCATCGAACCCGCGTACACGCGGCCGTCGTACAGCACCAGCACGGCCCGCCGGGACCACGACCAGCTCCCGCCATAAATCGCCTTCATCGCCTCGGTCGCCTGCGCGTCGATGGGCTCGGCGTCCAGATGGTTGGTGCCGAACCGGCGCTTCGCCTTGAACGTCTTTCCAGTGCCGACGTCTTTGATCGTAATCGTCGCCCCGTTCGGAATCTTGCCGTTACCGCCGTGGTACCAGTCGAGTTTTTCCGTCTTATAGGACTTGTCCGAAGCACCGGCGTCGTTTGCCGCGCTCTGTCCGAAGAGGGCCGCAATCGTCTTCTTTCCGGCTATGCCGTCGGTGGAAAGGCCTTTGCTCTTCTGGAATGCCTGCACGGCTTCCTTCGTCAGATCTCCGTAGTGGCCGCTGAGGCGGCCTGAATAGAACCCCTTGATGGTGAGCGCTTTCTGGAGCTTGAGTACCTTATTCCCCTCGTCTCCGGGCCTGCTCGTCGCGGGCGCGTCGCCCAGAGAAGCGACCGTACCCAGGTCTTCCTGCCTGCTCTCCGCCGCGCTCTGCGCCTCGATGTCGATGTACTGCTTTGCGCAGTACCCGATCGTTTCCCCTGTCTTTACCTTATACCAGTCGCCGTCCGTATCCAGGATGGTCACGCGCTGCCCTTTCCTGACGCTGCACAGCGCCTTGGCCTCCGTGGAGGCCGTCTTTCGCACGTACAGAGACGTCGCCGTCACCGTTCCCTTACCGTCCGCCATGGCCGGCACCGCTGACATCGCGAGCAGGGCCGACGCAAGGCCAACGCATATAGCGCGCTTGAAACGCACGGATGTCTTCTGTACGGGATTCAAATGCGTATCCATTGGACTCACTCCTTTCCAAGATGCTCCGTTGAGCCCTCTTCGCATCTACAATATATTTCAATTTTGTTAAGTTGTCAACACCTTTTCGTAAAAATTCATTGGTCGTGTGTGCCTTCACTGCCATTGACAGCCCTCCAAAAAGGCGTTAAGCTAATCGCGTTGAGGTGATTTTTCTGATGTTTCCTTTCCCTTGTCCGCTCCCGGCGGACGACGCCCTGGCGCGCCGCGCCGCGGTCAAATCGGCGGCGCTCGATGCCTTTCCGCAGCTCGGCCATATTCCCGTATCCAAACTTCCCGCAGACGCCCTTCCCAGGCTGCTCTACCTGTACGATCAGGCATTTTTTCAGGGCCTGTTTGCCGATAGGCTCCCCGGCCTTCATCTCGCCGCGACCTCCCGCATGACGCGCTGCGCGGGCAAGTTCTGCGTAACTCAGGAGCGCGGCCACGACCCCGTCACGGAAATCCGCATGAGTTCGGACTTCCTCTTCCGGCTCCGGGAGGGGCCGTTTACCGTAAACGGGCTATCCGCCGCCGATCCGCTGGAGGCTTTCATGCTCGTCTTCGAGCATGAACTGTGCCACGCCGCCGAATGGGCGCTGACTGGCTCCTGTGATGCGCACCAGGCGGTCTTCCGCGCGCTCTCGCGCGGACTCTTCCATCATAGGACCTGCACGCATTCTCTCCCCACCCGCGCGCAGGAAGCCGCTGTGCAGGGTGTCGGCGTCGGCGCGCACGTCTGCTTTCCCTACTGCGAAAAGAACTTGACCGGCATCGTCTCCCGTGTGGGCAAGACGGCCTCAGTGATGGTGCCCGCGCGCGGCGGCGTCTGGCACGACAAAAGGGGCCGCCGGTACGACAAGTACACGGTGCCCCTCTCGCTGCTGACGCCCCTGAAAACGCCGCGCTAGTCCTTCGCCACGCGCACGCTGCTGCCCGTCATGCTCTTGGTCACGACAATTTTGCGCTCGATCCGTTCCTTAAGCGCGCTCACATGTGAAATAATGCCCACGAGGTTGCTCTGTGTGGTCAGGCCTTCGAGCACGGTCATCGCCTGCTCGAGGGCTTCTTCGTCCAGCGAGCCGAATCCTTCGTCGATGAACAGCGTTTCCACCTGCACGCCGCCTGTGCGCCGCTGGATTACATCCGAGAGCCCCAGCGCCAGCGCCAGCGACGCGAGGAACGATTCCCCGCCCGATAGAGAGCCCGCGTCGCGCACCTTGCCGGTGTAATGGTCTAAAACGTCCAGCCCCAGCGCATCGTTCGTGCGCCGGTCGAGCGCCGTCTCCTTGCGCAGCAGCCGGTAGCGCCCGCCCGACATGCCGAGCAGGCGCGCGTTGGCCGCCTCCAAAACCTGCGTGAAGTAATAGACCTGCACGTATTGCTCGAAGGAAAGCCGCTGACCCTGTGGGCCGTTCACTTCGCCCGACGCCGTGGAAGCAAGGCGGCGCGCCTGCGCGTAGTTTCCCTGTGTCCCCTGCCAGCGCACGTAGGTCTCTTCCAGGCGGCTGAGCAGATACGCGCGCTGGCGCATGTCGGCTTGCAGGTCGGCGAGCTGCTTCTGCGCCGCCCGCGCCGCCTCCTGCGCCGCGTCCCGGCGCGCCTGCACCGCGGGCGCGTCCATTCGCCGTCTGCCTTCTGCCTGCGCCGTGAGCTGCGCCAACTCGCCCTCGCAGCGCAGGCATTCCGCGCGGTAGCTTTCAAGCTCCGCCTGCGCCTGTTCCACCGCTTCCCGTGAAAGCCGCGCCGCCTCAAAGTCCGTTTCGCTTTCAAATCCGCTCGCGGCAAGCGCGTCGTTGAATTTCATACGCGCTTCCCGGGCGCGCACTTCCGCCTCCAGCAGGGCGCTTTCATTGTCCCGCAGACGGGCCTTCAGCGCCTCGCAGGCCGCGTTCTGTTTGCTGAGCGCTTCCTGTGCCTGCCTGCTAGCGTTTAAAATCGCCGCTTGCCTCGCGGAAGCATCGTCCATCGCCTTTTGCGCCCGCTCGCGCGAAGTAAACGTGAGCTGCGCGCGCAGGCTTTGCGCCGCTTCGTGCAGGCGCGCGCTTTCTGCCTGCGCTTTCAGAAGCACATGTTGCCCTTCCAAAGAAGCAGACCGAAGGTCGGTCTGTTCCTTTTCCAGCCTGCCGCGCTCGATCTCCGCCTGCTTCGCGCGCGCGAGGGCCGCTTCCCGCTCGGCAAGCGCCGCCTTCAGACGTGTCAGCTCCACGTTGAGTCGTTCCAGCTCCGCACGCACCGCCGCGTCCAGGCCGCCCCCCTGTGCGATGCCGCCTTCAAAGAGCTCCCGTATTTCCGCTTGAACCTGTGTGTGCAGCGCGTCCAGCCGGGCGCGAGCCGCCTGCGCGTCGCCCGCACTGTCCTGCCGTTTCTTTTCGAGGGCGTCCTTACTTTTTTTCGCCTGTGCAAGCTGCTGCTGCGTCACGGCGTCCGGCGCGAGCGCCGCTCTGTGCGGGTGGTGCGTGGCTCCGCACACCGGACAGGGTTTGCCCTCCTCCAGCTTTTCGGCAAGCAGGCCCGCCTGTGCCTGGTAAAAAGCGTCCTCCAGCGCAGCCGTCCTGGCGCGCGCGTCGTCATATGCTGCCTGCGCGCGCTCAAATGCCGCGCAGGCGTTCTTGTAATTTCCCTGCTCCCTTGCGCCCTCAGCAGTCCTCGCGGACAGCGCTTCCAGACGCTTTTGCCGGTTCTGCCCGCTCTGCAGTTCGGAGCGCAGACGCTCCGCCTCGAGGCCCGCCTTCGTCCCTGACTCTATAGAGTCGCGCAGCGCCGCCAGCGTCTGCCTGATCTGCGCTTCCCGTTGCGTTCGATTTTCCTGCACCAGCCGCGCGGCGCGAAATTCCTGCTCCGCTCGCTCGGCCTGAATCCCGCACGCCGCGGCTTGCTCGTAAAGGGGCAGCTGCGATGCGATGCGCGCCGCCTCTGCCTGAAAGCGTGCGGCCTCTTCCTCCCGTTCGCACGCTTCATCCCGGGTGCGCGCAAGCGCCGTGAGCCGTTCGCACGCTTCGTCGCGCTGCAATCGCAGCGCTGCGCCCTGCGATTGCAGCGCGCCAAGCGCATCTTGTTCCCGCTTTAGGGCGCCCAGGGGGCCGGCGCTCAGCGCATCCGCCGCTTTCGCCTTCTCACAGCGACGTGTAAGCGCCTCCATCTCCCCGCGTCTGGCATGAAGGGTCTCTGCATGCGCCTTCGCCTGTTCCAGCGTGTCCAGCAGCGCATTGTTCGCCTGAATTTGAACGAGCTGCTCGGAAAACTCCCCCGCCGCCCGCTGGGCTGTCTCCGCCTCCTGTTGCAGCTGCATCTGCCGCTGCCTGTCCGCACGGTGCGTCTGCTTGAGCTTTTCGATGGCTTCCGGCGCGTCGTGAACCGTCGGATGATCCAGCGAAAGAATTTCTTCCAGCTCCCGCAGGGTCTGCACGATCGTAACCTCCTGCCCCGTAATCTGCTCCTTCAGCCCCTTCTCGCGCTCCTTGAGCGCACGCTGAACGTCCACGTAAAAGTCCGTGTCAAACACGCGGCGAAAGACCGCGCGGCGCTCCTCGTCCTTGGCGAGCAGGAGATTGAGGAATTCCCCCTGCGCGATCATGCAGATTTGCTTCATCTGCCGCTCGTCCATGCCCAGCAGCGCCGTCACCTGCTCCGTCACGGCGCGCGCGCCGCTTGTGACCGTGCCATCCGGGTAAAGGAGTGTCGCGTCGGGCTTTTCCTGTACCACGCCCCCGCCGCGCTTGCTCCGCCGCTCATATCCTCCCGGATTTCGACGCAGGGTGTAGCGCTGACCGCGATGGCTGAATGTGAGCTCCACATACGTCGGCACATCCGGCAGGGCAAAGTCGCTGCGCATGCCGTCGGCGCGCCTGCGGCTACCGCTCGTCTCGCCGTACAATGCAAAGACGATCGCGTCAAAGAGCGTCGTCTTCCCCGCACCCGTATCCCCCGTAATGAGGAATAGCCCCGCGCTGCCGAGCCGGTCAAAGGAAATGTGCGCCTCCTCGGCAAACGGGCCGAACGCACACAGCGTCAACGCGATGGGCTTCATGCCAGTCCCTCCCGAGCGCGGCGAATGGCCTCCTGAACGACTGCCCGCGCGGCGTCATCTAGCTCCATTCCCGCCTGATGTAAATAGAAGTCCTCGAACAGCTCCATGGGCGTCCGGCTGCGCACGTCCACCTGATGCAGCGCCTTCTGCCCCTCGAGCGCCGCTTCCCGTTCAAATTCGAGCGACATCACGTTGGGATAGACGCGCCGCAGCCGACCGATCGCGTCGTACAGCGGTTCCTGATCCGTCAGCACCGCGCGCACGTAATCGTCCGATTCCCCCTGCGCGGCCTTCAGCAGATCGTCCAGCCTGCCTCGCAGCTCCCGCATCTCCCGAAGCGGGCTGAGCGGCAAAAGCTTCGCGTGTACGCAGTTCTCGTCCATCTCCACCAGGGTTATACTCTTTGTCCCCCGCGCCTCGGAAAACGAGTATTTCAAGGGCGATCCCGCGTAGCGAATGCCGTCGCGGCCGACGCGCTGGGCACGGTGCAGATGCCCCAGCGCCACGTAGTCAAACGCGTCGAACGCATCGGCCAGCACAGCGTCCGTGCCGCCGAGCTGCAGCGTCTCCGAGTCGCAGCGCTCGACCTGTTCGCCCGGCGCAGCGACGAGCTGGTGCGCCAGCAGCACCCGACGCACGCCCGCCTCGCGTGGAATGTCCGTGAGCATCGCGCGGACGGCATCGTCGCAGTTTTCGATGTCCGCCTGCGGATGCAGTGCGGCGGCCTTCGCGGCTTTTACAAAGGGCAGCAGATAAAAGTCCACCGGCCCCCAGGCGTCCGTAAGGCGCACACACTTGACTTTGCTTTGCAGCACGCCCGCGATGTAGAGCCCCGAAGCGTCGAGTATGTCCCCCGCAAACGAAAGCCGTTCCGGCGAATCGTGGTTGCCGCTCGTCACCAACACGGGGATTTTCAGGCTCAGCAGGCGCGTGAGGAACCCATCCAGCAGACCGACCGCTTCGGTAGGCGGCACGCCCTTGTCGTAAAGGTCCCCCGCGATCAGCACGGCATCCGGCGTCACGCTTTTGGCGATTTCTTCTATTTGATGCAGCACGTGTGCTTGATCTTCAATCATGGAAAAGCCGTGCACCCGCTTGCCCAGGTGCAGGTCTGAAAGGTGCAAGAAGCGCATTTTTTCTTCCTTCCTAATTTGTCGACTTTCTGTAAGCATATCGTCAGCCCTGGGGTTTGTCAAGACGCGGTCTTCGACCGCTTGACTTTGGGGCATCGCCATGCTATTCTTGACTACGTAACCCCAAAGATGGAGGCATCACATGAGCGCACACGTTAAGGACATGACACACGGCAGCCCCGCGAAGTTGATTCTGACCTTCGCGCTGCCGCTGATGCTGGGCAACGTCTTCCAGCAGCTTTATACCACGGTGGACACGGCGATCGTCGGGCAGTTCGCGGGTGTTGAAGCGCTGGCCGCCCTCGGTGCGGCCGACTGGCTGAACTGGATGACGCTGGGCATCGTCACGGGCTTCACCGGCGGCTTTTCCATCCCCATCGCGCAGCGCTTCGGCGCTGGCGATCTCCAGGGGCTGCGCAAGGCGGTAGGCATGAGCGCCCTGCTCGGCGCCGTCATCGCCGTCGTGCTGACGCTGGTCAGCGAATGCATCGCCCGTCCCGTGCTCCTCCTGCTCAACACGCCCGCCAACGTTCTGGACCTGGCGCTGACGTATCTTCGCGTGATGTTCGCCGGGCTTTGCGTCGTGATGTTTTACAACATCCTCGCTTCTTTGCTGCGCGCGTTGGGCGACAGCCGCACCCCGCTCATCGCGATGCTGATCGCCTCGGTCATCAACATCGCGCTGGACCTCCTGTTTGTGGTCATCTTTCATTGGGGGGTTGCGGGCGCCGCGGCCGCAACGGTCATCGCGCAGATCTTCTCCGCGCTGTTTTGTCTGCGCGCGGTCTTCAACCTGCCGATGCTGCGCCTGACGCGTAAGGACTTCGTACCCGACCCTGTCTGCATCCGCACGCTGGTTCGACTCGGCACGCCGATGGCCCTGCAAAACGCCATCATCGCCGTGGGTGGCATGGGCGTACAGTACGTCGTCAACGGGTTCGGTTTCCTGTTCGTCGCCGGCTTTACCGCCACGAACAAGCTGTACGGCCTGCTGGAAATCGCCGCGACTTCCTTCGGCTTTTCGATGGCCACGTTTACCGGACAAAACCTCGGCGCTCAGCAGCTTGCGCGCATTCAAAAGGGCTTGCGTGCCGCCGCCCTCATGGGCGTCGCCACCGCGCTTTGTATCAGCGCCGCCATGTTCGCTTGGGGACGCTCCATCCTCAGCCTGTTCGTCTCGGAATCGAGCGGCAGCGCGGCAGAGGTGCTCGACATCGCCTACCGATACCTGTGCGTGATGAGCAGCATCCTCTTCATCCTCTACCTGCTGCACGTGTACCGTTCTGCGCTGCAGGGCATGGGCGATACGGTAATCCCGATGATTTCCGGCTTTGTGGAGCTCGTCATGCGCGTGGGCGTCGCCTGGCTGCTTCCCCGGTTCATCGGTCAGGAAGGAATCTACTATGCGGAAATCGCCGCCTGGACAGGCGCCGCGGCGCTGCTGATCGCCGCCTATTATGTGCGAATCCACGGGTTCAAGCGCGCGCTGTTCGAGGGACGCCCGATGGTCTGATCAACCCCAAGAGCGGCTTCGTCTTTTGAAAGGATTTTCTTTCAAAGCACGAAGCCGCTCTTTTATGCACTTCAGCAGCGCTACCCTTCCCGCGGATAGATCAGGCGTCCCACGTCATGAAGTACAGCCGGTCTCCCGCCTCATCCCATACGAGCAGGGTAAACTGGCTCGACCAGTACGCACACCCGTCCATCGGGCCGTCCCCGCTGCGGTCGAACAGGAGATACTTTCCATCCGCTTCCTGTGCGGCCGCCCGAAGCGGCTCGTACGGTTCGTACACGCTGTAGATATCGGATTCGGGCTCGAGGATTTCCGCGCGCACGTCTTCCGGCACCGGCAAAGCCGGCCAAGGGAGCGCTGCCAAAAAGGCGCTCTGCTCAGCGCTCAAGGCGACAGCTCCGATTCGTCTGCAATTGCGAATGCCCGTGTAGTTTTCATAAAACGATTCGAGCTTGAGGTCGCCCGGCAAAAACAGCTCTGTCTGCCCCAACACGTTCGCCACGGTGTTCTCGCGCTCCTGCAGATCGGCCGGGGCCGCGGGCCGCGAGGAGGCGGAATGCCAGATCACCAGCACAAGCACCAGCGCAAAGAGCAGCACCGGCACGAGGGCCGGTGCGAGCTGCACGCGTCTTTTGTTTTCCTTTTTCATGTTTTATGCCTCACCCAGTATTTTTTCAAGGAAATAATGAA
This sequence comes from Beduinella massiliensis, assembly GCF_900199405.1. Lineage (NCBI taxonomy): Bacteria > Bacillati > Bacillota > Clostridia > Eubacteriales > Beduinellaceae > Beduinella > Beduinella massiliensis. The sequence goes on from NZ_LT963430.1 coordinate 2,406,198, forward strand.
GCTGCTTGCGCCACCAGATCCAATCGTGGGCGACGTCGCTTCCCCAAATATCGACCCACGCATGGATGCCCTTTTCCTCGAAGACCCGCTGCATTGCGCGCGTCGATTCCAGCATATCCTTTTCCCAGGCTCCCTGACCGACGCACAGGATAATGTTCGACCGGTTGAACAGCTTGATGTAAGGATGTTCCTGGCACATGTTTTTCAGGCACTGATAGGGAGAATTGTAGTAGACCAGTTCGTCCATGTAATCGCCGAAGAATAGGCGCGCGTCGTAGGTACCGCTCAGCGAGATCAGTCCGTCGAAGAGATCCGGGCGGCGGAAAAACAGGTTCGCCGCGTGCGTCGCGCCCATGGAGCAGCCGATCGTAAAGGGCATCTCCCCTTCTCCGCAAGTCCGCATCATCCAAGGATAAAATTCCTCCGTCAGATACCGGAACCAAAGCTCGTGGCGCTCAATCCGCTTGCGGGGCGGCATCTCCCGATTGGACCAGGTTTCACGGTCGATGCTGTCCACACAGAACAGGCGCAGCTTTCCCGCTTCGAGCCATGGGCGGCAGGGTTCGATCATGTCAAAGCTCTCAAAGTCAAAGTATCTGCCGTTTTGCGAGGGGAATACCACGCAGGGCTTTCCCTGCGTACCATAGACGTTGACTTCCATATCCCGCATCAGGCTGGGGCTGTACATCCGATGATATGTTGCCTGCATTGCTCATGCCTCCCATTGCGCGTATATGATCACCCAATTCTATGTGCCGTCTGTATATATTATTCTGCATTTTCATGCTTTTTCCTGCCAATTTCTCTCGCCTGTACATGGATTGTATAGCAGGCCGTTGCAAAGTACTATATGATGTGGTATAATGAGGCACCAAGAGAAGATATTGTGTTTGAACGGAGGAATGCCCATGCCCTGCAACGTACAAATCACCGGCGGCCAGCTTCCGCAGGAAGAAGTGAACGCCTATCTTGCCCGCGCGGTCAGTCTGTATGGCCGTGAGCCGGACATGCTCGACCTGAAAATCGACGGCGACTTTGTGGACATCGCCTATCACTATGCCGACCATCCCTTCCAGCGCATCCGCCGGATCACCGGATATCTGGTGGGCACACTCGACCGGTTCAACAACGCCAAGCGTGCCGAGGAGCACGACCGCGTCAAGCACTCGATTGCCCTTTAACCGCTTATGCCGCGATGCTTATCACCGCGGCCTTTTCATATTCTATTTTCAAGGAGCTCCGTCATGCCGAAGACGCTTTTTATCACCGATCTGGACGGTACCCTGCTCGGCCGGGACGATCGCATCCCCCCTACGGGTCTAAAAACGCTGAACGCACTGATAGAGGACGGTCTGTCCCTGACCTATGCCACGGCCCGCTCGCTCTCCTCAGCCAGCCGCGTCACAAGCGGACTTCACCTGTGCCTGCCGGTTATCGTGTACAACGGCGCGTTTATCCGCGACCCCGTAACCGCGCAAAACCTGCACAGCGTGTCGTTTTCCCCCATCCTGTGCGCGCGGATTCAGTCTATCGCCGCTCATCTGGCGCTCTCTCCGCTCGTCTATTCCTTTGTGGAAGGGCGCGAACGCGTCTCCTGGCTCCCCTCGCGGGAAAACGACGGCATCCGGCGCTATCTCTCCCAGCGAAGCGGCGATCCCCGGCTGCGTCCGCTGGAAGACGAGACGGCGCTGTATGCGGGCGACGTCTTCTACTACACCTTCATCGGAGAGCAGGCGGCGCTTCTGCCGCTGTACGAGGAAGTCTCACAGCTCGAAGGCTGTCGGTGCGTCTTTCAGCAGGAGCTGTACCGTCCCGAATACTGGTGCGAGCTCATGCCCGCGCAGGCGACGAAGGCCGAAGCGGCCCGTAAGCTCAAGGAACTGCTGGGCTTTGAGCGCATTGTAGCCTTCGGCGACGCTATCAACGATATTCCGCTTTTTGAAGCAGCCGACGAGGCCTATGCCGTCGATAACGCCGCTGAACCCTTAAAGCGCATCGCCACGGGTGTTATCGGTGCGAACGACGCAGACGGCGTGGCCCGCTTTCTAAAGGCGCGTCATTTCTCCCAACGCTAAACATGCACAGCAAAAGGCAGGCGCGCCGCGATGGCACGCCTGCCTATCTTGTAGAAACGAATTACCGCTGGCCCGCCCTTTTCCGGACCAGGCCTCCCGGAATAATCCGACGCCGCTTTGGCGCATAGCCCGTATCCTCCCGCTCCGCGGGGTATGCGGCTTTCATCCCGCCGTGGATTAAATTTCGGGAATTTCGATCTCGATCTCGCGTCCCAGTTTTGCGGATTTACAGATGCCGTCGATGATCGCCTGGTTGTAGAGGATCTGGCTGCTGGGCACGGGCGCAGCCTTGCCTTCCAAAATCGCGTCCAGGAAGGAACGGATCTTGCGGTCAAACAGACCCGAAAAACTCGACTTGTCATCCTCGATGATCGGGATAACCGTCTCCACCTGCGCGCCCGCCACGTCGGTGTACAGCTTCATGGGGCCGCCGACCGTGCCGTTCCAGCACTCGGTGGAGGGGATGCGCAGCGCGGCTTTCTTGCCGAGGATCACCGTGTCGCCGGGGGTATCCAGGTGCATGGCCCACGAGATGCGGAAGTCAAGCACGATGCCGCCTTCTAGACGGACGAATGCAGCCGCGAAGTCATCGACATTAAAGCGCGCGGCGTTCTCCTCCGCGGTGTGCGCCGCGTCGGCATACTGATACAGAGGATTCGTTCCAAAGAAGTTGGATGTATAGCCCGTGACCGTCAGGGGCTTCGGATAGCCGATGGCGTTGAGCACCATGTCCAGCGAGTAGCAGCCGATGTCGCCCAAGGCGCCGATGCCCGCCGTATCCTGCTCGATGAACGTGCTGTTGGGGATGCCGCGGCGGCGCCCTCCGCCTGTCTGGATGTAGTAGATTTCGCCCAGCTCGCCGGATTCGACGATCTTCTTGATCATCTGCATGTTTTTGTCCATGCGCGGCTGGAAGCCGATGGAAAGCAGCTTGCCGCTCTTCTTTTCCGCGCGGATGATTTCGGCCGCCTCTTCGGTGGTCACGCACATGGGCTTTTCGAGCAGCACATTGACGCCCGCCTCCAGCGCGGCGATGGCGCACTCGGCGTGCGTGCGGTTGTAGGTGCAGATGGAAACCGCGTCCAGCTCCTCATTTTCGAGCAGGGCCTTGTGATCCGGATAGATATGCGCGTCCTCAAAGCCATAATGCTTGGCGAACTTCTCGGCCTTGCCGGGGACGAGGTCCGCCAGGGCGACGACCTTCACGTCTGGCATGTTTTTGTAGCTCTCCGCGTGCGATTCCGCGATCCAGCCGGTACCGATGATGCCGACCTTCAGCGTCTTCGTATAGGTGCGCTCCTCGTGCACCGTCGGTGTAAAGTTTGAAAGCACCGTATCGCTCATTGATGATCTCTCCTGTCGCGTTTTTTCGCTTTACTTGAGGCCCAGCTTTTTCAGGGTACCGATGCTCATCTCCGCCGCTTCCAGGGGCGTGCGTCCCACCGACATATCCTGCTCGACGACGAACCACTCCGCGCCGCTCTCGATGCCCGCCTCCAGCACGCTTTCCACGTCCTGGCAGCCGTAGCCTACAGGGCGGAATTCAAAGGATTGCGTATCCTTCTTTTCGCCTTCGTCGATACCGATCAGCGCGTAGGGCGCCGATTCTCCCTTGCGGCCCACGTAATCCTTCAGGTGGACGACCGGACAGCGACCCGCGTACTTGCGGATGTAGGCCGCCGGGTCTTCGCCCGCGTACTTCACCCAGCAGACGTCCAGCTCTGTCTTGAGCAGGTCCGCAGGCACCGCGTCATAGAGAAAGTCCAGGGCGTACTGGCCGCTGATCTGAACGAACTCAAAGTCGTGGTTGTGATAAAGCAGCGTCAGTCCCGCCTCCTTCATCAGGCGGGCAAAACGATGGATGACCGCGATCGTTCTGCCAAAACCCGTCGAGCCGGGGCGCGTCGCGTCGTCCAGGTACGGAATAGCGATGTGCGAACAGCCGATGGCCTGATGGTAGGCGATTACGCCGAACATATCGGCCTCAATCTGCGCAAACGGCACATGGCTGGAAATCGCGACGAGGCCGTGCTTATCCAACATCGCCTTGACCTCCTGCGCGCTGTGGCCGTAAAAGCCGGCGAATTCCACGCCGTCATACCCCATGCCCTTCAGCGCAGCCAGAACCGCATCCAGATCCTTCTCGGCCTCCTCGCGTGCGGAGTAAATTTGATACGCAACGGGACGTTTTTCCATGACGAACACCTCCTGAAAAAATTCCATATCTAAAATTTATTATAGCCGATCGCCGCTTCCCTGTCGCGCCAGTTTATGATATGATAATGCCAAAACCCGCTACAGATCGTTTGACCCACAGGAGGCGCACCGTGAACCAAATTTACGAGCTAACGCGCGACGAGACGCACCGTGCATCCGCTTGGCGTGCGAAAAACAACAGCTATTTCGCGCATTTTCACAGCACCATCGAGCTGGCCTACGTAGAGAGCGGCGTCCTTTGCGTAATTCAGGACGGCGTCAGCACGCCGGTTTCCAGCGGTCACCTGATTGTCAATTCTAGCTACGTCGTGCACAGCTATCTGTCCCCTGAAAGCTCCGACGCCATCATCGCGACCATTCCCCTCTCCGTCGTCCCTGCCCTGCAGGCTCAGCTCTCGTCCAGCCGGTTCCAGAGCGGCGTCTTGGACGTGCGAAATCTTGCGGAGTGCCCGTGCATCCTGAACATGATGGCGTCACCCGAAAACGACGGCAACGAGCGCTTCGTCAACTGCCTCGCTGAGGCGCTGCTCGCACTCCTGATCGACCGGATCGGCCTTCTACCCAACACCTCTGACGCAAGCGGCGGCCTCATTCAGCGCATTCTTTTGTACGTGGAGCGCCATGCAACCCAACCGCTCAGCGTCGCCTCGACCGCGGCTGCCTTTGGCTACAGCGAGGGGCGCTTTTCCCACCTATGGGGAGAACAGGTCGGCTGCTCTTTTTCGAAGTACGTGAGCAGCCTTCGCTGCCAGATGGCGCGGCGCATGCTGGAATCCGGCGACAGGCCTTTGATCGATGTCGCAAACGCCTGCGGCTTTTCCAGCATGCGCACGTTCCACCGCGTCTACAAGGCGTACATTGGGGAAACGCCCGGCGGACGTAGGCGATAACAAAAGGAGGCTGCGGCACAATGATGCCGCAGCCTCCTTAATCGTCGTCCTCTTCCGGTTTTGCGCCCAGTTCTTCCAGCTTCGCCCTGATCATCTCCGGCCGCGCATAGTTGAGCGGCGAGAACTTGCCCTTTGCAGACGTGCGCAGCTTTTCGATCGCCGCCGGCTTGTTTCCCGCCTCGATGTCGTACAGCGCGAGGAAGTAGTTCGTATCGATCGCGGAAGGCTTAAACTTGAGCGCTTTTTCAAAGTAAGGCTTTGCCTTTTCCTTGTCTCCCAACACACGGTAATACGTTTGGCCCATGTTGTCCAGGAACACCGGATCCTCCTCGTCGTATTCCACGGCCTCCTGGTTGTAGCGAAGCGCTTCCTCCGCGTCGCCCTTTTCGATCAGCAAAAAGCCTAGCGTGCCGTAAATCGTGCCGTTCTTCTTCTTGCGGTCGAGCTCCTGCATGACCTCCACCGCGCGCTCAGTGCGCCCCTGCTTCCAGCAGACGATCGCATAATTGGTCAGCATCTGCGTTCTCTGATCCGGCACGAGCCCCGGAGCTTTTTCTACGCGGCGCAGCACCTCCAGCGCCTTGTCGTATTCCTCGGATCGCAGCAGCAGCACCGAGTAGCCCAGCAGGATCTTCGGCACGTTGATGCCCTCCTGATACGCCTCCTCATACAAGCGCCTTGCCTCCGCGAGATTCCCCTTCGCGTGTGCGGCGTATGCCTTGTTGCCCTTCATGCCCGTCATAAAGCCCATGGTTCAGACCTCCTGTTTGTCTCTTTTTATTTGCAGCTTGATATGAAGCCGTCTTCTCCGTTTTTCGAGCGCCTCTGTTTCCAGCGGATCCACCTGTTTCCAGGGTGGCAACGAAGCAAGGTACTCCTGCGCGCAGAGCGTATAGCGCAGCGCACGTTCCAGCTCGTGCGTGTGGTGCTCGCAAATCTTTGCCAGCTCCACGTAGGGAAACGCGCCGCCTTCTCTTCGCGCGATCATCTCCTGGCATTCACGCTGCACCTGCGTGTAGTCGCGCTCGCGCCGGTAGCTGCGTGCGAGGCTCACCCGTGCCCTTTCGGACAGCTCGCTCGTGCTGGCCACGCGATAGCACCTGCGCGCCTCCTCCACGTAGCCGAAGCGCTCCAGCGCGCGGCCCGCGCTGAACACGTCCTGGCAGAACGCCTGCTGCTCCGGCGCGTCCATCGCCTGGCAAAGCCTTGCGAGCAGTACGGCCAGCGAACGAATGTCCAGCATGTTGTGGTGCAGCACGTCCTCCAGCAGCGCGAAGTCTCGCGTCTTCAGGTAGGAAAAGTAGCGCTCCGGTACCTGCGCGCCCGGCAGGTCGTCCGCCCGGCCCGCGCCGAGCACCGCCTCTTCCAGCGCCGCGAGCGAGCATCGGCCCAGCCGCAGCTTCCAGATGCGCCGCGCCGGATGCAGCAGATCCAGGTGCGGCAGGTCGCGGTACTCGTCCCGCATGCGGTGCATCGTCATACGGGACTGGATCAGCGGCAGGTCAAAGCTCTTGCCGTTGAACGTCACGTAAGCATCAAAGCGCGGCATCAGCCCCGCCAAATGCGAGAGCAGCACCGGCTCCTCCGGATAGTCGCGCATGAGAAGCTGCCGGATCACCAGCTCTTCCCCCTCGATGAAACCGACGCCGACCAGAAAGGCCAGCGTTCCCGCACCGCCCGAAAGGCCGGTCGTCTCCGTATCCAGAAAGAGCAGCCGCCGGATGTCCCACCCGTAGCCCGAAAATGTGGGGTCTACCCTTCGCACCTGCGCGATCGTCGTGCGTTCGACGCCGCCTAGCTTCGCGAGCGGCACGCGTGTGTCGCGCACGAAGCAGTCCGTCGAAACCGGCGCGGCAGACCTTGCAGGCTTTCCGGAAATGGCGTTCAGCCTGTCCCGCAGCCCTCTCATGCGCTCAGCATCCTTTCCAGCAGCAGCAGCGCCGTGCGCTTTCCCTGCGCGCCCACCTCGGCCACGGGCCCCACGCATGAGGGACATCCCGCCTCGCAGGGGCAGGCCGCGATCATCTCGCGCGCGTGCTCGAAGAGCAGCAGGTTCATGCCATATACCTTTTCGCTGAGCCCCACGCCGCCCGCGCAGTTGTCGTACAGGGTGATCGTCGGCTTCTTCGTAAAAGGGTCGCGCACGCGGTAGAGCACCGCGATGTCCTGAGGCGAGCACATCAGGTAAAGGGGCGCGAGCTGACGGATGGCATTGGAGATGCCCAGCATGCCTCCCTGCAGCGCGTCCTGCGAGATGCCCTCGGTCATAGCGTCCGGCAGCGACCACCAGCAGGCCGTCGTCTGCATCTCCAGCTCCGGCAGGTCCACCGGGCCGAACCCCAGCGTCTCCTGTGTGTCGAGCTTAAACTTCTTAAACATCGTCACAAGCCAGGTGACGAGTACCTCGCCGTATGCGCGTGAAATTCCCGCCCCATCCTCGTCCTTGAACACGTCCAGCACGCGCAGGCTCGTGTTGAGATCGGCATCCGTGTAATAGTCTACGTCCACGCTGCGTACGTAAGCCTTCTTTTCGGGGAAATCCAGCTTTTCAACCTGGTACTGCTGCCCCTCGTGCATGTAAATCGCGTGCTCGTGCAGCAGCATCGGCACGGTATAACGGTCCATCTCGCCGATGACCCGCCGGTGCTCCGGACGGGTGATGTCGATGATGAGAAAGTTTTCCTCGCCGATCGAGCGAAGCGACACGTCGGCGGCCGGGAACTCCTCCGCCATCCAGTGATAGCGCGTCCCCACGTGGCGCAGGATCTGCTGCTCACACAGGTAGTCGAGGATTTCCGGCGTCTCCACGCCCGGCGCGTAAGTTTCGCCCTCTTCAAAGGGAAGCTCATAGGCCGCGCACTTCAGATGGCTGAGCAGGATGTACAGGTTGTCCGCGTTGACCAGCGCGTTCTCCGGCGACTGGCCGAAGAAATATTCCGGGTGCTGCACGATGTATTGATCCAGCGCACCCGAGGAGGCGACCATGATCGTCGCCGCCGCCGTGCGCCGTCTGCCCGCGCGTCCCGCCTCCTGCCATGTGCTGGCCACGGTGCCGGGATAGCCGCACATCACGCAGGCGTCGAGCTGCCCGATGTCGATGCCCAGCTCCAGCGCGTTGGTCGAAACCACCGCACGTATGCTTCCCCTGCGAAGGCCCTGCTCAATTTCGCGTCGCTGCGTGGGCAGATAGCCGCCCCGATAGCCGCGCACGCGCCCGGCGTTGCCCAGCGGATCCTTCACGCGCTCCTTGAGGTGACGCGTGAGCACCTCGACCGTCAGGCGGGACTTGGCAAAGACGATGGTGGAGATGTCGTTGTCCACCAGCATCGCGGCGATGCGCTGCGTCTCCTGCATCACCGAACGCCTGATGCCGAGCTGCTTGTTGACGACCGGCGGATTGTAAAAGATCAGGTGCTTTTCTCCACTCGCCGCACCGGACTTGTCAATCAGTTCGCATTCCTCGCCTACGAGCAGGCGCGCCAGCTCCGCAGGGTTCGCGATGGTCGCGGAGCAGCAGATGAACTGCGGATGCGAACCGTAAAACGCACAAACGCGCTTAAGCCTCCGGATGACGTTGGCCAGGTTGGAGCCGAATACGCCCCGATAGGCGTGAATCTCGTCGATGACGACGTAGCGCAGGTTCTCAAAAAGCTTAACCCACTTCGTATGATGCGGCAAGATACCGGAATGCAGCATATCCGGGTTGGTCACCACTACATGCCCGGCCTGCCGCACGGCACGCCGTGCGGCCGCGGGGGTGTCGCCGTCGTAAGTATAGGTTTTGATGTCCACGTCAAGGGCGGTGATGAGCTCGTAGAGCTCAGCGACCTGATCGGCGGAAAGCGCCTTGGTGGGAAAGAGGTACAGCGCGCGCGCATCGGGGTTCTTCAGGATGCTGTCCAGAACCGGCAGGTTATAGCACAGCGTCTTTCCCGAAGCGGTCGGGGTGACCACGCAGATGTTTTTCCCCGCGAGAACCTCCTCCAACGCTTTTCGCTGATGGGTGTAGAGCTGCCCGATCCCCCGCGCGCGAAGCACCGGCGGAATGCGCGCGTCCAGCCCTTCCGGAAAAGGCGCGTACTGCGCCGCCCGCGCGGGGATCGTCTCCCAATGCGTGACGTTTTCCATGAAGTCCGTATGGCGCAGCCTGTCCAAGAGCTGTGTGAGATTCAAGAAAACGCCTCCTCCGTCTAGCATTTACGCATACATTTACTTATTATAAACAATCCGGCGCTTCTTGTCTACGCGCAATGTCCGCGGTCAGTCCCAGCCCCACCGCGCACAGCACGAAGAAGACCGTCGTCGTGATCGGCTGGTTCACGCTTACAAAGGCCTGCGCTGCGTAGCCGAAGACCGCCGCAAAGACCGCGCGCACTGCCGGGCATTTCCTGCCCGCGCGCGCCAGCCTGTAAAAGGTCGCCCCCAGAAAGGTGAGATAACACCCAAGGCCCAGCGCGCCCGTCGTCATCAGGTATTGCAGGTACTCGTTATGGCAGTTTTCAAATACGCCGCCCGAGTTTGCGAGCGCCTCCTCCGTCATCAGCGGCGCGAGCACGCGGCGCACCATGTCCGGCCCACAGCCGAAGAGCTTGTGCAGGGGTGAAAAATCCCTGTAAGCCCCCAGCGCTTGAATCCATGCGAAGCCGCGCCCCGTCCCCCACGCCTCGTCCAGGCGAAGATAGTTATTCAGCGCGCCCAGAGGCGTCTCCCGGTCAAACGCGGTGAACCATACGACGCACAAAGCGGTGCAAAGCAGCCCAAGAGCGCACAGCGCGTAAAGCGTTCGGCGTGCGTACGGCAACGCGCGCGCATCCAAGCCCCGCCAATCCAGCAGAAAAAAGAGCCCGCTCATCGCAGCACAGAGCCCGCCCAGCCCGGCGAGAGCGCCGCCCAATTCAGCGATGGCCGCGCTGATCCCCAGAAGCTGCATGTGCTGAAAGGGAAGAAGACCCATCAGCCAGGCCGAGAAAAAAAAGGAGGCTACGCAAAGAAAAGCCCTTGCCAGCGTCCGCCAGGAGGCAAGCGCCGGGCGCAGAAGCGCGATCGCAACCGCCGCGATCGCAATGTAGACGCTGTCGCTACGCGCGGCGAGCGCCGCCGAAAAGCCCACGAACACGAGCGCCTGACAGGCATAGCGAACGGAAGGCCATCTCGCGCTGATCGCGCCCGCGAGCGCGAAGGAAAGCACCATGGCGACAAACGCCCCGAAAAAATTGATGTGGCCAATCGTCGAGATGAAGACGTTTTCCTGCCCGCCGGTCAAGTGGGTGTAAAAATGCAACGGGTCGACATAAAAATAGTTGAGGATGCCCAGCGCGCAGACCGCGGAACCCGAAACGAGGAAGACGCCAAGACAAGCCCGGTATCCGCCGCCCCCTTGCGACAGTAAGAACGTCATCGCGCCTATCGCCATCAAATAGAGCAGGCCGCTGCGCCGTCCCAGCTCCCCGCTGAACGCCTTTGCCGGTTCTTCGCTGAACCGGCAGGCGATGGCGGCGCAGCAGACAAAGGCAAGCATCGCCCCGACAGGCAGGCTGATTCCCACAAAAGGACGCTTGCGTCTGCTGATACGGACGGCCGCATAGACCGCTGCGCCGACGCATAGCAAAAAAGTTAACCATATAAAAAAACGGTACTTACATGTGTTGATGTTAAAGTAATAGTTTTGATAGTAGAGCGGGAATATGCCCAGCATCATCGCCGCGTAGACGGCGGCAGGAGCGTTACTGCGCATTTCCTTCGTCCAATTTTCCTCCATGCCGCGCGTCCCTCCGTTTGTTGCAGCAGCTTATCGCGCGCTATCTCGATGTCACATCCCGATAGATCCGATCGACAATTTCCTCCGCGCTTAAATCAGGGCCGATCGCCTCCTCGTGCAGGAACCCGATGTAGTCCTTTTCCTTCCACCAGCGGCGCATCTGCGCTTCGCCGAACTCCTGGGCGTTCGGTTTTTGCACGTGCCGCCTAAGCGTCTCTTCAAACGGGATGTCAAAGTAATAGGCAAAGATCTCCCCGTCAAAGAGGCGTACGGCCGTTTCAAAAAGGGGGCGATACCACTCGGCGTTCAAAATTCCTTCCAGTATGGTGTACTCACACGTCCGGCTTCCATACTCCACCAGGCTGCTCAGGAGCCCTACCGCCTTTGTTGCAGGGCCGTCATTAACCCAGAGCATTTCGCGCCTCACGACGTCCTGCGAAATGAGCAGCGTCCCGCGGCCCAGCTTTTGCTGCAGCGTCTTGCCGGTCGTGGTCTTGCCGCTGCCCGAATTTCCCCGAAGCATGATGATCTTCGCCATCCAATCGCTCCCTTGCTTTTCCCCTAGTATAGCATTCCGCTCCCGTTTGTGCAAGAAAGGCCCTGCACGAAAGCAAAAGGCCGCCGGCGGTATGTACAAAAGCCGCCGGCGTACCCATTATTTTTTAATTCGCTTCTTCTGGCTCTCCATCGCATTTCTCCTCGGACGGATTCTCCGTGAAGATAACGCAAATGCTCAGCCTCCCCGCTTCATAGCGCGCGCTGACGGCGCCGCCCATCCGCTCCGCCAGCGTCTTGGCGATGGAAAGACCCAGACCGGTCGAGTTCTGCGCGGTTTTAACGGAGAAAAAGCGGTGAAACAACTGCCCGACCTGTACCTCGTCCAGACCGGACGCGGCGTTCGTAAAGACAAGCGCCCCGTCGTTCAAGAGCGAGATCGTCAGGTCGCCATCGCTGTACTTGAGCGCGTTGCTCAGGATATTTCCGAGCACGCGGGCAAGCGCCGCGGGATTGAGGCTGCGCATGATAGGCCTCTCCGGCATTCGAATTTCCGGGACGATTCCCCGTTGCTTAAAGACTGCGTAAAAGGAAGCCACGCTCTCCTCCAGCGCGCGGCCGACGTCGACCGGCTCCAGTGTCAGTTCCTCCGCCGTCGATGTGAGCACCGAATAGCGGAACAGCTCCTCCGTCAGCTGCTTCATCGCCTGCGCTCTGTTCTCGATAAAGGAAAGATAACGTGAAACCACGTCGCTCTTCTCCATCCGTTTCAAGAGGTCCAGATACCCCAGAATGACGGTCAGCGGGGTGCGCAAATCGTGCGAGATGTTCGTCACTGCCTCCTTCAGCTCGCGGTCGCCGCCCTCGTACTGCAGGCGTTTTCTGCGCAGTACGCAAAGCTGCTCGTTCAGCGTCGAGGCAAGGCGTCTCGCATGCCGGTCCCGTGTGGACAGGCAGATCAGGTGATTCGTGTCCTTCGACAGGCATTCCTTAAGCTCTGCGCCGATTTCGTCCATGGTCTTACGGAGAAACCAGACCCTCGCGCCAAGCGTGAGCACAAGCACTGCAAGGACGGCGCACGCAAGCCCAAGAAGGATCATTCCGCTCACCCGCCTTCCACTATATCTTGACGCAGAGCGCCAGAACCGCGAGCGATAAAATGCCGCATACGATCCACGACAATGACAAGCGTCTCACCCGCCCTACTTTAAATCCTTTTTTTGGAACATGCATACGCCAAGCAGCGTCATGCCCACCGAAATCAGCGCGGACGATGCCAGCATGTAAAGCGGACGCGCCACCTCCAGATTCGCCATCAGGATTCCCTGACCGGTAGGCAGGAAGTTCAGAAGCCCTTCATACGCCCTGCGCAGGTTACCGCCGAGGTATTCCGGGTTCGGCGCGGGCTCCGCCATCTGCATACCCTCGGAGGTGATGACGACGCCGCTCGTCATCTCCGGCTGGCAAAGACGGGCATACACCATGCTCGCTCCGACGAGCAGGGCGAGGAACAGGAGGAGAGAAAGCACGGCGGAAGCCGACTTGCCCTGCAGGTTCATGCCCACAAACGTAAAGATGGCGGAAAGGGCCGCGGAGAAACAGAAGATGAGGGCGCTGTAGGCCGCAAGCCCTGTGATGCCGATTTTCCAGAGACCAAGGAAGGGGATGCCGACGAGCCCACCCGTCAGCCAGACGGCGGCAAAGCAGAGCGTGGCCGCAAAGCAGACGGCCAGGTTGGCCAGATAAACGGACGCACGGCTGTGCCCAACCATGATTTTGTTGCGCAGGGTGCCATCGCTGTATTCGGTGCCGAGAAAGAGGCTTGTAAAGACCGCGCAGAAGAGCCCGAGCGTCGGCGCAAGTCCGAAGTAATAGGAATCCAAGGTATAGGAATACCCGGAGCCTGCGTTTACAGCGGCCTGCCTGCATCCGCTGAGCATGGTGACGACCGCGCACAGAAGCATCGCCGCGAGGGTGGCCCAGAAGACCCTGTCCTTGAAAAGACGGGCAAAGTTTGCCGACAATACGTTACGCATGGCGACCCTCCCCTACGAGGCTGACGTAATAGCTTTCCAGGCTTTCGTCGCGTTCTACGATGGACAGGATCTCGCAGCCCTGCTCCAGCAGCCTGAGGGTAAGCTGCGAGACGTTGGGTCTCGCGAACACATCCGCCGTGTCGTCCGGCAGGATCTTGTACTGGACGTTCATGCTGTCCAGCACGCGCGTAAGGGCCTGTGTGTCCGTAACCTTCATGCGCGTACACTTTCGGCAGGCCGTCTCCAGCTCCTCCGCGCTGATTTCCTTCACGATGCGTCCGCCGTCGATAAAGCCGTAATGCGTCGCGAGCTTTGACAGCTCGTCCAGGATGTGGCTTGAGATCAGAACGGTGATCTGGTGCTCGCGATTGAGCCGCAGGATGAGCTCACGAATCTCGATGATGCCCTGGGGGTCCAGCCCGTTGACCGGTTCGTCCAGCACCAAAAAGTCCGGGTTCCCGGCAAGCGCGACGGCGATACCGAGCCGCTGCTTCATGCCGAGTGAAAAATGCCTCGCCTTTTTCTTCCCCGTGTCCGAAAGTCCCACCAGCCGCAGGAGCTCCGGAATGCTGTCAAACGACGGAAGCCCCAGCACGCGGTATTGCGCCCGCAGGTTTTCCTCCGCCGTCATGTCCAGATAGATGGAGGGGGTCTCCACCACCGCGCCCATCCGCCTGCGTGCCTGCCGGATGCGTCGGTCACGGTTCTCCGCGCCATAGAGCGCAAATGTTCCCGACGTAGGCGCCTGCAGTCCGCAGACCAGACGAATCAGCGTGGTCTTGCCCGCCCCGTTCTTCCCGATAAAGCCGTATACCGCGCCCTTGGGTACATGCATGGACAGGCCGTCGAGCGCCTTAAAGTGCGCGTAGTGCTTGCACAGGGCGTCGGCGGTCAGAACGTACTCCATTTGAAAGCCTCCCTTGGTTTGATACGGGCATTGTATCGAAAGAAGGTATGGAAAGCGGTAAAGAAAATCGTAAAGATACGGTATAGATTCATTCCGTCCGCAGCTTAAAGCCGATGCCCCAAACGGCTTCGATGTAGTCCCTGCCCTGCGGGATGCGCAGCTTTCGCCGCAAATTGCTGATGTGCATTTTGAGGGAACTCTCCGTACAGTCCGGCGTATCCTCGCCGATGCGATCCAATAGCTGCGACTTGGTGACCACCTGCTCCGGGTTTTGCATCAGCAGCTTTAGGATTGCGTACTCCGTGCGCGTCAGCCTGATTTCGGCATCGTTCACCCATACCCTGCGCGCCGCGGGATCGAGCCGCAGTGCCTCACAGGTCAGTTCTGCGTTCAAATCCTTTGCCGCACCGCGCAGTCGCACGGCGATTCTAGCCAGCAGCTCTTCAAGCGCAAAAGGTTTGGTGACGTAATCCGCTGCGCCGCCGAGCAGCAGGCTCACCTTGTCCGTTATGTCCGCCTTCGCGCTGACGACGATGACGGGAATTTCCCTGATCTTCGGCAGCACCGCCTCCCCTGAAAGTCCCGGCAGCATGAGGTCGAGCAGGACGAGGTCCGGCCTGGAGGCGGAGAGCACGAACAGCGCCTCGGTGCCCGAATAGGCCCGCGATACCCGATACCCTTCCTGGGTGAGCGCCGTTTCCAGCAGGTTCCCGATATGTACGTCGTCGTCCACGATGAGTATGTGTTTCATGATAAGCCCTCCCGGCGCCGCTCGGACGTTTCCATATGGCGATTAGAATGAACAGGCGATAAGCGTTCCCTCGTATTCTTCCCCAATCGCCGCCTTACGCAGCGAAAGGCGGCACGGCCTCTAAGACCATGCCGCCCTGCCGTTGCCTTTATGCGTCTACGCCTTCGGGCTGCGCCGTACGAAAGACGAGCTTGCCGTCTTGTAGCGACGCGCTCACCGTATCGCCCAGGTGAACCCGCCCGGCGAGAATCTCCTCTGAAAGCGCGTCCTCGACCGTGCGCTGAATCGCCCTGCGCAGCGGACGCGCGCCGTACTGCGGATCAAAACCCGCCTTGGCGAGGTAGGCGACCGCTTCGTCCGGCATGCGCAGCTCGATCCCTTGCTCCTGCAGTCTGCGCTGCACCTGCGCGACCATGAGACCCGCGATTTTGCGGATATCCGCCTCTTCCAAGGGATGGAAGACGATGATTTCGTCCACGCGGTTGAGAAATTCGGGTCTGAAGAGGTTCTTGACCTCCTTCATGATCCGCTCGCGCATCTGTTCATAGCTGCGTGCGCGCTCCATTTCGCTCTCCACGTCCGTGCCGAAGCCCAGGCGTTTCCTGTCTTCCATGGCGTGCGCGCCCGCGTTGGAGGTCATGACGACGACCGTATTCTTGAAGTCCACCGTGCGTCCCTGCGAGTCCGTCAGGCGTCCGTCCTCCAAAATTTGAAGGAGTATGTTAAAGACGTCCGGATGCGCCTTCTCCACCTCGTCGAAGAGCACCACGCTATAGGGCTTGCGCCGGACCTTTTCCGTGAGCTGGCCGCCCTCATCGTGACCGACGTAGCCGGGGGGCGAACCGACCATGCGCGACACGCTGTGCTTTTCCATGTACTCGCTCATGTCGATGCGGACGACCGCATCCTCGTCGCCGAACATCGCCTCACCCAGCGCGCGGCACAGTTCCGTCTTGCCCACGCCCGTCGGACCCAGGAAAATGAAGGAGCCGATCGGCCGCTTGGGATCCTTGAGGCCCGCGCGCGCGCGCCGAATTGCACGGGCGACGGCGCTTACGGCTTCGTCCTGCCCCACGACCCGGCCGTGAAGCGTCTCCTCCAGGTGCAGAAGGCGCTCGGATTCATCCTGCGTCATTTGCCGCACAGGAATGCCCGTCCACTGGGCCACGATCTCGGCGATCTCCGCCTCCCCGACCTCCTCGTGCACGGCGTTGCGTTGACGCTCCCACTCCTTTCGACGCGATTCCATTTCCGCGACCAGCGAGCGCTCCTTGTCGCGCAGACCCGCCGCCTTTTCAAAGTCCTGATGCGCGACCGCCTCTTCCTTTTCCTTGGCGATGGCATCCAGCTCCTCCTGCGTCTCCTTCATGTCCGGGGGCGTCATGAACGAGCGGATGCGAACGCGTGAGGCCGCCTCGTCCACCAGATCGATGGCCTTGTCGGGCAGGAAGCGATCTGAAATGTAGCGCGAGGAGAGCGACACCGCCGCGTCGATGGCCTCGTCCGTAATGCGAACCTTATGATGCGCCTCGTAACGGTCGCGCAGGCCCTTTAGGATGGCGACTGCCTCTTCCTGCGTCGGCTCTCCGACGGTCACAGGCTGAAAACGGCGTTCCAGCGCGGCGTCCTTCTCGATGTGCTTGCGGTATTCGTCCAGCGTCGTCGCGCCGATGCATTGCAGTTCCCCGCGCGCGAGCTGCGGCTTCAAAATATTCGCCGCATCCATTGCGCCCTCCGCGCTGCCCGCGCCGACGATCGTATGCAGCTCGTCGATGAACAGGATGACGTTGCCCGCCTCTTTCAGCTCCTTGAGCGCATTCTTGAGGCGTTCTTCAAATTCCCCGCGGTACTTGCTGCCCGCCACCAGCGACGCCAGATCCAACGAAAATACGCGCTTTCCCTGCAGCATCTCCGGAATGTTGCCATCCACAACGCGTTGTGCGAGCCCTTCCGCGATCGCGGATTTACCCACGCCCGGTTCGCCGATGAGCACCGGGTTGTTCTTCGTGCGGCGCGAGAGAATCTGAATGACCCGCTCGATCTCCTTGCTGCGCCCGATGACCGGATCCAGCTTGCCATCGCGCGCATCCTGCGTCAGGTCACGCCCGAACTGGTCGAGCGTCTTCGTCTCGGATGCGCCCTCGCGCGCTTCTCCTCCCTGCTGGGGCGCACCCGCGCCGCCGCCCGAAAGCGACGCGAGGATCGTATCGCGCGCTTCCTCCAAGTTGACGCCCAGCGACGTGAGCACGTGCGCCGCGACGCCCTCGCCCTCGCGCAGCAGCGCCAGCCATAGGTGCTCCGCGCCGATGTAGTTCTGCCCCAGCGCTCGGGATTCCGCCATCGCGCCGTCCAGCACCTTCTTCGTTCGCGGCGTCAGGCTCAGCGCGCCGGTGACCGGCTCATCGCCGGTCTCCACCACGCGCAGAATCTCGTCCTGCACCTGTTCCGCCGTGATGCCCTGGAGCATTTCGCGGTCCTTTTCGTCCTGCACCTGCATGAGCCCCATGAGCAGGTGCTCCGTTCCTACATAATGATGCTTCATCGCCACAGCCGCGTGCTGCGCGCCCTGCAGGGCCCGCTGCGCCCGCTCCGTAAAGCGTCCAAACAATGCCATAATTACCTCCAAATCCCACTTGGGTCAATGTTTTCCGCAAAGCGCCGCGCGTACATACTCTGCGCGAAGCTGATCCCGTTCGGGCGCGGTCAATTCTTTTCCGGCCCTTCGGGCGATGCCCGCGCTCTGAGCCCTGTAAAGCAGCGAATCGAGCGTTGAGCCGTCCATGTCAACGAGGTTCAGGCTGCTCGCCAGCCTTACGTCCGACCAACGCTGCATGAATTCCTTGTCCCCGATACGCCGCGCGTACATCAGCACGCCGACCGAGCGCATCAACCGGTCTTCCAGCGTCAGACGATCCTTCTCCAGCAGCGTCCTGCGCGCCTTGCGCTCCATGTCCGCCAGTTGGCTGCCGACCTCCCGGATGGCCTGCACAAGCTCCTCCTCCGTGCGCCCCAGCGTCACCTGATTGGAGACCTGATAGAGGTTTCCGAAAGCCTCGCTGCCCTCGCCGTAAAGCCCACGGATTGTGAGCCCCAGCTTGTCGACCGCCTGCCCGACAGCGCCCATCTGGCGCAGAATCGTCAGCGCGGGCAGATGCAGCATCTGCGAGGCGCGCATGCCGGATCCCGTGTTCGTCGGGCACGCGGTCAGGTAGCCGAGCTGGTCGTCAAAGGCATATGTCACCTGGGTTTCCAGCCCATCATCGACCTCGCGTGCAATCTTTGCCGCCTGCTCCACGTCCGTCCCCGGCAAGAGCACCTGCAGCCGAATGTGATCCTCCTCGTTGACCATGATGCTGACCTTATTATCTTTGCCCAAAAGAACGGCGGCTAAATCCGCGCTGCGCAGCAAATCACGGCTGATGACGTGCTGCTCCACCATTTCCTGACGCTGGATGGGCGACAGGTCGGAAAGCCGTACGAAAGCATAGCTCGATGCGTCCGGAAACGTCGACGCCGCGTCGCAGGTGCGGCGGATCGTCTCCGCCGCCCATACGTCGTTCATCATCGACGGAAAGGGGATATCCCGATAATTGCGGGCAAGACGCACGCGGCTGGAAAGCACCACGTCGTCTAAAAGCTGATCACGCATGCTCGCAGCCTCCCTTCGCCGCTTCCGCCTGTTCCTCCTCCGTAACCGTCATCGCGCGGATGCGGTCGCGAAGCTGCGCCGCGAGCTCGAATTCCTCCTTCGCGACCGCCTCGTCCATTTCCCTGCGCAGCTTTTCCAGCTCCCGCTGCGCGCTGATGTGCGCGCTGCGGGCAGGCGGCACGTGACCCACGTGCTGCGTGCGCCCATGGATGCGCCCCAGCATCGGGGCCAGCTGCGCCGCAAACGCCTTGTAGCAGTCCGCGCAGCCGAGCAGCCCCGTCTCCCGAAAGCGCTCGTACTCCATTCCGCAGGTGGGACAGCGAAGCTTCTCCTGCTCCGGCCTTTCCTTCTGGCCGGAAACGCCTGAAAGAAGGCTGGAAATCAGACTGGACATCGTGTCCAGTCCCTTCTGGTGTTTCGCCATACAGGCCGCACATAAGTGCATCTGCGTCGCGACGCCGTTTTGAACCTGTGTATAATGAATCGTCGCGGGATTCTTCCCGCATTCCTCACAAAGCATCCTTAAGCCTCCTTCTTACGTTTGGCAAGTTCCAAGATCATGCTGCGCAGCGTTCCCGCGCACAGCGCGTCCTTCATGCTCAGCGGCAGCGGCACGGCCTGCGGCGTCAGCGCCGCCGCCATCAGGTGCGCTTCCTCCTCCGTGACGATCTCCTCGCTTTGCAGCCTCGCTAAAATCCGCATGGCGTCCCCATGGGAAATCGATGTGCCGATCCGCTGGTAAATGGACTTGAGCAGGTCGTCCTTGTCGCTGCTCGCGATCCGCACGATGCGGATGTAGCCGCCCCCGCCCCGGCGGGATTCGATCACGTAACCGTGGTCGGGCGTAAATCGGGTCGCCAGCACGTAGTTGATTTGAGACGGCGCGCATTGAAAATGCTCGGCGAGCTCGTTGCGTTTGAGCTCTACCTGTGTGTCATCCTCTTCCATCAAAGCCTTGATGAAGGCCTCTATCGTATCACTAAGCGGTTTCATGAGACCACCCCATCATCTTATTGACCTACTTTGACTATATTATACGCCGGAATCCGAATCCGTCAAGCGGTTCAGAAAAAATTTTGCTGTCAGTCCAAGGGAAAAGCAGGTGCATCCCTGGATAGGACTAAAAAAGCATCCTTCGGTGCAAAGCCCGGGATGCTTCTGGCAGGTTCAAACAAATACAGACCGCGCAGTTCAGGTCGGAAGGCTGGCGCTCGCCTTTACAGCCGCCAGTAACGGTATCCGGCGCGAAGCACTTCCTGCTTGTCCAGAATGCTCTTCACGTCTACGATCACCTTTTCGTCCGCGGGCATCGTCCGGAACAGGCGGTCGATCTGCTCAAGCGTCAGCGCTCGAAACGCCTTATGCGCCACCGCGATCACCACGCAGTCGGCATCCTGCACCTGCGAAAGCGGCCGCAGCGTCACGCCATATTCGCGCGCCGCGTCCTCCGGGGCCGCGCAGGGATCGGTCACCACGGGATCGATTCCGTATTCCCTTAGGCGGCCGATGATGTCTGCCACCTTGGAATTGCGCGTGTCCGGGCAATCCTCCTTGAACGTAAGGCCCAGGATAGCCACCTTTGCATAACGCACCGCCTTGCCCGCGAGCACGAGCTGCTTGATGACCGCATCGGCCACGAACGCGCCCATGCCGTCGTTGATCTTGCGCCCGGACAGGATGATCTGCGAGTGATAGCCCAGCTTCTCCGCTTCGTAAACAAAGTAATACGGGTCCACGCCGATGCAATGGCCGCCCACGAGGCCGGGCGTAAAGCCAAGTGCGTTCCACTTGGTGTTCATCGCATCGATGACCTCTTTGGTGTCGATGTCCATGCGGTCAAACACCATTGCCAGCTCGTTCATGAAGGCAATGTTGATGTCGCGCTGGCTGTTCTCCACGACCTTCGCCGCCTCCGCGACCTTTATGGTGGAGGCGCGATGCACGCCCGCCTCGATCACCAGCTCATACACGCTTGCGATCTCGCAAAGTGCCTCTTTGTCCATGCCGGAGACGATCTTTCGGATATTTTCGAGCCGGTGCACCTTGTCGCCCGGGTTGATGCGCTCGGGCGAATAGCCGACCTTGAAGTCCTCGCCGCAGCGTAGACCGGATTCGCGCTCGAGTATCGGCACGCACACGTCTTCCGTCACGCCCGGGTAAACCGTCGATTCGTACACGACGATCGATCCAGGAGTCAGGTTGCGCCCGACGAGCGCGCTCGCGTTCACTACAGGCGACAAATCGGGCGACTTATCCGCGTTGACGGGCGTCGGCACGGCCACGATATGAAACTTCGCGTCGCGCAGGCGCGTTTCGTCGCTCGTGAACTCGACCGTAGACGCAGCTACCGCCGCATCCCCTACCTCATGCGTGGGGTCCACGCCCTGCCTGTACATTTCGATCTTTTTTTCGTTGAGATCAAATCCAATGACCTTGGCCTTTTTTGAAAACGCGACCGCGATGGGCATGCCCACGTAGCCCAAGCCGATCAGCGAGATCTTCTCTTCCCCGCGCACAATCCGTTCATACAGCGTCATCCTGTTTCCTCCCGCTCGTTTGAATGCAAGGGCGGCTGAGCGAGGATCGCACTGTCCATCGCGCCGCCTAAAGTGAATATCCATGAACGCGTTCACGCTCGACAGGTTTTCCCTGTTTTCGTACAATACGTTCAAATTATAACATTTTCATCGGCCTACCGCAAGAGCGGTCCGCTTTTCGTTCAGACGCAGAAGAGGCCGTGCGTTTCCGCACGGCCCCCTGCCTGCTCATCCTTTGACCTGCATGCGCACGAGCGCGCGCTTGAGTCTTGCCTCCGCCAGCATCAAATCGCGCTTGTCCGTCTGCTTTTCCTTGAGCATCAGCTCGGCGCGCTCCTTGGCGCGCTGGGCGCGCTCCGCGTCGATGTCCTCCGCCCATTCAAACGTCGTGGGCACAAGGCGCACCTCGCCCTTGACGACGGTAAGCATGCCGCCCATGCATGCCGCCCGCCGGACATTTCCGTCTATCGTGACGCGCGCCTCGCCCATGCCCAGCGCGGTCACGTAGTCGGCATGTCGCGCCAGAATGCATACGTCGCCGACGATCGTCCTGCACAGCAGCCGCTCTGCCTGTCCGTCAAAGATCAAGCCGTCGGGCGTCGCGATCTGCAAGTGGAAGCTGCTCATGCGCCTTCACCCTTCCTTGCCTTTTCGACCGCCTCTTCGATCGTGCCGACAAACAGGAATGCGCTCTCGGGCAGGTCGTCGTGCTTGCCCTCGATGATTTCCTTAAAGCCGCGGATGGTTTCCTTGAGCGGAACGTACTTGCCCTCCATGCCGGTGAACTGCTCCGCGACGCTGAACGGCTGAGACAGGAAGCGCTGAATCTTACGCGCTCGCGCGACGATCAGCTTGTCCTCCTCCGACAGCTCGTCCATGCCCATGATGGCGATGATGTCCTGTAGCTCCTTGTAGCGCTGCAGGATCTTCTGCACGTCGCGCGCGACCTCGTAATGCTCCTGGCCGACCACGTCCGGCGTCAGGATTCGGCTGGAGGATTCCAGCGGATCGACAGCCGGATAAATACCCAGCGAGGAGATGGCGCGCGACAAAACCGTCGTCGCGTCCAGGTGCGCGAACGTCGTGGCGGGAGCCGGGTCGGTCAGGTCGTCCGCAGGCACATAAACCGCCTGCACGGACGTGATCGATCCTTTCTTGGTAGAGGTAATGCGCTCCTGCAAGGCGCCCATCTCCGTCGCCAGCGTCGGCTGATATCCGACGGCGCTGGGCATACGGCCCAGCAGCGCTGAAACCTCGGAGCCGGCCTGCGTAAAGCGGAAGATGTTATCGATGAACAGCAGCACGTCCTGGTTCTCGCGGTCGCGGAAGTATTCCGCCATCGTAAGGCCCGAAAGTGCCACGCGCATGCGCGCTCCCGGCGGCTCGTTCATCTGGCCGTATACGAGCGCCGTCTTGGAAAGCACGCCGCTCTCCTTCATCTCGTAGTAGAGGTCGTTGCCTTCGCGCGTGCGCTCGCCCACGCCCGTAAAGACGGATAGGCCGCCGTGCTGCTTGGCGACGTTGTTGATGAGCTCCATAATCAGAACCGTCTTGCCGACGCCCGCGCCGCCGAAGAGGCCGATCTTGCCGCCCTTGGCGTACGGGGCGATCAGGTCGACGACCTTGATGCCCGTTTCCAGAATTTCCGTGGTGGTTTCCTGCTCGTCATAGGCGGGCGGGTCACGGTGGATCGGCCAGCGCTCCACGCCCTCGGGCGCGGGCTGATTGTCCACCGGCTCGCCGAGCAGGTTGAAGATGCGTCCCAGGCACTGGTCGCCCACCGGCACGGTGATCGAACTGCCCGTGTCTACGGCCTTGAGGCCGCGAACGAGGCCGTCCGTGCTCGACATGGCGATGCAGCGGGCCACGTCGTCGCCGATGTGCTGCGCAACCTCGACGACCAGACGCTTTCCGTCATGCTCAATCTCCAGAGCATTGAGCAGGTCCGGGAGCTGGCCGTCCGCAAACTTGACGTCCAGCACCGGTCCGATGATCTGCACGACGGACCCTACATTCCCTTTGCTCATGCGCGGTACTCCTTTTCGCTGGACAGCGCTACGCCCTGTCCTTCAATTTTACTGTTCTGCGCCCGCGACGATCTCGGTGATCTCCTGCGTGATCGCGCCCTGACGCGCGCGGTTATAGCGCAGGCTCAAATCCTCGATCATGTCGCCCGCGTTCTTGCTCGCCGCGTCCATCGCGGTGCGCCGGGCGCCCATTTCACTGGCAACCGACTCGCAAAGCGCGCTATAGATCACACCCGCCACGTAGTTGGGCATGATGGCGTCAAAAATTTCTCCGCTGTCCGGCTCGTATGTGATGAGCATGCGCGCCTTTTGCGGCCCTTCTTCCATAGGCTCCTGCTTGGCAAGCGGCAGCAGCGGCAGAATGTGCGGCGTCTGCGTCAGCATGGACACAAACCGCGTAAAGGCGACGCAAATGCGGTCGTATTCACCGTGCTTGAATCCCTCGGTGAGCATCTGCGCCATCGCAAAGCAATCGCCCACGCTCACGTCTTCCGCCACCGCGTAGGCGTGCGTCAGGCTCTCTATGCCCCGCCTGTCAAAAAACTCAACCGCCTTCTTGCCGATCGGCAGCACGCAAGCCTCGCTTCCGTCTATCGCGCCCATCACCTCTTTGAAGATGTTGGCGTTGTAGCCGCCCGCCAGCCCGCGGTCGCCCGCGATGACCACGTAGCAGGTCTTTCGGTTCTTTGATTCCGCTACGTAAGGCGACGTAAGCTCGGTGTTGAGCCTCGCGATCTGCACCAGGTTGTCATACAGGATCTCGAAATACGGACGGCTTTTTTCCATCCGCTCGCGCGCACGCCGCAACTTGGAAGAGGCCACCAATTCCATCGCCTTGGTGATCTGCATGGTGCTTTCCACGCTCTTAATGCGCAGCTTGATATCCTTCATGGAGGCTCCGGCCATCGTTCAGCCCCCCTTATCGTCCGGTCAGGAAGTCTTTTGTATAGGCGCCAAGGGCGGCCTTCAGCGCTTCCTCCGTCTCGGGCGACAGATTGCCGGTCTCGCGGATTGCCTGCAGCACGGCGCCGTGCTGCGCGTCCATGCGCTCATACAGCCCGCGCTCGTACTCGCGAACGTCTGCGACGTCCACGTCCTTTAGGTAGTCCTTCGTGACGGCGTATAGGATGCATACCTGCTTTTCGACCGGGACGGGCGAATTGCGGTCCTGCTTGAGCACTTCCACGATGCGCTCGCCCTGCGCCAGGCGCGCCTTGGTGTCCGCGTCCAGGTCGCTGCCGAACTGCGCGAAGGACTGAAGCTCACGGTACTGGCTGTAGAGCAGCTTGAGGGTACCGGCGACCTTCTTCATGGCCTTGATCTGCGCGTTGCCGCCTACGCGGCTGACCGAGATGCCCGGGTTCACGGCCGGCATGACGCCGGAGTGGAACAGCTCGCTCTCCAGGAAGATCTGGCCGTCGGTGATCGAAATCACGTTCGTCGGGATATAGGCGGAAACATCGCCGGCCTGCGTTTCAATGATCGGCAGCGCTGTCAGGGAGCCGCCGCCGTATTCCGGCGCGATGCGCGCCGCGCGCTCCAGCAGACGGCTATGCAGGTAGAAGACATCGCCTGGATACGCCTCGCGGCCCGGCGGACGGCGAATCAGCAGGGACAGGGCACGGTAAGCGACCGCATGCTTGGAAAGGTCGTCGTAGATGATGAGGACGTCCCTTCCCTGCGCCATGAAGTACTCACCCATCGCGCAGCCCGCATAGGGCGCGATGTACTGGAGGGGGGACAGCTCCGACGCGGTGGCGCTGACGACAATCGTATAATCCATCGCGCCCTCGCTCGTGAGCAGCTCCACCAGCTGCGCCACGGTCGAACGCTTCTGCCCGATCGCGACGTAGATGCAGATGACGTCCTTGCCGCGCTGGTTGATGATCGTATCCGTCGCGATGACGGTCTTGCCGGTCTGGCGGTCGCCGATGATGAGCTCGCGCTGGCCGCGGCCGATCGGGATCATGCTGTCGATCGCCTTGATGCCCGTCTGAAGCGGCACGCTGACGCTTTTTCTCTCGATGATGCCAGGCGCGGGACTTTCGATGGGGCGGTATTCCTTCGCCTCGATCGCACCCTTGCCATCGATGGGCTGGCCCAGCGAGTTGACGACGCGGCCGATGAGCGCCTCGCCCACCGGCACGGAAACGACGCGCCCGGTGCGCTTCACGGTGCTGCCCTCGCGGATACCGACGTCGCTGCCGAGCAGCACGATGGACACCGAATTTTCTTCGAGGTTGAGCGCCATGCCGTATTCGCCGTTTTCAAACTCCACCAGCTCGCCCGCCATGCACTTATCCAGGCCGCAGGCGCGCGCAATGCCGTCGCCCACCAGGATGACGCTGCCGGTCTCGCTGCTCTCGATCTTATTTTCGTAATGCTTGATCTGCGCTTTGATGATCTTGGAGATCTCTTCAGGTTTTAATTGCACGGTATCACCAGCTTTCTGTGTTTGCTATGGGGCTCACTGAACGGCCGTGAGCAGCGCGCTTCTGATCTGCTCCAGCCTGCCCTGAACGCTGTTGTCATAGCGCTTGCCGTTCATCTCAAGGCGGATGCCGCCGATCAGCGCGGGATTGACGCGCTCTTTGATCGCGACGCGCTTTCCGGTGACGGCGTTCAGGCGCTCCGTAAGTTTTGCGCGCAGCCCGGCCGAAAGGGGCACGGCGGAAGTCACGGTGGCTTCCACGATGCCGTTGTCCTCGTTGTAGCGCGCGCGATACTCCTCATAGCAGCCGGCAAGCTCGCCTATGGAGCCGCGTTCACACAGGATTTTTAGAAAGTTTAAGAGATAGAGGTGGATTTTCCCACGGAAACTCTCGTCTACAATCCGGACGCGTTCTTCCTTTGCCATGCCCAGATTGGAGAGTAGGCGAACAAACGGGGGGTTTTCAGCAAACGCCTCCGTCAGCACGCGCAGTTCATCCAGCACGTCCTGCGAGATCCCCTCTTCCAGGCAGAGCGCGTACAGCGCGCCGCCGTATTCCTTCGCTGTCTCCGTCACGACGCTTCACCAACGTTCCGGATGAAATCTTCGATGAAGGCCTCGTGATCCTTCGCATCGACCTCGCGTTCGACCACCTTGGAGGCAATGTCCACCGCGATGCCGGAAAGTTCGTTTTTGACGTCCATAAACGCCTTTTTGCGCTCCTGCTCGATTTCCTGATCCGCCTTGTTCTTGAGCATCACAGCGCGTTCGCGCGCTTCACCGACGATCTCGTCGGAGCGCACCTGCGCGGTGCGCATGGCGTTTTGCACCAGACCGTCTGCTTCTTCGCGCGCCGTAGCAAGCCGCTGCTCATATTCGCTCTTCAGCGCTTTGGCTCGGGCCTCTGCCTTGTCCGCTTCGCTGTACATTCCGTCGATCTCCGCTTGACGCTTATCCAGCACGGCCATCACGGGCTTGAAAAGAAACTTTTTTATGAGCGCGGTCAAGATCAGCAGGTTGCAAATCTGAAAGATCAGGGTCCAGGGCGTTATGGAAATAAAATCCTGTACCTGTTGCACTTCGTTCCCTCCCGCTTAGAGATAATCCCTCAAATCAGGGAATGGCTCACAGCTTTCCGATAAAGGGATTGACGAACAGCAGGATCAACGCGACGATGAAGCCATAAATACCGGTCGTCTCGGCGACGGCGCAGCCCAGCAGCATCGTAGAGGTTACGTCGCCCTTAGCCTCCGGCTGACGGCCGATCGCTTCGCAGGCCTTGCCAACCGCGTAGCCTTCGCCGATACCGGGGCCGATGCCGGCGATCATCGCCAGGCCCGCGCCTATCGCAGAGCATCCCATAACAATCGCTTTTTCCAACATGTGAGTTCCTCCTTAAGTGTTTAGATAATCTTTTTATTTCGCTTTATTTAACCCTCCTGCGCTGCCGACGAGATGTACATCATCGTCAGCATGCAGAAGATGAAAGCCTGAAGGAAACTGGAAAAGAGGTCGAAATAAACAGAGAGAATCGCCGGGATGCCGATCTGGAAGATCGGGACCATCCCCAGGATGTCGCCCAGGAAGCCGGGCAGCAGGCCCAGCACCATGTTCGAAAGACTCGCAAGCGCGCCGTACACGAGCGCCATGATGACGCCGCCGGAGGCGATGTTGCCGAAATGACGGAACGCCATCGAAATCGGCGTTGCGATCTCGCTGATGATGTTAAAGGGCGTCAGCACGAAGATCGGCTGCGTATAGCCCTTGAAATAGCCCAGCACGCCGTTCGTCTTTACCTTTGTGTAGGTGATCAGGACGAACACGAGCAGCGCCCATCCCAGCAGGGTGGAGAGGTCCGACGTAGGCGCGTAGGCCCCTACGAGGCTTGAAAGACTGGAAACTGCCGAAAGCACGAAGATCGACGCGACAAAAGGCGTATAATAGGAGAAGGTCCCGCCCATGTTTCCGTCCACGAACTTGCGCGCGGTATTCACCAGAAACTCCGCGATGACCTGCCTGCGCGACGTCGCGTGCACCTTAAGGCCGCGGGTGAGGAAGATACAGAGCCCCGTGACCAACAGGATGATGATCCACGTATTGACGACCGTCTCCGTGATCGGAATGCCGCCTAAAACCGGTATCGTCCAGTAAATCCGGGCGCCCGTTACGCTCATATTCATCGATTATTCCGCTTCCTTTCTCGCGGGCTTGTACTTGCCCATGATCTGCATGATCCCGATGGTCACGCGCGGGAAGATGAGCGGCAGCACCGCAGCCACCCAATGAAATGCAGGCGTCGCCATTGCCAGGATCACGCAAAGCGCCATCACGAGCATGCGCATGCTGTAGGAAAGCTGCATGATCTGCTTTGCCTTGTCGGGTTTTGCCGCAGCCTTCTGTACCGATAGACCGAGCGCAAAAAAATTGCCGACCGCGACAGTGAATCCCAGCAGCGCACCCGTCAAAACTGTCCAATGAAATTTGCCCAGAATTAAAAATATAAGGAGCATGATCGCGCAAAGCACGGCCGTGCCGAGCGCGATGTGCTTCGTCTCTTGAACCACCGCTTGCTGCGGCTTCATCCACAACCCCTCCGTCATAAAGATTTCATACAGATTTCCGTCATACACACGCAAACTGCGCTATGAATCGCATTATAGTAACACTATACTGTCTGTGTGTCGATTTGTCAATGCTATTTTTGTCAATTTTGTCTCAGTCAACCACTTGTTTTTTATTCGACAATCTTTTCACAATAAACGTCCTCCTTGATCGCCATGATACGGCATTCTCCGCAAAATATACAGGGACAAAAAGACGTTGTTGTGCCAAATGGAGGCCGTTTGACGGCGTCCATCCCCTCTTTGCACATCCAGCAGCGACCGTCTTTCGGACAAAAAAAGAGAGGCCGCGCCTCTCCAGCAAATCATTCCCGTATTTCCTGTACGTTCTTTTGGACGGTGTGCGCAATCGGTTCCCATGTTACGTGCTTAAACAATGCGGCAATCGCGATGGGAACGTAGGTAAACATGAAAACAGGAAACGTGAACAGATACAAAATCTTTTTATACCCGGCGCAGTGAATCTGCCTCCACTCGGTGATCGTCGTCACAAGGCCAAAGAGAAACAGCGACAGGTAAACGCCTGCAACCGTGATGAAAGCTTCCTGCCCGGCCGCCGCGACGACCTCCGGCATCTTCGCAGCAAATCCGTAGACGCAGAAGGCCAGGTTCGCCGCGATGGTGGTCAGCGTCAGCAGCGTCGCCGGGGCGATGGTCATCAGCATGTCGTAGCACTGAAAACTGCGCTGCTTTACGCAGCCGCCGACGAGCGCCCGACCGTAACGGGCGAACACCTGATAAAACCCCTTCGCCCAGCGCATTCGCTGTTTCCAGGAAGAGCGGAAATCCTGCGGCTGCTCGTCATAGACGATCGCGCGCTCGCAGTAGCCAATCACCTCTCCCCTGATGGCGCTGTCGATGGAAAACTCGATATCCTCCGTCAGCAGGTGGTGCTTCCAGCCCCCGTTTCGCTCGATCACACGGCTGGAGACGAGAAAACCCGTGCCGGAGATCGCGCAGCTCGTGTGCAGGCTCATCCTCGCCCCGTTCAGGTATTGGGATTCGCGCAGAAACCAGAGCGCATACCCGGCCGATATCCAGTTCGTACCGTAGTTTTTAGAATTCCGGTAGCTGGTAATAACGCCGTACCCCTGATCGAACGTCTTGTTCATTTCATGGACATAGTTTTCGTCCAGCACGTTGTCCGCGTCGAAGACCATGTACGCCTCGTAATGCCGAATGCCCACGCTTCTGCGGATCTGGCCAAATGCATAGTCCAGCGCATATCCCTTGCCGACCTGTCGGCGGTTGGCTCGCTCAAAGACGGTCGCGCCGTATTTTCGCGCAATACGCGCGGTGTTGTCGTCGCAGTTATCCGCCACGACGTATACGTCGATCAGTTCTCTGGGATAACGCTGATTTCTGATGCTTCGCAGCAGTTCGCCGATGACCTTTTCTTCGTTGCGCGCGGAAATGAGAATGGCGAACTTGTGCTGTTTTTGGGCCGGATGATCCTTTTGTTTCTTGACAAAACGCACCACAATGTATGCGATTTGATAAAAGTAGCAAAGAAGGAACAGGCACAAGATGATCAGATTAAACCTTTCCATAAATGGAATCATCGAATTTCTCCTTCTATCCAGGCAGCGCACTCCACCGCGTGCAGTCAAAGGCTCCGTATTCTCATCTTATTCCGGAATGAAGGCAAGTATAGCATGCGCACAAAAGAAATGTCATCGGCTGTGCTCATAGCTTTCGATCCATTGTTTTGTCCGCTTTGTGGTATATAACGGATTTGCTGGCTGGATTCTTCCAAAAAAATACCGCCCACAAGGGCGGTAAAGAGAATTCCCCGATTTATTTGGTTCCGAAGAGCCGGTCGCCCGCGTCTCCGAGGCCCGGTACGATGTAGCCGTGATCGTTGAGCTTTTCGTCTACGGAGGCTACGAAGATATCCACATCCGGATGGTCGCGCTGAATGCGCGCAATTCCTTCCGGCGCGGCGATCAGGCATTCAAGCTTGATGCTCTTGCAGCCGCGTTTCTTGATGAACGAAATCGCGGCGGAGGCGGAGCCGCCCGTCGCCAGCATGGGATCGACGACAATCAGGTCGCGTTCTTCCACGTCCGCCGGCAGCTTGCAGTAATACTCGACCGGCTCCAGCGTGTTCGGGTCGCGGTACAGGCCGATGTGACCGACCTTCGCTGCGGGCACGAGGCTCATGATGCCGTCGACCATGCCGAGGCCCGCACGCAGAATCGGAACGACCGCAAGCTTCTTACCGCTGATGACCTTCGTCTTGGCCCGGCACACGGGCGTTTCAATTTCGACCTCCTTGAGGGGCAGATCGCGCGTCACCTCGTAGGCCATGAGCATGGAGATTTCCTCGAGCAGCTCGCGGAAATCCTTTGTGCCGGTCTCACGGTCGCGCATGAGCGAAACCTTGTGCTGAATCAGGGGGTGATCCATTACGTGAAGCGTAGACATCTATGTGGTCCTCCTTCAATATGATCCATTCTCTTCGCGCTCCAGCGCGGTCATCATATCCACGCGGCGCTGATGGCGTCCGCCCTCAAACGACGCGTTCAGCCATGCGTTCAACACGTCCACCGCCAGCCCGGGCCCGATGACGCGCTCGCCCATGCAAAGGATGTTAGCGTCGTTATGCATGCGCGTCATCCGCGCAGAAAAAACGTCGTGGCACACCGCCGCCCGGACGCCATGCACCTTGTTCGCCGCGATTGACATGCCAATGCCCGTACCGCAGATCAGAATTCCGCGTTCGCATTCACCCGACGCGACGGCTTTCGCGACCTTTTCAGCGACGGCCGGATAGTCGGCCGCTTCGCCCGTATACGTTCCCTCGTCTTTATACACGATTCCCCTGCGATCCAGCTCTTCCATCAAGGTCTTCTTTAAATGATAGCCGGCGTGATCGCTGCCGATAGAAAGCACGATGCAATCCCTCCATGTTTTACTTCACAGATTATTATACACGCCCCTCGTCGGCAACACAACGTTTTTTCGACAAGTCCTTCACATTTGGCGCGGTTTTGGGCGATTTTAGCTGTCTTGACACACCCCTCCCGCCGCCTTATAATGGGAAAGAATCAGATCAGAACCGGATCGGACTATCCGGAAGATATGCCGCGCATCCGCGCCGCCGTCGCGCGGGATCATAAGGAGGAAACGACATGCTCAGCCGTCCACCGCTCGACCGGATTGCCTTCTTGGGCATTTCCTGGTATAGCCTTTTCATCGTCACCGGCGTCGTCCTGGGCATCCTGCTCGCGACGCGCGAGGAAAAACGCCTGGGGCTTCCCAAGGACACGACGATCGACTTTGCCATTCTCGCGATTCCGCTCGCATTGGTGGGGGCGCGTCTCTATTACGTGCTCTTTCAGTGGGATTCCTTTTCGGAGGATCTGCTCAGCATCTTCGACATCCGCAGCGGCGGCCTCGCCATTTATGGCGGCGTGCTCGGCGGCCTGCTTGCGGCTTGGCTCGTATCCAAGCGCAAGCAGATCGCCTTATCCTCTATTCTGGACATCGTCGCCCCCTCCCTCGTGCTCGGACAGGCTATCGGCCGCTGGGGCAACTACTTCAATATGGAGGCCTATGGTTTCCGTCTTTCGGATCCTGCGCTGCAATTCTTCCCCTTCGCTGTAGAAATCCCCGTTGGCAGCGTATGGTACTGGCACATGGCGACCTTTTTCTATGAGTTCTGCTGGAATCTCGCCGTCTTTGCGCTCCTGATGGGCATTCGGCATTTTACGCGCAAAAAGGGCGACGTCTTCTGTTTTTATCTGCTGCTCTACTGCGCGGGACGGACGGTAATCGAAGGCATGCGCGAAGACAGTCTGACGTTCATCAACGAATTCGTCCGCGTCTCTCAAATCCTGAGCGCGCTGGCCTGCGTCGCCATCGTAATTGTCTTTTATTTGAGGCTCAAACACAAGACACAGCCTTTTTACCTTCTGCCCATCGCCGCGACGGTGCTCGCGCTCGCCGGCTGCTTTATCGGCGAGTTCGAGCGCGGCGCCTACGCGAATCTTTTCACGGCGGCACAGATCATCATGCTCGCGCTCCTCGTCTGCCAGATTGCGCTTTGCGTCCTGTGCTTTATAAATGCGCGCCGGCGAAAGCTCAAAAACCTCGTGCCGCTCACCGTCGCCTCCCTTTTCACGCTCGGCATCCTGCTCTCCGGTCTCGGTCGGGCGGATGCAAACAACCAGCTCTTCGTCTCCTGGCGGCAGATCGCCTGCATGCTTCAAATGATTGCCAGCGGCATGCTGCTCTATCCGTTTCGCAGGCAGTCCCCGGCCCCCGCGCGAGCCGAACACCGATAAAATGAGATAAAAGAGGAATGTACAATGCGTAATCTTACCATGATGACGGACCTGTACGAGCTGACCATGATGAACGGGTACTGGCGGTACGGCATGGCGCAGAATACCGCCGTCTTCGATTTGTTCTACCGCAAGCAGGGCGATGAAACGTCCCATGCCGTCGTCGCCGGCTTGGAGCAGGCGATTGAATACGTGCGCGACCTGCACTTCTCCGCAGAGGACATTGAATACCTGAGAAGCCTTAACACGTTTGACGAAGGATTTCTCGATCTGCTCCGCGATTTTCGTTTCACGGGCGACATCGACGCCATGCCGGAGGGGACCATCGTCTTCCCCACCGAACCTATTGTGCGCGTGTGCGCGCCGATGATGGAGGCTCAGCTCGTGGAGACGGCGCTGCTCAACATCATCAACCATCAAACCCTGATCGCCACCAAGGCCAGCCGTGTCGTGCAGGCTGCTCAGGGAGACGGCGTGCTCGAATTCGGTCTTCGCCGCGCGCAGGGGCCGGACGCGGGCATCTACGGCGCGCGCGCTTCGATCATCGGCGGCTGCGTCGCCACCAGCAACGTGCTTACGGGACAGATGTACGACATTCCCGTTCGCGGCACGCACGCGCACAGCTGGGTGATGAGCTTCCCCTCCGAGCTGGACGCCTTCCGCGCTTATGCGGAAATCTTTCCGCGCGACTGCCTGCTGCTCGTGGATACCTACGACACGCTCAAGAGCGGCGTGCCCAACGCGATCACGGTTTTCAAAGAGCTGCGCGGGCGCGGTTTTGAGCCCAGCGGCATCCGCCTAGACAGCGGCGACCTCGCCTATCTGAGCCGGACGGCGCGCAAAATGCTCGATGAGGCCGGTTTCCCCCAAGCACGCATCTTTGCCTCCGGCGACTTGGACGAGGAGGTCATCTGGGATTTGAAGGCGCAGGGCGCAGCCATCGACGTCTGGGGCGTCGGCACGCGTATGATTACGAGTCAGAACAACCCGGCGCTCGGCGGCGTATACAAGTTGTCCGCTGAAGAGGTAGACGGCACGCTCGTGCCGCGCATCAAGATCTCCGAAAACCCCGCAAAGATCACCAACCCCGGCAAAAAAAAGGTGCTGCGCATCTATTCCAAGGAAGACCGTCACGCGTTGGCCGACCTCATCGCGCTCGACAGCGAGGTATACGATGAGCAGCAGCCCCTGACAATCTTCGACCCGGAGAACACCTGGAAGCGCATGACGCTGACGGATTATACGCTTCGTCCCCTGCTTGTGCCGGTGTTCAGAAACGGGCGGCAGGTCTACGAGTCCCCTGATCTGCACCGCATCGCCGCCTACGCGAAGGAGGAGCTCGACACGTTCTGGAGCGAATATAAACGCCTTCATCGCCCACAGCGCTACAAGGTCGACCTTTCGCAGAACCTTTACAACCTCAAGCAGGAGCTGCTCGCGCGCCACGGTCATTGAGCCCGCCGGTGCGGTTCGATCTGTCATGCAAAAAAGCGCCGGCCCACAATGGGCGGCGCTTTTCGTAGATCGTTTTACTGCAGCTGCGTCTGCATCTGCGCGAACTGCTGCTTGGAAGTCGCGATCTCCTGCTGCTGCGCAGTCGGCATCTGGTACCACCCATGCGTGCGCATCTGATCGAAGATCGTGTACTGATCCGTCACCGTCTGCTGCCAGTTCTCCATCAGGATGTTGCGCAGCTTCGGGCAGCTCGCTTCCAGGATGAGGACGCTGTAGCTGTTAGCGAGCGCCTTGTGGCATCCGAGCATGTCCTCGACCATATCCTTTTCCGTCAGCGCATTCTGCTGGCCTGCCTGCTGGTTCGGCTGGGTGGCCTGCTGCGCGCCCGCCTGCTGCTGGTTTTGCTGATTTTGCTGCTGGTTTCCACCGAAGTACGGCATATTCTGCTGGCTCATCTTCTCTGCCTCCTCGCTCAATTCCGTTAGTTCTGGCTGTTCAGGTAGGTAAACAGCCGGTCGTACTGCTGCTTATGGTGCTGCGCCATCGTCTGCGCCATGGTTTTGAGCGCAGGGTCGGTGATTTGCGAGGCGTAATGCTCGAACTTTTTGTTCGCGAGCGCCTCGTGCGTCAGCTGATCTCCGATCAGATGCAGATCCTTTTGGGTAAGCTGTGCATTTCCTTGCGGCATACAATCTCTCCCTTTCCTTCTCCGCCCGCCGATGTCAACCGTTCGGGCGCGCACGGCCTTTTTCGCCATGCCTGCCGGCCTTTCGGCCTCTTCCTGTTTCATCCATAGCTTGCGCACTCAAGACTATTTTATACATGAAAGCGGTGCTGTACATGAGCCGAATTACCTCTATCAAAAAGCAGCGCGGCCTTGTCCTCGTCGAAATCGAGGAAGAAGCCGCGTTGCGCGTTCCCGCGAGCCTATATCGTGAAAGGCCGCTTCAGCCGGATACGGATTTAGACATTGAGGCGTATGAAGCCTGGCTCAGCGAACGAGAGTATCCGCACGCGCTCAGCCGAGCGGTCGAGTATCTGGCCGCCCGGCCACGGACGGAGCGCGAGATGGAAACGCGCCTTCACCAATGCGGCTACACGGACAAGGCCGTCGCCCGCGTCATGGCCCGTCTGCAGCGCGAAGGCTTTTTAAACGACGCACAATTTGCGGATCAGTGGACGCAGGCCCGGCAGGAGCGCGCGCTCGGTAAGCGCCGCATTGCCCAGGAGCTCGCGCGCAAGGGCGTCTCGCGCGAACACGTAGACGCCGCCCTTTCCCATGTCGACGAGGAGGAACAGCAGCGCCAGGCGACCGAGCTGTGCAGGCGGCTCCTTGACAGAACGCGTGGAAAGGACGAGCGCGACGTCTGCCGGAAGGTGCTGGCCGCGCTGGTTCGCCGCGGCTACGATTGGGATACCGCCAAGAGGGCGCTTGCGCATGCGGGCACGGATTCCTCCGACGACGGCTGGGACGAGTGATTCATCGGACGGGCAGCAGGATCTTCGTCACGTAGTCATCGCTTCGCTCCGATGTCAGGCTGTCCAGCACGCAGTATTCATAGGCATATCCGCAGGGCTCCATCCCCCTGCGCTCAATTTCCTTCAGCAATTTCCGGTACGTCACGCCCGTCTGTTCGTACGTTCCAACGTGGTACGCAAACGCCGCCCTCCCCGCGGGACGTCGCAGGCAGCCCGGTATTTCCGATTCGAGCGGCAAAAAGGCATACCGTGCGCGCAGGACATCGCCCGAGCGAATGTCCTCCAGTGCGACCATCGTACCCAGTTGATAGTAGTGAGGGTAATTTTCTTCCTTTGCCCGGCGCAGCAGGCGTTTGAGCGCGAGGTCCTGCTCCTCCAGATGTCCCGGCGCCTCGACCGGCTCTGCCGCGAGGATGTCGCCCGCAACGTCCTGAATGACGACACCCTCCTGTGTGTCTTCATAAAACGCTTCCAACGTCCCGATTTTGCGCTCCAGCTTCCGCGCAGTTCGGTCGAGCCGGCGCATTTTCTCGTGGATGCGCTGGCGCTGAGCGGCCATCAGCTCAATCGCCCGGCTGTCGTTCCGGCTCTTCATAAAGCCCCGTATCTCGTCGAGCGAGAGCCCCATCTCCTTGAGCATCAGGATGCTGTCCAGCACTTCAAGCTGCTCCGCCGTATAGTAGCGATAGCCGTTCTTGGGGTCGATAAAGCGCGGCACAAAAACTCCTTCCCGGTCGTAATAGATGAGCGCCTGCTTGGAAAGCCCGCTCAGTTTCGCCACCTCGCCGACTGTAAAACGCGTATGCATCGATTTCCTTCCTCCCGGCCCTTGACAATATAGCTACTATATCCTTTATACTGAGGTTTGTCAAGAAATCCAGCGATAAACCCAGAAAGGAGCTTTTCCCTTGAACACATCCTCTTCTCGCCGTGCGCAGGCGCTTTGCCACTACGGTTCGCTTCTGCTGGGCGCGTGCATTTTGGCCTTTGGCCTCTTTAACGTGCACAGCCAAAGCCAGATTACGGAGGGCGGCGTGCTCGGCATGACGCTTTTTTTGCAGCACTGGCTGAAAATTTCTCCTGGCATCAGCGGCTTTGTTATGGACATGACCTGCTATGCCGTCGGCTTTCGCCTGCTCGGCAGGTCTTTTCTGAAAAATGCGGTCGTCGCAAGCTGCGGCTTTTCCCTGTTTTATAACCTTTTTGAGCACTTCGGTCCTATTTTGCCGCCGCTTTCCGATCAGCCCCTCTTCGCCGCGCTGCTCGGCGGTCTGTTCGTCGGCGTCGGCGTGGGCCTCGTCGTGCGCGCGGGCGGCGCCTCTGGCGGAGACGACGCACTGGCGCTCATTATCGTGCGGCTCACGAAGCTGCCGATCGCTAAGGCCTATTTTTTCACGGACTTCGTCGTGCTGATGCTCTCTCTCACCTACATCCCCGTCACCAAAATACTCTGTTCGCTGGTGACGGTGACGATTTCCTCTTTCATCATCGGGCGCATCCACACGCTTGGAAACAGCGTAGTGCCGGAAACGGAATAAGCAAACCCGAACATAGATGTCGTCCTTCACCCATCAGCGCGAATCCTCCTCGAGGAATTCGGCGCTGATTCGTTTTGCTCATTGCTTGAAGAAGCTCTCCAACCGTTTGCTTCGCAGCGCCCAGTCAAGCTCCCGCGCGTCGCCTTCTGTCCCCGATAGCAGGTATTCTGCCATTTCGTCTCCAAGCCCGGCCGCTCTCACGCACTCCAAGATCAGGCTCTTTAGCAGTTCCTCGGTCTGCGCCCTGTTTCTATCCTTGAAAAAGGCCGCGATTTCCCGGTAGTCCGCTGCGTTCAGCTCCGGCAGGCGCAGCGTTTTTTGTGCGACGGCATGCCCGATGACGCTGCGCAACACCACGCCGCAGAGGTTAAACGGCAGGTCGCGATATTCCGCGCTGTAAAAGTGCAGCGCTCCCCGCACGAATTGTTTCGATAGGGTAGAAAGGAATCGCTGCTCCATCGATAGGTACGAGAGATAAACAGATACGGCGTGCACACCCTGCAAGTCTCCGATGGGCCTGCGCGTCGGATAACTCAGCGCGATGCCGTGCTCGTGCGGGGAAAACAGCACGTCGTAGTGCGTCAGGAAGAACGGTATTTCCCGCGTCACCGCCTCCTCATAGAACGACACACCGTAGGATTGGAATGTCCGTTGCAGCCTTTCATACTTCATTCGGCAGAAGAGCGCTTTTTGCCGAATCGCTTCCAGCCCCATGTCGTACAGAGCCTGCGCGGTCGGCTTACTTTGTGTGGGCAGGGCCGAAGCCGTTAAGCGCCGCTCGCCTTCCCGTATGCAGTAAAGCGCCGCTTCCATCAGTTGACCGGCGGTTTCGTAAGGAATTGAGGTGCTGTCATTTCCGGCGTACTTTCGGGCGAGCCTGGCGACAACCAGCAGCGCTTCCTCCGCTTCAATCATCCTTCCTCCCCCTCCTCAAAAGATCAGTTCGCGCAGCGCGGCATCGTAAAGCTCCTTCTCCCAGCGCGTTTCCTCCGAAAACTGTTCGTATTCGCCGGCCCCCTGGCTGGCCTCATATCCGCGATATCCCGCACGAATGGCGCGCGCAAAGCGGTCAAGGCAGGTCTCTGCCAGATATTCTACCGATCCAAAGCAGACGTTGTCGAACTGTTCCCGCATAAATGCGAGCAGCTCGTCGTCCGTCAGACGGTCTCCCGACTCGTTTTTAAAGAGATAAAACACGTCCAGCAGTTCCCCGACCGTCCTTATGTATTCCTCCTTGGACAGGTACGCCGAATCAAAAAACGCAAAAATCAGCTTGGGCAGGATGCTCTCAGCGAATTCTACCCGCTCGTGTTTCTGCAAGGATTGTGTCCGGTTCGCCAGCAACGCCTTGGCGTCCTCTTCGCGCAGCGTGAGGCCGTATGCCTCCAATTTTTTGTTGCAGGCAAGCATTCTTCCAATCTCCTCCTGTTCTGCGCTTCGTATCGCCAGTTGGAACAACTCTTCCTTCATGCTACATCCCGCCTTTCCAAGTCGTTCGCTTATTATAGCGAACGACGCCCGAAACAAACAGACTGTTTTTTGTGGACCGCATGTGGTATAATAAAGGTGCAAAAGGGAGAGGCCGAAACGTCCTCTCCCTTTTGATTGGATCCTCCGCAAAGTAAAAATCCACCGGCTGACCGGTGGATTTTTGCGATTAGTATTTTTCGCGGGCGGTATAGGTCGTATGCAGCAGCTTGTGCGCTTTGTGACTGTTCGGTTCCTGCAGGAACTCCGCGTACAGCTTCTTGACGGAGGGATTCTCGTGCGACTTGCGCAGCGCCTTTCCCTCGTCCTCGCCGTACAACGCCCTGGCGCGCAGTTCCTTCACGTTTACCTCAACCTGCACGTCCGCGCAGACGATCGGCTGACCGCCGCCCGTAACACAGCCGCCCGGGCACCCCATGATCTCGATGAAGTGATAATCCTTTTCGCCCGCCTTCACCGCGTCCATCAGCCGCGCGGCATTGCCGGTGCCGTGTGCGACGGCGACCTTCACGTCCATGTCGCCGACCTTCACACACGCCTCCTTGACGCCCTCAAAGCCGCGCACGTCCTCAAACTCCACCTTGTCCAGCGTCTTGCCGGTGACGACCTCGTACACCGTGCGAAGCGCCGCTTCCATCACGCCGCCCGTCACGCCAAAGATGACGCCCGCGCCCGTGGATTCGCCGAGCATGTCGTCGAAGTCCTCGTCGGGCAGTTTTGCAAAGTCGATGCCCGCCTGCTTGATCATTCGCGCCAGCTCACGCGTGGTGAGCACGACATCCACGTCCTGCATGCCGTCGCGCGCGAGCTCGGGACGCTTTGCCTCGAACTTCTTGGCTGTGCAGGGCATGATGGAGACGACCGCTATCTTGCGCGGATCGATGTCGTTCTTTTCCGCGTAATAGCTCTTGACCACCGCGCCGACCATCTCATGCGGCGACTTGCAGGAAGAAAGGTTCGGAATCATCTCCGGATAGTTGTGTTCACAGAACTTAATCCAGCCCGGCGAGCAGGAGGTGATCATCGGCAGCACGCCGCCGTCCTTCAGGCGGCCGAGCAACTCCGTGCCCTCCTCCAAGATCGTGAGGTCTGCGCCGAAATCGGTGTCGAACACCCGGTCAAAGCCCAGGCGGCGCAACGCGGCCGCCATCTTGCCGGTGACACAGGTGCCGATCGGCATGCCGAATTCCTCGCCCAGCGCAGCGCGCACGGCGGGTGCGGGCTGCACGACCACATGTACCTCCGGGTCAGCCAGCAGATCCCAAACCTTCTCGGTGTCGTCCTTTTCATGCAGCGCACCGACGGGGCACGCCTCGATACACTGGCCGCAGTTCACGCAGGCCACTTCGGACAAATGCTTGCCCCATGCGGGTGCGATGGCCGTCTCAAAGCCGCGGTTGACCGGGCCGATGACGCCGACCTTCTGCACCTTGGCGCAGGCGGCGACGCAGCGGCGGCACAGCACGCACTTGTTTGCCTCGCGCACGATGGAGGGCGAAAGATCGTCTGCGGGCAGGTCGGTTCTGCGCCCTTCAAAACGCGTCTCGTCGTCCACGCCCAAATCCTTGCACAGCTTTTGCAGCTCGCAGTTGCCGCTGCGCACACAGGTCAGGCACTTGCGCTCGTGGTTGGAAAGGATCAGCTCCAGGTTCATCTTGCGCGCCTCGCGCACGGCGGGCGTATTGGTACGCACCTTCATGCCGTTTGAAACCGGCAGCACGCAGGCGGCCTGCAAAGAACGCGCGCCCGTATCCACGCAGCACAGGCGGCAGGCGCCGATCTCGTTAATCCCCTTCAGGTAACATAGCGTTGGAATATGAATATGGGCTTTGCGTGCGGCTTCCAGCACGGTCGTGCCGGGCTCCACCTGCACCTCTACCCCATCGATGGTAAGGGTAACCAAATCCATGCTCGTTTCCTCCTTTTGCGCCTCGGCCTGGCGGCGTTACTTCTTGATGATCGCGCCGAAGCGGCACTTCTCGATACAGGTTCCGCACTTGACGCACTTCGTGTTGTCGATCACGTGCTGCTTCTTCACCTCGCCGCTGATCGCGCCCACCGGGCAGACCTTTGCGCAAAGCGTGCAGCCGCGGCACTTGTCAGTGACGACGTAATTGAGCAGCGCGGTGCAGTGCCCTGCAGGACAGCGCTTTTCGTAGATGTGCGCCTCGTATTCGTCGCGGAAGTATTTCAGGGTGGAAAGCACGGGGTTGGGCGCGGTCTGACCCAGGCCGCACAGCGCGGTGGCCTTGATATTCTTGGCTAGCGCCTCCAGCTTTTCGATGTCGCCGTCCTGACCCTCGCCGCGCGTGATGCGCTGCAGAATCTCCAGCATGCGGCGCGTGCCGATGCGGCACGGCGTGCACTTTCCGCAGGATTCATCGACCGTGAAGTCCAGGAAAAAGCGGGCGATGTCGACCATGCAGTTGTCCTCGTCCATGACGATCATGCCGCCAGAGCCCATCATCGAGCCGATCTCGATCAGCGAGTCGTACTCGATCGGGATGTCGAGGTACTTGGCCGGGATGCAGCCGCCGGAGGGGCCGCCCGTCTGCACCGCCTTGAAGGCCTTGCCGTTCGGGATGCCGCCGCCGATGTCGTAGATGATCTCGCGAAGCGGCGTGCCCATCGGAATCTCGACGAGGCCCGTATTGACGATCTTGCCGCCCAACGCGAAGACCTTGGTGCCCTTGGAGCGCTCGGTGCCCATGGCGGCGAACCAGTCCGCGCCGTTGAGGATGATCTGACAGACGTTCGCGTAGGTTTCGACGTTGTTGAGGACGGTCGGCTTGCCGAAGAGGCCCTTGACCGCCGGGAACGGCGGACGCGGCCTCGGCTCGCCGCGGCGGCCTTCGATAGATTCCATCAGCGCGGTTTCCTCGCCGCAGACGAAAGCGCCCGCGCCCAGGCGGATGTGCAGGTCGAACTTGAAGCCTGTACCGAGGATGTCATCGCCCAGCAGGCCGTAGTCGCGCGCCTGGTCGATGGCGATCTGCAGGCGCTGCACGGCGATGGGGTACTCCGCGCGCACGTAGACATAACCCTCGTCCGCACCGATCGCATAGGCCGCGATCGCCATGGCTTCGATGATCGTGTGCGGGTCGCCCTCCAGCACGCTGCGGTCCATGAACGCGCCCGGGTCGCCCTCGTCCGCGTTGCAGGCCACGTACTTCTTCTCCCCCGATGAATTGTAGGCGAACTGCCACTTCATGCCCGTGGAGAATCCGCCGCCGCCCCTGCCGCGCAGTCCGGAGCGCTTGATCTCGTCGATGACCGCCTCGCGGCTCATCTCGGTCAGCACCTTTTCCAACGCCTTGTAGCCGTCCAGCGCGATGTACTCGTCGATGTTTTCAGGGTCGATGACGCCGCAGTTGCGCAGCGCGATGCGACGCTGCTTCTTGTAAAAGCCGATCTCGTCCAGCGACTGGTGATGCGCCTCTTCCGCGGTGTGGTCCACGTAGATGAGGTGCTGCACCTGGCGTCCCTTGATGAGGTGCTCGTTTACGATCTCCTCCACGTTTTCCGGCTTGACGCGGCTGTAAAACGTGCCGTCCGGGTAGACGATGACCACCGGGCCCGCGGCACACAGGCCAAAGCAGCCCGTGCGGACGACCTTGATTTCCTTGTCGAGGTTCTTTTCCTTGAGCTGCTGCTCAAACAGGCTGATCAGCTCCTGCGAGCCGGAAGACGTGCAGCCGGTGCCGCCGCAGATCAGCACATGTGCGCGATACAAATCCATGG
This sequence comes from Beduinella massiliensis, assembly GCF_900199405.1. Lineage (NCBI taxonomy): Bacteria > Bacillati > Bacillota > Clostridia > Eubacteriales > Beduinellaceae > Beduinella > Beduinella massiliensis. Next base: position 2,448,582 of record NZ_LT963430.1, read on the forward strand.
TTGACTCCTCCTACTTTATGGCGGCCCGCCGCCGCCCTCCGTAATCAGGCAAATCGATTACTGCCCTTCGCACGCGCCGATGGTGTACTCGTCCACTGGCCGGCCGTTTACGATGTGCTCTGCGACGACGCGGGCGACCTTTTCGGGGGTCATGTGCACGTACGTCACCTTTTCCTTGTCGGGCACGAAGACCTCGACGATCGGCTCCAGGCGGCACATGCCGATGCAGCCGGTCTGGGACACGGTGACGTGCTGCAGGCCGCGCTTGCTGACCTCATCCACAAAGGCGAGCATGACGGGCCGCGCGCCTGCGGCGATCCCACAGGTTGCCATGCCGACCACGACGCGCGTTCCTTCACGATCCTTGCGAACCCCAACCTGCCCCTTCGCCCGCTGGCGAATGGCCTCAAGCTCCGCGATGGTTTTCATAGAGTAGCACCTCCGCTTATTTGTTCAAACCCTTCCCGCAAATAATCGCGCATCCATGAGACGACCTCCGGCAGATCGAGCGGCAGCCCGTCCAGCGCGCGCCTCACTTCCCGCGTATCAAACGTAAAAGACGTATCGTCCGTCTCATATAAAAGGAAATAGTCCGGATATTCTGGCGTGCCCAGCACGAGCGTGAGCATCGTTCCCTGCAGATCCCCCATCGGCGGGCGGTCGATATTGCTGCGCCCGAAGACGCCCTTTACGCGCGTACCCTCGCCCACCCTGGAATCGATCGAGAAGGAACCGCCGCTCCCTTCCGCATTCGCCTTAAACATTGGAATGCCGAGACCCACCCTGCGCGTGGTGCGCGTGGTGGTAAAAGGGCTCGTCACCCGGGCCAGCAGGTCCGCGTCCATGCCGCAGCCGTCGTCCGCGATCTCGATCACGACCGCGTCATCCCCTGCGCTGTCGCGGATGCGCACCTGCACGAGCGACGCGCCCGCCTTGACGCTGTTTTGCACCAGATCCAGAATGTGTAGCGACAGGTCGCGCATGGCGAATCAGCTCCTGTACTTGGCCAGAATGTCCGGGATGTCGTCCGGCACGAGGCGGCCGTACACCTCGTCTCCGATCATCATGACGGGGGCGAGGCCGCAGGCGCCCAGGCAGCGGGTCGCATTCAGCGTAAACTTGCCGTCCTTGGTGGTCTTTCCAACCTCCACGTCGAGCTCCTCGGCCAAGCGGTCGAGCACCTTCTGCGAGCCCTTCACGTAGCAGGCCGTGCCCAGGCACACGCCGATGACGTGCTCGCCGTTGGGTTCGAGCGAGAACTGGGAGTAGAAGGTCGCCACGCCGTACACCTCGCTGAGCGTCACGCCCAGCCCTTCGGCGATGAAACGCTGAACCTCTTCCGGCACGTAGCCAAAGATGTTCTGCGCAGATTGTAAAACCGGCATCAGAGCACCCTGTTCGCCTTTGTGCTCGGCTATCACCGCGCGCAGCGCTTCGTACTGTTCCGCCACGTTCTTGTCCGCCATAAGAACCAAAACCTCCTTATATGCATTCACGTGCATGTTTGATGAAACGATCACAAATTCCGGTTCATTATATCATAACGCCTAAAGGATTGCATCTAAAAAAACGAGGATTATCTACGGTTAACCCCATACTTTTCCCTTTTTCACAGATTTGTTCGACAAAAAATGCCCGTTTTCCCCATACAGCACTGCGTTTCTTGTTTAGTTTTAACCCTTTGCCCGCTTCGCGATTGATTGAAAAATAGCAATCGCATCTCTGGATTCCGCCTCCAGCAGATGTCCGTCCTCCGGAATGTCCTCCAGCCGGTGCGCGTCCGAAGCGTAAAGCACCGTAAAAGCGGACAAATCAACCGCGGGGACCGGCGATCTGCGGGATACCTCCACCGCGCAGAAGCCCGCCGACTGCGGAATGAAGCCCAAGTTGGTGAGAAGGCCGTTTGCCCCCCGGTTGATGTGGGCCGGCACGGGAAGCCCGCCCATCTCCCGCGCGGTACGGGCGACCTCGTCGATTCCTGCGTCGATCGCGGAGATGAGCAGTCTCTTTTCTTCCGCGACGGCCTCGTCGTCCGCGTCCATTTGAACCTGCCGTCCGAAGAAACGCGGGACATTTTGAATATCGGGCAGCCGTTCGTACACCCATCTGTCAAAAGCAAGCGCTTGCTCCACGGTTTGAAAGTAACAGAGCACGTGCACTTCCTCGCGCGTCGTCACCTCCAGCGCGGGCAGCAGCAAAAGGCCGCGCGCGTCGGCCGCCGCCTTCACCGCGGGCAGGTTGCGCGCCGTGTTGTGGTCGCTCACGGCGATAGCGTCCAGTCCGTTCAGCCACGCCATATTGACGAGGTTGTTGGGCGTCATGTCGTCGTCCGCGCAGGGCGACAGGCACGAATGCATGTGCAGGTCAACCTTCAGCTTCACGTCCGCTCTGCCTGTCCCACGCCAAGCGCGTACATCAGGCCGCATAGCTCGTAAGCGGTCTTTTCTGATGAAAAGACGGGCACCTCCTCCTCGACCGCCTTTTCCAGCGTCGCCTTCTCCAGCTCGATCCCCTCCGGGATGATGACGCACGCCATGTCCATCAGCATGGCGACGGCGATTACGTTCATGTGCGTCTGCACCGTAATCCATGCCATGCCGGCCTGACCGTGCGCGAGCACCCAACTGAGCAAATCACAGCTGTAGCCCGTCGTCACCTCGCGCAGGAGCAACGCCTCCGGTGTCAGCAGCCGCATGCCCGTCTTTTCCATCAGCTCTTTCAGCGTCATATGTTTCTTCCTTTCTTTGCACCGGCGCGCTTCACTTGCGCGTCCTTTCCGACAGCTCAACCATCTGCTGGGCCATCACCTGCAGCCGGCTCTTGAGCCGGTAAATGCAGTCCATCTCGCCCGCGTAGCCGTTTGCGATGTCCTCCGCGAGCGTCCGGCAGGTGGGCGACCCGCAGGAGCCGCAGTCATATCCGGGCAGTTCCTTGGTGATCTGCTCAATCTTTTCCATCTTGCGCATCGCTTCCACGATGTTGTCGTCCAGCTTCATGCTGCTGCTCGGCAGGATGGGCAGGGTGTTGTAGATTGGGTACTTGTTGAGCGTGGAGACGTCCACCGACTTTTCCGGGCGCGCGTGCTCCATGCGCTCGGTGAGCTTCCGAATGGTATTCTTGGCGACATACCCGTTTTCAAATGTCAGCGGTCCGCCCACGCATCCGCCCGTGCAGGCTTGTCCCTCGAAAAAGTCCAGGTCGTTTAAGCGGTTGTTCTCGATCTCCTCCAGCACGCGGATTACGTTCTCGATGCCGTCCACCGCCATGCTGTTCTCGCTGTGAATAGCCGCCGCCTCGCCGCCGCTGTTGGCCCAGCCCACGCCGTAGGGCGTCGCCGCGGAGAGCGTCTCCTCCTGCATGCTGCTCTTTCGCATCTGCGAGGAGAGAAGACCGTAAATTTCCATGATGGAGATCGCACCATCCATCGCGGATTTTTCGTGGCCGATGGGCGAACGGATGGCCGTCATCTTCGCGGGACAGGGGGTGATGAAAAAGCAACCCACCTCCTCCGCCTGCACGCCGTGCTCCTGGCAAAACTCGCGCTTGGCCATCAGGGCCGCCACCTCCATCGGCTGACGGACGTCCACCACGTGGTCGAGCAAGTCGGGGAAGCGCACTTGAATGAGCCGCACGATCGCCGGGCAGGCGGCGGAGATGAGCGGTTTGGGCGTGTCGGGCTTCTTCAGCTTTTCAATCAGCGCCCGTGAAACCACGTCCGCGCCGCGCGCAACCTCGAACACCGCGTCAAACCCCATCAGCTTGAGGCTGGTGAGCGCCCTGTTGATGCTGCTCAAATTCTTGAACTGCCCGTAGAGCGCGGGCGCGGGCAGCGCGATCTTGTAGTGAAACCGGTTGATCGAGGCGAAGGAGTCCGTCATCGCGACCTTCGCGTGGTAAGGGCACACGCGGATGCATTCCCCGCAGTCGATACACATCTCGTCGATGATGTGCGCGCGCCCGTCGCGGACGCGAATCGCCTCCGTCGGGCAGCGTTTCAGGCAGGTGGTGCAGCCCTTGCACCGTTCCTTTTCCAGCCTGACTGAATGATACGCTCTGTTCATGGCTTGTCCCCTCGTCTTCCTTCCGTTCCCGCCGGGTATCAGTTCAGCTTGAAGCCCATGCGGATCGTCGTGCCCACGCCGACGGCGGATTCGATCGTGAAGTCGTCGGCATTGCGCTTCATGTTGGGCAGGCCCATGCCCGCGCCGAACCCGAGGGTGCGCACGTCCTCCGGCGCGGTGGAATAGCCCTCCGTCATCGCCTTTTCGATGTCCGGTATGCCCGGCCCCATATCCTTCGAGGTCACGTAGACCCAGTTTTCGTCCACCGAAAGCATGAGCTGGCCGCCCACGCTGTGAATGATGAGGTTGAGCTCGACCTCGTAGGTCGCCACCGCCACCCGGCGCAGAATGCTTACGTCCACGCCCAGCTTTTTCAGCGTGCGCTTGATCGTGGCGGACGCCTCGCCCGCCGTCTCAAAAGCGCCGTGGTTCACGTCAAATGTCTCCAAAATGCTCACGTCCGCCATGTCTACCTCCTGCCGGATTCGCATCCGACGATTCCATTTGTATAGAGCAGCCCGCAGGCTACGTACAGCGTATGCCCAGTGGACAGAACCACGATGTCCCGCTCGCGCGCCATCTTCAGCATTTCCTCGTCCGGCTTCTTTCCCCTGCAAAAGACAATGCAGCTCACGTCCAGCATTTCGGCGGTACGGATGACGTGCGCGTTGGTCAGCCCCGTCAGCAGCACCGTCCGATCTTTCACAAACGCCAGCACGTCGCTCATCATGTCGGAACCGCAGGCAGAGCGGATGTCGATGTCAGGATCGTCCTCCGTCAAAAACTCTGCGGATAGAATGTCGGCGATCTCCCGTATTTTCATGGCCGTACCGTCCCTTCGTCTCTTCAGCCCATGGAGGCCAGAATGCTTTGGTTAAAGCGAACGTAATTACATAATACGTCTAAATAATTATACTTGATTTTAGACGCCATGGCTAGGGAATCCTGCGAATTTTGCGTTTTCACGCTGGAAATGGCGTTTTGCGTCGTCTCCAGCAGCGAGAGCATGCTGTCCACCACGCCGTCGCTTCCGCCGGGTACCAGCCGCAGCAGCTTTTTCTTCAGGGAATCGCCCTGCGCATAGAGCGTCTCCATCCGGCTGATAATCGCGTCGGCGGTCATGGTCTGCTTGTCAAGCGCCAGCGAACAGGCGCCGATTTCCTGCATGGCCCCTTCCACGAACGAAAAGATGTTCTGTATAGCGGTCTGCTGATCCGCCGTCGCCGTGATGCGCAGCTCCACCTCGTCCGTCTGCAGGATGTAGATGTACGCGGAAATGCCCTGGTTCTCCAGCCGCTTCTGAATCGTCATCGCGTCCTCCTGGGTGGTGTACGCCGATGCCAGAACGCGGAACTTGTCGTCCTCCAGAATGTAGCCCGCCGCGCCGCGCCCGGTATAGGCGGCCGCCTGGCTTCGCGCTGCGTCCAGCCCCGCGTACGCCCCCAGCTGAATGGTGTAAAACGTGCGTTTGGGCAGCACGAGCGTGTCGCTCACATCCTGCTGCGGAGGTAGCGTCACACCGGGCTGTGCGATCTGCTGTTCCTGCGTTCCTGGGGCGAAAAAGCCTTTGACTCCGGTCGTCAGCAAATAGAGCGCTGCCATAAAGCATACGAGTCCGAGCGCGCGCCGAAGGCCGCGCCCGGCAGGATAGCGCTTTTTTTGCAGATGGTGCTGCGTCCTGCGCATGGCCGTTCCTCCTAACATTCGGGTTGATCCCTGCCCCAGCCTATGCATGGACAAATTTCTTTATGTCGTTCCTTGATTCGCCCCGCGCGCAATGGTAGAATAGACGAAAAGCAATCAGGAACAGGAGAACGATCATGCGCTATCAGCTCGACACCATTCCCGTCTGGGATGCCTATAAAGCGGGCGGCGAGTGCCCGCTATGCGCCCTGCGCGCGCAAAACGAGGAAATGTACGTGGACAGCTTTCTCGGCGCTTCCGTCATGGAGCCCGATACCCGAGTCGAGGTCAATGAAAAGGGCTTCTGTCCCGAGCATTACCGGCAGATGTTCGCCCAGAAAAATCGTCTGGGGCTCGCGCTCATCACGCACTCCCACATGAAGGAGGTCATCTCTTCTCTCGACTCGATTCTGGAGGGAGCCGCGTCCGCCTCGGGCGGCGGACTGCTTCGCCGCCTGACGCCCGCTAAGGGAGAGGGCGGCGCGGGAGCCGCGCTGCGCGCACGCACGGGCAAGTGCATCCTCTGTGAGCGCCTGGATTACACGATGCGCCGCTACGCCTACACGCTCGTTCACCTTCACGTGCACGACCGGGAGTTCCAGAAGCTCTTCGCCGAGTCACAGGGACTCTGCCTGCAGGACCTCGCCCTCGTTCTGGACATGGCAGACGAAATGCTTTCGGGCAAGGAAAAGGCAACCTTTCTCGCCGCTGTCCGCGACGTGCAGAAAAAGAACATGGAGCGAATCGAAAAGGAATTGGAGTGGTTTACGCTCAAATTTGATTATCGCAATCAGGATAAGCCCTGGGGCAACAGCCGCGATGTGCTCGAACGGGCGATCAACAAATTGCAGGGAGCGTGCATCCAGCCCCGGGAGGACTGATGGAAAAGAAGGAATCGAGCATGCCGCAGCTTCGCATCCGTGCCTATCAGGCCGCCGACGGGCAGGCGCTTCTTCGGACGGCCGAGGGCTCCTTTTGAGAAAAGGACGCCGGTCAGTGGCGTTTGTTTGGACGAGCCTGAACGCCTCATCGCCGCGGAACGCGAAGACGTACCCGTCGGCCTGGCCTACGCCGAGGCGCCGGAGAGGATGCGCTTTGCTTCACCGAAAAGATAGGGTTTCGCCTGGAGCTTTGCCTCCGCTTTCATGACGCGCACAGGTCCCGTTCCGCCCCAGACGGATCTTCCATCAGGCCCTGCCGCGACGCGGACTGCGAGCAATGTCAGGCGGTGCTTTCCCGTTCCTTTCAGGAGATGCGCGTCGGCTTTCCGGATTCCATGCTGGAAAAGCCCGGCGCGCGGCGTGTACGACGCCCTGGGGGGTTGTGGAGCAATACGTGGCGGTATTTCCAAGAAAGAGCCTTTAAAAGAGACTGCAAGGGGGAACTAAGGGCATGCTTCATTACATTCTCGTCCGGTATAACGACCAGGCCCCCGACAGGGCGCGCCTGCGCGATGAAATCGCCGCCCTGTTTGAAGGGGCGCTCCAGCTTCCCGGCATCGATGAGGTGCGGCTTCACACCGCCGTCATCGACTCTCCGATGCGTTACGACCTGATGATCGTCATGCGCATGCAACAAGACGCACTTCCGGCCTTTGACGCATCCCCCATTCACCGGGCGTGGAAGGAGCGCTTCGCGCGCTACATAGACGCCAAGGCAATTTTCGACTGCGAATAAAGGCGGCCGGTTCCGCCTCGGGCTTCAAACGGCCGCGTCCGTCTTGCGCCTCTGCGCGCGGGCCGCACAAATTTTCCGTCGCACGAAAAAAGTCCGCCCGCCTGCTGCACGCAGACGGGCGGGCTTTTTTCGTGAGGTCAGACGTAGTGGACGGCGCTCATGCTGTGCTCGATCTCCCGCGCGGGCTTGCCGTACCCCAGCGCAAGACAGCACTGCACGTCATGGCCTTCCGGTATCCCATAGGCGTTCAGCAACGCGCGGACGCCCGCATCGCCGTTCGTCTCCTTCATCTGGTTGATCCAGCAGGAGGCTACGCCAAGCGCATGCGATTGCAGCATCATGTTCTGCATCGCGCAGCCCGCGTCAGCGCAGGCGTTCGCATTTTCCCGCAGGTTGGAGACGATTACCAGCGCGTCCGGCTTGTAAAAGTCGTAGTCTGCACGCGAAATAGCTCTGCCGACTGCAACCGCCAACTCCGCAATTTTCTTTTCGTCCGTCAGTACGGTGAAGCGCCAGGTCTGACGGTTCATCGCCGTGGGCGCGTAAACAGCTGCCGTCAGAATCTTCTCCAGATCTTCCTTGGGGATATGCCTTTTTTCAAACGCGCGGCAGCTTCTGCGCGTCATGATGTTTTCAAGAACAGCGTTCATACTTCTTCCTCCTTTTTATCGTTCCTCGACCTCTTCGTAGCGTTCCACCAACACGCCCGCCTCGCTCAGGATTTCCAGGGAAAACGCGTCGGGATACCCCTGCTGATAGACCACCCGGCGAATCCCGGCGTTAACGATCATCTTCGCGCAGAGGATGCAGGGCTGATGGGTACAGTACAGCGTCGCCCCGTCGATCGACACCCCCAGCTTCGCCGCCTGAATGATGGCGTTTTGCTCGGCATGCACCGCGTAGCACAGCTCCTGCCGGGTGCCTGACTCAATCCCCAGCTTTCTGCGCAGGCATTCGCCCCTCTCCACACAGGTGCGTATGCCCGCAGGCGCGCCGTTATACCCCGTCGTCATGATGCGCTTGTCCTTGACGATCACGGCCCCGATTTTTCGCTCCGCCTGATAACAGCTCGCCCACGTGGCAATCAGCCGCGCCATTTCCATAAACCGCTTGTCCCATTTATCGAACACGCCTACCGCCTTCTTTCCTGCCGTTAGCCTCATTATACAAACAGCTTCGCCGCCCGTCAATCCCAAAGCCGTTGTGGTTCAGCTTTCTGCACCTGCCGCATAGCTTAAGCGGGTGATGAAAAATGGCTAAGAAGCACGCTCTCATTCGGCAGACCGCTCTGCTGTCGGTTACCAACGTCGCCGTCCGGGCGATGGGTTTCGTCATGCGCATCTGGACTTCCCGCGTCCTCGGGGCGCAGGCGGTCGGCATTATGGAACTGGCCTCCTCCGCACATATGCTGTGCATAACCCCCGTCACGTCGGGCCTGCCCGTCGCGACCTCGCGCATGGTCGCCAAGGAAGGCGGCGAGGCTCCGCGCGTACTTAAAAGCGGCCTGCGCCTCGCACTGCTGATCTCCCTGCCCGTCTTCGCGCTCATGGCCGCCCTTTCGCCCTTTATCGCGAACCTGCTGGGGGACGTGCGCACATTTCCCTCCCTGCTGGCGTTTTTGCCCTGCATTCCCGTTCTTGGCCTCTCCGCCACGCTGAACGGCTACTTTTACGGCCGGGAAAACGCCATGCCGCCCGCCATGTCCGAGCTGCTGGAGCAGGTTCTGCGCTTCCTCGTCACGTTCGGACTGCTCTTCTCTCTGCCGCAGCTTGCCCTCGCCTACCGCGCGGCCATTCCCGCGGTGGCGACGCTCGTCGGCGAATCCTGCGGCCTTATCATGATGGCAATCTACGCGCGCAAAGCGCTCGGCGCTGCGCGGCGCACGCCGCGCTCCCCCATGCTCGAAAAGACGCTCTTTCGTCTCGCGCTGCCCATGACCTGCATGCGCCTCGTCTCCTCGTCCATGCGCACCGTAAACGCAATGCTGGTTCCCGCCCGTCTGCAGCTTTCGGGCCTTGCCGCGAGCGAGGCCGTCGCGCGCTTCGGCATGCTGCAGGGAATGGCGATGCCCGTGCTCATGATGCCTTCCGTCGTCACCAGCGCTCTGGCAATGGTCGTCTCCCCGGCAGTCGCAAAGCGTCAGCAAAGCGGCTCCGCGTTGGGTGCGCTCGTGCGCAAAACGCTGCTGGGCGCACTCGCCGTCTGTCTGCTCTGCGCCGCCGCCGTCTATCTCGCGGCGGGCTTTATCGCCGCGAGCATCTACCGTCAGGCAGAGCTTTTGCCGCTGCTGCGCTTCATGTGTCCTATGGTCGTCTTGATGGGGCTGCATCAGGTCGTCAACGCCATGCTTGCGGGGCTCGGCGTACAGAAAAAGGCGCTTTACGCCTCTCTGTCGGGCTCCACCTTCTCGCTGCTGCTCACGTTTGTGCTGACCGCGCGGCCGCAGCTTCGGCTGTATGGCTACGCCTTCGCTTCCATGGCCGGTCACGCGCTTACGCTGCTCCTCAACCTCAGCCTGCTCGGCGGCGCGGTGCGAAGGGAGATCGCTTAGCACGCCCCCGACCGGCAAAGCCTGTCGATACAATTTCATATGAAGGGGGGAGGATCCCTTCATGCGTCCCCTCTTGCGTGACGGTACTCCGCCGATCATCTGCCCCGCCGGGGCGCTCTCTTTTCCTGTGAGGCGGGCTAATGGCCGAGGCCGCTCGCGCCTCCCATCTTTTTTGCGCGTATAGTTGACAAAGTCAGATAAAGTGTTATACTGACTTTGTCAGCTAATAAAGGAGGACGTTTCGGTGCAGCAGACATTTTCGTATTACATCACGGTTCTCAAAAAGGACTTCGACCGCTTCTGCGAAGAACGCCTCGCGCAGATCGGCCTTACGCGCGGCCTGCTCTTTTTCTTCATCTACATCGGAAAGCACCCAGGCTGCTCGCCCAGCGAGCTTTGCGCGGTCCTGCACGCGGACAGCGGCCATACGGCTCGTTCGGTGGACAAACTTGTGCAGTCTGGTTTCGTCAGCCGCACGCGCAGCGAAACGGACGGACGCGCCTTTTCGCTCAGCCTGACGGCTAGGGGCGAAGAGGCGTTCGATTCGGTACGCCGCCTCTTCGCGGAATGGGACGAAATCGTCCTGAAGGACACTCCGGACGAGGAACGCAAGGATGCACTGCGCTTTCTCTCCGCCCTCGTAGAGGTAAAGGAAGGAACGCACTGTGTACGATAAGCTCTTTTCGCCATTCAGAATCGGAGGGCTGTCCCTGAAAAACCGCATCGTCTTCGCCCCGACGACGTTGGGGCTGCCGGAAGAGCAGCTGATCGCGTTCATCGCGCGCGTCGCCCGGGGCGGTACGGGGCTGATCGTCCTGGGCGACGTCAGCGCGCGCTCCGCTCCCCTGTCGCTCTACAGCAGGCGTGGATTTGACCGCTACCGCCGTCTGTGCGACGCGGCGCACGCTGGCGGCGCGAAGGTTTGCGCGCAGCTTCACCTCACCGATTCCAGCTTCAGGCCGCTGCTGAAATACCTGCCGCAAATGCTGACGCGGAAAATAGGGCCGCAGGATATGCGCGTTCTGCTGAATGGCACGGTGCGCGATACCGTCACCCGGATGCCGCCAAAGGACGTCGAACGCAACATTCGCTCCTTCGGTGAGGCCGCTGCGCTCGCGCAGCGGGCGGGCTTTGACATGGTGCAGGTGCACGGCGACCGGATGTGCGGGAGCTTCAGCTCCTCGCTTTACAACCAGCGCGAAGACGGCTATGGCGGCTCCCCCGAAAATCGGGCCCGCTTTTGCGTGGAAGCCGTCCGCGCCGTGCGCGCCAGCGTCCCCGACATGCCCATCGACTACAAGCTCGCCATCCGCCAGGAATCGCCGCACTACGGAAACGCCGGCGTGCTGATAGACGAGCTGCCCGTCTTCGTGCCGATGTTGACGGAGGCGGGGGTCAGCAGTTTTCACGTCGCGCTGGCCAACCACGGCGCGTTGAGCGATCCCATTCCCCCGGCCGATCATCCCTATTTTCAAGGTGAGGGCTGCTTTCTCGGGTATTGCGACGCGGTGCGCCGCTGCACCCGGCTGCCGATTTGCGGCGTCGGCGGCTTGTCGTCGCCCGACTTCATCGAAGCGCAGCTTGCGGTCGGACGAATCGATCTCATCGCGATGAGCAGGCAATTGATCTGCGATCCCGAGTGGCCCGTCAAAGTGGCCGAGGGCCTTCCTTATCGCCGCTGCATTCGCTGCAACAAAGGGTGCCTTGAAGGCCTTCAGCGCCATCAGGGAGCCCATTGCATCTTTGAAAGGGAGTGAATACTATGCGTTACGCCATCGTCTACTCCAGCAAAACAGGAAACACCGCGCTGCTCGCGCACCGTATCCAGTCGGTGCTCGGCGCGAACGACTGCGTCTACAGCGGCCCGCCCGACGGCAGGCCGCCCGAAGCGGAGCTTTTCTTCGTCGGATTTTGGACGGACAAGGGCGACTGCGACGCCGCCATCGACCATTTTCTTTCGCTGCTCGCGAGCAAGCGTGTGTTCCTCTTCGGTACGGCCGGCTTCGGGGGAAGTCCGGACTACTTTGAGCAAATTCTCGCGCGCGTACAGGCGCATCTTCCCAAGGATGCCGTGCTGGCCGGTTCGTTTATGTGCCAGGGCAAGATGCCGCCGTCCGTGCGGGAGCGGTACGAAGCCCTGCTCGCCGCCCATCCTGAGGACAAGCGCTTTCAGATGCTCCTGGAAAATTATGATGCCGCCCGCATCCATCCGAACGATGTGGATTTACTCCGCCTCGACGCCGCGCTGCGCGGCGCCTCCCTTCACGAGAAAGGATGATCGCTATGTCAAAGGTCCTTAAAATCTGGCTTTGGTTCGCCCTGATCGTCTGCACCCTTACGACCGTCCTGAACGCGTTGTCCGGACGCTATCTCTCGGCGTTCATCGCCATCGGCTCCATCGTCAGCCTGGGCGTGCTCCTCTTTGCCCGCCGCAGGATGGCGCTGTTCACCCTTTGCGGCTTCTATGCGCTTTCCTTTGTCGTCGGTATCTTTCAGGGAACCGCCGAGGGCACGAGCCTGCTGCTCGCCATCGGCGCATCGCTTCTAGGTTCCGCGGTCGTTCCCGTCGTCACCCTCCTACTGATGCGTGGGCAGGCGGAGACTTTCCGCTGACAGCACAATAGGGCGCCTCATAAAAACGCAAAGCAGAATCCACGCACTCGCCGTCCGCTGACGCAGGACAGGCGGGGGGTGGATTCTGCTTTTGCTGATCGCCGCGTCTCTCCTCGATCGCGTACCTTACAGAATTTTACCGTCCGTCGAAAGCGTGACGGCCTGCCAGGGAACGCTCTTTCCGCTGATGCGCAGCGCCTCTTTCAGCGCGTTCACGATGCCGCTGCAGCAGGGAACCTCCATGCGCACAACCGTGACGCTGCGCACGCCGCCCTGTTCCAGAATCGCCGCCAGTTTGTCCGCGTAATCGCATTCGTCCAGCTTGGGGCAGCCGATCAGCGTGACGCGGCCCTTCATGAATTTCTCGTGAAAGCCGCTGTAGGCATACGCCGTGCAGTCCGCCGCGATCAATAGGTCCGCGTCTTTCAGCCATGGCGCGCTTGCGGGCGCGAGCTTGATCTGTACCGGCCATTGCATGAGCTCGCTCGGGGGCTCCGATGGCTGCTGCATGCATGAAAGATCCGCATGCCGAAGCGTCTTCGCGCGCATTCCCGGACAGCCGCCGGGCTGCCGGACCTTCTGCCGGCTTTCCCGCACCGCCTTCTCGTCGTATGCCGGCGCTTCCCGCTTTTCAAATGAAATCGCGTTCGTGGGGCAGGCGGGCAGGCAGTCGCCCAAGCCGTCGCAGTAATCCTCGCGCAGCAGCTTTGCTTTACCGTCCACCATGCCGATCGCTCCCTCGTGGCACGCCTTTGCGCACCGGCCACAGCCGTCGCACTTTTCCGCATCGATGCGAATGATTTTGCGAATCATATCAAAACCCCTCTTTCTGTCGTCCATCGCTTGACTTTTCACGGTTGATTCTACTATACTTCCAGTAAAACGTCTGTTGTTTTTACGACGAAAGGAAGCACTTCATTTGGAAAAACAGCCTTTATTCCGCGGCATCGCGGAGCCTGAGCTTTCCCGCCTGCTTCGCTGCCTGATCAAAGCCCGAAAGACCTATGAAAAAGGGGCTTACATCTTCCGTGCCGGAGAGGCCTGCAAGCTCGTCGGCATCGTCGAATCCGGCGGCGTGCATGTGGTGCAGGAATCCTTTTGGGGCGACCGGTCGATTCTGACGCGCGTAGGCCCTGGCGGCGTTTTCGGGGAAGCCTTCCCCTGCGCCGGCATTGCTGTACTGCCGGTGAGCGCAGTGGCCGCCGAGAGCTGCCGGGTGCTTCTGCTGGATGCCGAAAAGCTGCTTGCCCCCTGTGATCCGGCATGTTCCGGCCACATACAGTTGATGGAAAATTTGCTGTCGATACTCGCCCGGAAAAATGTAATGCTGACCCAAAAGATGACGCACATCACCCGGCGCACTACGCGTGAAAAGCTGCTCTCCTACCTTTCGGAGCAGGCGCTTCGTTCCGGCAGCGCGGAATTCGATATCCCCTTTACCCGGCAGGAATTGGCCGATTATCTCGCAGTGGATCGCAGCGCTATGTCGGGCGTGCTTTGCGGCCTGCGAGATGAAGGAATTCTTCGCTTTCGCAAAAGCCACTTTTGCCTGATCCATCCTGCGAGCGACTGACACGAGGGGGGAGGCTTCCGACGGAAGCCTCCCCCCTCGTGTCAATGGCCTTTGTGTTTTTCCCGTTTCTGCCTCTGCCGGAGCGCAAACCGCCGCGCGGCGAAAAGCTCCCGCCTCTCGCGCTGCGCTTCTTTTCGCTGCGCCGCGTCCGACTCGCGCTGTGCCGACAGGGCGCGCTGCGCCTTCGTCCCGGGCTCCTGCGCGCAGAGCTTTCGCGCCTGCCGCTGCCGCCGCTTCGGGTTGCCCGCGAGCATCGGCGCGCCCTTTACGGCGATCGTCCGGGAAAGCCGGACGCCCGGCATGCCGGCAATCACCCAGGCGTAAACCTCCGCGTCGCTCGGCTCCGCGCCGAAGACGAACCTCGCGGCACAAAGACGCGTGCCCTCGCCGCATTCAACCAGACCGACCCAGAACGGGTCTTCAAAAAAGACCGTCAGTGCAATGTACACATTGCACGCCTCCTGTTCCCCGGCCAATTTTTAAAAAGCGGACGACCCCAGGAGGGAAGGCTACTGATCATGCGCTGCATGACGTCCGGACTACCAACCGAACCGTGTTTTTCTTTTTCGGCCGGTGGCTATAGTGTACCGCGTTTCAACTCAAAAGGCAATCTTCAGGCACGCCGAACGCCCTTCTTGGGCCGACGCAGGCCTGGATGTGCCTGCGCGCTCCAGGCACGGGGGTGCAGCAAAATCAGCATAGGGAAGATTTCGAGGCGCCCCGCCAGCATGCAGAAGGAGAGGAACACCTTGGACACCGAGCTGAATACGCTGTAATTGCCCGTCACGCCCACTTCGGAGCCAAAGCACGGACCCACGTTGGACAGCATGGAAAGCACTGCCGTAAAGTTCGTCGTCATGCTGAACCCGTCCACCGAAATAAATACCGTGCCGAGTACGAGCAGCAGGATAAACGCGAAAAAGAACAGGCCGATCTGCCCCAACGTGCTCTCCTCGATTGCCTTTCCATCCAGCTTTACGATGGACACGCGGCGCGGCATGAACGTATGCTCCACCTCGCGCCGCACATTTTTGACGAGCAGCAGTATGCGGATCGTCTTGACGCCGCCTGCCGTCGAGCCTGCGCAGGAGCCCATGAACATCAGCGCCATCAGCACCGCACGGCTGAGCTGCGGCCAGGCGTTGAAGTCGGCGGTCGAATAGCCCGTAGTCGAAACCACGCTGGCGACCTGAAAGGACGCGTAGCGCAGCGACTGCAAAACGCTGTTTCCGTAGAGCGGCAGGATGCTGCAGGTCACGATTGTGACGGCGACGGCCACGACGCTCAGGTAGACGATAACCTCCTCGTTGTGCAGCGCTTTGCGCATGCCGGAGGTTAAAATATGAAAGTAGAACGCAAAGTTCAGGCCGAACAGAAGCATGAAGACCGTCGTTATCGCGTCGATAGGCGCGGAGTTGTACGCGCCCACGGACAGGTTACGGTTGGAAAAGCCGCCCGTTCCAGCCGTTCCAAAGGCGTGAATGCAGGCGTCGTACGGGTTCATGCCCGCGAGAAGCAGCGCGAAGATGTTCGATACGGTGAGGATGATGTAGATGATGTAAAGGATCTTCGCCGTTTCACCCATGCGGGGTACGAGGCGGCTCACCTCCGGCCCGGGGGATTCCGCCCGCATCAGGTGCGACGTGCGCCCTGTCACCTTCGGGGTGATCGCCAGCGTCAGCACCAGCACGCCCATGCCCCCGATCCAGTGCGTAAAGCTGCGCCAGAACAGGACGCCGCGCGGCAGCGATTCGATTTCCGACAGGATGGACGCACCGGTCGTCGTAAAGCCGCTGACCGCCTCAAAGAAGGCGTCTACAAAGCGCGGGATCGCCCCGCTGAAAAAGAAGGGCAGACAGCCAAAAAGGCTGAGCAGGATCCAGCCCGCGCTCACCACCAGGAACCCTTCCCGGGCGTGCATGTCGTGCGTCTTGGGGCGTACCAGCGTGCTCAGCATCCCCCCGACGCATACGAGCAGGACGATGGTCGCAAGAAACGCCATTCTGTCCGGCCCCGCGTAGACCATCGACACGGAAAAAGAGGGCACCATGAGGATTGCTTCCAGCATGAGAATCTTGCCGAGCAGATTTCCCACAAGCCTGATGTTCACGCCTTACCTCCGCGCGCCTTGAGCACGTCCCTCAGATCGACGACGCCCTGCTGCTTGGTGATGATGATGACGAAGTCGCCGCCCAGGATGTAATCGTCGCCGAACGGCACGATGATCTGCCCGTCGCGCACGATGACCGCGACCAGCGTCTCCCGGCTGATGGACAGATCGCGCAGGGGCACGCGGATGTAGGGATCGCCCTCGGCGGCGATGAATTCCAGCGCTTCCGCCCGCCCTTCCAAAATACGGTACATTCGCTCGATGACCGTCCCGCGGCTGTTGGCGCGCGCGCGCACATAGCGCAGCAGCGTGTCGCAGGTGATCTGCTTGGGCGTAACGACGCTGTCGATCCCCATGGAGGAAACGATATCCGTATAGTTGGAGCGGTTGATCTTGACGACGACCTTCTTGACCCCCATCTTCTGCGCGTAGATGCCGGTCAGCAGGTTCTCCTCGTCCCGGTCGGTGAGCGCGATAAAGGCATCCATATCCCCGATGCCCTCCGACACGAGCAGTTCCTGATCCGTTCCGTCGCCCTGAATGACGTCCGCGTCCGGAAGCTGCTCGGCCAGCTGGTGCGCCTTGTGCTTGTCGATCTCGATGATGGTGACGTGCATGCCCAAGGTGGCGATCAGCTTGGCGAGGTAGAAGCTGATGCGCCCGCCGCCAAGCACCATGACGTTCTGGATGCGCAGCTCGTGCTTGCCCAGCTGACGGAAAAAGGCGGTGATGGTCGGGATATCCGCTGCCACGTGCACCCGATCTCCCGGCTCGATGACGGTATTGCCGCTTGGGATCACTGCCTCTCCAAAGCGCTCGATGGCGCAGTAGAGCACCTGCGGCAGCCCGGTTGCGCCGCTGCCCAGCTTGTAAAGCGGCACGCCGACCACGCGGTCGCCAGCCTGCGCGCGAAATTCCACCATCTCCACGCGTCCGCGCGCAAAAATCTCCACCTTGGAGGCAAAGGGATAGCGCAGCAGGCGGCTGATCTCCAGCGCAGTCGTGCGCTCCGGGTTGACCGCGAGGTCGATCGACAGCTCTTTTTTGATGAGCGAAAGACTGTTGTTGTACTCAGGGTCGCGGATGCGCGCGATGGCGTACTGCGCGCCCAGATGCTTTGCGATGAGGCAGCAGACCATATTCGTTTCGTCGCTCGCCGTCGCCGCGATGATGATGTCCGTGTGCTGAGCGTCCGCCTCGACCAGCGTCGGGATGTTCGCTCCGTTTCCCTTGATGCAAAGGACGTCGAGCGTATCGATGCTCTTGCTGAGCGCTGTCCCGCTCTTATCAATGATGACGACGTCATGTCCTTCTCTGGAAAGAGACTCCGCCAGCGTATGGCCAACCTTGCCGTCGCCGACAATCACTACCCGCATGCTGTACACTCCAATTATGTCATAATGCCAGATGAAGTCATTATAGCATATCGGCGTCACAGTTGACACATAAATCTTTGCGGCGGCACATTCTCCCAGGTTTTGCACCGATCCGTTCCCGCTTATGCTATAATATACCGACGAAACTGACGAGAGGTGTACCATGCAGATCGCTTCCCTTTTTCATCCGGGCCGTCCGGTCCTTTCCTTTGAAATTTTCCCGCCCAAAGGGGATCTGAGCCTCCCCCGCGCGCAGGAGGTTCTCCAGCGCCTTTCTCCCCTATCGCCCGATTTTGTGAGCGTCACCTGTTCCGCCGGAGGCGGCGGCAACAGCGAGCGAACCCTTGACATCGCTGCGGAGGCCCAGCGCTCCTTCGGGCTCACGGCGCTCGCGCACCAGACCTGCGCCGGGTTTACGCGGGATCAGGTCGCGCAAAACATCGCCCGCCTGCGCGCGTCCGGCGTTCAAAACGTGCTCGCGCTGCGGGGCGACGCTGCGAACGCGGGCGCTCCGCTCGCCTACGTGCACGCGAGCGAGCTCATCCTGACGCTGCACGACGCCGGGCTCTGCGTGGGCGCTGCCTGCTACCCCGAAGGACATATCGCCTGCGATACGCTCACCGGCGATCTTCTGCACATGAAGGAAAAGGAGGACGCGGGCGCTTCCTTCTTCATCAGCCAGCTTTTCTTTGAGAACGATATCTTCTTCCGCTTTCTCGACAGCGCGCGTGCCGCAGGCCTTCGCGCGCCCATCTGCGCGGGCGTCATGCCCATCCTGAGCAAGAGCCAGATTTCCCGCATGATCTTCCTGTGCGGCGCTTCTCTTCCCGCCGCGGTTGTCCGCCTGCTCAACCGTTACGAGGCAGACGAAGCTTCCCTCCGCAGCGCGGGCATCGACATGGCTGCGGAGCAGGTGCTGGGGCTTCTCTCGGCAGGCGTGGACGGCGTCCACCTTTACACCATGAACCATCCGGACATCGCAGAGCGCGAGCTCGCTTATCTGAAGGGGAGAGGCTATGTACGCGCCTGAAATCGACCGCGCGGAGATGCTGCGCTATCTTGGTTACGACGCTCGGCAGCCGGATGCCCGTACCGGGCAGCGCATCGAGGCGATGCTCGACCGCTGCAAGCAGGAGGCCCGTCCCGCCTGGCGCTATGCGATCGCGGATCTCGGCATTCTGGACGGCGTTCCGCATCTGCTTCCGTGGGGCATTCCGCTTCCCGGCAAGGCGATCACAAGGCACCTGGCCGGAGCAAAAAAGTGCGCAGTCCTCGCGGTGACGCTGGGCCTCGGCGCGGAACGCGCACTGCGCACCGCGCAGCAGCGGAGCATTGCCGACGCCCTTTTGCTAGACGCAGCGATGAGCGCCTGCGTGGAAGCCGCCGCCGACGCCTGCAGCCGCGAAGTCGCCCAGGAAGCCGCCCGCCTGGGGCTCAGGGCCGGCGCCCGTTTCAGCCCCGGGTATGCCGATCTGCCGCTTTGCTGCCAGCAGATTTTTGAAAGCCTGCTGGACATGCAAAAGCAGCTCGGCATTCACCTCACGTCCGGCTATCTGCTCCTGCCGCAAAAGAGCGTCACCGCATTCATAGGGCTGTTTCCGGACGAGCCGGTGATCCAGGAGTCCGGCTGCAAAACCTGTGCGCTCTGCCCCGAATGCGCCTATCGCAAAAATGGGCCCTGCCCTAGCGGTCGAATCGGCTTAAAGGAGGAATCCGATGTTTCACTTTGACGGCGACTTTCTCATCTTCGACGGCGCCATGGGCACGATGCTCCAATGCAACGGCCTCGCGCCCGGCGAACTGCCCGAACAGTTCAATCTGACCGCGCCCGATGTCGTTTCCGCCATCCATCGCGCCTACGTAGAAGCCGGAAGCGACGTGGTCTCGACCAACACGTTTGGTGCGAACGCACTAAAATTGGGGGATCAGGTCGAGGCCGTCGTAGGGGCAGGCGTCCGCCTCGCTCGCGCTGCGTCGCCCCGATACGTCGCGCTGGACCTCGGCCCCACAGGTGCGCTGCTGGAACCCATCGGCAGCCTCTCGTTCGAGGAGGCATACGCCCTCTACGCCCAGCAGGTCGAGGCGGGCGCAAGGGCGGGTGCGGACCTCGTGCTGATCGAAACGATGAGCGATCTGTTGGAGGTCCGGGCGGCTATCCTCGCCGCCCGTGAGCATTCCTCCCTGCCTGTCTTCGCGACGATGACCTTCGCGCAGGACGGACGCACCTTCCTGGGAACCGACCCAGAAACCGCCGCGATCACGCTGGAGGCGCTGGGCGTCAGCGCGCTGGGCGTCAACTGCTCGCTGGGCCCAAAGGAACTGCTCCCCATCGTCCGACGCATGGCCGCCGTGACGCACG
This sequence comes from Beduinella massiliensis, assembly GCF_900199405.1. Classification (NCBI taxonomy): domain Bacteria; kingdom Bacillati; phylum Bacillota; class Clostridia; order Eubacteriales; family Beduinellaceae; genus Beduinella; species Beduinella massiliensis. The sequence continues at coordinate 2,468,585 of NZ_LT963430.1, forward strand.
TTCCTCTCCTCGTGCAGGCAAACGCCGGGCTTCCGCGCATGGAAGATGGCCAGACCGTGTACGACGTGACGCCGGAGACATTCGCCGCCTGCGCCGTCGAAATGGCGGGCATGGGCGTCACGCTCTTCGGCGGATGCTGCGGTACGACGCCCGAGCACATCCGTGCGCTGCGCACCGCGCTTTCCTCAACGCGGCCCGTGCGCCGCGCGGCTCCGGATTTCCTGGCGGTCACGAGCGGACAGCGCACCGTGTTTTTGAGCTCCGGCCCCGCCGTCGTCGGCGAACGCATTAACCCTACCGGCAAGCGCCGTCTGAAGGAAGCGCTTCGCTCCGGCGACGACGAATACGTGGTAAAGGAGGCGCTCTCGCAGCAGGATGCGGGCGCGGATCTGCTGGACGTCAACGCCGGCCTGCCCGACATCGACGAACCGGCGGTGCTCTCGCGGCTCGTGCGCGCCATTCAGGCCGTTTCGCCGCTGCCGCTTCAAATTGATTCCGCCGACCCCTCCGCCATCGAGGCCGCCGTGCGTGTCTATAACGGAAAACCGATCATCAACTCGGTAAACGGCAAGGAAGAGAGCCTGCGCACGATTCTGCCCATTGCGCGCCGCTACGGTGCGGCCGTCGTTGGCCTGACGCTCGATGATTCGGGTATTCCCGCTACGGCAGAGGGACGCTTCGCCATCGCGGAGCGCATTCTGAATCGCGCGCTCGCCCTCGGCATTCCCCGCTCCGACGTCCTCATCGACTGCCTGACGCTCACCGCCTCCACGCACCAGTCGCAGGTTCTGGAAACGGTGCAGGCGCTACGGATGGTCAAGGAGCGGCTGGGGCTGTACACCGTGCTGGGCGTCAGCAACGTTTCCTTCGGGCTGCCCGCCCGCGAATCGCTCAACGCAGCGTTCCTCGCCGCCGCGCTGGGCGCGGGGCTCGACCTGCCCATCATCAATCCCCTCTCCGCCTCCATGCAGACGGTTCTTGCCTATCGCGTGCTCTGCGGGCAGGATACGGGCGCCGCGCACTTCATCGAATGCGCAGCGGCACAGGCCCCTGCGTCTCCCGCGCAGAACGAAAGCGCCGACCTGCGCACGCTCATTCTGGGCGGACGCAAGGGACAAATCGTGAACGCGCTGCGCGCGCTGCCGCCTACGGAGACGCCGCTTTCGATCATCAACGAGCGCTTTATCCCCGCGCTGGACGAGGTCGGCGCGCGCTTTGAACGAGGCGAAATCTTTTTGCCGCAGCTCATGGCCTCCGCCGAGGCGGTTAAAGCAGGCTTTGACTACCTGCACGGCCTCGAAAGGACGCCGCGGGAGGCAGCGAAAGGCCCCATCCTCCTGGCTACCGTCAAGGACGACATACACGACATCGGCAAAAATATCGTGCGCATGCTGCTGGAAAACTACGGTTACCGGGTGATCGACCTGGGGCGTGACGTGCCGCCGGAGGAGATCGTGGAAACGGTGCGCCGCGAGGGCGTGCGCCTCGTTGGACTCAGCGCGCTGATGACTACCACCGTCAAATCCATGCAGCGAACGATCACGGCGATTCGTGAAGCCGGCGCGGATTGCCGCGTCATGGTCGGCGGCGCGGTGCTCACGCCGGAATATGCCAAAATGGTCGGCGCGGACTATTATGCGCGTGACGCCGCGGAAGCGGCGCGCATTGCGGGCGAATTCTTTTCAAAGGAAGCGTAAAGGCCTCTAACCGCAAAAAATCCGCCCTCAGGCGGATTTTTTCGCAGAAAAATTGCTTCTTGCGACGCATGCAAGAACGTACGGCGTAAATGGCCGTCCGGAAGAAAAGGCTTACTTGACCGAACCCAGGATACCCTCAACGAAGCTCTTCTGGAGCGCGAAGAATAGCAAGAGCGTCGGGATCGTGCAGATCGACACAGCCAGCATCACCATGCCGTAATCGACCACATAGACGTCCATCGTATTGGCGATCAGGATCGGCATCGTAATCTGCCCCGGACTTTGCAAAATGACCAAAGGCCATAGATACGCGTTCCACGTATTCATGAACGTCACCGTCGCGGCCGCCGCGTAGGTCGGCTTCATGATGGGCATGTACATCTGAAGAAAGATGCGGAACTCGCCCAGCCCATCGATGCGCGCCGCCTGAATGATCGCGTCAGGGAACGTCTGCGTTCCCTGACGGAACATGAAGATCAGGAACGCCGTCGAAATCGAGGGCAACATGACGCCGAGCAGCGTGTTGTTCAGCTTGAGCTGACTGAACATGCGGAACATCGGGATCAGCGTCGCGGCCGCAGGCACCATCATGGAGAGCATCAGAAGGCTCATGACCATGTTCTTGTACTTATCGCGATAGACCACGAAACCGTAGCCCGCGAGGGAGCTCACGAACAGCGCCACCAGCGTCGTCACCGTCGCGTTGCGCAGGCTGTTGAAAAACGCCGTGCCCACCTTGTAGTTCCCCGTCAGCGCCTTCCAGTTTTCTATCAGGTTTGCGCCCGGCAGCATCCGCATTTCCATGATCGCCTGGTTGGAGTTCGTCGCGGAAACGAGCATCCAGTAGAACGGGAAGGCCGACAGGAACGCGGCCAACGTCAAAAAGGCGTACTTTGCCACGCGCGCGGGATGTACCTTTCTGTGCCTTGCCTTGATTTGGCTCATTCCTTGTCACCTACCTTCATCTGGATAAACGCGAGGATCGCGACCATGATGAATATCGTGTACGCGAGCGCCGACGCGTAACCGAACTGCGGCACCTGCTCGAACGTCAGCTTGTAAATGTACGTCGATATCGTGGTCGTCGCATTGTTCGGCCCGCCCTTCGTCATGTTCTTGACCTCGTCGAAGAGCTGCAGCGTACCGTTGGTGGAAAGCACCGTCGTCATCAGGATGACGGGCTTGAGCAGCGGAACGGTGATCTTCGTAAACTGCTGCACCGAGGATGCGCCGTCGATGCGCGCCGCCTCGTACACCTGATAGTCGATGTTTTGCAGGCCCGCCAGATAGAAGATCATGTTGTAGCCCGTCCAGCGCCAGAGCATCGTGACGATGATGATGATCCTCGCGCTCATCGGGGAGGTCAGGAAGGGAAACGGCTCGGATATGAATCCCCAGCTCAGCAGCAGCGTGTTCACGAGGCCCGAAGGTGAAAAAATCTGCTTGAAGATGATCGAGCAGGACACCAGCGACGTGGCGCACGGCAGGAAGATCAGCGTTCTGAAGACGCCCTTGAACTTCAGCGTCTTGTCGTTGAGCAGGGAAGCCAGCAGCAGGGCCATCACGAGCATGATCGGCACCTGAATGATCAGATAGAAGAACGTGTTGCCGACCGCCTGAATGTAAACCTTATCCTTAAAAAGGCGCGTGTAGTTGTTAAGGCCGTTCCAGCTCAGGTTATTCCCCTTGCCCTTTTGCAGGGAAAGGATGAATGCCTCAATCATCGGATAGAAGCAGAGCACGAGGATGAGCGCGACCGCCGGCAGGATGAACAGCCATCCTACACGGTTGATGTGGTGCTCAAGGCCCCGGCTTTTCTTTCGGGGCTTCGCATTGGTTGTGGTCATGCCGATCGCCTCCAACTCTTTGAAAAGAGGGATGCCGGACTCCGTCCGGCATCCCTGCTGGGAACACGCAAGGATTACTCTTCCATCAGGAACTCGACCGTGGCCTGCGCTTCGTCGATCAGCGCATCCAGATCGCCGCCGTCGCGATACGCCTGCAGGGCGTCGCGCAGGGCGTCGCGCGCTTCGTAGTTGTACAGCTGCAGGTTGACCTTCGGGATCTGGGCGGAGTACGCCATGATGTCCGCGAAGACCGGCTGGCCGCCGAAGAATTCGTGCGGCTCGGCATACGCGGCGCCTTCCGCCGCGGGCAGGTAGGTCGCGATCGCGCCGGAGGACTTCAGGATCGTCTGATAGAAGTCAGAGGAGCCCGCAAACGTCTTGTTCAGGAAGTCTACCGCCACCTCGGCGTTCTTGGAACTGCTTAGCACCAGCCAGGAAGAACCGCCCTGGTTGGAATAGTTCGTGGCGCCCTCAACCTCCAGACGCGGGATGTTCGTGACGCCCCATTCGCCCTTCTGGTCATCCGCCAGCACGACGGAGCCCAGGATCCAGCAGCCCTGGATGGTGGAAGCGGCCTTGCCGGTGTTCAGCGCGCTGATGTACTCGGCCCAGTCGACCGCCTCATACACGATGCCCGCATCCGCCAGTTCCTTCACGGCCTCCAGCGTCGCCTTGATGACTTCGTTGCCTGCGAGGTTGGCCTTGCCCTCGTCGTCGAAATACCAGGTGCCGGCCGACTGCGGAACCATCATCAGGAAGTCCGCAAAGCCCATTTCGCAGGTCAGAATCGGCATGCCGGTCTTTTCCTTGACGTCCTTGCCGATCTCGATGAAGCGCTTCCAGGTGATGTCGGTCACGTCCGCGAGGGTATACCCGGCCTTTTCCAGCACGTCGGTGCGGATGAACATGGCCGCGCAGCCGTTGTCAAACGGCACGGAATAATTCTTGCCCTCGGATACAAAGTAGTTGACCTTGAAGTCCGCAAAGTTGGAATAGTCCACCTTGTCCGTCAGGTCGTAGTACATGCCCGGGAAGGTCTGCAAAAACTTCTGGCCGGAATTGTCCTGCATGAGCACGATGTCGGGCAGGTCGTCATACTGTCCGGACGTGAAGGCGGCCGTCTGACGGGTCTCACAGTCCGCAGAGGAAACCTCGACCACATTGACCGTCACGTCGGGGTTGATTTCCTTGTAGATTTTTGCAGCTTCGTTCATGGCGTAGATGTTGAAGGCCGGATCCCAGCACCATACGGTGAGGGTGGTCTCTTCCGCGCCCGCCACGACCGCAAAGGACGACAGCATGACGGCTGCGAGAAGCAGAGCTAGGAACTTTTTCATTGGGCACTCCTCCGTTTTATTTGATATTTCACACAGAGACGTCCTTTTGAAGTGCGGCGTCCCTGTTATGAACCAACGAAAGCGCTTACGGTTTTGCTGTTGCTCCCGCACCGGCGTTTATATTTTCGTCCAGCCGCCGGCTCGAAAAGAGACGAGGTTCCCGCCTGTCAACCCGATTATATTTTAATAGACACCCTTGAAATCGGAACGCAGAGAAGCATTGTCGCTTTTTCTCATTCCGATTCTTTCTTTTTGGGCCATGTCACAAAACATATGCATAACGTGATTGCATTTTTGTTCAATCCGTCCATAACAATATAACCGTTCTCCATTCATTTGTCAATACCTCTTTCTGTCTTTTTTCCGCAGGCTTTTGTATATTCACACCATTTATGCATTATAAAAGCGCTTTCTTGTTGATGAAAGCGCTTTCTATTGTGTGTATTAAAATTCCAGCTATTCAAACGCGCGCAGTTTTTCTCCGATAAAGGGGAGCACGTATGCCTCGCCGCGGTAAGCGTGCAGCATCATCTGCACACGCACGACGGCGTTTGCGCAAACGACGGCCAGGCGCGCGACGTTAAAGAGCGCCGCCAGCAGCCATCCCAACAGCGGAATCCAGGAGAAGGCGAGCGCGCAAACCCAGAGCAGCAGCGACACAAACACAAAAACCGCCAGCAGCCCTGTCGACTGCACTGCATACCGGTGCACCGCCTGGCTGCGCTTGTCCGCAAAGTACAAAAACAGTCCGAACACACCCAGCATGGAGGCGAGCGTGCAAATCAGGTTGACCGTTAGGTTGGTCGAGAGGATCGTCGGCTGCGGCTTTCTGTCCGGTTCCGGCTGACCGTAGGGCTCATAGGGCTCCTCGTAAACCGGCTGCTCGTAGACCGGCTGCTCATAAGCCTCCTCTTCGTTTTCCTCGTAGAGCGGTTCCTCCGGCTGGCCGCCCGCCCAACCGTCGTTTTCCTCAAACGGGCCGTCTCCCCATTCGTTCATCAGCGGTCCTCCTTCCTGTCGCGCGGGGGTTCCATCTCAGCGCTTTGCCTTCGCGCCCTTACTTCCGTTGGCGTATCCCTGCAGAATTGTGGAATCGTATGCGAATACGTTGTGATTTTTGTCCGCGTTCGCCTTAAACGCGTACTCGGTCAGCTTCTCCACCAGTTCGGGGTACTTGATGCCGCAGGCATCCCACAGGTAAAAGGCCAGCGAGCCGGGGATCGTGTTGACCTCGCCTACGTAGAGTTCGTCCGTCTTGGAGTCGATCATAAAATCGATGCGCACGGTTCCCTTGCAGTCCAGCACACGGAAAATATCGCGCGAAAGCTCCTGAATGCGCCGGGTCATTTCCTCCGGAATCGGCGCGGGCACGACGCGGGAGAGGGACTGCATCCCCTTGCTTCCGCCCGTCTTCGAGGCGTTTTTGAGATACTTCTGCGCGAAATCCAGCATGTCGTCGCCGGTGATCGGCATTTCGCAAGCGGACGCCTGCACCTGCGCCCCGTACCCCATCACCGCGCAGTTGACCTCCACCGGCTCCGCCAGGCCCGCCTCCACCAGAATGCGCCGGTCGTAAGCGGCCGCGCCGTCGATCGCTTTTTCCAGGGACGCCCGATCCACAGCGCGCGAGATGCCGATGGAGGAGCCTAGGTTGGCGGGTTTTATGAAGAGCGGATAGGCGAGCCGCTTTTCAATCCGATCCAGTATTTCCGAGCGCTTCTCGTGCCACAGGTCCCGCGTGAACCAATCGCCGTCCAGCACCGGAAAACCAGCGCCCCGAAACAGCATCTTCATCGCGATTTTGTCCATGCCGACCGACGAGCCGAGCAGCCCGGCGCTGGTGTAGGGAATATTGGCCAGCTCCAACATGCCCTGCACCGTACCATCCTCGCCGTTAAGGCCGTGCAGAACCGGCACCGCCACGTCGATGTGACAAAGCGGCTTCATCTCCCTGCGGTGGAACAGCCCGCCCTCCTGCCGGGGAGGCCATGCCCACAGATCGCCCGCGTTCGCGCTCGTATCCAACTGCACGCGTGTGATACCCTCCGTTTGGGGATCGAACGTTCGAAAAGCCTCGATCCTGCGCAGCGGCGCGCCCGTGTACCACAGACCGTCGCGCGTCACGTACAGCGGAACGACGCGGTAGCCCGCCTTGTCCGCCGCATCCATAAACTGCAGCGCGGAGATGATCGAAACGTCGTGTTCACAGGAACGGCTGCCGAAGATGACCGCCATCGTCAGGTTGTTCAAGGGATAACCTCCTTTATTTGCGCGCCAGGCAGACGAGGCAAAGCCCGTCTTTAAAAAACAGCAATCAACCGATGTCCCGTCCGCTCAGGTCTCACTGTAATTGTCGGGCAGGTCGTTTTCATAGAGCACCGTATCGCCGGGACGCATGAGCGTCCCCAACACCCGGGTGCTCTCGTCCAGATTCGCGACCACGTGCAGGCAGCTTTCGTCAAAGCCCGCATCGAGAAGACCTTTGCGGATCGGCGCGGTATGCCGCCGCCCCACGAGGATCGCAATATCCGCGCTCTGCGCCATCTCGCGGCCAAACGCCTCGTTGAACGCGTCCTCTTCCCCGCCCAGCTCCACCATGCCGGGGGTGATGATGATGCGCCGCTGCGGAAAGCCCTTCAGCACGCGCAGCGCTGCCTGCGCTCCGCGCGGGTTCGCGTTAAACGCGTCGTCGATGACCGTGACGCCGCCCTTCCCCTCGATCAGCTGCAGACGATGCTCCACAGGCGTGCACTTGCCGATGCCGCGTGCGATCTCCTCCAGCGTCAGGCCCAGGCATTGCGCTGTCGTCGCGCAAAGCAGCAGGTTGCCGATGGCGTGCTCGCCCAGCAGCTTCGTCTCGCAGGAGACGCGCTTTCCGGACTCCTGAACCAGTTCAAATCTGCTGCCGAACGGGCCGACCGTCAGGTTCTCCACCCGCAATCCTTCGCCCGCGAGGTGCTTGCCCTTCAGCCCGCATCCCGTAAACAGCTCCTCACAGATCGCGCCGTCGCGCGCAAAGACCGCGGTGCCGTCCTCCGGCAATCCCTCGATCAGCTCGTACTTCGTATGCTTGATGTTTTCAAGCGTGCCGAACGTGTCCAGATGCTGCGGCCCGACCGAGGTGAGAAGCCCGACCGTAGGATGCACCAGCTCCACGAGCTCCTTGATGTCCCCCACGTGGCGCGCGCCCATCTCCGCGATGAATACCTCGTGATAGGGCTGCAGCTTTTCACGTATAACGCGCGTTACGCCCATGGGCGTGTTAAAGCTCGAAGGCGTCACCAGCACGTTGTAGCGCTCCGACAGGATCGTGCCGAGCAAAAACTTGGTGCTCGTCTTGCCGTAACTGCCCGTGATGCCGATGCGGATCAGGCCCGGCCTTGCATCCAGCCTTTGCTGCGCGTCGCGGAAGAAGCCCATGTTGATATGCCGTTCGACCGGCTCTGCGATCATCGCCGCCAGCGCCACGATCAGGGGCAGCAGCGCCGGCAGCGCGGCGATACCCGCCAGGTTCAAAAGCGCCCCGCAAAGGACGAAGAGGATGAACGTCACCGCCGCGAGGATGCCGTACAGCCGCTTCACGCGCGGCGTTAAGACGAGCGGCTTTTTGGCTTTTCCACGCCGCATCGAGAGGTTCAGCAGTCCGGCCGCCAGGATCACAGCCAGCCATGCCAGCGGCAGGCTCCATCGATAGGGTGCATAGCGTCCGATCAGGTTTATCATCGGAAGGCAAAGAAAGCCCACCGCCGCGAGGATAACGCCGGGCGCGAGCGCCTGCGCTGCATTGCGCCTGACCGAGCGAAAATAGCCCGGCAGCTGGTAGCTCTCCAGCTGCAAAAAGTGCACCAGCCTCCGCGCGCAGAGGACGACAGCGCCGGTAGCGAGCACGAGCAGCAGTAAAATGGACAGGGCGCGAAGGATGAACCCCATTTATCGCTCCCCCCTTCTATCTTCCAGCAAAAAGTGCCGGACGATGCGCGTAAACTCGCCCAAATGCTCCAGATACGCAAAATGCCCGCATCCCGGCACGGTAATCAACCCCGCGTCGGGAATTTCCTTCTCCATTGCCTGCCCCATCCACAGCGGCGTAGCGTCGTCCTGCTCGCCCCAATAGAGCAGGGTCGGCGCTTTAATGCCGGGCAGGCACGCGCGCAAATCCTGATTCACGACCTTTACGAATGTCTTTCGCATCTCCGGGTCCAGCGCTTTGTAGTCGGCCGAACCGTAGCGCTGAATCAGTGCCTCGCGCGCGCGGTCCGCGGCGGTCGAAAGCACCGGCACCTTGCCCGCCGCATCGACGACGGAGCGAAGGCGTTTGTAGGCGCTCGACCGCTTCTTTCCCGCCTCGTCCTGCGGCGCGCGAAGGCCTGCGCCGCCGGTTAAGACGACGCGCCCCACGAGCTGCGGGCGCGTGGACGCGAGCATCAGCGTCACGCGTCCGCCGAACGAGTGCGCGACGATGTCGCACGGTGCGATTTTAAACGTTTCGATCAGCTCCTGCGTAAGCTTTGCAAATTCCGGCACCCCCCAGGGCTGCGGCGGCCGCCCGGACTGCCCGTGACCCGGGAAGTCGAAGCAGGTGACCCGCATGCCGTCTGCCAGCGCCTCTGCGACGCCGTCCATCAGCTTGGTTGAGCAGCCCCAGCCGTGCAGCAGCAGCACGTCCGGCCCTTGCCCCCGCTGCTCCACGTATATCTTCACGCCGCATAGTTCAACGAACATGGCGTACTCCTCCTAAAAATCACGCTGCCCTTATTGTATGACAGCTTCTATCTATTTTACCCGATTTTCCCCCAAAAGAAAAGTCTTTCCAATGCTTTGGGGGATTCGCCACGCTTTCTGCCCTTAGGGTGCCTCTTTTTCGCACAAAAAAAGCGGAACGCTCTGCGTTTTCCGCCTTTATTCCTCCGCCCCGTCTCCCGGCTGCCCCGCGAACTGGCAGTACATGATGAGCGCGTCCTCTTTATTGTCCTCATAATACCGCTTGCGATATCCCACGTCCAGAAAACCGACCTTGTGGTAGAGCGCCTGCGCCCCCGCATTGGAGCGGCGCACCTCCAGCGTGATGAGCCCCATGCAGGTGTCCTGCGCGAGCTGCATCAGCGCGCGCACGATTGCTTCGCCGTAGCCTTTGCGTCTGAAGGACGGGTGCACCGCTACGTTCGTGACGTGCGCCTCGTCGATGATCAACCACATGCCCGCATAGGCCACGAGCCTGCCGTCCTCGCACAGCGCCAGCCAGCGCGCCGCGATGTTTTCCGTGATGTCATGGCGGATCGAGGCTTCCGACCAGGGCATCGGGAAACAGAGGCTCTCGATTTCATGTACGGCGGCGACGTCCGCCTCCGTCAGCGGCCTGATGATCACGTCATGCATGGCGCTGTGCCTCCCGCGCGGCGCGTTCCCGCTCCGCCTGCGGCGCGCGCAGATAGAGCGGCATCAGGTGCAGAAAATCGTCCGCCTCCTGCGCGCGCATTTCCGCCAGCACCGCCGCGCTGCCTGCGCGCAGCCCACGCAGGTGCGCGGGAGCGAAGGCCGCCTGATCGCCGAGCGCCTCCCGAATCGCGCCCTCAAAGACCGGAGCGCCGTCCCCGAGGAAGAGCGCCCGCCTTCCCAGCGCTTTTACCTTGGGCAGGAACTCCGCAAGCTTCTCCGCCGTATCGTCCATCAGCCGCACAGGCGGCACACCCGCCTCAAACACCGCGCCGTAGACCTGCTGCGCGCGTGCGTCCAGAATCGGGCAGACGATCCCGTCAAAGCTCCAGATCCCCGCGGCGAGCGCCTCCAATGCATCCACTCCGACGCAGGGCTTGTTGACCGCGTGCGCCAGTGCCTTGACCGTCGATACGCCGATCCGCACCCCGGTGAACGACCCGGGGCCGACGACCGCCGCGAACAGGTCGACTTCGTTCGTTTGAAGCCCCGTGCCCGCGAGTCCCTGCTCGACCATGGGCATGATGCACTGCGAATGCGTCATGCCGTGCGTGAGCTCGCATTCAAACGCAAGGCGCCCGTCCTTTAAAACCGCGACGCCCGCCGAAGGGCCGGACGTATCGATACATAAAACGTTCATTTTTCCGCACCTCCAAGCGTCTTCAGAGGGCCGGCATCAAAGCCGCCCTCCGGCGAAAGGGCGATGCGCCGTCGTTCGGGCGCGTCCCCGTCATAGGTGATCGTCGCCCGCAGGCAGCGTTCCGGCATCGCCTCCGCCGCCTGCGAGGGCCATTCGACGAGCGCGACGCCGTCCGTCCCGATCATCTCGTCCAGGCCCATCTCGTAGAGCGCGTCGGCCCCCTCGAGCCTGTACAGGTCGAAGTGATACAGCCGCCCACGCGTCCCCTCGTGCACGTTGACGATGGTAAACGTCGGGCTGGGCACCGGTCCCTCGACACCCATTCCGCGCGCCACGCCGCGGGAAAAGACGCTCTTACCCGCGCCCATCTCCCCCTCCAGCAGCACGACGTCGCCCGCACGCAGACGAGCGCCCAGGCTTTTGCCCAGGCGCATCGTCTCCTCTTCGCTGTCGGTGATGAATTGAACCATGATACCTCCCAATGTTACGCGCGCTTCTCGTGCAGGAAGGGCGACACGTGCTTGTAGAGCAGGAACGTGACCACGCCGAGGGCGATACCCTTGAGCAGGTTGAACGGCGCGGTGATGAGCGCGACGAAGGAGAACTTGCTGTGGATCGCCGGAATGACCGCCGTACCCGCCTCGATGATCTTTTCCATCGGCATGAAGGCCGTATAAAACGGCAGCATGATGTAGTAATTGACGATTGCACCGAGAACCGCCATCACCACCGTGCCGATGCCAAGGCCGATCAGCGCGCTTTTAAGCGACTTGCGCCGGCTGTACAGCAGCGATGAAATTACCACCAGCGCGCCGGACATGATGAAATCCGCCAGCTCACCGATGCCGCCGGAGCTGGAGACGAGCAGGTGAATCAAGTCCTTGATGAGCACCGTCGCCAGACCGTACGCCGGCCCCATCGCGAAACCGGCGATGATCGCGGGCAGCGTGCTGAAGTCCAGCTTGTAAAAGGGGACGCCCACCGGGATTTCGATGAAGAACAAAATTGCGGCGATGGCGGATAGGATGGCCGTGCGGGTAAGTTTGAAGACGTTCTGATTGCGCATGGGGTTGCCTCCTCATTTTCTTTTCCGAAACGGCACACGGCCCCTGAAGGCTGAGCGATCAGGGGCCGTTTTTTTCGGCTGATGCATAGGAGAAAAGCTCTTCTTCCATCCAGACTGTACTGTCGGCCCCGGAATCACACCGGGTCTTGCCTTACGGCTCGCGGGCTATACCGCCGGTGGGGAATCACACCCCGCCCTGAAGATCCTTCAATCGCGCCATGCGCTTATTCAGTTGAACTTATTATAGGCACGGCTTTGCCGCCTGTCAATACGTTTTTGCCAAAAGATCACTTGCTTCTTACGCCGCGCACGATCCGCTGAATGCTCTTTTCGGACAGGTAATAGTCCTGCGCCAGCTGGGCGATCCGTTCTCCGCGCTCATAGCGCTTTCTGATCTCCAGATCGCGGCACATGCGCTCCTGGCGGCTGCGCGTCTCTTCTCCCCATTGCTTTCGGTTCTGTTCCTTGCGCGGGATGTAAAGGCATCCCCCGTCGATATACGTCTGTATCGTCTCGATGACTTCCGCGGGCAGGACGTCCCGCGCGTTTTGATAGCGCATGCTGCTCCCCCTAAAACATGATTTCAGGTTCGAGCAGAGGCTATTCACTTGCTTCGGCGCGGTCTGCGCCGGTTTATTGCCGCATGCGATAGCCCCTGCTAAGCATGCTGAATCTCTTTAAGCATATTTTCTATGTTCCTTTCTTCTCTATTCTGATTCATCATACCCGATTTCGGGCCGGATGACAAGCAGCGCGCCGCCGCCGGACCGGAGCGCGTCCCGCTCGACAACGAGCGCGCCCGCGCGCGCCATGCGCCTGTAGGCTTCCCGGGATATTCCGAGCTTACCGCACAGCAGCCTGTCCAGCCGCGCACGCGTGGGTTTTCCGCCCTCGATTTCGATGCGCGCCGGTTCCGTCAGCCCGCGCAGGTCGATCGCCTCGCCGGTCAAACCGTACTCCAGCCGCGTCTCACAAAGGCGCATGCGGTTTTTCTGCCAGAGCAGCGGATCGCTCGCGCAGCATGCCGCCTCCTCCGGGTCGTTTTGAAGATAACGCCTGTACGTATCCGGGGCGATTTCTTCCGGCCGCACGCGCGAGACCACCTCCATGTTCCATGTCTTTTGGCAGGCTTCGCACTTGTAGATCAAAAAGACGTCGAGCCTGCGCCCGTTTGCGTTTACGCGAAACATGTTCGTTGGGAAAAAGACCCGCATCTCGCCGCAGCAGGCGCACCTTCGCAAAACCCCCGGCAGCCCCGCCGCCGAAAGCGTCCATCGTATCGTATGCAATTTTATAGCCCCTTCGCATCGTCAAAATAGGTCGTGCAAGCGACGTGCGAGTCGGCTGGCCCTCACGCAGCTATACACTTTTTCGAGATCAACGACGCTCTGTGGGCTCGGTCATGCGCTGCGCCTCCTTTGATTTCCTACCTAAGCCATTGTACCAAAAAGAAAAACCGCCGCCCACCTCAAGCTCGTTTCTCAAACGAGTTTGAGGTGGGCGGCAGGCCATGCCGTTTTTTAGCGAACTTCCATCATCACTGCGCCTTCAGGACGGATGGAGAGCACGGTGCACGCACCCGCGCCGAAGGAAGCTTCGAGCTTCTTCACGTAGGCGTCCAGCAGGCTGTCCGGCACGAAGGCCTGAATCGTTCCTGCGAAGCCGCCGCCGTGCACGCGCCATGCGCCGCTTCCCTTCAGCACGCGGCGGCTGAGCTCCAGCGCCAGCGCCATCTGTTCCTCCAGCGGGCGCGCATAGACGTTTTGCAGCAGCTTCCAGCTGCTCTCGCCCGACTCGATCACCAGCGAAAGAAACGCGCCCAGGTCGTCCTTGCGAAGCGCCGCCACCTGCATGGGCACGCGCGCATTGTCGTCGTAAAAGTGAAGCGCCCGCAGGATCGCGCGGTCGGACACCTTGCCGCGCAGCTTCGGGATCGCCGCTTCCATCTCCGCCGGGTCGATCTCGCGCAGCACCTTTCTGCCAAACTGCGCCGCAACCGCCTTCATTTCCGCCGGAATCGCCGCGTAGTCGTCCGTCAGGTCGCCGTGGTCGCCGCCGGTGTTGACGACGACCAGCGAATACCCCTTCGCCTTGAAGTCGTAGGGCAGCGCTTCCACGACCGGCGTCGGGTCCTTGAAGTCGATCGTCACCAGCCCGCCGACAGAGCTCGCCATCTGATCCATCAGGCCGCAAGGCTTGCCGAAGTGCAGGTTTTCCGCACGCTGTGCGATCTGTGCCCGCTCCTTGGCGTCGAGCACCCAGCCGTTATAGAGCCCGTCCAAAATCGCGGCCATCAGCACCTCGAACGCAGCCGACGAGGAAAGCCCGGAACCGCGCAGCACGTTGCTCGTCACCGCCGCATGAAAGCCGCCGACCTTGTAGCCCAGCTCGGTCATCCGCGCCGCGACACCGCGGATCAGCGCCGCCGTCGTTCCCAGCTCGTCCTCGCGTACCGACAGATCCGCCGTATCCACCGTGATCGGGCGATACCCCTCGCTGTCCACTACGATCACGCCGTCCGCGCTCTTCGTCACCGCCGCCACGGTATCCAGGTTTACCGCCGCCGCCAGCACCCGGCCCAGGTTGTGGTCCGTGTGGTTGCCGCCGATCTCCGTGCGCCCCGGCGCGGAGAAGAAGCAAATGTCGCCGTCTGCCCTGCCAAAGCGGGCTTCATGGCGCTCGATCAGCTTGGCGTACCGCGCACGCTGCGCTGCCAAGGTATTTTCATCCCTGCCGTAGAGGGATGCAAGGCGCTCCGCACCTTCCTGTGACTTTGCGTAAGCTGTCCACTTTTCCAGCATCGTCATGTGTTTTCACGCTCCCATCGCCGTTCGCTCGCGGCTTGATGCCCCTATTATTCGCAATTTTTCCCCGATTGTCAATACCCCTGGGCGTTTTTATGCGTGGATTTTTTCGCAGTTTACGCAATTTTACCGCATTTCCCGCTTGTGCGGGCGGTGGGGATGCGCTATAATGAAATCATGATTTTGAGCAGGAGGAATGTCCGATGTCTTATTCTGTCGCCTCCGCCATGGAAACGCTGGTCGCCTTTGCCGTTTCCCATGGTCTGATCGATGAGGAGGACCGTTTTTACGCCCGAAACGGCCTGCTCGACGCCCTTCAAATGGATGCGCCTCTGGAAGGCGGCGAGGTGCTCGCGATTCCCGAAACCGCGACGCCGCTTCTCGCCGTGCTCCTAGACGAGGCCGTCCGCCGCGGCATCATCGAGGATACGCAGACCCGCCGCGATCTCTTTTCCGCGCGCCTGATGGGCCTGTTCACCGCGCCGCCCTCCGTCATTGCCGAGCGGTTTGAGCGCATCGCCCGGGAAGACGGCGTCGAGCGGGCGACCGATTGGTTCTACGCTCTTTGCCGCGCGAACGACTACATCCGCGTGGACGCCATCGCCCGCAACATCCGTTTCTTTGCGCCCAGCGAATACGGCGAGCTGGAAATCACGATCAACCTCTCCAAGCCCGAAAAGGATCCGCGCGACATCGCCGCCCTGCTCACGAAAAAGTCGGTCGAATACCCCAAGTGCATGCTCTGCCCGGAAAACACGGGCTACGCCGGACGCATCGACTTTCCCGCGCGCCAGACGCTGCGCGCGATTCCGCTCACGCTTGCGGGCGCGCCCTGGCACATGCAGTATTCGCCCTACCTTTATTATAACGAACACTGCATCGTCTTTAACGACCGGCACATCCCCATGTCCATCTCCCGCGGTACGTTTGAGCGCTTGCTCGAGTTCGTCACGCGCTTCCCGCACTACTTCATCGGCTCCAACGCCGATCTGCCCATCGTCGGAGGGTCCATCCTCAACCACGACCACTTCCAGGGCGGCCGTCATCACTTCCCGATGGAGCGCGCAGGTGCGTACGGCGAGGCCGTCCACCCCGATTACCCGGATGTCCGGGTCGAACTGGTTTCCTGGCCGCTGACGACCCTGCGACTGCACGGCGGCACGCCCGATTCCCTGTGCGCGTTGGCCGAACACGTGCTTTCCTGCTGGCGCGGTTACAGCGACGAATCCCTTGGCATCCTTTCCCGCACCGGCGACACGCCGCACAACACCATCACCCCGATCGCCCGGCGCGAGGGCGCGGGCTACGTGCTCGACCTGGTGCTGCGCAACAATCGCACGACCGAAGAACTGCCGCTCGGCATCTTCCATCCGCATCCCGACCTGCATCACATCAAGAAGGAAAACATCGGCCTGATCGAAGTCATGGGCCTGTTTATCCTGCCAGGCCGCCTACAAAAGGAGCTGGCCGCGCTCGAAGAGGCGCTCTGCGGCGTCCGCACTCTCGCGTCTATCCGGGAGGACGAGCAGTTGGCGGCCCACGCGGCATGGATCGAAGAAATCGCCGAAAAGACGGGCTGCCGCCTAACGCCCGAAGCGGCCGCAGAGACGGTCCGCGCAGAGCTCACGAAAAAGTGCGCGCGCGTCCTGTACGACGCAGGCGTCTACAAGCTGGATGAGGCTGGAAAATCCGGCGTAAAACGTTTTTTACAAAAAGCAGGTTTTTCCGCCTGAAAAGCGAATACAAAAAGAAGATCGGAACGGTTCGATCTTCTTTTTCTGTCCATTTTCACGCGTCAACTTTCATTTTCGAGAGGTTTTTGCATGCTGATTTATCTGATCCGCCACGGCCAGACCGATTGGAACTGCCGCCGCCTGTTTCAGGGCGAGCTCGATATCCCGCTGAATGATCAGGGGCTCGCACAGGCGGAGGGCATCGGCAGACGTTTTCAGGGCGTCCCCATCGACCGCATCTACCACAGCCCGCTTTCCCGCGCCAAGAATACGGCCGAAGCGCTCGCGCGCTATACGGGCGCGCCGCTTACCTCCATCGACGGCCTGCACGAAATCTGCATGGGCGATTGGCAGGGAAAGACGTTCGCGCAGGCCGAGGCCGAAAATCCGCAGTGGGCGCGCCGTTTTCAGGAGGACCCCGCCTGCCCCGCGCCAGGCGGAGAGTCCTTCCCCGACCTGCAGCGCCGGGCGCTCGTGGCGCTGAACGAGGTTCTGCAGGGGGACTGCGAAACCGTGGCCGTCGTCTCCCACGGCGCGCTGATTAAAACGCTGATCTGTTCCTTTCTGCATATGGGGCTTAACGCTCTGCACACATTTGACATTTCCAACGCCAGCGTTACCACCGTCCTGTACGAAAAGGAACGCTTTAAGGTCATCACGCTCAACGACGTCTGCCATCTGCCCGGCTCCTTTGCGCAGCTTGCGCAAAATAGCGCCGTCATCTGAAAATCGAGGAGGACTTGCAAATGACAACCCCGGCGACCCCTCCGCGCGAGGCGCCCCATCCTTCAAAGAAGCTCGTGACGATGTTCCTCGTGCTGCTCAAAATCGGCGCGTTTACGTTCGGCGGCGGGTGGAGCGTCATCGCGCAGATGGAACAGGAGTTCATCAAGAAGCGTCAGTACATCACGGACGAAAAGCTGCTGGACATCATCACCGTCGGGCGCTCCCTGCCGGGCATCATGATCATCAACATCGCCGTGCTCTTTGGGCATCACGTCGGCGGCGTCCTGGGCGGCGTGCTGGCGGCCTTCGCTATCGCCATTCCTTCCATCATCACCCTTTGCGTCGTGGCGCTCTTTTATGCAAGCGTACGCGATAACGTCTACGTGCAGAAGATGCTCACCGGCGTACGCGCGGCGGTCGTTCCCATCATCGTCAGCGCCGCCCTCAAGCTGCGCAAGGGCGCGATCGTGGATAGGATCACGCTCGTCATCGCTGTTGTCGGGTGCGTCCTTTGCCTGAGCGGCCGCATCAACAACCTGCTGCTCGTCGTCCTCGGCGGAATCGCCGGGCTCGTCATTCAGGGAAGGAGGGCCGCGAAATGATCTATCTTGAGCTTCTGCTCGCTTACATCCGCGTCGGCTTTTCCAGCTTCGGCGGCCAGTCGATGATCCCGCTCGTGCGTGCAGAGATGCTCGCGCACGGATGGCTGACCTCGTCGGAGCTGACCGACATCGTCGCCATCGCGGAAATGACGCCGGGCTCGTTCGGCATCAACTGCGCCACGTTCGTGGGGCTTCGTACGGCCGGCGTGCCGGGCGCCGTCATCGCCTCCATCGGCGCGATGTTCCCTTCGCTCACGTTGACCATGGTCGCCGCCTACTTTCTGGCTGCGTTCAAGGAAAGCCCGCTGCTCGAGCGCGGGCTGTACGGCATCCGCGCGGTGTGCCTGGGCATGATCGTCGCGGTCATCTTCTCCCTTGCGCCCGACAGCTACCTGATCGCCGGCGCAATCTCCATCCCGGCGGTGCTCATCGGTCTGCTCGGGCTGTACCTGACCGTCCGCCGCCAGATGAGCATCCCCAAGGTGATCGGCATTTCCGCTCTTCTCGGCCTGTTCATCGCGTAAGGCGTGCTTTTTCTTTAGAACGGAGGCTTTCTGCATGCTCTTTTCCAAGGCCGACCTGCGCCGGCTCATCATCCCGCTCGTGCTGGAACAGTTTTTGGCCGTCACCATCGGCATGGCGGATACCGTCATGGTCGCGACGGCAGGCGACGCCGCCGTCGCCGCTATTTCCGCAGTCGATACCATCAACATCCTGCTGATCAACATCTTTTCCGCGCTCGCGACGGGCGGCGCGGTCGTAGCCTCCCAGTATCTGGGCATGCGTGAGCGCAAAAAGGCCTGCGATGCCGCCAAGCAGCTGCTATACGTGGCCCTGCTCACCTCGCTTTTCATCTCCGCGATTTCTCTGCTTTGCCGCCGGCCGATTCTGAACTTTGTGTTCGGCCACGTGGAAAGGAGCGTCATGGAAAATGCGCAGACCTACTTCTTCCTGTCGCTGCTCTCCTATCCCTTTCTGGCGGTCTACAACGCCTGCGCGGCGCTCTATCGTTCGATGGGCAATTCGCGCATCTCGCTTTTCACCTCGGCGCTGATGAACGTCATCAACATCACCGGCAATGCGATCACCATCTACGGTTTCGGCTTGGGCGTCATGGGTGCCGGCCTCGCTTCGCTGCTCTCGCGGGCGGTGGGCGCCGTCGTGATGCTCTGGCTCATTCAAAATCACCACAACACCATCTTCATCCACCGCCCGGCGCGCTTCACCTTCGACCGCCACATGGTTCGTTCCATCCTCTCCATCGGTGTGCCCAACGGACTGGAAAACGGCATGTTCCAGATCGGCAAGGTGCTCGTCTCCAGCCTGATCGCCTCCTTCGGCACCGCCGCTCTCACAGCAAATGCCATGGCGAACACCGTTGCCTCCATGCAGGTCATTCCCGGCTCCGCGATGGGTCTGGCGATGATCACGGTCGTCGGTCAATGCGTGGGCGCGGGCGACAACGAACAGGCCGCGCACTACACCCGCCTGCTCATGCGCGTCACCTATGCCGCCATGGGCGCGCTCAGCGTCGCCGTGATGCTGCTCTCCCCGCTCATCATTCGCCTGTTCTCGCTTTCGCAGGAGGCATCCGACATCGCGCTGTTCCTGATGCTCCTGCACGGCGTGTGCTGCATCTTCATTTGGCCCGCCTCCTTTGCGCTGCCTAACGCGCTGCGCGCGGCGGGCAATGCAAAGTTCACGATGTACGTCTCCGTCGCATCGATGTGGACCTGCCGCATCGCCATGAGCTACCTGCTCGGCCGCGCCTTCGGGCTCGGGGTCAAGGGCGTGTGGATCGCAATGATTCTCGACTGGTGCGTGCGCGCCGCATTCTTCGTCACGCGCTTTCGCGGCGGCAAATGGAAGCAGCATCCCGCTGTGTCGTGAGAGCGGAAAACCTCCGCTTTTTGCAAGAGAGACGAACGCCCCCGACCGGTTCCACCTATACAAGCAGCAGGCGTGTTTTGCCGTTCCCGACAAAGCATGCCTGCTGTTTTGGCTCCTTCTTCGAAATTTTAAACCGCAGTGACGCGCGAAAACGCTTTACTGCACCGCCTCGTATTCTACCCGCGAAAGGGCGTGCTGCTCGATCCACATTCCGCCTTGCCCAGCGTTCAGCCACGAGCCCACGTCCCCGGCGTTCAGCAGCACCGGCATTCTATCGTGGATGAATCGCACGTCGGGCGATGCCGCACGCGTCAGAATGACAAAAGCGGGCAGACGCGCGTCCTCCTCATATCGGTAAAGACCTGCCATGTAACAAAGCGACCCTTCCGCCGTACGAATAGCGTATTTTTGCTTTCCCTGCCTGTGTCCTTCCCACTCAAAGTAATTCTGCGCCGGAACGACGCACCGGCGCTCCCGCATCGCCTTTGAGAACATCGGCTTTTCCTCCGCTGTCTCGCTGCGGGCATTGATGATGACGCCGCTGCCCTTAAAGGACTTAAAGCCCCATTTCATTAAAAAGGCGCCCGTCCCGCCGCCGCGTCCGGGTGAAAGCACCGGCACGACGTTCGTGGGAAATATTTCTCCGGAGCGCATCAGGGCGCGTTCCGGGGTATTCTGGTAACGCCGGTTGATTTCCGCGACGATTCTGTGCATCTCCTCCACGTCGTCCTCAGAGATCATGTTAAACCGTCCGCACATGGCCCTGCCCCCTCATCGTTCTGCCTCGATAAACCCGCTGTCTCCGTCGTGGTATAAGTGTACCACATCCGCCCCCGCCCTGCAAATGTAGCGGCTCCCTCCCGCCGGCCTTCAGCAAAGCTGTAAGCCGTACGTCCAGGATGCGGCCGATGCCATACACAAGGGCCAACCTCGCCCTCAAACGAGAAGCGCGCGAGCACCTCCACGTATATTTTGAACCGTCCTTCCCTTCTGCGCGTCTCATTCAAGGGGCATTGACGGAAACCGTATGCGCCTTTGGTGGAACGCGGTCTGCGGTAATCCCATAAAATAAAACTGGCCGCTGATCCTGCGGCCGCAGACTCTTTGAAGAAGGCAGATGATTTTTTTGACGAATATAAATTCGGGAGCCGTCTCCGCCGACCGCATGCCGCAATGCCCCGCGCTTGCGATGGCCTACGTTCCCATTCAGTCCCTGGATACCATCTACCCGTCCGAGCTGGCCCTGAAGAGGGGCACGCTGTATCCCGAGCTCGACAAGCCGTTTTGCGGCAAAATGGTGATGGGAGGTGCCCAGTATGCCTGAAACCTGCAACGATTACGCGCTTCCCTTCGCCACCTGGGAGGTTCGTCTCTATTTAGATACCCATCCCAGCGACGCAAGAGCGCTCGCGCTCTATCAGCAGCTCTGTGCGCAGAGCCAGGGGATGCAAAACTACGCCTGCCTGCCGGACGGCAACTGCTCCTCCTCACGCTGGGCCTGGATCGACAACCCCTGGCCCTGGGAACCTGAAGCAAATCAGCCGATTCGGGGGGTGTGACCATGTGGATTTATGAAAAAAAGCTCCAGTATCCCGTCCGCATCGCGCGGACGAATCCCCGCCTGGCACAGGCGATCATCAGCCAGTACGGCGGACCCGACGGCGAGTTAAGCGCCTCGCTGCGCTATCTCAGTCAGCGCTATTCCATGCCTTACGCCAAGGCCAAGGGCACGCTGACCGATATCGGTACGGAAGAACTTGCGCATCTGGAAATTGTCGGCAGCATTATCTACCAGCTCACCCGTGACCTTTCGCCGGAGGAGGTGCTCGCCAAGGGCTTTGAAACCTATCTGGTGGACCACACCACAGGCGTGTATCCGCAGGCCGCTTCCGGCGCGCCCTACACGGCCGCCTATATTCAGGTGAAGGGCGATCCCATCACCGACCTGCACGAGGATATGGCTGCGGAGATGAAGGCGAAGACCACGTATGACAACATCCTGCGCATCAGCGACGACCCGGATGTGAACGACGCCATCCGCTTCCTGCGTCAGCGCGAGATCGTGCACTACCAGCGTTTCGGCGAGCTGTTAAGGGACGTCCAGGAACACCTCGATTCCGACAACTTCTTCGCCATCAACCCGTCCTTTGACAAATAATTTCACCCCATATGGACGAAGAACGACCGCGAAAACGCGGCCGTTCTTCGTCTATCCTTTTTTCGTCTCCGGTTACGCCGGGTACGCCATTCTCTCCGGCGTCCACCCTTCCAGCACGCGCGCATAGGCGGCGGCCTCGCGCCGCGCATCCTCCAGGTCATGTTCCCGATAGTTTCCGCATTCGCGCGGCCTTGCGCCGGGTATTTCTCCCTCAAACCGCGCAATAAAATCGCACGCTTCGCGCGTGAGCGCAATGGCGTTTTCCCTTGAAAGCCCTTCGCGCGTCAGGAAATAAAATCCCGTACGGCAGCCCATGGGGCCGAAGTAGACGACCTGATCCCCAAAGCGGCTGTTCCGCACGTAGGTGGCGAACAGGTGCTCAAACGTGTGCAGCGCGCCGTTGGAAACGTAATCCCCCTGGTTCGGGCGCTTAAAGCGCAGGTCGTACGTGACCACGTCGCCGTCCACGCGCGAGACGTACATGCCCGGCGTCAAGATGTCGTGATCGATTTGAAAGCTCGCGATCGTCTCCATATGTTCTTCCTCCCTCCGGCGCGTTACCTCGCCGTGTCCATCAGCTTTTCATACGTTCTCGCGTCCAGATGCGCGCGAAGCGTGCGTGCAGCGTCCTCAAACTGGTTTTCATAGTCGCCGAAGCTTTCCGTCTTCAGGGCGTAAAACCCGACGTCCAGATACAGCCCGATCGCCCTATGGCTCCACGGCTGCGTGTGCAGGTAGACGGGCATCTCGCCCAGGCGCTCGAAAAGGCGCATCGTCTCGTCTACCAACGCGCGGCCGATTCCCCTGCCCTGCGAACCGGGCTCGACCGCCAGCCAGTGCAGCGAAGCGACGTCCTCCAAGCCCTTCGGATCGCGCCAGGCGGTGCAGGTGCCGACCACGCTCCCCTCGCCGTTTACGGCAAACAGGCAGCGGCGTGAAAGCGCCTCCAGATCGTACCGTCCGAGAAAATACGCTTCCACCTGTGCCTGCACCTTGTCCGGAAAGTCCCCGACCGCCCGTTCGACGCGCGCCCAATTCGGCGCGTCCCCTGGTTCATAAAAGCGAATGCGATGGTCGTACGGCAGCGTCCATTTTTCCGTTGCCACCTCGTCGCAGCGCATGAGCAGGTTGTAATACGGTATCGTCCGATCCAGCATGCGCCCGCCTCCTTTTTTCTTACATGAGCGTTCCACTCGGTACCGCCGCGCCCGACGCCTCCCGTCAATACTCGATCCCCTGGCGCGCCGCGATCCCGCGCGCGTATGGATGGCGCTCGCAGACCATATGCGTGATGTAATCGGCCTGCTGCATGACCGGCTCCAGCGCCGCATGCCCCGTCAGCACGACCTCCATCGCAGGCGGCTTGCCTTTGAGGAACGCGACGAGCGCCTCCTGGGAAAAGACGCCTGCGCTCACGGCGGAAAGCGCCTCGTCCAGCACGAGCAGCTCGCAGCCGCTCTCCGCCGCCCGCCGAAAGTTCTCCGCGTGGATGCGTGCCGTCTCTTCGCGCTCCGCGTCGTTCATCTGAAAGATAAACTTGTCGTTCGCCTGCCCGCGCAGCACCTTCGCGCCGAGTTTTTCGAGCATCGCCACCTCGCTGGACGGCCGATTTTTGAGAAATTGCAGCACCGTCACGCGCATACCCGCGCCCAGTGCGCGCATCGCCAATCCCATGGCCGCCGTGGTCTTGCCCTTGCCGTCTCCGTAGTAGACGTGTATCAATCCCTGCATGCGCCCTCACGCTTTCTGCCTTCTAACGGCTGATCCATGTCCCACAGTTCCCGCGCGTCCGTCTGCACGACGCGTACCTCGTCCCGGTGCGCCCGCGCGACGCGCTTTCCGCCCGCGTCGCCCGTGAGCGCCATAAGCTCCGGCAGATAGCGCGCCGCGAAGACCACGGGGTTTCCCATCGTCTCTCCGCTTCCGAGGCAGGCGATCGTGCAGCCGCCGCGCGCGTATGCCGCGAGCAGACGCTCTACGCTTTCCCCGCGCAGCCAGGGCTGGTCGCCCACCATGAAGAGGTACGCGTCCATCCCCGTGCAGGCCTCCAGCCCAAGGCGCACAGAGTGGGAGATGCCCGCCTCCGGCTGGCCGTTCATCACCGGCTGCACGCCCATGCGACGCGCCGCTTCGGCCCGCGCCTGCGTCGAAACGACCGCCACGCGCCGCTGTGCGTCCACGTCACGGATGATTTCGAGCGCACGCTCCAGCAGCGTCTTTCCCTCGATGGATTCCGCCAGCTTGTCCCCGCCGTAACGCAGGCTTCTGCCCGCCGCCAGCAGCACGACGCCCAGCTTCATTTCCGCCGCATCCCTTCGAGCACCTTTTCCGGCGTAATGGGCAGTTCGGTCACCCGTACGCCCACCGCGTTGTAGACGGCGTCCGCGATCGCGGGCGCGGGGGTGTTGATGACGATTTCACCGATGGACTTCGCACCGAAGGGGCCCGTCGGCTCGTAGCTTGGCGCGAACTCCACGCGGATGCGTCCCACGTCCAGGCGCGTCGGAATTTTATATTGCAGGAAAGAATTGCTCGCCATCCTCCCCTTACCCGTCATCTGTACATCCTCAAAGAGCGCCATGCCGATGCCCTGCGCGATGCCGCCCTCTGTCTGCACGCGCGCGAGGTTCGGATTTACCACCGTGCCGCAGTCCACCACCGCCGCGTAGTCCACCATCTCAACCTTGCCCGTTTCAGGGTCCACGTCGACCTCCGCGACGCCCGCCATAAAGGGCGGCGGCGAAACGGGCGAACCGTGCGAGCTGCTCGCAAAAATCTCCTCCGCGCCCGCGGCGAGAGAACGGTTAGCGACGTCGCGCAGGGAGATTTCCCGCCCGCTCGCCGCGTGCAGCACGCGGCGGCCGTCGAACTCCGCCTCCGCCTGCGGAACCTCCAGCATCCGCGCGCCCGCGGCCTCGATCTGCGAGCGCAGCTGCTCGCAGGCCTTGACCACCGCCATGCCGGTCACATAGGTGGTGCTGGACGCATAGGAGCCCGTGTCATAGGGCGACTGGTCGGTGTCCACGCCCGTCACGGTGACGTCGGATACCTCGCAACACAGGCAGTCCGCAGCCATCTGCGCGAGGATCGTATCGCAGCCCGTGCCCATGTCGGTCGCGCCGACGGCCATATTGTAGATGCCGTCGTCGCCCACGCGGATGGAGACCGCGGCCGTATCCACGCCTGATATGCCCGAGCCCTGCATCGCCAGCGCCAGACCGACCGCGCGGATATGCCCGTTTTCGAGCACGCGGCGCGGATACTTCTCCGCCCAGCCGGTCATCTCCTTCGCGCGCGCGAGGCAGCGATCCAGCGCGCAGCTCTGCGCTGTCTCGCCGTAATAGGCGGGCATCACGTCGCCCTCGTGCACCATGTTGCGCTCGCGCAGCGCCGCCGGATCCATGTGCAGCCTGTGCGCGAGCTCGTTTACCGCCGATTCCATCGCGAAGAGCCCTTGCGTCGCGCCATAGCCACGGTACGCGCCGGAGGACATCGTGTTCGTATACACCACGTCGTAACTGAAGCGAAACGCCCTTGCGCCGGAATAGAGCGGCAGCGACTTGTGCCCGGAAAGGCCCACCGTCGTCGGGCCGTGCTCGCCGTACGCGCCGGTGTTGGACAGCGTGTGCATGTCCATCGCGCGGATCGTGCCGTCCGCATCCGCGCCCAGTCGCACGCGGATCGTCATCGGGTGGCGCGGCGAGGAATAGGTCAGGCTCTCCTCGCGCGTAAAGACGATCTTCGCAGGCCGCCCCGTCTTCATCGTCACCAGCGCGGGATAAATTTCGCACACCGCCGTCTGTTTCGCGCCAAAGCCGCCGCCGATGCGCGGCTTGAGCACGCGAATCTCGCTCTTTCGCATTTCCAGGGCGTTGGCCAGAATGCGGCGCACATGGAAGGGGACCTGCGTGGAACTGACGACGTTCAGCCGCCCATACGCGTCCAGATAAGTGTAGGCGCGGAAGGTCTCCATCATGCACTGCTGGTTCGCCTGCGTGCGGTAGGTGCGCTCCACCACCACGTCGCAGGCCTCAAGCTCCGCGTCCACGTCGCCCTGCTGCGTCACATCGTGCGCGCAGAGGTTGCGCCTGTTATCCGCACCGACGTCGCAAAGCGCCTTCCAGTCCGCCTCCGGGTGCACGAGCACCGGGTTGTCCAGGGCTTGTTCTGCGTCGAGCACCGCGGGCAGCACCGCGTACTTCACCCGGATCCGCCTGAGCGCCGCCTCCGCCGCGCGCGCGTCCTCCGCCGCGACGAGGGCCACCGGGTCGCCCACGCAGCGCAGGTGCTTGTCGAGGATCAGCCGGTCGTAGGGGCTGGGCTCGGGGTAAGTCTGCCCCGCAAGGGTGAAGCGGCTTTGCGGCGCGTCCCGATAGGTCAGCGCGCAGACGACCCCCGGCGTCTTCAGCGCGCCGGAAACGTCGATCTCCTCGATCATGGCGTTCGCGTGCGGACTGTGCAAAATCTTCACGCACAGGCAGTCTGCGGGCGCGATGTCGTCCGTATACACGGGTCTGCCGGAAAGCAGCGCCGCGGCGTCCTTCTTGGGAATGCCCTGTCCTACGCTTTTCATCGCGCCGCCTCCTTTAGTTCCAGATACCGCGCGATCGCCCTCCGCTGGCTCATGTAGCCCGTGCAGCGGCAAAGGTTGCCCGCCAGGAAGCGATCCACCTCGTCCGGCGTCGGGCGCTCAAGCTCGCGCGCCATGGCCAGCACGTTCATGACGAGCCCCGGGCTGCAAAAGCCGCACTGCTCCGCCCCCTCGTCCGCCAGGCACCGGGCGAGCAGCTTTGCCTCCTCCTGCAGCCCCTCCAGCGTCACGACCTCGCTGCCCGCGCAGCGCGCAGCCAGCTGACTGCACGAAAGCACGGGCTTTCCGTTCAGATGCACGGTGCAAAGCCCGCAGTTCGTCGTCTCGCATCCGCACTTCACGCTCTTCATCCCCTGCGCGCGCAGGAATTCAAACAGCGTCGCGTCCGCCGGCACGTCCGCGCCGACGCGCCTGCCGTTCAGCGTCATCTCAATTCGCATAGCGCTTGCCCTCCATCGCATCCTGAACCGCGCGGCGCACGAGCACGTCCGCGATCTCACGCCGGTATTCCGCGCCTGCGCGCAGATTCGCACCAAAGGGCACGTCTTCCAGCAGCGCCCGCCGGCGCGCATCCGTCAGCTCCGCCTCGTCCGCGCACAGCAGCAGCGCCCGCCCGGGGCGCGCCCCCACGGCCACGCGGAGGCCCTTTTCCGTCCGCACTGCGGCCACGGCGAGCATCGGAATGTCCGTAGCGCTTCGCCGCATCGCGTGATACCCTATCCCCAGCGCGCCCTTCGGCACCGTCACCGAAAGCAGGAGATCCCGCGAAAAGGGCATCTGCTGAAACGCAGCCAACGAAACCTCGCCGCCCTTGTGCAGCCGCACCCGCGCGTCCATCGCGAGCAGCAGCGTCGATACATCTGAAAAGCCGAACCGCGCGAATACGCTGCCCCCCACGGTCGCGGTATTGCGAAACTGCACGCCCACGATGGGCGAAAGCGCGTGCGAAAACGCGCCGAAGTATTCATTTTGCAGCCGCGCGTCCGTTTCGAGCGTGCGCAGGGACGCCATCGCGCCCAGCTCAAACGCGTCCTCTTCTTCTTTTACGTAATCAAGGCCGAGCCCGGACAGGTCGATTACCGTCCCCACGGCCTTTTTCTGCATTCTGAGCCACATATTGCCCGCCATCACGACGTTTTGCCGCTTCTGGCACAGCGCCCACGCCGCTTCCGCCGTCTCCGGCCGGGCGTATTCCCTGATCGTCATGCACGTATCCTCCGCAAAATTCGACCTTTTTTCTCATTATAGAAAAGAAACCGGGGCCTGTCAATGCGCCGCGTTGACAGGCGGACGGCGAAATGGTATCCTTATCATGATTTTCACAAAAGCATTTTAGGAGGCTCGCATGCTCCTTTCATCCCTTCACATTCGCGGCGGCGACCTCGTATGCGCGGTCGGCGGCGGCGGCAAGACGTCGCTGCTTCACGCGCTGCGGCGCGCCGCGTGCGAACGCGGCATGACCGCCGTCATCACCACCACCACGCACATGGAGGTGCCGGGCGCGGACGTGCCGTTCTGCCCGGTCTTTGACCCCGACCGCCTTCGCGCGATACTAGCGGCCCACGGTTACTGCGTGCTCGGCCAGGCGGACGGCCGGAAGCTCTCCGCCGCGCCGGGCACGGACTTTGGGCAGCTTCGCGCGCTTACGGATCTGACGCTGTGCGAGGCCGACGGCGCGCACCGCCTCTTCTGCAAAGCGCCCGCCGCGCACGAACCCGTGCTCCCGCCGGAGGCCACGCTCGTCGTAGGCGTGATGGGCGTTCGCGCGCTGGGGCTTCCAATCGAGACGGGCTGTCACCGACCGCAGGTCGTCGCGGACGTACTGGGCGTACCGCTCGACGCCGCGCTCACCCCAGAGCACGCCGCACTGCTTCTTTGCAGTCCGCGCGGTCAACGAAAGGGCGTCGCCCCCGGCATGCGCTACGCCGCGCTCGTCAATCAGGCGGACACGCCGGAGCGGCTTTCCCGTGCGCTCGAGGTAGCGCGGGGATGCGCGCGACGAGGCGTGCGTGCGCTCGTCACCGCCTTTCATCAGGGGGACGCGCCGCTGTACGTCGTGCCCGATCGGCAGGCGCGCCCTTAACCCATTCTTGAGGAGGGATTGCATGCTCGTTCTCATCCGCGGCGCGGGCGACCTTGCGACCGGCGTCGCCGTGCGCCTCGTGCGCGCGGGCATGTCCGTCGTGCTGTGCGACATCGCGCAGCCTACAGCCATCCGGCGTACGGTCGCCTTCAGCGAGGCCATTCGCCTGGGAGAAACGGCGGTGGAGGGCATTGTCGCGCGCCGCGCCGGTGATCCGCAGGATGCGCTGTCGCTGCTCGCTTTGGGCGTCGTACCCGTACTGTGCGACGAGACGGCGCAGTGCGTCCCTGCGCTCACGCCCGATGTGCTGGTGGACGCGATCCTCGCCAAGCGAAACCTCGGCACCCACACCGGTATGGCCCCCATCGTCGTCGCCCTGGGGCCCGGATTCACTGCGGGCGTAGACGCTCACGCCGTCGTGGAGACGATGCGCGGCCATGACCTTGGGCGCGTCTATTACACGGGGAGCGCCCTGCCCAACACCGGCGTGCCCGGCGAAATCGGCGGACAGAGCAGGAAGCGTGTGCTGCGCGCCCCCGCGGACGGGCTCTTTCTCCCCCTGCAGAACATCGGCGACGAGGTCAGCCCCGGCGAAGTCGTCGCGACCGTCGGAGGCATTCCGATGCAGACCGAAATCGGCGGCGTGCTGCGCGGTATCCTGCCCGCAGGTCTCTGTGTCCCGCGGGGTTTCAAGTGCGCCGACGTCGATCCCCGCTGTCAACGCGCCCACTGTGATTCCATCTCCGACAAGGCGCGCGCGCTGGGCGGCGGCGTGCTCGAGGCCATTTTACACTTTCAAAACAGGAGGGATGCACGGTGAACGTCCTGCAGCAAGCGGCGCGCGCGGCGCTTAACGGGGAACGCGTCCTCCTCTTCACCCGCCTGCCGGACGGCCTTCACGCCGCCTGCATCGGCGGCGCGTGGATCGGCCACGCACCCTGCTTTGAAATCGCGGAAGCGTTAGGAAAGGACCTGCGCCTGCCCGCGACGGTCGAGACCCCGGACGGACGCGTCGTCGTCGAGTCCTTCTGCTCGATGCCCGACGCGATGCTCGTGGGTGCCGGGCACGTCGCCTCGGCGCTGTGCGCGGTGCTTTCCCGCGTGGGCTTCCGGGTGCGCGTCGCGGATCCGCGCGGCGACCTGCTCGCTCCGGAGCGCTTTCCCGGCGCGGAAGAGCTGCTTTTAACCGGCTACGTCGAGGCCGCCCGCAGCGAGCCTCCGAACGGATCGGACTTTTTCATCCTCACCCCCGGACACGACACCGACCTTTGCGCCTTGCGCGAGGCGCTCCGCCGCCCGCACGGCTACGTCGGCATGCTCGCCAGCCGGCGTAAGGCATCCTCCGTGCGCGAGACGCTGCGCGCCGAGGGCTTTTCGGAGGCCGAGCTGCGCGATGTTCACGCTCCCGTGGGCCTCGCCATCGGCGCCAGGACACCGGAAGAAATCGCCGTCAGCATCGCGGCGGAGGTCATCGCCTGGCACCGCGTGGAGCAGGGGCTCGACGAGACACAGCCGCTTTCACTCCTGTCCCAACTGTCGCAGGGAGAGGGCGAGGTGCTTCTCTCCGTCGCAGAGCGCCGTGGTTCCGCGCCGCGCGGCATCGGTGCGCGCCTGCTGCTGACGAAATCCGGGCAATCGCTCGGCACCGTAGGGGGCGGCATCGTCGAACGCCGCGCGTTGGAGGCTGCCGGTCTTACGCGCGTAGACGGCGCGCCCCGCGTCGTTCGCATCGCCACCGGCAGCGGTGAAATGGGCTGCGGCGGTGAGGTTTCCGTGCTGGTGGAACGGCTTTAAGACGGCCTTAAGGATGTGATACGGATGAAGGGTTACCGGCGTGCCCACCCGCAGTTTTCGCTCTGCGGGCTGAACTGCGCCCTGTGCGTCATGCATATCGGCGGCTACTGCCCCGGCTGCGGTGGCGGAGAGGGCAATCAGCCCTGCGCCATCATTCGCTGCGCACTTGCGCACGACGCCGTCGAATATTGCCGTCAGTGCAGCGATTACCCCTGCGCGCGCTACGAAGGCGCGCTGGAGTACGACCTCTTCATTCCTTCCGGCAACAGACGGCGGGATTTAGAGCGCGCGGAGCGCATGGGGCTCGAAGCCTATCTCGCCGAACTCGCGGAAAAGGCGGACATTCTCCTAAATTTGCTTCGCGACTACAACGACGGACGGCGCAAGACGCTCTACTGCGCAGCGGCCAATCTGCTGAGCCTTGACGGCCTGCGGACGGTCATGGCTCAGCTTTCGCAGGGCGTGAACGAAAACAGGCCGCTCAAGGACAAAGCCACGCAGGCCGCCGCGCTGCTACAGACAGCCGCAGACGCGGAGGGCGTCTCGCTAAAGCTCAAAAAGAAGCCCAAGACCCAATAAATGAAAAAACCGGAGCGCGGAAATTCATGTTCCGTTCTCCGGATTTTTTCGTCATTTTTTCTGCCAATCGTTGCGTTTCAGCTCGTAATCGACGGCGGATTGCCACCTGCCGAGCTGATCCTTGAAGGCGTTTACGCGCACGCCTACCCGCTGAAAGCCCAGCTTTTCGTAGACGTGCTGTGCCCTCACGTTTTGCAGGTTCGTATCCAGCACGATCCGCTCGTATCCGTACGTTTTAAAGAGGGCGCCGATGAACAGCGTCAGCAGCCGCGTGCCCAATCCTCTGTTCTGTGCGCTCGCCTCGCAGATCTTGATGCCGATCTCCGCCGTCCCTTCGTCCGTTCGCCGGTAATTCATTTCGCCGACCGGCGCGCCGCGAAACACGATGATGCAGCGGCGATGGTGATCGTCGTCCTGCGCTAGCTGCGCGCGCACCGCTTCTTCCGACGTGCCCAATCCGCGCGGAAAACCCGCATGCGCCATGACCGTGCCGTCGTTCCACCAAGCGCACAGCTGCGGCGCGTCCGCTTCCCGCGCATTCCGAACGATAAGCTCCCCATCCTCTATGTCCATGCTTCCTCCTTTATGACCTCACTTATGCGCCTCGTAAAAGGCCTTGAGCTCCGCCTTGACCTCCTGAGGCAGCGCTGCCTTCTTCACGCCCCGAACGGCGCCCTCCATCGCGTACAGCCGGTGAATACACGCTGAATCGTCAATCGCCTTGATGCGAAGCCAGGCGACCTTTGCCCCCACCTCGCGCAGCTTTTCCGGCGTGTCGACGCCGACCTGCACGAGCTGCTCCTCCACAACCTTCCCAATGTTCAGCAGCTTTGACAGCTCTCCCATTCTGACGCCCTCCTCTCGTTTTTTTCATCATACAACGCTTCGCGCGGCTGCGCAACTCGCATGCCCTCAAAATATCCGAACGTTTTTATTTTCAATCGGCATAATATGCGTAATTCCAATTGACAAAACGCGAGAAATGTCGTATTTTATCCAGGAACGACGTCCGCGTTCCCAAAACTGGGCCGATGCGGACGAACAAAGAAGGAGCGGAAACTCACATGATGAAAAAAATCGCTTGCCTGCTCGCGCTCGTGCTGTGCGCGGCCCTGCTCGCCTCCGCCGCGCTCGCGGAGGGTACCGTTAAGATGGCGATCGTTTACTCCAACACCATCGACGATCAGGGCTGGTGCCAGTCCATGGACTCTGGCGTAAAGGCGGCCGCCGAAGCCCTGAAGGAACAGGGAACGACGCTTGAATACACGCCCGTCGAGAGCATCCTGCCCGCCGACGGCCCCGCGACGGTGCGCCAGCTCGTCGGCCAAGGCTATGACCTCATCGTCTGCCACGGCGCACAGTTCAAGAACGCCGTGACCGACGTCGCCGAGGAATATGAGGACGTCGCCTTCGCCTACGGCACCTCCGGCGAAATCGAGGGCGACAATATTTTCACCTATATGCCCCAGTCCGAGGAGACCGGCTATCTGAACGGCCTGGTTGCAGGCATGAGCACCCAGTCGAACAAGGTAGGCCTCGTCGGCCCCGTGGACGGCGGCGATGCCTATCGCTACATCCGCGGCTTCAAGCTCGGCGTGCAGGCCGTCAACCCCGACGCACAGCTCCTCATCGCCTTCACCAACAGCTTTGACGACACCGTCGGCGCGGGCGAGCTCGCCGCTTCCTTCATCGACGCGGGCGCGGACGTGCTGGCCGGCGCCTCTCAGCAGGCGCTGGGTGCTCTGCGCGTGGTCGCCGAGCATAAGGACGAGAACATCTGGTGGGTCGCGCAGGAATTCGGCCAGATGGAAGGCGCCGAGGGCTTCAAGACCATCTCCGCCGCCGCGTACGACTATTCCGCGGTCATCCTGACGCTCGTGGAGCGCATGCAGTCCGGCGTGCTGGGCGGCGAGTGCATCCCGCTCAACTACAACAACGCGGGCTTCCGTTATCAGTTCAACGAGGAAAACCCGATGGCGACCGACGAAGTAAAGACGGCCGTCGAGGCCGCCCTCGCCGAGCTGACCGCGCAGGCGGGCAGCGCCGCCGTCGCGAACTTCGCAGACGTGGCCGTGCAATAAACCGGCCCCGTAACGAAAGAAACATCTGATTGGGGAAGAGCTTTCGCTCTTCCCCTATTCGCGGGTCAGGGGCGGTTCGCCCCGTCCGATTCAACGGGAGGTTGCGCTATGCTCTCATCCGCACAGCCCATCGTCAGCCTGCGCGTCGAACACATTACCAAGCGTTTTCCCGGCCTCGTCGCGCTGAGCGACGTATCGCTCAGCGTCGGCAAGGGCGAAGTGCTCGCGCTCGTCGGTGAAAACGGCGCGGGAAAGACGACGCTGATGAACATCCTCATGGGCCTATATACCCCTGACGAAGGCAAAATCTACATCAACGACCGCGAGGTCTCCTTCCGCTCTCCCAACGACGCGTTCGCCTGCGGCATCGGCATGGTGCACCAACAGTACATGCTCGTGCCCAGCCTCACCGTCACGGAGAACGTGGCGCTCGGCATGAAGCAGCTGCAAACCGGCGAGGAGAGCGCGATTCATCGCCTGCTCGGGCACGTGAACGTGCGCACATCCGAGGTGCGTTCGCGCATCCTCGAGGTATCCGAGCGCTATGGGCTGGCCGTCGACCCCGACGCCTATGTGTGGCAGCTCTCCGTCGGCGAGCAGCAGCGCGTGGAGCTGGTGAAGACGCTGTGCTTCGGCGCGCGCTTCCTCATCTTGGACGAGCCGACGAGCGCCCTCACCCCCCAGGAGACGGACGAGCTCATCGCGCTGCTCTCGCGCATGTCCAAGGAGCTGTCGATCATCTTCATCAGCCACAAGCTGCAGGAGGTCAAGAGCCTCTCCAGCAAGGTCGCCATCCTGCGCGGCGGCAAGGTCGTCTTCACGGGCAACACGAAGGACCATTCCTCCGGCGACATCGCCGCGCTCATGACCGGCCACGAGGTCTTCCTGCCGGTCAACAAGGCCGCGTCCACCCCCGGAGCGGTGATGCTAGAGGTCCGGGATCTCTGCGTGCGCGGCGACCGGGGCAACCTTGCCCTAGATCACCTTTCGCTCAGCGTGCGCGCGGGCGAAATCGTGGGGCTTGCGGGTGTTTCGGGCAACGGCCAGCGCGAACTGGCCGAGGCGCTGACAGGCCTTCGCGCGGTCGAAAGCGGCGAAATCCGCTTTGACGGGGAAAACATCACGGGCAAGACGCCCCAGCAGATCATCGAGCGGGGAGTCGGCTACGTGCCGGAGGAGCGGAACGTCGAAGGTATCGTCCCCGGCATGTCCATACGCGAAAACCTCATCTTAAAGGACGCGGCCAAGCCGCCGTTCAGCCGCTGCCGTTTTATGCGCTTCGGCGTGGTAGAGCGGAGTGCCGAAAAGCTGCGCGAGCGCTTCGACATCCGCTGCTCCAGCGTCGGCGTCGCCGCGGGCTCGCTTTCCGGCGGCAATATTCAAAAGGTTATCCTCGCGCGCGAAATCTCCCGCGACCCGAAATTCCTGATCGCCGTCTACCCCATCCGCGGGCTCGACATGGGCGCGGCGGAGTTCATTCATCACCAACTGCTCGCGCTGCGCGAGCGCGGCGTCGGCATTCTGCTCATTTCGGAAGAGCTCGAGGAGATCATGAACCTTTCGGACCGCATCGCGGTCATCTTCAAGGGCCAGGTGCAGCGTATGCTGGGCCGCGACGAGGCCACGCAGCGCAAGCTCGGCATTCTGATGGCGGGAGTGAAAGAAAATGAAGCATTTTAAGCTCTACTACAAGCTCGCGATCATCGCGTTGGCGACGATCGCGACGTTCGCCGTCAGCGCCCTCATCCTCACCGTGCTCGGCGCGAACGTGCTGGATACGTTCTACGTCATCTTCGTCTACCCGCTCACGAACCTCATCAACTTCAGCGAGGTCATCAACCGCATGACGCCGCTGTGCATCGTCGCGCTGGGCATCTGCGTCGCCTACCGCAGCGGCATCATCAACATCGGCGGCGAGGGGCAGATGACGGTCGGCCTGCTGCTCACCATCGTCGTGATCCTCTTTACCGACCTGCCGCGCCCGGTCATCGTGCCTCTGGCGCTGCTGTGCGGCATCGCGGGCGGCGCGCTGTGGGGCTTCGTGCCCGGCGCGCTCAAGGCGAAGTTCGGCGTCAGCGAGCTGCTTTCCACCGTCATGCTCAATTACATCGCCGCGCAGATTTACGCCTACTGCCTGCGCGTGCCGCTGCTCGACCCTACGGTCGTAGGCGGCGCGGGCGACCCGCAGACGATGAAGCTGGCGAAGACCGCATGGCTGAGCAAGCTGAACGGCTGGATCCCGCGCACCTCCATGCACACGGGTATTTTCATCGCGCTGGGACTCGCGGTGCTGATCTACCTGTTCATGTGGCGCACGTCGTTCGGCTATAAGATGCGTGCTGCGGGCTCCTCCGAGCGGGCGGCCCGCTACGGCGGCATCAACGTCTCCAAGTACCTCGTGCTCGCCATGCTCATTTCCGGCGGCTGCGCAGGGCTTGCCGGGGCGATCGAGGTCATGGGTGTGCACCATCGCGGCGTCATGTCCATTACCGGCGGCTACGGCTTCTCCGGCATCGTGGTGGCGCTCTTTGGCGGCCTGCACCCGGCGGGCATCATCCCCGCCGCATTTCTGTTCGGCCTCCTGCAGTACGGCGCGAGCGCCCTTCAGATCATGGGCATTCCCGTCCCCTCCAACATGGTGGACGTGCTGCAGGGCATCGTGATCCTCGTCATCGTAGCCACCAAGATGATCCTGCAAAACCCCTATCTGATGGACCGCGCGCGCAGGCGCGTCGAATCGATGCTTTGCAGAAAGGCAGGTGCGTAAGATGGACTTTGTCGTCAGCTTCATCACCCTGGGCATTCCCTTCTCCACCGCCCTGCTGCTCGCCGCGCTGGGTGAAACCGTAAATCAGCGCGCCGGTATCTTCAACCTCGGCTGTGAGGGCATCATGGCGATGGGCGCCTTCGTCGGCATGCTCGTGCCCTTCGCCATAGGCGGCTCTGCGGAGCTGCCGCTCTACGTCAATCTGCTCGGCCTTGCGGCCGCCGCGGCGACGGGCGCGCTGCTGGGCCTGCTCTTCGGCGTCGTCGTCATCACATTCGGCGCGCCGCAGGGCATCGCGGGCATCGGCATGCAGCTGTTCGGCACCGGCCTTGCGGGCACGCTCTTTCGCCACTTCGTCGGCGGCTCGCGCGGCATTTCGGGCATCAAGGACGCCGCCATTCCCCTTCTCAGCGACATTCCCGTGCTGGGCAAGATGTTCTTTCGCTGCAATCCGCTCGTCTACTTCGCCTTTCTGATGGTGCCCGTCACGCATTACATTCTCTACAAGACCCCCTGGGGGCTGCGCATCCGCGCCTGCGGCACCTCCCCGCGCGCGGCGGATTCCATCGGCATCGGCGTCTCCCGCACGCGCTTTGAGGCGCTGGCCTTCGGCGGGGCGATGGCGGGGCTCGCGGGCGCGTACCTCTCCGTCTGCCAGGCGAAGATGTTCACCGATACCCTGATCTCCGGCCGTGGCTTCATCGCCGTCGCGCTGGTCTACTTCGGCCATTGGCAGCCGGTGCGCGTCATGCTGGGCGCGCTGCTCTTCTCGCTCGCGCAGAGCCTGCAAATCGCGGTGCAGACCTATGGGCTGGCGAGCTTCCCCTACGAATTTCTCGTCATGCTCCCCTACGCGCTGGTCATCGTGGTGCTCATCTTCGTGCGCAAAAGCGCGCAGCTCGGGCCCGCGATGCTGGGCAAACCCTTCAACCGCGAAATGCGCACCTGATGAAAGTTCATACAAATACGCCACGCCGGGTTTGGCTGCCCGGCGTGGCGTATTCATGTTTTCATCCCGTTTCTTTGTTTACAAGACGCAGTCCGTCTCTTCGAGCAGCTTTTTCACGTCCAGCAGGCTCTTTTCTACCCGGTCGCAGTAGGGCGCCAGCGCGTCGCCGTAGGGAATCACGTCCGGCACCATGACGACCCTTGCGCCGGAAGCGCGTCCCGCCCTGATTCCGTTTACCGAGTCCTCCAGCACGAGGCAATCCGCGATGTCCTCGCCCGCGTACGCAGCAGCGCGCAGAAAAATCTCTGGATCGGGCTTAGAGCGCGATACCATGTCGCCCGTCACATAACCGTCAAACAGGCCTTCCAGTCCTGCGCACGAAAGCCTCTTCAGCACGCGCTGCTTATCCGTAGAAGATGCAACGACGCAGGGCATCCGGCGTGCGCGCAAAAACGCGAGCAGCTCCCGCGCGCCCGGCATGGCCCTTACCTCGCCGCGCTCGACAGCGCTCTCCATGTGCCGCATGAACAGCGCTTGAAAGGCGTCCATGTCCATACTGGGAAACGCGGCCTGATACTTTGCGCGGCTCTGGGCGCTCGTAATGCCCAGCATTTCCCGCGCGAGCTCCTCCGTCACCGGAAAGCCCATCTCCCTCCCCGCCTGTATCGACACGTAAATGCCCAGCCTCTCGCTGTCCACCAGCAGGCCGTCCATGTCGAAGAGCACCGCTTTGATCTTCTTCATCCGTCATCTCTCCTTACAGCTCAATACGCATGCCGTCGTAAGCGAAACGTATGCCCGGATAAGACGCCTCCAGCGCCCGGTAGTCGTCGTAGGACTTACCCCAGTCCTCTTCCAGATGCGTCATGACGACGTCGGGAATCTGAAGCCGCTCCTTGAGGCACACGATTTCCTCCAGCGTGAACAGCTCCTGCCTGAGCGGATTCTCCGCGCCGAGCACGAACCCGTCCTTCAGCACGTCGCCGATGACCGTGTTTCCGACGACGAGGCAGTCCGCTCCTTCAAAGAGCGGCGAGCTCGGGAACGGCTTTACGTCGCACGGGGCGTAAACGAGCCTGCGCCCCGCCTGTTCAAAGACAAAAACCGTCACTCGCCCCGTTTCGTCCACCGGCACAAGCGTCGCCCGCACACCGTCCATCTGCACCTGCGTGCAGGCGTTCAACCGCGCGAGTCCCTTTTGCTCGTAATATGCAAGCATCGAGCCATAACAGGTAGCCTGTGCGCGCAGGTCGTCCACCACCCGCGGCAGAGCTACGACCTCAATGGGTTCCTTCATCCTGCTGCCGGTCGATTCCGCGAGCCAGTCCAGCCGGAGCTGCTCCAGCACGCGCATGCCCATCGTATGATCAGGATCGGCGTGGCTGTAGAGGATGCGGTTCACAGCCCGCACGCCGCCGCGATTCAGCGCTGCACATACGTCCTCCGGCGTATCCACGATTGCCTGAGCGTCCTCGATGTAAAGGCAGCATCCGCAGCGCGCATAGGGCGGCCCCAGCCGCCTTGCCTGTTCGCAGACAGGGCAGGTACACAGCGGTCTGGGCGTGCTCACGCAGCCGCCTGAACCCAGTATCGTAAAGTTCATGCTGTTCTCCTCCCATTCGCACGTCAGCGGAAGACCGCCTGAACCAGCAGCATGTACAGCAGCGTCCCGCCGCCGATGCTCAGCAGCGTGTTCCGCTTGAGGACGTGCAGCAGCACGATCGCCGCGATGGCGATGCCTTCCGGCAGGCCAAAAGGATAGGCTGTTACATTGACGCTCCGCAGGCAATAGACCACCAGCAATCCGATCACCGCGTAGGGCAGCGATTGGCTGAGTCCGCTCAGCCACGCGGGCCGCCTGCGCCCCTCCGGGAATAGCCAGACGGGCAGAAAGCGCGTCAGAATCGTCGCCGCCGCGATCACGCCCACAGTCAGCGCCTGTTCCATTCCGTTCATCATTCCGCCTCCTTCCCATTCGCCTGTAGCCCCTTCTGCCGAGCCTGCACGACCAGCAGCACCGTGAGAATCGCGCCCATCGCGGGCAGCATGAAGCGCTCCGCCCCCACAAGCACGAGGCAGGCGAGCGAGCAGAGGACGCCCGCAACCGCCGCGCCTCGTCCGGCTTTCTCGCGCCACTGGTTCAGGAAGATGACGACGAACAGCGCCGTCAGCACGAAGTCGATGCCCGCGGTGTTCAGTGTGAGCACCGCGCCGAGCAGACTGCCCGTCACGCTGGCAAAAAACCAGTAGAAGTAATCCATCACCGCGATGGAGACCATGAAGCACGTCCTGTCCACGCCCTCCGGCGGCTCCGCGCTGCACAGCAGCGAAAAGGTCTCGTCGCTGAGCATGAAGACGATGACGTTTCGCCACTTGCCAGTGCCCTGCAGCCTGTCCAGCATCGACACGCCATAGAACAGGTGACGGGCATTCACCATCAGCGTCAGCAGGAACGTCCCGATGGGATCAAAGCCCACCGCAAACAGCGATACCGCCAGATATTGCATGGAGCCCGCATAGACGATCAGGCTCATCGCCGCCGTCAGCAGCAGCCCGTGACCTTGTGCGCGCATGAGGATGCCGTAGGCGATGCCCAGAAAGGCAAAGCCGGTCAGCACAGGAATCGTATGCGGAAATGCGGCGCGCGCCGCAGCCTTCCATTCGCTTTCGTGTCTCATACTCTCTTCCTTTCTACCGGCGCGCGGTACAAGGGTGTATAGCGCAGCACACCGTCTACCCGCACGCTCTCAAAAAGCGTCAGCGCTGCGATTTCCGTCTCGCAGGCCTCGGGGATCAGTCCTGCCAGCGTCCACTCATCAATCCGCACGTTTCGCCCCAGCGTGATGTGCGGCACAAAAGGAGTGGGATCAAAAGGAACGCCGTCTTCGCGCAGCGCTTCACGCACGCACTGCGCCGTTTTCAGCAGCCCCGGCTCCTCCCGCACGCCGCAGTACAGGATGGCCTTGTCTGCCCGCCGGAAGAAGCCCGCTGCCGAAAGCGCGCACCACGGGGCAGCCCCGGCGGACGCCCGCGCGGCCGCCTCCAGCGCCCGCATAGCCCGATCGCGCACCGCTTCATCCGTCTCCCCGATGTAGGCGATCGTCACGTGGTAATTCCGTGGCTCCACGTATTTTCCCGGCATGCTCTTTCGTGCGCATCGAGCCATGCATTCCGCCGCCGCTCGCTGACGCTCCGTCAGTTCGATTCCAACAAATATCCTCATTCTTCAACCTCAAGCTTCAAAAAGCGCTTCCGGCAGGTACAGGTTTTCCCGCTTTACCCGTTCCCAGGAAAATGTTGCCGCAAGCTCGCGCGCATCGGTAGGCCCCGGCGTGTCCCGCAGGCCCGTCAGCCAAGCCAGCTTACCCAGAATTTCCTCCGCGCTGTACCGCGCGCGCAGCGCCCCCATGTCCAAATCGCGCTCGCGCTTGGAGAGCCGCCGCCCGTCCGGCGCGAGCAGCAGGGGCACGTGATAAAACACCGGCGGCTCCGCGCCCAGCAGACGGTAGATGTAAAGCTGGCGCGGCGTCGAATCAAGCAGATCACGCCCACGCACCACCTGCGTGACGCCCATCAGTATGTCGTCCACGACGACGGCGAGCTGATAGGCAAACGCTCCGTCTGAGCGGCGCACGATAAAGTCGCCGCACTCCGTCCTCAGATTCTGCGCGCAGGAACCGCAAAGGCCGTCCACAAATCGAATCTCCTCCTCGGGCACACGCAGGCGAATCGCAGGCTTTCGGTCGGCGGAAAGCCGTGCGCGCTCCACTTCTCCGATTTCCCGGCAGCGTCCGCTGTAGACGAACCGCCCTTCGCCCGCATGCGGCGCCTGTGTTACCGCGTGCAGCTCCGCGCGCGTGCAATAGCAGGGATACAGAAGTCCCTGCCGCGAAAGCTGGTCCAAGGCCGCCTCATAAATTCGCGTGCGCCGGCTTTGCAGGTAAGGGCCGTGCGCGCCGCCTACGCCCTCTCCCTCGTCCCAATCGAGGCCCAGGAAACGCAGGTCCTCCTCGATTTGCGCCGCATATTCGGGCCGGCTTCGCTCCGGATCGAGGTCCTCGATGCGCAGCACCATCCGCCCCCCGCCGGATTTCGCGCCAAGCCAGGCCAGCAGCGCGCTCATCACGTTGCCAAGGTGCATCCGCCCGCTCGGGCTGGGCGCAAAACGCCCCACGGTCGTGCTGCGCATAACTCAATCTCCTCATCCATGATGGTCCATATGCCGCACCTGGGCACAAAGGCATAGGTTGGTTAAATGAAAAAATCCGTGTGGAAATTATCCACACGGAAGCTGGTGCGCCATCAGGGACTCGAACCCGGGACACCCTGATTAAGAGTCAGGTGCTCTACCAACTGAGCTAATGGCGCATAAAGAAGGGGCGGGCATTCCCACACCCTGTTGGAGCGGGTGATGGGAATCGAACCCACGTAGCCAGCTTGGAAGGCTGGAACTCTACCATTGAGCTACACCCGCAAATGGAGCGGTAGACGAGATTCGAACTCGCGACATCCACCTTGGCAAGGTGGCACTCTACCACTGAGCTACTACCGCATGCTCCACAAATCAAGAAATGGTGCGGGCGAAGAGACTTGAACTCATACGCCTTGCGGCACTGGAACCTAAATCCAGCGCGTCTGCCAATTCCGCCACGCCCGCGAAGGAACGATCAAACGATTCCTGTGGCAATGAGCTAGACTTTTCTCGCCCAACGGCTCAGACCAGCACCGGCAACGGTTGGTATTATAGCACGCAAAAACGCATATGTCAAGGATTTTGCGAAATAAAATCTATCGCTTTCCATCCCGTTCCCGGCGAAAGGAACGCTGAACCCCGTTCATCCCGTCAAATCCGGTTGACATTTTTCATGCCGGGGACTACACTGTGGGTGGAAAACAAGGTATATCCCATTGCTAAGAACGATAAAGCAAGAAAGGAACCTGCGTCATGAATCACACGCCCATTACGGAAGATCTACTGGAGAAATGGACAGCGGGCTTCCGCGGCTGCCCGCAGCGTCAGCTCGCCACCCTCGCCCTCGCCAAGTCCGACATAAGCGACGTGGCGTTCGTCTCGAAGGGCGCGTTCGCGATGCGCCAAAAGTTCTCCCTGGAAATCCCCACGATGGAGGTCACCAATCAGCAGGCCAGCGGCCGCTGCTGGCTCTTCGCCGCGGCCAACGTGCTGCGCGAGCGCATCGCCGGCGAAAAAAACTTGGAGTCCTTTGAGTTGTCGCAGAGCTACCTCGCATTTTGGGATAAGTTTGAACGGTCCAACTACTTTCTGGAGAGCATTCTGGAAACGGCTGGCTTGCCGACGGACGACCGCGTGGTAGCGCACATCCTGAACACGGGCGTGCACGACGGCGGGCAATGGGATATGTTCGTCAACATCGTGGAAAAGTACGGCATCGTACCCAAGGACGTGTACGACGAAACCTATCAGTCCTGCCACACGAACGGCATGAACCACATTCTCAACCGCAATCTGAAGGTCTGTGCCGTCAAACTGCGCGGCATGATTGCCGATGGGATGCGTGAAGCGGACATTCAGTCCAAAAAAGAAGAAATGCTTGCCCGCATTTACAGCTTCCTCTGCAGCTGCTACGGTGAACCGCCCCAGACGTTCGACTTTGAATACGTGGACAAGGACAAGGTCTATCACGTCGAGCGCGGCTACACCCCCCAGCGCTTTTACGAAACGTACGCCGGTGATATGCTGAAAAAAACCGTCAGCATCATCAACGCCCCCACAGCGGACAAGCCCTATCATAAGACGTTTACGGTTCGCCTGCTGGGCAACGTGGTCGGCGGCAAGGAGGTTCGTCACCTGAATCTCCCTATGGACGAATTCAAGGATGCGATCATCCGACAGCTCAAAGACGGAAAGGTCGTGTGGTTCGGCAGCGACGTAGGCAAGTACGGCGAGCGCCAGATGGGGTTGTGGGACGACTCCTCGTTCGACCACGAGCTGCTGACGGGGCTCGACCTGAAGCTCAGCAAGGAAGAAAGTCTTGATTACTGGTTTTCCGCGATGAACCACGCCATGGTCATCACCGGCGTCCAAATCGAAGACGAAAAACCAGTTCGCTGGAAAATCGAAAACAGTTGGGGAGACAAAAATGGCGCCAAAGGTTATTACGTATGCTCGGATTCTTGGTTCGACCAATACGTTTATCAGGCTGCCGTCGAAAAGGAATATCTGGGCGCGCTCGCTTCCCTTGCGGAGCAGGAGCCTATCGTCCTCGATCCCTGGGATCCCATGGGCACATTGGCGGATTGAATTTTCCCTAAAGCAAATGCGGGCGCGGTCATTGACCGCGCCCGTGCTTGTACGACC
This sequence comes from Beduinella massiliensis, assembly GCF_900199405.1. Lineage (NCBI taxonomy): Bacteria > Bacillati > Bacillota > Clostridia > Eubacteriales > Beduinellaceae > Beduinella > Beduinella massiliensis. Next base: position 2,511,699 of record NZ_LT963430.1, read on the forward strand.
CGCCCTTTTCCCCTGCCGCCCAGCACTCCAAAAAGAAAAAAGCCGGATTTACATAATCCAGCGAAACAATCAGTTCCGGCACGCCCGCAAAACGGTATCGCCGACGCGTCGAATGGGTTTGGTGACCCATCCGAGATTCGAACTCGGGACACCTTGATTAAAAGTCAAGTGCTCTGCCAACTGAGCTAATGGGTCAAACAATGGCTGGGGTGGCAGGATTCGAACCTACGCATACAGGAGTCAAAGTCCTGTGCCTTACCGCTTGGCGACACCCCAATGTCTGCCCCAACCAAGACAGAAATGTGGGGTGAGTTGTGGGAGTCGAACCCACGACCTCCAGAGCCACAATCTGGCGCTCTAACCAACTGAGCTAAACCCACCACATTGGCGCGCCTGAAGGGATTCGAACCCCTGACCCACGGCTTAGAAGGCCGTTGCTCTATCCAACTGAGCTACAGGCGCATATGCCGTAAGTTCGCGCCGCGGCGTTTCCCGCTGACAGATTAAGATTATAGCAGGAAACGACCGCGGTGTCAACCGGCAAATCCAACTTTTTTGTGTTTTTCGCGTCCTAAACGCGGATCTGAGAGACGCGCATGCTGCCGTCCCCGGCGATTTCCAATACCGCTGCCGTCGGACGCTCGCCGCCGAAAAAGCCCATCCCTGCCGCGCCGGGATTTAGGAGCAGCACGCCCAGCTCATACTGGCAGCAGCGCATGTGCGTATGCCCAAACAGCGCGACGTCCGCTTTTCGTTCCTTGGCCGCGTAGGTCAGGTTGAGCAGCCCGCTCTTTACGCGCTGCATGTGCCCGTGTACCAGGAGGATGCGCTTGCCCGCGAGCGTCAGCATCAGCTCGTCCGGCAGCGGGGAGGCGAGGTCGTTGTTGCCCCGCACCGCGTAAAACGCCGTGTTCGCGCCGCGCGCGCTGAGCCGTTCCTGCAAGTACGCGCCATCCGACGCGATGTCGCCCAGAAAACAGAGCGCGTCCATTTTTCCCATAGCGTCCAGCAGATGATCGAGCGACATACGGTCGCCGTGGCTGTCACTCATAACGCCGATGCGCACGCTCATTCCTCCTCAAGCGCCTTCAGCACCGCCTCAATGCCCCGTCTGCGGTGGCTGATGCGGTTCTTTTCCTCTGCGCTGATCTCAGCGAACGTCTCCCCCGTCTCGCAGCGGAACAAGGGATCATAGCCGAATCCGCCAGCGCCGTGTGCCTCGAAGAGCACCTCGCCTTCGCACGTTCCCCGACGAATGAGCGTCCGCTTTCCCGGACGGGAGAGCGCGATGGCGGCGATATAGCGCCCGGTGCGCGGCGCGGGTACGTCCTTCAAATTTTCGAGCAAAAGGCGGTTGTTCGCCTCGTCGTCGCCGTGACGCCCGCAGTACCGCGCGCTGTAAACGCCCGGCGCGCCGTCAAGGGCGTCCACCGCCAATCCTGAATCGTCCGCGATGGCGGCGCAGCCCGTCTGTTTCATCACGTACTCGGCCTTGATGGCCGCGTTCTCTTCAAAGGTCGTTCCCGTCTCCTCGATGTCCGCGTCCACGCCGACGTCCTTCATGGAGACCACGTCGTAGCGCGCGCCCAGAATTTCCTTAAATTCGCGGAGCTTATTCGCGTTCCCCGTCGCAACGATCAAGAGTTCTTTAGCCCCGATATGACGTGCCGCTCCGCCCAGAGCGTCCCGCTGCGCGCGCATCAGCTCCGCGTTTCCCTCTTCCGCCAGCGCCAGCAGCTTGTCCAGCTCTTCACGGGAAAATGAGCGTCCCTCTCCCGTACCCTGCACCTCGATAAATCTGCCCGCGTCGTCCATGACGACGTTCATGTCCACCTGCGCGCAGCTGTCCTCGACGTAGCATAGATCCAGCAGCGGTTGGCCCGAGACGATGCCGCAGCTCACCGCGGACACCTGATACGTGACGGGCGACTGCAAAAGCCTTCCTTCCCGGATCAGCTTGTCCACCGCCAGTACAAGGGCGACGAAGCTGCCCGTGATCGAGGCCGTCCGCGTGCCGCCATCCGCCTCCAGCACGTCGCAGTCCAGCGTCACCGTCCGCTCGCCCAGGCGCGCAAGGTCTACCGCCTGCCGGAGGGATCGGCCGATCAGACGCTGAATTTCCACGCTGCGCCCATCCTTCTTGACGCCGTCGCGCGCCTTGCGCTGACCCGTTGAGGCGGGCAGCATCGCATATTCCGCCGTCAGCCAGCCTTGTCCCTTTCCCCGGAGGAAAGGCGGCACGCCCTCCTGCACCGAGGCGGTGCAGATGACGCGCGTGCCGCCGCATTCCACCAGACATGAACCTGCCGCCGTGCGGACGAATCCGGGGACGATCCTGACCTCGCGCAGCGCACCCGCGCCGCGTCCATCGATTCTCTCGTACATGATCCCGATCTCCTTTGTAGCGATCTATTTATTCTTCCTGCATGACCTCCGGGAACTGCTGCACCACCTCGGAGGCCACGTTGGCGAATGTCGGCTGGTCTTCCTGCCCGCTGGGCAGCTTGTAGGGCTTGCCGTCCACCTGGATTTCGACCTTTTTGACGCCGGGGAACTGGCGGCAGGTCATCATCAGCGCGCGCAGCGACTGCATGCCGCCGTCGGACTGCTCGCTGACCTTGATGAATTCCTCCGTGAAGTTGACCGTCGCGACGCCGTCCTTCAGCGTCACGCCCAGCAGCGCGGCATCTGCCGGCAGGGGCGTCTGCAGGCCGCTGTCCTGCTTGGGGCCCTTGAGCAGCTCCAGCATAGCGGTGGTGATGTCGTCGTCCGAATACACGGTGCGCGTCACGGGTACCAGCAGGCGGCCGCTGTCCGACGGGAAGTAGAGCTGCACCTGGTTTGCGCCCGCGAAGGTCTCCACCGTCTCGACGCTTTCCATGTTCAGGCCCTCACGCTTCATCCTGCCCTCGACCGGCGTGCCGTGCGGAAGCGTCTTGAGCTTCTTGCCGTCTACCATGAATTCCACGTCGTTGACCGTCGGGAACTCCGTCAGCGCCCAGACCATGGCGCTCACCATGTTGCTCTCCTGCTCGGCGGTGGCGACGTTCAGCGCGTTGGCGCTCAAGTCTACCTTGGCGTGGCCGTTTTCAATGTTCAGGTCAAACGTCGTTCCCTCCGGCACCACGGTGAGCAGGCCGAGCCTGGCCGCTTCCATGTCGTTCTTGGCGCTCTTGACCATGAGGGAGAGCGTCGCCTTGGCGATACCATCCTGCTTCGCCACGTCGCGCTGCACCGGCACGAGATAACCGTCGCCGTCCTGATAGTATACGACGGTCGCCTGTGTCGGCGTTTCGGCCGTGGCCGCGGTCTGCTCCGCGGGAATCTGGTCGTAGGGTTCCTCGTACATTTCCGTGGGGCCCCCGCCCCTGACCGCGAGCAGGACGACGAGCGCCGCCGAGCAGGTGATCAGGATGCGTTCCACATCCGTGCGCCTGAACTTGAAGTTGAGCTTGGGCTTCTTGATTTTCACGACCGAATCACTCCTTGACGATCTGTTCCAGTGGAGCTTATTCGGTTCGTCCCTCCGCTATGAGTTAAAGAAACAGGCCTGGGCAAAAAACTTCCGGCCCTTTTCCGCTTTTCGTTTCTTATTGTAGCACAGAGCCTTTTCTTTGCGCAACAGGCGCATGTTTGGTATAATAGATTCATTCATGATATTCGGAGGACATGCCTTATGCCATTTGACGGCGTTACGCTGGGCTTTGTAGCCCGCGAACTGCGCGAAAAGCTCATCGGCGGCCGCGTCGACCGCGTGTCGCAGCCGGAGCGCGACGAAATTCATCTGCTGATCCGCTCGCAGGGGGAAAACCTGCGCCTGCTTCTGTGCGCCGGCGCCAACGCCGCCCGCGTACACCTGACCGCCTCCGCCAAACCCAACCCCATGGAGCCGCCCATGCTGTGCATGCTCCTGCGCAAGTACCTGCAGGGCGGCCGCGTGACGGACGTTCGCCGCGTAAACGGCGATCGCATCCTTGAAATCGATGTGGAGGCGCTCGACGAGCTAGGCGAGCTGAAGACGCGAACACTCATCGCTGAAATCATGGGCCGCCATTCCAATATCATCCTACGCGGAGCGGACGGACGCATCATCGACGCGGTTCGCCACGTGAGCGAGGAAATCAGCCGCGTGCGCGAGGTGCTGCCCGGTCTGCCCTACGCCTATCCACCTTCGCAGGACAAACTGAACCCCGACAGCGCCACGGCTGAAGAGCTCGCGGACATGCTGTGCGGCGCCGGGGGCAAGCTTTCCAAGGCGCTGCAGGGCGGCATCACGGGACTGTCCCCGCAGGCCGCGCGCGAGATCGCCTTTCGGCTGACCGGCACCGCCGAAACGCACCTGGAGGCCGTCGCCATCCCCGCGCTCGCGGAGCGGCTTCGCGAGCTGCTAAGCAGCCTGTACGATCTGCGTCCGCCCGTTCTGCTGCTGGGGGAGGACGGCGAACCCGTAGACGTATTCCCCTACCCGCAGCTTAACCTGACGGGCGCCGCCCTCCGCGAAGTGCCGGAGGGGATTTCCCGCGCGCTGGACCTCCTGTTTCTGGGACGCGACCGCCGCGAGCGCATGGCGCAGCGCTCAGCCTCCCTGCACAAGACGCTGAAGACACACATCGAGCGCTGCGAAAAGAAGTTGGCCATTCAGATCGAAGCGCTCGAAAACAGCCGCCGCATGGAGGAATATCGCGTGAACGGCGAGTTGATTCAGGCGAACCTGTATCGTCTTGAAAAGGGGATGGAAGAGGCGGCGGTCGAAAATTTCTACAGCCCGGCATATGAGACCGTGATCATTCCCCTGGATAAAAAGCTGACGCCGGTGCAGAACGCCCAGCGCTACTTCAAGCTCTACCAGAAGGCGCGCTCCGCCCGCGAGATGGCCGCCGGACAGAAGGAGAAGACCGAGGCTGAACTGCGCTATCTGGAGGGACAGCTCGACGACCTGCGCAAGTGCACGCAGCCGGAGGAGCTTTTAGAAATACGCGCTCTGCTCGAACAGAGCGGCCACGTGCGCAAGGTACAATCCCGCGTCAAGCAGCGCAAGGCCCAGCCCTCGCAGCCCTTTCACTATCAGGCGAGCGACGGCACGGACATTCTCGTCGGCAAGAACAGCGTGCAGAACGACCGCCTGACCGGCGAAGCGCGCGGGGATGAAACCTGGCTGCACGCCAAGAACATGCCCGGCTCGCACGTCATCATCTGTTCGCCTAAGGTATCCGAGCAGACGCTGCGCGAGGCGGCTAACCTTGCGGCCTTTTACAGCAAGGGCCAGCAATCGGCGCAGGTGCCGATCGACTACACGCTGCGCCGCTACGTCAAGAAGCCGGGCGGCGCGCCCGCGGGATTCGTGATCTACACCCATCAGAAGACGCTGTACGTCAACCCAGACGAGCATGCCGTCAAGCGCCTGACGCTCATCAGCGGTTGAAAATTTCTTGCATCTGACACTTCGGTTCATACCCGAAGTGCCCTTTTTTGCTTGTCATTTCGCCCGTCTCATGCTATGATATCCACTATTATCTTTTGAAGGGGTGAATATCCGTGGAAGACGACGTGCGCACCGTACAATCCTATTACGACGAGAACGTATCCGATGAATGGGAACGGCTGCAAAAGCATTCGTTTGAATTTCGCATCACCACGGCGATGTTGGCGAAGCACATCCATCCCGGCGACCGCGTGCTGGATGTCGGCGGGGGCCCGGGCCGCTACGCGCTCCACCTGGCAAAGCTGGGCTGCGACGTGACGTTGGTGGACCTCTCCTCCGAAAATGCCGCGTTCGCAGCGGAAAAGGCGCATGAGCTGGGCGTTTCGCTCAACGCTTACAGCGGTGACGCGCGCACAGTGGATCGCATGGGGCTCGGCACCTTCGATCACGTGCTGCTGATGGGCCCGCTGTATCACCTGTTGGACGAGGAAGACCGCGTGCGGGCCGTAAACGCCGCGCTACGCTGCCTGCGTTCCGGCGGCAAGCTGTATGCCGCGTTCATCCTGATGTTCGCAGGCATGATTTACGGCATGAAGTACCTGCCTGCGATGGTTCTGGACGATTCCGAGCAGAAGTTCATCGACCGCGTGCTGCAAGACGGCTCCTTCTCCGGCGCCGCCTTTACACAGGCCCACTTCATCAGTCAGAAGGAGATCCTACCCTTTATGGCACGCTTTCCCCTTAAAAAACTACACCTGCTGGGGCAGGAGGGCATTCTCTCTCCCTGCGAAGAAAACCTGCTCGCTCAGCGTCCGGAGGTCGTAGATCGCTGGGTCGAACTGGCCGTGCAACTTTGCGAGCGCGAGGAGCTGCTCGCCTATTCCGAACACGTCCTGTATATCGGTGAAAAGCAATAAAAACGACCGGCTCCGCGCGCAGGGACCGGTCTGCAGCTTTTGAAGATCGTTTTTCAGCCCACCAGCTCGATCGGATTCCCCTCCGGATCGAGCACACAGCTTTCGTAGTAACCGTCGCCCGTCGTGCGCGGGCCGCTGATTACCGCATGGCCGTCCGCGCGCAGCCGCTCGGTGAGCGCGTCGACGGCCGCCCGAGAGCCGAGGCTGAAGGCGATGTGTACGTACCCTTCCGCCGCCTGCCGCTCCGGGCGCGGCGCAAGGCCGGGCCGCTGCATGATCTCCAATCTCCCTTCACCATCAAAGGAAAGGAAGTGCGTAGAAAGGCCGGTGCGCGGATTCTGATATTTCGCGCCTGCGCACGCCCCAAAGTAGCGCTCGTAAAACGCCTTGGCGGCCTCCAGATCGCGCACGTACAGCGCTGCATGATCCATTCGCATGATCGCTCCCCCTTTTCATCGTTGCTCCTTTGATTTTAACATCCCCCGTCAAGGCGGCTTTGCGTTGGGACGATTTTCGTGCTACAATACGATTATTCGATTGACGGAGGCTCAAAGATGTTTGCATTAACCCTTGCAACGCCCCAGGATTTGGACGAAGCGTTTCGCCTGTATCGCCGCTGCGCGGATCAGTCGCCATACGTCTGGAGCGACGATTATCCCTACCTTGAAATCGTGGAGGAGGACATCGCGCTCGGTGCGCTCTACCTGCTGCGCGACGACGCGGGATGCCTGCTGGCTGCGGGCGCTCTGCGCGACGGAGAGGAGCTTCGTCACCTGCCCTGGAATCCCGCTTTTTGCCGCCCTTGCGAGCTCTCCCGTCTCGGCGTCGACCCGGACTGTCAGCGTCAGGGGCTGGGCAGTCGGATGCTGTCCCTCCTCCTTCAAAAGGCTGCGTCGCTCGGCTTTGACGGCATGATCCTGCTCGCTTCCACCGAAAACCCGCCCGCGCTGGCGCTGTACCGGCGGCTGGGCTTTGAGACCTGCGGGGAGACGCACTGCTACGACACGGACTTTTCCTGCATGCAGCGCGCTCTGTAAGGGGCGATTCCCATCGTACATTGAATATTTTCATGCAAAACGGGGCCGCTAAGCGCAGCCCCGTTTTGCTGTCAAAAACAATTTTTCCCCGGCCAAACCGCCCGCTCGCCCAGCTCTTCTTCGATGGCGAGCAATCGGTTGTACTTGGCGACTCGCTCCCCGCGGCTCGGCGCGCCGGTCTTAATCTGCCCTGCGTTAAGCCCTACCGCAAGATCGGCGATGCTCGTGTCCGCCGTCTCGCCGGAGCGGTGTGAGAGGATCGTCGCGTAGCCCGCCCGCTGCGCCATACGCACGGCGTCCATCGTCTCGCTGAGCGTGCCGATCTGGTTGGGTTTCACGAGGATGGCGTTCGCGCAGCCGCCCTCGATGCCGCGCGACAGGCGCTTCACATTCGTGACGAACAGGTCGTCGCCTACGAGCTGCACGCGTGCGCCGAGCGCCTGCGTCAGTTCCTTCCATCCGGCCCAATCCTCCTCCGCGAGACCGTCCTCGATCGAGCGAATGGGGTACTTCCCGCAAAGCCGTATCCACTCGCCGACGAGATCCTGCGCACTCATCCGCTTGCCCCGTTTGGGCAGGCGATAGCCCTCCTCGCTCCACCATTCGCTCGTGGCGGCATCTATCGCGAAGACAAAGTCCTCGCCGGGACGGTATCCCGCGCGCTCTACCGCACGCATCAGGTAATCCAGCGCATCCTCGTCGCCCTTCAGGTCGGGGGCATATCCGCCTTCGTCCCCGACGCCCGTGCTGAGCCCGTCCGCGCTCAAGAGCGCGCGCAGCGCGTGGAAGACCTCCGCGCAATAGCGCAGCCCCTCGGAGAAACTGGGCGCCCCCACGGGCATAATCATGAATTCCTGAATGTCCACATTGTTCGCCGCGTGCGCGCCGCCGTTGAGCACGTTCATCATCGGCACGGGCAGGGTATCCGCGCCCATTCCGCCGAGAAGACGGTAAAGCGGTACGTGCAACGCCTTTGCCGCCGCGTGCGCCGCGGCAAGCGACACCGCAAGCGTGGCGTTCGCGCCCAGCTTCGATTTATCCGGAGTACCGTCCAATCTCAGCATCGCCCGGTCGATCGCCGCGATTTCCCCGACGTCCATGCCCAGAAGCGCCTCGCGAATGGGGCCGTTGATGTTCTTCACCGCCTGCAAAACGCCCCTGCCTCCGTAGCGCGCAGGGTCGCCGTCGCGAAGCTCCAGCGCCTCAAACTGGCCCGTGGACGCGCCGCTCGGCACGGAGGCGGAAGCGGTCGTTCCGTCCTCCAACGTCACCGCCGCGTCGACCGTCGGGTTTGCGCGCGAGTCGAGAATTTCCCGCCCGCTGATATTGATGATCTTCATGCCATCGTCCCTTCCTTCCATAGCCGTTTCCAGTTTTATTCTCTTCCTTTTCCCCCGCTTCATGCGGGAGAATCGAAAAAGAGCGGCTGTACGCTCCTGTCACAGATTTTCACATTCCACCTGGCAGACCGCCATCGCCTCAAGCGCCCGCCGATGGCTTTCGGGCGACGTCCCCGCGCAGCAGGAGGCGTCTACGGCGATCTGCGCCTGCGGCATGTACGCCTTGAGCAGCAGCGCGTTGGAAATCACGCATATGTCCGTGCATACGCCGACCAGCTCGACGCGCGCATAGCCGCCGCGCGCCGCGGCCTCCGCCAAAGTCACGCTTCCAAACGTATCCTTTTCGTATCGCTCGCCCGGGCAGTCGTCCAGAGGCTCGACCAGCCGCCATCCATCGGTGCCCTTGACGCAGTGCGTGACGAGCAGCTTCTTTCCCTCCTGCGTTTGCAGATAGTCCGATCCGTGCGTGTCCAGCGTAAACGCGATGTCCGCTCCCTGTGCGATGCCCGCACGCACCTTATCGGCCACGCGTGAAACGATCGCCTGCGCCTCCGGCGTGCCGAGCGCCCCCGACACGAAATCCTTCTGCATGTCGATGACCACCAATAACGTCTTCAATGCAAAGTCCCCTTTCCCGTCCTATATTTCCCGCCAAAGCACGTAATCGCGCATTTCCCGCCGAAATCCGGCCCGCACCAGCGTTTCGCGCGCCTCGTCGGGATAATCGCGTACGCAGAGGTTCTGCTGGTCGGAAAAGACGCGCCTTTGCGCGAAATCGCGCGCGAGCGCCTGCAGCACCTCTTCCGCGTCGTCCGGCAGGACGATTCGCAGCGAAGCGCCCTGCCTCTCCAATATGGCTGCGACACGGCCCGCCCGCAAAGCGACCGCCGTGCCGGGCACGCAGGTGAATGAAGCGCCCGGCGCGTGCGGCAACGCCTTCCCCCATGCCTGCGCAGGGTCGGCGGCGTTCAGCCAGACGATTTCTTCCTGCGGGGCGTCCAGGCGCGCGAGTACCCGCGCATAATCTTCCTCCCGAATGAATTGAGCGCCCGAAAGGCCGCGGATGTAGTACCCCCGGCGCACCTTCCCCGTGTATTCCCATATGCGCAGCACCGAAAGCGCTTCTCCCCAGGAGAGGCCCTCCGCCGTCTCGCGGCACAGAATCTGTGCCTTGGAAAACGCCCGTTCCACCCGCTCCTCCAACGTCAGCGTCCGAAGCGGCCGCACGACCTCCCAACGCCCAGCCTGCTGCGCCGACGCGCGTGCCATCGCCCGCCGCTTGACGTCCCTGCGCTTGGAGCCCTGCGCCGTCTGCCATTCGCGCAGGGGCGCAAAGCTGTCCGCATGCACATAGCCCTTGAGGGCGAGAGAAGTCAAAGCATCCAGCGCGGATTCGCCGCCAAGCTGCGGCGCAACCGCCTGTGCGAACAGCGCGCCGCGCGTGCGCAGTATCTCATAAGCCGTTCGTTCTGCTCCCGTCAAATCCTCCGGCAGCTCCGGCTCCGCGGACCAATCTACGTCCCCGGCTGCGTGAAAGCTGAGCAGCGGCTTTTCCCCAGGTTGAATTTGCCAAAACACCTCTCCCTGCGAAAGCGCCGTATCCAGCAGCCGGGAGCGGTAGCCCGAAGTGCGAGCGGGCAGCAGCACGCTCTCCCACGTCCGGACGGGGTACGGGCTATCCGTCAACCCGAGAAGTCCCTCGCGAAGCTGATCCGCGCTGCTGCCGGGCGTGCGTATTGCCGCAGCCAGCAGCGCCGCATAACGCTCCGGTGGATACGTCACGGCCTGTACTCTGCGTGCCTGCACGGTTTCGCGCTGAGCCCGTTCATATACGTCCGCATGATAGTACAGGCCGTCCAGGACCACCGCGATCCCGTCCCTCAAAAGTGCCTTTAAAAGCGCCTCGCATACGTCCTCCGGCCAGACGTAGCGCACAGAAAGACTCTTTGCGTCCTGCGGTCCCCGATAGCGCAGGCACCTTCGTACAATGCGCTCGCGAGCCTGCCGTTCCTCCTGCAAGAACGCCGCTTCGTACAGCGCACGCTGCTCCGCGCAGATCCAGAGCCCCGGCTCCACGTATAGCGCACGTTCCTCCTGCGCCAGCTGCTCCAGCCAGCCAACCGGCGCGTCTGCCTCTCCGGCGACCAGATCGCCCTCCGTCATGAGCAACGCATGCAGCTGCTCCGCGTCCTGCGGCTGCCTGCGGCGCATTGCGGCACGCCGAAGCGCTTCCTCGCCCGGCGCGATCATTTCCTGCGCGGTGAGCGCCTGCTGCACCGCCTGATTCGCGGCCTTCGGAATCGGTGAATACTCGTACATCATCGTCGCCTCGACCTGACGGCGCAGCGGCAGCGCCATCGGCGAGGGCGCGCTCGTATGCAGTTCGCGCACAGCGATGCTGCCTGCTTGAATCCCCTGCAGTACGCGCCGCAAGGCGGGCAGGTCGATGAAGTCCTCCAGGCACTCGCGCAGCGTCTCTTCGATCAACGGATGTCCGGCTTGCGACACAGCGCCGGAGAGCGCCTCCGCCCCCCGCAGGCGCTGCACCCAGAGCGGCAGACGCCCCGTGCGGCGCACGCCCATCATCAGCGCGCGGCCCGCGTTATAACGAAAAGCCATCGAAAAAAGCGGCGTGCCCGGCAATATCGCGCGCAGCAGCGAGGGCGCTTCCTCCTCTTTAAGGCGAGAAAGGAGCCCCTCAGGCAACGCTTTTGAGCCCATCAGGTAAAGCAGCACGCCGTCGTCATCTTCAAAAGCACGCACATCCACGCCCGTTTGTCGCTGTGCCTCATGGGCGAGCAGCAGCGAAAGCGCGTAGTTCACCCGCCTGCCGAAGACGGAATGAATCATGAGCTGGTGTTCTCCCGCCTCGTCCACGAAGTGTTCCGCGATCAACGTGCGGTCGGTCGGCAGGCATCCCGTGACCTCAAGCTGACGTTTCACGTGCCGCGATGCGTTCTGGGCTGTGGATGCGTCCATGCGTAGGCGCATCATCGCCTGCCCCAATCGGCCTTGGCGGCTGTCCTCCTCCAATGTGCGGAGCATTTCGCCAAACCTTACGCCCGTTTCATAGGCACGCCCCTGTCCATCCCCACGCCAAAAAGGGGACTGCGCGCCTTCCGGCGTCGCAGGCGTCACGATCACGCGATCCCTCTGAATTTCCGCGACCCGCCAGGAAAACGCGCCGAGCAGGAACTTATCGCCTACCCTCGCCTCGAACACGTATTCCTCGTCCAGTTCTCCCAATCGGGTTCCATCCGCAAGCACGACGGGAAACCAACCGCGATCCGGAATCGTTCCGCCCGATGAAACCGCGAGCATGCGGGTGTAGGTATCCCCCGACACGACGCCGTGAATGCGGTCGTAAAGCAGGCGGGGGCGCACGGGACGATCCAGCTCGTGTTCAAAATCGCCCGCCAACATGCACAGCAGCGCCTCCACCTGCGCGCGCGTCACGCTGCGAAAGCTGTGCGCGCCATGTGCCATCCTCAGCGCTTCGTCCACGGTGTAGGTCTGCGTAACCGCCATCGAGACGAGATGCTGCGCAAGCACGTCCAGGCATCCCTGAGGCGGACGTGCCGGTTCGATGGCCCCACACATCGCCGCCGTCGCGGTCAATCCGCAGGTAAGCGCCTCCGCCGCCGTTCTCGGAAACAGGCGCATCACGCTCACGCGTCCCGGGTTATGCCCCGCCCGACCCAAACGCTGCAGCGCGCCGGACACCGTGCCGGGACATCCGATTTGCACCACCTTGTCTACTTCGCCCACGTCGATGCCCAGCTCCATGGAAGACGTGGCGCAAAGAAGACGCAACTGTCCGCTGCGGAGCTGCTGCTCCGCCTCCAACCGCTGCTCCTTGGATATGCAGCCGTGGTGCGTGCGCGCAAAACCTTCGCCCATCAGCGCGTTCACGCCGTAAGCGAGCTTCTCTGCCTGCGCGCGGCCTTCCAAAAATGCGATCACCGTTCGCATCCCCTCGCATTCCCGCACCACCGCGCGCGCGAGTTCCGGCCAGATCGTGCCTTCCGGCAGCACGCGCATGTCGGGCACTGGGCATACGACCTCCATGTCCGCCGCCTTTTGCATGGCGGGCGCAATCACGCGCGTTCCCTCTGCCAGATAGTCGGCCGCCGTTTGCAGCGGATGAATCGTCGCCGATAGGCCCACGCGCTGAAGCGGCCGCCTGCACAGCTCGTCCATCCGTGAAAGCGACAGCATGAGGTGCGCGCCGCGCTTGGTCCCGATGATCGCATGCAGCTCGTCCACGATCACAGCGCGGGCGGTCGAAAGCATGCGCCTACCCCCGGAGGATGTCAGCAGGAGGTATAGCGATTCCGGCGTCGTAATCAAGATGTGCGGAGGCTTTCGCTGCATGCGCGTGCGTTCGCTCTGCGGCGTGTCGCCCGTACGGACTGCGGTTCGGATGCACGTCGCACCCGTGATTCCCTCGATAGGACGTTTCAGGTTTTCGTTTATGTCGTTTCCGAGTGCCTTCAAGGGGGATATGTAGACGACGCGCAGCTCATCCGGCAGTTCTCCGGCTTCAGCTTCGCGCGCCAGTTCATCCACAAACCAGAGAAACGCCGACAGCGTCTTGCCCGTACCAGTGGGCGCGCTGACCAGCGCATGTCCGCCGGAGGCGATGGCGGGCCAACTCTCCCGCTGCACCTGCGTGGGCTTCCCCACCGCGCGCTCAAACCACGCCGCCGTTTCTTTGGAAAAAAGCTTTAGCGCCTCGTCCATCCGCATGCCTCCCACCGTTTTCTCCATTGTAGCATGCGAAGAGAGGTTTGTCATGCAAAAGCAATTTTACAAATTTTAACCCGTGCTCCTTCGCAAGGCGCGCCCCTGCGCCAGATCAAACGTCAGGTCATCAAGCATCTTTCAATCCTCGCGCTTCCATGAAGCGCGACGAAATGGGGATACTCCGGCTACAAAAACCGTGTAATGTTTCAACCCTCGCGCTTCCATGAGGCGCGACCATCCTCCTCGTCTGCTCGCAGTTTGGCGTCAATGTTTCAACCCTCGCGCTTCCATGAGGCGCGACTTGATTTAGCTCGCATGTCGAGCGAGCCAATGCAGTTTCAACCCTCGCGCTTCCATGAGGCGCGACTGCAAATTTCACCAATCATCCACTGTGAAATTCCATTCATTTTTCCAAATCCCTGCTTTTTTGAAGGATCCATCCTCAATCAAAGAGCAACATTTACGAAACCTCGTCATAGAATCTGGTGCGAACCACGCCCTTCTCAGCTTACCGCTTGTGGTTCGTACCAGCATTCCCTGCTATGCAAAAGCCCCCGAAGGGGGTGCTTTCGCACCGACTTCGGAGGACTTGGTTGTCGCCGTTACCGGCGGCAGGAGCTGCAGTTGCACCCGCAGCCCGTGTTTCCGCTGCTCGCAGTGCCCAGCGTACCGCAGCTGTTGCAGCCGCAGTTCGAGGCAACCGAACTCTCGTCGCAAAGGGCCGGCGGGAAGAGCGGCAGACTAAAGAATTCGTCGCATACATTTTCAGCGAATTCTTCACACGGCGGAATCGGGCAGAAGCCATACGAAGGAACCAGAATCTCTACCTTCGCAAGCACCTTAAGGATGACAGTAACGCACACCGTCAGGCGGAACACGTTGTTGCCGCGGTAGGTGCCCGAAACGCAGATCGCGCTGACCATGGATTCCAGGGTATAAGGCACGATGGACTCGTCGGGGATGGAAAGCAGGACGTCCTTGTTGACCGTAACAACGCCACGGCCGATGTACTCGCGGCAGTTCGCATCCGTAAACAGGATGTCGATCGGCACGTCGATCTTGCAACGCACGCGGGCAAAGCAGGGGCGGTCGCACAGCCGGTCGATCGTCAGGTCACGAATCGTTCCCTCGGTCGAGGTGGAACGGCAGCTTTCAAAGGCGATGGGCATCACCGGCTGCGTGTTCTCGTTGTTCTCGTTGTTGCCGCAGCCGCAGGAAGGAACCATGCCATAGCTGACGAGCGTCACATCCACGTCTTCCTTCTGCTCCTGTTGCAGGCAGGAGTCGTACACGCGCTGCACCTGGATGCAGATTTTTTCGTTCAGGCCATTCAGCACGTCGTTTCCAACGACACCGGGGCAGCAGGAAGTGTTCGCATTCTTATAGGAGTAAAAACTCATACTTGGTTGCGCCTCCTCGTTTTTGTTTATGAGGTGCTCCTCACGCTAACATCGTATGCCTACGGCGGCAAGGGGTGCAAAAGAAAACGCGCCCGTTTTCCATCGGACGCGTTGTTTTCCTCAAAGCTCGAAGCTATACGGCCTTCCGAAGAGGAAATAGTTGATCTCGAGCATGGGCTTTCGTGCTGCGGCCTCCTGCTCGTTCAGGCGGCAGAGCACCGTCGCGCTCAGATTCGCCCTGCTCAGGCCCGGCAGCTTCTGTGCGTCTCCTGTCGACACCTGAGCAACATCTCCCTCTTGCGCCGTGACGACCAGCTCAATCCATTCGGCGCTCAAAAAATTCATGTTCTTGACCGGCACGGTGTAGGTGACAAAGACGTAGTCCTCCGCATTGCCAATCGCTTCCCGCAAAAAGATTCTGCCCGTCAGAGAGTCGTTGTCCATGCCTGCGCGCATCTCGTCGAACAGCGATTGATTCTGGGAGGCAAGCGTTACCGCGATCTGCACGCTCTCTGTGCCCAGCTTCAGCGTCGCCAACTCGTACACGGCTAGTCCCACCGTCAGTACCGTTATAACCACCATGATCCAAGCGAACACCCGCATATTTTTCGTTCACCCTTCTTGGGCGCGGCAAACCGGCCCGGAATTAATCCGCCGCTTCCAATATGCGGCTCATCTCGTCAATCATCTCCGCATCCTTCAGGCGGAACTTGAATTCCACGCGCCGCGATGCGTCCTTGTCAATCGTTCCGTCTTCATAGTAGACCGGATCGACCCACGAGCGCCCGTTCGCGGTCATGATGGAACGCAGCTGCTCTTTTTCCGCATGCGTCAGGCCGCTGAACGCGTCCGACAGGCAGTAGGTCACGACCGACAGCGCCCGCTGCTGCGAAAGATTCAGGTTGCTCAGATAGTCGCCGTCCGTATCCGTATGACCTTCGATGATGATCTCCGCTACGTACTCGCTGTTTTCCGGCGCGAGCAGCGTGCGCACGTAGACCGGCAGGAAGCTGTCCAGCAACGCCATGCCGGAGGGCTTAAGCTCCGACTTGCCGGAGTCAAAGAGCACGGAACCCGTAAAGACGATCGCTCCCGTCTGACGGTCCACGACGGTATTCAGGTTCGCGCCGAGCATCTCGTCGCGCAGGTCTTCAATGATGCGCGAGCGCACGCCGATCAGGTTGTCGATCTTCGTCTGCTGCGCCGAAAGCAGTGCCTCCTGCTCGTCCATGCGCAGCTGTTGTGCGGCCATGTTCTCCTGGGCGAGGGCGATCTTCTTTTTGGCGTCGTCCAGCTCGACGCTCTGGGCGTCAAATGCCGCCTGTTTTTCCTCCAGCTGCGACGTGGAAAGCGCGAGCAGCGCGGCCTGCTCGTCCAGCTGCGCCTGCTGATCGTCCAGCAGCGCGGTAGACGCCGCCAACTGTGCCTCTTTATCCTGCAGCTCCGCCTGCTGGTCGAGCAGGATGCTCTGCTGCTGTGTCAATTGCGCTTCTTTGGTTTCCAGCTCCGCCGTCTTCGTCTCCTGCAGCTCGACGAGCTGATAAATGCTAAAGAACAGGATCAGCGCAAACACGAACAGCATGCCCGCCATCAGGTCGGAATACGAGATCCAAAAGGAACCCGTATCTCCCCGCGGCCTCTTGGTGCTGTGTGTGCGCATGTCAGCTTACCTCCCTCTTCGTCTGCTCCCGGGAGGCGTCCTCCGCAGCCTGTGCTGTGCGCTCCATCGCACGCTGCAGCTGCTGCAGGGCCGACACGAACTGTTCCACCTGCGCGCCGTACTTGCGCGCGCTGCTCGAAAGCAGATTCGGCAGCGAATCCGTCGTCTGCCGGATACCCGCCAGCGTCGTGCCCAGCTGCTTGGTCGTGGTGGTGACGTTTTCATCCAGCAGCGCAAGCCCCTTGCTCAGCCCCTCTTCGAGCTGCTCGCAGAAGGAGAGATAGGCACTGTTGAGCAGCGCCGCGCTGTCCTTGATGGACGCGCTCACGCGCTCCAGCTCTTTGGCCGTCGTCAGGCTCTGCGTCTGCGCGCTGGCGAGGAACTTGTCCGTCCAAGCGGTGTATTGCTGCTGATTTTGCAGGACCGCCGCCTGATATTCCTGCAGTTTGGCGAGATAGCGCGCCTGCTGCGCCGCCGTCTGGCTGAGGGTTTCCATCACCTTGCCGAGCGAGGACTCTGCGTCCTCCACCATGCGCGCGCAGCGAACCGCGCTCTGCTGCACGCTCTGCTTGTCCTGCGCCATATCAGAAACATAGGTCTGAAACTGCTCCAGCACGGTCTGCGAAAGCTCGTGCATGTTGATGACATCCTGCGTCATGGTGGCGATCGCTTCCGCTGCGTTCTTCATGTCCGTCTGTGTCGCCTGGTTAACGCCCGCCATCTCGTCCAGCTTGTCCGAAAGCTGGTGCAGCCGTCCGGCCATGGCCTCGTCCATGCGCTCCACAAAGCGCGTCGCAACGCGATCGATGCCCTCCACCTGCTCGCGCGTGGCGGCGACGATGAAGTTGTCCATCGATCGCTGCACCGGAAGGAGCGCGCGCAGAATGCTCTGCTCCATCTGCGTGATCATATGGGCGGAAACTTCCTCGACCGCAGCGCGCAGGTAGGCGGTCTGTTCCTGCTGCATGGCGATCATCTGCGTGCGGTCGTCCACGGGCTTAGGCATACCGTATTGCTGAAACGCGTCGATGAAGTGCGAGAGCGCACGCTGCGCCCTGCCCAGGTTATAGCGATTCAGGAAGTTAAAGATGAGCGAAGCGATCACGCCGAAGATCGAGGTCAAGAACGCGGTGCTCATGCCGCCGATGAGCTGCTCGATCGCGGAGAGCATGCGGGTCGTATCGTCCGTCAGCGTAAGCCCGGACAGGCCCGTCACCAGGCCCAGGAATGTGCCCAGAATGCCCAGCGACACCATCACCCCGGGGATCATTTCGCTCAGCTGCGGGTTTCCCGCGTCGTAAACGGCCGAATCCACGTTGATGTAGTCCTCCACATCGCACGAGCCGCCGTGCGCGTCGCGCGCCTGGGCGTTTTGCAGGAAGCGTGCCCACTCGTCCTGAAGCCCCTTGCCCAGAAAGTCAAGGTCGTTCCACGAGGGGACGGCGACGCCGCGCTTGCCCTCGTCGATCAGGTGGCGCGCAGCCTTTCGCAGGGCTGCCGCGTTTTTGGCGATGGGCACAAAGCACTTGATTGCAGCGACGATGAAGATCACGAGAATCGCCGCATAGATAAAAAATGCGGCCGATCCGCTGAGCAAACGCCGCATGATTTCACCGGTCATGTCATACACCTGCCGTTTCCTTAAACTTGTGTGTTTATTTATTGTAACCGATTTTGGACCGCCTGTAAATGCCGGAAACGAAGCCCTGCACCGTCATTTGGCCCCTCCGGATTCCCATTTTGTATAAGAACGAATTCTATCCAAACCGTCTTCCCGTTTTGTCCGCACTTTTCCTAAAAATCTTTATTTCAACTTCTTCGGCCTCAAAAAGCCTTGCAGTTTTCGCGAAAATCGTATACAATCATACACGTTTACGTCTGAGATAAACATTATAAAACGTATCATTTTGAATGAGAAGAAAGCAGGAGATTCGACCCATGCCGAAAAAACGCGTCATTGACCCGCAGATGATCGATAAAGTCGCGCAGAATATGTTTCATGCGCTTCCGCTGCTCAAAAAACGCCTTCTCCACATGGACCTCGTTCAGGCGGAGCACGGCATTCCCCTCTCCCACGTGCAGGTGCTCGCCATGCTGCAGGATTCGGGGACGATGTCCGTCTCCGAGATTTCGCGCCGTCTGGGCATCGCCAAGCCGAACATCACGCCGCTGGTGGATCGGTTGCTGGAAGCGGGGCTCGTCGACCGTCAGCGCGATCAGAACGACCGGCGCGTGGTGAACATCGTCATTCTGAACGCCGGCTCTGAAAAGCTCGCCGCCATCCGCAAGACCATCGCCGGGCAGGTGCAGCAGCAAGTCGAAAACCTCTCCGTTTCCGAATTCAAGGAGCTCTCCGACGCGCTCGAGTCCATCACGCGCATCCTCTCCGAGATCTGACGGACGGTGTCTCCATCCATATTCTATTCATGTACACGTGCGCTTCATGACAAGCGCGCGTTTTTTCTTTTGCATTTTATCATTGCCTGCGCTATAATAGGATTCAGTGATGGGACAATCGTTTGCGCATCTAAAGCTATAGGAGGTTTTTTGTATGAAACTTTGTGTTCTCACGGTACCGCTTTACGGCATGAGCCTCGACGCGGCGTGCAAGTACCTGGCGGATTCCGGCGTGCAGGCGCTTGAAATCGGCTGCGGCGGTTCGCCCGGAAAGGGGCACTGCGACCCGGACGTCCTGCTGAAGGACGACGCGAAGCTCAAGGAATTTGCGGATACCATCGAGCGTCACGGTCTTGAGATCGCGGCGCTCAGCTGCCACGGCAACGGCGTGCACCCGAATCCCGAAATCGCCGCGCGCGATCATCAGGACTTTGTAAACGCCTGTCTGCTCGCCGAACGCCTCGGCGTAAAGACGATCGTTACCTTCTCCGGCTGCCCCGGCGGCTGCCCGGAGGATAAGACGCCCAACTGGATCACCTGCCCGTGGCCGACCGACTTCGCGGACGCGCTCGTCTATCAATGGGACGTGCTGACGGCGTACTGGAAGAAGGCTTCCGCGTTCGCCATGGAGCACGGTGTGGAGCGCATCGCGCTGGAAATGCACCCGGGCTTCTGCGTGTACAACGCGGAGACGATGCTCAAGCTGCGCGAGGCCGTCGGCCCGATCATGGGCGCGAACTTCGATCCCAGCCACCTGTTCTGGCAGGGCTGCGACCCGGTGGAAGCCATCCGCAAGCTCGGCGAGGCGGGCGCGATCTACCACTTCCACGCAAAGGACACGAAGATCGACGCGGCCAACACGGCTGTCAACGGCGTGCTGGACAACAAGCACTACGGCGACACGCTGCATCGCTCCTGGGTCTTCCGCTCGGTCGGCTACGGCCACGACTATCAGCTGTGGAAGGACATCATCTCCATGCTGGTGAAGGTGGGCTATGACGGCCCGATCTCCATCGAGCACGAGGACGCGCTGATGAGTGTCAACGAGGGCCTTCAAAAGGCCATCTCCTTCCTCAAGGAAGTCATGGTCTTTGAGGACAGGGCCGACATGTGGTGGGCCTGAGTCTAGAATTGCAATCCCGGAGGGAATGCGCTATAATGCATGCGGGCATGATGATCATGCCCGCATGCTTTTGCGTGCAAAATCTTTAGAAAACCGGAGGATACATCATGGCAAGACTATTCGGAACAGACGGCGTGCGCGGTGTGGCCAACTCGGAGCTGACCTGTGAACTGGCCTTTAAATTGGGCCAGGCAGGCGCTGCCGTGCTCGCATCCAACGTGCGCCGTCCCACGATTCTGGTCGGACGCGATACCCGTATTTCCGGCGAAATGCTCGAATCCGCACTCGTTGCGGGCATCTGTTCGGTCGGCGGCCGTGCGGTTCTGCTCGGTGTGCTGCCCACACCCGGCATCGCCTACCTGACCCGCTTCTATGAGGCTGACGCGGGCGTCGTCCTCTCCGCCTCGCACAACACGGTCGAGTACAACGGCATCAAGTTTTTCGACCGAAGCGGCTGCAAGCTGCCGGATGCCATCGAGGACCGCATCGAAGAAATCATTCAGGGGCAGGCGCCGCTGCCTGAGCTCCCCACCGGCGTCTCCGTCGGCCGCCCCATCAAACAGGTCAACGCGCAGCGCCAGTACATCGAGTTCCTCAAGGGGACCACGAACGTGCGCTTCGACGGCCTCAACGTCGTGCTCGACTGCGCGCACGGCGCTTCCTCCTCCGTCGCCCCCCGCGCGCTGCGCGAGCTCGGGGCGCAGGTCAACGCCTACTATCACGAGCCAGACGGTACGAACATCAACGAATACTGCGGCTCCACGCACCCCAAGCGCCTGCAGGAGCTCGTCAGTGAGCTCGGCGCGGACGTGGGCCTGGCCTTCGACGGCGACGCGGACCGGCTGATTGCCGTGGACGACCGCGGACAGATTGTGGACGGCGACAAAATCATGGCGATCTGCGCGCTGCACCTCAAGAAGAAGGGACGCCTCGCCAAGAACACGCTGGTCGGCACGATCATGAGCAACATGGGGCTGGACATCGCGATGAAGGAGAACAAGATCGAGCTCGTCAAGACCCGCGTCGGCGACCGCTACGTGCTCGAGGAGATGCTCGCAAACGGCTACAACCTCGGCGGGGAGCAGTCCGGCCACGTCATTTTCCTCGACCACAACACCACCGGCGACGGCATCATCACCGCCATCCAGCTTTTGACCGTGATGACGGAGACAAAGCAGTCCCTGTCTCAGCTCGCGAAAGTAATGCACGTGCTGCCCCAATCGCAGCTCGGTGCGAAGGTACCGGACAGCCGCAAGGAGGAATACAAAGAAGACGCCGAGGTGCAGGCCGCCATCGCCCGGCTCGAGCAGAAATACGCAGGCAAGGGCCGCGTGTTGATCCGCCCCTCAGGCACGGAGCCGCTCGTCCGCGTGATGATCGAAGGGCCGGATCAGGCGCAAATCGACCAGGACGTCTACGAGCTTGCGATGATGATTCAAAAGAAGTTCGGATAAGCGCAAATAGAAAACCGTTGAGATTGCGGGAAGACCTGCAATTTCAACGGTTTTTTCGCTGCCGCAGGAATACGCCTATCGATGCGGCCCGCTGCTTATTCATCCTCCAGCGCAAAGTTGATCTGATACATCTGGGTGTCCACGCTTTCCACCCGCACCCGTACGCTCTGGCCGATCCTGTAGCGCACGCCCGAGCGTTCCCCGATCAGAGACTGGCTGCGCTCGCTGAAGGAAAAGTAATCGTTCAGCGTGCGCACGTGCACGAGCCCCTCCACCGTGTTAGGGAGCGTTGCGAAGAAGCCCCATTCCACCACGCCGGTAATGACCGCGTCGTACGTTTCGCCAAGATGGCCGGACATGTAGCGCGCCATCATCATGCGGTCCGCCTCGCGCTCCGCCTCCATGGCGTTTTTCTCGCGCTCGGACGATTGAACCGCCGCGCCCTCAGCCGCCTGCCGCATCCCGCCTGCGGCCTCGTCGCCCTGCGCGAACGTCAGCGCCAGCACGCGATGGATGAACAGGTCGGGATAGCGGCGAATGGGCGACGTAAAGTGGCAGTAATCCTTTGCCGCAAGCCCGAAGTGGCCCAGCGGGCGCGGATCGTACTTGGCTTTTTGCATGCTGCGCAGGAGCAGCCGGGCAATGACCGGGTACTCCGGCCTGTCTTCCGTGGAAATCAGCAGCTTTTGCAGCATCATGGGCGTCACGGCATCCAGCTCGCCCGGCAGGCGCAGACCCAAGCCGCCCAGAAAAAGCGCGAAGGATTCCAGTTTCTCCGGATCCGGCGCCTCGTGCACGCGGTACAGGAAGGGCAGCTGATGCGCCTTGGCATGGCGGGCGACGATTTCGTTTGCCAAGAGCATGAAGTCCTCGACCATCTTATGTGAAACGCCGCGCTCCCGAGCGCGGATGTCCGTGGGCTCGCCGTCCGCGCCGACATCGATCTGAGCTTCCTCCAGCTCAAAATCGATGCTGCCACGCGCCTTTCGTCTGCCTCTGATCACCGCGGACAGCCGCGCCATCTCGCGAAGGTCGTCCTCCAGCATGGCATAGCGCTCGCTGACCGCCTCTCCGGAGTCCAGCAGGCGGTTGACGTCTTCGTACACCAGCCGTGCGCAGGATCGGATGACACTGCGCTGCAGGTGATAGCGCGTCACATCGCCGTTTGCGTCGATGTAAAGAAGCGCGGACATCGTCAGCCGGTCGACGTCCGGGTTCAGGGAACAGCTTCCGTTGGAAAGTGCCTCCGGCAGCATCGGCAGCACCCTGCCCGGCAGATATACACTGGTGCCGCGCGCATACGCTTCGCGATCCAGCGCCGTACCTTGCCGCACGTAAAAGCTGACGTCCGCGATGTGCACACCCAACAGCCAGCCGTCGTCAACCCGCTCGATCGAGACTGCGTCGTCGAAGTCCTTCGCGTCCGCGCCGTCGATCGTAAAGACGCGTTCGCCGCGAAGGTCGAGGCGGTTGGAAATTTCCGGGGCTATGTCCTGCGCCGCAGCGGCTGCTGCCTCGCGCAGCACCTCCTCCGTGAATCCCGGATTGAGGCCAAATTCGTGCAGAATCGCGCTCATCTCGCTTTGCACGTCCCCAGATCGGCCAAGGTGCTCCGCAATCTCCGCTTGCAAACCGCCCTCATCCGGCCAGCGGACGACGCGCACGGCAACCAGTTCCCCCTCTATCACGTCGTCCGCAGCGCCCGTCAAAGGCACCTGCTCCGGCAGCCTCCGGTCCTTGGGTTCCAGATGGGCTTTCCTTCCCTGCCATCTCACCGTGCCCACGATCGTCTCGTTCGCACGGTTTACGACCCGGATGACCGTGACCTCCCCCACGCGCTTCGGCAGCGCCCATACGGTGTCTCCGTGCATGGCGCCGCCAAGCGCTTCTTCACCTACGCGCCATTCCGCTCCGCCGTCCGCCATCAGATAAGCGCCGCCGCGCTGAATCTTTTGCACGCGGCAGACCTTATAGCCCATCGCCTGCGGGGTCGCGAACAGCCCCTGTCGGGTAAATGCGACCTGCCCTTCGTGCGCAAGCGCGAGCAGCATCTGCTGCACGATTCCCTCGGCGATGCCCGTCCGCGCCGCGACGTCGGAGGGATGTACCGGTACGGCGAAGCCCTGCATCGCCTCCGCGACCCGCGCTTCGAGTGCCTCATCCCGCATGCGCGGCAGGGGAATCGCAATCTTCTTCTGCTTTTGTTTCTTGGTCTGCGGCCGCTTCTGTGGCAAATGCCGCCTGGTACGGGACTCTCTGCGCATCGTCGGACGCCTCCTTTCCTGTCTTCAAGCTTCTCCGCTGTCCTTATCCTGCCCCTACAGCGCCGGGATATAGACGAAAAAAGAGCTAAAGCGATCCTTTCGCTTTAGCTCTGCATGACAAATTTTCAGCCGATCGCTGCAATCAGCAGCGCCATCACGATGAACACGCCCGCCGCAATCTTGGTCGCGAGCGCGAGCTTCCCCTCCATGGTCTTGGCCTTGCTTTTGCCGAAGAAGGTTTCCGCACCGCCGGCAATCGCGCCCAGACCATTGCTTTCTCCAGGCTGAAGCAGAACCGTCGCGATCAGAACCAGGGCCGCCAAAACGAGCACAACGGTGGCGATAATCGATAAAACGCCCATGTCAATACGCCTCCTTGAATTGGAACAAGTCTATCATACCATGCCGCGCACGAATGCGCAAGCGGATTCAGGTCCCTTTCAGAAAAAGCCTCCCCTGTGCGGAGAGGCTTGAAAGGACGGGAATTAGCGCTTCGAGAACTGCGGCGCACGACGCGCAGCCTTGAGGCCGTATTTCTTGCGCTCCTTCATGCGCGGATCGCGCGTGAGGAAACCGGCCTTCTTGATCGCCGGGCGCAGCTCCGGATCGGCCTTCACCAGCGCACGGGCGATACCATGGCGAATCGCACCGGCCTGGCCGGAAAGGCCGCCGCCGTACACGTTCACCAGCACGTCAAAGCGGCCGACGGTTTCCGTCAGCACCAGGGGCTGACGAACGGTCATCTTCAGCGTTTCAAGGCCGAAGTAATTATCGATATCGCGGCGGTTGACAACCACCTTGCCGTCGCCCGGAACGAGGCGAACACGGGCAATCGCCTTCTTGCGGCGACCCACTGCTTGATACTGAGCCTGAGACATTGTTACTCCTCCTTCCGAATCACTTCAGCACGAGCACTTCGGGCTTCTGCGCCTCGTGCTCATGCTCGGTACCGGCGTACACGCGCAGCTTCTTGGCCATTTGGCGGCCGAGCGGGCCCTTGGGCAGCATGCCGACGATGGCGTGCTTCACAGCGAACTCGGGCTTTTCAGCCATCAGCTTGCGGTAAGCGGTTTCCTTCAGTCCACCCGGATAGCCGGAGTGATGATAGTAAATCTTCTGATCCAGCTTCTTGCCGGTCAGCACGACCTTATCGGCGTTCAGAATGATGACGTGATCGCCGGTGTCCACATGGGGGGTGTAGGTGGGCTTGTTCTTGCCGCGCAGAATGCTCGCGACCTGGCTGGCCAGACGGCCGAGCACCATGCCCTCCGCATCGACGACATACCACTTGCGTTCGATGGTTTCGGCTTTCGCCATAAACGTTTTCACGTGAATTCCCTCCTCGGTAATGTACAGGAACATAAACCGCGCGCTGGTCAGACGCTTGGCTGGACGCTGTCAACAGTCCCGGGGCTAATGGGAATCTATCGACGCAACCAATATTTTAACCGATCTTTGCCCTTTCTGTCAAGCATTTACGCGCTTTTTCAGGCGGAAAAATCGACAGAAAATGAGGCTTGCCGCTCTATTCGCATCAAAAATGCGGCCCGCCACGAGGGGGCCGCATGGTGTCACTGATCCAGTACCGACTTATCCGGCGCATCGCACTTCTGGCACGGTTCCAGCTTGTTATACGGTGACTTGGTGATGTCCCCAAACTTGAACTTCGTCATGGGCAGATACTGCGGATCGACGCTGGCGCATTCGGGGTCGATGTGGTAGCGCTTGCCGCCCTTGGAGTTGTAGTAAAGGACGGTCTTCTTCGTCGGCTTGTCCGTCGGCGCGGGGGTCGCCGTCGCGGGCAGGGGCGAGTAATCCAGCTCCGGCTCCGGCGTGGTGCGATCGATCTTCACGCCGTCCAGCGAATCGGGGTCGACGTACCATTCGCCGTTTTCCTGAAGCATCACGGCCTCCGCTTGGAACGTCTGCGTCTTGCCGCTCACGATCGCGTCGTATACGACTGTCACCGTGCGCGAGGAATCCGCGTCGCTGCCCGTCGGTGTCCCTACGAATTCCCAGGACTGCAGCTTTTTGTTCTGGAACTTCCAGAAGAGCTTCTGCGTCGGCGTGGTCTGAGACGCGCGCCAGCTCACCGGCGTCATGGGCACCATGTCCGCCATGATGGCCACCTGCCAGCTTTGCATAAACTTGTCGAGCGCCTGCTCGGCCTGGCTCTTAACGCCCGTGGCTACGCCCATCTGGCCGGCGTCCGCGGGGTCGCCCGCCAGCATGGATGGATCCAGGGTGGTATCCACCGAAGGGATGCCGCCCACGGTTCCATCGCTGCCGACGTTCGCGATCGTCGGCACGTTTGTCGCAGTCAGCGACTGCGTGGAATAGCTGCTGATCGGAGGAATCGTGTTGACCGGCGCGCTCGCACGAACTTCCCCCTGCGGGGCGAGCGCCGAGACGAGCATAACCACCGTAAGCACGCTGAAGAGCAGCGACATCGTCAGCCGTCCCCGGGCGTTGAATCCGTGCTGATACCACATCAGCGCCAGCGCCCCAACGCTCAGCACGATGAATACCCACTTCATCGGCGTAAAGAACAGGGCGAGCAATCCGCAAAACGGCAGAGCGATGAAGAACAGCAGCAGCAATATCTGGTTCCAGTTCGCACGTGGACGTCTGGGCGCAGGCTTGCGATTGATCACCTCACTGCGTGCGGGCGTATAATGATAACTGGGTCTGTTGCGCATCCGTTTCACCGGTTCCTTTCTATCAGCGGCGCGCAGAGCGCCAAAGCGCGCGAGAACCGTCGTACCGTGGCGTTTCCCGCCCGTGGGGAAGCGCCTTGAGACCGCTTCACGCTTTCTTCGCCAAAAGACTAATACCTAGTATAACACATATCCCGCGTATGTAAACCCCCGAAACCTGTGCATTTACGCAGTTCAAGGCGATTTTCACAGCCGAATCAGGCCTGTAAGAAGCGATTCTACGTCTTCGGGCAGCGGCATCGCGCGGTAAATCAGCCGTTGCAAATGCTCTTCTCCGATGCCGTCCAACGCCTCCTGCAAGGCAGGCGCGACCGATTTTCGCCAAAATACCTTGCCATGCACCCACACGCGAAGCGCTTCCCCCTCGCTAAGCATGCCGCCCTGTTCCTCAAAGGCGCGATAATCCTCGTAGATTCGCTCCGCGTCGAGCAGGCGGTCCCACGATCTCAGCGTATCGTATATCTCGCTGTCGCTGGGCACGTCGAAGCGCAAAAGCGCGCCGTTAAACCCAAGGCGCATCAGCTCGTCGTAAAGAGGCTGCACCGCTCGCCAGAGACTCGCGTGGCGCACCGCGCCGGGAATCTGCGCACGAATGTCCAGCAACGCGCGTCCCAGCCCGGCATAAGCGCAGAAACGCTCGGATGAAAAGATTTCTTCCAATATATTGACGTCCACAAGGTAGTTTTCGATGCAATAACGCGGCAGAAAATATAAATTTCGTAATTTTTCCGCCTGCGATGCGCGCGTTTTTTCGTTCCAGGCGTCGCGGTCCACGATGCCGAGCCAGTCCGGTTCCTTTTCCAGCATGCGCAGCACGTTGTCCTTGCCGCCTGCCGGGCCGACCACGAAGTGCGAGTAAAATCCCCGCGAACGCAGCGGCTGCTTGTCGAGCATGTAGGTCAGGAAATCGACGTCCCCCTTGCCCTCGACCAGCAGGACGCGCTTGTTTCTCGCGGCGGCGGCCTCTTCCCGTATCGACCGATAGGCATCGTCAAATCCGCTCATGGCCGCCTCCCAATTCCACGCAAAGCCCCAAGCTGCGATACCGGTTCCATACCTGCGGCGCATGTGAGCTTAGGATGACCTGTCCCCCGTCGTCCAGCACCAGACGCTCCAGGATCTCCAGAAAGCCTAAAAGCTGCGCAGGATGCAGGTGCATTTCGGGCTCGTCGAGCAGCAGGATCCCACCGGGTCTGAGGCCGCGCGCGATGCGGATGAGCAGCGTCAGCGCGCGTAGCTCGCCCGCGGACAGTCCGCTGAGCGAATGACGTCCCCCGTCCTCAAGCGACACGTAGGGCGCGCCCGCCTCCATCTGTACGCGCTTGCCCACGAGGAAGAGCGCGAGCGACGAAAGCAGTTCCCGGCACCTCGCTTCATCCTCTCGATAGAGCGTCTGCAGCTCCGTTTTCGTCTCCCGAATCGTCATGGAATGCGCGCCGTACACGTCGCACAGCAGCGTGTTGGGCGGATTGTTCCCCCACATAGAAGCATCCCCGATCCGCTTCCCGCCCGCCTCTCCGACCGGTGCGGCCTCCGGAAACTGGGCGCGCATGCGCTTGAGGAATGCGGCGCTGCGCCCGCGAACCAGCAGCGCGTCCCTTTGCGGAAGCAGCCCGCGAACCAGCAACGCTACATCCCCGCGGATGGACGCGCGCTTGCCCAAAACGATCGCGTCGAACGTATCCTGAATGCAAGCGAGCACGGTGCTCTTGCCCGTGCCGCTGATGCCGGTGAGCAGCACGCGCTCAGAGGGCTCCTTCCATTCGTCCGTCATAAAAAGCGTATAGGGTTTGCCCTCCCGCGTCAGCGGTGGTACGTCTTCAAAGCAGCAGGCGCATAGCTTCATAGCGACCCCTCCGTTCCTGAATCCTCCTAATAGTATACCCTTTTTGGCCACGTCTTGCAATTCTCTTGCGTGTCCGTCCCCAAGACGCTATAATAAATAAAGCTTAGGCAAAAAGGTGCAGCAAAAGGGAGAACAGCCATGTTTTACGAGCAGGATACGATTCTGCGCATGATCGCGCAGCTCGGCGCCGCCTTCAGGCGCATTCTGGCGATGCTGGAGGACGGCGATGCCGAAGAGGAACTGGAAGACTGCTACCGCACGCTCTGCGGTCTGGAGCGCGGCGTCGCGGAGGGAATGGATGTTCAATCCCTGTACGAGCTGCTTCCGCCAGACCGCCTGTTCGCGCTCGCCGAGTTGACGCATCTGCGCGCCGTTCGGTTCGAGGCTTCGCTCGATACGGACGTCTTTCTTGACGTCGAATACCGCGCGCTGTGCCTGCTCGCCCGTGTGGAGGACGAGGACATCGCCATGCGCCAGATCGAGCGCATGTGCGAACTGCGTGGTCTTTGCTCGGAGCGCCTTACGAGCGCCGACGAGGAACAAATCGTTCACTTTTTCGTGTGCGCCCGCGCGTATGACCGCGCTGAGGACGTCCTCTTCGAGGCGCTTGAAAGCTATCCCTTTCCCGAAAAGCAGCGCGAGCTGTGCGCTTTCGGCCTCCAGCTATACGACCGCCTCGCCGCGCTCCCGCCTGAGCGGCTGGATGCCGGCGGACTTCCGCAAAGCGAGGTCGCAGAGGGACGCGCGGCCATCGAACGGATCATTTCAAAAAAGGATTGGAACACATGATTATTCTTTCCATACAGAACCTGGTTAAATCCTTCGGCGTCAACGTCGTGCTGAAGGACGTGAACATGACGCTGCAGCAGGGCGACCGCATGGGCTTTGTGGGCGTCAACGGAAGCGGCAAATCCACGCTGATGAAGATCATCGCCGGGCTTGACGCGCCGGACAGCGGCAGCGTGAACCTTTCGCGCGGTCTGCGCGTAGGGTACCTCGCCCAGCAGGGCATGGTCACCTCGGGCAACACCGTCTTCGGCGAGCTCGAACAGGTCTTCGAGCCCGTCTTCCAGATGGAAAAGCGGCTGCGGGCGCTCGAACACGAAATGGCGGACGCGCACGAGGATGCCGGCGCCTTTGAGCGTCTTTCGCGTGAATACGACCGTCTGACCGCTGCCTTTGAGGACGCGAACGGCTACGGCTGGAAGAGTGCCGTCACCGGCGTGCTTACCGGCCTCGGCTTCACCAGCGCCCAATACGAGCAGAGCGTCGACTCCCTCAGCGGCGGCGAGCGCACGAGGTTAAGCCTCGCACGGCTGCTGCTCCAGCGTCCCGATCTTCTCCTGTTGGACGAGCCGACGAACCACCTGGACCTGGAGACGACCCAATGGCTGGAAGCGTACCTGCAGAGCTATCGCGGCTCCGTGCTCGTCATCTCGCACGACCGTTACTTTTTGGACAAGGTGTGCTCCTGCATGGCCGAACTGCTCATGGGCACCGTGGAGCAATACGACGGCAACTACACCCGCTACATGCGCACCCGTGAAGAACGCTTTGAAGCGCGCATGCGCGCCTACGAACTGCAGCAAAAGGAAATCGAGCGGCAGGAGGCGATCATCGCGCGCTACCGCATGTTCAACCGCGAGAAGTCCATCCGCGCTGCGGAAAGCCGCGAAAAGGCGCTGGAACGCATGGACCGCCTGGAAAAGCCCGTGGACGAGCGCTCCATCCGCTTTTGCTTCCGCGCGCGCAGACGTACGGGCGAAGACGTGCTCTTCCTGACCGACCTTGCCAAGGGCTTTAACGGGAAGCGGCTTTTCGAGCATCTGAACCTTCACCTGCGCGCGGGCGACCGCGTGGCGCTCATCGGCCCCAACGGCGTGGGCAAGTCCACGCTTCTTCGTCTGCTCGTGGGTGAGGAAACGCAGGATGAAGGCACGATCCGCTTCGGCTCGAACGTGGATATCGGCTATTATGACCAGCATCAGGCGTCGCTGCACGAGGAAAAGACCGTGCTGGACGAGGTCTGGGACCGCTTCCCCCGCATGGAGCAATCCGACGTCCGGGGTGCGCTGGGCCTCTTCCTCTTTTCGGGGGACGACGTCTTCCAACCCATCCGCACGCTGTCCGGCGGAGAAAAGGGCCGCGTCGCCCTGACCGCCCTGATGCTGCGCGAGGATAACCTGCTGCTGCTGGACGAACCGACGAACCACCTGGACATGGATTCGCGCGAGGTGCTCGAAAGCGCGCTCGCGGATTTCCCGGGCACCATCCTGACCGTGTCGCACGATCGTTACTTCATCAACCGCATCGCGGACCGCGTCGTCGAGATGCAGCCGGACGGCGTAGCGGAATATCTGGGCAATTACGACGATTACGTCGAAAAGAAGAACCGGCCTCTGGCGCCCGTCGAAGCGGGCGGCGGCAAGACCCGCACCGAGCTGGACAAGGAAAAAAAGCGCGACCGCCAGAGCAAGCTGCTGTTAAAGCAGCTTCGTCAGCGCGCGCAGGAGGCGGAGGCCGCCATCGCCCGGCAGGAGGCCGAAATCGCCGCGCTGGAAGAAAAGATGAGCGATCCCGCGCTTTACGCCGACCCGGACCGCGCCGCCGAGACGACGCGCGCTTATCAGCAGGCGCAGCAGGCGCTTCCCGGTCTGTACGACGCCTGGGAGGAAGCCGAGCAGGCCGTCAACGAGGCGGAATAGACGTACCTATTTCAGGAAGGGGGGATTTTTACGTCCAGCTACGAAATTCGCAGGACGCCGGGCGACACGGCGTGGTTTCGAAGCGCTCGCTTCGGCATGTTCATCCATTGGGGCCTCTACGCCATGCCCGCGCGGCACGAATGGGTGAAGACGAACGAGCGCATCTCCGAGGCGGATTACGACCGATACTTTCGCCATTTTGATCCCGACCTGTACGATCCGCGCGACTGGGCCCGGCAGGCGAAGGCTGCGGGCATGCGCTATGCGGTGCTTACAGCCAAGCACCACGAGGGCTTTTGCCTCTGGGATACGCAGTACACCGACTACAAGAGCACCCATACGCCCGCAGGGCGGGACCTCCTGCGCGAATACGTCGAAGCCTTCCGCGCGGAGGGGCTGCGCGTCGGCTTTTACTACTCGCTGATCGACTGGCATCACCCCGACTTCCCCATCGACATGCTGCACCCCCGCCGCGACGACCCGGACGCAAGGCGGCTGAGCGAGGGGCGCGACATGCGCCGCTACGCGCAGTACATGCGCGATCAGGTGCGGGAGCTCCTGACAAACTACGGCAAGATCGATATTCTCTGGTTCGACTTCTCCTACGGCGAGCGCCGGGGAGAGGGCAAGGACGCCTGGATGCGTGGCAAGGGCGCCGCGGATTGGGAAGCCGATGCGCTCATCTCCCTTGCCCGCAGCCTGCAGCCGGAAATTCTCATCGACAACCGCGCCGACGTCGAGCAGGACCTGTGGACGCCGGAGCAGTACCAGCCTTTGGAGTGGCTTCGTCACCCCGAAACGGGCGAATACGTCACCTGGGAGGCCTGCCAGACGTTCTCCGGCTCCTGGGGGTATCATCGCGACGAATCCTCCTGGAAGTCGCCCGAAATGCTCATTCGCATGCTTGTAAACACCGTAGCGCTCGGCGGTAACCTGCTCATGAACGTCGGCCCCACCGCGCGCGGCTACTTCGACCGTCGTGCCGAGGCCGCGCTCAGGGTTTACGCCGACTGGATGCGGTATAACGCCCGGAGCATTTACGGATGCACGATGGCCGAGCCGGAGCTCCTAAACTGTTTGCCCGCGGACTGCCGCTTTACCCAAAGCGAAGATGGCACCCGCCTTTATCTGCATCTCTTTGCCTACCCTTACGCGCACGTGCAGCTTCCGGGGCTCGCCGGAAAGGTCGAATACGCACAGTTTCTGCACGACGGCAGCGAACTGCGCTTTACAGAGGGGCACGTAGAGCACTTCAGCGTCGGCGCGGCGCGGCAGGACGGCTTGCTGGTCATCGAGCTGCCGCCCGTCAAGCCGGACGTACCCGTGCCCGTGATCGAACTCTTTCTGAAATGATCGGCCAGGCGCCGGTGGCAGGGCCCCGGCGCCTTTGCGTTCCCCCCCTGAATCTTCGCTTGAAAGGTACGTTGTTTTTTATGAATCAACCGTCTCTTTCCGGTACAAAACCATCTATGAACGGGCGCACCGCTCGTTCCCGCGCGTTCTTTGCACTCGCCCTCATCGCGTCTGCCGCGCTTGCCGTCTTCTGCCTGCATGTGTTCGACCTGATGACGACCGTCCAGCCGGAGGAAACCGTTTACTTGGCTGATCTGCCGGATTGGCGCGTTTACGTGGTCGAAGACGGAGAAAAGCGCCCGCTCCAACGCATGGAAAACGGACAGTACGAGGGGCTCGCTTACGATGGGCAGGTCTTCTATCTCGAAGGAGAGCTGGACGAGCGCCTGACACCCTCGGTTCTGCAAATCTTTCTGGGCGAGTACCACGTGAGTGTTTTTCTGGATGGCGTGCTGTTTTACACCAACGCGCCCGGCTCCGGGGATACCATCGGCGGGGTGGACTATCCCGACACGTTTTTAAGCGAATTTGTCTCGACCTATGTGACGCTGCCCGCAGACTGCGTCGGAAAGACGTTGACCATCGCCCAGCGAAATTTTGATCATCTGCTCGCTTGTCCCTTCGATCTGACGTTTTATACCGGAACTTCTCTCCGCGCTAGCGCTGCCGCGCCGGCAGCGCGCTCGGTGCTGCCGATGTTTTTACTCAGCCTGTTGACGTTTGCCATGCTCGCGCTGTTTCTCCTTACCCTGTATAGAGGAAGGGCGGATGCCGGACTGCTCTTTCTGTCGCTCTTCGCCCTGTGTTGGCTGTTCAATGAATGCGCCCGCTCCGCTCTCTTTCTCGACCGTTTTGGCGGCGTTCACAATCTTTTGCAGCAGGCCTTTGACTACCTGAGCGACGCCTTTATGCTGCTCTTTCTGCTTTCACGCATGCGCCGCTTCCGCCTCTCCTTGGTCCCTTTTATACTGCTGTACCTGCTCTCCATTCCCATCAGCCTGCTTGTGCAGGCCGGATACCTGATTCCCTATGGAGATTTCTACGTCTCCATCCTGTTTCTCCCCCGCACGATGGAGTTTCTCGCGGTCGCCGCCGTCTGCGCGCTGACCTGGCCGGAAGCGCGGGCTCAAAACGGCTTTTACCGCACCTTTGGGAAAACGCTTCTCGTCGCCGTCGTTGCCTATGCGTGCCTCTTCGTCGCGGCCTGGGCCGCCGATCTCCCCTATTACCGCGATATGTCTCAAAGGCTTGTCTCCAGCGTCGTCGACCTGCACTTTATCTATCCGCTCTACCTGTTCCGCATCTTCTCGGCCTGCGCATGTGTCGCCATCACCCTGCATCAATTCGCCCTTCAGCTTGTCAAGCATGAAGCGCAGGCGCGCACCACTTCCTTGCGCGCGCAGCTCTCGCAGAGCAACCTGGACAATCTGACGCGCTCCATGCAGCAGACGATGGCGCTTCGCCGCAGGCTGCAGCTGCACATTTCGTCGCTCTCCGCCCTGCTGGCAAAGGGCGACACGGCACAGGCCATAGCCTACACCCGAGAGCTGGCTGAAGAAATCGACGGGCTATCCGTCTATCAAACAGGCAACACCCTCGTAGACATGGTCCTCGGAGACAGGCTCGGCGCGGCCGGGGCATCGGGCATCCGCGTGGAGGTCAAGAAAGCGTCCGCGCCCGAAAACCTTCCCATCCTCGATTCGGACCTGTGCCTGATCCTGCTCAATCTGCTCGATAATGCGCTCTCCGCGCTGCGGTCGTGCGAGCAGCCGGAGCGCATGATCGTGCTGCAGCTCTGGACGCAGGAGGACAGCTTCCATTTTGTATGCGAAAACTCCGCCGACCATCCCACACTTCCGAATGCCGCCGCACGCAGGCATCCGGACGGAAGGGAAAGCGGGCTGGCAATCGTCGAGCGCACACTCCTTCAATACGGCGGGAAGCTCGACCTGAAGGTGCGCGAATCATCCGTCCGCGCGGAGGCAATCCTGCCGCTTCATTCCTAACCTCCTCTTCGGTATCCGCGCCCGCCCCCCGCGCATAGAATGATGCGTGGGGTTTTTCTTTAGAGAAGCAGCCCCTGTGAATCATTTTCCTTAAAGGAGGTACCCAGATGGCATTGACGATGAAGCTATTTCCCGGCGGCAATACGAGCCAGGGCTTTTATTCGTGCTTTCCGAGCGTCATGGAAGAAAAGACGCGGCTCTTTTTGCTCAAGGGCGGGCCAGGCGTAGGCAAAAGCAGCATGATGAAGCGCGTGGCGCATGCGTTGGATGACGCCGGGCTCGACTACGAGCTCTTTCCCTGCTCCAGCGATCCGAACAGTCTGGACGCGGTCTGCGCGCCCTCGCTGGGCATCACGATAATGGATGCTACCGCGCCGCACCATTACGACCCCGCCGTGCCGGGAGCGCGCGATACGCTGGTAAGCCTGGGCGACGATCTGGACGAAGCGTCCCTGCAAAGGGACAGGGAGCGCATCTCGGACTTGTTTTCAGCTGTCAGCGAGCGATTCCGCCGCGCCTATTGCTATCTGAGTGCCGCCGCGCAGGTTCGTCGCGCCGTAGAATCGGCGCAGCCCGATCCCGTCAGGGCTGCCCAAATGGCGCGCATTCTTGCGAGCCGCTACCTTCCCGACGTGCGGCATGCCGGACACAAACGCGATCTGTTCGGCGCGGCTTACACGCCGCTGGGGTACGTCAGCTTTTTAAAGGAGCTTCCAAAGACACAGAGCGTCAGCCTGATTTCACCCTTTGGACACACGGCCAGCCCGCTGCTCGAACGCCTGCTGGAAGAAGCGACGCTGCGTGGGCACGACGCGGTCGCCCTGCGCGATCCGCTGCAGCCCGAATTCCTCGCGCACCTGTATGTGCCCTCCGCAGGTCTTCTCTTCACGACCGACGAAGCGGAAGACAGCGCTGAGCAGGTCGACGCCGGGGCGCTTTATGGAAGGAGCGCTGCCATGCGTCCGCACGACGAGGAGACCTGCGCCTCGCTCATCGCGCAGGCGATCGCCGAGCTCAAAGCGGCGATGGCGCTGCACGATGACCTGGAGTCCTACTACATCGCCGCCATGGACTTTTCGCGCTGGCAGAAGACGTTGGATGCCCTGCTGGAAGAGATCTTCTCGTCGGCGCGATAAAAGGCGCGGAGCCTTCGCTCCCCCCGCTTCCGGCGCTGACGCTATAGCCCGGCACATGTTCTGACCGCTGAGGGGGATAGCCCCCCAGCGGCCCTTTTTCTTTCCTATTCGCATCCGTCAAGCGGAACCAGGGCCTTTCGCATTGACCCGCCTCGGTTTCCGCTGCCCGTTTTCGCGTTTTTCCTTTTTCTTTTATACGGTTCATGGTATAATATCGCGTATCCATTTTTTTGCGGGCGCATTCGAGTAAAAATATGAAAAAATGCCTTCTTACGTTAACATTCCGTTCATCTTTTTGCGCTATGCTGTCCTGCACGGAACCAAAGGCGCAACCGGCGCAGGAGGAAATACTTTTATGAGCAGAACCATCGGCATCGATCTTGGCACGACGAACAGCTGCGTCGCCGTCATCGAGGGCAGCGATCCGGTCGTCATTCCCGGCCCGGAGGGCGGGCGAACGACGCCTTCCGTCGTCGCCTTCACCAAGGATGGGCAGCGGCTCGTCGGTCAAATCGCCAAGCGTCAGGCCGTCACCAACAGCGAACGCACCATCCAGTCGATCAAGCGGGAGATGGGAACCGACCATCGCGTCAAAATCGATGGCCATGCGTATACCCCGCAGGAAATTTCCGCAATGATCCTGCAAAAATTAAAGGCGGATGCGGAAGACTATTTAGGCGAATCCGTCACGCAGGCGGTCATCACCGTTCCTGCCTACTTCACAGACGCGCAGCGTCAGGCGACGAAGGACGCCGGACGGATCGCGGGCCTGACCGTTCAGCGCATCCTCAACGAACCGACCGCCGCCGCGCTCGCCTATGGCATCGACAAGGAAACCGCGCAAAAGGTCATGGTCTACGACCTGGGCGGCGGCACGTTCGACGTATCCATTCTGGACATCAACCAGGACGTCATCGAGGTGCTCGCGACCGCAGGCAACAACCGTCTCGGCGGCGACGACTTCGACCAGTGCGTCAGTGACTATCTGATTGCCGAGTTTAAACGTACGGAGCGCATAGACCTTCGCCGCGACCCTACCGCGCTTGAGCGCGTACGTGAGGCCGCTGAAAAGGCAAAAATCGAACTTTCCGGCACGCAGGCGACGAGCGTCAACCTGCCTTTTCTGACGGCGGGCAAGGACGGCCCCAAGCATATGGAAATCACGCTCACCCGCGCGAAGTTCAACGAACTGACGGCACACCTCGTCGAACAGACGATGGGCCCTGTGCGGCAGGCGATACAGGATGCGGGCCTCTCCGTATCGGACATCGCCAAGGTGTTGCTCGTCGGCGGCTCCAGCCGCATCCCGGCGGTGCAGGAAGCGGTTCGCCGCTTTACGGGTAAGGAGCCGTTTAAGGGCATCAACCCCGATGAGTGCGTCGCGATGGGCGCGGCGCTGCAGGGCGGCGTGCTCGCGGGCGAGGTGAAGAGCCTGCTGCTTCTGGACGTGACGCCGCTTTCCCTGGGGATCGAGACGGTGGGCGACATGTTCGCCAAGGTTATCGACCGAAACACCACGCTGCCCGTCCGTCAAAGCCAGATTTTTACCACCGCCGCCCCCTTTCAGTCGTCGGTGGAAATCAACGTGCTGCAGGGAGAGCGCATGATGGCCTCGCAAAACAAGTCGCTCGGCAAGTTCAAGCTGACCGGCATTCGCCGCGCGCCGCAGGGCGTACCGCAGATCGAGGTGACGTTCAGCATCGACGCGAATGGCATCGTCAGCGTCTCTGCCAAGGATTTGGGCACCGGAAAGCAGCAGGAGATCACCATCACCGGCTCTTCCAACATGAGCCAGGCCGAAATCGACCGCGCGGTACGGGATGCACAGACCTACGCCGCCGAGGATCAGCAGCGCAGGGAGGAAGCGGAACGGCAATACCGCAGCGGCGCCGCAGCGGCGGCCCCAGACGACGCACCGGCCGACGGCGCTGCCGACGCGGAATTTACGCCCAAAAACGACGGCGCCGCGGGCGGCGGACAAAAGGAGTAAACCATGTTTGGTTATATCGCGGTCAACCGTGCGGAATTATCCGACGCGGACTTTGCACGCTACCGCGCATTCTACTGCGGCCTCTGCCGGGCGCTTTCGCGCCGTCACGGCCAGATCGGCCGTCTGACGCTAACCTACGATATGACGTTCCTTTACTTGCTCCTGAGTTCCCTGTACGAGCCGGAAGAGCGCTGTGTGCCCGCGCGCTGCGCGCTGCACCCACTCAAGCGCCATGACTTTATCGAAAACGCCGCGGCGGATTACGCCGCGGACATGAACGTCCTGCTTGCCTTCCACAAGTGCCGCGATAACTGGCACGACGACAGGAACCTCGGCGCCGCGGCAGAAGGAAAACTGCTGCAAAAGGCCTACCGGCGCGTCGAGCGGGACTGGCCGGAGAAATGCGCGGTGGTCGCGGCTTGTCTTGAGCGCACAGCGAATCTGGAGCGCGAAAAGTCGGCCGACGTGGATGCCCTCGCCAACGAAACGGGACGCATGCTGGGCGAAGTGCTCTGCTATAAAGATGACATTTGGGGGCCAGTGCTTCGCGCGATGGGCGAGGCACTGGGGCGCTTCATCTATCTTATGGACGCTTACGACGACCTGCCGGAGGACGAACGGAGGGGGCGCTACAATCCCCTGTTTCAGATGCGCGGGCAGGACGATTACGAGGACTTTTGCCGCCAAATGCTGACCATGATGATCGCGGGCTGCACGCAGGAATTTGAAAAGCTGCCCCTCGTTCAGGACATCGGCCTCTTGCGAAACGTCCTGTATTCGGGGGTCTGGTGCAGGTATGCCCTCATACAGCAAAAACGCGGCGGAAAGGAGCAGGAGAACCATGGATGACCCTTATCGCGTATTGGGCGTAGCCCCGACGGCCACGGACGACGAAGTCAAGACCGCGTATAGAAAGCTCGCCCGTAAATACCACCCTGACCTGAACGGCGGTTCTCCTGAGGCCGAGGCAAAGATGAAGGAAATCAACGAAGCCTATTCCCTCATCACGAAAATGCGCCGTGAGGGGACAAACTATACCGGCGGCAGCCAGGGATACGGCGGCCAGCAGGGATATGGAAATCCCTTCGGCGGTGGTTACAACCCCTTCGGAAACGGGCCTTACGGCAATTACGGCAATCAGCAGCGCGGGCAGCAGTCCTCCGAACTGAACGCCGCTCGCAATTACATCATCTCCGGCTATTATCAGGAAGCGTTGAACGTGCTGAACGGCATCTCCAATCACAACGCCGCGTGGTACTTCCTCAGCGCCCAAGCCAACTACGGCCTGGGTAACCGCGTCGCCGCGCTTAACCACGCGCGTCAGGCTGCACAGATGGAGCCTGGGAACTACGAATACCGCCAGTTCCTCTCTCAGCTCGAAAACGGCGGCAGCGCCTATCAGGAGTACGGCAGGCAATTTCATATGCCGACCGGCATGTGCTCCGACCCGTGCGCGTCCTGCCTGTTTCTCAATCTTTTCTGCAACTGCTGCTGTCCTTGTGGGGTGAGGGGTTTTTACTGCTGACACAAAAAAGATGCCGCTTGGCATCTTTTTTTGTGCTGCGTCACTCTACACGCTTTTCGCTGTATCGCTCTCCGTACAGCCGGTCGTATTGGCACAGGCGAATCGCGTCGAACGTTCGCTTCGCTTCTTCCGATGCGTCGGGCTTCCACCTAAAGTGATCCGCCTCGAAGACCAGCGCGTCGTTGGAATCCGGCACCCCCGCCGCGCCCATGCGCGTGAGATAGGCGTCCAACGGCACGTTCGCCAATCGCAGCGCAAACGCGCCCAGCCGATAAGACGACATGACCTCCGGCAACTCTACGTCGAGACCGTAATTGTTGTAGATCAGCAGCGGTGTACAGTACAGCCGCCCGTAGCGCTGCGCATCTTCCTCGTAGGAGGACGTGTCTACTCCGAAGAGCGAAAGATTCGGCGCGTGATCTCCCCACAGCACGAGGAGCACCGGCCGCTTCTGGCGTTCAAAGTACGAAATCAGCTTTTTCAGCGCCGCGTCGCTTTCCCGCAAAAGACTCGCATACGTCTCGAGCTGTGCACGTGCCTGCGGGTCCTGCGTCTCGTCGGCAGAACGGACGCTGCCCGCGCCCGACCATTCAAAGTCGTACTCGCCGTGGTTCTGAATGGTGACGACGTGTGCAAAAAACGGTCTGCTCTTATCCCGATGTTCATAGCGTTCGATCAATTCGTCGTACAGGCAGTCATCCGTCACCTGCCAGGAGATGCGCCGCAGCGGCTGGGCCATGTCATCCTCGAAGGCCATGTCGTCAAAGCCCATCTGGGCATACACGCGGTCGCGCTCGTAAAACGTGCGCGTATAGGGGTGCAGAGCCAGCGTGTAGTAACCGCTGGCGTCAAGCGCGCCGACGACGCTCGCCGCCCCCTCCAGCGGCACGGTCTGATAGGCCATGCCGACCGAGTTGCGCGCCGGATAGCCCGTAAGCACCTCATACTCCACTTGACAGGTGTTTCCCCCGTAGGAGGGGGAAAGCAATTCAGCGCCCGCGTACGATGCCTGGCATGTCTTAAGATAGGCGAGTGGATCCTCCGTAAGCGAAATTTCGTCGATATTCTGAAGGTCGTACAGCGTCTCGTTCATAATAAAGAAGATGTCCGGCAGCACGCTTTGCGCAGCGTCCGCTTCCGGCGCCGGAAGCGCATTCAGCGCTTCCCATACGGACGCTTCCGAATATCCCTCCGGCTCCTCTGGCGGCAGCGGCATCGTCTTGATGAGCCCGGCGGCCAGCCCGTTCGTCTCGTAGTAGTCCTGCGGAATGACCACTTCGGCTGTACCCGTCATGCGGGCGATGCGGTCCGGCAGCCCCTGCGCGGCAAAGATCGTCGCGGACGCCATCAGGGCGCAGAGCACCGCGCGCAGGGCCAGGTGAATGCGAATTCTGCGTCTGCGAAGCAGCAGCACCAGCGCGATGCAGACGGCGATACAGGCGATCAGCGTGACCGTGGGGATCAACTGAAAGTGATCGGTGATTTGAACGGCCTCCCTGACGAGCAGCACGTCGCCAAATTGAAACACATCGCCTTTGAGCAACAGCTTATAGTACTGCACGCCCGCGCAGGTCAGCGTCAGCGCCGCCGTCACGCCGAAGGCAGAAGACATGCGCCTTGCCAGACAAAGAAATGTCAAAAAGGTACAGGCAATCAGACCAGCGCTGCAAACAAAAGCGCCCGGCGCCGTAACGATCCAGTGAAACGCCTGGGAAAACCCGTCGCGCGCGATGGCCTCGGCCATGTACTCCAGTACAGCGCCGCAAAAGATGGAGACGAGAATTGCGGACGTCATGTCCGCAGCTCCTGGCAGGCGCTTTTTGGTTTCGCTCATTTGAATAATATCCTCTGCTTTACATCGTAATGGGCCTCTATACTATAATAGACGAAACAGAACGCCCATCCGCTCATGCC
This sequence comes from Beduinella massiliensis, assembly GCF_900199405.1. NCBI lineage: Bacteria > Bacillati > Bacillota > Clostridia > Eubacteriales > Beduinellaceae > Beduinella > Beduinella massiliensis. The sequence goes on from NZ_LT963430.1 coordinate 2,552,651, forward strand.
GTCAAGCTCTTTCAAAGAATTTGTCCTTCCGCGTCCCTATTGTAGCCAAATCATGCGGTAAACGCAAGCTCTCTTTGCGATTTCAGAGCGTGCCCGCGTTCTTTTGAACGCCAAAAACCGCCGGTTTTCCGGCGGCTCTGGGCTTTGACACAATTATTTATTTTCTGAAACCAGGGGCGAAAGGCGCATCAGCGTCTGCACATAAATCGCGAGGCTGCGCTTAAAGGAAGGCACATGCAGCGCTTCGTCGGGCTGGTGCGCGCCGCCGTGCCCGGGCGGCAGGATCGAGGCAAGCCCCGCGCCCGCACCCGGCATGGAAGCGCCGAACGTCACCGCGCGCGCAAGCACGTGTGAATACGTACCGCCGCCCATGACGAATGCCTCCCGCGCGTCGCCCGTCTCCTCGCGGTAGACGTCCATCATGCAGCGAACGAGCGGGTCGTCCTTGTCGATGTAAAACGCCTCCCTTGACGACGCTTCGCTCACCGCAAGGCCGCGCGCGGACGCAAAGGCGCGAATGTGGTCGTCTACCTGACTGCCCGACAGCATGCGCGGAAACCGACCGTCCAATGAAAGCGCCATGCGTCCATCCTCTACCTTCAGCATGCTGCCTACGAGCGTCAACGGACCGAAGACCGGGTCGTCCACGTTCAGCCCGCAGGCGCTTCCAAAGTCGTCCTTCATCAGGCTCGCGAGCGCCTCGACGGCCTCCTGGTCCTGCGCATCCAGCACTTTGGCGTCTCTCAGCGTGAAGAGCAGCCGACGCACCGCGTTGTCCGCCCCCTGCGGAAACGCCGCATGGCCGCTCTTGCCCTTGGCATGCACGCGCACGCCGCCCTCGCAGGGCTCCGTCCATATATCCATGCCGCCTCGCAGGGCCTCGCAGACCGTCTCTTCCCGCAGGCCCGCGACCTCAATCCATGCGTGATCCGGAATCAGGTTAGGCGCCTGTCCGCCGCAGCAGGCGCGGATGCCCTGCACCTTTGCCCCGACCCAGGCGTTGTAGTGCCCCTTTTGCCCGTAGCACACCGGGTAGTCGCAGTCCGCCACCAGCGTGAGCTCCGGCGCGTCCCCATGCTGTGCAAAGTAGCGCATGTCCTCCATTCCCGTTTCCTCGGAGGTGCCCATCAGCAGCCTGATGCCGCACGGCAGCTCGACGTTCAGATCCCGCAGGCACTTCATCGCGTAAAGGCCGAGCACAGCGGAGGCCTTGTTGTCCTGGCTTCCCCTGCCGATTACGTATTCGCCCGCGCGCGTCATCGAAAAGGGCGGGTAAATCCAATGCTCTCCCGCCGGCACGACGTCCAAGTGTGCGGCGATGCCGATCGCGGGATGCGGGATGCCCATCGACGCGACGCCGCAGTATCCGTCCACATCCTGCGTTTCAAAGCCCAGCTTTTTCGCGAGCGCGAGTCCTCTGTCCAGCGCCCGTCGGCATTCGGGGCCGAACGGCGCGCCCGGCGCAGAGGCTCCGCTGTCGCTCACGCTCGGCACCTCGATCAGCTCTGCGAGGCAGGCCAGCATTTCTTCCTCATGAGCGTCGATCCAGGCTGCAATTCTTTCTTTCATACGTCCATCTCCTTTTACGATACGGAAGAATTGACATTCGTCCGCACTTGTTGTATGATGATGCGCGGCTGCGCCGCGCAGCCATGAAACATCTATGCGCATTTCGCGTTTGAGGGGGCAATACACGTGGAAAACGATTTGGGACGCGATGACGTCGGCCGGCTCGTCCGCTCCATCGCTGTGCCGAGCATGCTTGCGCAGTTTGTCAGCGTCCTGTACAGCATCGTAGACCGCATGTACATCGGGCATATCGCGGGCGTGGGCGACCTCGCGCTCGCGGGCGTGGGCGTCTGCGGTCCGGTCGTCACGATGATCGGTTCCGTCGCTTCGCTCGTCGGAATCGGCGGTTCGCCGCTGATGAGCATCAAGATGGGCGAAGGCGACCGCAACAGCGCGCAGGCTATTTTGGCAAATGCCTTTCTGATGCTCTGCGCGTTCTCCCTCCTGATCGTCGCTCTGATTCTGCCGCTGCGCAGGCCTATGCTGCTGCTCTTCGGCGCGAGCGAGATCACGCTTCCCTATGCCGAGGAATATTTTACCCTCTATCTGTCGGGCACGCTCTTCGCCCTGCTGGCGACCGGCCTCAATTCCTTCGTCGTCGCGCAGGGATATGCCAAGACGGCGATGAAGTCCGTCGTACTTGGCGCGGTGCTGAACATCGCGCTCGACCCTGTCTTCATCTTTCTTTTCCATATGAACGTTCAGGGGGCGGCGCTGGCGACCGTGCTTTCGCAGCTGGCGAGCTGTGCCTATGTCCTCTTCTTTCTCTTGGGCAGGCGCGCCGGTGTGCGCATCACGTTTTCAGGCTATTCTCCCCGCACAGCCCTGCGCATTCTCGCGCTCGGCTTTACGCCTTTTTGCATCATCGCCGTCGACAACGTGATGATCATCGCCATGAATACCGTGCTCCAGCGATACGGCGGGCTAGGGCAGGGCGACCTGCTCGTCACCTGCGCGACCATCGTGCAGAGCTTCATGCTGGTCGTCACCATGCCGTTGGGCGGCATCAGCGGCGGCACGCAGGCGGTTTTGAGCTTCAACTACGGCGCACGCCGTTCGGAGCGCGTGCGCATGGCGCAGCGGCACATCTTCCTCTTCTGTATCGCCTACACCGCGACGATGTTCGTGCTGGCGCGCCTTTGCGGCCCGCTGTTCGTTCGCCTGTTTACGACCGACCCCGCGCTCAGCGAGCGTGCGCTCTGGGCCATTCGCGTTTGCACGTTGGGGCTGATCCCGTTGGGCGTGCAGTATGAAATCGTAGACGGCTTCACGGCCATCGGTCAGGTGCGCTATTCCCTTCCCCTCTCCTTCTGGCGCAAGGCGGTTTACTTCGTCTCTTTATTCGCGCTGCCTGCCGTCTTTGGCGCGGACGCTGCCTTCTACGCGGAGCCGATCTCCGACGTTCTGGGGCCGCTCGCCTCCATGATCGTCTACGCGCTGGTCATGAAGAAAATTCTTCTGCGGCGGGAAATGACGCAGGGCCCCTCCTGACCCGTCCTTCCCCCTTTCATCGCAGGGCAGCGCCCTGCTTTTTTCTTCGCAAATCACATGCCATAGTCATTCAGAACACGGCGCGCGTCACGCCCGTTTTAAGCCGGCGCCTTACTCGGCCTTTTTAAAAGGAACAGCGCGTAAAGCAGGGAAACCACGGTCAGAATAGCGCTGGCGAAGGTCTGACCGGCCAGGCTTCCCGGAACCGCAAACGCACTCGCGGCGTTTACCGCCGCGTGCGTCAGGATACAAGGCAGCAGCGTGCCGCTTTTTAAAAAGATCGTCGTGAACAGGAAGCCAATCGCCGTCGCATAGCAGATTTGGAGCAAGGTGCTTATCGGTTCCGCACCGGCCAGTAAATTGACAATGTGTCCCATGCCAAACGTCAGGCTGGAAATCACGATCGCCTGCTTCAAGCCCTTTGGAGATAGCGCCCGAAACAAAAGTCCCCGGAAGATGACCTCTTCGAGAAAGCCGACTAGGCACATGCTGACCACATAAAGCGCAGTTTCAACCGCGCTGAACCTGATTGTCACGCCATTCCAAAGGTTTGAACTCGCCAGCGCGAGCAGCGGAAGGTAGAAAAGGACGTCCTTCCCCTTCACTCCCCCGCCTCTTCCAAGCCCGTAATACGCCTGAAGACCGTCTCTTCGTATCTGCACATAAAGGGCTGCGGATAAAAGCGCGCATACCGGCACCGTGATGCACTTGATCATGCCAAGGCTTTCGGACACCGCATCCGCCAGCATTGCCGCCAAGACGTACAGGGCAATCCACGCAAGCGCTAGCCTCTGCTCATTCCTCTGCCGCTTCATCCGAAACGCCCTCCTCAAAAAAAGCATGGATCATCCCGCGCATCGCGCCGCGGAGCAGGCAAGCCGTCTGCGCCTCGTCGTACTCCATCGCATTGTTGGCCAGCATGCTGGCCATCCCGTGCGCAAGCAAGAAGACGGCCGTAAAAACACTGCGCGCCTGGCGCCGGTCCATCTCCATATCGCGCGAAAGCGCCTGCATCACCGGTTCCAACGCCGGATCGCCCGTCAGGTCTGAAAGCTTCCTGTCGGAAAATCGGTTGGACTGAAACAGGAAACGAAACAGGTTGGGTTCCATGGCTCCGAAGCGGATGTACGAAAGCCCGATCTCGAGCATGGAAGCGGCGCAGCCATCGCGCCCCTGCAGAATATACGCCGTGTGGCAGGCATCCGCTTTCTCATATACCGCGCTTTTCAAGTCCTCTATCGTCGCGAAGTGATAGAGGACCGGCTGCGTCGAGCAGTCCAGTTTCCTCGCTACCGCCCGTGCACTGATCCCTTCCGCCCCCTCTCCTCTGGCAATTTCAAAGGCTGCGTCCAGAACCATTTCCCGGCTCACTTTTTGCTTTGGCGCCACGCCCATCTTCCTTTCGCAATTTATAACGCAAATTATATAACAATCGTTATAATACTGCAAAGCCAGATGTTTGTCAACGCTTTTTGACTGGCCGCCTGCAATCAAAAGAGCCGGTGAACTGCGTTTGCAGTGTCACCGGCGGTAAGCCCGCTTGACGATGAACCCGCCCGTTTTTACGGCAGGGGGTTCCCCGCGGCCAGGTAAAGCCTGTACCACTCCTGGCGGGTGAGCTCCACGTCAAACGCCTTGCAGATATCCGCAAGCCGCTTTTCGTTCATCGTGCCCACGATGGTCTGTATATGGGCAGGGTGGCGCATGATCCAGGCGACGGCGATGGCGCTGTCCGTCACGCCCTTTTCGGCGGCGATCTTCTGAATCTCCTCGTTAAGGGCCTTGTACTTCTCGCAGCCGAGGAATACGCCCTCAAACATGCCGTATTGGAAGGGAGACCATGCCTGAATGGTAATGTCGTTCAGGCGACAATAGTCGAGCACCCCGCCGTCGCGCACGACCGCGTGGTCGGAGTGGATGTTGACGTTGACGCCCGCGTCCACCATGCCGGTGTGCGCCATGCCGAACTGAAGCTGGTTGATGACGATCTTCTGGGGCATGTGCTTTTGCAAAAACGCCATCTGAGCCGCGTTCTCGTTGCTGACGCCAAAGTAACGCACCTTGCCCGTGCGCTCCAGCTCCCCAAACGCCTCCGCGACCTCCTCCGGCTCCATCAGCGCGTCCGGGCGGTGCAGCAGCAGGATGTCGATGTGGTCGAGCTCAAGCCGCGAGAGAATGCCGTCCACCGCCTCCAAAATGTGTTCCTTGGACGCGTCGTAGTAGCCCTTGCAGATGCCGCATTTGCTCTGCACGAGCATCCTGCCGCGAAGGCCGGGATTGCGCTTCAGCACCTTTGCAAACAGGCGCTCGCTTTCGCCGCCGCCGTAGATATCCGCGTGGTCGAACAGATCGATGCCCTGCTCCACCGCGAGGTTCACGATCCGCTCCGCCTTTTCCACCTCCAGGCCCGCCATGCGCATGCAGCCGAAGGCGATCGGCGCGGAGCGCAGGACGGTGCTGCCCAGTGCAATTTTCTTCATCTTGTTTGTCCTCCTTGTGATGGTTCGGCATCGATCAGCTCTTCACCGCGCCTGCGGTGAGGCCGTTGATGATGTGTTTCTGACAAGCACAGTATACAACGAGCACGGGGATCAGCGCAAGCAGATACGCCGTAAACGCCATCGTATAGTTAAAGGAATACTCCGTCTTGAAGTTATACTGGAACAGCGGCAGCGTCCAAAGCTCGCGGGACTTGTTCAGAATGAACAGCGGCAGCATGAAGTCATTCCAGTACCACAGGATATCCATGATCACCAGCGTGGAGATCATCGGACGAATGAGATGGATTACGATGCGAAAGTACGTCTGCATGACGCTGCACCCGTCGATTTGCGCAGCCTCCTCGATCTCGATGGGCAGCGCACGGATGTAATTGACGAACAGGAACACGCCGCGCGTCAGGCTGAAGGTGATGTACAGCAGGATAAGGCCCCATTGGTTCATCATGTTCAGCGCGCTCATCTGCTTGACGATCGGCAGCAGCACGACCTGTGAGGGGATGAACAGCCCCAGCAGGATGTACGTATAGAGAAACTTATAGTAGCGTTTTTGCAGGTTCCGCGCCAAAGCGTAGCTCACCAGCGGCACGAATACCGCGACCACCGCCATGGAGACGACCGACACGAAGAGGCTGTTGAAGACGTACAGGAAGTAATTCTGGCTGCTGAGAAGCTCGCGGATGTTGTTCAGCGTAAAGGTGTGCGGCAGCGCGAAGAAGTTCTGCCCCGCTTCCTCCAGGGTCTTAAACGAGTTGATGACGACCAGATACATCGGGAAGAGGATGAGGAGGATGCCCGCTGCCAGCACGACGTTGCGCAGGCTGTGCCAGACGAACGTCTCCCCCCTGCTGTGCACCATGCCCGCGCCTGGCTTTCGTGTTTGTCTTGCCGCCTGTGTCATGCCTTGTTCACCCCGCTTCTGGAGGATACGTAGATCTGCACCGCGGAAAGCGCCGCGATGACGAGGAAGAGCAGCACCGCCTCGGTATTGGCGATGCAGAAATTAGGCGTATCGCCAAACGCGTCCTGATAGATCTTGATGCCGATGAGCATCGTCGACCTTGCCGGGCCGCCCTTGGTAAGCGCGAACGCGTAGTCAAACGCGGTAATGCCGGATTTGAGCGCCAGGATGGCGTTGACCGTGATGGTCGGCACGAGATGCGGCAGGGTGATAAATCGGAACTGCTCAAACAGGGACGCTCCGTCGATGACCGCCGATTCGTACAGCTCGTCTGGAATCGACTGCATGCCCGCCAGAAAGATCACCGTCGGCATGGCGAGCGCCTGCCAGAGGTTTACGAAGAGCACCGCATACAGTGCCAGCGTCCTGTCGCCCAGCGGCGACTTGAAGCCTTCCCCCATGCCCAGCAGGTTCATCACCGTGGGCAGGGCGCGGTAAAACACCTGATCCCAGATCAGCGCGACCGCGACCGAGCTGATCATCGCCGGGAAGAAGTACACGGACTTGAAGAACGTCTTGCAGCGTTTCACAGAGTTCAGCGCTACCGCAAGCAGCACGCCCAGTACGATCGTGCCGACGACCATGATGAGCGCGTAGCGGATCGTGATGAACGTAGAATCGTAGAACCGCTTGTTGCCGAGCACGCGCAGATAATTGGTGAAGCCTACGAAATCGTAATTTCTTGCAAGGCCGTCCCAGTTTGTCATGCTGTAATAGAAGCCCATGATTACGCTGTAAATATAGAAGAAGGTATAAAGGGCTAGCGCCGGCACCGTAATCATGAAAAAAGAGAACCTGTCGGAATTGATCTTTTTTGCCTGCATCTGCTCCACCTCTTAACGCTGTGTTGCCCTTAGGGAAAGGGACGGCACAGGCTTCCCCATGCCGCCCCCAAATTGATAGGAAAAAGCAGATTCGCTTACATGGCAGCGGCTTCGATCGCTTCGTCCAGCCCTGCGATATAGGCATCCAGATCGCCGTCGAGCAGCAGGCCCTGCACGACCTGGTAGAGCTCGGTCGTCACCTGCGTGGTCACCTTCGAGCCGAACCAGTCGCAAACCACGCCGGTCGCCGCCTTATCGATGACAGGCGAGACGCGCGGGTCGGAATAGGTCGTTCCCAGCAGACAGGAAGGCGCGCCGTCGATGTCGGACCAGAGCTGCGCGTTTTCCGGACGGGAAATGAATTCCAGGAACTTGAGGCCGACTTCCTTCTGCTCGTCGGTCGCCTCGGCGCTGATGCACAGCGCTGCATCGATGCCGGTCAGCAGCGGGCTTTCGTCGTACACGTCGCCGGGAATCGGGAACGCGCACAGGTTGAGGTCGGGGTTGGCGATCAGCAGCGTGCCGCGCGCATAGGAGCCGGTGATGCACATGGCGGACTTGCCGTTGGCGAAGTTCTCCCACATCGCGGTGTCGGAGGTGCCCAGCGGGTCAGGCAGCGCATACTCGTGCAGCTTGATCAGCCGCTCGCCGATCTTGCGGAAGGGCTCCGCGTTGTCAGCGATTTTCGCTTCGCCGTTAACGACCTTGACGATATAATCGACCGTCTCAGGATAGGTCGCCTGCGACAGTGCCTGGAAGCAGTGGCCGACGCGGCCCGGGTCCTTGTCGCCAAAGGCGAACGGCGTGATGCCGGCGGCGACCAGCTTGTCGCAAACGGCCATCAGCTCATCCCAGGTCGTGGGCAGCTCGGTAATGCCGACCTGCTCGAAGATGTCTCCGTTGTAGAAGATCGCCATGTAGTTCTGGCTCAGCGGCAGCGCGTAGGTCTTGCCGTCGGTATTCGCGCCCAGAGCCAGCATGCCCGGGTTCACGCGGGAGATGAAGTCCTGGCCTTCCAGACACTCGATGTAGCCGTTCGCGATCTTCTGCTTGAACTGCGTCTGCGTCGGATAGTCCGAGAAGATCGGCGGGATATCGCCGGTGGAGATGCGCTGCATCAGCACGGTGCCCGCGTCCGGAATGGTGTTGAGGTCGATTACGATGTCCGGGTTTTCCGCCTGGAACTTCTCGATGACCTGCGCGTACGCGCGCTGGGGACCTTCTTCCATCTTCTGCTGGAAGAATTCGACCTTCGTCTCCGCCAGGGCCATCGCAGCCGTCAGCGTCAGGACGAGGGCCATCAGAATCGCTAGGGTCTTTTTCATCTGGGTATCCTCCTGCCTTGTTGATAGTACCGCATCCGCGGCCGGACGTTTCGTCCGTTTGCTTCCCTTATTGTACAGCGCAGCGCCGTGCAATCCATGTAGCGAATATGACATTCCCGATACGCAGTTTATGACATCGTGCCTAAAAATCACACCGTCTTTGCCGTCATCAGGTCCAGAATCAGCTGATCCGCCATCGCCATGCCCTCACGGCCGACGCTGCCGAGGTTGTCGATCGTCTTTTCCACGTCCCGGTCGACGATGCCGTCAATGGAGGGCGCGTGCACGTTGTTCATCGCGAGCACCGCGCACTGCACCGCGGCGCTCACCGCCGTCGCCACCTTGACCGCGCAGCCGCTCTTCGCGCCGTCGCAGACCATGCCCGTAATGTTGGCGACCATGTTCTTGATCGTGTACTGCACCTGCTTTTCGTTTCCGCCCAGCAGGTACAAGATGCCGCAGGAGGCGCCGACCGCCGCGGCGATGCCGCACCCGCACAGGGCGCTGAGCCGTCCGATGCCCTGCTTGATGTGCACCGTCACCAGATCCGAAAGCGCGACCGCGCGCAGCAGGTTTTCTTCGCTGCTGTGCAGCTTGTCGGCGAACACCGCCACCGGCAGCGTGCAGACGAGCCCCTGATTGCCGCTGCCCGCCACGCTCATCACCGGAACCGGGGCTCCGGCCATGCGCGCGTCGCAGGCGGCTGCCGTCGTCGCCACCGCGCAGGTGCCCATATCGGTTCCCAGCACGTTGGTATGTACGCCGGTTTGCGCGATATTATGCCCTACCGACATGCCGTATCCGCCCTTGAGCCCGACCTGCGCAGCGCTCAGGTTCATTTCAACGCCCTCCTTTAAAAAGGCGAGCTCCTCCACGGGCGCCTCCTGACAGTAGCGCCAGATGCCGCCGACCGTCATCTCCGGCTCGTCCGCAGCCGTGCCCGCGCCGCCTGTAAGCGCCTCGTGGCGAAGCGTCCTGCCGTCTCGGACGACATCCGTCACGTTCGTGTGCGTGCGCTGAATGACCGCCGACGCGCTGTGACCGTTTCCCTTGACGCCAACCTCCACGTACACGCTTTCGCAGCCGCTCTTCTGGCTCACACGGACCTTTCCTGCGCCGATCATTCGCTTGCCGGCCTCCACGTGCTCCTTCAAAACCGTGTGCAGCACTTCGAGCCCCGCATCCGCATCTCCGCCCAGCGCGCCCAGCGCCGCCGCGATAGGGATGCCTGCCATGTCGCTGCCGGGAATGCCGACGCTCATCGCGTTTTTCAAGATATTCCGGCTGGCCAGCACCTCGATTTCCTCCACCGGCTCGCTTAGCGCGCGCGCGGCACAGGCCGCCGCGTAAGCCACCGCAATCGGTTCCGTACAGCCCAGCGCCGGAACCACCTCTTTTTTCAAAATCGCTGCGTAATCCGTCATGTATTTTCCCTCCCAATTTATCAAAGCTCCGTTCCGAAGCCCGCATTTTTTTCCCGCCAAACGCTCGGCGTCACGCCGTAATGCTTCCTAAAAAGCTGAATGAACTGCGACGCGTCCGCATAGCCGCACTCCGCCGCGATGCTCATGACGCTCATGTCCCGGGTCTTCAGCATATCGCACGCCTTCTGCATGCGCACCCCAGTGAGAAACGTACGGAACGACACGCCCGTCCTGGCCTTAAACAACCGGCTCAGGTAGGAAGCGTTCAGGTACAGCCGCGTTTCGGCCAGTTCCTTGAGCGAGATGTTCTCGCTGTAATGCTCGAAGATGTGCTGGCGGATGTACTCCACCGCCTCGTCCGCGCCCGATACGGCCACGCGTTCCTTGAGCGCGCAGACCTGCCGTATCGCGGCCGAGACCGCCTCTTTCAGCTGCTCCATCGTCGAAAAATTTTCCGTCGCGAGCGAAACCTGAAACAGCTCCTCGTCCGGCACGTCCGCGACCGTCTGTGCGATGGCCCGGTTCATGCGCCCGCAGATGCGCCCCAGCACGTCCTGAAGCGACACGAGCGAGGCGTCCGGCTGTGCGGCAACCTGTTCGACCGCACCGAGCGCGATGACCTCCGCCTCCTGCGCCCGTCCCTGCTCCAGACACGACGAAAGCTCCGCCTCCTCGCTGACGGCCAGCGCGCTCACATAGCGCGTCTGCTCCTTGAGCGCTCCGTACGAAAGCAGCAGGTCGGGCCGCAGCAGCCTGTAATCCAGCGCGTTTTGCGCCTGCCGAAAGGCGTAAGGAGCGCGCGCCACGTCGCTCAGCCCGCTCATCGCCATCCGCACGCGCAGTCCCTGTCCGCCCATCGCCTGCTGCCAGGTTCGCAGCTGCGACAGCCTCGCTTCCCGCGTAGGCGATAGCCCCGGCCCATACAGCGCCAGCACGCATACGGTCCCGCCCTGCGTGGGCAGGCGCACGTAGCGGACGCCCTCCTGTTTTTCCTCGCCCTCCAAGAGCAGCGCCTGCAGGGCGTTTTCCATCTCCCGCGTCCTCCCGTTTCGTTCGTAGGCGAAAAACACCAGGCAACGCTGCGCCGTGGGCGCGAGCGCTGTTACATAAGCCGGCCTTGCCGCACCCAAAGGCTGGGTAAGCCAGGTGCGCACCTGATGATAGGCGAGCATCCGGCGCATCTGCTCGCCGTCGCTCCTGAGGTTTTCCCGCTCCAGGCGTTCCCGCTGGCGCTGTCCGTGCCATTCCCGCGCACGCTCCAGCGCCTCGCAGAGCTTGTCGTCGTCCACGGGCTTGAGCAGATAATCGCGCACGTTGCTCTTCAGCGCGGCCTGCGCGTACTCGAACTCTCCATAGCCCGTAATCATGATCTTGTAAGCGTCTGGGTACTCGGCGTTAACCTGTGCCGCGAGGGTCAGCCCGTCCATCTGGGGCATGCGGATGTCCAGCAGCAGCACGTCGAAGGGCTGCGCGCGCATCAGCGACAGCGCAGTCATGCCGTTTTCCGCTTCCGAGATGACGGCGTCCTTCTGCCACGTCTGTACGCTGAGTACCAGTGCCTTGCGGGCGTAGTATTCATCCTCTGCAATTAAAAAGCGCATGCCTCTCCTCCTTTGCCGCGCGGCGCTCACGCGCCCGCAAACGCGCGCGTGAGCGTGTCCATCAGCGTCTTTAAATCGCCGGTGATCATATAGGCGCACACCGCATCCTCAAAGGCCATGGCGCTCTCGAGCGAATATCGGCTCTTAATCCACTCGGTGTGTTCAAACGTCTCGATGTGCTCCTGCATCTTGAGGGTGATCGGGTTCTCCTGAAGCGCCCCGACGATGCACGAAGGCGCGACGTCGTGCGCCGCATACAGCGTCGCGATCTCCGGCTGCGTCATGTAGGAAAGGAACTGCAGCGTCTCCTCCTTCAGAGGCGTCTGCGCGGAGATGCACAGCGCCGTATCCACGCTGGTCAGCATCACGCGCCGGTCCGCCGTGTAACCCGGCAGCGGAAACACGTCGATTTCGATCTCGGGATCGAAGTTTTCGATCGCGTTGAGCGCATAGCTGCCGGAGATGTACATGGCCGCCTTCCCGCTCGCAAAGCGCTCGCACGCCTCGTAGTAGGTGTACGCATTGGGGGAGTCACCGCCGTAACCGCCCAGCCGCAGCATGACATCAAACGCGGCCTCCATCTGTTCCCGCGCCTGCGGGCTGATCGTTCCGTTGCCCAGCCGTCCGAGCTGCGTCAGGTAGTCGTCTACGAGCACGGAAAGGACGATCTGCGCCACATGGCCGATGCGGCTGTCCCGAACACAAAAGACCATAGGGACGATTCCGCTTTGCTGCAACCGATCGCAGAGCAAAAACATCTCGTCGATCGTCTGGGGCTCCTTGAGGCCATAGGTTCTAAAGATATCGGCGTTGTAATAAACCTCCATGCAGTTGCGGTTGATGGGCAGCGCGTATACCTTACCGTCCGGGGCGCGCGACATTTCCAGCGTAGCGGGATCGATCGCCTCCAAAAACGGCTGTTCGCTCAGGTCGAGCAGCAGCCCGCGCTCTGCCGCACGGATAAAGCTGAGCTGCGTCGGCCAGTTGGTGAAGATATCCGGAACGTCCCCGCGCTGCATCCGTGCCACGAGCAGTTCCAGGGCGTTGGGAATGTTCTGCTGGCGAATCTTGACGCCGGGGTGCTCCTCTTCGTAACGCGCGATTACCTGGCTGAACCCTTCCATCGCCTCTTCCCGCTGCTGGTAAAATTCGATTTCCGTCGTCTGGGCGACGGCGGGAACCGCGGGGGTGTCCCACATGTTGGAGATAAAGACGGCAAACGCGCAGACCGCCGCGCTCAGAGCGAAAAACGCGCAGAACTTGATCCAGTATTTCTTCATTGCTTTGTCCCCCTTTTTGTATTATAGAAGCCCGGCTCCATGCGCGAATAGAACAATCATGACCTGTTCCATGTGCCGTTTATGACAACCTGCCCGAATCGCTTGCGCTCCCGCGGTGTGGGCGATTATACTAGACCTGCAAAGCCCCGTCGGGCATATGAGATGAAGAGGACCTATTATATCAGGAAAAGCGAGGTTACAACCATGAACAAACGAGAACGTCTTCTCACAGTCCTGGATGGAAAATGCGCTGACCGCGTGCCGGCTTCCTTCTGGTTCCACTTCGGCGGCGAAAACGCCGAGGGCGAGGCGTGCGTCAAGGCGCACCTCGATTACTATCGCGACGTGGATCTGGATTTCATCAAGATCATGTCCGACGGCCTGAACTATCCGCTGTCCGTCAAGATCGACTGCGCGGCGGACTGGAATCAGGTTAAGCCCCTGCCCCGTGATCACGCGTTCTTTACCGGGACGCTCGAACGCTGCTGCCGCATAAACGAGGAGCTTAACGGCGAATGCTGCACGTTTTATAACATGTTTTCTCCCTTTAACATCGTCCGTGAGCGCGACGTCTTCACCGAGCACGCGCTCGCCGGCCGTACCTGGGACCAGACGGTCATGGCGCACCTGCGCGAGGACGAGGAAGCGCTCAAGCACGCGATGGACGTCATCGGCGAAGATCTCGCCTATCTCGCGGAGCGCATCCTGCGCGAAACGGGCTGTGAAGGCATCTATCAAAGCGTTCAGGGGGCGGAGGTCGGCCGCATGAGCGCGGAAGAGTATGCGCGCATCGTCGCTCCTTCCGAGCTCAAGATCATTCACGCCGCAAACGCCGTGCGAAGCCACAACATCCTGCACATGTGTTCCTGGGCCGGAAACCCCAACCACCTTTCATACTGGAAGGACTATCCGGTGCTCGTGAAGAATTGGGGAATCGGCATCGAGGGCCTTTCTCTCACGCAGGCGCAGGATTTCTTCCCCAAGGGAACCATCCTCCTCGGTGGCATGGACAACCGCAGGACGCATCCTCTTTTCGCCGGCACCAAAGAGGAAATTCAAGCCGCCGTGCGCGCCGTCCTCAAGGAAATGGAAGGCAAGCCGTTCATTCTGGGGGCGGACTGCACCGTACCGCCGGATACCGACCGCCAGCATCTGAAGTGGGTCATGGAAGCGTTGCGCGGCTGAGAAGCACCAGACTTCCCGCCAGCGCGCCATCTCCCTGCCGCCCTGTGGCGGCAGGCACGCGCTCTTCGGGACGGCAGCATTCGCTGACGTCCCATCTTTGATTTAAAGGAGCAACCGTATGTCCGCACGCATCAGGCCCGTCTTCTTTTCCGTGCGCCACATGCTCATGCTGGCGTTCCTCTTTCTCATTCTCGTGCCCTATCTCATTACGAGCGTCTATTTTACCCTCAGCATGAGCTCGCAAATTCAGTACGAATCGGCCTCCACGCTTGCCGCGGACTCCAATACGATGCTTTACAGCCTGGACACGCTCCTCAGCGAGACACAGCGGGTCGCCTACCTGCACCTGGTCGATCAGGATATCGCGCGCATCCTGCAAACGCCGCACCAGCAGTACGATCTGGCCTATTATACGGATGAGCGCACCATGCAAAGCGCCATCAAGCATGCCACCAGCCTGAACACCAGCATGCTGGCGGTAACGTTCTATTCCTCCCTGGGCACGACCTATCAGGTCAACCACATCACGAACGTCCATCTCGTGGAGGAACAGAGCTGGTTTGACCTCGCCGCCCGTTCTGCGGACGGGTACTACGTCACGCCCGTACAGAAGGACGGCATGAGCCTGAGCGTCCTGCCCGTCGTCTACGCGCTGAACAATTCGCTGGACAACGCCTGCATCGGCTATGTCCGCATCGACTATGATCTGAACAGGCACCTGTCCGGCGCGCTGCGTCAGCTCAGCGCAGGCGTATCCGTCGCGCTCTTTCAGGACGACACGCTGTTGCTCGACACCGGCGGACGCATTCAGGACCTTCAGTCGCTCGGCAGCGCCCTGGAACAGGCACGCCCGATTCGGGACGACGTGGTGCAGCTCGACCTCGGCGGCTGTACGTGCGCGCTGCGTTCGGGGTATCACGAGAACACGCGCATGCGTATCGTCGCCTATCAGCCCCTGCAGCTTCGCTCGCATCCCGCGATGCAGCGCATCGGTGCCTGCCTCGTCATTCTGGCCGTGATGCTCTGCATCGACCTGCTTTTCAGCTGGATGATCGCCCGGCAGATCGGCAGCTCGATCAACGAGCTCTCCTACGCCATGGACAATGCTCAGCACGGGCAGAACGAGCTGCTGCCCGTCACGCAAAGCGCGCTCGTCAAGTCCGAGCTGGATCAGCTCCGCAGCAGCTATAATTCCATGATCAACCGCATCACCGCGAGCGCCCAGCGGGAATACGAGGCGCGCGTCGAACAGAAAAACATCGCCATGCGCGTGCTGGAAAGCCAGATCAACCCCCACTTTCTGTACAATTCCCTCAATCTCATCGCCTCCCTGGCCCAGCTCGCGCATCAGGAGACCCTGCGTTCCGTCGCCATCAGCCTGGCCGCGATGCTGCGCTATTCGATTAAGGGCGGCTCCATCGTCCGGCTCGAGGAAGAACTGATGCAGACCAAGCACTACATCAACATCATCAAGCTGCGATTCCCCGACCGCATCGTCATCCGGCAGAAGGTCGATCCCGACCTGCTCCCCTGCTACGTTCCCAAGCTGCTGCTGCAGCCGCTTCTTGAAAACGCCTGTAAATACGGCACGGAATCCGCGGCGCTGATGGTCGTCATCGAGATCACCGTGCGCGCGCAGGCGGACAACCTGCTGGTCATGGTCGCGGATAACGGCCCCGGCATTCCGGAGGACAAGCTGGCAGAGCTGCGCGAGCGCATCGCGCAATACAGCCCGGGCGATTCGAGCGCAAACGAGCAGGCGCGCTCGATCGGCCTTATGAACGTGCATGCGCGCGTACGCGCGCGCTACGGAGAGCCCTACGGCGTCACGATCGAAAGCTCCGGCCAGGGCTGCACGATCAGCATCCTCCTGCCCCGCACGACGGAGCTTTTAAGCGCTCAGCTCAAAATTTGAGCCGCGCCCCCATGCTCAGCTTCCCCTTGAACCCCCACTGAACATGAGGTATAATCAATATGTAGCTTTCATATTTCTACACAATATCAGTTTAAGGGGGCGCAGTCAATGGAGGAAGCCTTTGGGGGATTCGTAACCTTTTTACAGAAGCCCGCCGCCGTCTGGTGGGCGGTCGGCGTCGTAGCGTTCATCGTCATTCTTTTTGTCGCCGGATATTTAAAGGCTCCGCCGGACATGGCGTTCGTCATCTCCGGCCTGGGCAAGAAGCGCATCCTGATCGGCAGGGCCGGGTGGCACATGCCCTTCTTCGAGCGCGTGGATAAGCTGTCCCTGCAGGTCATGCAGGTGGACGTCAAGACCAGCGAGGCCGTACCCACAAACGAGTTCATCAACGTCATGGTCGACGGCGTGGCCAACATCAAAATATCCTCCGACCCCGCGCTGCTCGAACGGGCGGCTGAATCGCTGCTGGGCATGCGCTCCAACGAGCTCATCAGCCTCGTCACGCAGGTGCTGGAAGGCAACATGCGTGAAATCGTCGGCAGCGTCGGGCTCAAGGAAATGGTGCAGGACCGCCAGGGCGTCGCTAAGAAGATCACCGAAAACGTCGTGCCCGACATGTGCAAGCTGGGCATCGAGGTCGTCAACTTCAACATCCAGAATTTCCGCGACAACGCCGGCACCATCGAAAACATGGGCATCGACAACGTCGAACAGATCCGAAAGAACGCCCAGATTGCGAAGGCGAATGCCCAGCGCGACATCGCCATCGCCGCGTCGCAGGCCGATCAGGAAGCAAACGCGGTCCGCGTCGATTCGGAAAAGAAGATCGCGGAGCAGAACGCCGCGCTGCTCGTGCAGCAGGCGGAAATGAAGGTGCTCGCCGACACGAAGAAAGCGGACGCCGACGCCGCCTATTCCATCCAGCAGGAAAGCCAGCGCAAGACCATCGAGATCACCCGTGCCAACGCTGACATCGCCCGCCGTGAAAAGGAAGCTGAGATGGCCGAAAAGGAGATTGCCATCAAGGAACTGAAGCTGGACGCCGAGGTGCGCAAGCAGGCCGACGCGATGAAGTATCAGGCGCAGCAGGAGGCTGAGTCCGATCTCATCCGCCGTCAGCGCGACGCGGACGCCAAGAAATACGAGGCCCTGATGGAGGCCGAGGCGCAGAAGGCGCAGGCGGACGCGGCCCGCTACGCGATGGAGCAGGAAGCGGAGGGCATCCGGGCGAAGGGGCTGGCGGAAGCGGAAGCCATCGAAAAGAAGGCGGAGGCCCAGCGTAAGATGGGCGAAGCCTCCGTGCTCGAGATGTACCTTTCCGCGCTGCCGGAGGTCGTCAAGAACGCGGCCGCGCCGCTGGCACAAACCGACAAAATCGTCATGTACGGCGAGGGGAACTCCACCAAGATGGTGAAGGACGTCATGGCTTCGAGCAGCCAGGTCGTAGAAGCGCTGAAGGAATCTACCGGTATCGACCTGCCAGGCCTGCTCGCAGGGTTTGCGGGCGGAAAGCTGGCCGCGTCGAGCGGCAAACCGTCCGACAAGGACGACAAAAACGTCTGACTTGAGCGTAAAAGGGCCGCCGCAGAAAATTCCTGCGGCGGCCCTTTCGCGCGCTTGCGTCCTGAAAAACGATCGGCGTCAAGCGAAAACCTCAGATTACGAACTGCTCCATGTAGCGCTTGGAAAGCCGGAGCGAATCCAGCACCTTCTCCGGGGAGCCTTCAAAAGCCTTGTCCTCCACCTCGATGCAGGTGTACCCGTCATAACGGATGTCTGTGAGCGCGGAGACGTACCTTCCCCAGTCCACGTCCCCCAGCCCCGGCAGCTTCGGGCTCATGTAGTCAAGCGGATACGCCATCGTGCCGACCTGGTTCAGCTTGTCGGGATAGAGCTTGATGTCCTTGTAGTGCACGTGGAAAATCTTGTCCTTGAACTCGTAGATGGGCTTGATATAATCGATCATCTGCCAGACGAAGTGGGACGGGTCGTAGTTGATGCCCAGGTTCTTCGAGGGCAAAATTTCGAACACCTTGCGCCAAATCGCGGGCGTCGTCATCAGGTTCTGTCCACCCGGCCACTGGTCGGCGCCGAACAGCATCGGGCAATTTTCAATGGCAATGCGAACGCCCTGTTCTTCCGCCAGCGCAACGATAGGCGGCCAGACCTCGCGCACCAGCTCCAGGTTCTCCTCCACGGTCTTCGCCTGGTCGCGGCCGATGAACGTCGTAACCATGCCGACGCCCAGCCGCCTGCTGGCGACGATCACCTTTTTCAGGTGTTCCACCGCCACGGCGCGCTTTTCCAGATCGCCGTCCATCGTGTTGGGGTAGTAAGCCAGCGAAGAGATCTCGACCTTTTTCTTCGCGCAGTAATCCTTGATGTACGCGACGCGCGCGTCGTCCAATTCGTCCACGTTGATATGCGAAACGCCCGCATAGCGCCGCTCCGCCTTGCCGACCGGCCAGCACGCGACCTCTACGCACTGGAAGCCCAGGTCCGAGGCCGTATCGATCATCTCTTCAAACGTGCTCTGATCAAGAATGGCGCTGACAAATCCAAGTTTCATGCTCTTTCCTCCCGTATTGATGGTCGCTTGCAGCGCGTACCTTCTTTCGCGCCGATACGTCCATTATACGCAAAAACGGCATCTCTGGCAAGACGCGCCAGCATCTCCGCTTTTCCATTGACCCCGGGGACGTTTCACACTCCGTTCACATTTCGCACCCCGAAAAGTGCTTTAATAGAGGATAAATCAGATTTGCCATAGGAGGAATGATTATGTCGCTTTGGGAAAAAATAAAGGCTGGTTTTCGCAGCTTCATGACCGGGCGCAACGGCCCCGATCAGCTTTCGCTCGCGCTTATCTGGGCGGGCCTGATTCTGTACCTGCTGGATGCCTTTACGCATACGGGCATTTTCTCGCTGCTCGGCATGGCGGCGTACGTCTACGCGATCTTCCGTCTGTTCTCCAGAAATGTTGAAAAGCGCCGGTCAGAAAACGCGCGCTATGTGCAAAAAACAGGAGAAATCAAGCTGCAATTCCGTCAGGCGCGCGTGCGCTTTCAAAAGCGCAAGGAGTTTAAGTACTTCAAATGTCCGAAGTGCAAAGCCATCCTGCGCCTGCCTCGCGGCGTCGGCGAGGTCACGGTCACCTGCGGGAAATGCCACCACGCCTTTACGGAAAAGGCCTGATCTATTCGCATAGATGGGAAGGGGAAGCATACCATTTTGTGTACCTTCTCCCGGCAAACGCCGGGGAGATCCGCAAAGGAGGCTTCCAGGATGTCTAAATATCAAAAAGTGTTTTTTTTGATGGCGGTCGCGCTGATGCTGCTGCCCGCGCTCGCACTTTCGGAGTCCCTCTCGCTCGCGCAGGAGGAGTCCGGTGTCCGAATCGATGGGTACAAACGCGGGGACGGCTACTACCTGTTTCTGCCCGCCGGTCTGTCCGCCGAGGAGATGACCGTAGCTTTCGACGGGGAAGGGGATCTTTCGCTGGACGGAAAGCCGCTCTCGCCCGGGGATCGCGCGGCGGGCTTCACGGAGGGTGAACACACGCTCTCCTCCGGAAAGCACACCTACCGCATCAACGTCATGCGCTCCGCCAAGATTCCCGCGCTCTTTATCGATACGCAGTCCGGCAGTCTTAATCACATCCACGCCAAGAAGGGAAACAGCGAACCGGGCACAATGACCTTCTTCTCCGCCGAGGGAGAAATTCTATACGGCGGCGCGCTCGACCATGTCAAGTCGCGCGGCAACGCGTCCTTCAACTTTGAAAAAAAATCGTACCAGATAAAGCTGGCGCACGCCGCGCCGCTGTGCGGGCCGGACAGCGCAAAGCGGTGGATTCTGATCGGCAATCCGCGCGACAAATCCCTGCTGCGAAACAGAATCACCCTCGACATGGCGCGCGCCGCAGGCATAATCAGCACCCCGGAATGCGCGTCCGTCGATCTGTACGTCAATGGGGAATACCTGGGCAATTACCTTCTCACCGAAAAGGTAGAGATCAATGAAGGGCGCGTCGACATCGCCGATCTGGAAAAGGCTACCGAGGAACTCAATGACGGCGACCTCTCCATATATGACCGCGTCGGTTCCAGAGAGCGTTCAGACGGAACCGGCAAGGCCTACGCCATTCCCAACGATCCGCAGGACATCACGGGAGGCTACCTTCTGGAATACGAAGCCTATGCCGCCCGCTACGCGCAGGAACCCAGCGCATACGGTACGAAGAAAGGGGCGACCGTCGTCGTCAAAAGTCCCGAATACGCGTCCGAAGCGCAGATGGCGTACATCTCAAGTCTGATTCAAAGCTTTGAAAACGCCATCTACGCTCAGGACGGCGTGGACCCGGACACCGGACGGCACTACACACAAATCGCGGATCTAGGCTCTCTGGTGCGAAAGTACCTGATCGAGGAAATCTCCAAAAACTACGATGGAAACACCTCCAGCCAGTTCTTTTACAAGCCCGCCGACAGCGAAAGCACCCTGCTTTATGCCGGCCCTGCGTGGGATTACGACAGCGCGTATGGCGCCTATGCGCGCGAGGCGGGCATGAGCGTGCTGAAGCCCACGGGGCTCTACGTCGCCGCCTCCAGTCAGAAGAAGCATTGGTGGCCCGCGCTCTATAAGCAGGAGGACTTTCATCAGGAGACCGTCCGCGTCTATCAGGAGACCTTCTCTCCATTGATCGCCGGACTGCTCGGCGAAGCCGACGGCGAGGGACTGCGTTCGCTTGCGGATTACCGCGACGAGATCGCCGCCTCTGCCGCCATGAACTTCGTTCGCTGGCCGTTCTCCACAGAATCCAGCAAGGGCGTAAAATTATCTTCCACCTTTGAAGGAAACGTCTCCATTTTGGAAGAATTCATCCGCGAACGCCGCGATTTTCTGAACGGCGAGTGGCCCGACGCATAAGCAAAAGGCCGGCCCCCGAAGCGCATTCGGAGGCCGGCCTTCTTTTGTTTCTTTATTCCGCCTGCATCAGCGTCGTCAACGCTTCCTGCGGAATCAGGCTCATGAATTGATACATCGCCTGCATGACGCCCGCCTGCAGCTCATTTTCAAGCTGCGTCATCTCGCCGTTCGTCAGACCGACGACGTTCACGCGCTCATACCCGCTCACATCGAGTGCAACGTACGCCTGTGAATACAGGTCGAGGTTCAGCGTCACGTCCAGCAGGTCGCTGACGGAAAGATTGACGGAGGACTGACTGTAAACGTCCTCTCCTTCTACCCACGTGCCGCTCACGCCGCGCCCTTGAAGGGCATAGGCCATCTGCGAATTACCAGCCTTGTCGGCAAGCGATACGTTCGCCTGCACGTTGCCAGCCAGATAATCGATCTCGTCCTCCTGATAGGCGTCGCTCTGCGCCGCAATCGTGAACGACGCCACCTCGTCGTACTTGTTGCCGACGAGCAGATTCAGGTCGAGCTTATTCGTGCGCCCCGTATCCAGCAGATTTCCCAGTTCGACCGCCAGCGTCCCATCCACGCTGCCCTTTCCCTCCGGCAGGGTCATATGTCCCTGCGCGGTATGGCGGACGCTCTCGTCCAGCGTCTTGCGGCTGTAGGAGAGCGTTCCCACGTCAAACGGGAAGCCTTTCCACATCGCGGGCATCGTGCCGTCAAAGCCGACCGTCTCGTAATCGTCGCCGTAGGAGACGACAAATTCCGTCGCGCCTTCGTTGGGCTCCAGCGCCGCAATCGCCAGGCAGACCGCCTTGCCCGCCTCAAAGACGCTCTCCGGCGTCGCGCCCTGCTCCTTAAAAGCGTTTACGATATACTCCTGCAATTCCGCGTCCTCATAAAAGGTATCCGCGAGCGAGCGGATCAGCTTGCGGAAGTCGTCGTTGCGCACGCGGGCGTGCATCTGCGTCGCCACGCCATCGCGCGTCTCCGTCTCGTCGATGTAATCGTCGGTGTACTGGTACAGGTCTTCATGCTCGTACTGCACCTCGGACACCCAGTTCGCAACCTTGTAAAAATAGGTCACGTAGTCGTTGATCAGCATTTCCTGCAAATCCATCATCTCAGGGCTGGTCAGGTTGACTCCGTTCAGGGTCGCGCTGCTCGCCTTCTCAAACTCTTCCAGCGTGGTCACGAACGTCTTTCCGGGCACGAGGCTCGTCGAAAGCTCGATGTCGCTTTCCGTCACGCACAGCAGCGCGTCCACAACTGTCTGATCCTGCATCTGCAAAGAAAAATAGAACGTCGCGCCGCCATCTGTCTGTGCAGCGGTAACGTATAGTTTCAATGCGCTGGCGATCTGCGAAATCGCCTCCATCTGCTCCGCCGCAAGGTCCGGCAGCGCGTCGACGCTCAATCCCAGACCCGCGACGATCTCGCGGCCATTCGCATAACCTTCAGGAATCAGCGTCTTCATCAGCGTGCCCGGCTCGGCGGCCTCTTCGGCCATCCCCCCCATGGGCAGGGCCATTACCAGCAGCGCCAGCAAGAGCGCCAGCAGCTTGTTTTTTTGCATTACACAGTCCTCCAATCCATGTTTTCAACAGTATAGCGCATTTAAAATCAAAACGCAATTCATTCTGCGCCTGCAAGGCGCGCTTTTGTGTCCTCCGGAAGGAGCGGAAAGAGCCGCTCGAGCAGGCGCTGCGGCAGCTCGTTCAACGACGCGCCCATCCCCGACGCGCCCGTCGATTCCGGAAGCTCGATTTCCACGGCCTCCGCCCCTGCGACGTCGATTTGCGCCGTACCCTTCAGGATGCGCTTTCCCCCGCAGGAAAGGTCAACGTCCAGGGTTTCGTTCAGGCGGACGTCCTCGGCCGCTTCGCCTGATACGGCTTCCGCGCGCTCCTTCACGGTGAGGCTGACATCGCCCAGCCCCAGCATCTGTACCGCGGGGTCCTTGTCCGTATACCCAATCGTCAGCGTATTCTTCAGGATTTCCGAAAGCTTCCCTGCGTCATTCGTCCGGTAGGTGTTGCCTAGGCTCGCGCTGAGACGGAACGTCCGCGAATACCCGCCGAGCTTTCCCGACACGTTCAGGCGGATTTTCTGCGTTTTCGCGGCCTCTTTGCTGCGCGTCGCCTTCGCGCTCGTCGAGTCGACCGCTAATACGGCTTGAAGCGTGTTGCGCTTATCCTGCTCCAGATTCAGCTCCGCGTCCACGTTTCCGTTCTTCACCCGCACATCCAGCCTGAGCGTCCACGGATCGCCACCGGAGCAGGACGCCGCAGCGTTCGCCTTGAGCCGCGCGAGCTCCCCCGTCTCCGATGCCGTCCAGTCGAGCTGCAGGGGGCGCGTCAGGGTCCATTGGCCCAACAAGGCCTCAGCCGACGACCGGAAGGGTTCGGACATTTGGGGAGACATCAGGACGAACAGGTTCTCAATCTGTTCCTGCGTCAGGCTCATCTGCATCTCGTAGGCCTGCCCCGGCGTAGCCGCCGCATAGGGCATCGCATCCTGCGTACCCTGTGCGCGCAGAGCAAAGAGCATCTGAAAGACATCGCTTACGCCCAACGTCTCCCAAAGCTGCGCCTCGTTCTGGGCGCGAACGCTTGCCGGAAGCAGATTGCTTTCAAGCGACGCGCCGTCCGGCGTCCTGATCAGTTCAGCGTCCGCAAAGTCCACACCGCCGTACGCCAGCGTCCAGGCGTCCAGTCTTCGATCGGCCGATTGCTGCGACACATAACGGATGGTCAGTCCCTCGAAAAGCGATTGCAGCGTCTGCATGCCTTCGTCGCCGACGGACAGGAAATCCTCCGGCGAAAACGTCATCTGTGTTTCGATTCGCCCGCCGTTTTTCCATAACTGCTCAAGACGCGAAAGGCCCTGCGAAAATTCCGCTCGCACAGCGCCTATGGGCAGCAGAGCCATGCAGAAGACTGCGGACAGAATCTGCTTTAGATGCTTCATAAGTCCTCCTGTTCCTGTCTGAATCCATTTAAAAAACGCGCTCGCGCCGCCTTTTCTTGCATAGATCAGCAGATACTGGAGGAATCGTCCGAATAGACGGCCAGACGCGGCAGCGCGCTTTCGTCCAAAACCATGCGTTTTTCCTGCACGTCCACGCTGAGGATGACCTCCTTGAGCGCAGGCAGCAGCATTTCCCCGCGCGGCGTCTGAAAGACATACACGTCGTTCGCGCCGGGCTGCATCACGTCGCGAAGCATGCCGACCGGATTCCCCTCGCGGTCGAACGCCTCGCACCCGATGAGGTCGCAGATGAAATTTTCATTCTCGCCCAAGGGGACGGCATGCGCGCGATCCACGTAGAGCACCGCTCCGCGCAGGCGCTCTGCGCCGTCGCGATCCTCCACCCCTTCAAAATTCAGGTAGGCATAGCCTTCATGTACACGATGGCAGGAAACGCTCTGGGAAACATACGCCTCCCCCTGCTTTATGTAGACCTCCTTCAGGTCAAAAAAACGGTCAGGGTCGTTCGTAAGGGGCTGTACCTTAACCTCCCCGCGTACGCCCTGCGGCTTCAAGACCTCCCCGACGGCCAGATAGTTGCTCAGCATCGTCTTCATCCCTTTCATGCCCGATGATAAAGATAAGGGGCGTCAAGCCGAACGGCTCGAGCCCCTTTTGGCTGTTCTCATAGGATTTCCACAAAGACCGGCTTTGCGTTGCGGGCTGTCGCGGCCTTTACAACCGCGCGGATTGCCTTGGCAATGCGGCCCTGCTTGCCGATGACCTTGCCCATGTCTTCGGGCGCGACGCGAAGCTCGATAATCGTAGACTCCGGCCCCGCCACCTCGCGGACATCGACCGCATCGGGGTTATCCACCAGACTGCGGGCGACGTAGCGTACCAGTTCTTCCATGTGTCAGGCCCTCTTTTCTTCAGGCGGTCGGAAATCTTACTTCGCAATCGCGCCGGTCTTCTTGAGCAGCGCACGCACGGTGTCGGTGGGCTGCGCGCCGTTCTTCATCCACTGCGCCGCCTTCTCGTTGTCGATCTTCAGGTCGACCGGATCGGAGATGGGGTTATAATAGCCGATCTCCTCGATAAAACGGCCATCGCGCGGGCAGCGCTCGTCGGCGACGACGACGCGGTAAAACGGCTTCTTCTTCATACCCATTCTCTTCAGACGAATCTTAACGGACATTTGTTTTTCCTCCTTTAATGTTAGAAAGGTAAATCTATCTGCAATCACTCGTGATGATTGAGAGCTTTAGGCCATCGGGGGCATCTTGCGCATGCGGCCTCTGCTGCCGCGGCGGCCGTTCATGGCCTGCTTCATCATCTGGCGCATGTTTTCAAACTGGCGGATGAGCTGGTTGACGTCCTGCACCGTGGTGCCGGATCCTGCGGCAATGCGCCGCCTGCGGCTCGCGTTGAGCACTTCCGGGTGCGCCCGTTCGCGCGGTGTCATGGATCGAATGATCGCCTCCGGCTTGGCCATCGCGTTGTCCGGTATGTCGATATCCTTAATCTGTCCCATGCCCGGCAGCATCGAGAGCACCTTGGAAAGCGGGCCCATCTTCTTGATCTGCTGCATCTGGCTGAGAAAGTCCTCCAGCGTGAGGTCGGCGTTTTTCACCTTGCGCGCAAGCTGTTCGGACTCTTCCTCGTCGAACGTCTCCTGCGCCTTCTCGATCAGGGAGAGCATGTCGCCCATGCCGAGGATGCGCGAGGCCATGCGTTCCGGATGGAAGGGCTCGATATCGCCGAGCTTTTCACCGGTGCCCGCAAACTTGATCGGTTTGCCCGTCACCTGACGCACCGACAGCGCCGCGCCGCCGCGGGTGTCGCCGTCCAGCTTCGTGAGGATGACGCCGGAAATCTCCAGCTTTTCGTTAAAGGACTTGGCGACGTTGACCGCGTCCTGACCGGTCATCGCATCGACCACCAGCAGGATCTCCTGCGGCTTTACGGACTTCTCGATACGCGCCAGCTCGTCCATCAGCGCTTCATCGATGTGCAGGCGGCCCGCGGTGTCCAGGATGATGACGTCGTTTCCGTAGTACTGCGCGCGCTCGATCGCTTCCCGCGCGGTCTTAACCGGATCCTGCGTGCCGTGCTCGAAGACCGGTACGTCCACTTGAGAGCCCACGACCTGGAGCTGCTTAATCGCCGCCGGGCGGTAGATGTCGCACGCCGCGAGCAGCGGCTTTTTCCCCTGCTTCTTCAGGTACGCGCCCAGCTTGCCCGCCATCGTCGTCTTGCCGGCGCCCTGCAGGCCGCAGAGCATGTAGACCGTGATCGGGGAAGAGGAGAACGTCAGCTTGGCGTTCGTGCCGCCCATCACCGCCGTCAGCTCTTCGTTCACGATCTTGATGATCTGCTGCTGAGGGCTCAGGCTTTCGAGCGTCTCCTGCCCGATACAGCGCTCCGTCGCCCGCTTGATGAAGTCTTTAACGACCAGATAGTTGACGTCGGCCTCCAGAAGCGCCATGCGCACCTCGCGCATGACCTCCTTGACGTCGGCCTCCGTTAGCTTTCCCTTGCCTTTTAGCTTTTGGAACGCATTTTGCAGCTTGTCCGTAAGCCCTTCAAATGCCATTCTGTCCCTCCTCGTCTGCGAGCAGCGCTTCGATGGTGCGTTTTGCCTGCGCAAGCGCCTCTTCGCTCCCCTGGGTTGCACAAACCGTTTCCAATATTTTTCGGCATTGCCCAAGCCCATCCGTCATTCGCCGGTAGCGCGCAAGCAATCCCAGTCGTTTTTCATAATCGTCCAGTTGGCGCTGTGCGCGGTGCACGGCGTCGTACACGCCCTGGCGGGATATATCCTCCTGCGCGGCGATTTCGGTCAGAGATAAGTCTTCATCGCAGTACATTGCCAGCAGCTCCCGCTGACGCCCGGTCAGCAACGGCCCGTAAAATTCCAGCAGCCACGCCGTTTCAATGCGTTTTTCCACGTTTCTTTCCTCGTAAAGCCAGGTCTCTTGGCACGCGGGATATTATACCGCAGTATCTGGCTGTTGTCAAGCATTTCTCCTTGTCATGCCGTTCAAGTTTCTTTTCCAGTGTAAAACGGCTCGTTTCTGCACATCTTGCCTGTTGATGGACTTTTACAATCCGGCCGGCACGCTGCCGGCGTTTCATACGGGAGGTTAATGATGAAAAAGCTCATTCTCGTCGTCTCGCCGCCGGCCTGTGGCAAGACGTACGTCTCCAAAAAGCTTGCGCAGGCGCTGCCCCATGTGGCCTATCTGGATAAGGATACGCTGATCGTCCTGTCCAGCCAGATTTTTGCTGTCGCCGGGGAGCCGTATAACCGCAGCTCGGATTTTTTTGAGAAAAACATCCGCGATTACGAGTACGAAGCCATCGTCGACCTGGCGATGGAAGCGCTGGATTATGACGACGCCGTCCTCATCAACGCGCCCTTTTCGCGCGAGATTCGCGATAGGGTCTACATCGCCGCCCTGCGCAGGCGCCTCGCTGAAAAGGGCGCGAAGCTGTACGTCGTCTGGGTGCAGACGGATGTCGAGGTCGTACACGCACGCATGATTCAGCGCGCCAGCGACCGCGACACCTGGAAGCTGGCGAATTGGGACGAATACATCCGCCGCGTCAACTTTGAAGTACCCCTGGAGCTGGACGATCCGGATGACCCCAGCGATCTCATCATCTTTGAAAACTCCACGTCTGAGCAATTCGAGCGCTCGCTGAGCCGGACGGTGCGCCTGCTTCAATAAGAACTTGTTAAGGGAACTGCGGCTTCGTTTCCGGCCATCGACTTCGCCGATGACCTTGTGCAAAATGAAAACTCCGATTGCGCGAAGGTCACGTAAAAAGTTTTTCTCCGCAGAAGCCGCGCACTGGCTCTGAAAAACGCCCTCCCGACCGGCAAAGCCGGTCGATTTGATTTCATCTAAAGAGGCGTTTCCTCTTCATGCATTTCCTCTTACACGACGATACTTTGTCAATTATATCAAACGGTACTGCGGCTCTGTTTTGCTGCTCCGTTTTTCTCACGCTTCTGCGCCTTTCACATACAGTAAAAGCAGGAGGCGTACGCCCCCGCGATACTTCCGCTTGGAGGGATGCAGAATGAACACATCCAGCTTATATGACATTCCCACAGGAAGAAGCGCGCACATTCTGCGCGTGCCGGGAGGGGACGCGATGAGCCGCCGCTTACTGGACATCGGCTTCACCCCCGGTACTTCCGTGACCTGCCTATACAAAGCGCCCGGCGGCGACCCGCGCGCTTACCTCGTGCGCGGCGCAGTGATCGCCCTCAGGAGCGAAGATGCGCGCGCCGTAGAAATCGAACCGGACGAAAGCCCGATCCTCCGGGAGGTGAGCGCATGGGCCTGACGGCTTCATCGACCGGAACCCACGCACGCGAAGAGATGCTGACGGTCCTGCGCCCGGATGAGGATACGGCCGTCGTCGCGCTTGCCGGAAATCCCAATGTCGGAAAGAGCACCGTCTTCAACGCGCTGACCGGCATGCACCAGCATACGGGAAACTGGCCCGGAAAGACGGTCGCCAGTGCCCAGGGCATCTGCCGGCACAAGGGCCGAGCGTATGCGCTGGTGGACATACCGGGCGCTTATTCCCTGACCGCCCACTCCGCCGAAGAGGAAGTCGCCCGTGACTTCCTCTGCTTCGGCGGGGCGGACGCAGCGGTCGTCGTCTGCGACGCAACCTGCCTGGAACGGAACATGAACCTGCTGCTGCAGGTGATGGAGCTCACGCCGAACGTCGTCGCCTGTATCAACCTCATGGATGAAGCCGCGAAGAAGCAGATCCACGTGGATACGGCGGCATTAGAACGTCAGCTCGGCATCCCCGTCGTCGGCACCAGCGCGCGCGGCGGCCGAGGGCTGGCAAAGCTCATGGATCGCGTGGGCGAAGTCGTCAAAGAAGCTCCGCGGGAGGTGCACCGCGCCGTCTATCCTGACGCCATTGAGGCCGAAGCTCATAAGCTCGCCGGTATGCTGGAACCTTCCCTGCAAGGCCGGGTAGATGTCCGCTGGGCGGCCCTTCGCCTGCTCGAGGGCAACGAGTCCGTGTTGTCGGCGCTGGAAGCGCACTTGGGGCCCATCCGCACGCCGGAGCTGCTCGCGGCGGCGGCAGAATCCCGCTCCACGCTTTGTCTGACCGGCCCGCAAATCGAGAGCGCGCTCATCGGAGCCGTCTATCGCGAGGCGGAGCGCGTGTGCGCATCGGCCGTACATATCGGGGACGCGCAGTACGGACGCCGTCAGCTGACGCTGGACCGCATTCTGACGGGACGCTTAACCGGCATCCCGATCATGCTCCTGCTGCTGTCGCTCGTCTTCTACCTCACGATCTCGGGCGCCAACGTTCCCTCGCAGATGCTGGCGGACGGACTTTTCTGGGTACAGGATCGCCTCACGGACGCTTTTCACGCATTGAATGCGCCCGAATGGCTGCACGGGCTGCTAGTACTCGGCGTTTACCGCGTGCTGGCATGGGTCGTCAGCGTTATGCTGCCGCCCATGGCGATCTTCTTCCCGCTCTTTACCCTGTTGGAAGACGTCGGCTTCCTGCCGCGCATCGCGTTCAACCTGGATGGCTGCTTTAAGCGCTGTCACGCCTGCGGCAAGCAAGCTCTCACCGTATGCATGGGATTTGGCTGTAACGCTGCGGGCGTCATCGGCTGCCGCATCATCGACAGCCCCCGCGAGCGGTTGATCGCGATTCTCACGAACGCGCTCGTCCCCTGCAACGGGCGATTCCCCACCCTCATTCAGCTCATCACGATGTTCTTTCTGGGCTCCGGTGCCTTCCTCGGCGGGTCTGCCGCGAGCGCCCTCATGCTCACCGCGCTGATCGTGCTCTGCCTGCTGGTGACGTTTCTGGCGTCCCGGCTGCTTTCGGCGACGGTGCTCAAGGGGGTTCCCTCCTCCTTCACGCTGGAGCTTCCGCCCTTCCGCCGCCCGCAGATCGGCCGCGTCATCGTCCGTTCGGTCTTTGACCGCACGCTCTTTGTTCTGGGCCGCGCCGCCGCGGTCGCTGCGCCTGCCGGACTGCTGATCTGGTTTCTGGCGAACGTCTCCGTCGGCGGCATGTCGCTGATGGCGCGTCTGAACGGCTTTCTCGATCCGCTGGGACGCCTCATGGGCATGGACGGCGTACTGCTGACGTCCTTTATCCTGGGGTTCCCGGCCAACGAAATCGTGCTGCCGCTGGCGATCATGGGATATCTGCAAACCGGCGTGCTGGCCGAAATGGACAGTCTGGACGCGCTGCGCCTGCTGCTCGTGCAAAATGGCTGGACCTGGGTCACCGCGCTTTGTACCATGCTCTTCTCGCTCTTCCACTGGCCCTGCTCCACGACGATTCTGACCATTCACAAGGAAACGGGCAGCGTCAAATGGACGGCTATCGCGTTTCTCCTGCCGACCGTCATCGGCATGGTGCTGTGCATGCTCGTAGCCGGCTTCGCCCGCCTCGCTGGGTTGATTTCATAAGCTGATATGGACAAAACCGTCCAAGGCCTCTTGGGGGAGCCTTGGACGGTTTTGTAATTACGTCGTCCTTTCACGCGGCCTTCTCCTCTGGGCCAGATCCAAAAAGCGCCTCTGCGAGACAAGGCCCTCCTGTTTTTCCCGCTGCGGAAAGCGTGCGTCGAAGGCCGCTGCCTTCTGCGGATCGATTTGAAATACAGGACTTTCGATAAAGCGCCCTGCGCATTCCGACAGCGCGCCCGGCGCCAATTCGCAGGCGAGCAGTGCGTCGGCATAGGTATCGTCCGCCGTGCCAATGCGATAGGTTTCCGCCGGTACAAAGCCTACCCTTTTATAAAATTCCGGATCGCCGTAGATGAGGATGGCGCGATACCCCATGTTCCGTGCGAGCGCCTGGGTGTGCTCGATCAGGCGCGTTCCGATTCCCCGTCCTTGAACCTTGGGCGAAACGGAAACCGGTCCGAAACAGAGGACTTCCTTTTTTTCTCCGCTGTCGCACGCAATAGCGGCCCTCGTGTACAGGATGCTGGCGACGATTCGCCCGTCCACCATGGCGACCACGTCCAAATCGGCAATAAAGTCTGCCGCGTTCCGCATGATGTGCACGAGATAATGCTCGTCGCAGCCGGGCGCGTAGTGATTCCAGAAGGCCGCCCGCGTCAATTCTTCCACTGCCCGGTAATCCGCCGGTTGTTCACGGCGAAATGAAATATCGTTCATCTTTTTTCCTCCGTTTTCTCAATAGTCGTATACTTTTTTGAATCGAATCATGCATCCGGCGGAGATAATCAGCGCAAGCCCTTCCGCCGCGGGAATGGAAAGCCAGATGCCATCCACCCCCAGCAGAGCGGGCAGAATCAAAACCGCCGCCACAATAAACACAAAGGTCCGCAAAAAAGAGAGGATAGCGGATACCCTGCCGTTGGACAAGGCGGTAAAAAGCCCGGAAGCGAAGATATTGAGCCCCATAAAGAGAAATCCGGTCGCGAACAGGTACATGCCGTGAATCGCGAGTTCATACACGCCGGTATCCGGCTTCGCGAATAACCGCACGACGGTTCCCGCCAGTGCGACGGATAAAACCGCTGCGACTGCGGAACAGGCCGCCGTAAACATCAGGCTCATGCGATAGATCTTTTTCAGCCGGCGCGTGTTCCGGGCGCCGTAGTTAAAGCTGATGAGCGGTGCCACGCCGGAGGTATAACCTAGAAAGACCGCGGTAAACAAAAACTGCGCATACAGCACGATCGTGATGGCCGCCACGCCGTCAGCCCCGATGTACCTCATCATCATGACGTTGAACAGGAACGTGGTCACCGCGACCGACAGATTAGAGACCATCTCCGAGGAACCGTTCGCACAGGCCTGCAACAGCGTCTTTACATGAAGGACGGGCCTGACGAAATGCAGCGACGGATTGATCCTGCCCGCGAAGTAAAACAGGCCGAGGAACGCCGGAATGGCAAAACCGATTCCCGTCGCGATGGCCGCACCCTTGATGCCCATGTCCAGGGGCACGATGAAGACATAGTCGAGCACGATATTGGCGATGCCGCCGAGGACGGTGGAGACGAGCCCCAGATTGGGTTGCCCCGCAGCCACAAAAAAATACTGAAACAGGATCTGAAGGATCGCAAACGGCGAAAACAGGCTGGTATAAAAGGCGTAGTCGTAGCAGTACGCATAAATGCTCTCATTTGCGCCGAGCGCGACGACGATCTGCTCTGTGAATACGACGCCTGTGAGGGCAATCGCCATGCCGAACGCCGCCCCGACGGCCGACAGCATGGAAAAGCTCTGCCGGGCCTCGCGCTCCTTCCCCTCGCCCATCTGCTTGGCTACGACGGCGCATCCACCGGTTGCCAGCATGATGCCCACCGCCAGTACGAGACTTATGACCGGATAGACGATGTTGACTGCGGACAGCGCGTCCGTTCCGACAAAATTAGAGACGAAGCCGCCGTCCACCATGGTGTAAAAGGAGTTAAAGACCATCATGACGATGGTCGGCAGCGTAAATTTTACGAGAAACAAGGGGGTAATCTTTCTTTCCAGCGCGTTCATTCCGAATTCCTCTCCGTTTGATCGTTTTCTTTTTGAAACCTTTTGTTGATCGAATCGAGCATGTCGCAAAGCAGCCTTACCTGATCCGGCGAATACGTCCGTTCGAGTTCATCCAGCGCGTCGTACAGCACCCGATCGTACGCCTTGTACTCCTCGCGCAGCGTCTCGTTGACCTTTAAATAATAGATTCTCCGGTCTCCGCTGCTTTGCCGCTTCTCCACCAGCCCCTGACGCTGCAGCTCCTTCACCTTTAACGTCACGGCCGATTTCGCAACCCGAAGCACCTGCGCGATGTAGCTGACCGTGCAGTTCTCCCTGTACGCGATGATGTCCAGATACAGAAGGCTGTTATAGGTGACGTGCTGATAGCTGTTGTAATTCGCCAGCCGCAGTTCGTTGATCACTCGATCCAGATACAGCCTGTTCATTTTTTGCTTCAGATCCATAACTTCTCCACTCGTTTAGCTATTATAATTTCATTTACTTAACTAATTTAACAAAAAGAGCGGAGGATGTCAAGCGCTTCTTCTCACATTTGCCAAGCGCTGCATCCTCCGCGTCAAAGCGGCGCCGGAATTCCGGCGCCGCTCATGGAGATTCTAACCTGTTTTACTTCGCCGCAGCTGCGGAGGCGCCCGCGATGCGTCCGAACACCACGGTATCCGTCAGCGCGTTACCGCCCAGGCGGTTGCTGCCGTGGATGCCGCCCGTGACCTCGCCCGCCGCGTACAGGCCGGGGATCACGTTGCCGTTCTCATCGATGACCTGCGCGTCTGTGTTGATGCGCACGCCGCCCATCGTGTGGTGCACGGTGGGAACGCGGGCCGCCGCGTAGAACGGGCCGTCGTCGATCGGGGTCTCGTAGAGCGTGCGGCCGAAAGCATCCGGTTCGCCGCTCGCCACGTGCGCGTTGAAGTCCTCTACCGCCGCGACCAGGTTCTCGGCGGGCACGCCGATCTGCGCGGCCAGTTCCTCCAGCGTCTCGCCCTTATAGGCGCGGCCCGCGGCGATCAGCTCGTTGACCGATTCATTGAAGTTGTTCTTCTCGTCGCCCGTCGGATACTTGTCGGAATCCATGATGATCCACATCCAGTTGTCCGTCTGCTCAAAAAGCGCGGCGGTCATCTCGTCGCGGCGTCCGCCCTCGTTGACGAAGCGGTTGCCCTCCTTGTTGACGAAGATGCGGGTCTCCACGTTCATCTCGATATTGCCGGACAGGCTGCCCGTCTGTGGGTCGCCGAGCGGCAGAAGCTGGATGTTGCCCATCTGTACGAAGTCTGCGCCGAGCTTCATCAGCATCTTGATGGCGTCGCCGGTCGCTCCCTCGTGGTTGGTGGACTTGACGCTCTCGCCCAGATCCTTCCACTGGATGTTGTAGGCCTGGCGCAGCTCGACGTTCTTTGAGAAGCCGCCGGTCGCGACGATGACGCCGTTCTTCGCCTTTACGGTGACCTTGTTGCCGGTTTCGCCCGTGGCAATGACGCCGTTCACGCGGCCGTCCTCGCCCACGGTGATTTCTTCCGCCCGGGTATTCAGCATGACGTCCACGCCGTCATGGCTGTCGATGTACTTCATGTAGGTATCGAAAAAGCCGGTACCCACGGGCATCACGGGCTTATGCGCGCGCGGCCACATGCCGCCGGTGACGGTGAACGTGGAACCCTCGATGAATTCCATCCCAAGGCCCTTGAGCCATTCCACGCCGTCCCAGGCATTGGCGACCAACGTATGCACGAGCTCCGGATCGCCCTGATAGTCGCCGCCGGAGAGCGTCTGCTCATAGTGCCACTCGACGGAGTCGTTGTTGGCGATCGCCGTCTCGCTGCGGTCGTCCACCGCGTTCAGCGCGCCGCCCGCGAGGATCGTGTTGCCGCCGACCTTCGGCATCTTCTCCAGCACGATGACGGTCTTGCCCGCCTCGTTCGCGGTGACCGCGGCCGCAAGACCTGCGCCACCCGCGCCGATGATCACGACGTCCGCCTCGAGCTCCACGTCCGCGGCCTGCTCGACGACCACTTCCTTCTTGACCATCAGCGCGTCGATGTCGGCGCCCGCGGCCGTCAGCGCGGCGGTCGCAGCCTCCAGGATTGCGTTGGAGGTCATGGTGGCGCCCGCCACCGCGTCTACCGCCAGGCTCTGCTGGGCCACGATCTCGGACGGAATGCCGCTGACCGCTGCATCGCAGATGCCGGGGGTGTCGTTATGGGAGACGACCTGCACGTCCGCAATCGTTCCATCCTCGCCGACCGTCACGGCCACCTTCAGCTCGCCGCCGATCTGGCTGACGCCGGTGCCCTCATAGGTGCCTTCCTTGGCTTCCGCGATCGCGACAGCGCCAAACATCGTCAGCAACATCGCAAGCGCAATCAGCACGCTCAGGAATTTCTTCATGTTCTTCCTCCTTCTTGACAACGGATTGTCAATGATGATGACCCTATTCTAGCACCTATAGCAGCTATTGTTTCAAGCCCTATTTTCCATTTTTTTTAGTTAAAGGGAACCCATAGCTCCACATAGGTTTCCCGGATGCCATGGCTGCAGTCCACCACCACGATGTAGCCCCAGGCCGTACCTGTTCGCTTGAAGCCGTGTTCCTTCATATAGGAGAGGACGCCTTCGAATGCCTGTGCGGGCTGCCTGTACAGGTCGTCGCAGCGGACGATCGTGTGCAGGGCGATCTGCTCCGGCAACTCGCGCACGACCGGCGGCTCGGCTCCGATACCGAGACCTGCCGCCCGCTCCTTCATGAGGACGTAGCCAAAGCACGCGCGTTCCCCGGCCTCGTCCAGCGTCACCGCCAGCCGTGTCGCCGGCATGTTCTCCAGCCATTCTTGCGTGCGCTCCTGCTCGCGCTTGTCGTGCGTCATCAGCCCATCCGGCTCGTGCTGCAGCAGCAATACCTCCGGTGAAGAGCGCACGTTAAAGCGCCCGAGCTGACCCGAGATGCTGCGGACCGCCTGTTCAAACTCGCCGATGTCCTCGCAAAGCGCACGGTAGTGCGCGGCCATGCGCGCCGCGTCTTCGCGCCTATGGGCGAGTCGGTCGGCGATGTCCTCTATCGGGTCGCCCGCGCGCGAAAACTGACGGGCGATCTGCTTGAGCGGAACGCCCATAGAACGGTATTTTTTATAGGACATCAGCCGGATGATGTCCTCCGTGGAGTAGTAACGCCGCCCGTTCTCTTCCTTGGGTGTCTCGATGACGCTTTCGCGCTCAAAGTAGTGCAGAGCGCCCGGCGTGAGCCCGAGGATGCGCGAGACGTCCCCGATGTAATAGCGCATGTTATCACCAACCTATAGCAACTATGGGATTTTATTCACAAACTTCGCCGTACTTCGACCAAATCCTTCTTTTTATACGGCGAATGCGGCGAGGCCATTTCGCCCCGCCGCAATGTGTTCGCCTATTTCTTGAATTGCACGTCCGCCGTACCGTCCGGACAGACGAGGATCAGGCGGTTGGGCGATTCGATACCGCCGTGAACCATCGTCTCCGTCTGTTCTTTGGCGTCGACATTCAGATACCAGCTCGCGGGGTCGCCGCCGAGCACGGCACGGACGCTGCTGTCGTAGACGTACCAGTTGTGCTCACCCGCGCCCAGCTCCTCCGCATATACGCCTTCCAGCTCCTTTTCCTTGTCCCCATAAACGTACAGCGTGCTGAAGGCGACGTCACACCGATCCAAGCCGATGAAGCATTGGGTCAGGTTGCCGACCAACCGGTCCGTCTTCACCTCGTGGAGCCAAACCTGTGCCTTCCGGTTCATAATATCGATGTTCTGCGCTTCGATTTGATCCATCTCGATGGCTCCGTACGTCCGAATACGCACGTCCTCCAGCGCTTCCGGCACGGTGATGCAGACCTCCGGGGATTTTACGCGCCAGCCTGCAAGGTTGATCTGCATTTTCCCCTTCCCCGGCGCCTGCCGAATGCGCAGCGTCCCTTCGTCCTGCGTGATGTCGAAGACCGTGTCCAAGGTTTCGGATACCGAAAGCTTCCATTCCGTACCCTGCGCGACCTGTACGACGGCAATTTGATCCGGCGATCCTTCCAGCATGATTTCCAGAGAGCGGAAGGGCTCGACCGGGATATCCCGAACCATATCCCCTATGACATGTACGCCGTCTCCGTCGATCGTAAGCGTGCGCTCAGCGCCGAACTTCATCCCCGTGACCAGCAGCGCCACGCCCAGCAAAAACGCGGCCAGACAGGCCCACAAAGCCTTCTTTTTCATCTTCTCGCCCACCTTTCCATGACCTTGCGCCTCATCGCCTTAAGTCCCCGCCCAATCCGCTCGAACGCATGCAGACAGGCGTGCCACGGGCGGGAGATGAGGGGCAGATACGCCAGCATGCCCGCCGTACCGCCCGCCGCCAGCACCAACCCCACGCCGATAAAAAACGCTGCAGTCGGGATGTGCTGCGCGAAAACCGCCGCGCCGCAGATCACGCAGAGCACCCCGCCGAGCATCAGCACCGCCAAAAGCAGCACGCCGCATCCCAGCGCAAGCATAAACGTGAACACCGCGCAAAGCGCAACCATGGCGGCGGCCACCACGAGCAGGATGCCCGCCGCCAGCAGGCTCAGCCACAGCGGAGAACCGAGAATTGTCAGCGTCCACAGCGCGACGCGCCGTCCTGACGATTCCTCCCTGGGAACGCCCGCTTCCCGCAAAATCCGAGCTGCCAGCTCTCGCGGCGAACCAAGCCGCTCCGCCACCTCCTGCCAATCTTCCGCGCTCGCATCCTCGATGTACTCCGTCCAATATTCCATTGCGCTCAGGCGTTCCCGCCGCCCGAGCGGCTGCAGACGTACCTCCAGCTCGTTCAGGTACTGATCCTTATTCAACATCCTCGCTCCCCTCCAACAATGCATCGATGTGCTCCTTAAAACGCTCCCATTCGGCTCTCGCCTGCAAAAGTCTCTCCCTTCCCTGGGGGGTTATCGCATAGTAACGGCGATTGCGGCCCTGATAGGGCCGATCGTACGTGGAAAGACACCCTTCCTTTTGCAGCCTCCGGAGAACTGGATACAGCGTAGATTCGGAAATTTCCGCGACGCTTTGCACATTCTGTGTCAGCGCGTAGCCGTACAGGTCCTGATGCTTAAGCATCGCCAGCACACAGGCATCCAGCAGACCGGCGCTCAACGGAATCGCCATCGGATCCCTCCAATCTTTTTTCTTTTCAATATTATAATCCGTATAATATAGTCTTGTCAACTATATTATCTGATTTTCTTCAGAACCTCCATTCAAGAAAAAAGAACGCAAAAAACGCCGCAAAGGCATGAAGTGACCCCCAAAAGTTAGACAAATAGTTTAATTAAGCAGCCGCAAGGGCTTGCTGTCTGTGCATCGCAGGTGGCAAGCCCATTGTCTTTGCCTTGCGACGACGGTTGTTGTAGTAATCAAGATAGTCAGTCAGTTCATTCTTAAAATGTTCCATGGAATGAAACGTCTGCAAATACAGCAGCTCACTCTTGAGCAGGCCAAAGAAGCTTTCAATCACCGCGTTGTCCAAACAGTTGCCTTTGCGACTCATGCTCTGATAAATTCCTTTTTCTTTGAGCATTCTTTGGTACTGCTTGTGCTGATACTGCCAGCCTTGGTCGGAATGTAGGATAAGATTTGTTCCATCCGGAATTTTTGCAAAGGCATTGTTCAGCATAGTTGTCACCATAGACAGCGCTGGCCTGTCCGAAATGGTGTAGCTGACGATATCCCGGCTGCACAGGTCGAGGATTGGCGACAGGTAGAGTTTTTGCCCCAAGAGACTGAACTCTGTGACATCGGTCACCCACTTTTGATTCGGCTTCTCTGCTTCAAATTTGCGCTCCAGCAGATTTGGAGCGATTTTGCCAATTTCTCCTTTGTAGGAATGATATTTTTTCATCCGGACGCGGCAAACGAGTTTCAGGTCACGCATCAGTCGCTGTACCGTCTTGTGGTTGAGGACAAAACCTTTGTCACGCAATTCGTCTGTGATACGGCGGTAGCCGTAGCGACCTCTGTGCTCATGATAGATGGCCGATATCAACTCTTTTTCCAATTCGTATTTGTCTGGCGCGGCCTGTCGCTTTATGTGGTAATAGTAAGTGGCACGCGGGAGTTGAGCGATGGAAAGGAGCAGATCCAGCCGAAAATCTTGCCTCAGTTTTTGAATCACCAGTGTTTTTTGTGCTGGCGTCGCTCGTCTTCCAAAACCAAGGCTTGCAAGTTTTTTAGGTACGCATTCTCCGCTCGTAGCCGCTGCACTTCTGCAAGCAAGTCTTCTTCTGTTTTTTCAGGTAGCCTTGGTGGGCGTCCCTTACTCCCGCGTCCACGACGCTCCACGCAAAAGCCTTCCGGACCTTCTGTTAGGTAAATACGCTCCCACGCCGCGACCCGCTTGTCGTCTCCAACCTCGAATTGTCGCGCTGCTTCCTTGTAACTCAACCTTTCCTGTTGCATTGTTTCTACCACTATCGTCTTAAACTCTGGCGTGTATCGCTTGTTTGGTTTCCCTTTGGGCATAAAAAGCACCCCCAACGTTTTCAGTATACCATACTGTCTAACATTGGGGGTGCAGTTCAGCATTGCCTTTGCAGCGTTCTTCTCTTGCGTCCGATGCTTATTTCGCGTTCGCGGCAGCCTTCTGCAGCGCCTTGAGGTTATCGCCGATGCTGACGGTGCAGCTCGTCTTCAGATCCACGTCGTCCGGCACGCAATCGTGGTGGCCGTCGCCCTTGTCGTAAGTCGGCATGCCCAGCACTTCCTCTACGGTCTTGCCCACACACCAGGCCTCCAGGGCGTCCATCTGCTCATACCATTCCTTGCCGATCGCGGAGGCAGGCTTCATGCCGTAACCCTCCTTCAGTTCGCGCTTGGAGGGGATTTCCGCCGTCACGTCGGTCTTGATCTCGCCCTTTTCGTCGAAGGCAACCGCCGTCTGCGCCACGTCGAAGGTGATGGAAACGATCTTTCCTTCGTCATCGAGCGTCACCGCGCAAATCGTGGAGTTCACGCTGGCCTTGCCGTCCTTGCCCTCTGCGGCGGATGCCGAAGAAGCGGCCTCCGTCACGATGCCCAAGCCCGTCTTGTCCGCCATCGCGCCGGACATGCATCCGATTACCATCGCTGCCGCCAGCAGTGCCGTCATCATCTTTTTCATAGTTTTCCTCTTCCTTTCAGATCGCTTTGAGGTGCTTATCGTTCATTGCCCCCAAACCGCGGCTTTGGGAAGCAAAGAATCACTATTCGGCAATGCGCTCGTAAGCGTTTCGGCTGATGCCGTCCCACAGAGCGGAGATCAATTTCGGCGTGCGGAGCGTCGCGGCGGTCGTCGCGTCCGTGTCGTCCGCGATCTCTCCCGGTTGATAAAGGTCGTTGACGCAGGCAATTTCCTTGCCCTCGAGATATCCGAGTACCTGCCGAAACTGGGACGCGACCGCCTGCGCGCGCGCATCCGCATCCGGCGAGAGATAATTGACATGCTTATACTGCAGCGCGCGATAGGATAACGAAACAAATCGTCCGTCGCGTACCTCAAACTCCACGTTGACCTCTTCCACCCCGTCCTCCATATAGGAGCCGCGGTAGATGCCGTCCTGGCAGGGCGGCGCCTCCGGAAGCTTCGTTTCTCCAACGATCTTGTAGGGCCTGCGCTTGATGCCGTCCCACAGGGCGGAGATCAGCTTGGAGGACTTGAAGGTTGCCGACGTGACCGCGTCCACGTCCTCCACGAAGCCATAGGGGCTGTACAGGTCGTCGATCGCCTCGACCCCTTTGCCGATCAGATAATCGGCCAGTTCCATGTACTGCTTACGAATCGCCTTTTGCGCGTCGCTCGCGTCCTCGGAGAGGTAGTCGCCGTCCTTATACTTGATACCTCTGTACACGATGGAGTCAAAGAGACCGTCCTTGAGCTCGAATTGAATCGCGATCTGTTCGATACCGCCGTCGTAGTAAAAACCTCGGTAAATCCCGTCGCAGATTTCCTCCTCGGACAGCACGGCGGCGCCCGGCGTCAGTGCGAGAATCCAGGCCAGCACGATTCCGATGCAGCGTTTCATTCCTTCATCCTCCCGACCGCTTGTTCAGTCTATCTCTGTTTTATGTCAAAATGATGGCATTTGGGAAAAAAAGTGATCCGTAAGTGAATTTCTTGACAAAGCATTCCAGTCCCTCTACAATAAGACCGTCATCAATACAGGCAGGAGGCGCATCGCATGAACCCTATCCTCGTGGTAGACGACAACGAACAGATTTGTTCGATTCTCGCGCAGTATATCCGCAGGGACGGCATGGAAGCGATTCTCGCCAAGTCGGGCGAGGAAGCGCTCGCCCTCTTTGCCGGAGCTTCGCCCTGCCTGATTCTGCTGGATATCATGCTGCCGGGCATCGATGGGCTGGAAGTCTGCCGCCGCATCCGCCGGACGTCGAATGTGCCGATCCTGATGATTACCGCGCGTGACGAGGATGCCGAACGCATCTTGGGGCTTGACATTGGAGCGGACGATTACATCGTCAAGCCCTTTTCCCCTGGCGAGGTCATGGCGCGCGTCCGCGCGGTGCTGCGGCGCATCACACCGGAAAAAGGAAATGAAACGCTGGTCATCGGGGGCCTCGTCCTGAACCTGCCTTCGCTCAGCGCCACGCTGAACGGCGTGCCGCTGAACCTGACGCGCCGCGAGCTAGAGCTGCTGTGGACGCTCGCCAGTTCTCCCGGCCGCGTCTTCACCCGCGAAAACCTGCTCAACCTCGTGTGGGGGTATGAGTACGCGGGCAATTACCGCGCGGTGGATTCGCACATCAAGCGCCTGCGCGCCAAGCTCGACGCCTGTCCCCACGATTTCTTCGCCATCCGCGCGGTCTGGGGCGCGGGCTACAAATTTGAAAGGCTCCTGCCGTGAAAAGGATGCGGACGCCGCGCCGCAGCATCACCGCCCGGCTCATGTGCCTGATCGCCCTGCTCCTCGCCGTCTTCACGCTGCTCGTGGGGCTCTTGTACAACGCACTTTTAAAGCGCCAGCTCCTCACGCACTACAGCAAGACGATGCAGCGCGACGCCTACGCGATCTCCCAAAGCCTTTCGGAATTGATCGCCCCTTCGGACTACGCCTCGCTGGACGAGAACCCCTTCATCGTGCGCGAGGACATGCTCTGCGCCTACCTAGCGCTGCTCGAGCACATCACGCGCTGCAATATCTACCTGGTCAACGACCACCACGACGTGACCGCCAATTTCGACGGCGTCATCAAAACGCTGCGCCGCCCGCTGCTGGCCGGTTATCTGGAACAGACCATCGCTCTGGGCTTCATGGGCAAGACGCCTTTTCTGCAGACCCGGCGCGACGGCGAGGTGCACGTCTCTACCGCTATGCCCGTCATGAACGCCAAGGGACGCGTGCTGGGCGTCGTCGTCCTCGAATCCAACCTGCTCGATCTGGGCTTTGCGCAAGTGCCGAGCTATACCATCCTCATCATCAGCTGCCTCATCGCCTTTCTGGTCGCCTCCCTGCTCGCCTTTCTTCTCTCCCATGCCTTCACCCATCCCATCTCCGCCCTTGAACAGGTCGCGCTGCGGCTCGCTAAGGGAGAGTACGAGACGCGCACCACCTTTCATCAGGACGACGAGATCGGTAACCTGGCGAGATCGATGGACGTGCTCGCGCAGCGGCTTGAAGAGGCGCGCAGCATGGACGAACGTCTGCACCGGCAGCAGCAGGTCTTTTTTTCCAACATCTCGCATGAATTGAAGACCCCGGTCACAGTAATCCGCGGCTCGCTGGAGGCGCTGTGCGACGGCGTCCTGACCGAGCCCGCAGACGTGCAGGCCTACTATCGCCAGATGCTCACGGAAAGCCGCTGGCTCCAGCGGCTGATTCAGGATCTGCTCGAGCTCTCGCGCCTGCAAAGCCCGGATTACGCGCTCGAAATTGCGCCCGTAGACCTCAGCGAGCTGCTCAGCGACGTCGCGATGAGCGCCACCACGCTGTGCAGCGCCAAAGGGCTGCGCTTTTCCTGTCAGGAACCCGAGCGAACCTATACGATGTCGGGCGATTACAGCCGGCTTCGCCAGATGTTGATGGCGGTCATCGACAACGCGGTCAAGTTTACGCCGCCGGGCAGGTGTATCGAACTTTCGCTGCTCGCCGATGAGCCCATCCTGATCGTAAAGGACGACGGAGTGGGCATCGACCCCGGCGATCTAGGGCAGATCTTCGACAGATTCCATCACCAGCAAGGCCGCAGCGGTGAAAGCACAGGCCTGGGCCTCGCGATCGTACGCGAAATTGCCCGCCGGCACGGCATCGAAATTGAAGTGGAAAGCGAGCTGGGCGGGGGAACGTCCTTCCGTTTCCATTTTCCTGCCGCGTAAGGAAGGACTAAGCAAGCAAAGGCTGCCGGATCGAAAACGCATGCGTTTTCGCTACCGGTGGCCTTTGTCTTTTGTTTACGG